>OZ241855.1:0-1643464 GCA_965202785.1 Thermodesulfobacteriota bacterium | reverse complement strand
GCACCCTGTGGCAGGGGAGTGCCCTGAAAGAAATCCGGTGTTGCGTCCTGTATTTGCATTGTTCGAGAATCCTTTATTGTTGTCGAAATATGCTGTATAAACTCCAATTATGTCGAGTTTCCATATTTTATCCTTCGCAATGTCGAAAATCAAGGATTTATGTCGAAAATTGTATTATTGGAGTTGGAAATGTCGAAAACTGGTTACACTGTCTGCACTGTAAGTTGCCTTCAAGAAATCTTGTAGACAGGCAATTTCAATTCTGTAAAAGATATCGGGACACAGTCGATTCGAATAAAATCCAGGATCCGATCCCACAAAACTCTTCCGTTTTGCTTCCTGTGGGGAGTGGGGGTTAGCCGAGCGACTTTGCCTCATACGAACAGAAAACCACCGCGGTAAGAACCGTTGTCCAGAGTCCGTTTTTATCTCCTACTGCAGTCTGCGTTACGTTTCTGCTTTTTACCTTGTGCCCGCTTATCTCCCATATGTCTTTCTGCTCGTCGTAACTTTTATCGGGATCAAAGGGAGCGTTAAGGGTGGTAGCTAGCATGTAGGCGGCAAGATCTTCGGCGTACTCTCCCGCGAGGGTTTCCTTCTGCCCGTAGCTGTGGTGCTCAGAGATGTACCCGTGGCGCGTTTTATCCTTCGGGATCGCAAGGCCGGTGGATGCGGCGATGAGCCTGCTGGGCTCGTTTGTGGAATTCTCGCTCATTACCACAAAAGCTATCTGCCCGGGGGAGAGCATGGTGAGTCCCTGCTTTCTGCTTACGAGGTGACAGCCCGGGGGAAATATGCTTGAAACCTTGACCAGATTGAACTCCGCGATCCGCGCATTCCTCAAGGCAAGCTCAAAGCTTGAGAGCTTTTCCTTGTGCTTGCCTACACCCTTGGTTACAAAAGCTTTTGTAGGGGTCAATCCACCACTCCTTATAAACCTGCATTCAAGTTATATTTACGGGGTGAATTTGTCAAACGGGGATAAAACGCGATGAAATTCGGAGCGCATGTTTCAATAGCCGGCGGGATTGAGAACGCCCCGCTTAGGGCTAGGCAGCTTGGATGCGAATGTTTTCAGATGTTCACCCGTTCGCCAAGAGGCGGCAAACCCCCGGAGCTTGAAGACCGCCTGCTCGAAGCATTTTTTCTTAACTGTTCCGAGGCCGGTATAAGTGATTACTACGTTCACACTCCTTATTTCATAAACCTGGCTTCAGGAAAAGAGGACCTGAGAGAAAAAAGCGTGGCTCTGGTAAGAGAGGAGCTTGAAAGATCAAGCACCCTGGGGGTGAAATACATAATGACCCACATAGGAAGCGCAAAGGGGCTTGAGAGAGAAGAGGCGATAGACAACGTGGTCGACTCGGTTTTGAGAATTCTCGGGGACTACAGCGGCACGACGAAGCTTCTGCTTGAGAACACGGCGGGACAAGGGGACACCATAGGCGCTAGCTTCGAGGAGATTTCCCTAATACTTAAGCGCGTTGCGTATGACGATCTCGGGGTTTGCATAGATACCGCGCATATGTTTGCCTCCGGATATGATATAAGGACCCGCGAGGGCGTAGAGGAACTGGTAGAGAGCATCGGCGCCGCGTTTGTCCCTGGAACGGTGAAACTCGTTCACGCGAACGATTCCAAGGCCGAATTCAATTCAAGCAAGGACCGCCACGAACATGTAGGGGAGGGAAAGATAGGGATTGACTGCTTCAGTTCTATGGTGGGGAACCCGTTTTTCGAGGATCTTGACATGATAGTGGAAATGCCTCCTCCCGAGGTGTCAAAGGACGTCGAGCTTCTTAAGAAACTGAGGGACGGAAGCACGTAATCTCAGGGCGAAAGCGAAAACCCGCTTTTCCCTGTCTCTCGACCGTCAACGTAGATATTGTTTTCCCCGTCAATCGCGACTCTCCCGTTTGCGATCAGATCGTGGACCACGAAGGGAAAAAGCCTCCATTCTCCCTGTTCTCTTATTTTTTCTTCCATTGCCGCACCGTCACCGATACCGAAACCCTCAAGGGATATGTCGACTGACTGGGCGACCACTGTTCCGAACCTTGTTTCGGGGTCGTTCTCGAGATAGACGGTGCATCTTATGGTTCTTTCGCCGTTTTCTAATGCCTGGACGCATGCGCTTTTTCCTCTTACGAGGTAATCCTTGGTTGTGTCCCCGGGGTAGAGATTTACGATCCTGTTTGGGAATCTTTCGACAAACAGGCGGCTGAGCCTTCTCCTGTATCCGGCCAGCACCACGAGATCTGGCTCAAGAGCCTCTTCAATAAGAGAAATCACTGCCGAATCGTAAAGAATCCGTCCGCCTTCATCCGAAGGGGGCTTCCCAATATCCGCGAAGAACTTCTCGGAACTTATGGAAGAAGTTTCGATCTTTAGCGCTTTTGCCTTTGCGAGAACAGGGGCCTCGGGGTCGTTTGAGAAGACATGCTCTATGGTTCCGTAGTTTATTTGGCCGTTTTGCTCAAGTTCCATCTGCCTTGAGTGTATTTTCTCGAAATTCGTTCCTCTGCCCGAGGCGAGCACGAGAATTTTCATCGGGCGGGCGGTGTCCGTGTAAAGCGGCGTTATTTGCATTGATTCCTTTATCGTTTAATTTTTATGCGATTCCAAGTAAGTGTGACGCAGTATGACAGAAAGCAGAAACCTGATCGCAAGAATCGTTACTGCCGTTGTGGCCGTACCGATACTTCTCCTCATATTCTACCACGGGGGAGTTTACTATCTCGCTTTGATGTGTCTGATTGCGGCTCTTTGCTCCGTTGAGTTCTTTGAGCTTGCGGGCCCCGATATACGGAAGACGAGAAAGATTTATATCACGGCCATTTCCCTGCTTCTGATCATAAGCGCGTTTCTTGACTTCATGCTCATGAGTCTTTTCTTCACCTTTTTGATATTTCTTTCCATAATACTCGAATTTCGCAAAAAGGATTTCAGCGACTGCCTGCGAGACCTCGGCATGACCCTTCTGCCCCTTATATATTTCGGCTGGATGCTTGCCCACGGGGTGCTGCTTAGAAATATCCCGGGTGGCGAGGGCGCTTTGAATTACGGTTCGTTTGGCCAAGGCCCCGAAGACATCGGCTTTTTCCTCGTCGTGCTTGCGGTTTCCTGCACTTTCCTTAACGACGCCGGGGCGTATTCCTTCGGAAAAGCTTTCGGGAAGAAGAAGCTTGCCCGTCACATAAGTTCAGGCAAGACCGTGGTGGGGCTCATCGGGGGATTCTTTGTTTCGGTCGTAAGCGCCTTCGTGGTGAATATTGTCTTCAGCAGCCCTCTTCCTGCCCCCTGGGTAGTCCTTTACGCGGTAATAATAGCCGGGGCCGCAGTTGCCGGCGATCTTTTCGAATCCACCATAAAAAGAGGGGCGGGGGTAAAGGATTCCGGCTCCTTGATTCCCGGACACGGCGGGGTGCTTGACAGGTTCGACAGCCTGATATTCGTCTTTCCCTGTACATATTACACTTCCCTGGTTTTCTTTCGCCTAAGTGGGACAGGCGCCGCCCTGTAAGGAGAGGGAAGAATGGAAATATCCATAGTGGACAGGGAGGAATTCATTGACGGACCGGGGAGGGAAGAACTGGTGCGCCTGGTTGAAAGAATACTTGCGTATCTTGATCTCTCCGCCCGAAGCGAGCTCTGCGTCTCGCTTATAAGCGACGTTGACATGCGGGAACTTAACCGGCGTTATAGGCAGATTGATGCGACTACGGATGTTCTCTGCTTTCCGCAGAAAAGCGATGTAAACCCCGATCTTCTGGGTGATATAGTGATATCTTACCAGACGGCCCTGCGTCACTCCCGGAGGCTTGAGATCATGATTGAAGAAGAACTGCGTCTGCTTATAGTCCATGCGGTCCTGCACCTGCTTGGATTTGACCACAAGAAGAAAAAGGAAAGGGAGATGATGCGGGAGAAGGAAAAAGAAGTGCTTAACTACCTTAGTCAGATGAAATCAACTTTTTCGTCAGGTTGACAGATAGTATTATATAGGTTACTAAGATGTCATGGAGGTGCGAGCATACGAACAGGAAGATGGGACAAAACCGTTTGAGCAATGGTTTAATTCTCTCAGTTTCGGTCATGCGCTGAAAGTTGGAACGGCTTTGACTCGAATGGAAGAGGGGAATTTCTCAAATGTTAAACCGGTGGGAAGTGGAGTAAGAGAACGCATTATAGATTTTGGACCCGGTTACAGGGTTTATTTCGGAAGGGATGGAGATGATTTGATTATTCTTTTGGGTGGTGGCACAAAAAAACGTCAGCAGAAAGATATAGACAGTGCAAAGAAACGCTGGAGGAATTACAAAAACAGGAAATAAAAGTTCAAAATCCTAAGAATTCATCTGAAACTCAAAAAAACCAGATAGGAGGAAGTTATCAGTGGCATTAACCCGTAGTTTCAGGGAGATAGTAAAGGAGCGTGCGATGAGAGACCCCGAGTTCCGCATCGGACTTCTGACCGAAGCGATTGAGTGCGTACTCAATGATGAAATCGACGTGGCGAAAGTATTGCTGCGAGACTATGTTAACGCGACAGTCGGTTTTCAGGAGCTTGGGATTCTTACGCAAAAAAACCCGAAGAGCCTGATGCGCATGCTCAGTCCGAGAGGAAACCCGAGTCTTAAGAATATTTCCTCTTTGTTCGCATCTTTAAAAGAACATGAAGGCGTCAAGCTCCAAGTGCGGGCAGCCAGATAATCAATACGTCCGTAGATTGACTGTCTGAAATTCAGGCAGTTATGCAGTGGCGTCTTTGACTTACAACGGGAGATAGGCAAGAGATGCCCGATACCCCTTTACTAGGCAGTTCCAACCGGGGCGAGAGGGCCTGTCATTCCTCCGGTTCCTTAAAATCCTCTTTAATCTTCTCGATCTCCTTTACCGTAGGAAGGTCTTTCAGGTTTTTTAGTCCGAATGTCTCGAGAAAAAGATCAGTGGTTTTGTAGAGAAAAGGTTTTCCCGGAACTTCCTTTCTTCCCGCGATCTCTATGAACCTTCTCTCAAGGAGCATGCTCACGCTGCTTGAGCAGTCCACCCCTCTTATCTTTTCAACTTCGACTTTTGTAACAGGCTGCTCGTAAGCCATTATGGCAAGCACTTCAAGTGCGGCCTTTGAAAGCCTGAACTTCTTTATTTCCTTGTTAAACTCGACTATGTATTGTGAGTACTCGGGACGGGTTCTGAACTGATATCCTTCGGCGACGTTGCTTAGGACGAAACTTCGTCCCATCTCCTCCCAGCGCTTCTGTAGTTCATCCAGGGCGTCGGTTATCTCTTTTTTCTCGACGTCTTTCAGAAATCCGGAAATTTCCTGAATGGTTAGTGGGTGTTTCGAAACGAATATCAAGCATTCTATTATATTTTCAAGAGAACTTCTATCGTCCATTTTCCTCCCTCAGAATTATCTTTATAGGTTCTTCGAAAGTCGGCTGAAAAATATCCAGTACGCCGTCTTTCAGCAGCTCCAGTATCGAGAGAAAGGTTACCACGAGGTTCATGCGGTTTTTATCCCCTTCGAAGAGATCCCCGAAGAGAACCTCTTTTTGCTTTCTCATTATTTCAATTACCTGGTTTTTTCTTTCATCAACGGTGTAAGTCTGCGGGGTAAGGGATATTTCCTCGGTCTCAGCCTTCTTTGTGTCCTCGCACATATTGGAGAAGGCGTCCACCAGGGACCAGAGGTCGAATTTCACGAATTCCGTCTCTTCCGCCGGCTCTCCGAACATTTCCCTGCGGTCGTAACCCGCCAGGAAGACGTCTTTCCCGAGAATTTCCATCCCTCCGAGCTCCGCAGCCGCGCTTCTGTACTTCTCATACTCAAGCAGACGTCTTACGAGCTCCTCTCTCGGGTCCTGCTCCTCTTCTTCGCCTTCTTCCTTTATCCTGGGAAGAAGCATGCGCGATTTTATGTACCCCAGTTCGGCCGCCATGGACATGTAATCCCCGACGATCTCGAGGTTCACGTCCTTCAGGAAGTCAAGATATTCAAGGTACTGCTCGGTTATGAGCGCGATGGGTATGTCGTAAATGTCCACCTCGTGTTTTTTTATGAGGTGGAGCAGCAGATCAAGGGGGCCGTTGAATATCTCGAGCTGTACGCTGTAGGCTGACTGCTGCGCGTCTTCCATTTCTTTTTTCCTATCGGCAATCACTACGGGTTCATGGCCCGGATGATGATCCCGAGTTCGCTCGGGCTGAAATTGCACATTTCTATAAAGATAACCACAGGAACGCGTATGAAGTAACCCAGGAACTTCCCGCCGAACAGGAAAAAGGCGAAAAGAATGAATATTCCGTAAGTTTCAAATCTTGCGTACCTGTAAGCGAGACTGTCGGGAAGCAGTCCGTAGAGCACCCGTGAGCCGTCAAGCGGCGGAACGGGGATCATATTGAAAACGGCAAGCACTATCCCTATGTACATGAACCAGACGAGCATCTGCGCGGCCACGTCGACCCCGCTTCCCGGAGTTATGGCCGCGGAATTCTCGAATATGACCTTTAGGATCACGGCAGCCGCAATCGCGGTCAGAATATTGGATACGGGGCCCGCAAGCGCGACCATAAGCATGTCTTTTTTCGGGTTCCTGAAGTTTCTCGGGTCAACGGGAACCGGTTTCGCCCATCCGAAATGCACGATAAAAAGCAGCAGGGTTCCCAGAACATCAAGGTGCACGAGAGGGTTAAGCGAGAGCCTTCCCTGTCTTTTCGCCGTGTCGTCTCCTAGCCTGTAGGCCACAAGCGCGTGGGCGTACTCGTGTATGGTAAGGGAAAAAAGGATTACGGGGACCAGTATTATCAGAAATTGGTAGTTCATATTTATAGTTTACGCTCTTGGGTGAGATTTTTCGTGTATGCGTTTAAGCCTTTCCTTTTCAACATAAGTATATATCTGGGTCGTTGATATGTCCGAGTGACCGAGCATGGCCTGTATGGCCCGCAGGTCGGCCCCCCGCTCAAGCAGGTGCGTGGCGAAGGAGTGGCGAAGCACGTGGGGGGTTATGTGGGAGTGGATGCCGGCTGAGAGCGCGTAGTCCTTTATCATGCGCCAGAAGCGCTGACGGCTCATCTTGGAGCCGGTTCTCGAGGTAACGAACAGGTACTCAGAACTCCTTTCGCGAAGAAGCCCGGGTCTTGAGTCGGAAAGATAGTCCCTTACTTTCCTGATTGCGGCGTCGCCTATGGGGACTATTCTCTCCTTGCTTCCCTTGCCGAGTGTGATGACATAGCCGTGGTCAAGATTGACGCGGTTTAGCTCAAGGGAGATCAGTTCAGATACCCTGACCCCGGTGGCGTAGAGAACCTCGAGCATCGCGCGGTCCCTGAGCGCTTCTGCGGACTTGCCCTCCTCGGGCTCTTGCAGGAGCCTTTCGACCTCTTCCAGCGAGAGGGTGTGGGGGAGGGTTTTCGCGGGCTTGGGAGAGACGGTGTTTCTGAGCGGATCCTCGGTTATGACGCTCTCTGTGAGCAGGAACCTGAAGAACTGCTTTATGGAAACTATGTTTCTCGCCACGCTTCTCGGGGAGAGCTTCTTTTTCCTCAGGTGATCGAAAAAGGCGGCCATCTCGCCTTCGCTTACGGCGGCGGGATCGGATATTCCCCTTTTGTCTAAAAAGGCCACAAGGGAAGATATGTCCCTTGAATATGACTGAATGGTGTTTTTCGAAAGGCCCCTGTTCACAGTAAGATATACAAGGAACGAATCGAGGTGTTCATCCATTAATCTTATGTTCCGACCTGCCAGGAACTCAGATATTTCTTCTGTTCGGCCGTCAGGGTGTCTATGGTGACTCCCAGGGTTTTAAGCTTTATCCTGGATATCAGGCGGTCTATTTTCTCAGGGACGTCGTGAACGTCGTTTGCAAGCGTCCCTCCGCTTTTCACCATGTACTCGCAGCAGAGCGCCTGGTTCGCGAAGCTCATGTCCATCACGCTTGAAGGATGTCCCTCGGCCGCGGCGAGATTTATGAGCCTTCCTCCGCCGAGAACGTTGATCCTTCTTCCGTTCTTGAGGGTATGTTCCTCAACGTACTCCCTTATGACTCTTTTCGAGGTCGTTATCTCGCCAAGAGCGTCGAGATCAAGTTCCACGTTGAAGTGTCCTGAATTGGCCACTATCGCCCCGTCTTTCATTTTCTCAAAATGCTTTTTCCTTATGACGTGTATGTTGCCCGTAACGGTGCAGAAGAAGTCTCCAAGCGGCGCTGCCTTCTCCATCGTCATTACCCTGAACCCGTCCATCGTGGCCTCGAGTCCCGCAAGCGGTTCGACCTCGGTTACGATGACGTTCGCTCCAAGCCCCCTGGCTCTCATGGCAAGCCCTTTTCCGCACCATCCGTACCCTGCGACGACGAAGGTCGTGCCGGAAACAAGCCTGTTGGTGGCGCGTATGATTCCGTCAAGAGTGCTCTGTCCCGTTCCGTAGCGGTTATCGAAAAGATGCTTGGTATCCGCGTTGTTAACGGCGACTATCGGATACTGAAGCACTCCGTCATCCGCCATGCTCTTGAGTCTTATCACTCCGGTTGTCGTTTCTTCCGTTCCCCCGATCACGCCGTCTATCAGGTCTTTTCGGTCCGTGTGGAGCGTTGATACCAGATCCGCCCCGTCATCCATGGTTACGTGCGGGCGGGCGGCCAGCACTGCGTTTATATGCTTGTAATAGGTTTTGGTGTTTTCCCCTTTTATGGCGAAAACGGAGATCTTATGGTTCTTTACGAGGTAGGCCGCAACGTCATCCTGAGTGCTGAGGGGGTTTGAAGCGCAGAGGTAGACTTTGGCTCCTCCGGACTTAAGTGTGGTCATCAGGTTTCCGGTTTCCGTGGTAACGTGAAGGCACGCGGCGACTCTTACTCCCTTAAGCGGTTTTTCCTTCTTGAATCTTTCCTCTATCTGCTTTAGAACGGGCATTTCCTGGGCGGCCCATTCGCTTCTCAGTTTTCCCTCGCGGGCAAGTTTTAAGTCCTTTACGTGGTAATCCATTTGTTCCTCCGTTGCTTTTTCGCGGTCAAAAGCTCCGAGCGCGCTTCGGCTCAGGCGTTCTCCAGGGCTTTTTTAAGTTCCGCTATCCTGTCTGTCTTCTCCCATGAGAAAGTTTCTTCGTTTCTCCCGAAATGGCCATAGGAAGCTGTTTCCTTGTAGATGGGTCTTCTGAGTCCGAGGTGCGATATTATTCCCTCGGGGGTAAGATCGAAAATCTCCCTCACTGCTTCCGAGATTTTCTCTTCCGCCACAGCGGCCGTGCCGAAGGCGTCGATCATTACCGAAACCGGTTCCGCTACTCCGATGGCGTAGGCAAGCTGCACCTCGCAGCGCGAGGCCAGAGAGGCCGCGACTATGTTTTTCGCCACGTACCTTGCCATATAGGCCGCGCTTCTGTCGACCTTGGAAGGATCCTTTCCCGAAAAAGCCCCGCCGCCGTGTCGTGACCATCCACCGTAGGTGTCGACTATGATTTTTCTTCCCGTAAGTCCCGTGTCTCCCATGGGGCCCCCGATTACAAAGTTGCCCGTGGGATTTATATGAATTTTCGTGTTCTCGGAAACAAGTGTTCCAATGCAGGGATTTATTACGCTCTCCCTGATTCCCTCGATGAGGTCATCGCGCGAGACTTCCTTTGAGTGCTGGGATGATATAACTACCGCGTCTACTCCCACCGGCTCCCCGTTTTCATACCTGAAGGTGACCTGGCTTTTTCCGTCGGGCCTTAAAAAGGGAAGGGTGCCGTCTTTTCTTACCTCGGAAAGACGTTTTGCCAGCCTGTGGGCGTAGAGTATGGGGGAGGGCATGAATTCTTCGGTCTCATCGCACGCGTAGCCGAACATGAGTCCCTGGTCCCCGGCACCTTGTTCCTCCTCGGCACCTTTCTTGTCGACCCCAAGCGCTATATCAGGGGACTGCTTGTCAATCGTCAACATGATGGAGCAAGTGTCCGCGTCAAATCCCATCGCGCTGTCCGTGTAGCCGATCTCTTTTATCGTGTTTCTTGCTACTTGCCGTATGTCGACATGGCTTTTCGTCGTTATCTCGGCGGAAATCACCACGAGGCCTGTTGTGATCAGTGTCTCGCACGCGACCCTGCTATCGGGATCCTGCTCGATCATGGCGTCGAGTATGGCGTCTGATATCTGATCCGCAATCTTGTCCGGGTGGCCTTCCGTTACGGATTCCGAGGTGAATATGAAGTTTTTAGGGGGCATTAAGCGACCTCAAAAGTCCAAGTAATATAATTATTCTGGTCTTTCTGTCAATAATCCGCTTTTTTATATGAAGTCAATCAAATTGAGCCGTTTTTGAGCTGGCTGGCTTGTCCGGTTCCCGGGAATTAATCCTGATTGAGCACTTGAAGGCGAAACTTTACATCATGTGTTATTATAAGGACGTAACGGTTGGTATTACTTTCTGACAAAACAACGGATTCTTGAGGAGGGATAGACTTATGAAGGGATTTTTCTTGACTGCAGTCCTGGTTCTGGTAAGCGGTTTTATCGCTGTTCCGTCTTTTGCGCATGGTGGGAATCATCAAAACACGACCTTGGCCGGTGCCGTAATGAACGGTGTTGACAATGAGGAAAACAGAGATGCTCTGAGAAATTTCGTTATGCATGCGAAAGCTCATATTGAGGAGGCTACGCATATTCAAGATCTTCTCATTCTCCTAAGCGGATTTAGAAACGAGGAGGGAGATTGGATTGCGCACGAGCGTAGTATATACCTGTATATATTTACAGATGTAACCACAGAACATGAGCACGAAGAGGTAGCTGTTTTCAACGCAATCTATCCACAAAGAGAGGGCCTTGACCTGCATGGAATGACAGATGCTAACGGATTAGAGGTCGTTCATGAACTTCTAGAAGCAGTAGATGGAGATGGTTTTGCCGAGTATACGTGGGATGATCCAAGATTTGAAGGGGACGAAGTGAATGAAACCGGGAAAACACCTGGTTCTTCCGATAAAGTCGGCTATGTTGAAAAAGTAACTCTTCTTGGTGAATCAACAACATTTCTGTTAGGTTCCGGTTTTTACCCGACCCCGTTGTCGGAACCGATGATGGATGATGGTGATGATGGATGCGCGATCGCGGGAGGAACCACTGGAAAAAATGGCCTCAGTTCGCTGTTTAACCTGCTTTTAGTGGTATCCGCCCTGTCTCTGGCGGTCTCGTGGAAAATCCACACGGTCAGAAGATAACCTGCGCACGGCTGCAACTGCGAGCGATAGCGGGGGAGAGGGGAATATTACGGCCTCTCCGCTCCTACGCTGTTTAAGTTTTGTTGTCACCGGGTCAGACGGATGTCTTTCCCGGGCATCTTAATTCCGTAAAAACGTAAACAGTGGCGTCTGCATGACGGCTGCCGAGAGGATCATCAGGTTCGTTTCCCGGCACACGCATGGTTTCGAGAAATTGTTTCTTCCCCGCTATCGTCCCGGTATCGCTTTTTAACATGAAATAGCCTTGGATTCCACGCAGGGGTTCGTGGGTTTTTGCTGTTGTTCGGGTAAAATACAAAAAAATCCCACTTGGACTCTGCGGAGAAAATGAAATGAAAAAACTCCTGGCTCCTTCAATACTCTCGTGTGACTATCTTCGCCTTGAAGATGAGGTGACCGCTGTTTGCGAGGCGGGCGCCGATCTTATACACGTGGACGTGATGGACGGGCATTTCGTTCCGAACATAAGCATAGGAATACCCATAGTGGAGGCGATTGCCCGGATGGAGTCGCCGCCCCAGATGGATATACACCTTATGATTGATAGTCCCGAGAAATTCACGGAAAAATTCATAGACGCGGGTTCTCCTCACGTCAAAATCGTCACAGTCCAGATGGAGGCCTGCAACCTTCTCTACAGCGCTCTCTCTTCCATCAGGTGGAGAGGGGTTATGACCGGGGTTGCCCTTAACCCCGCAACCCCGATCGGCGTGATCGAGGAAAAGCTGATGGAGCTTATAGACGTGATAGTGATAATGACTGTGGAGCCGGGGTTCGGGGGTCAGAAATTCATCCCCGAGATGCTGTCGAAAATAAGGGATCTGAGGTCTCTTCTTGACAGCATGGATGGAGATGGAAAGAAGCCGCTTATTGAAGCTGACGGCGGGATAAATCTCGGGAACATAAGGGAAGTGATCGAGGCCGGAGCGGACATAGTGGTAACGGGATCCGGAATATACAAGACGGAAAACTATGCCGATACGATGTCGGCTATGCGCGAGATTATGGGATAAGGGCCGGACCCAGGGGCTGCGTATTTTTCCGGGGGAAGATGAAGTCTCAAGAGCGAAACTATATAGCCGACATAGAGCGGTATTTTCTCGGGCTTGCGGGAAAGGGCCTCATGCTTTCAGCCAGGGACTACAGTTTTATAAGGGAGCTTGGCGAAAGATCCGTCTCAAAGGAAATGGTAATTAAGGCTATAGCCTACGGCTTTGAGCAAAAGAGGCAGAAAGGTGCCCAGGAACCGAGAGGGCTTTTTAACATAAGGCATGAAATTGAAGATTACCTCGAAACACAGTCGGTAGAGCGGGAGAGGAAACAGGCAACACCCCGGAGCGCCGCTTTTACAAGAAGCAGTATAATAGAGCGGGTCCTAAAGAGGCTTGATAGGATCATAATTGAGGAAAAAAGAGAGGATATACGGGGGAAATACGAGGAACTCAGACGCAGGGTTCGCGAGACGGACGACGCGGGGTCCGCTAGCATATACAAGCAGTTTAATTCTTTGTGGCGGGGTTTTGTTGAAGATGTTTTCTCGGGTCTTTCCGCCGAGAGACAGAAGCAGATAACGGATTCTGCCCTGAATAGACTTCCGGAGGAGGCAAAACTCTACGACGAGGACGCGAAGAAAAGAACCATTAATGCCTTCAGGGATGAAATCGTATGTGAAGCCCTTGGTATAAATGACGTTTTCGCTATGAAGTGACATGGCCAGAAGAAGACACATTGCGACCGGTTGTCGAAAATGTTCCGGCAGGGGCTACATGATTTCCACAAAGAACGATCAGTACGCCCGTGCGCAGGTCTGCGGCTGCGTTTCCGAGTGCGGCGACTGCGGAGGGTCGGGGACGGTCTTCTTGGAGAACGAAAGGGGCTACAGGTACCTTGAGCGCTGCGGGACCTGCGGGGTGGTAAGACTTAAAATCAGGAGATACAACAATGCGAAGATTCCATCAAAGTTCGCCGGCGTTCTGCAGTCAGACGATATAGACCCGCGTGGACAGAGTCAGCTTGATGCAATGACCTACGTGAAGTCGTTTGTCGACAAGTACCCGGAGGAAAAAGGCTTTCTGCTTATGGGAGGACCCGGGCTTGCCAAAACACGCCTTGCGGTAGGGGCCATAGCGGAGCTTACGCTTCAGAAAGCCGTTGAGTGCGTGTTTACCGATTTTTTCTTTCTGCTTGGAGACCTGCGGAAGGCCTATTCCGAGGGAATTCCCGAAAACGAGATAATAGGACCGCTTATAAACGCGGAAATTCTGGTTATAGACGAGATGGGAAAAGGCAAAAGTTCCGAATGGGAGCAGAACATCCTCGATCAGCTCATTTCCAAGCGTTACAACTCCTCAAAGAAGACCCTTGTTACTACCAATTATGTGGCCAAGGAGTCACTGCCTAAAAAATCCAGGAGCAAAACGGAAATACTTGAGGACAGGGTGGGGGAGAGGATAGCTTCAAGGCTTTATGAAATGTGCACCCCGCTTTTCATCGAGGGGAGCGACTACAGGAAAGGTGAAATTTCCTCCTGAACATTACCGGGTTTAACTGAAATCCGAGGCGGATGCACCACCGCTAGGGCGGCTGGCTCTGATTTTCTTTTTTCTGCGCGGTCTCAACGAGAATGAATGTGGGATATTAAGAACTTGCGGGATTAGGGGAAGAGGAATGGGAAGGAATTGTTGGGAAAATGATAATTAAGGGGGCGGCGGCCTTCATAATTAGGAGGGCATGAAGGAACCGGCAATGCAGATGCAAGCAGTTCCTTTGCCGATCTCTTAACTAAATAATACAATGTAAAATAACAAATATGATTACCTTTCAAAACGGAGGAAAAATCATGAAGCATTTTTCTTGGGTTTTTGTTTTAATGTTTGCGTTGGCTTGTGGCGATAATGGTAACGGAACATCGGAACCTGTAGAATCGGACCCTGTTGAAATGATGGGGTTTTTCTCAAGCATTAACGCTGACGGTGTGGACGATTGCCAAAGCGAAAGCCTATCGCTTTTCATCCACCCGGACGAACTGGTTATCGGCGGGTCCAATCTTGCTGCCTTGTCCACCGGTGACGCTTTCGGCGAGGCGACTTTTGGGCATGTCGGTATAAAAACCGACAGCCATATTGTCAGCAGTTATGTAACGGAAACAGGGGAAGGGGATTTAGTTGATCCCGGAGCCTATTTTCTAAGAAAGGATGGCGATATGTATGTGGGATTCTGGGCGGGAGTAGCTACGCGTCCCGATAGTAAACCCACTGTAGTTTGTCCTTACGTGATGGTCCCTGCGGGTATGGCGGAAGGGGATGGCTGCGAAGCGGAAGCTTATTCGGACTATCTCAAGAATGAAGATGGCACGTTGAAGGCTTGTGTTGGCGCCCCTAATTTTTAAAAAACAGGAATTAGCCGGCTAGGAGAATGCCATTAGGGGACTGGAGTGATCTGGATGTAGTATATGAGGTGGCAGGGCAGGAAGTCCCTGAAATTATACCACTGCCTCTGTCAGAGCAGGCTTCCCGCTCTAAAAATCCCAGAATTTCGAGTAAATCCTTCTGGTTTCCAAGACGGTGTGTTCGCAGTTTGTCCGCTTGGGATCAAAACCGGTATCCGATGTTTTAAGATCGAGTATCTCTTCTATGACTGACCGCATGATCAGTCCCATCTCCGCGGTGTTGTAGCCACCTTCGAGCAAAAAGGCGATATTTCCGCGGCAGTGTTTCTCGGCGAGCTGCATAACGAACCTTGTAAGCCTGGCGAAACCTTCCGAGGTAACCAGCATTCCTCCCAGCGGATCGACCTGGTAAGCGTCAAAGCCCGCGGAGATGAGGATAAATTCCGGGGAGTACTGCTCCACTACGGGTTCGAGTATCTCTGCGAAGATCCTTAGATAGTCTTCGTCTCCCAGCATTGCGGGGCAGGGTACGTTAACCGTGTGCCCGAGCCCGTCTTTGTATCCTAGCTCCTTAAGGCTTCCGGTGCCGGGGTAAAACGGGAACTGGTGCACTGAGAAGTAAAGCACGCTGTCTGAATCATAGAAGATGTGCTGGGTGCCGTTTCCGTGATGCACGTCCCAGTCTATGATCAGGACTCTCTCAAGTCCACAGTTGGCTAACAGATGGCCCCCCGCAACCGCCACGTGATTAAACAGGCAGAACCCCATCGCCCTGTCATGTTCGGCGTGATGTCCGGGAGGTCGGGCGAGTACGAACGCGGTATCAATTTCCCCTGAGAGAATATCGTTTACCGAGCATATAAGCCCCCCGGAGCCCGCAAGCGCGGCGTCAAACGAAACCTCGCACGTAGAGGTATCGGCATCGAGCTGCGAGAACTCCTTGCCGGAAGTGCTTTTGACCATGTCGAAATAGGGCTTGCTGTGTACGAGGGTGATCTCTTCCTCCGTAGCGGGCCTTGTGTCGGCGGGAACCGTTTTCTCCATAAGACCCGAACTCTCAAGCACCCCCAGGATGCTGGTCAGTCTTTCCGGACACTCCGGATGTCCGGGAGGGTTCTGGTGAGCCAGAAAGAGATCGTTACTTACTATCGAGAGTCTCTTCATTTTGGATTGCTTCTTTAAGATAACCTATTAGGTAAAAGGAACCACACACGCAGGCAGCTTCTCCGTAGCTGAGAAGCTTTTCGTATGCCTTAAGAGGATCTTTTACCGTTTCCACCGAGTCGAATTGTCCCCGGGTAAGCGCCAGAATTTTTTCCGTTTCCAAAGACTTCTTGACTCCGGGAAGTTCCGTTATGATAAGTTTCCCCGAAACTCGGGAGAGCGTTTCGGTGAACCCTCCGATGTCCTTGTTAGCAAGCATTGTTATCAGGAAATTGAATTTTTTCCCCGGATGATAAAACTCAAGCGACTTAACAAGATTCTCCCCCGCGGCGAGGTTATGCGCGCCGTCGATTATAACGGGAGTCCCCCTGTCTAAGTATTCCATTCGCCCCCCTAGAGCGACTTCCGAAAGAGCCTCTTTTATCTTCTCCGGATCCGTTTTGTAGCGGGTATGCATTGCAAGCAGCTCGGCCGTCGCTACGGATATGACGGCGTTTTCCACCTGGTGTGTACCCGCAAGAGAAACCTTGAGTCCCGGGATATTCCACCTGGGCCCCATGTAATCGAAACCCAGATTTTCTTTTTCACCGTAAGTGAACTCTGCTCCGATTCTGTGGCATATTGAGGAACTCTCCCGGGCCCTCCGCTCGATTACCGAGAGGGCCTCGCCCGTGCATCCGGTCACCACGAGGGCGTTTTTTTTGATTATTCCGGCTTTTTCCCCGGCGATCTCACCCAAGGTGTTTCCCAGGTATTCGGTGTGGTCAAAGGACACATTCGTTATAACGCCTGCCAGGTGATCGCATACGTTTGTCGAGTCCCATCTTCCCCCCATTCCAACTTCAAGCACGCCTACATCTATTGACTTGCCGTTGAAATAAAGAAATGCGGCTACGGTGAGCGTTTCGAAATAACTGAGCTCCACGCCAATTTTGGTGCAGGCGGCAAAAACCACACCGAGGATCTCTTCAAGCTCCTCCCTGGTTATTTCCTCTCCGTCTACCTTTATTCTTTCCGTGACATCGATCAGGTGAGGGGAGGTAAAGAGACCTGCGCGATAGCCGTTTGCTTCGAATATTGACGCGATACAGGCGGCCACGGACCCCTTGCCGTTAGTTCCGGCAACGGCGACGTAATCCTTTTTCCTGTTGGGGTATCCCAGTTCTTCAAGAACCGCGGTGATTCTCCCGAGTCCCGGTTTTACGCTGTCCACTCCCTTTAGACGGAGTCTGTCGAGGTTCTGAAACATCTTGGGTCTACCGGGTTAAAGATAGCACATGCTGGCTGGATATCCCGCACGGGTTGCGGGAGCGGCTCTTTTGAATACGCAAGGGCGGGGCGGAGATCTGAATCTAAGCAGTCAGTCCTCAAGTATAACCACGGCGACGGAGTACTCCCCGTCATGCGATATGGTGGTATGAATTCGGGTCAGGCCCCTTTGTTCGGCGATTTCCTTTGTGCTTCCCCGAAGGTCTATGAAAGGTTTTCCAAGCTCGTTGCGCATGACCGCTATGTTGTGAAATTTTATTCCCCGCCTGAACCCGGTCCCGAGCGCCTTCACAAAGGCTTCCTTGACCGCGTAATTGGCGGCATAGCTTATTTTCCTGTTCTTGCCGTCACCGTTCTGCGCGAGTTCATCATCGGTGAAGACTTTTCGAAGGAACTTTTCCCCCCATCTCTCAATAAGGTTCTCTATGCGACTGTTGCGAACCATGTCGATGCCGATGCCTGAAACCATATCTTTTTGCCTTGCTGCAGAAAAATGCTATAGCAGTTTGATCATGTCTCTTACGGCTTTCTCCATTCCGGAGAAAACCGCCCGTGAAATTATGCTGTGGCCGATGTTGAGTTCCTCAATCCCGTCTATTCCTGAAACCGCGGTCACGTTAACGTAGTTAAGCCCGTGGCCGGCGGATACCCTGAGTCGTTGGGAGAGGGAGTCTTCCGTTGATTTTCTGATCTTGTCAAGCTCCATCATCATTGCGGTCTCGTCGCGGGCGTTTGCGTAACTTCCGGTGTGGAGTTCAACCATATGAGCGCCGGTCTGCGCGGAAGCGCTTATCTGATCGGGGTCGGGGTCTATGAAAATGCTTACAAACAGCCCGGAACTCTTCAGTTTTTCAATCCCCGCGGCAATTCTCTCCGTATCCCCGCACACGTCAAGTCCTCCTTCCGTAGTTATCTCCTGCCTTTTTTCCGGAACAAGGGTCACGACGTCTGGAAGCGTCTCGCACGCAATCCGAACCATTTCATCTGTTACTGCCATTTCCATGTTAAGCTTCGTCCGCACCGTCTGTCTCAGCAGAAGAAGGTCCCTTTCCTGAATGTGTCGGCGGTCTTCACGTAGATGAACCACTATTCCGCTTGCTCCGGCGAGTTCAGCCTGCGTGGCGGCGGTCACGGGGTCGGGTTCGTCTCCCCTCCTTGCCTGTCTCAGGGTTGCCACATGGTCAACGTTTACATTGAGCCTGGTTTTCATTTAAAGGTTTCCTGCCCCTATGTTCTCGCTTATTACGGAAGATACCCGGGAAGCAATTCCGTTTATCAGGGTTTCGTCTTCTCCCTCCACCATTACTCTTGCCAGCAGTTCGGTTCCTGAATATCTGAGGTTTATTCTTCCCTTGTCTCCAAGGACCTTCTCAGATTCCTTCACGAGTTCAACAAGTCCCGGGATCTGCTCAAACGGTTTTTTCTCTTTGATTTCAAGACTGTTAAGAACCTGCGGAAACATATCTATTATCCCGGCAAGCTCAGAAAGCGATTTTCCCTTTCTTTTCATTATGCCCAGAATCTGAAGCGAGGCCAGCAGCCCGTCTCCCGTGGTGGAGTGGTCAAGAAACAGCAGGTGGCCTGATTTCTCACCCCCCAGGTTTGCCCCGAGCTTCCTCATTGCTTCTACCACGTACCTGTCTCCCACGCGGGTTCTCTCAAGCCTGAGGCCCTTTTCGCCGAGGTAGTTCTCAAGGGCCATGTTGCTCATCTGGGTAGCGACCACGGTGTCCGTTGCAAGGGTGCCGGTTTCCAGCATTTCCGATGAGCAGACTGCAAGCACGTGGTCTCCGTCAACCTCGTTCCCGTTTTCATCGCAGAAAACAACCCTGTCCGCATCTCCGTCGAGCGCTATTCCTATGTCGGAGCGGCTTCGCACCACTTCTTCACAAAGTATTTCAGGCCGCAGGCTTCCGCAGTTAACGTTTATGTTCGTTCCGTTGGGCTCGGTGCCGATCGTGATTACCTTCGCTCCGAGTTCCTCAAAAATTATGGGGGCAACCTTGTACGCCGCTCCGTTGGCGCAGTCAACCACGATCCTCACTCCGTCAAGCGTAAGATCATCGGGGAAAGTGTTTTTGAGAAATACTATGTAGCGTCCGACCGCGTCCTCGATTCTTTTTGCCTTTCCCGTGAGGGGAGGGGGGCTTAACTGTTTTTCTTCGAGAACCATGTTCTCTATCTCTATCTCCGTTGCGTCCGGAAGCTTGAAGCCCGTGGAATCGAATATTTTTATTCCGTTATCGGTGTAGGGATTATGTGACGCGGATATAACCACGCCGGCCGTGGCTCTCATGTTCGAAGTAAGAAAGGCTATCGCAGGAGTCGGCAGTGGACCCACAAGCAGTACGTCGGCCCCCATTGACGTTATGCCTGAAGCTATGGCCTGCTCAAAGACGTAACCTGAAAGGCGGGTGTCTTTGCCGACGAGTATTTTCACCCGGCCGGCCGTTTTCCCGGACAGGTATTTCGTCAGCGCTTTTCCCAGGGCGAGCGATATCTCGGGGGTCATCGGGTAGGTGTTGGTAACCCCTCTTATTCCATCGGTTCCAAAAATCTTTCTTTCTGGGGATTCAGATAAGGAATTGTTCATGATTTACGTCGTGGGGGATTCTTGCGCGACAGGCGCTTTGACTCTGACACTGATGCTTCCCGGGGATATATTAGTAAGTTTCAGCAGGTCTGAACTTGGGTACTGAACCCTTACCCTGAGTCTTTTCCGTCTGCTCTCGCCCATCTCAGCCCCGTCTATGAAGACCTTGACGTCGTCGCTTGTAAGGTCGTTAATGGTCTTGTAGGGACCGTTAAATACCAGTGTGGCCTTAAGCGGAGGAGCTGTGCTGTATTCGAGTTCTCCGAAATTGCGGGGAACTATGTCAACGTCCCGAAATTCCTTGGTCAGTATTATGTCTTTTATGTGAACCGTTACGTTCACGTGGTCGCCTTCAAGGACTTCCATGTACTGGGAGGGCAGCTGCAGCTGCGCCGGCGCCGTGAACTCGGCTTTTTCGCCTTCAAGCTTTATTTTTGCCGTTTCTATGGTTTCCAGCTTGGCAAGCTGCAATGCGGGTCCTCTTACCTTTACGAATTGCGGGACGACCTTTATTTTTTTCGATATCTCGTAACCGGAATCCGGTTCTCCGAGTACGGGTTCCACCTTGAATCTTCTTGTAACAAGACTGTCTATGTTAAGCGAGAGCTTTGAGGGTCTCGCGGCGACTATATCGATTCCCCTGGGAACTACCTTCGACGCCGCGCGCTTCAGGTCTATTTTGAGAACGCCCCGTTCCGTTTTCTGCAGTTCAACGGGAATTGACTTGTTTGAGAAGGCAAATGAAGAGAGCAGGTTTCTCGATCCCCTGAGAGAGAGGTCAACGTTTTCGGGCGCATTGTTCACGATAATGAGGTTCTCGGGCAGACCGCTTAGGTGAAGCGGAATCCTGACGTCCCTTTCCACATCGAGTTCAAAATTCGTAAACGCCCAGAGAATTACGGCCAGCGCAAGCGCGATTGTTTTTTTTGTAAGACCTTGGAAAAAAGGTTTTTTCTCCATCAGGCTTTTCCCGCCTGGCTTATTTTTATGCCGCTTGGGCTCTCGGTAGTCAGTTCTGAGACCAGACTCGGCTTAAGCAATTTATCGTTGGCGATTCTTTTAAGTTCTCCGTCTGCCGCCAGCGAAATTTTTCCCGTCTCCTCGGACACGATTACCATGACGGCGTCAGTCTGCTTGGAGAGCTCTATTGCCGCCCTGTGTCTTGTTCCAAGTTCCGTTCCCAGTTCAAGGTCCGTACTGATCGGGAAAAAGCACCCGGCTGAAACAATAACGTCGTCTTTGATTATCACTCCTCCGTCATGAAGGGGGGATGAGGGGTTGAAAATGGTTATGAGCATCTCGCTTGATAAGCTGGCGTTAATAGGCCTTCCGGGGAACACTCTGAGGCTCTCCTGTCTTTCAATTGCTATCAGGGCCCCGATTTTCCTTGAAGAGAGAAAAGAGCAGGCGTCTGAGAGCTCTTGTATCATGGTTTCGTTTGCGGCGTGTTTTGCGAAACTGAAGAGAAGAGGCTTCTTTCCTATGTTCGCAAGTCCCCTTCTTATATCATCCTGGAAGAGAATTATTATTATGAGGATAGCGAAACCGAGGAAGTGGGTAAGCACCCAGTTGAGCGTGAAAAAACCCCATTTCCTCGAGGCGAAGTAAAGAACCGCCATCGCCACGAGTCCGACCAGGATCTGCGAGCTTCTGGTCCCCTCTATGGCCTTCAGTACGTAGAAAAATATTATGGCGACGATCAGGATATCCAGACTGTCGGAAAAGAATCGAAAGTTCTGTATGGTAGAGCCTGTCATTTCCTAGTTAACCCCGTATATGCTTTTTACCGTCCGAATCGCCTGCACTGTTTCAAGTACATCATGAACTCTTACGATAGAAACGCCCTTGAGCATTGATATTATTACTGAACAGACAGATCCTATCAATCTTTGCTCAGCAAGCGGGCTCCCCAGGATTTCTCCTATAAAGGATTTTCGCGAGGTTCCGAGGCAGACCGGAAACCCGAGCTCGCAGAATTCCTCGAGCCTTTTTATGATCTCGAGGTTCTGCGGGGTGGTTTTTCCGAACCCGATACCCGGGTCAATTATTATATGATCCCGCGGCACTCCCGCCTCCACGGCCGTTTGAGCCGAATTCAAAAGAAAGTCCGTTATATCGGAAATAAGCGAGCTGTATTGGGTCTTTTCCTGCATGTCCAGCGGTCGCGAACTTGTGTGGGTAAGCACGATTGCGGCTTCCTTTTCCGATACTTTCTGCGCTACTTGTGGCTCGAAACTCAGTCCGCTTATATCGTTTACCATGGAAGCTCCGCACCCCAGCGCCTCCTCGGCGACAACTGCCTTTGTGGTGTCGACGGATATTACAGTGTCAAATTCCCCTGAAGCCGCCTCTATTACCGGCACAACCCTCTGAAGCTCCTCTTCTGCGCTCACGCCGAGAGAGCCCGGCCTTGTGGATTCTCCTCCTATATCAATAATATCGGCCCCGTCCTTGATTAAAGAGGCGATTCTCCCGAGAGCCTTTTTGGGATCGTTGTACTTTCCGCCGTCATAAAAGGAGTCAGGCGTCATGTTCACGATTCCCATAACGAGGGGTTTTTGGCTCAGGTCCAGTTCTTTTGAGCCGAGTTTTATCAAATGGTTTTCTGGTGCGTTCTGATTTGCTTTATGGACTGAAGAGTTTGGCAAACGGCTTTTACTCCCGGTTTTGCAAAGACAGCGGAAAAACGGCGGCTGGGCAGGGCAAAGCCGTAGGGATCAGACCCTGCTGGTTATATCGAACGGCTTTTTCACTTCCGGCCTGAACTCACGTGTTTTTGACACCAGCTCGTCAAGTTCCGCCGAGTCTATAACTTCTTTTTCAAGAAGCAGGGAAGACAGCTCGTGCAGAAGATCCAGGTTGTCTCCGAGGAGCTTCATTACCTCACTGTAGCTTTCGTTCACAATCTTTTTTGTCTCTTGATCGATCTGCACCGCGGTATCTTCGCTGTAATCGCTTTTTCTCGATATTTCCCTGCCTAGAAAAGGCTGCTGTTCCCCTTTGCCGAAAGTCACCGGTCCCACAACTTCGCTCATTCCCCATTCGCATACCATTTTCTTGGCTATGTCGGTAACTCTCTCAAGGTCGTTTGCGGCGCCGCTGGTTCTTTCGGAGAACACAATTTCTTCGGCGGCCCTGCCTCCCAGAAGCACCTTTATGGTGGAAATCAGATAACTCCTCGAAAGGGTGTACTTGTCTTCAAGGGGGAGCTGCTGAGTAACCCCAAGAGCCATTCCCCTCGGTATGATCGTCACCTTGTGTATGGGATCGGCCTCGGGAGTCAGTTTCGCTACGAGCGCGTGTCCGGCCTCGTGATAAGCGGTGATTTTCCTCTCTTTTTCGCTTATCAGCATGCTTTTTCTCTCAACTCCCATCGTGACCTTGTCCTTTGCGTATTCAAAGTCCTCTATGGAGACCTGTTCCTTGTCGTTGCGGGCGGCGTGAAGTACGGATTCGTTAACGAGATTTTCAAGGTCGGCACCGGAAAAACCCGGGGTGGATCTGGCGATTACCGAAAGATCAACGTCATCAGCCATCGGGGTGTCTTTTGAATGAACGACCAGGATGGCTTCTCTTCCCCTGACATCCGGCCTCGGGACGACAACCTGGCGATCAAACCTCCCGGGCCTGAGAAGCGCCGGGTCAAGCACGTCCGGGCGGTTCGTGGCGGCCATGACTATAATGCCTTCGTTTCCTTCAAAGCCGTCCATCTCGACCAGAAGCTGGTTAAGGGTCTGCTCCCTTTCGTCGTGGCCTCCTCCCAGTCCCGCTCCCCTGTGTCTTCCCACGGCGTCAAGTTCGTCAACGAATATTATGCAAGGGGCGTTTTTCTTGGCCTGTATGAACAGGTCCCTTACCCTTGAAGCTCCGACTCCGACGAACATCTCCACGAAGTCACTCCCGCTTATGATGAAAAACGGTACTCCCGCTTCTCCTGCTATGGCTTTTGCCAGAAGGGTTTTTCCCGTTCCCGGGGGACCGACCAGCAGAACACCCTTTGGTATTCTTCCTCCAAGCCGAGTGAATTTCTCCGGACTTTTTAGGAATTCCACTATTTCGCTTACTTCTTCTTTGGCCTCCTCAACTCCTGCCACATCCTTAAAGGTGATCTTGTTCTGGCCTTCGCCGAGCATCCTCGCGCGGTTTTTTCCGAAGCTCATCGCCTTCGTGCCCCCGGCCTGCACCTGTCTCATGAAAAAGACCATCAGGGCGACCAGTATGAAAAGCGGACCCCAGTTTATCAGTATCTGTGTAAGCGAACTTTGTTTGCGGCGGGAAAAGCTGAACTCCACGCCGCTTTGCTCAAGCTTTGCGATAAGGAGTTCTCCTGCCGGGCCGGTGGTTGTGAATCCGCGGTCTGCGGGGTCGGCGTTTTTAAGCTCCCCCCTTATTATGTTCTCGCCGAACTCTATGTTGGCTATCCTGTCGTTGTCCAGGTGTTCCAGGAACTTGCTGTAGGATATCTCCGAGTAGACGTTCGCCGGGGTGTTCATGAACTGGTACACGGCGAACACTCCGACGAATATGGCCACCCAGAGCACAAGGTTTTTAAAAATGTTTGCTGACATGCGTTATTCCTTTGTCTTTACACAACTCTCACGCAGATAAAAATATCCAAAAGATAAAATAACATAGTTAAATTTTCATTTCAAACGGGTTTTTTAATCGTAAAGGTCGGTTCCCAGATACATTTCTCCGCTGTCGCAGAAAGTTACAAGCACCTGGCCGCCGTCCCGAAGTTCTTCCGAGACCCCGAGGGCCGCGCTGAGGCAGGCTCCCGAAGATATTCCGACCAGTATGCCTTCTTCGGAAGCGAGGGCTTTGGCGCACTCGCGGGCGTCTTCAGTGGAGACCGGATAGATCCTGTCGATCACGCCGGTATCAAGTTTCTCGGGAACGAACCCGGGCGATATCCCGCAGATGCCGTGAGGACCTCCCTTTCCCTCGGAAAGAGTAGGGCACTCGACGGGTTCGACCACCACTACCTCGAGGTCGGGATAGATTTTCTTGAGTTCGGCTCCCACTCCCATTACCGTTCCCCCGCTTCCGACTCCGCATACGAAGGCATCGAGATGTCCCGGTATCTGGTTTTTTATTTCTTTCGCGGTCTCCTCGCGGTGAATCTCTATGTCCGCTGTGTTTCTGAACTGGTCAAGGAAATAGGAGTCCGGGTTTTCGCGTTCTATCTCGCGAGCCTTTTCTCTCGACCCCCTGAGCCCCAGGCTCGGGTCGGTAAGAATCGCCTGTCCCTTAAACGCTCTTATTACCTGGATTTTCTCTTTTGCCGTATCCCCGGGCATAACAACGGTGAAGTCATAGCCGCCTGCCCGGCAGCAGAGGGCTATTCCTATCGCGGTATTTCCGCTTGACGCTTCGATTACGGTTGTCTTGCCGGGTTCTATCAGGTTTTCACGCTCCGCTTGCCTGAGCATGGCGATACACGCCCTGTCCTTTATGCTGCCCGCGGGGTTTAGGTTCTCAAGCTTCGCCCATATCTTTGAGCCTCCGTCTTTCGGCATGCTTCTTAGCCTTATTACCGGAGTGTCGCCTATGTAGTCAATCAGGTTTGCCATTTGCGTGTTTTTCGTGCGGATTCTGCGTTCCCGGTCAATACACAACAAAAGGAACTATGTCTTTGAGCGCGCCGCCGTCTTTGCTTTTGATCTCGGCCAGTATCTCCCTTATCTGCTCCCAAGTCACGTCTTCTTTTCTGATCTCGTTTTTGAGTTTCAGAAGAAGTACTTTCATTTCCTGGTCCGTCACGTCTTTTACGTATGCGCTGAGAGCGGCCATCGCTTCATCTTCAGAAAAATGTGTCATTGGTCTAATTGGCGATTAAGATAACCCAAGAAAGCTTTTTTAAGGTAACCTTTTTTCAACTTGATTTCCACGGAATCGTATACTTTCAGTGCAAATGAATTCTAACAGAGGAATCAATCTTGCCGGCAAAGAACCGGGCAAGTTTCCCCGCTTCCGTTTCTTCTTGCCTACGGTCTTTGCGGTTGCCTGCCTGGTCGGGATTCTTGCGGTCTATATCTATTTCTCAAAAGACCTCCCGGACCTGCGCGACCTCACGAGGTATCAGCCCGCTATTCTGAACGAATTCTATTCATCCGAAGGGGAACTGATAGCGCAGTCCGGGCTTGAGAGAAGGGCGCTTGTAAATCTCGAGGATATTCCTCCTCACGTAATAAACGCCTTCATAGCCGTCGAAGACAGGAGGTTCTACCAGCACAGCGGCGTGGACGCGAAAAGCGTCGTGAGGGCCCTTTTGCAGAACCTGACTACGGGGAGAATCGTCTCCGGCGGAAGCACCATTACTCAGCAGATAACCAAGAACCTCATTCTGGGTCCCGAAAGGGCATACAGCAGGAAGATAAAAGAAGCTATTCTCTCATACAGAATAGAGAAGAATCTCTCCAAGGATGAAATACTTTATCTGTACCTAAACCACATATACCTTGCCGACGGCGTCTACGGAGTTGAGATGGCGAGCCGGAATTATTTCGGAAAATCGGCAAAAGACATAAACATAGCCGAGGCGTGCCTGCTCGCGGGAATTCCGCGAAGACCGGAGCAGTATTCCCCCAGGGTTAATCCCTCAAACGCGCTTAAAAGGCAGAAGACCGTGATAAACATGATGAGCAACCAGGAGTTCATAACCGAAAGGCAGAAGCGCAGAGCCCTGGCATACAAGATAAAAATCATTCCGAAGCGGGAACCCAGAGGGGAATACATAGCCCCTTACTTCATTGAGTACGTAAGGGAATATCTTGAAAAGAAAGTCGGCAGGAAGGCCTACGAGAAGGGCGGTTACAAGGTTTACACAACCCTTGACATGGATCTGAACCTTGTGGCTTACAGAGCCGTCAGAAGGGGAATACGCAACACTGAAAAAAGACAGGGCAGAACCAAGTTCACCATCGCCAGGCTCAGGACTACCGAGAAGATCGAGGAATTCAAAGAACAGCAGCGCCAACTTGTTTTTCAGGACGGAAAAACGTACAGGGCCGTTGTCACCGTCACGGGGGACCTAGACGAGAAAACTTCTTTCGCCACGGTGGAAGTCGGCGACGAGAAGAGGAAACTCCACTACATAGTCGATCCGGAGAGGTATCTTCCCCCTCCCGACGGCATCTATCTTCTTCCCGAGAGACTGAACCCGGGAGACGTTCTAAAGGTGAAAGTATCTTTAGGCGATGAGGGGGTGACCGATATAGTTCCCCTGTTTCAGCCGCAGACCCAGGGGGCCCTGGTCGCCATGGACGCAAGGGGCAACATCATCTCAATGGTAGGAGGATATGATTTCGGGTTCTCGAAGTTCAATCGGGCTATTCAGGCGAAAAGGCAGCCGGGTTCGGCGTTCAAGCCTTTTCTCTACTCGGCGGCCATAGACAAGGGGTATACGCAGACGAGCAAGCTTCTTGACGTGCCGATTATCGTGGATGACTGGGTTCCGGAGAACTACGACGAGGAATACATGGGGTCGATTTTCTTCAGGGAATCTCTTGTCAATTCAAGGAACCTTTCTTCGATCAGGCTTATCATGGACGTGGATCCGCGGTATGTGGCGCGGTATTCCAGGCCCTTCGGCTTTCAGTCCAGAATCAATCCCTATCCCTCACTCGCCTTGGGAAGTTCCGAAGTGACTCTGCTGGAAATAACTACGGCATATTCTGTTTTCGCAAATTCCGGGATATACAGGAAACCGAATTTCATACTCAGGATCTATGACAGGAACGGAAGCCTGATTGAGGACAACACCGGGGAGGTGTACCTTCGGTACGAGAAGAGTCTTAAACAGGGCGAAGAGTCCGGGGGATGGCAGTATCAGGAGCGTCTTTCGCCGCCGCCCAGCGAGGGCAGGTCACAGTTTTTAGGCCTTTTGGCCGAAGATCAAAGAGACTTCGTTACCGCGAGGGAATTCGGGTTTTTCATCAGAAAAGTTCCCATCCATTACTTCGGCAACACGGAAGAGTTTAAAAAGGTTATAAGCCCCGAGACGGCATATATAATGACGGACATAATGGGAGCGGTTATATCGGAGGGGACGGGATTGATGGCCAATTCGCTTAATTCCAAGGCAGAAGTCGCTGGCAAGACAGGGACCACAAATGATTATACGGATGCGTGGTTCATAGGATACAGTCCCATGGTCGTCGCCGGGGTTTGGGTCGGAAAGGACGATAATACCTCGCTTGGAGACAAGGAGGCGGGATCTCTCGCCGCCGTTCCGGTCTGGAAAGAGTTCATGAGCAGCGTGCTTGATAAATACAATGAGCGCAGTGAATTTGAGGTTCCATCCGGCATAAAAATTAGGAAAACTCCTCTGGGGGAAATTTCATTCAAGGTCAAGCCAACCATGTCCAAAGACGAGGTGCTCAGGGGATTGAGGGTGATGGTAGTGGAATCCGGGGAAGAGAAAGCGGAGCGCTCACAGGAATACGACTACAACAGGATAAGGTCTCTTTTCAGGCGAAGCCAAGAACAAGAAGAAGATGAAGAAGATGATGAATGAGCGGAAAGCAGGTAACAGAGAAACAACTCAGTGGAATTCGTCTTTTCGAACTTCCTGCTTCCTTGAAGTGCCGAGGAACTTCTGCTTAAAAGCTCAAAAACTCCAAGAAGCTTCCTGAGTCATTTATTGAACATTATTGTTCTGTTTTTGTATATCAGAATTTCCCTGTTGATGTGAGACCAGATTGCCTGTGAGAGAACCTGTTTCTCCAGATCCTCTCCCTTTCTCACCAGGTCGTCTATGGAATCGTTGTAGTTTACCCGTATTACATCCTGCTCTATTATGGGTCCTGAATCCAGATCCTCGGTTACGTAATGGCTCGTTGCTCCAACGATCTTGACACCTCTTTTGTAGGCGTTGTGGTAGGGACGCGCTCCGGGGAAGGCGGGAAGGAAGGAATGGTGAATGTTGATTATCCTGTTTTTGTAGTGTGAGACAAAATCCTCGCTAAGTATCTGCATGTACCTGGCAAGCACTATGAAATCCACGTTATAGTCAGCGAGAAGCGCAAGCTGACTGGCTTCCACTTCCTCTTTGTTGTTTTCCACGTCGTTGAACACATAGAAATCCATGCCGTAGCGGTCAGCAACGGGCTTGAGATTAAGATGATTGCTCATAATGACGGGAACTTCCACATTCCACTCCCTGACCCTTAACCTGTATATGATATCGGAGAGACAATGTGGGAGTTTTGAGACGAAAACCGCCATGCGCAGCACTTTCCCGGTGAAAAATATGTCGAATTTTATATCGAATTCTGAAGCTACTTCCTCTTGGAATCGTTCGGAGAATTCCTCTTTGCGAATGGAAAATTTCTCCATTGCCCACTTTACACGGACAAAGGTGACCATGTCGTCTGTGTCCATGCAGTGCTGCATTTCATGTATGTTACCTCCATACCTAGATATGAAGTCGATTATTGCGCGGAGAAGACCCGGGCGGTCGGGAGAATGGGTAAGCAGTACTGCTTGTTCAGAACTTTCTGGCATGATCAGGACCAACCTTTTTTATAATGAAAATGCCATTATACCTTAAAAAACGATATAGTCCTACAAGTTTTTAAAACAGCCCTCTCAACAACCCTCCATCAACTTGGATAGTTGTCCCGGTCATATAACTTGCTTTCTCAGAAGCAAGAAAGCAGGCTAGGGCGGCCAGTTCTTCAGGGGTTCCTATTCTTTTTAGAGGAATGTCCTTTTCCATCTCTTCTATGGCTTTTTCATATTCAATACCCGACTGCGCAGCCCTTTTTTCCGCGAGCGCCTTTATCCTGTCAGTATAGATCCTTCCGGGACAGATGTTGTTTACCAAGATATTGTACTCTGCGAGTTCGTTTGAAAGAGTCTTCGAGAAACCTATAAGTCCGGCACGGGAAGTATTCGAAAGTATCAGTCCATCTATCGGTTGCTTAACGGCTATTGAGGTTATGTTCACTATTCTTCCCCAGTTTTTCTTCTTCATTAGAGGAACTACTTTCTTCGCCATATAAATACCGCTTAGAAGGTTGAGTTCCAAGGCGCTTTGCCAGTCGGGTGATTCAAAATCTTCGAAGAAGCCGAAAGGGGGACCTCCGGCGTTGTTTATCAGAATATCAATTCCACCGAACGTCTGCACCGTGGTTTCTATTACTTGGTCAACCTGTTCTTTGCTCGTTACGTCGGCCGCGGAAGCAAGAACATCCACTGCGAAACTGGTTCTTATTTCTGAAGCGGTGCGTTCTATTTCGTCTTTTGAACGGGAAAATATGGAGAGATTTACTCCTTCATCCGCAAGAGCGAAAGCTGTTGCTTTTCCGATTCCCTTGCTGGACGCCGCCACCAAGGCGACCTTTCTCTTTATGCCGAGATCCATAAGCTATTTTTTCTTCTGCTTTGACTTTGCTTTTTTCGTGTCAGACTTTATCGAGTCATATGTCTGGCTGGAACCTGAAACAGCGGCTTGTTCCGTCGGAAGAACGGGACTCTGAGAAGAAGAGGCGGGGGCACCTTCTCCGACATCGTGATCTTTTAGCTGCTTGAGCTCAGATATCTTCTTCTTCCCGTAGTCGGTTTCATACCAGCCCGAGCCTTTCAGATGAAAAGCTGAAACAGAGATGATTCTTTTAAGTCTTCCTCCACACTCTTCACACTTAGTGGCAGGCTTATCATTAAAGCCCTGAAGGATTTCAAACACACTTTCACACTTTTTGCATTCATACTCGTAAATAGGCATGGCTTATAAAATCTCCCATATTTCCAGAAAATCATCCGGACATATGAGAAAAAATCAAGAACAGCGGTGAAATAGGGCGCTTGTCGCTGATTCTCCTGGATTTGTTCATGGATTTATATAAGTTTACATAATATACATTATCGGACGTTGGATATTTTCGCCGGGAAAATCGAAAAGGAGTATCATATAGGACATATTTATGAGTAATTAAAGGTAGTTAGAGGTAAAAGCTTATTGGTTTTTAGACAATTATAACTATTGCTCTTCCTGGACCATGAACTCCCAGTGTAAGGTTGAGTTCTATATCAGCCGTCCTGCTCGGCCCGGTTATAAAAGAAATACACGTACACAATTCATCATAATTTTTTTTATAAGATTCCCCGAGCTTTGCAAACAAAGCATGAATATTCAAAACTATGTTTTCCTTTTCAAGTATCGCTATATGCACGGGAGGTAGAAGCGAAGTAAGTCTCGGCTGCTCCGGACCGGAGAGCAAAACCAAAGTTCCGGTGTCAGCAATGGCGAAATCGGCTCCAGTTATGCCTATATCTGCGGTTGCGAGATCAGTTTCCGAGGCAATCTCAAGTGATCTCAAGGGGTTTGTATTCCAGAAGGAAACCGACTGGGCACCAATTTCCTGGATAAGTTCATTTATTTTCTCAATTAGACTTCCTTTTTCTTTGAGAAGATGAACTTCCCCGGATACCATCTCAAAGTTTACTATAAAATCGTTTTGCAACTTACTTTGATCAATAGATAATTGAGGGTTTAGAAAACTATTCTCCGTAGTTTCTCTTCCGCCTTCCTCCATTGTTGATACAGAACGTAAGTTTTGTAGTATAAGTGACTTAGATTCCTTGGAAATCATCTTGGCACTCCGTTTTTGCCGTGGTATTTCTCTTTCCATCTCTTTCTGAAAGGTTTTCTCGAGAAAGCAGGGAAGTTCTTTTCTTTGGTCCACTTTGAAAAAGGATATGGAAGTCCCCTTAATTCATTGTCTTTTTGGTAAAAATACTGCAGGAAGACCATCATTCTTCCCGTAAGACTGTAGTAAAATGGCTTGCTGAAGACGAAACTCCAGACCCGAAAGGCAATTTTCTCCATAAATCCCGGCAGATTCGCCCTTCCCTTGGTTTCTTCCACTACTTTTTGCCTCAGAGAGAGAAGAACATGGGGAAAATCGATCTTTACAGGGCATACGTCCCTGCAGGCTCCGCAGAGAGAAGACGCAAACGGCAGATCCGCGGTTTTTTGCGGATCGTTTAGCTGCGGAGTTATTATTGCCCCTATCGGTCCCGAATAAACCCATCCGTAACTATGCCCTCCAACCTGCCTGTAAACCGGACATATGTTGATGCAGGCTCCGCATCTTATACAGTAAAGCGATTCCCTGGTTTCCTCCGATTTCGCGATATCGCTTCTTCCGTTATCAACAAAAACCAGGTGAAACTGCCGGGGGCCGTCACTCTCCCCTTCCCTCTTGGGGCCCGTTATGAGAGAAACATAGGTGGATGATTTCTGACCCGTAGCACTTCTTGCCAGCAGGCTGAGGAAAATGGAAAGCTGCTCGAACCTGGGGACGATCTTCTCTATTCCCATGATAGCCACATGTATGTCCGGGAATGTGGTCGCGAGCCTGGCGTTACCCTCGTTTTCGACTATTGCTATGGTTCCTGTCTCCGCTACGGCGAAATTAACCCCGGAAATACCCATATCGGCCGAGAGAAATTTCTCTCTCAGTTCTTTCCTTGCTAAGTTGGTAAGTTTCTGCGGCTCTTCATACTCAGGCACTCCGAATTTCTCGGAGAAAAGCTTTGAAATATCTTCCTTGGTCTTGTGGATCGCGGGGGTGATTATGTGGAAAGGATGATCGTCACAGAGCTGCACTATGTATTCTCCGAGGTCGGTTTCCACGGTGTTTATCCCGTTCGATATAAGGTGTCTGTTAAGTTCTATCTCCTCTGTGGCCATCGATTTGCTTTTCACGACGTTTCTGACGTTGTTTTCTCTGGCTATATCGACCACTATTGCGGAAGCTTCTTCGGCGTCTTTTGCCCAGTGCACCTTGCCCCCTACCCTGGTAACGCTTTCTTCAAGTTCCAGAAGATAGCTGTCCAGATTCTTGATTACTTCTTCTTTTATTCGCCTGGCTTCGGACCTGAGCTCTTCCCACTCGGAAACCTCGCTCACCGCTTTTTTCCTGGAACTTCTTGATCTGTCGGTGAAATTCACAAGAGCCTTTTTCAGCTTGGGATTCCCGAGGGCTTCCACGGAATTTTTCTTGAAGTCTATGCGTTCGGTAATCATTCAGAACCCTCAAAAGCAAGAAGCTCGGCCAGATGAAGCACTTTTACGGGCAGTTTCTTTCTGGATACAAACCCCTTTATGTTCATAAGACACCCCATGTCGGTTGAAACCACGGCGTCAGCGCCTGAATTCACGATTGAATCCGTTTTTTCCTGAAGCATGGATTTCGATACTTCCGGGTACTTGATGGAAAAAGTTCCTCCAAAACCGCAGCAGGCATCAGCCATCTCCATTTCAATCAGATCAACTCCGCTCAGGGATTTGATAAGTTCCCGGGGCTGAGAGCTTATCCCGAGCTCCCGAAGCGCATGGCAGGAATCGTGAAACGTGACCCTGCCCCTGTATGCGGAGTCAAGACTGATTGTTTCTTTTCTCTGGAAAACGAATTCGGAGAATTCATAGACGTTGGATGAGATTTTCTCCGTACGAGACAGTTTCTCCGGGTCATTACGGAAAAGCTCCGTGTAGTAATTTTTTACCATGGACACGCATGAACCCGAAGGACACACGATTGCCTCGTCCCCATCACCAAAGACATCGAGGAAGTGACAGGCAACTCTCTCGGCTTCTTCCCTGTGACCAGAATTAAAAGCGGGCTGTCCGCAGCATGTCTGGTCTTGCGGAAATTCAACTTCAAGCCCCATGCCGGAGAGAACTCTCAGCATCGCTTCTCCTACTTGGGGAAAAAAATTATCTACAAGGCAACTTATGAAAAGACGGATTTTCTGTTTTCTTTCGGGCGGGGCCATACTCCATATAAGATAACTTTAACCCACGGGATTTCTACAAACCGTTGCCAGTCTTCCCGTAAATAAGCTTTTGTTCTGTGAAATAGTTTCCGCTAATAGGCCGGAAGACTTAGTAAGGGTTTTTGACATCAGAACTAAGTTTGTGGACAATCACAGCCATGAGCACGATTTTCACACAGATAATAAACCGAGAAATTCCAGCCGACATAGTATACGAAGACGATGTCTGTCTGGCTTTCAGAGATATAAACCCCCAGGCTCCCGTTCATGTCCTTCTGATACCGAAAAAGGAAATAGTCTCAATGGCGACCGTTGAAACCGGAGATCAGACCGTCCTGGGACACCTTATGGTCAAGGCTTCGGAAATAGCTTCAATGCTCGGCCTTAGCGAGGGCGGGTACAGGCTTGTAGTCAACACGAACGAAGACGCGGGACAAAGCGTTTTTCACCTGCACATACATATTCTCGGCGGAAGGAAACTCACCTGGCCTCCCGGATAATTTCCACCGCTGAAGCTGTTACGGATTTATTGCCGCGTAAAAACGGACTAAAGCCCGAGCGCTGAGGCATCCCTTTCGCTCAGGAATCTTCCGTTTGACCTTTTCTTTACGGTTCTTCCCCTCTTCCAGGACCGCTCGCATCTGGGTTCCTCGGAAAGATCAGTAAGTTCCACATGGATCTTTTCTCCCGCAAAAACCTCGAATCTGCTTACCCCGCAGAGGTCTTCAAGCTCCGGTTCGAACTTCTTTATCTCGTCAAAAAGGTCTTTGTTAACCGTCACGGAAAGAGCAGCGTCAAGGGGATTGTTTATGCCGCCCTCCCCCCGCGCATCCTCAAGGGCTTTTAGGCATAGTTTCCTTATATCCATAACATCGTTCCAGGTTTTGTCGGCCTCAACTTTCTCAACGCGCGGAAACGTTTCGAGGTGCACGTTGGCATCGTCATCTTTTTTCAGGGATTTATAGGCTTCAAAAGAAGTATGGACCAGGATAGGGGCGAGAAACTTTATGATTCCGTCGGCTACCTGGTACATGACCGTCTGGGCGCGTCTTCTTTTCCTGCTGTCTTTTTTTTCGCAGTAAAGCCTGTCTTTTATGCACGCGAGGTAAACGGCGCTCATCTCGTCGCAGCAAAAAGAGAAAATAAGATCGCTTGCCTGCTTGTAGCTAAAGCCTGAATAGGCATCCAAGGTTTCGTTCGCGAACCTGGTGAACTCGCAGTACGCCCAGTGGTCAATCGAATACCTGTCGTCCTCGTTGAATTCGACACTGTCTTGTTCCGGGTCGAAATCACTTAGGTTCCCGAGCAGAAACCGTACGGTATTCCTTATTTTTCTGTACTCGTCCGCGGCGATGTCGAAAAACTCCCAGTCGACCTTTATATCGTTTGAGTAGCTAAGCGAACTTACCCACCATCTGCATATGTCCGCCCCGTATTTGCTGAGAATATCTTCAACCTCGATCGCGTTGCCGCCGGATTTGCTCATCTTCCTGCCCCGGGCGTCCACCATGAATCCATGGGTAAAAAGGGCGCGGAAAGGGGGTTCTCCGGTTGCTCCCAGAGCCACGAGGAGCGAGGACTGGAACCATCCCCTGTGCTGGTCCGAACCCTCAAGGTACATATCCGCCGGGTACCCGAGATCTCTTGCGTTGAGGACCGAGTTCCAGGACGAGCCTGATTCAAGCCACACGTCAAATACGTCATTGCCTTTTAAAAGGCCTTCTAAGTCGTCTTTTGACTTAAGCCAATCCGGGGCTTCGGGGTCGTCTTGGGGATCATAGCTATCAAGAAGCTGGTGCGGTTCGGAGAAAAACCAGACGTCAGAACCCTTCTCTCCTATTTTTTCGGCAACGGCCACAACGATTTTCGCCGTCATAACCGCCCTTCCCTCTCCGTCCGTGAAGTACGGAAGCGGAAGCCCCCATGATCTTTGCCTGGATATGCACCAGTCGGGCCTTGACTCAAGCATTCCGCCGAGGCGGCTTCTTCCCCAGTCGGGATAGAAATCAATGTTTTCCCCGACTGCGTCAATGGCGATTTCTCTCAGGGTCTTTCCGGCATCGCCAAACGGTTTGTCCATATGTATGAACCACTGATCCGTTGCTCTGAATATGGTAGGCGTCTTGCTTCGCCAGTCATGCGGGTAACTGTGGACGTAGGGTTCCGAGTGAAAAAGATTTCCGCTCTCGGCAAGTCTCTGCGTTATTAATTCATTGCTTTCCCAGGCCCCCTTTCCTCTCAGCCACTCCGGTACCGTATCGTCAAAAGTGCCGTCCCCTCTAACCGGACAGTAGATATCAAGCCCCTCCTCAAGACCGGTTCTGTAGTCCTCATCGCCGTGACCGGGGGCCGTGTGGACACATCCGGTGCCGGTTGAGAAAGTCACGTAGTCGGCCGTTACTACAACCGATTTTCTGTCAATAAACGGATGGCTGCATGATACGCCCCGTCGCGACAGCTCCTCTCCAAGGCAGGAACCGACTTTTTCGTAATCCTTTCTTCCTGATTTCTCGAAAACTTCTTCGCAAAGCGCCTCGCCGACAATCAGATTCTCACCCTCAGGGGATCTGTAAAGACCGTATTTCCCCTTCGGGGCGACGGCGACGGCGAGGTTCGCCGGAAGGGTCCAGGGCGTTGTGGTCCATATGATAAGGCATACCCTCTCGGCTTGTTCCGCGTTAAGGGAGGGGGGCAGCGCCGCCGGGTCGTCAATTTCAAAGAGCACGTAAACGCTTTTGTCCTCTCTTTCGTGGTATTCGAGTTCCGCCTCGGCGAGGGCGGTACGGTTTTCAATTGACCAGTGGACAGGTTTCAGGTCCCTGTAGACAAGCCCTTTTTCAAGCAGTTGCGAGAAGGCCTTTAACACTCCGGCTTCATAATCGGGGGTCATCGTCAGATAAGGTTTTTTGTAGTTGGCCAGAGTGCCGAGACGAATCATCTGCTTTGACTGCATTTTCACGTATTTCGCTGCATATTTGCCGCAGCTGCGCCTGATTGAGAGCGCTGTCATGGCGGAGGCGTCCTCCCCCAGTTCTTTTAAGACCTTGTGCTCTATCGGAAGACCGTGACAATCCCAGCCGGGAACGAAATCCACGTCAAACCCTTCCATTACCTTTGACCGTACGACCAGGTCCTTTAGAACCTTGTTAAGCAGGTGGCCCAGGTGAATGGGGCCATTTGCGTAAGGGGGTCCGTCGTGGAAAAGGAACTTTTCACGGTTACGGCTTTTTTCGCGGATTTTTCCGAAGAGGTCTTCCTTTTCCCAGGATTTCTGGATGAGAGGTTCTTTCTGCTGCAGGTTGGCCTTCATCGGGAAATTCGTTCTGGGAAGGTTAAGAGTGTCTTTGTAGTTTATTTTCTGCTGCATTTTATTTGGTGGAAGTATTTGCGGCGAGGCTGGGGAATCCCATGTCTCCGGCAAGTTCGCCTATAACGGATTATCAGACATCATCGAAAAAAGATTCAAATTCTTCAAGCAGGGCATTTGAAAACTCCACCCATTCTTCCCATTCGTCCATGTAATTTCTTGATTCATCAACTTTTTTCTTGACGATTATTCCGTTGTTGAATTTTTCCACAAGAAAATACCCGACTTTCTGGAGCTTTTTTTCAAGTATTGAAGAGTACTGGTGAAGGATGAGTATTCTTTCTTCCTGGGCCTCCCTGTATTCCGCGATGAAATAGCCGTTATTCTGGGGTGAAGGCATATCCATTGTCACATGCTTGAACATGGTTGGATTTATGTTCTCAGCCTTCATTGATATGTAGAGCTCCATTCTTACCTCCGCCGAAAAAGAATTTTACAATATTTTTCAAATAATTTCTTGGGGTAAGATTCAGGGCCGGCCGGTGACGGGTTCAAGTTTACGGGCCAAGCGCTTAAACAAACCTAAAATTTGCCTGTCCCGTGTTTATGTCTTTGGTTTAGCCTCCTGTGCCGTAACACGTCGTAGCCCAGCGCCAGCAGAATCAGGGCGAATTCCAGCAATCGCGCCCATGTCGGCTGCTGATACGGTTGCATGGTGTATTCATTCAGGTTAAGCCCGGTTACGTAGCTGACCAGGACTGCGAGCGAGGCCGTCCATGCCCAGGCGCTGGGAAATATGGCGGCAAACGGCAGCAGCCAAAGCAGGTACCACGGATTAATGACCGGCGACACCACGAGCAGCGCTCCGTAAAGCCAGTCGCCCCGCGGTATGGAGTCCGCGCCGTCTTTACGGTAGCGCGCGCTGTAAGATATCCAGAAGGCGGCGAACATCAGGCCTAACACCAGCTTGGTTTCGAAAGCTCCCAGGAAGTTTGCAAGAAGGCCGAACAGTGCCGAATTGAATTCCCATTCCTGCGCGAAGACCCGAAGCGACTGCATCTCCGTACCGCCACTCAGCACAAACGGTGCGTACAATGCCAAGACCGTAGCCCCGCACAGGACCCAGTGTCTGATTCGGGCGCGAAGCAGCACCAGCGGAACCAGAACCAGTGCAAACACCTTGGCCCCGGCGGCCATTCCCAGGCAGATGGCGGTGCTTTGCCATCGACGGTTCCTGGCAAGCACGATTGCCGCCAACAGAAAGCAGATGCCGACTCCGTCGGGGTGTGCGGTAAAAGCAATTTCCTTCACTACAAGCGGACACCATGCGTACAGCATAACGTTGCCGGCAGATGTAAGACGAAAAAGCAGGACTATGGTCGCAAGATCAAATGCTATGAGAATCGCCTGCAACGCGGTTACGCTGCCTGGGCAAAGGACGTAGCCGAGCAGGAAGACAAGCTGGGTGACGGGGGCGTAGATGGTCGGCAGATCCGGATTGTTTATCTGATCCAGGATTCCCCGAAACAGTTCCGGAACCGTGGAATCAACAAAGAAAGCCTCGGGGGCGAAGCCGTAAGGCGTGCCGGTCGTCGCGAAGCGGTAGCCGTCCCAGAGATATCTGTAGAAGTCATCCTCGAGCAAAGGTCCGCCGAACAGACCGCAGACCCTGAATACAACTGCCCACAGAAGCACGCGACCGAACGGGAATCGCTCTTTGCGACGGGAAATATAAAAATAGAGAAAGAATACGGGCAGTCCCGCGCACGCCATCAGAAGAAAAAACAGGGACAGAGCGGGTTCTCCCGGCTGCCGGGCAAAAAAGGCCAGAGCGAAATAGACAGCGGCGCACCAGAATCCGACTATGTCGGTCAGGCGGCGAGACCTGGCTGAAGATTCTGCGCCTCCGTTCAGAATGGACACTGAAGTTCTGAAAAAGCGGGAAAACCGTTTTTAATTTTTAAGGGCAATGCTATCATTGTATCCTAAGCTAACACGTAAATTCCTTTTTTTCACTGTTTGCGTAATCAGTCATTTAACCCTGTAAAGGAAAGTAAGACCGCATATGATAACCCATGGCGTTACAAGGAACACAACGGCTGCCCTTGTGTTCCTGATCTCTATTGTCTTGGCGGTTTTGGTTTTGAGCGCGTTCCCCGCATCGGGCAAAACCACTCCGACTTCGTTCTGGGATGCGGCAGACGAGGCGAACGTGGAGGAAATTGATCACACTGTCTGGCAACAGGTGCTGAACGGGTATCTGCAAGTTCACGTTTCCGGCATAAACAAATTTGACTATGCGGCGCTGAAAGCGAATTCCCGGGACAGGGTCAAGCTCGAAAGCTATCTTGATTACCTGCAGCGGCTTGACCCGAGAAATTATTCAAAAGCCGAGCAGAAAGCCTACTGGATAAATCTCTACAACTCCCTTACCGTGAAACTCATTGTGGACGCCTACCCGGTCAAATCAATACGCGACGTGTGCGGAGACCGGGCTTCGGGTTCACAGTGCTCGGGTCCGTGGAAGGAAGCACACGCGAAAGTAGCCGGCCGGGACTTGACTCTTGACAATATCGAAAACGACATCCTCCGCCCTGTCTGGAAGGATAACCTCATTCACTACGGCCTCAGCTGCGCGAGCTACGGCTGTCCCAGTCTTCTTAAAACGGCCTTTACCGCAAAAAACACGAAAAGACTTCTCAGAGCCGCGGCGCGAGAGTATGTTAATCACCCTCGCGGGGCAAGCTTCATGGAAGACGATTTAATTGTCATCTCAAGCATCTACCAGTGGTATTCAGAGGATTTCGGTAAAACCGAACGGGACATCATAAACCATCTTCACGGTTACGCAGATGAAAAGCTTGCAGGTCGGCTTCAGGATTTCAAGGGAATTGTAGATTACGACTACGACTGGAGTCTTAACTGTCCCTGACCTTCAGCTCGGCAGGGGGGAATTGCCCGGAACATTATCCGTGATTGGAATGCGCCGGCCGCGCTCTTTGTCTGCCCGGGCGAAAAAAACCCGGCATTCCAGACAGAACCCGATCTGAGTCCCATCCGGAATTCCGGGGCAGATTAAAACAGCTTAAGAGAAAACAGGTCTTTTCCCCCGCGCTCTCTTGTTTCGTGCATGTCAGAAAGAGTAACCCAGAGAAACGGCGAAGATGTTGGACTCCGCGGTATTCCGCCCGTCAATAACCCTGGCGTATGAGCCGCTTATGCTCGCCCCGCCCCCTACAATGAATGTGAGCGTCGATCCGATAGTGTGAACATCTTCTTCTATCTCGGGAAAACGTGCCGGAGTAAATCCCTCCGAACCGAGATCAATTCCGCTCGTCGAGTTCTCCATCGTGTAGTTAACGCTTAACCCGAACATGTCCGCGAGAAACAGGCTTCCGGTAACGTTAGCGAAAACGGCATCCGGAATGTCTTCATTGCGCACGCGGTAACCGACCTCGCCGGATACGGCGAAATTGTCGGAGAGAAACTTGCCGACAATTCCGGACACCTCAAACCCGTCTCCCCCGTCGCCGATTGAGTTTATGTAGCCCGTATCATAGCTTCCGGACTTGATTCCCCCCACGCGAAACGCGATGCTGGGCAGCTGTGGTGTCACGGCTTCGTCAACAACTCGAACCGTCACGCCCGCCGTTACGTCCGTAAGGCCCTTTTCATCGTCAGACTCCTTGGGTCCCCCTCCGGGTTTTGAAGCCTCCGACCCTCCCACCGTCAGATCGAGAGCCAGGTAATCCATCAGCCCGTACTTGATATTGACCATGGCGGTTTTCTGGGTGAGATCACCGTCTGCAAGGGCTCCAGGTGCTGCATCATTATCAGCTGCGTAGTACTTATCAGCGTTCTGGTAAATGAGAGAAAGCGACACCGAACCTCCCCCGGGCGCGGGAAGCCACGCGGAGTTGCCCGCGTTTGCAAGCGGCAGGTAACTGAAAACTGCCATAACTGCTGAAATTGCGATCAAACTTAATTTTTTCATACTGAACACCTCTCCTTTTGTTTTTGTGCTATACGGAATCAGAGTTTGTAACGGCGAGTGAGAAATTCGCTTACAAGTTCTTTCTCTTCGCTGCTGAGCTCTTCCATTTCGCCGAGGCTGTTTTTGAGAACCATGGCGCTTTCCCCGTTCAAATCAGCTTTTTTCATGGAACAGGTATCGCAGACAAGCTTGTTGAAGGTTATGGCTTTTCCCTTGGCGTAATCGCTTCTGGGACTCGCTCCATCACCTGCGGCGGCGGAACCGGAGGCAAAGGCCGGAATCTGAACAAACAGCATCGCGGCCGCGATCAGGATTAAAACGGTAATGTATTTCATCAAGTTACTCCTCCTTGTAAAAAATTAAGAAATAAATTGTAACAATTAGTACTAATGAATTCAACCTGTCCGCTTTTCTGTAGGGAGTCAATTAACTTGACTTTGTGCGGAAATCTTTTACGGTCCGTGGGCATCTACTCTTTGCATGGAGAAGATAAATCCGGACAACTCCTTTACTGCAAAACCGGACAAAAAGGCGTACTATACTTCCAGACAAACGGCGTGCTATTAACGGAAACATTTAAAAAATGTCTATTTCTGTTATTTTCTTCCCGAGGATGTACTGTGTTTCAGTAACATAAACCGAAGAAAAGCGGAACTTCCGCAAGAGGAGAGGAAAGTGAAATTTTTCATAGATTCAGCAAACTTAGAAGAAATCAAGAGCGCCGCGGCTTTCGGAATAGTGGACGGCGTAACAACAAACCCTTCACTTGTCTCCAAGGAGGGAAGCCAGGAAAGCTTCGAGGACCTAGTCAAGGAAATATGCGATATAGTAAAGGGTCCGGTAAGCGCGGAAGTGCTGAGCACCGAGTATTCCGAGATGATTTCGGAAGGCAGGAAACTTGCGGGTATAGATGAAAATATAGTTGTCAAGCTTCCTATGACCGAGGATGGTGTAAAGGCTACGAAAACCCTCTCGGACGAGGGGATAAACGTTAACGTTACCCTTGTTTTTTCTCCTTCTCAGGCGCTTTTGGCCGCAAAAGCTGGAGCTGCCTACGTAAGCCCTTTTGTTGGAAGGCTCGACGACGTGTCGTCTAGCGGAATGGACCTTGTACTTGATATCTGCGAGGTCTACGCGCACTACGCCTACGAGACTGAGATACTGGTCGCAAGCGTAAGACACCCTATGCACATAGTGGAAGCGGCCAAGATGGGAGCCGATGTTGCCACTTTCCCCTACAGGGTGTTTACCCAGCTGTTCAAGCACCCTCTCACCGACATAGGGCTTGAGAGGTTTCTTAAGGACTGGGGGAAGAAGTAGGCGCAGACCATGAGGCGCAGACCAGGAACTCTCTGTTGCCTCCGGATCCTTTTATAGGAGATTCAACCAAACCTTTAACTTTAAATCCTAACTCATTAAGATAAGATATTATTTTATCGTTAACTTCTTTGATTTTATCTTCGTTTCTCACTATCCCTTTCGTTCCAACGTCTTTTCTGCCCACCTCGAACTGGGGTTTTATCAGGGCAATCAGCGTTGCGTTATCGGCAAGCACGGAAACGGCGGGTTCTATTATCATCGTGAGCGAAATAAAAGAAACGTCGACTGTGACTACGTCGACTTTTTCTCCGACATCTTCTGCCCGCAGGTACCTGCAGTTTATCTTCTCTCTTACTATGACCCGTTTGTCATTTCTAAGCTTCCAGTCGATCTGCCCGTGGCCCACGTCAAACGCATAGACTCTGGATGCTCCGAAGTGCAGAAGACAGTCTGTAAAGCCCCCGGTAGAAGCCCCTATGTCAAGAGCGACTTTTCCCCCTATATCTATATCGAACTCCGTTATTGCCTTCTCAAGCTTAAGCCCTCCCCTGCTTACGAATTTTCTGGGGTCATGCTCCACAACAACTTCGGAATCTTTTTTTACCGCCGTTCCGGGTTTTTCTACCTTTTTCCCGTCCACCGTAACCCGACCCGACATTATAAGCGCTCGCGCCTGATTTCCGCTTTGGGCCAGATTTTTTTCGACAAGAAGGCTGTCAAGCCTCGTTTTACTCTTCTCTTTCACTTAACCAGATAGCTATTTCTCTTAGAGGATTTGGAGTTCTCTGAAAACTCTCAAGCTCTCCTATGGCTTGGTTTGTGAGCTCGGAGACCTTCGCGTTTGATGCCTGGACCCCCATAATCGATACGTAGGTGTGTTTCTTGGGTTCGGTTTTGACTTCTGGACTCCGTGTCGTGTCGTGGTTTCCCGTAACATCCAGGATGTCGTCTTTTATCTGAAAGGCGATACCTATTTTCTCCGAATAGGATTCAAGCTTCTGAAGTTCTTTCTCCTTCGCTCCGGCGAGAATTGCTCCACTAAGAACGGATGCCGTGATCATTTTTGCCGTTTTCATCATGTAGGTATTCAAAGTTTCGCTAACGGATGGATGTTCGTCTCCATCCATTTCAAGGTCAAATGCCTGCCCGAGAACCATTCCCTTCGATCCCGCGGCCTCGGAAATAATGGAAATAACCCGCAGTATAAGTTCCGACGACCCACCCTGCTCGAGGAATCTTTCCGTTATCAGGCTGAAGGCGTCGGTTAAAAGAGCGTCTCCCGCCAGCGTGGCCACGGCTTCTCCGAAAACTTTGTGGTTTGACGGGTTTCCTCTTCTGGTATCGTCATCATCCATTGAGGGGAGATCATCATGAATGATGGAATAGGTGTGGATCATCTCAATCGCGCACGCCGCAGGCAGAACGTTTTTATGGCTTCCGCATATAAGCTCCGCGGCGGCGAGACAAAGGATCGGTCTTAGTCTTTTTCCGCCCGGATTGATGCTGTAGGCAATTGATTGATGGAGTTTTGTTTCAGCCTTATCCAGAGGCAGATATTCGCGCAGACTACGGTCAATGATCTCTTTTCTTCTGTAGAGATAATCTCTTGTGTCAAAACTCATTTACTGCTCTTCGTCGCCGAAATCTTCAAGATCAAAAGTACCGTCGTTTTTTTCCACTATGAGGCTTATTTTCTTTTTTACGCTCTCAAGATTTAAATAACATTCCTTTATAAGGCTTGCGCCGCGTTCGAATTTTTCAATGGATTCATCAAGAGGCAGTTTCCCCGCCTCAAGCGTCTCGACGATTTTCTTTATTTCATCAAGCAGGTTTTCAAAGGACTTCATCTCGGAACTCATCTTCTCCTCACCTCTCACACTTCAATTAGCTCTTTTTCCATTTCCCTGACAACATCGGGGCTCGAGAAAAGCGGATCCATATCCAGAATGGATATGATATCGCCCGCTTCGAGGTTAAAGCCTTCATGACAAACAAAAACTTCGTCAGTTCTTTCCCTCTCCACGATAAGTGGAATCAGACGTTCGGTAAGCGATTTATCGAAATCCATTTTATCGATTGTCTCTTTGGTGAGCCGGGACCTGAAAACGACATATTTCTGCTCGGTAATTCTGGAATATAAGTCCATTACGTCAATTTTTTTTCCGAAAGCAAGGGGAACCCTGAATCTCTGCATGTCCTCAATATCAGAAGGACTTGCCATCCTGTTTATAAGTGCGCACACGCTGTTGACCTTGAAGTCTATTCTAACCAGACGGCATGCAAGGACGTTCACATGATCGCTCGTTGTAAGAGATATGAGAGTATCCGGGGAAGAAATCTCCGTTTTCTCAAGTCCGTCCACGGTCAGGCTGTTTCCTTCAACCGCATTTAGTCCCTCTGACTTGGAGATCTCGACAAGCCTTCTGTTTGTGTCTATCAGGCAGACTTCCTTGCCGGCTCTCTCAAGAAGTTTTGCCAGAAGTCTTGAGAAATTATTAGCTCCCACCAGCACCACCTTGTTTCTTTTATCGTTAACCTCGAGCACTCTCGATACAAAGCCTCCCGCACCCCCCTGGAGCAGAACCGAGATTGCTATTGTGAGAAAAACCAGCCCCTGGACGGTATTGCCCCCTTCAATTTCATGTTGGTGCAGTTCCAGAGCGATAATCGAGGCTATTGACGCGGCAATTATTCCTCTTGGGGAAACGAACGAGAGAAACAGCTTCTCCCTGACTGAAAGGCTGGAACGCACGCAGAGAAGAAATATTTCCACCGGACGTACAACAAAAAGCAGACCGAACACGACCAGAAGGCCATAGATGCCTAGGTCCTTTATGTAGTCAAGTTCAAGGCTTGCCGCAAGAAAAATGAAAAGCAGGGAAATGACGAGAATCGTAAGCTTGCCCTTGAATTTCTTCATTTCCTCTTCCTCTGGAATATTCAGGTTTCCGATTATAGCTCCGGAAACAATGGCCGCTACAAGTCCGGCCTCCGGAGCCAACATCTCGGCAAACCCGTAGACGGCAAGCGCGGAGGCAAGCATGAAAAGATCTACAAAATCTTCCATGTAGATATAGAATCTCTTGACTGCGAAAGTCGCAGCATAACCTCCGAGAAAACCCAAAACCCCTCCTACTATAAATTTGTAGGCGACAAGAAGCACTACCTGACCTATCTCCATCATGTGGCCTCCAAATCCGAGAACCAGTCCGGATGCGGTAAGGGCACTTTCGATGAGGACTACCTCAACTACAAAAATAGCTATCAGGGCTCCAATGGGATCAATCAGCACTCCTTCGTACTCAAGTATGTGCTTCAGGTTGGGCTTGACCTTGAATCTCCTCAGCAGGGGCTGAACGACCGTGGGACCGGTTACTATGACCAGAGAACCGTAAACAAAGGCCATTTCCCAGGAAAGATTGGCCACAAAGCGCGCGAAGACCGCTCCGCCTATCATCGTAATCACCCCGCCCACGGTTATCAGCAGCAGTATTATGTTTCCGTGACTGAGCGCATCTTCTTTATTCAGGTTAAGTCCCGCTTCGAAAAGAACTATCGCCACGCAGAGCTTTATTATTACTTCAAGCCCTTCTCCGAACTCCGAGGGATGGACCAGAGATAAGAATTCCGGTCCTACGAGAACCCCGAAAATGAGAAAAAATACGATACTTGGAAACCCTGTCCTGATGGAGAGCATCTGACCGATTACTCCCAGCACCAGGGCAAGGGACACCATAACAAGCAAAGAGATACCACCCTTTTTACGGAAGTTAGGGTTCGAAAAAGAACCCTCTTAATGGCAAATTATAACCCGAGCAGGCTTAAAAAAGAAACAAGAATCCCCCATTAGCATCGTGAATTTCTCAGAGTAATGCTGTGAAGGGGTGATTGCAATTCTCAAAAAGGCTATAGAGCAGTGGATTGGTAGCGGGGGCGGGATTTGAACCCGCGACCTTCGGGTTATGAGCCCGACGAGCTACCAAGCTGCTCCACCCCGCGACAGAAGCAATGAACCGAAAACTGTAATCAAGACACCGATTATGTCAAGCAAAACACCTTTGGGGTTATGCTGACTTTTGTTCCCGGGTCCTGTGCCGGTAGATGCCGGGAAGAGGATCTGAAACAACCAGATTTTAAACTCTAGGGGGATTTTGCCGTTAAAGCCCTGCCCGTTCCATAAGGTCCTTGGCCATAAGGGATCCTTCAGCGGATGCTTTTTCCGAATCGCACTTCCAAGTGTTCTTGGAAACTGTCTTTTCCTCCATATCTATAAAAACAGAATGTGCCGATATTTTTCCAAGATGCACTCGCGCGCAGCATCCAAGCGGAATTTGACAGTCTCCGCCAAAAGTTTCTAGAAAAGAGCGTTCAAATGCCGCTACGGTTTCTGTGTCTGCGTGCGTGATTGCGGATATCAGGTTTCTGGTTTCCGTATCATCTTTTCTGCATTCTATGGCGATTATTCCCTGACATGGAGCCGGAACCATGTAATCCTGCGCAAGATGCTGGGTAATGCGTTCGGAAAGCCCGAGCCGGTTGAGTCCCGCTGCGGCCAGAACGATTCCGTCAAGGTTTTCTGAGAAAATTTTCTTTAGTCTAGTATCGACATTTCCCCTTATGGGAACGACTTCGAGGTTAGGAAACCTGAAAAGCAGTTGAGCTCTTCTTCTTATGCTTCCGGTCCCCACCCTGCCCTTTCCTCCGAGTTGCTCAAGGGTGCGGCCGTCCGCTGAGATAAAAACATCTCTCGGGTCTTCTCTTTTAAGCACAGAGCCTACGACGAGCCCGTCCGGAAGAACCGAGGGCATGTCCTTCATGCTGTGAACGGCAATGTCTACCTCACCAGAGAGAAGGCTCTGTTCGATTTCCTTTACGAAGACGCCCTTGCCGCCCATCCGGGAGATATCTTCTTTGGGGTTTATATCCCCCAAAGTTTTTATTTCCTTTATTTCCGTTTCAAGTGAAGGGAATGCAGTGCGAAGTTCCGTTTCGACTAGGCGGGCCTGGAACAGGGCGAGCCTGCTACCCCTGGTCCCAATTCTCAGCTTCGTCATAAATATCTGTTACGTCCTGCGAGGCATCCACCGGGTCGAGCTCAAAAAGCCTTCTCGTTACCTCGGAGTAAAGAGCCGCTTCGTAACCGGACGTTCTCTTCTTTAGGTTGGTGACCGGGTCGTGAAATATTTTTCCGATTATGGAGTTCGCCAGGCTCTCCAGGATCTCTTCCTGCGCTCCGGTACCGCCCTCGATTTTTCGAAGCGCCTTCTCAACCTCGGTCTTTTTTATTTTCTCGAATTTTTGCTTGATGTCGATTATGACGGGAAAGACCTTAAGGCTCTCCATCCAGTCCGTAAAACCTTTCTCCACGTTCAGAACTATTTCTTCGGCTTTCTTGAGGTTTTCCTTTCTGGAATTCAAGTTCTCACCCTGGACAACTCTCAGGTCGTCTATGTCGTAGAGGTAAACCCCGGGAATTCTGTTTATCTTAGGATCTATATCACGCGGGACAGCTATATCGATCATGAAGATCGGATCGTTTTTCCTGAGCTTGAGGGACTGTTTTACGTGTTCACTTCTTATTATGTAATCAGAAGACCCGGTCGCGGTAACAAGAATATCAATGTCTTTAAGACGGTAAAGCATCTCTTCAAACCTGATGGACTTGCCTTTTAGGGATTGCGAAAGTTTTTCTGCATTATGGAAATTTCTGCTTGTTACATAGAGTTCTTTTATGTTGCTTGAGATAAGATGTTTTGCGAAAAGTTCTCCCATTTCCCCGGTTCCCACCAGCATGGCGGTGCGGTTTGCGAGGTTCTCGAATATTCTTTTTGCAAGCTCCACCCCAAGGTAACTTATCGAGACCGCTTGAGATGAGATCCCCGTTTCGGCTCTAACTTTTTTCCCGGCGAAAAAAGCCCTGTTAAAGAGTCTGTTGAGTATGAGTCCGACCGTATTCTCGGAACGCGCCAGGCTATATGAGTTTTTGAGTTGGTTCAGGATCTGGGTTTCTCCGATTACCATGGAGTCAATGCTGGCCGCTACCCTGAAAAGATGTCTAACCGCATCGGACCCCACGCGGGTATGCATATAGGGAGAGAGTTTTCTGTCCGCAAGCTTGTGGAAATCCAGAAGAAAGGACCTTATTTCCTCTTCGCATTTTCCACGGTTCTCGGTCACCGCATAGATCTCAACGCGGTTACAGGTGGACACTATGAAGCATTCAAGCACGTTTTCTCTTAAACGGAGGATTCCGAGTGCTTCCCTGATATCCGCATCAGAAAAGGAGAATTTCTCCCTCACTTCCACAGGGGTTGTCTTGTAGCTGATTCCGACTGAAACTATCTCTACCATCTGCTTTTTCCGGGACCGGTCTCTCGTAATTATAAACTACCCGTGGATGGAACTATATCAATTTCGTCTATATTCGCTTCGCGGGGCTGGTTTATGACCGACAGGACTGTTTTCGCTGTAATTTCAGGAGACATCATCTTTGCCCTGTTCCACTCTCCCCCAAGAGAATCCCATATATCTGTTTTGGTCGGACCTGGCAAGACGGCGGAAACCTTTATTCCCCTGTCTCTTACCTCTTCTCTAAGTGAGTTGGTAAAACCCAAGACAGCGAACTTTGAAGCGCAGTAGGCTGCCCACCCGGGAAAGCCTTTTTTTGAAGCGTTCGAGCCGATATTTACAATGTGGCCTCCTCTTGGCATAAGCGGAAGCGTATGTTTTACCATGAGAAAGGTTCCTTTTGCATTTACGGCCATCATTTCATCCCATTGCTCGGTGTCGGTTTTTTCTACCGGACCGGTGTAGACTACGCCTGCGTTATTGATCAGTACGTCAATCTGTCCCTTTTTTTCAGCGACGCTTGAAATGAATCTTTCGACTTCCTCCTCGACCGAGATATCGACGGAGGAAATCATGAAATTTCCTGCAGAAGACGATATTTCAGTTTCAAGAGAAGCCGTAGTCTGGAGATTTCTTGAGCAGAGCGCCGTAAAAAATCCCGCCTCGAGCAATTCAACTGCGATTGCTTTTCCTATTCCTCTTGTCGCACCAGTCACAACCACGACTTTTTCATCCATCTTGTTTTTCCTCGAAATACTCAAAATAACTTTTCGGGTTTTCCCATATCTTTATACTATCAAGCCTGTCCGGGATGATTTCCGTGAATTTCTGCCACAGGTATTTTCCTATATTCTCAACAGTCGATATGTTTTCCTCAAAGAAATTGATATCCCTGTCTATCCACTTATAGTTGAGTTCTTCGATTATGGGGACTGCCCGTTTTTCAAAATCGACGCGGTTTATGACCATACCCGTTTCGCCGTCTATTTCTCCCCTTATTCCCACTTCCACCGTGTAGTCGTGTCCGTGTCCTGCGGGATTTGCGCATTTGTCAAATATGGCGAAGTTCTCTTCTTCGGACAATCCTTCCATAAAAAGCCTGTGGCTTGCGGAAAACCTGAATACTCTCGTAAGAATTACCTGTTCTTTTCTCTCTAGCATTTGCGGTAGTCGACGAAAAGATCGTCTGTTTCATACACCCTTATTTTGTAAAGGCGACAATCATCTCTTTCAATGATTTTCTCTTCAATTACCTCCCACAGAATCTTGGCTATGTTCTCCGTCGTCGGTATAAGGTCCTGAAAACGGGGATTGTCCTCGTTTAGGTTCTTGTGGTCGAAATCAGCCAGAACCGATGAAACGATCTGCTTGAGATCAAAGAGATTGATTATCATGCCCGTCTCCGGGTTTATCTCTCCTTCCACAGTGACTTCAAGCATGAAATTATGCCCGTGTCCGCCGGGCAGGCTTGATTTACCGTAGAATTCGCGGTTTTTCTCCTCGCTCCAGTCTTTGTTCCAGTACCTGTGAGAAGCGGAAAACTCGACTTTTTTCGTTATGAGCTTTTTAAAAGACATCGGTTCTGATCAGGCTGGCAACCAGCTTTACCTGAGAGACGGCCATAACCCTAAGGCCTGTTTTTCCGGATCTCGGGTACTGCGGCGTCCGCGCGGAAAGCTTCCTGCCGAGTTCCGTCTACCATTCTTGTTATCGTAGGTTCCATTTTTGAGAGAAAAGGCTGCGGGTAGATCCCCATGAGAAATATCATAATGGCAAGAGGAATCATGAGGGCTATCTCTCTGGGATTAAGATCCGCAAGCCCCGCGTTTATTTTCTTTACTATAGGTCCGAACATCACCCTTTGGTATGCCCAGAGCATGTAAACGGCTCCGAGGACAAGCCCCGTAGCTCCAAGCGCCGCGTACCAGTAACTCTCCGCGAACACTCCAAGCAGAATCAGAAATTCCCCTATGAAGCCGTTTAGGAGAGGAAGCCCTATCGAAGAGAGCATGGCAATCATGAAAAACAGCGCGTAGATCGGCATTACCTTCGCGAGTCCGCCGAACTCGGAAATCATTTTAGTGTGACGTCTTTCGTATATCATTCCGACGAGAATAAACAGAGCTCCGGTTGAGAGACCGTGACCTATCATCTGGTAGACACCGCCCTGTACGCCGTGGAGATTGAAGACGAACACTCCCAGCATTATAAGCCCCATGTGACTTACGCTTGAATAGGCGACCAGCTTCTTGAGATCCGTCTGCATGAAGGCCACCATCGCTCCGTAGATTATCCCGGTGATCGACAGGGCTATGAGAACACCGGTGTACGCATCTATCGCTTCGGGGAAAAACGGAATGAGAAATCTTATCACCGCGTAGGTTCCCATCTTAAGCAGAACGCCGGCAAGTATTACGCTTCCGGGCGTGGGGGCCTCAACGTGCGCGTCGGGGAGCCAGGTGTGAAATGGAAACATCGGAACCTTGATTGCGAAGGCCAGGAAAAACGCCAGAAACACAAGCCCCTGGGGACTCAGTATGCCGTCAAAAGCAAGACTGGTCCTCTGGAGATCAAAAAGGTTCATTGACGCAAAGCCGAACTGGTCTATGTGTGCGTAGTACATGTAGATGATCGCGACCAGCATGAGTCCGCTTCCAAGAGCAGTGTAGATGAAGAACTTTATTGCCGCGTAAATTCTTCTGGAGGATCCCCAGATTCCTATGATGAAATACATGGGAATCAGTACCGCTTCCCAGAATATAAAGAAGAGAATCATGTCCAGCGCGGCGAAGGTCCCGATTAGCGCCGATTCAAGAAAAAGAGTAAGGCAAAGAAACGCTCTCCATCCGCCTCTTATCGCGTTCCAGGAGCAAAGAACCGTGATCGGAAAAAGAAAGGTCGTTAGAAGCACGAGCAAAAGGCTAAGACCGTCGACTCCCAGATGATAAGACACCCCGAGATCCGTAAGCCAGGGAATCTTCTCTTCAAACTGCATCGTGGAAAGCGAACCGTTAAAGCGGAAAAAAAGAGGAAGGGATATCAGGAATTCTACCAGGGTTATTACAAACGCAACCGCTTTTAACTGGTAATCGGAAACTTTCTCGAAATACGGCAGAACCGCGAGCACGACAGCTCCCAGAAGGGGAAAAAATATGAGCAGTGACAAAATGTTATTATCGAGACTCACGTTCAGGCGGACCGAAGCAAAGAGAATAAAATTGCCCTAATTATACTTTCCTAAAATTTTGTTCACAACCGCGCACGTGAAAAAATTCAAATTTCTGCGGCGGGCCCTGAAAAAACGATTGATTGCTGAAAGAAATACAGGTGACGGAAAAGCAAAAGAGCGGAAAGCATTTGATTATCTTCCGCTCTTTTGATCTGTGAAAAACTTAAGAATACGCTTTAGCTGTTATCTCCATTACCTCTATATTACTTTGTTTTCCTACTGGTCCGGGAACCAATATTGCAAGATCGACTCCAGCTGCGAAATGCTCCTCAAGCTTTTTCTTGCAGTCATCGGGCGTACCGGCAAGCGCTACTGAATCTATCAGTTCGTCCGTGAAAACTTCGGCCGGATTCGCTCCGTCCTGCACCTGGTCGATTATATCCCCGAAACCTATGTTCCTTATGAGTCTCTGGTAAAAAGGAAACCTGGCGTATGGACCGAGCCCTCTTTTGGCTGCGGCGACGGCCGCGGCTCCATCATCCGAGACAAAGGACGGAATGCCGTTTGTAATTGATATGGTTGAGGAATCCCTTTCCGCTTTCGCGGCACCCGCGGCAACATGCTCTTTTAAGGTAGCGATATAAGCGGGAGGGCATAGATACGGCATTATGCCGTCGGCGACCTCTCCGGCAAGCTCCGCTGCGGCCTTGGTAAGTCCCGCTATATGGACTGGGAGATCAGTTGGTCTTTTAAGAGAAAGCCTGGGAGACGTTCCGTCGGCAAAGGCCCTCACTTCCCCGACATAGTCCCTCATCGCCTCAATCGGGTCTCCCATGTCTATGTCGTATCTGTTGTTAACGGGCTTGTGGCTGACTCCGAGTCCGAGAATCATCCTTCCCCCGGTTATTTCCTGTATCGTAAGCGCAGTCGCGGTAGCCATTACAGGCTGGCGCATGTATATATTGGCTATCCACGTTCCGACATTTACCCTCTCGGTGCACTCCGCAAACACCTGAGCGTTCGTTATGGCGTTGTAAGGCGGTACCTCGGGAGAGAAGATACCGTCAAAACCCGCTTCTTCAGTAATTCCTGCAAGTGCTCTAAGGTCACTCACACTGCATCCCCAAACCGGTGAAGTTGTTGCAATTTTTCCCATTTTAGCCTCCTTGAGTTTTTTTTCAGTACTGGTTAACCACGTCTCTGTAGTAATCTGGACGAAGGAAAGCTTCGTCTCTTGTCTTTAACACTTCTTTTATCTCTTCAAGAACTCTGTTTTTTTCCTCGGGGAATTTCGCCCTGACGGGAAGGTAATTTGATATGTGATTCGAGTAGAAATAGCCGTCGGAAAGCTCCGTATTCTCAACAATAGTCTCAAGCTCCTCTATCATCTGGAACTTGTCCGGAAGCTCAAACAGGCCTTCCTGCCATTGCTCGTAAATCGGTGCCCCGGGACGGAGCTGGAGAGAAAGAGCCCCGACATACTCCGGGTCACACTCGGTAAGAAGCTTCCCGGTAGCCAGGGCGTGTTCACTGCTCCTGTCCTTCCCGCCGATGCCGAGAAGCACCATGACCGAGTTCATTATCCCTGAAGCCTTAAGTTTTCTTGAGGCTTCAACTGTCTCGGCAAAATTCGCTCCCTTCTCTATTCTCTCGAGAACCACATCGTCTCCGCTCTCAAAACCTATGTAGACCATGCTGAGGCCGTTTTCCCGGAGACGCGAGAGGTCTTCAACTGATTTCCTGAGTATGTCCCCTATGTTCGCGTACATGGTGATCCTTTCAAGATCCGGGGCTTTTTCATGTAGATAATCCATTATCTCCATCAGCTTAGCCGTGGAGAGTACAAGCGCGTTGCCGTCCGCGATGAAAACTCTTCGTTCAAGTAAACCGCTCTTTGCCGCGGCATCAATAATTTCTTTTATTTCGCCCATAGTCCTTACCCTGAACTTCTGGGTTTCCTTTCTGTACATGGCGCAATAGGTGCACTTGTTATGGGAACAGCCGACGGTGGCCTGCAGAATGAAGCTTTTGTGCTCGCTTGGAGGGCGGAAAAAAGGTGTTACATATTCAATCATTACCGTAACAATCTAACAAAGTTTCAGGACCTCTTCAATAAATCTTTGCAATGACAAAAAGCATAGGTTATTCTTGCGCCGTAATGTTTGATCTCGAACCGCACGAAAAAGAAGGGTTTCACTACATCCTTGGCGTACCGCTGCTCATAGGACTCATAATGGTCATCGCCTTTCTGACGCACATCGTCCTTACTCCTTAGCCCGTACCCCAACGGATTATCCGCAGGATAAGTTCGCGGATTTCAATCTCCACTCCCGTACTGTCCCGGAAAAGATATTTTCCGTCTTCTGCCTCTTCCCAGACTGCCCCGAGAAGCTTTAAGTTTTTCTTCTGGCCTTGGGAACCGGAATCGATTTTTCTCCCGACAAACGTAACGGCGTTTCCATCCCCGCAAAACACCATTACCAGTTTCGAGGTTCCGAAAAGCAGCAAAAAACCTCCAGTCTCTACATCAGCATCAAAAACCGCATGCATAAAACCCCGAGGCGAAGCAATTACGCTGATTGCGTCTTGGCCATGTTCTTCATTCAAAGACTCAACGCAGGTCTCAAAGCCGCGGCGGAGAAAATCCGAGACCTTCTCCCTTTCTTCGCATGTTTTATCCGAGTCAGCCGGGACCTTTTCCTTTTCGTAGAACTCGGCAATCCATAGCTCTTTTCCCATTTCCACTGCGTATTACCCCGACTTCCCGCTTTCTGCCTGGAGTCCGCGGACAAAAAAACTTTGCCGTTTTAAGTGTTGAAAAATCGGCAAATCGGCAAGTTTTTTCTCATTCTTCGCTGAAAACGCTTCAAATTCTTTGCTCGATATAATAATATATGCTTCAAGGGGGACAAAAGATAGACAGAATCCATGGAAACACCTCAGGTCTCACCAGAAGCGACCTGAAGAACCTGCTCAGAATATACAAGAGGAAAATTCCTCAGGATCGTCTTGTAACACTTGAATTCACCCGTACTCTCTTAGCCTTCTCGAAGGAACTCCAAAAAACCATAACGGCATTTATCGACCGCAAGGGCAAGGTAAGATTCGTCTTCATCGGAGAGCCCTGCGATTTTCCCTTTGAAAAACTGCTCGGAAGAAGGAGGAGAGCGAAATACCGCCTCAGGGGGTTTCGCGCCGTAAGAACCAACCTCAAGGGATCCGGTCTTACGAATTCTGATCTGGCAACCCTGGCAAACGAAAGACTCGACCTGGTAGCTTCGGTGTCTTCAGGCCAAAACGATTCAGCGGGACGTTTCGAATATGCGAATCTCGTCCCACCAGACGGAGAAAACCTCTCCAAGTGGGAGATTTCAGAGTTTTCCGACGTAGGCCGCATAAATATCAACCTCAAACAGGAAATAAATGGCATAGAACACTCCCTAAGGAACGCTTTTTTCAAGAACGGGGGCAAGGAAAACAGGGAGGGAGTCATACTTGTGGGGTTTGGCACCAAGTTTCGCTACCTGGCCGAGAAATCTCTTGAGGAGCTCAATTCCCTGGCTCTCTCCGCAGAGAAGATAGTGCTCGATAAGATGGTTCAGATAAGAAAGAACGTTGATCCCCGTTATCTCGTCGGCAGAGGAAAACTCAGGGAGATTGCCCTTCACGCCAAACACCTTGGGGCCGACACCATCATTTTTGACACGGAACTTACCCCCGCCCAAGCAAATGCTATCGGGGAAGAGTCCGGTCTTGATATAATGGACCGAAGCCAACTGATAATACAGATATTTGCAAAACACGCTAAGACAAACGAAGGAAAAATTCAGGCAAGGCTTGCCGAATTCCAATACAATTTGCCGAGACTTAAAGGCAAGGGAACGGCTTTTTCCCAGCTGGGGGGCGGGATAGGCACAAGAGGTCCCGGAGAAAAGAAGCTCGAGCAGGAAAGAAGAAACATAAGAAAACAGATCGAACAGCTCGAAAAACAGATCGACGGTCTCTGCAGAAGACGGGAACACACGAGAAAAAACAGGAAAATTTCTAAAATCCCTACTGTTTCCTTTATCGGGTACACGAACGTAGGCAAATCCACGCTTTTTAATCGACTGACAAAATCCTCCGTTGTTACCCAGAACAAGCTTTTCTCAACCCTCAACCCCACGACAAGAAAAGTCATGCTTCCAGGGGGAAAACAGGTACTTATGACCGATACGGTGGGCTTTATAAGCAAGCTCCCCCGTGAACTCCTGAATGCCTTTCGAGCCACGCTTGAAGAAATAGGGGAAGCCGACCTGCTTATCCATGTCGCCGACGCGAGCAATCCCGATGTCAGAGAGAAAATAGAGTCGGTAACGAAAATACTGAAATCCATGGAATACGAGGATATTCCCAGCATTCTTGTGTTTAACAAGACTGACCAAGCGGATGCAGAAACAGAAGCGGCGCTTCGCGAGGCATTTCCCGGATCCCCGCTTGTATCGGCGAAAAACGGTAGAGATTTCAAAGGATTATTTCTTCATATAGAGAAATCAGTTGAACAAATCGAAGCTGACCCGGAAGGCATGAACTTCGTCCTCAGAAAAAAGCCGGAAGATACTGCGCGGCCTGTGCCGCTAGGTCTATACGGTTAGCCTGTCTGAGTTCTTCTTTTGCCGGTTTTAGGCTGCCGGTCTTTTCACTCTCCGTTCCGTACGAATGTCGTCAATATCTGATGACTGATAAAATTATTCCAGTTCTGTTATAAAAACTGCGAAGCTCTTATTGGTAAAACTGCGAAGCTTGTATTATAAAAATAGCGGAACTCTTAATGCTGAAATCAGGGTGACTGAAACGGTGAATACAGGCTCTACCACTATCGCGACCGGGATCGCCGAGAAATCGACTTTCTCGTTGAGTGCGATGACGGTGCCATACTGGGCGTTGAGGTGAAAACAGGTACGACGGCGGGGAGAAATGACTTCCGGCACCTGAGATGGTTCAGGGAAAAAATTGCCGGGGACCGTCCCTTTGTCGGCATCGTTCTGTATTCGGGAAAAATCGCCGGTTCGTTCGGTGAAGGTCTCTGGCTGCTTCCCTTTGGAGCGATGTGGAAATAAAAGCGTCGTTAGCGGAATCCAGCCCGGACGGAACGGCTCTGTGGCGTGTTTGCGCCTTTTGCCTTTTTACTGTCTTTTCTCTTCCCTTAATGCCCGTTCGTTGCCACGACGGAGAAAAAAAGGGGATGCCCGTCTCCACGAACATCCCCTTTTTTCAAACTGTTTTTTACTTCCGTGACCTTACCAGGGCTTGGACTTGTCGTCCACTCCATCTAGATTCTGGAGCCACTTTGTATGGTCATAAAACGCAGCGCCGAAAGTAAGAGCCAGAGTAGCGATTATAATACCAATGTCGCTGTTTTTGGTTTGCTCGGCCCTTCTCTTTATTCTGTCATGAATCGGATCTGGAATATTGAGCGTTATCTCTGCCATTACCAAAACCTCCTTGTTTTTTTTTGTTTAGAACTAGTCGGCATCTCCTATGCCTTTTGCCTCTCTGTACTTCTGGATCTCCTCCCGCTTTACCGTCGGTTTGAGGGTAAAGCCCGAGGGGTCAGCGGATGCACCTGCGACCGTAGCCTGAATTTCCTCGGCACTGAGGGGGGCAGGTTTCTTGTCTCCCGCAAGGTCTCCAAGCTGGGACCCTTCAAGCTGCCAGTCCGTAAGCCACTCGTCTCCGAGACCGAAACGTCTGGTAAGCTTGTTGATCTCCTCAAGTCTTCCGGGAAGGGGTCCTGCCGGCTGAAGCATATTCAGATCCTCAAGAAGCTTTACTACCTCGGGATTTCTCTCGAACGGGTTTCCGACCTGTTTTTCGAAGAACATGGTTTCAAACGGGGGACGGCTCCTCGCTCCGCCGCCGTCTATGCTCTCCGCGGGATAGCCGACGGTCATAAGCCAGCTGAACACGTAAGTGTCCGGAAGATTGAATTTTGCTTTCGTGTTCCTTCTGGCTCCACCGCTGGCACCGTTAAGACAGGTTCCGAGACCCAAAGATGTCGCAACAAGACAGGCATTCTGTATCGCGTTTCCAAGATCGATTGCGGCAAGCCGGTGCAGTACCGCATCTGGAAGCATTGCAGGAAGCGGGAACAGTCTGGATACCCTGTCATATTCCCAGCCATGCGCCTTATCGAGTGCTCCGGTTCTTAGAAGGTCGTGGATAGACTGACCCATTGTGTCGTAGTTGCCCATGTCATAGCACCAGAAGATAAGCACGGGAGCCATCTGCGTTGTGATCTGACTCCAGTCGGATATAAACTCCCATATTTCCGGATCTTCATCCCTGTATACAACTATTGCTCTTTGCCCATTGAAGTTGCCTGCCGTAGGAGAAAGCCTGGCAGCTTCCAGCATGGCCTGAACCTTCCACTTCTCAACGGTCTGATTCGGTTCATACCACCTGATGGACCTTCTTAGTCCTATGGAACTGAAGGTGTCCATGATATTACCAACTTCGCTGGCACTTGGTACATCACTCATATTAATAACCTCCTATCTGGGTATTTTTCTTCAAAATAAAGCTAAAACTGTTTAACATCTCCGAACATCATACCACTAAATCATGGAAATTTCATCATCAAAAATCAAAAATCCTCAAATTTTACAATATGGATAATTTGGTATACATTTATCGCCGAATTTATAGCGCAAGCAGGAGGAGTTATTAATGAGAGACGTATACATCATAGGAGTGGGAAACACCGCCTGCGGAAGATTTCCCGACAAACCGGCTCACATTCTCGCAAGAGAAGCCGCATGGGCCGCGATACAGGACTCGGGAATTCACGCGCGAAAGATAGAAATCGCCTTTTGCGGCCATGTCTACCAGGGCATGGGAGTCGGGCAGAGAGCGCTTAAGGATATAGGACTCGTCGGACAGCCCACCATAAACGTGGAGGGAGCCTGCGGGAGCGGAACGCTTTCCCTTTGGGAAGCCTGGAGAACCATAGCCTACGGTCAGTACGACATAGCGCTCGCTCTCGGCGTTGAGAATCTGAGCAGAATTCTCTCCGGTGGCCCCCTGCCCCTTGAGGAAGATGACCTTGAGGTGTCAATCGGCATGGGAATGCCCGGACTCTACGCCATAAGAGCTTCAAAATATATGGAAGAATACGGAGTCACGTTGGAGCAGCTGGCGGAAGTCGTCGTAAAGAGTCGCCATCATGCTTCGCTTAACCCCCTTGCCCAGTACAGAAAGCCTACGACCGTGGAGGAAGTACTCAACGCGCCGGTTATCGCCGACCCGCTTACGCGGAACATGTGCTGTCCCGTCGGAGACGCCGCCGCTGCCGCGGTGCTGTGTTCCGAGGAACATGTCGGAGAGCTCGCTAAAAAGATGCCGATAAAAATCCTGGGCTGCGTCGCGCAGTCGGGCAAATACAGCAGCCCCACGGGTCTTACCTGTGATCCTTCCGAGAACGTCTGGAGAACTTCCCAGATGGCTTACGAAATGGCGGGACTGGGACCCGAGGACATGGACGTGGCTGAAATTCACGATGCTTTCTCAATAGCGGAGATGATGGTTGTTGAATCTCTCGGCTTCTGCGAGAAGGGAGAGGGAGCGACCCTCATAGACGAAAAAAGCACGTGGGTTGGAGGCGATAGAGTCGCAGTTAATCCTAGCGGGGGCCTGCTTTCACGGGGACATCCGGTCGGAGCTACCGGACTTCTTCAGACTGCCGAGATCGTGAAACAGCTGCGAGAGGAAGTTGAGCCGGAACGTCAGGTAAAAGACGCGAAAGTCGGCATCATCGAAACCATGGGAGGCGCCCAGCCCGCCATGGACGGAATTACCTGTGTTGTGAGCATCCTCGGGAAATAACGCAGACACGTTTTAATCAGCGCTCTTTAAATCTCCCGTTTTTTTCTGTGCAGCCAAGTTGTGCGTACGGTGTTTTAACCGCATTCGGGGTCTATTGCGCAATCTTTTTATATACCTCCCCCGGTTTTCAATTTCAGGCGATTCCTTGATTCCGCGCAGAGAAGAATTATTTTGTGTCTGAGATGATTTCGCCCGAAAAATTCACTTTGAAAGCGCAAGAAGCTATCTTGGAGGCTCAAAACGCGGCTAGCGAGAGCGGAAATCAGGTAATTGACCTGCCCCATCTGTTCGCGGCCCTTGGGAGTCAGCCCGGGATGCCGACCAAAATCCTGGAACGCCTGGGGTCGGATCCCAAAGTGCTTGTGCGGACGGCAGAAGAGCAAATATCCAGGCTTCCCAAGGCAAGAGAGTCCTCCGACCAGATATACATGAGCAGAGAGCTTGGCTCTGCCATCCGGTCAGCCGAGAAGGAAGCCCAGCATCTTGGAGATGCATACGTAAGCACGGAACATCTGTTGATTGGAGTTGTTTCTCACGCCTCCGGGGCGCTGAGAAACGGATTTTCAGAATCAGGGGTGACTAAGGAAGGAATCTTAAAAGTACTGAAAGAACTGAGAGGTAACCAGACAGTGAACACGCAGAATCCTGAAGACACCATGGAGCCGCTTCGCCAGTACGGAAAGGATTTCACCGAACTTGCCCGAAGCGGGAAGATAGATCCTGTCATAGGAAGAGACGACGAGATAAGAAACGTGATCCGGGTACTTCTTCGAAGAACGAAGAACAACCCGGTACTTATAGGGGAACCCGGAGTGGGGAAAACGGCCATAGTCGAAGGGCTCGCCCAGCGCATGGTTGACTCTGACGTTCCCGAGGGACTTAAAGACAAAAAGCTGGTTTCCCTTGATCTGGGGTCCCTGCTTGCAGGAGCAAAGTACAGGGGACAGTTCGAGGAGAGACTCAAGGCCGTATTAAACGAAGTCACGGAATCCCGAGGAGAGATAATTCTTTTCATAGACGAGATACACACCGTAGTTGGAGCCGGAGCGGCCGATGGAGCTATGGACGCGTCAAACATGCTAAAGCCGGCCTTGGCACGTGGAGAACTTCACTGCATAGGTGCGACCACTCTTGATGAATACAGAAATCACATAGAAAAGGACGCAGCCCTTGAGCGCAGGTTCCAGCAGGTCTATGTTGATGAACCTTCCGTGGAGGAAACCGTGTCAATACTAAGGGGCCTTAAGGAAAAATATGAAGTTCATCACGGCGTAAAAATCAAGGATGAAGCCCTTGTTGCCGCCTCCCAGCTTTCAAACAGGTATATCTCCGGGCGGTTTCTGCCGGATAAGGCCGTTGATCTCATGGATGAGGCTTCGGCGCGGCTCAAGATGGAGATTGACTCCGTGCCGACGGAGATAGATGAAATAAAAAGAAAGATAATGCGCCTTGAGATAGAAAGGGAGGGATTCAGAAAAGAGCAGGAGCCTGAACTTCTTGGAAAGCTTAAAAGGATTGAAAAAAACCTCTCAGAACTAAAAGAGGAAGCAGAGACACTTGAGACGCACTGGCAGAAGGAAAAAGACTGCATATCGAGGATAAGAAAGACCAAGGAAGAAATAGAAACCGGAAGAATGGATGCGGAGAGAGCACAGAGAGAAGGAGACCTCTCCCGCGCATCGGAATTTCTTTACGGCAGAATCCCGGAGCTTGAGAAAAATATGGAGAGCCTAGGCGCGGAGCTTTCCGAAATACAGAGTCAAAGGAAGATGCTTCGCGAGGAAGTAAGTGCCGAGGATATAGCCGCGGTTGTATCGAAATGGACGGGAATACCGGTATCAAGCCTGGTTGAGGAGGAGGTCGAGAAGCTCGTTCATATGGAAGAAAGACTCTCGAAGCGGGTGGTGGGACAGCCGGAGCCCATAAGTCTGGTCTCAAACGCGCTTCGCAGGTCAAGGGCCGGCCTCTCCGATCCGAAAAGGCCGATAAGCTCGTTTATATTCCTCGGGCCTACAGGGGTCGGGAAAACTGAACTTGCCAGATCGCTTGCCGAATTCATGTTTGACGATGAAGATGCGATTGTACGAATTGACATGAGCGAGTATATGGAGAAGCACTCAGTATCAAGACTGATCGGAGCTCCTCCCGGGTATGTCGGATACGAGGAAGGGGGACAGCTCTCGGAAACCGTGAGGAGACGACCCTACTCCGTGGTGCTTTTTGACGAGATAGAAAAAGCGCACTCCGATGTATTTAACCTCCTGCTTCAGATTCTTGACGACGGAAGACTGACCGATGGACGGGGGAGAACCGTGGACTTCCGCAACACCGTAATAATAATGACCTCGAACCTGGGAAGCCAGAACATACAGGAATCGTCAGGGAGCAGCGAGGAAATGGAAAATAAAGTAAGCGAGATGCTCAGGAATTATTTTCGTCCCGAATTTCTAAACAGAATTGACGAAGTTGTCATATTCAGCGGTCTGAAAAAAACAGACCTCATTAAGATAGCCGAGATCCAGATAGGATATCTAAGAGAGAGGCTTGCGGAGAAAAATCTCGCCATGGAACTCTCCGAGAAAGCCGTTACAAGGCTGGTTGATATTGGTTACGATCCCGTTTTCGGGGCAAGACCGCTTAAACGTGCCGTACAGAAATACATACAGGATCCGCTCGCAAACCAGATATTGAAAGGAAATTTCAAGGATTCAACCACGGTGAAAGTGGATCTGGGCAAAGAAGGGAACTTCATTTTCGAAAGGAAATAGCTAAGTATTAAAGGTCAAACTTGGTAGTAAGAAACAGTGTTCGTCCCAGCATGGAATCCAGATACAGCACCTGATCTTCATCCTGATCGAGACGGGACTGACCCTCGTTGCCGATGTTGAGTATGCCTCCCGTTGTAGGAATCAAAGAAAAGTCAACCGGGAAGGTCAAGGCTAAAATTACCAAGCCGATGAGTGGAGTCTTGAACATTGACCCAAGTCATCAAATAAAACTTGATGAAATTTGAGACTTTGACGTCTGGGTTTGAGACTACTTGTTTAACCTCTCTCAACTCTTGAAGTATTTGACTGTTTGTTGGTTCATTCATTGGTTTCTCCTTTTACAGTTACACTGACAGCTAGGATCCCACCTATGAAAAGCAGGGCTATGAGGTAGCTGAGGGGGCTGGGCTTCTTCCCATCGCGTGTAAGGCTGCATCCGCCCTCTGACTCTTCCTCGATATACCTTCCGGCTGCCATGAACATATCATCCCCGAGGCCAGACAGCTCTTTGGGAATGGAAATAATGAATGTCCTTTTCAAACTCGTTCCCGTTGCGCATGTCTTTGGGCCTGTAGGACAAACCTCGGGGTCGGTGACGTCAAGGTCGTCATCAGGGGTTGTAGGGTCGTCCCAGTAGTACTCCACAAATCCGCCTTCCAAAGGTGATTGGGATCTTGCCTCTTCCCTCAAGAGGCTTGCTATCAGGGTGCCTGCCTGGTCCCGGAGGTCTGCGAAGCTGTTGTTTTCAAGCTCTGGGGATATTCCGTGGAAGATAACCTGTCCCGAATCGACAGCTGACCTGAACAGGTATATGGGGCCATCTATCCAGGGGAACCTTCTAAGGCATATACGGTTTACAAGCGCATCTCCACTTAGCAGTATGGGCAGGAAGTAAGAGGTCGCTTCCCTTACGAAGTCCTCAAGGGTCTCGTCATCCACCACGTCGGCCGCTGTAACCTTGGGGTTAGCCTCTGGACACACTATATGATCGAAGTTTATATCCTCAAAGGTATGGTGAAAACCTGCCATAAATGTTCCTATGGTGGGCATGCCTCTCCCGGAAAATGGGTTGCTGATCGCGCAGGCGACTCTTTGCTCTCCATCGAGAGCGTAGGGAGAACATTGGATCTCTCCCGGGTTGGCCGTGGCTTTGTCTGCAAGGCTTTGTCCAATACCTGCGGGGTCGTCAAGTCTTCCGCTCTGCCCGGCCGGGTGGTAAGGGTGAATGGTTATGTCGCTTTCAGTTGAGTTCAACCGAATTACGTACAAGTCATCGCTTGCCCATGGTCCTGCTTTCATTCTGAGGATGGTTCTGAAGGCAAGCAAGGAGTCAACGGTATATCCTTCGTCCACGACCATGCCCGTCCAGTGGGCGGAAAGATGCTCCAGTAGCGCTCTTACCTGCTCCTCGTTGTTCTGGTCTACTTGGGATGCGACTATGCTGTCAGCCGGATGATTATCGAGTTCATGCGCCTTTACCTCATTCGCAATCAGTATAATGACCGTAATCCCTATGCATATAAGGAGGAGCCGCCAAACCCTCATACCCCCCCCCCCATTCTGCTCATGGAGATATCTGCAAGTTTCATGGTTTAAGCCCCCCTGTTTTTCAGATGATTTAAGTGTAGTAACAGATAGTTGGTACTATATTATTATGTTCAGAACTGGCCGTTGTCAATAAAGATTTTCAGGGAGGAATTTGCGCTGTATGGGTTTACGGATATCCGTTACCTGTATGGACGGACTTTTAAGTTACGGTTGCTATGGCTTCGGAGCGGGATTCAAGCACCGGCATGATCCGGTTAAAACACGTGATCTCGAATATTTCTCTCATAGGTTTGGACAGGGAGCACACCGCGAATTTCGCTTTGTTGTCCTGCTGCCTTTTGGCGACAAGCAGGATCGAGCGCAGTCCCATGCTGTTGATGTAGGTCAGCCCTTCGAGGTCCAGAACTATAGGAATGTCCTGCCCCTGGATTTCCTGGAATATGGTGCTGTGAAATTCCCGTCCGCTCAGGCCTTTGATCTCGCCGGATATGCTTATTATCAGGACTCCTTTGAGGTGATCGATCTGGATTTTAAATGCTGTCTCTCTCATTTTAAGCGCTTCTCTATACTGTCCGGACGCTGCAGTATTATCTCGAACTTGCTCCGTAGGGAAAACACATTAAGCCCATGCTCACATCTTATCACACTTTTGGACGGTGAAATATATAAACCCCAAAATTTCCGCCCCGAGGCCCTTCTTCTTATCTCTCTTTGGCCAAAAGGGCAGCAATTTCTCCCGAGACTTCTTCTACGACAATGCTTATTCTCTCACCGGAGTTTCTATTCTTTATTTCCACCTTGCCCTCTTTCAGGCTTCTTTGCCCGACAGTGACCTGAATCGGGATTCCGAGCAGATCCGAGTCTTTGAATTTCACGCCAGCGGTCTCCGCTCTGTCATCAATAAGAACATCCACTCCATCGTGGAGAAGCGCTGAGTATATTTTCTCCGCTGCATCCTTCACATCCTGCTGCTTCATGTTTATCGGAAGCACGGAAACTTCAAACGGAGCTATGGGGACAGGGAATTTTATTCCGTACTCATCGTTATTCTGTTCTATCGCTGCTGCTACCGTTCTTCCTATCCCGATTCCGTAACAACCCATAACAAGCGGTTTTTCCACTCCGTTCTCATCTACGTAAGTGGCTCCCATGGCTTCGCTGTACTTGGTCCCGAGCTTGAAAACATGTCCAACTTCGATGCCTCTTGACGCCTTCAGAACTCCGTTTTCAGAAACCGGGCACGGGTCCCCTTCCCTTGCCACCCTTATGTCCGCATAGGAATCGGCTTCAAAGTCCCGCCCGGGGTTAACGCCGGTTACGTGATAGTCGCCTTTGTTGGCCCCCGTTACGGCGTTTTTCATATTGCGAACGGATTTGTCCGCAATCACCCTCACGTTCTTTCTCTTAAGTCCCACGGGTCCGCTGAATCCAAGCGGGCCTCCTGAAACCTCAAGAATTGTCTGCGGATCGGCAAGTTCTGCGACATCACATCCGAGAAAGTTCCTGAGCTTGGTTAGACTGAGTTCCGTATCTCCTCTTACAAGCGCAACGACCGGCTGCGTTTCGGTATGTACTATAAGAGTCTTTATCAGTTCCTCCGGCCCGACTTTTAAAAGCTGCGCCACATCCTCAACCGTCTTAAGGTCCGGGGTATGGACCTCGGAGATATTCTCAAGTCCCGAGGTTGTTCTTAATCCTTCCCTTTCGTCTTCTGAAATGCCGATTTTTGCGAGTTCGAGGTTGGCGGCGTAATCTGCCTCCGTGGAACTCATTATTACGTCTTCCCCGGTGTCGGCAGTTACCATGAACTCATGTGAGAAACTTCCGCCGATGTTTCCTGAATCGGCTGCAACCACGCTGAACGCGAGCCCGCACCTTTCAAATATACGTACATAAGCGTCGTACATCGCCTGGTAGGAACGATCCGCTCCCTCATCCGAAGCGTCGAAGCTATAGGCATCTTTCATTATGAACTCACGTGCCCTCATAACCCCGAAGCGGGGACGGATTTCATCTCTGAACTTTGTCTGTATCTGGTAAAAATTAACGGGAAGCTGTTTGTAGGAACGAATCTCCTTCCTGACTATGTCCGTTATTATTTCCTCGTGCGTGGGTCCCAGACAGAAATCCCGCTCGGCGCGGTCCTTGAAGCGAAGCAGTTCCTTTCCGTAGTAGTCCCATCTGGCGCTTTCGATCCAGGGTTCAGCCGGAAGCACCGCGGGCATAAGAAGTTCTATGGCTCCCGCCCTGTTCATTTCTTCCCGCACTATGTTCTCGACTTTTCTTATGGACCTGAGTCCCAGAGGAAGGTAGTTGTAGATCCCGGCCGCAAGCTTTCTTATCATGCCTGCTCTTACCATAAGCTTGTGACTTACGATCTCGGCATCCGAAGGATCTTCTTTGACCGTGGGTATGAAATAGGAAGAAAACCTCATCCGTTTTTCTCCTTTAAAGTGATTTGAATTCAGCTGGGAAGCAATTTCGCGGGGGTTTCAGTTCAGTTGACGTAGTTTCTCTCTATTTCCTTGACAAGTTCCCCGACCAAATCGGCTTCTCTGAAAGATTTTATCAGTTTTCCGTCCCGATAGAGCATTCCTTTTCCCCTTCCCCCCGCTATTCCAATATCGGCTTCCGCGGCTTCACCCGGTCCGTTAACAACGCAACCCAGTATGGCGACTTTAACCGGTCTTGGAAGGTTAAAACCGGAAACACCCTGCTCAACTTCCGAAACCAGCTTCTCAAGATCTATTTCAAGTCGCCCGCACCCCGGACATGAGATAAGCTCAATTCCGTTGTTCCTCATTCCAAGGGACCTCAGTATGTTCATTCCGACAACTATCTCCTCCACCGGATCACCTGTTAAAGACACCCTTATCGTGTCACCTATCCCTTCAGCGAGAAGCGCTCCGATTCCTATGGCGGATTTCACCGTTCCCATTCCCGGAGTCCCCGCCTCGGTAACTCCGAGATGGAGCGGGTATTCGGTCTCGTCCGCAAGCATTCTGTATGCGGTGATCATTTTCTTCACGTCGGTGGACTTAACCGAAATCTTCATGTCGAGAAAATCAAGGTCCTCAAGTATCTGCACATGTCTCATTGCGCTTTCAACCAGGGCCTCAGCCGTCGGATGTTTGTGCTTTTTTAGTATGTCTTTTTCAAGAGAGCCTGAATTCACGCCTATTCTTATGGGAATTCTTCTTTCCCTGCAGGCGTCAACCACGGCCTTTATTCTGTACCTGGCGCCGATGTTCCCGGGATTTATTCTCATCCCGTCGACTCCCTGTCTTATTGATTCAAGGGCCAGTCTGTAATCAAAGTGTATGTCCGAGACAAGGGGAATTCTTATCTCTTTTCTTATCGCTCCCAGAGCCTTTGCGGCATCCATGTCGGGAACGGCGACCCTGACGATGTCACAGCCTGCCTCCTCAAGTCTTTTTATCTGGGAAACCGTTGACGCGACGTCTCTTGTATCGGTGATAGTCATTGACTGGACCGACACGGGAGCTCCCCCGCCTATTTTCACGTCGCCGATTGATATCTGCCGGGATTGCCTCATAACTTGCGGAAAATGCTATTGAATAGTTATTATAGTGTCAAGAAAGCGTAAGGCTTAATGCATGCTTAAAAGATTTTAACTCGGCTAATACCCCGGGGTATTTATTTCTTTTGAAGAGTTCGGCAAAGTATAAGAAGCAATCTAGGCGGCATAGAGAAAAGCCAACTCAACAAGTTTTTCATAGTTATCAATAAAGAGAAAATCAGGAGGCAAACTATGGGGATGAAAAAGATAATCCAGATAGACAGGGGCGGTTCTTCCAAGGATAAAAGCTCTGTGTCTTTTACCAAGTTTGAAAAGAAGGAAAAACCCGAAGACAGCCGCGAAATAACGGAAGAGACGGTCTACGGCGCTCTTAAGGATGTGTACGACCCCGAACTTCCCGTGAGCATAGTGGATCTCGGACTTATTTACGACACCAAAATTTCCGGGCGGAACGTTCAAATCAAGATGACCCTTACCACCCCGGGGTGCTCCATGGGAGCACAGATAGCGGGCCAGGCTGAAATGGCCCTTAAAAACGCGGGAGCAGATAACGTTCTTATAGAGGTAATCTGGGACCCTCCCTGGAACCCCGACATGATATCCGAGGAAGGAAAAAAGAAACTGGGTATCGCTTAGGGGGAACTTTCCGCGTGGAACTAAACAGAGAACGGATAATAAAAATTCTTAAGGGTGTTAAGTATCCGGGATTTAACCGGGATATAGTGTCCTTCGGACTCGTAAAGGACATTGTCGTGGAGGATTCGAAGGTAACGCTCTCCATAGTACTTCCCAAGCCCGACCAGAAGCTTCAGTCCGCAATCGAGGAAGAAGTCAGGAAAGCCATCTTCGGCATACCCGGAGTCGAGGACCTCTCGATGAAGATCGGCTCGCGACCGCAGAAGCAGATAACTGCCGACGCGGGCAGTGAAAAAAGCAAGCTTCCCGACATAAAGTACTACATAGCCGTCGCGAGCGGCAAAGGAGGAGTCGGCAAGTCAACAATAGCGACCAACCTCTCCCTGGCAATCTCAAAGAAAAGACAGAAAGTCGGGCTTATGGATGCCGATATCTGGGGACCGAGCGCTCCTTTGATGATGGGGATAAGCGAAAAACCCCGCGCAACCACCGATGACAAGATCGTTCCCATAGAAAAATTCGGCCTCAAGGTAATGTCCATCGGTTTCCTCGTGAACGAGGAAGACGCTGTGATATGGAGAGGTCCCATGGTGCATGGAGCGATAAAGCAGTTTATCGAGGACGTTGAGTGGAGCGGAACGGATTACCTGGTAATTGACCTTCCTCCAGGTACCGGGGACGCCCAGCTTTCTCTGGCGCAGACGGCCCCGATAAGCGGAGGAGTTATAGTAACCACTCCCCAGGACGTAGCACTGGTGGACGTAAGAAGAGGGATTCTGATGTTTAACAAACTGAATATCCCTATTCTCGGCATAGTGGAGAATATGAGCTATCTGGATATGCCCGATGTAGACGGCAAGATAGACATATTCGGCAGGGGTGGAGGGAGACGTATGGCGGAGAGGTTTGAAGTTCCGTTTCTTGGAGAAATCCCAATCGATCCGCGGATAAGAATCGGTGGGGATAACGGAACCCCCATCGTGGAGTCTGATCCGGAAAGTGCGGCCGCAAAGTCCTTTTTTGAGATTGCGGACAGGATACTCGAATCCATAGAGGACTGACCGGCAAATTTAACCACCCTCGCCAGTTTTAAAGAAGTTGCCAATTGGTTCCCATCAGGAATACAGGCAGTTTTTCAATCATGTATATGAAGACTATGATTGCGGAATGAAGGCAATGGGAATTAACTGTTTGCCAGCACCGAGCTCATCAGCGCTTCCCGGGAAGTGTGTTTTGGGCGGAACCCGGTTTCTCGTCTAAGCTTCTCGTTGCTGGCCACCCACGGCCATCTCGCGTACTCGATCCCGCACGCGGGAGAATCGCTTTGCAGCCGCAGCATCCATGTTACCCACGTGATGGCCGCGAGAAGCGACGCCGGAAGGGTAATCGAGCGTCTACCCGCAATGCTCGCAATCTCGCTATAGGCAACGGTCCCCTCTCCCGTGATGTTGAACACCCCGCAGGCAGGCTTCAGCAGACACAGTTCAAAGGCGTCGAGCAGGTCGTCGAGATGGATAAACTGCATCTGCGGATCGGCACCGAGAACGCGGACGCTCGCCAGCCTGAAAAAGACATCAGTAACGAAGTTCTCGCACTGGGGCGCCATTACCGTGCACCCCCGCAGTATGGTGACGCGGGAGCTGGGACTGTTCATTGCGAATGTTCTAAGCTTGAGCTCCGCTGCGGCCTTGTTCTCGGCGTACTGAAATCCCCGGACGGGCCTGACGGGCGATTCCTCGGTATATGGCTGCTCGGCCCCGGAACGGGCACCGTACACAGTGGTGCTGCTGAGGTAGACAAGGTGTTTTATGCCGGCAGCCCAGCAGTCATGTATCACCTGGGCCGTGCCGCTGACATTCACCCTGTGCGCTGCCTTGCGGTCATGTCCGGGCCGCAAGAGAAAGGCCAAGTGAATAACCGCGTCAACCTGGTGCTTTCGCAAAATGTCCGCAATGGACTCCCGGATGTCCTTCTTGAATGCCGTGACTTTCGGATGGGATATGTCTAGCGGGAGACAGTCAAGCGCTATAACGCTGTCCACATGGTCTGATTGCGCCAGTCTCTCCACCAGCCTTGAGCCGATGAACCCGGCCGCGCCCGTCACGGCGACAGTTTTCTTCTTGCTCATCACTGTACTACTTTGAACAAAGCCGGCTCGTGCGATCAGACGCCGGCTTTCCCGCTGAGAGAAGGGTTTCCCCTTCTTTCATTGTTTGAACTTCCTTATGGGATCTCGTATTTTCTCGCCTGTCTTCCGTTTCGTGACCCTTACTTTAATACTCCTCGAATGCAATCTGGCACAACAGCCAAAAAAAGGGTACATCCTGCGGGCAGCCAGTATATAAATCCCTGATCAATTTCCTTTAATCTCAAGTATTATTATATTGAGCATGAGAAAATCGGAGTTTTTATCTTCATGAACGCGGAAAAAGATCCTTACACCGTACTCGGCGTACCGCGAAGCGCAACGCAGGACCAGATAAAAAAAGCGTACAGAGACCTCGCGAGAAAACACCACCCCGATATGAATCAGGGGGACAAAGCGTCCGAGGAGAAGTTCAAGGAAATTCAGCTCGCTTACGAAACCCTCTCCGATCCCGAGAAGAAAAAGACTTACGACATGTTCGGGACAAGCGGTTTTGGCGGGCAGAGAGCAGGTGGAGGAAGCTACAGGCAGTATTCACGAGGGTTTCCGGACATAGACGAAATCTTCAAAGATATTTTTTCGCAGGGGGGCGGGGCGTACGGCATGGGTGGAGCGAGGGGGAATTTCGGAGATGTTTTTGATTTCAGCAACGTGCGACAGCAGCCGAGAAGACCGAAAAACATCCAGCATACCGTAACCCTTGATTTTGAAACCGCGGTAAAAGGGGGAGAGAAAGAGCTTCTGGTTAAGTCCCCGGAGGGCGGAACCAAGAAAATAACGGTCAAGATTCCGGCGGGAGTAAAAACCGGTTCCAAGGTAAGATTGCCGGGCAAGGGCGAACAAATAAATTCCATGGCCGGAGATCTTATTCTCGAAATAAAGGTCCTCTCCCATCCTGTTTTCAAAAGAGAGAACGACGATATATATATTGATGTTCCGCTGACGGTCTATGAGGCGGCCCTGGGAACGCTGATCGATGTGCCGACCATAGAGAGTCCTGTAAAACTTACTATCCCGCCAGGCGTGGGAAGCGGCACGAAAATGAGGCTCAGGGAAAAGGGAGTGAGAAATCCCAAGACCGGCAGACGGGGAGACCAGTTCGTAGTTGTCCAGATAGCAATGCCGGAGGAATCCGGTGAGCACGTGAAAAAACTCATGGACGAGTTTAAAGAGAAATATCCCTACGACCCTAGAAAAAAACTTCTCCAGTATCTATAATTGATCCAACGACGTTAAGAACTTACCTGCAAGGAGAGTGGTTTATCGTGAGCGGTGAAAAAGACGAATTAAAGATGGACTTTTCGGGGTTTATTCTCTCGTTAAACGCCTCGGCCCTCATTCACTTGGGTGAAATTCCCGACCCCCACTCAAAAAAAAGAGAAGTTAACATTCCGGCCGCCAAGCACACCATAACCATACTTGAGATACTCGCGGAAAAAACCGAAGGGAACCTGACGGAAGAGGAAAAGCAACTCCTTGACGACATGATTTACAACATCCGAATGAAATACGTAAAGTCCCTGAGCTGATTTCTCTTCTACATGCTTGAGAGTTTCAGAAACTCTTCGTATCTTCGCTCTATTTCCTCTTTCTGCAGCGAACCAAGACGTCTTACGCTGAAATCCTCAACCGTAAAGGAAGCCAGAACGCTTCCGTAGGCAACCCCTTTTTTAAAACCGGCAAAGTCAAGATCCTTACCTCGAGACGCTACGTAACCCATGAATCCCCCGGCAAAAGTGTCCCCCGCTCCAGTCGGGTCAAGCACCTGCTCAAGCATGTAGCTGGGGGCGAAGAACAGGTCCTCCCGGGAAAAAAGCAAGGCCCCGTACTCCCCTCTTTTCACGATCAGGAATTCCGGTCCCATGTCCATTATCTTTCTCGCCGCTCTGGCCATCAATGGTTCTTCGGATAGCTGCCTTGCTTCAGAGTCGTTTATTATGAGAATATTGACTCTGCCAAGGAGTTCTTTAAGTTGCTCCACTTTGTTGTCTATCCAGAAATTCATGGTGTCGCAGGCCACGACACGGGGCGAGCTCACCTGCTCAAGGACCTTCATCTGAATCTCAGGATCCGTGTTGGCCAGGAAAAGATAGTTGGCATCTCTGGACTTCTCGGGAACCACGGGATCAAACGATCCCAGAACACCAAGGGTGACTGAGACGGTTTCGGGATCCTTCATGTCATACTCGTACCTGCCTTCCCATCTGAAGGTTTCTCCTTCACTGACCGCTACTCCCTCCGTATCAATGCCCCTTGAGCGAAGCAGCTCGGAATGGGCTGGGGGAAAATCTTCTCCAACGGAGGAGACCATGTGAACATCCGTAAAGTTCCGGGCCGCCAGAGAGAAATAACAGGCGGATCCGCCGAGAACATTTTCTTCTCTTCCAAAAGGGGTTTCTATGGTGTCAATTCCTACTGACCCTACAACGACAATACTCATTCAGACCTCTACATGTATTTTTTCACAATAAGTTCAAACCTGTCCCTGGTTTCTTCGGTTACGCAGTCAGAGGACGTTATTATAGAGTGACCCAGGGCATCCCCGCAAGGACATTCTCTTTCTTCAGGGATAGCATCAACTACGGCAGCCACTATTTTTTTTGCCGCTTCAACGTTTTTATTCATGATTTCAATTATGTCCGAAACAATGACGTCGTCATGGTCTTCATTCCAGCAGTCATAATCGGTGCAAAGGGCTATTGTGGAATAGCAGATCTCGGCTTCCCTGGCAAGTTTCGCTTCCGGCATTGCGGTCATTCCTATTATGTCCGCTCCCCATTTTCTGTACAGGTGGCTCTCCGCCCTGGTAGAGAACTGAGGACCCTCTATGCAGACGTAAGTTCCTCCCGAGTGGGTCGTCCCGCCGAAGTCAAGCGATGCTTCCCGCAGGCAGCCCGATAGCACGGAGCACACCGGATCGGCCATTGAAACGTGGGCTACTATACCGCCTTCAAAGAACGTGGAAGGCCTCCGCTTGGTGTTGTCAATGAACTGATCAGGTATCACTATGTGCCCCGGTTCTATTTCCTCCTTCAAGCTGCCCACGGCACTTACAGATATAATCCACTCGACTCCCATAGCCTTCATTGCGTATATATTCGCCCGGAAGTTTATCTCAGACGGGGATACCGTGTGTCCTGTTCCGTGCCTTGGAAGAAAAACCATTCGCACGCCGCCGAGGGTTCCTGTAAGCAGGCTTGAAGAGGGTTTGCCCCATGGAGTCTCCGCGGAAACGGTTTTAACGTCCGAAATCCCCTCGATTTCATAAAGACCGCTTCCGCCTATTACTCCTATGGTTTTCAAACTTCCGTCTCCATCTGCTGAGATATCGGCTTTGCGACGATGATCACCCTTTTCTCACCTGAAAAAGGCAGTTCAAGTTCTTTTGTCAGAAGAAGTTCCATGTCTTCCGGATACCGGTCCGCGTAACTTTTCCATTCCTTCTTTCCCCGGGGTCCCTTCATTATAACCATCTCCCCTTCTATATCCAGATAAGGAGTACCGAGAGCCACGACAGTACTAACGCTCCCAAGAGCTCGGGACGTAATCCGGTCAAAAGCCCCTCCCATCCCTCTATCCACTTCCTCGGCTCTCCCATGGTGAATATCAATGCCGTTGAGTCCCAGAGATCTTTTCACGTCCTTTAAAAAAGCAACTTTCTTTCCAACCGACTCGAGAAGCGTAAGGTTAAGGGACGGATCGTAGATATAAAGCGGAATTCCGGGAAAACCGGCCCCCGTTCCTATATCAATCACCCTTGAGCCGGGAGGCATGAATTCAGCCACTGTAAGGGAATCAATCAGGTGCTTGATTATGATTTCCCGGTCAGTGAGAACCGAACTCAGGTTTATGCGCCTGCCCCACCTGCCTAGCAGATCAACATAAGAGAGGAAAAGGTCGGTTCTGATGTCTTTAATGCCTATTTGATCTGCGCCTTCTATAAGAAGTCGTTCATTAGTCATTCTGATTCGCGAGCCTCAACATCGCTTATTCCCTTGAAGGCGAAGGTAAGAAATCCTGTGTGTGCCACGGTTCTGTTATCCGGGCGGGTTTTCCCCTTTTTCACCTGATAGTTCCTCATTATAAGCTCAACCGTTTCGATTCTCACAAAACCCGTTTCCTCAAGCGATTCGGCCGTTCTTTCCACCTGGTTGTATGTTGGGGAAATGCTTGCGATTCTCCCTCCGGAGGCAAGAGCCTCGTAAGCCGCTGGAATTCCATACCATGGAGAAGGGAGATCAAGTATCGCGACGTCGACTTCTCTTTCCTTAAAACCTTCTCTGGCATCGCCACAGTTAAATTCCACGTATTCAGAAAGTCCCGCCCGTCGTACGTTGTCTTTGGCATTATTCATGAACTGTTCTCTTTTCTCGTACGTATAGACTTTTCCGGAAGGGGCCACCGAATTCGCAAGCGCAATGGTAAGGGCTCCCGAACCGGTCGCGGCTTCAACAACCCTGGTTCCCGCCCTAACGTCCGTTTTAAAGAGAATCAAGGCCGCATCCTTTGGATAAACGATCTGGGTAGCCCTTCTCACTTTCATGATTTTCTGTTCCACAGTCGGGTTAAGAAGCACAAAATTGTTTCCAAGGTTTGAAACTATCGTCTCTCCCCATTTCTTTCCCAGCGCGGACGAAAGGTCGAGTATTCCCATGTGAGAGCTGAAGGACTTGCCCTCTTCCACCACCACCATGAAGCTTTTGTTGTCAGGTGAAACGAGGAGAATGGTATCGCCGGATTTTATTTTCATGAAAGACGGTTCGCCCTCCCTGCACTTATAAAATATTTATAGGTAAAGATAATGCACCCCGCAAACATGAATATTCCCGTTACCGAATACATGTTCGAAAAACCGTAATCACGCGCTATGAGTCCGAGAGCGAAGGCAAAAAAGTTTATGCCGATGCTAAATGACATGTTAAACGCGCCCATAGCCGTTCCCCTTTCATCATCAAGCGCCCTGTCGATAATCATCGCGCTTATGGTGGGATAGAGAATTCCGTAACCCAGGCTGAAGACAAAAGAAACCAGAACAGCGCTCAAAGTGGAGTTTATGGAAAAGATCATCAGCAGGGACGAAACCATGATAAGCATTGACGGCAGGGCTATTTTTCTTCTCTCGACAATATCCGGGAGCTTCCCGCCCAGGACTCTGATTAATATGACGGTTACGGAATATGTAAGAAAAAAGCTCCATACATGAATTCCGTTTTCCTCAAGAAAAACGGAGAAGAAATTAAGCATGCTTCCAAGTCCCACGGCAATTATGAGGTTGGTCAGCAGAAGCACACGGAACCTCGGGGAAAAAACAACGTCGAAAAAGCCACTGAAAATGGATTTCTCCGATACCCTGAACTTTCCCTCCCGAGAGAGGAAGCAGAGAATGAAGGCAAGCAGGCTGAAAACAGAGGTGTAGAGAAAAAAGACCGAGTAGCCGAATCTTTCTATCATAAATTCTCCAACAGTAGGTCCAACCGAGTAGGAAGCTATTGTGAAGGCGCCGAAAATACCGAGTCCGTAAGCCCTTGTTTCACTGGGAACATAATCGGAAACCGCCGTAGCGGCCGAGGTGAAGAAAAAGGCGAAAGCTATTCCCTGCATGAGCCTCAGGAGGAATATTTTCACGTCAATATCCGATATGAAAATATAGAGAAGGGAAACCAGAAACATCAGAGAAGAACCCGCAAGCATGAATCTTCTTCGCCCGTAGTGGTCTATCAGGAAGGCTACGAATGGGATAGCCCCTATTGAAGTTATGCCAAAAGTCCCCATGACATAGCCTATGCGGGCCTCGTCGCCCCCGATATCTGTTATGAAAAGCGGAAGCAGGAAAAAAGAGGAGAAATTGCAGAAAAAGAAAAAATTTCCCAAAGTGACGAGGGAAAAATCTCTGTACTTTCGTGCAAAAGACATCCTAAATGGTGACCTGAAAAAAGAAAGTGAGAAAGGGAGTTTACATGATTTTATGCTTTCTATCAGGACAACTACAGTTTTTTGACATGAAAAAGGTCCGTGATATAATACGGCATCTTCTGAGCCGTTAGCTCAGCTGGTAGAGCAACTGCCTTTTAAGCAGTGGGTCACAGGTTCGAATCCTGTACGGCTCAATTCTTGCCGTCCCCGTCGTCTAGTCAGGCCTAGGACATCGGCCTTTCACGCCGGTAACAGGGGTTCAAATCCCCTCGGGGACGCCATAACCAGTCCTCGTCCTCAATTTGCCAGGTGTTCTATACCGCGGAACCGAGTCGATGAGTTAAAACCGGCTTGGACTCTAGATATATTTTTCGTATTCCTCTTCGAAAAGGTCTGACAGAGTACGAGCCTTGCGGTCGTATTCATCCGGGTCATCCCATGAGAGTCGAGGCTGCAGAAGGGTCGAATCAACTCCAGGACAATCAATCGGCACGGACAGATCAAGTATGGGAATTTTGACAAACTCTCTGTCGTCGAGCAAACCGCTTACCGCTGCTGTAACAAGAGCTCTTGTGGACGGAAGAGGCATTCTTTTGCCGACCCCGAAAGGCCCGCCGGAAATCCCCGTATTCAGAAGCCAGACGTTTGCCTTATGCTTTTCCATTCTCTCTTTCAGCATCGCTCCGTAGAATTTCGGGGGTCTTGGAAGGAAAGGAGAGCCGAAACATGAACTGAAAGTCGCCTGAGGCTTGCTCACTCCCCTCTCGGTGCCGGCAACTTTCGCCGTGTAACCCAGAAGGAAATAGCGCATGGCTTGGTCAGAATCAAGCTTTGATATAGGAGGCAGAACTCCGAAAGCATCATAGGTCAGCATAAAAATGCTTTTTGGAATGCCGCCTACTCCTTCCGGAACAATATTTTCGAGCATATCAATCTGGTATGCCCCGCGAGTGTTCTCCGTATATCTGTCGCTGTCAAAATCTATTTTTCCCGTTTCCAAATCGAGTTCGACGTTCTCAAGGACCGAGCCGAAATTAAGGGCCGCCTGGTAAATTTCGGGTTCCGTGGTCGGACTAAGCTTTATGGTCTTCGCATAACAGCCACCCTCGAAATTAAAAACTCCTTCGTCAAACCAGCCATGTTCGTCATCTCCGATAAGCGCCCTTTCGGGATCAGCGGAAAGCGTGGTTTTGCCAGTTCCCGACAATCCGAAGAAAAGCGCCACATTTTCGTCTTTTCCAATGTTTGCCGAACAGTGCATCGGAAAAACATCTCTTTCCGGCAGAAGAAAATTCATGGCGGCAAAAACGGATTTTTTCATCTCTCCCGCGTAGCGTGTACCACCGATAAGGGCAATTCTTCGGCTTAGGTTAAGGAATATGAAAGTTTCGCTGTTAAGACCGTATTTCTCCGGGTTGTCTGCCTTGAAACCCGGGGCTGAAATGACGGTAAAACCCACTTCCTCATGCGGAAGCTCAGAAGCGTCAGGTCTTATGAAGAGATTATTTACGAAAAGATTGTGCCAGGCGAATTCATTAATCACCCTCACGTTTGTTCTGTAGTTCGGATGAGCGCAAACCTGAAGGTCTCTTACGAAAACATCCTTGCCTTCGAAGTAATCCATCACTTCCTCGTAAAAGTGATCAAAAACCTCTGGTGATACGGGCTGGTTTACTGCTCCCCAGTCTATATTCTTTTCCGTGGAAGGCTCCTTTACCACAAATCTGTCCTTGGGGGATCTTCCAGTATGAGGAGAAGTGTAGCCTACAAAAGTTCCACTCTCACCAATGTGTCCTTCGTTTCTCTTGATCGCCTCTTCGTAAAGCCTGGGAACGGAAAGGTTGTAATATACTCCCGAAGGTTTCTTAAGCTGGTGTTTTTCCGAAAGCTCCTTTTCGATTGAAAAATTCTCGGACATGGTCGTCGCCTCCAAATTCCCTGTTGCCTACAGATTTATGAGTAAAAATCCAGGGAAAAGTCAACTGTTTTATTAAAGGAGTTGTAAGATATATAAAGTTTCCCTTTTTTCAAGAACAAAAAAGCAAACTTAATTCCATATTCCGGTTCAATTCCCAGAATCCCGAGACCCAAACGCAGAACTCATCCGATTTTATATCTTCGCATTAACTTCCGATATCCACTTCGTTATGGCATCTATCGAGTCTTTAGGATTCTCTACGCAGTCGTGTTTCGCTCCCGGTATGTAGCGTAGCGTTACATCTTCGTTGCCCGCCTGATTCATTATGTTTTTAAGTTCCTTGGGTTCCCACACATCAACGATGTCGTCGTTTTCTCCGTGGATAAAGAGAACGGGAACCTTCACATCTTCTATAATTTCACAGGTTTTCGCATGGTAGGCCTGGGGTCCTCTCATGAACCACCAAGTTCTGTAAGTAAACATCTCTCCATCAACGGGATTGAAAGAATCCCCCCAGGCCCTGTAGACGATAAATACCTGGTCGTTTTTCTTTTTCTCCGGATTCGGACCCAGAACTTCTCTGGCTTTCAGATAAATATCGTCATAGGATGGAATGCTCCTGTTTTTCTCAAGCCTTCTTTGCTGTGAATACGGCAGAGAGTAAGAACACCCTTCAAGTATAAGCCCTTTTATTCCGGAAGAATCAGTCTGGGACGCGTAGTAGACAGCCATGTTAGCCCCTAGACTGTAGCCCAGCATGAAAATGTTGCGAAATCCTTCTTTTTGAAGAATATTCACCGATTCTTTCATTTCATGAATCGTTTTAGGAAAAATCCCCTCGCCCATTATCTGACCCATAAACGCCATACGGGTGTTTACAGAAAGCGTGCTTATATTTTTTTCCCTGAGGAGCGGGGGAAGCCTAACAGGGGTCCCCCTGGTGAGGAAGTGCCCCAATACTCCGTAGAGGTTTATGATTATGGGAGATTCGTAAAGATCTTCTTCTGATGCGAACTCCGGGGTGACAAGGAGAGAATTCACTTCGAATCCATCTTCAGTCTTGTATGTAAGGAGACTCTTCTGTTCGTTTACCATCGCAGAATCAGATGAATCTTCTGTCAAGCCATCTTATTATAATATCGCCCATTTCCTCTTCTTTTCCCTCGAGGGTATGACCGGTATTGAGATAATATGCGGAAACGTCGTCATTTCCGTTGTCTATGGCTATTTGCGCAAGATTATGGGTCTCATCGGGTTTTACAAACGTATCGTTCCAGCCTTGCATTAGAAGAATCGGCAGTTTTATGTTCTTTATCTGCTCATAGCTCTTTACGGCTTCCGCCTCCGGACCGGCGAGAAACCACCATGTCTTGTAAGTATATATTTCGGTGTGCTCCGGCCGGTAGGAGTTCCCCCTGGCCCTGAAAATAAGAATCGTTCTGTCCTGCTTTGAATCATGGGGATTATCGCCAAGTATCATCTTCGCTTCCTCGTACACCTCATCGTAGGAAGGCTGGCTTTCCCACTTATTCCATCTTCTTCTTATCGAGTCCGGGATAGAATAAGGAGTAGCGAGGGCAATCACACCCTTTAGCAGTTCCGACTCATCGGAGTCCTGTTGGCGGCTTTTTACGGAGAGATACCTGAGAATTACTCCTCCACCCAGGCTGTAACCGGAAATAATTATTTTCTCGTAACCGATTTCCCCCAGATACTTCACTACGCCGTCTATCTGCGAAATAGTGTCATCCACTATTCCAAAACCGAAGAAAAGCCCGAAATTGGCCAGTCTGGTATTTATCGCAATAGATGAGTAGCCTGCCTTGGCAAGGATCGGTGGTAGGAATCTCTGGCTTCCGTCAAGAAAGTTCCCCAAAAACCCGTGGACATGGATAATTATAGTCTTTCTTTTTTCGGAGTCGTTATTAAGCGCTCTGTAGTAGAGGGCGTTAACCTTTCCTTTCCCGACTGGTACGGAAATCAGTTCCTGCTCTACGTATTTCATGATTAGACACGGTGTTTTAAGAAGTACTGATATTATAAAACTCCCGCGGGCAAGTCAATAGCGGTAGTGATGAACTCAGATGATGATAAGAGCCTTAGGATTCAGGGATCTCCCGAATCGTTTGCCTAAAAGCGGCAAATTCAGCAATCTGCAGTTTCTATTGTGACCGAATCAGGATTCTGCATTAGAAAATCAGCTTTTTTCTTCGCTTCCATCCAGTCCGGGGCCTCACCAATCTTTATGAGCGTGTTTTCTGCGGTGGCTTTGAGAAAAAGATGCCCCGTTTTCTTGTTCCAGAAAATCTGCCAGTTATCCCCCCGGAAGTCCCTCAGCCATCCAAAAGGAAAAAATCCAGAATAATCAGTGCCGGAATTCATGTGCTTTTCTTCCCCCTGTCTTCCGTGATTATTTTGAAAACCGGGTGTGAATACCCAATGGTTTTGCGCCCGAAGCGTTTTCCGAGAATCTCTTTAGCACTAACAGCTCTCACGATGCGTAAAGCTCCTCGAAATAAAGACATACGTGGGATATTCCGCACTTTGAACACATGGGCTTTCTCGCCTTGCAGACATTTCTCCCGTGATCACCCAGGGAATTTGAAAAAAACGTCCAGTCTTTTTCTGGAATGCACCCTCTAAGATCGAATTCAATCTTAACGGGATCGGAATTCGAGGTGAGACCAAGTCTGCGGCTTAGCCTCATTATATGGGTATCAACTATTATTCCGGGTTTCCTGAAATAATTGCCAATTATAACATTTGCCGTTTTCCTTCCGACTCCTGGAAGTTTGACCAGCTCTTCCATTTCGCAAGGGACTTTCCCCTTGTGTTTTTGTATTATCTCCCTTGAACAGTTTATTATCGCTTTTGCCTTGTTTCTGTAAAAACCTGTTGATCTTACGTCGTTTTGGAGTTCTTCTTCCGATGCACGAGAAAACGCCCTTAGGTTCGGGTACTTCTTGAAGAGCCCCGGGGTTATCATATTTACTCGTTTATCCGTACACTGAGCAGAGAGAATAGACCCGATCAGAAGCTCTGATGCATTGTTAAAAACAAGATGACATTTTGCGTCGGGGTAGGATTTCTTCAGAAATTGAAGAACCTTCCGCACTTTCTTTTTTAGATCTTGGATATTCATCTTGAACAGCAAAATATATACGTAAAACTTTTTAAGCTACAAGCTGATGCAGTCTGAAGCGCAAGGGAACTTCTTCTGAGCTTTTTCCACACTGTCATCTTATCCGCATAGAAGTATTTTCCCGAAGACATAAAAAAAGGGGGGAAATGAAACTTTCAAGTCCCCCCTTTTTTTCTCTTTAAAGTCCGTTCTTACTGAATTTTAGTCATTTCTGGCCGGTTCAAGACCTTCTTTGCCCTCGAAGAAATCTTTGTTTATGTCAATGAATTTCTGCCATTTATCAGGCAATTCATCTTCGTGAAATATGGCATCCACTGGACAGGGGTCTACGCACGCTCCGCAGTCTATACATTCATCAGGATGTATGATCAACTGATCATCTCCCTCATATATGCAGTCAACCGGGCACGCTTCAACACAAGCCTTGTCCTTCACTCCGATACATGGTTCGGCAATTATGTATGCCATCTTTAAAACCTCCGAATTGGCACGTTACTACTGTATTAACTTACTATTTCTATACTAACTAAAGAACTTTCAAATAAAAGGCATCCGGTCAACCGGTTCCTCTATGTTCATTCTCCTCCCTGAGAAGGTTCCAAGGGTTCTTCGACAGGCGGAGCGGTTTCTTCAAACACTTCAATCGGCGATTTCTCCACCACCGAACCCGATATCGATTTTACGGAAGTGTAACCGAGAAAAAGCGAGGTGATTACAAATATAAGCCCAAAAAGCCTGGTCATCTTTACAAGAAAAGGCATTGCGCCGCTTGAACCAAAAAGCGATTCCGAACTTCCGCCTCCAAACATTGAACCTATGTCTGCGGACTTGCTTGGCTGAAGCAGTATGATCAGTACAAGAAGGATACTGACAACAATATGAATAATTTTCACCGACGGTATTAAGAACTCCAATTTCTAACCCCCCACGGATTTTATTATTCTAAAAAAAGAGTCAGCTGAAAGACTTGCTCCTCCAACCAGGACCCCGTCAACTTCATCAACAGACATTATCCCTTCTATATTACCCGTTTTGACGCTTCCGCCATATAGAATTTTCACGCTATTGCCTAGACGGGGAAACATCCCGGTTAAAAGCTCCCGTATATATCCGTGAATCTCATCTATTTCCGAAGAAGTGGCGTTTTTCCCCGTTCCTATGGCCCAGACCGGCTCGTATGCTATAACGACATCTGAAATCTGTTCTTCATCCAGATCGTGCAGCGCATTTTCTATCTGGATCTTTATCGGCGAGAAGAGCAGTTCTTTTCTCGTCGAAATGTATTCACTTCCGCGGATTGCTTCTTCTCTCTGGACTTCGGTTTCTCCCACGCAGAGAATTACTCTTAGCCCGCAGGAGATTGATAGCAGAAGCTTTTCACGGATCTGTTCATCAGTCTCCCCAAGTATGTGCCTTCTTTCCGAATGGCCAACGATAGCCCAATGGCATCCGGCGTCCAAAAGCATCGGTGCTGAGATCTCACCAGTGAATGCTCCGCTTATCCTGCCGAAAACGTTCTGGGCCCCAAGATCTATGTTTGAACCCGAGATGCGTCTGTTTACCACGTCGAGAACCGTATAGGGAGGCACGAGTACTACCTGACATGCGTTGTAGTTTTCTCCAAGCAGGCTGACTATCGCACTGGACAACTCCAGTGCTTCCTCCCGAAGCAAATTCATTTTCCAGTTTCCAACGACAAACTTTTTATCCATTTAACGCCCCGTGACGAAAATTTGTTTTCAAAACTCTCTCTGGCAAGTGGCATTAGCGATACCTGCTTGTATAGTGTTTTCTGCCCATTGAATATAATCCAAAGTACTTTTACTGACATCTCTACTCAATCCTTCTTCCGCTGATATTAACTGCATGTAATTCATCCCCAAACTCTCAACATGACCTGCGGAGAAAGACAATTCGGCAAGAACATCCAGACCGGATTCACGAGAAACTTTACTGATCATCTCCATCCAGACATGGTATGGTCCGTTAGGAGCGAATCCCATTTGAGCAAACTTCTTGTCGTTCTTAAAGGCATGTAACTGCCTATATAATCGTATAGTTTCAAGCGAAGCAGGGGAAAGTTCTACTGGGACACATTCTTTTACCTGTATATTCTTCCCGATTTTCATTACGTCAGAATGCATATAAGTTGACAATTCGGTATATAGCAGATTTCCAGCCCAGTCAAACACTTTGACGGTTCCGTTTTTTGAAATTATGCGATACTCACAAAGAGAACAGGCTTCGGGTTCATTCTCAAACTTTCGTTCATTAGGGTTTCCCGTAGGGCGTTCAATCTGAGTTAAAGATATCGGAACCGTTTTCTGACCATTACGAAAGCGAAAAGATACCCAGAGAGTTATTTCACCATCTTTGTAAGTGAGAGCATATTCATCCTTTTCGCTTCTGTCTTTTTTTGTTGAATGTTCCCACTTTACAAGAATTATGCCGTCTAGTTTTTCGTCCCAGTTCTCAAGAATCTCAGCGTTTGTTTTCTCAGGTTTTTCCATTGTTACATCTGTCTTTTCAATTTTCTCCGTCACGACATCTTTTTTCTCTACAACATTATTGGGTTTATCTGAGTCCCCAAGAAGAAACAACAAACAAATGCCGACTCCAAACAAAAGTGGCAGACAATATTTTTTTATTTTATTCATCGGGATGACAGTACCCTATCAACTTTCAAGTGCAACAACCTACAAAACTGATACCTGTAATTACAAAATTGTTTCTGTATTAGATTAAGAATGTCATACTTCAAACTTGAATGAACGGGTCTTTTTCTTTTTCAGAATTCGCCCAAGAACTCGCCCAATCTTCTTATCCCTTCCCGTATGGAGTCAAGCGACGTCGTATAGGAAAACCTGAGATAATCCCTCCCCCTGTCGCTAAAATCTATCCCGGGAGTTACACCCACGTGGCAGTTCTCAAGAATATCAAACGCGAGACTCCAGGAATCCCGGCTCCATCGAGAGGAATTCACGAAAACGTAGAACGCCCCCTTGGGTTCAACCGAAATATCAAACCCAACAGAGGAAAGCCCTTTTATCATCTCCTTCCTTCTTCTGTCAAACTCATTCACCATTGCCTCGCTTCCCCCACCCCTCTTCACTTCCTCAATAGCGGCGACTCCTGCTTTCTGAACAAAAGATCCGGCGGAAATAAAGAGATTCTGCTGAAGTTTCTGCACGTACCTTACAAGGTCTTCTGGAACTATCATGTAACCGAGACGCCAACCTGTCATGGAGTAGAATTTAGCGAAGCCGTTTATCGCTATGGCGTTGTCAGTGAATTCCAGAATGGAGTTAACGCGCGCGCCATAGACAAGACCGTGGTAGATCTCATCCGAAATCACAAAAAGACCCATCTCGGACAGTTCCCGGAGAACTTCTCTGTCCATAACCGCCCCGGTGGGGTTCGCAGGAGAATTTACCAGGATAGCCTTGGTTTTTCTTCCGATATTCTTTCTTACTTCCGCAGGGTCAATCTGATAACCGTCACTTTCGTAGACAGGTATTTTCTTTGCGACTCCTCTCGCAACGCTTACTATCTGCGGATAACATGCGTAATGCGGGTCCGTTATCAATATTTCATCGCCGGGGTTAAGAACAGTCAGCATTGCCAGCAAGAGTGCCGGGGAGCTGCCTATAGTTATTATTACTCTTTCATACCCCACTTCTATTCCATAAGTACGGCTGTAATCCTCCGCGACGCTCTGGCGCAGCTCATCAATCCCAAGACTGCTTGTGTACTTCGTGTAACCTTTTTCTATCCACTTCGCGGCGGCAGAGCATATTTCATCGGGAGTATTGAAATCAGGTTCTCCAACCTCGAAATGTATGACCTCTCGACCTTCATCCTCAAGGCGCTTTGCCCTCTCGAGGATGTCCATTACGTAGAAAGGCTCTATATTTTTAACCAGATCTGAAATCATGTCGTGAAATCGCTTTCGGAATCAAGCAAAACAAAAAATTAATCCTGTGCGGAAACGAAGCGCTCGTTGATCTGTTTTATAAGAAGACCTCTTTTAAGTTGTCTTAACCTGTCAAAAAACAATATACCATCAAGATGGTCAATTTCATGCTGAAGCACCCTTGACAACATTCCGTCCGCATCAATCGTGAAACGCTTTCCTTTTCTGTCGAGGGCGGATACACGAACGTGGTTTTTTCTTCTTACATTCGCAAAAAATCCAGGCACGCTGAGACAACCTTCCTCTCCCATCTGGAACCCTCGGGAGGAAACAATTTCAGGATTTATGAGCTCATAGAACTCCTTTTCATCGCTCTCGGGTAAAGGTACATCAACTACTAGGACCCGAACGTTCCTGCCGACCTGCGGAGCCGCAAGGCCGACGCCATCTGCATCGCGGAGCGTCTCCGTCATATCATCCAGAAGACGTTCAAGGTCTTCGCCCAGTTCCTCCACGGGCAGGGATTTTCTCTTTAGCTCAGGGGCAGGATAAACAAGGATTTCAAGCAAAGGCATCTGCGACGCTTATAAAAGAAGGGTTGTTAGCAGACCTACGCCGTGGTCTGTCATTCATCACTGTTTTTTTCCGTAAGTTTGGGGGCAAGCCAGCTACTTACCCTAAACAGTGGAAGGGTTTTTTCGCCGATGTATATTTTTTCGCCTGTTCTGGGATTTCTTCCTTCATAAGGCTCGTAATTTTTTGTAAAGAAGCTTCCGAAATGTCTTATCTCTATTCTTTCCCCATCACGAAGCATCTCGGTCATGGCGTTAATTATGGCGTCCAGAACCTTTCTGGATTCTACGGAATTAAGGTCAAATTTCCGTGAAAGCTCCTTTTCAATGTCCGATTTTTTCATGACGTTTTGAAAATCAGTAGGGCTACGACCTGATTTTTCACTCTAGATATTTTAAAGCCGTTTGTCAAGTAAGCCCTCGATTTTGCGAAGAAAATTCTCAGTATCCGAGATTCGGTCGGAGCCATTTCTCCGCCTCATCAGGATCGATTGTTTTTCTTTTCGCGTAATCCAGAATCTGGTCTTTCAGTATTTTCCCAAGGAAGAAATATCTTGATTCGGGATGGGCCATGTAGAACCCTGAAACCGAACTTGGCGGAGTCATGGCGAAACTCTCAGTAAGCGATACACCCGTGTGTTTTTCCGCCTCGAGAAGATCCCAGAGAATCTTTTTTTCCGTGTGATCAGGACATGAAGGGTAGCCGGGAGCAGGTCTTATGCCCCTGTATTTTTCGTTTATCAGGTCTTCGGAACTGAGCTTTTCATCTTTTCCGTACCCCCAGAGATCCCTTACTTTTTTATGAATCATCTCGGCAAGAGCTTCGGCTATCCTGTCCCCCAGAACACTTGCCATAATCGAATTGTAATCATCCCCTTTTCGCTTAAAATCTTCGGAGAATTGCTCGACTCCTTCACCCGCGGTCACCACAAAGCCCCCGATGTAATCTTCTCTGCCCGAGACTTTCGGCGCTACAAAATCTGAAAGACAGTAATAGCAACCCTGCTTGGAACGCATCTCCTGCTGTCTTAGAAAATGAAACGTTGCCAGGAGCTGTCTTTCTTCTCCATGGACTTCACAAGCACTATGGCAGCCGCACTCCTTGCCGGTTGCCGGAGCCTCTCTTTTTTCTCCATAGACTTCAACATCATCTCCGACACTGTTTGCGCGAAAGAGTCCGACAACAGCACGGGGGGTGAAAACTTTTTCCAGGATTATCCGCTTAAGGAGCGCCTGGCCGTCCCGGTAAAGTTTTTTTGCCTGATCTCCTCTTTCGGGATGCTCAAGTATTTTCGGAAAAACTCCCTTAAGCTCCCACGCCCAGAAAAAAGGAGACCAGTCGATGTAACCGGCGACCTCTTCAAGAGAGATGCTGTCGAAGACAAAAACTCCAAGCCGCCCGGGGCACTCTATTTCGATATTCTCCCAGTCAGTCGGAAACGCTTTTTCCCTTGCTTCTTCTATGGAGGCATATTCCGTCTGGCCACGGGCTTTTTCAAAACGCTGTCTTTGCTCGGAGTTGCTTTGTTCCAGTTTTTCCATGTAAAGCCGGGCCCTCTCCGGATCCAGCATCTCGTTGCAGGCACCTACCACAAGCGAAGCATCGGCCACGTGATCAACTATGCCGCTGTATCCCGGAGCTATTCTTATCGCCGTATGAGCCCTGCTTGTTGTGGCCCCGCCTATAAGAAGAGGGATTTTGAAACCTTCCCGTTCCATCTCTCTCGCGTTATAAACCATTTCGTCAAGGGAGGGCGTAATCAGCCCGCTTAACCCTATGAAGTCTGCTCGATTTTCTCTCGCGACGTTGAGTATTTTCTCGCAGGGAACCATTACCCCAAGATCTATTACTTCGTAGTTATTGCAACCGAGAACCACAGAGACGATGTTTTTTCCTATATCGTGGACGTCTCCCTTAACGGTAGCTATAACGAACTTTCCCTTAACTCCACTGCTTCCCTCTTTTTCCTTTTCCATAAACGGCTGAAGGTGCGCAACGGCTCTTTTCATGACTCTGGCGCTTTTTACCACTTGGGGAAGAAACATCTTGCCGTCGCCGAACAGGTCCCCAACCACTTTCATTCCATCCATAAGGGGACCTTCAATAACATTAAGCGGGGCTCCATATTTGACCCTGGCTTCTTCTGTATCATCCTCAATGAAATCCGCTATGCCGTTTACAAGAGAGTGTTCAAGACGTTTTTCAACCCCAAGCTCTCTCCATTGCTTGGTCTCCTTTTCCGAACTCGCGGACTTCACCCCTTCAAAATGTTTTGCGTGCTCAACAAGACGCTCCGTGGCGTCGGGGCGCCGGTTAAGAAGCACGTCCTCCACCTTTTCAAGAAGCTCGGGGTCAATGTCGTCGTAAACGGCCAGCATCCCGGCGTTTACTATTCCCATGTCAAGCCCGGCTTTTATGGCGTGGTAAAGAAATGCGCTGTGCATAGCTTCGCGCACTACGTTGTTCCCCCTGAAGGAGAAGGATATGTTACTTACCCCGCCGCTTGTGAGGGCCCCGGGACAGGACTCTTTTATCTCCCTCACGGCCTCTATGTAATTCACGGCGTAGGAATTGTGTTCCTCGATCCCGGTTCCGACGGTAAGTATGTTCGGGTCAAAGATTATGTCGCAGGGATCCATGCCCACTTCTTCAGTCAATATGCGGTAAGCCCTTTTGCAGACTTCCACCTTGTCCTCTTTTGAGGCCGCCTGGCCCTTTTCGTCAAAAGCCATTACCACCACTGAAGCGCCGTAGCGCATTGCCGCCTTTGCCTGCTGGCAGAACACTTCCTCGCCTTCCTTAAGACTTATGGAATTTACAATGCACTTGCCCTGAATACATTTAAGCCCCTGCTCGATAACGGACCACTTGGAGCTGTCTATCATCACCGGAACCCTGGTCACCTCGGGTTCCGAAGCGATAAGGTTGAGGAAACGTTTCATACAGGCTTCAGAGTCAAGAAGTCCCTCATCGAAATTAACGTCTATTATGTTTGCCCCGTTCTCCACCTGTTGAAGGGCTACCGAAACAGCCCCCTCATAGTCTTCTCCCTTTACAAGCCTTGCGAACTTCGGAGAACCCGTAACATTGGTCCTCTCCCCGACCATTATGAAAGGTCCCTCGGCGCCAGAGGTTATCGTAAGGGGTTCAAGACCGCTTAGCCTGGTCGCATCCTTGTGAACCGGGATTTCTCTCGGCGGAACATCTCTTAGCCTTTTAACCACCATCTCTATGTGCTCGGGGGTAGTGCCGCAGCATCCGCCCACCATGTTGACAAAACCGCTTTCCGCGAAATCCAGAAGAAGAGCAGAGGTAATCTCCGGCGTCTCATCGTATCCCGTCTCACTCAACGGGTTGGGAAGTCCGGCATTCGGGTAGCAGCTTATGCGGCAGTCGGCTATTCGCGAGAGTTCCTCTATGTAAGGACGCATTTCTTCTGCCCCCAGCGCGCAGTTTATACCGACGCTGAAGGGCTTTGCGTGGCGAACGGAGTTCCAGAAAGCCTCCACAGTCTGGCCCGAAAGAGTGCGCCCGGACCGATCCGTTATGGTAACGGAGATCATGACCGGAATCCTTTCCCCTCCGCGCGCATCGAAAAAGCTCTCAATGGCGTATATGGCCGCCTTCAGGTTAAGCGTGTCAAAGGTGGTTTCGGGCATAAGTATATCCACCCCTCCCTCAACAAGGGCTTCCGTCTGCTCGCGATAAGCATCAACCAGCTGGTCAAAAGAAACCGCCCTGTACGACGGATCGTTCACGTCAGGGGACATTGATGCAGTCTTATTGGTCGGACCCAGTGCTCCGGCGACGAAACAAATCCTCCGGGGATTTTTCTCCATAAAATCAGAAGCCGCCTTCTTTGCGAGTTTCGCCGACTCGACATTAAGGGCTCTCACCCAGCTCTCAAGGCCGTAGTCGGCCTGAGCTATTGAGGTGGAGCTGAAGGTGTTGGTCTCAACTATATCGCAGCCGGCCTCAAAGTATTTTCTGTGGATTTCATATATGACGTCGGGTCTGGTCAGGGAAAGCAGGTCGTTATTGCCTTTCAGGTCCACGGGGTGGTCAGGGAACAGATCTCCCCTGAAGTCCTCTTCTCCGAGGTCATGCCTTTGGATCATGGTCCCCATGGCGCCATCGAGGAAAACTATCCTCTTTTTTGAAAGAGCCTCGAGCCGCGCGGAGATTTTTGTGTCGCTGTTTTCCGTACTCATTCTTCCCTGCCTTGTCGAGAGGCATTATATTCTTCCTTTTCCCCTGCCGGCAAATGCCGCTTTACGGGAACAAGGAAAGATACGGAGTCTACCATATGTTCCTGAGTTCTCTTAACTTTATGAAAACCGCCATCGGGTCACTTCCCAAAGACGGATCCTTTTCCCTGAGCGAATCCAAAATGGCCGGATCACTGGTTCTCATGAATGGATTATAAGTTCTCTCCTCCCCCAGGGTTGAACGGGGAAACCTGTCTTCGGAGATTTCCTCGAGCTTTTTCTTCGCGTCCTTGTTCTCCGGCGCGAGTTCAAGAGCGAATTTGAGATTGGTTTCCGCGTAGTCATGACCGCAGAACATCCTGAGGCCGCCGGGAAGAGCGGAGAGCTTAAAAGCGAAGGTTTCGTATAGGTCTTCGACCTTTCCCCTGAATTTTACGTTTCCGCATCCTGAAACAAACACCGTATCGCCCAGAAAAATATTGTCCCCGATTATAAAGGAGACATGTTCCGGGCAGTGTCCCGGGGTATGAATCACCTGGAGCCGCTGCTTCCCGAAATCTATCTCGTCTCCTTCCTCTATGCCTTCGCTTCTTGGAGCGACGTAGTCAAGGGCCGTTTGATGAATAAGTATCTTCGAGGAGAGAAAGACCTTTATTATGGGATTGTTTCCGTGAATGTGGTCTGGATGGGCGTGGGTATTCAGGACGTACTTAACCCTGTAATCTCTCTTTCTTATGATTTCAAGCAGAGTGATCGGATCAAGGGGGTCTATTACCACGCACTGCCCGGTTTCCTCGCACGCCACCAGGTAATTGTAGTTGCTGTCGCTCTCGCCGACTTTGAAGCCGTGTATTGAGAATCCGTCTTCGCTAATTACGTTCATCAGGGTCTCCTTTTTGCGTGAAAGTGTACCTGAAAGCCTCATTGCGAATAAAAAAACCGGCGCCTTTCATTGCGGACGAGGTGAGCAAAAACTTCTCTAAAACCCGCAGCGCGAGTCGCAGAATTTCTTTGACATCAAAAGCCTTTAGGGTAGTTTTTACTCCCGATTGACCTTTTGGAGGCACCATGGGCTTCGTAGAATCTCTTAAATGCAAGGAATGCAGCGATGTTTATCCCAAGGAACCAAAGCATGTTTGCGAGACATGTTTCGGTCCCCTGGAAGCCGTATACAACTACGACGAGATAAAAAAGCATATCTCAAGAGAGAAAATAGCCTCCCGTCCGCAGAACATATGGAGATACAAGGAACTTCTTCCGATCGACTCAGAACCTACCCTCGGAACCCAGGTGGGATACACTCCGCTTGTGCGGGCAAGAAACCTTGCAAAAGAGCTCGGGGTTTCCGAAATCTACGTGAAAAACGACGCGGTCTGCTACCCCACCCTCTCTTTTAAGGACAGGGTCGTATCCGTAGCCCTCTCAAAGGCAAGAGAGTTCGGATTCGAGACGACCGGCTGCGCGTCCACGGGAAATCTGGCAAACTCCGTATCCTCGATTTCCGCTTCCGGAAACCTGAAAAGCTACATACTGATTCCCTACGATCTTGAACAGTCAAAAATACTCAACACCATAGTCTACGGAGCGAATCTCATAGGCGTAAAAGGCACTTACGATGACGTTAACAGGCTCTGCAGCCAGATCGCCGACAAATACAACTGGGCCTTTGTGAATGTAAACATGAGGCCTTACTACTCCGAAGGTTCCAAGTCATACGCGTTTGAGGTGATGGAGCAGCTCGGATGGGAAGCCCCCAAGCACATAGTGGTCCCCATGGCAAGCGGTTCTCTTCTCACCAAGGTCTGGAAGGCCATAAAGGAGTTTGAGTTGCTCGGGATCGTGGAGCCTCAGGGTTCAAAAATATACGGCGCCCAGGCGACGGGGTGTTCACCCATATCAACCGCGTTTAAGAACGACTGGGAGATGTTCAAGCCCGTAAAACCGGACACCATAGCGAAATCCCTTGCCATCGGTACTCCGGCCGACGGGTACTACGCGATGAACATAATAAGGGAGAGCGGCGGAGCGGCGGAGGACGTGAGTGATGAGGAAATAGTGGACGCGATAAAACTTCTCGCAAGGACCGAAGGCATTTACACCGAAACCGCCGGCGGAGTGACGCTCGGAGTAACGAAAAAGCTCATAGAGCAGGAAAAAATTCCCCGCGACGAGCCCATCGTGGTATCAATAACGGGCAACGGCCTTAAGACCCAGGACGCCGTTGAGGGAAGTCTTGGAAAACCGGCGCTGATAGGCCCCACCCTTGAAGATTTTGAAGAGCTTTACAACAGTGAAAAACTCTAAAGTTACGTGTTATAGTCATAGTATCCGGTTAGAAGCAGAATTTCGGATAAACCTAGGAAGAAACGGGAGAAAAACATGGTATCGGTAAGAATTCCAACCCCTCTCAGAAAACTCTCGGGAGACAGGGACGAGCTTGACATAGAAGCATCCACGGTATCCGCACTCATAGAGGAACTTGAGAGCGAATGTCCGGGAATTAAGAACCGGCTCTGCGATGAGAGCGGAAACGTGAGAAGATTCATAAACCTCTACGTTAACAACGAAGATATAAGGTTTCTTGAAGGAGTGGATACGGAACTCAACGACGGGGACGTCGTATCAATCATTCCGGCAATCGCCGGGGGGTAATTTTCCGAAATACCGTGTCCGGGTTCCGGACTCATTGCGTCCGAACCCAAGGCGCACCTTGTGTATACGCCGCGCTCGGGGTTCTGAAAAGGCTGGTTTTGACAGCAAAACCGGCTCGACGCGGTCTCCGCGTTTCAGCATACCGGTTGTTATGAAAAACTTTACCATCACGCTACGAGAAGACGTAGCCCTCTGGCTCAGGGATAAAGCCGCCAAAGACGGACTCAGCGTCTCCAGTTGGGTCGGCAAGCTTCTGGAAAGGATGAAAAACAAAGAAGATGAGTACGAAGTCGCTATGGAGCGTTTTCTGTCGAGAAAGCCTCGAAAACTGAAACGGGTCGACGACCGGAAGCCTTCGAGGGAAGAGTTGCATGAGCGTCGCAATCTTCGTTGAACCCGACGTCCGCAACGGCACGGGCTTTTACAAAAGCTTCAGAAATATCAGATAATACTTTAGTTTCAGTGAATTAACTCTTTTATTTTATTGAAGTATTTCTCGATCAGAGGTTCTTTCTCTTCGTTGTAACTTACGGCGAATTCCTTTAAAGTTTCCTTCTGTTTCTTGGTGAGCTTTTGAGGTATTACCACCTTAACCATGACATACTGATCGCCGAGACTCCCCGATTCCACATCCACCAAGCCCTTTCCTCTGAGCCTGAAGGTCTGTCCCGGCTGGGTTCCGGCGGGAATTTTCATTTTGGTGGTACCTTTTAGAATCGGAACATCTACCTCATCCCCAAGGGCGGCCTGAGTGAAACTTATCGGGAACTCGCACACGATGTCATTCCCCTCTCGTGTGAAAATAGGGTGTTCCCTTACCATCACCTGTATGTAGAGATCTCCTGGAGGGCCTCCCTGTTCTCCGGGTTCCCCCTCCCCCCTTATCACAAGCCTCATTCCGCTAGAGATTCCGGCGGGTATGTTGACCTGTACCATCTTTTCGGTGTGTAAAAGCCCGGAACCCCTGCAACTCCTGCAGGGGTTCGTTATGATTTTCCCGCTTCCTCCGCAGGAAGGACAAGCTTGGCTTATCGAGAACGGTCCTTGGGAGAAGGCAATCGACCCCCTGCCTCCGCAGCGGTCACAAATCGATTCTCCCCCAACTGCAGCCCCGGAACCGGAGCACTCATCGCAGAGCTTTCTTTTTCTGACTTTTACCTCTTTTTGAGTTCCAAACGCAGCTTCATCAAAATCCACTTCAAGGCTGTATTGCAGATTCTGCCCTTGGCGGGCTCTGCGCCTGCCCATTCCTCCCGTGAAGACGTCATCGAAAAGATCTCCGAAAAGGTCGCCGAATCCCGAGAAACCGCCCACCCCGTCGCCCGACATGTGACCGAAACTGTCATAACGGGCCCTTTTGTCCCTGTCGTTGAGCACCTGGTAGGCCTCGTTTATTTCCTTGAACTTCTCTTCAGCCTTCTCGTCGCCCGGGTTGCGGTCCGGATGATACTTGAAGGCAAGGTCCTTGTAGGAACTTTTTATGTCTTCGGGTGAGGCGTTTCTCTCAACGCCCAGTATTTCGTAGTAGTCTTTAGCCATTTGGGAATTGGGGGACGGGCTTTTCGTCAGTCTTTTTCTTCAGAATCTTCTTCTGGGTCTTTTTCAGGTTTTTTCTCCGGACCTTGAGACACTGATACCATCGAGGGTCGGAGCAATCTTCCATTTAGAAGGTAACCTTTCTGGACCTCCGAGATTATAGTCCCGCTTTCGTAAGTTTCCGAGTGATCCTTGTAAACGGCTTCGTGGTAGCTGGGATCGAAAACGGTTCCCTCATTCGAATCTATTTCAGTAACGCCGAAATTCTCAAGACCCGCAAGAAATTGCGCGTGAACAATCTTTATTCCGTCAAGAAAAGCTACGAAATCCGTTTTTTCGCCGTGTGATTCTTCAGAAAGCTCAATGGCTCTTTCAATGTTATCGAGAACGAAAAGCAGTTCCTTTAACCTGTGCGCGTTTCCGAAATCAAGTATCTCCTGTTTTTCCTTTGCCAGCCTCTTTTTATAGTTATCGAAGTCGGCAGAGAGTCTTAAGTACTTCTCCCTTAAAGCTTCGAGTTCCGCGGAGACATCCTCTTCGGTTTCTTCCCCCTCTCCTTCAGCTACATGAAGTTCAGGCTCCTGCGAACCTTCCTCGCTGTCTTCTTTATTCTCTTCAACGTCTGCGATTGTGTTCTCACTCATTCCGTGATTTCTCCGTTAACCCTTTTTGTGACCATTTTCGCCGTGTAGTTCACAAGCGGGATGATTTTTGAATAGTTCATTCGCGTGGGACCGAATACACCCAGGCTCCCGTAGCTGTTTCCCTTGTAGTAAGGAGCCGCGACGAGACTGAAGCCGCGAGGCATTCCTTTCTCTGAACCTATAAAGACCTTTGAGCGGCCATCTCTTACAACCGATTTCAGAAGGCTGGAGAGAAATTCCTGGTCCTCAAGTATCTCGATTATAGTCTTATAGAGACCCGAGTCTCCAAAACTCAGAGACTCGATAACCGAGGCTTTTCCTTCCACGAATATCCCCACTTTTCTTTCCCTCTCGAAAAGCTCGCTGCTTATCCTGAGCACTTTTTCAAGGATTTCGTTGTACTCGGTAGTGGTTCTCCTTATTTTCTCGAGCACCACCTTTCGCACCTGCTCAATCGTAAGACCCAGAATCAGCCGATTGAGGTAGCTTCCTATCCTCTCGACCTGAGAATCTCGAATAGGTTTGGCAAGCCTTATATAGGTTTTTTCCGTAAGCCCGCCCTCAAACACCAAGACCATGAGACATTCCTTCTCCCCCATCTTGAGAAGTTTCGCGGACTTAACCCTGAGGGTGTTCCTCTGGGGAAGCATCGCCAGGCCCGCAAGCTTCGTAAAGTCGGAAAGTATCGAGCTTGTGGCGCTTACCACGTGATCAAGGGTGCCGTCAATCTCCTCGTACTTGTTCTCAAGGGAGCGCAGACCGAAATCCGGTGAGTTCTCCGTGCTGAGAATGTTCTCCACGTAATAATTTATTCCCTTCTCCGTCGGGAATCTGCCCGAAGAGATATGACTCTGGGCGAGAAAACCTGTTTCCATAAGCGAATTCAGCTCTTGGCGGACCGTGGCCGGAGACCATTTTATACCGTATTTCGATATAAGGGCAGAGGAACCGATGGGGCTTCCGGTCTCAATAAAGTGGTCCACTACGAAACCCAGAAAAGCTTCATTTCTTGGAGAGATTGGCTGCGTCATATATTTTTGAAATATAATTTCCGCCTCCTGTATTGTCAACGGAAGCAAAAGTAATGTAGAAAGCAAATTAAACTGATCAGTTTTTTAACAAATTGATTGTCCGCTTCGGTTTTCTTCACATCTAGAGTTGTGTTGATTAATTTAGGACCCCCGCTTCAAAAATTAAAGCTAGTTAATATCCTCTCCTAGCATCATATTGTCCCAGTCCGGCTTTTCCTTTTCCTTGAGTCTTTTTAGAACTCCTTCTCTGCATACATCTTGGGCGGCTGTAAGTAGATCTTCGTCTTCTTTTTTAACATTTTTTTCACCTGCGTGTACCACTCTTGAAGCACGGCTATAGGCATCAAGAAGAGTTTTGTAATATTTTCCTCTTTCGGCAAAGTTAGCACCCAAGTGCCATGCTCCACGGGCCGCAAGACGAAATCTTTTTTCTCCTTCGTGGTCGTTCTCTAGATACAATGCTTCAAGCGCTATCCTCAAATCGATAAATCTATCCGCAAGACTTGAGTTTGATCGCTTCGACTTTATCCATCGACTGACCGCAGTATCCAAATGTCTTCTTTTTTCTCCGAAAGAGGAACGTGTAAGATGAATCTCCCGCGCCTGTTCTAAATGTTCTTGTAGAAGAGGTGTTCCGAAACTTCTAATCGGGACATCAGCATATGACATACCAGGGATAACATAGGTATTGAATTCTTCAAGATCCCCAAAATCTCTCCAGAAAAACTTCCAGCAAACATGATTGTTACATGCAAGGGATAAAGCTTCACAAAATGTGTCCATTGAAAGCTCAGGGATTTTTCCATTTGCCCGTGTGTATTTGAAGTTGCTTGAAGACAGTTCGTCTTCTGATGGCAAGTAGAAAGCCGGTCCTGCTTCACAATCAATGGATAAAATTACACCCCCCAAGAAATCTAGGTGACTGTGGTGGAACATAGCTGATGGAGGAAGATGAGGAGGTAAGTCAGCAGACGATTTTGGCAAACTGCTAATGTGTATCTCTTCTTCCAATCCCAAAGGTTGATCAATAATTACACCACGAAGCAAAGCTTTTTCTTTGTAATGAAGCGGCTCACCTTCAACCCATCCAAGTAGCAATTTTACCACTCGTTCAGGTCCCAAAATAACCGCACCTCTAATTAAACTTTTAGCGAAGTCGGCTATTTGGGGGGTAGGTAAACCACCCATTAGACCAACCAGCCCATTGCCTATACGCTCGGTCTCAGGTTCTAAATAATCAGATAACAAATGGCGAATTTGATTTGTAAACTCTACAAGCAAGTCTTCAGGAACTTTCGGTTTAACATATCTTGCCGATGATACATTTCCTCTCAATTTGTCACTATGCCATATGTTGCGCAGGTCTGCAGACGTAAATGTCCCAATATTTTTGTCCTCAAATTCAGTCTTCTGAACTATCGTAGTCAGCAGTTTTATCGTTTCCCGCATCTATCTTGGTCTCCTTGACGCCCAGCATAAAATCCCATGCGAAAGATATAATACACGCCATCGTCAATATTTTTTAAAGTTAAAACCCCCTTTGACGATGCGCTGATTACAAATATAATTACCCCGAAATGGAAAAATTCGACCTCACAGTTATAGGATCCGGCCCGGGAGGATACATATCGGCAATAAGAGCCGCGCAGATGGGAATGAAAGTTGCCGTTATCGAGCGGGACAAACCAGGTGGAGTATGCCTTAACTGGGGATGCATACCCTCAAAGGCAATCCTCAAGTGCGCCGAGATGTACTCGCATTTTCTTGACTCGGAGAGCTACGGAATTACCCACAAGGGGCTTTCTTTTGACTACTCGGAAGTAATAAAAAAAAGCAGAAAAGCTTCGACTTCTCTGAACAGGGGCGTAGAGGGACTTTTCAAGAAAAATAAGATAACCCTTATAAGCGGCACGGGCAGACTCACTTCAAAACACGGAATTTCCGTTATCGGAAAGGAATCGCAGGATATAGAAAGCGAACGGATACTTCTCGCCACGGGCTCTGTCCCCAGGACACTTCCCGGACTCAAGATCGACGGAAAAATTGTAATGACAAGCGACGAAGCGATAATGCACCCCGAGGTTCCCCGCTCCGTCGTGATAATAGGCGGAGGATACATAGGAATGGAATTTGCCTATGTCTACAACTCTTTCGGCAGCAAGGTAACCATAGTGGAAATGGAAAAACAGATCCTGCCGGGAGCTGACGAGGAAGTAGCGAAAGAGGCAAAGAAGATATTCAGGAAGCAGGGAATGACCATCCTAAACGAAACCGTGTACAAATCCCTTAAGAAAACCTCGGGTTCTGCGACCGTAACGGTGGAGAGCACGGTTTCAGGGGAGCAGACCACCCTTAAGGCCGACATGGTGCTTGTGTCGGTTGGAAGAAGGGCCATCGCGAACGCTGCGCCGACCTCTTTTGCCTTCTACGGCACGGGCGACAGCATGGGTCTTGAAGACGTGGGCGTTGAGCTTGATGAAAGAGGATTTATAAAAACGGATGAGAACTACATGACCACCTGCTCCAACATCTACGCGATCGGGGACGTGATCGGAGGTCCCATGCTCGCGCACAAGGCTTCAGAGGAAGGAGTCGTCGCGGTTGAGCGGATGAAGGGAATGAACTCCAAAGTACATTACGACTCGATCCCGGGCTGCGTTTACTGTCAGCCGGAAGTTGCCATGATAGGCCTTACGGAAAAACAGGCAAGAGACCAGGGATATGATGTGGATATAGGGAAATTTCCTTTCAGGGCCGTTGGAAAGGCAGTAGCGACCGGGGAAACGGACGGCTTTGTAAAAATGGTTTTTGACTCGAGGACAAAGGAACTTCTCGGAAGCCATATAATAGGCCATGGAGCGACCGAGATGATCGCGGAAATCGGAATGGCAAAAACCCTAGAGACGACACCTTATGAGATAGCCACTACCCAGCACGCCCACCCCACTCTCTCTGAAGCCGTAATGGAAGCAGCCCTTGACGCGCTTGGAAGAGTAAGGAACTTCTGAGGTACGAAACATCTTGTCACCACCCCAATGAGTACCCTGGATATATACGAACTCGGGACGGTTCCCTATGAGAAGGCGCTTGAGTACCAAGAAAGTCTTCTCGCCAAAAGAATCGCAGAAGAAATACCGGATTCCCTTATTCTGCTCGAACACCCGCCGACTATCACTACCGGAAGAAAGGGAAACACGGGAAACCTGCTTGTAAGAAAGGAATATCTTGAAAAACACGGCGTTTCCTTCGTACACGCATCTAGGGGAGGAGACATAACGTTTCATGGTCCCGGACAGATCGTCGGCTATCCAATACTGAATCTCAAAAACCACGAGATGGACATTCGAAAGCACCTGAGAAGCATTGAGGAAGTAATAATCAGGACGCTAGGCGACTTTGAAATCGAGGGCAGAAGAATAGATGGAGTCACTGGGGTCTGGGTAAAAAGAAGCAAGATAGCCTCTATAGGGATAGCCATCAGAAAATGGGTGACCTACCATGGATTTGCGCTTAATGTCAGCACGAATCTCGATTATTTCGAGCTGATACTTTCCTGCGGAATAACGGACGTGAGAATAACGTCTATAGGAAGCTGGCTTGGAAACGAAGAGGGTATTAAAATGGACGATGTTGTGCGGTCCGTAATAAAAAACTTCATGGGTGTCTTCGGTTTCGAGGATTTCACCCTGAGAAATGAAAAAGAGATAAACTAGGGATTCTCAGAATCAGGGTCAGCAGTTAGAAAATGTCAGAAGAAAGAATTCAGAGGTTTAAGAAGTTACTTGAGAAAAACCCTGCAAACCCCCTTGTTCACTACAGTCTTGCAAATGAATATTTCAAGCTTAACCGTTACGAGGAAACCATAGAGACGATTAACGCCTACCTCAAACTTAAAGACGACGAGGGAGCCGCTTACAGGATACTCGGTCATTGCTACACTGAACTTGGAATGGAGGGCAGTGCAAAAGATGCCTATGAAAAAGGTATCCAGGCGGCATCAAGACACGGACATCCGGACATGGCTGAGGAATTCCGCGATTATCTGGAATCCCTGGATGCCTAGACACCTCAGTCTGCAAGTAAATTCCACTCAATCAATATTGAACCGATAACGATAAAGGCGATTCCCGTAATCCTCATTGGTCCCGGGCTTTCTCCCAGAAAAAGATAAGCATAGATGGCCGTAAACATGGGGAAAGTGGCCACTATAGCGACAATTTTTGATGTATCGGCCATCTGAAGAGCCGTGAAATAGAGGAAAAGACCGATCAACCCCCCGATCAGACCCGATAGAAGTATCCAGAAAAGCGTCCGACCGTCGACATCAATGACCTGAGCGAATTTGCCCGTCGCCAGCACTAAACACACGAGACACAACGAAGTGAAAATAAACCTTATCGTGATTACCGAAAGCGGAGAAGCATCTTTCAGACTCAGTTTTTCAAAAATCGGGTTAATCCCGAATATCATAGCCACGAGAAAAGCAATCAAAGTAGCTTTCATTTTATTCTCCTTGCGGTTTTTCTAGCTTCTTTATTATATACATTACGGCAGACGTGTTCAGCTTTATTAAGAGATTGCAAAAACTGTTAAAATTTACTATATTCAGTTGCAAGAGGTAATTGATATGGCCAAGGAAACTGAGTCCAATCGTCGCAATACGGTCAGCATATCGGCGCAGATTCCCGCGGAGCTCGGTGAAATGCTCAGCAGGATTTCAAGAGCGGAGGAAAGGTCAAAGAGCTACTACATAAAAAAGTCCCTGGAGTTGTTTTTGATGAGCAAGCTTGAAGACATTGAAGACTATGAAGAAGCCGACAGGTCTTACAGGGAATTCATCGCTTCCGGAGAAAAGTTGATTCCTTTTTCCGAAATAAAGAAGAAACACAGCCTCTAGCCTTATGTGGGAAGTGGAACTTACGGGCAAAGACAATCACTGCCATAGATGATTTGCCACGAAGCCGGATTGGAATCCGCCAATCTTTATTTAACGCAATGGGAATCTTGCGAAAAACAATCTGCGTAGTCGCTGACGACATGTTTTTCTCGTCAAAGATTGAGAGCACGGCCAAAGATCTTCATATCGATATAGTGAAGGTAAAAAACCGCGAAGAGCTTCAAGACAAAATCGAAGCAAAAACCATTGATCTTGTGATTATTGACCTCGCCTCAAGGAAAATAGTTGCTGAAGAAGTCTTCACCGAACTTAGAAACTCTCCAGAACACAAAGAAATCTTTTGCATAGGATATCTGCCACATGTGGAACGGGAGCTTGCCGACAAATTCAAGGAAAAGGGAGTTGATCTTGTTATTCCGAGGTCGAAGTTTTCACGGGAAATGGGGGCAATAATCAAGGAACATACAAAACAGCAGTAGGGGAAACACCCAGGCAAGAATCATCGAAAATTCCCATCCCTTCCGCAATCACCATCTAATCTCCAATCGAGCTTGACAACGAAAAGGGGAATAATAATACTGTTTGCAAAGTTTTTTCCCCGAGCCGTGGTAATAACTTATGTCAGCCGACCAATCCAAAATATGGTTTAACGGAAAAACAGTGCCTTGGGATGAGGCAAACGTGCACGTACTTACCCACACTCTGCACTACGGCCTGGGTGCGTTTGAAGGCATAAGAGCTTATAAATGCTCTAACGGAAAATCGGCAATCCTAAAACTCACTGAACACATGGAAAGGCTTTATACCTCAGCGCACGTGGCTGGCATAGAAATTCCCTACGACATGCAGACCCTCTGCGATGCGGTGATGGACCTTCTGCGCGAAAACGGACTCGATGAAGCCTACATCAGGCCCATAGCTTTTATCGGGGCTGGACAAAAAGGGATACTTCCCGGAGATAACACCATAAACGTGGCGATAGCCGTATGGCCATGGGGAACATATCTGGGAGATGACGCGATTGCCAATGGAATCAGGGTAAAGATATCCTCCTACACGAGAATGCATGTTAACTCCTTTATGACCAAGGCTAAGATATGCGGAAACTACGTAAATTCGGTAATGGCCAGGCAGGAGGCTGCCGACCTTGGTTTTGATGAGGCGATACTGCTCGACTCAGAAGGTTACGTAGCCGAAGGAAGCGGAGAAAACATCTTCATCGTAAGAAACGGGACTCTCAAGACTCCTCCTCTAACTTCCATACTGGAAGGAATAACCAGAAAGTGCGTTCTGGATATTGCCGACGACGAAGGTATTCCTGTTAAAGAACAGCGGTTCACAAGAGACGAGCTTTACATCGCGGATGAGGCCTTCTTCACCGGTACCGCCGCTGAAGTGACTCCTATCAAGGAAGTTGACGGCAAAAAAATAGGTTCAGGAAAACCTGGAGAAATAACGAAAACTCTCCAGAAAAGATATTTTGCCGTAATAAAAGGAGAGGATGAGAAATTCAGGCACTGGCTTGATTACATCCCTTGAACCGTTTTCCCGCGGGAAAACGGTAATTGGCAAAGAACCTACCTTTTCATAAGGTAGTTGACTATGGTTCTCACGCCGAACCCACTTGCCCCGTACTGATACCACTCCGAGGATTTCTCTACGTATGAGGGACCAGCTATATCTATATGCACCCAAGGAACCTCTGAAACGAAATTCTCAAGGAAAAGCGCCGCGGTTATCGCCCCACCCCACCTGCTTCCTACATTCTTAACGTCTGCCACGCGGCTTCTTATTTCCTCTCTTAACTCCGTATCAAGAGGAAGTTCCCACATCTTCTCGCCGACATCGTCCGCGGAACCTAAAATCGACTTCACGAGATTCGCGTTATTACCCATAACCCCGGCGTTGTGAAGTCCGAGCCCGACTATACAGGCGCCGGTAAGGGTTGCGAGATCCACTATCTCGGAAACTCCAAGCCGGACTGCGTAACTGAGCGCATCAGAAAGCGCCACCCTGCCCTCCGCGTCGGTGTTTATAATCTCTATTGTCTTTCCGTTAAGGGCCGTTACTACGTCATCCGGCTTGTAGGCAGAAGCACCGGTCATGTTTTCGGTGGCCGGGACAATGCCGTGAACGTTAACGCTGGGGGTCAGTTCCCCGAGCGCTTTCATGGTACCCAGTACGACCGCCGCACCCGCCATATCCATTTTCATCGTTCTCATGCTGTCTGCGGGTTTAAGACACAGTCCTCCAGAATCAAAAGTTATGCCCTTGCCCACGATAGCAACTTTTTTGCGGGATTTTACAGGAGGCGAGTAGGAAAGGTGTATGAACCTCGGGGGCTCACTGCTTCCAAAAGAAACCGCTGAGAGTCCTCCCATTCCCATTTGCCTTATCTCATCCCTATCAAGGATCTTGCAGCTGATGTGTTCTGATCCTTCGGAAATAGAAAGAGCATGTTCTGCGAGAATCGAGGGAGTAAGGATATTCGGAGGATCGTTAACAAGATCCCTTGAAAAAGCTACGCTACTTGAAACAGCACTGGCATACGCGGCCTCACCGCTGAAATAATTGGCCGAAATCCTCCTTGACGCTATACACACTTTCTCTATACGGTTTTTCCTTCTTCCCGAAGACTTGAACTTCCCGTATTCATAGGTGCCGCAAGCCATGCCCTCGAGAAAGCCCTTAAGAAACCCCCTGTCCACGTTGGAAAAATCAACGGAAACGGTGCGGGAATGCTGGCCGGTTCTCGCGACCGTAATGTTTGCGGCGCGAAAAGCTTCAAGAGCCCCGAAATTTTCTTTTTTCCCGAGTCCGAGAAGGACAACTGTTTTCGTATTGAAATCGCCCGGGGTATCAACGAGAACCGTCTTTCCGAAAGCGCCTTTAAAATCAGAGGACTTCACTTTGTCTGAAAGGAACCCCCCGAGTTCACTATCGATTTTTCTAGCGGCAGCTGGAAGCCTCTGCCCTTCGTAACAGAAAAAAACAACTGAATCCGACTCGACGTCGGCGACACTATCCTTTATCAGAAAAAACTCCATTTTTTCACCATTCAATCCAGGTTTAGAAATACGGCCGAAATACAGACATTCAATAGAGAATTAATTCTACACTACCAACACTCAGTAAAACAAAAAGAATCTTTTAATATGGGGGTTTTTCAAATATGATTTAACCGTCTAACCCAACTAAGAAGAGAAAATCACCCATGATTCAAGAAGAAAGAATGACCCGCCACCTGATGGACATCATACGGATAGATAGTCCATCAAGAAAGGAAAAGGACGTCGCCCTGAAGCTCGAGGAAGAAATGAGAGATCTAGGGGCTGACTGTTTCTACGACGATGCAGGAGACAAGGTCGGGGGAAACATTGGCAACCTGATAGTCAAGCTTCCCGGAACAAAGAAAGATATTCCACCCTTCTTCCTCTGCTCTCACATGGACACCGTAAGCCCGGGAGAGGGTATAAAACCGAGAGTGGAAGACGGCGTAATGAGAAGCGACGGTACGACGATACTGGGAAGCGACGATAAAAGCGGGGTATCCATAATAGTCGAGGTGCTAAGGACCCTCAAGGAAAACAACATTCCCCATCCGGATATGGAGGTCGCGTTTACCATATGCGAGGAAATCGGCCTTCTCGGAGCGAAGTTCCTTGACACTTCAAACTTTAAAAGTCCTCATGGAATAGTTCTTGATAGCAGTACACCGGATAGACTCGTCCTCAGGTGTCCGTGCTCCGACATCATGGATGTAAAAATACACGGCGTCGAAGCGCATTCCGGACTTTGTCCCGAAAACGGGATAAGCGCCCTGGAAATATTAAGTGATGCGATCTCGAGAATGAAACTCGGAAGAATAGATCACGAGACAACGGCAAACATAGGAAAGGTAAAGGGAGGGTCCGCAATAAACATAGTTCCCGGTCTCGTCGAGGTGAAGGCCGAGGCTCGAAGCCATGATGAAGGGAAACTCGACGCACAGATACGGCACATGCAGGAGTGCTTCCTGGAAGCGGCAAAAAACAGGGAACTCTTCCTAGACGGGGAACGACTCGGCGCACGCGCAGAGATCGAGACAGAGCGCGTGTATCCCGTAATGAACGTCTCCGCGCAGGCAACCGTGACTGATCTTGTACTTAGAGCCGCTGCGAGCCTTGACCACGACATAGAACTTCACACAAGCGGCGGAGGGTGCGACGCAAACTTCATAAACGAAAAGGGAATCGAGTGCGTAAATCTTGGAACGGGAATGTACGAACTTCACACGGTAAACGAATATCTGCTGCTCGATGAATTCCACAGGTCGGCGGAGATAGTTCTTGAAACTATAAAGCTTCACTCGGACAGAGACTGAGCGATGAAGGCTCTCATTCTGGTTGATCACGGAAGCACAGTAAAAGAGGCAAACGCTCTCCTTGAGGAAGTAGCCGACAGGGTAAGAGCTTACCGGGACTCGCCGTTTGATATAGTTGAGCACTGCCACATGGAACTCTGCGAGCCGTCAATAAAGGATGCTTTTCGTAAATGCGCCGCGGCCGGCGCAAGCGACATAACTGTCCACCCGTACTTTCTCGTACCGGGAAGACACTCAAAATCCGATATACCCAGGATGGTGGCGGAGGCAGCGCGAGATTTTCCGCAAGTAAGCTACAGGGTCACAGAACCACTGGGACTTCATGACAAGATAATAGAAGTCATATTTGAAAGATCCCTTGGGTAATTACTGTATAAAATCTGATAAAATAGCGATAGTTCCAAAATCTAATTCACCCTTACTCATTGTCTCAATGATCTATCGATGACTTCTCTTACATAGTTATCACGGTCTTCTTCCTGAAAAAAGCCGTTGCGATCATGAAATTCCTTGATGTCGTAATCTGATCCCCACCAAGATGAGTTATAGGGAGTAGTGGAAATAATAAAAGAATTAAGTGTTATATGATCATCATACTGGCGGAGATCCTTTTCTATTTCTTTAATCTTTCGGTAAAAATTTAGTTTGGGATCTTCCATGCTGGAATGGAGCATTCCATGTGGGTCAACAAAGCTGATGTACTGCCGCTCTTTCCACAAAATCCACAATATAAAATCGGGATAGAATCCTCCTTCATTGAAAAAACCAAAACCGATCCCCCTGCTTTGGTTACGAAGGAGGTACATTTCTTTGTCTCTGAAAAAGTTCTCATGCTGTTGTGCATACTGCCTTAAACTCTCAACAAAATGTTTTTCTCCCTCATTGAGCGCCACAGGCTTAACTTTGATGTAGTCTACTTTTTCACCGATGTATATCAGTGGTTCATAAAGATGTCTGGAGTCAGTAAAAATTTTAAAATTCTCCGATTCGAATGAACTAGGGTTCCCATCGGTAATGGCCTTTTTTAATTCCGTGACCCGCTCTATTAAATCTTCACGTTTGGCATCAACGCTGACAATATACTGATGTTGCCCGCTGTCCTCATCCCAGAGCAGATTGCGGCTCTGTCTGTCAAGAAACCAGTATTCAAGATGTTTTTGCTCCCAACGGGAACGTTTCAATTTATAAAACCTTTCGAGATATTTTTTGAGCAACACAGAAGCTATTTCCTGCCAGCGAAGAATATCTTCGGCCATATTACTACTGAACTTCATGCGTTCACCTGGAATTTTTATCTCATACCAACTATGGTCAAGCAGCAAATCCCTTATAAATTCTCTGGGCAAGTTGAGAGTGTGCCATCCATGCCGGTTTTTGTGCGATTCAAGATCAAAGAAAATCTGATTTATATCAACAAAAGCAAGATGATCCTTTGAAAACCAATTCCGCTTATACTTCACCATCTCTACAGGCAACTCGGCATCCGGGCTAATGCTGGCTTGAATCTTCGGATACCAATCAACAATGACTTTATAACGCCTAAAATACTCCCTCTCAAACGCAAGTACCGGACGCGGGGCATGTTTTTTATAGTCTAAACCGTCTTTAAGGCGAATTGCTCTTAATTTCTTCTGGCTGTCGTAATGGCAGATAACTGGCAACGCAATGTCCTTGAAATCACTATCTTTAGGTAAGCCTTCTCTTTCTAGGAACTCACTGAATTGTTTCATATAGCCCGCGCGTACTCCAAAAATATTCAGAGTCTCTAGCTTCTTCATATATCTCGGCGGATGTATGTTCGGCATTTCACCGCTACGCTTAAGACTAAAATCAAGGCCCTTTAAACGCACACCACGTCCAAACAGCTGAATAATCTGAGAACCTTCGCTTTTGCCAACATTCATAAGTCCCATGGTGCTGACGCGCCAGCTGTTCCACCCTTCGGTAAACTTCTTTGAACCAATCAGAATATTTATCGACGAGTTCCTTTCGTTAATCGTCGTAAAATATGAATCGACGAACTCACGGTCGCGCACCTCTAAAACATCGTCATTCTTTTCCCTGCACAAATCAGCTAGCTTTTTTGAATTACCAACATTTATAACCCCGAATGGATGATCTTCACCAAGACTAAGAGCAATTTCACCATCGCTTCCTTTCAAATGTTCAATCATCAGGAATCCTTGATTCGAATTAAAAACACGACGCTTTATGTCAGCAAAGATTTCTGCGGGATTTTCGTCAAGATGCTCCAGATAAGTAAACGCACCGGAAAAAATGTCTCTATCTTCCCACGAAAGACCATGTGTCCCTCTCAGAATTGCTTTGATTTCTTGTATGCTCTCCTGTTCGTTCTTGAGAAACTTCCCCAAAAACAAGAGGAATTCGATTACGTCAGAAGCTTCTTTACTATTTAGACCCTTAGTAACCCGGCTTCTAGCAACCCAGCCTCCAACCAGAACCAATAAAGGCTTATGAAGATTGAATCTACGAACAATATGTTGATTGTCATCAAAAAAGCGCATCTGCTGATAGAATGTCAGCACGCAGGCAGTTAGATAACGTGTGCGGTTCGCACCGTCCACATCTTTTGAATCATCTAGGTTCAAGATTCTGTAATCCTTTCCAAAGCCATCATGGTAGAAATAACGGTACGAGTAGTTAAACAGAATGGACTTTGCATACTGCTGTTCAAGTTTCTTATCCCTGCTGGCGGCAACTGCCTGCTCAAAGGTAGCTGAGTATTCAAAGGCAAACCCGTCTTTTGAAAGCTGATTCCGCCTCTTCATCCACTCTTCGCCGGAACTGCCTCGATGACCTTCATCTACTAACACAAGGTTCTTGCCCTCAAAGGCCTCAACCGCAACTGTTTTGTCCCCCATCTTGTCTGCGAGCTTGTGAATATCAATTATCTCTATTTGCCAGCCGGCAAATAGGCTCTGACCATGTTCCTTTTCAAACAAGACTGCCTGCATTCCAGACGCTTCGAATTCCTCAAGATGCTGCTTTGACAATCCTTCATTTATTGTCAGTAGGATAATCCTGTTTAATTCATGCTCCCGGTTAACCCTTTTAAGATAATGGCGGTATTGCATGATGTTGATATGCATAAGAAGCGTCTTACCAGAACCTGTGGCTTGGAAAAACGCAATGCGGTTTAGGTCATCTTGTTCAAAAGGTTCAATGTGGTCCGCGGGTTCGTTTCTATCGTTAAAGGCGTTAACATATTCGTTCAAATCTTCTTGTAGTTCGGTAGAATCACGAAAATAATGGTCGAGGTAAATTTCCGTGAACAGCAGGGCAAGATATTGGAAATATTTCCACCGGATTCTCTCCACACCTCGACGAGCGCGGTTCAATCTTTCGGTATGGTGGAAGATGTTTTCATCAAAAATAAGTAAATCTTCCGGCCGTATGCCGCTATTTTCTAGTAGACGGTTGATGATCTCTCGGCAAAAACGGGAAACATTTTCTCCATCGTATCCTTCAAGGTCTTCGTCCTTTAAGTGCTTAGCGATCTTTTCCAGACTGTCCACTCTAAACAGATTGAGGAGCCACTGATTCAGTATAAGCTTCTGCTGAAATTCTAACGAGCCTTTCCCTTTTCTCACCATGGCTTAAACCCCTTCATTCTCAAACATCAGACGGTGAAATACTTCTTCAATCAACCGTACTTCCCAGTTTTCTTCATCTTTTCGGATGCTAAGCAGGTTATTGTCACCGTTAACATAGATGACATCGGGATGCCACCTCTTTCCATTTGTATACCACTCCTGTGTTCGGAAATATTCATCCAGTGCAACATTATCTTTTTCTAGATTGCCGGTTAATTCTCGCCAGATAATAAGCGTTTCCTCTCCTCCGCGAGTTTTACCTTTCACCATTCTATAAACGAAGTCTCCCGTGTCCGACTGCCTCATACGATCTTTGATAATTAGCTTATCTTCTTCGTCACGGACAAAATCCGTATAAAAACAACGTACTTGATCCTGACTAGAAACATTAAGGCCGATCAGATGATTGAAGGTTTCCACCAGATCAACGGTTGTCTTGCGAACCTCATTCCGACGGTTAATAAGGAGTTGATAACCAAACGGTTTGTCGAACAGATCAAGGTTAAGTAGGGAACCCCTGCTTTCGATATCCAGCATGTAGGAAAGTAAGTATTGCTCTCGGTAACTGTCGTCTTCCAGCAGATCATTGCCAGATGACTTGTTGCCACTTAGAATCAGGTTGTTTAACGTATCCTCATAAGACTCCAATCGGATTGTCTTGAAGCAGTGGCTCAAACCTCCATGGCTAGCGGGCTTTCTGTTTTTCCAGTCCTTTGAATAAATCACTTTCTGAATTCTGGGTTTTGTGACTGTATCAAAATACTCTCCCATCTCCACAAGGATATATTTTCGCCTGCCCCCGTCTTCGCGATTTAAGTTAATCACTGCATGACCAGTGCTGCCAGACCCTGCAAAATAGTCAAGAACAAGGCTTTGACAGTCATCTTTCACTCCTGCCACTTCCAGATATTTCTCTATAAATGCGGTTGGTTTTTTGCCCTGTCTGAAGTTAATTGAACCTTCATAACCAGCTCTGTTAAATTCTTTTTCATAATCCCAAAAGTTAATCTCTACATCCCAGTGATTAGGGTAAGGAATAGCTTTTGTCTCTTTTTTGTCAATCGGAACCCCTTGGAAATAGTCTCCATTTACACGGTTGGAGTTTTGATCAGGGATAAAGAACCACCTATGATCATAGATATCATTTCCCATATTAGGAACTTTGAACAGACACCCTCTGTACTCATTAAACAATGGTTCAATATTCGTCACGTAAAATCTTCCACTAGAATTTCCTGCCCTCAAACTACCTCGGATGTTAATACGTTTTAGCGAAGTCTCGCTTGAACTCCCTTTTACAATCTGTAATTGATTAGGAGAGTAAATTTCTACTTGTTTGTTGCCCATCGATTTAGTTTCGAAAGGGCTGCCGCTAACTTCAATAGTCCAAACATATTCACTAAGTGAAGTGTCGTCTAAAATTCTTTTGCCTGGATTGAAGTCATAACTATTCCTATAAACTACAAGCTGTTCTGTAGTTTCATGTATATCTTTGTCCCCCTTTAAAATGCGGTCATCATGTCGAACCTTTACTGTAATAGTTGTTACATAATGTTCTTGCCCTTTAACCTCATTCATCAACAGCTTTAGGTTAAAAAGTTCTTCTTCGTTAATACTGACTGCAAAAGAGGAATTATCGACGACTAGTTCTCTAGTGCTTAGTATCCTGTCATACATCATTGTCAACCAACTGCTATGACGATAATTGTCTTTATAGACAAATTCATCTTCGTCAGTATTGTAGGGAGGATCTATATAGATACATTTCACTTCTTCCCGATATTTCTCTTGTAATAAATTAAGCGCCTGAAAATTCTCTGAGTGGATCAGCAATCCATCAGTCTGTTCGTCAAGATTGTCTATTCTGGCAATCAGCCGCTGCTTGAAGTCTTCATCAAATAAAGCTGTATCCAGTAACAGATAGGGATTGTCTTTTAAAAAATCTTCACTTAGCGGTTTGCCGTAGCCTGCTGCGTCGCCACTAGTTTCCGATAAATCACCATTGCTCGCTTTCATCTCATCAATAGCAAACAAACGTACCCATTCTTCCCTCTGATCTTCATTGACAGCAATTTCCGCGTAGAATTCTTCCGGAACACGGTCAAGCGTGATACACCAGTTAGTCTCCACAACAAATTTCTTCTTAAGCCAAAGTTTTTTTTGAAAATTCTCAAGCTGTGCCAGAAACAAGATGATTTTATGTCCTATCTCTTTAAGCGCCTTAAGCTTCGCCAATCGCTTTTCAAAATTTTTCGGCGTTTGATCAACTATATCGTCTAATACCAACACTTCATTTTTCAAGAAAAAGTCTAACTCTCTTCGCAGAAAGCCTCCTAAATCCTTATGGATAAAATAATCAAAAGTATTACGCGCACTATATAATTTCAGGTGTCGCTCAAGCACCATAACTTCTTTATCATTAACATTTTCGATGCTGAATAATTCGTCAAAGTCGGTCAGTCGACTGTCGGTTCTTAAGGTCTCTATGATAGATTGATTGATTTTTCCCTGATTTCTGCGCTCCGAGTCAGCAACATATTCAATACCAATCACTAGGTCTTTGTTATCAAAAAATAATGGCTTTTCATGTGACAACATAAAGCGCCGCTCTTTGCCTCTTTTCTCTTTATTATTGTTCTGCTCCGTTCCTGCCTTGATCAAGCGAAAATGGACGCGCCTTTCAGATTCCGGCAGTCTGAAAGAGTAATTGGTGAAATATTCCGACGTCTTTATGTAATATTGATCGTGGTTCGCCCAATGAAGTTTTACTTCTTCACCCTCAAACGGAATCGCGTACACGTCCGCCTTGTAGCGTCGTAGCGACAAAAAGTCACCATTTTCGTAATACCGAGAAAAAAAGTTAAAGAGATCTGAAAATATTTCTTTTTCAAGCGCGTCAATCTCCAGATTGCCAGCCTTGCGCTTCGCCAAATCCTGGTATTCAGGATCGTCTTCAGGGTCAGCTTTAAAGCGTCTTGCCTGTCGCTCTATTTTTTTCATGCGCTCTTCAATTTCAACTGTATTGCCTGACACAAGAGAAGAAAGAATTTCCTTTACCTGCGGTTGAAGCTGCTTGTCCAAGTAACGAAGAATTTCCTCGCGTTTAGTGTTCATTATGCGATAGATGCCGAAATCCAGATCAGCTTGGTTCATCTGGAATATTTCTTCTAGTTTCGCCTTCAACTGTTCGTAGTTGTTTTTCCTTCTGTCTTTCATTGCATTAAATCACATCAAAGTCTTGATGATTTCAAACATATGGGAGTCATTTATTGCATCTTCAGTGCCTTATTCAGACTAACTCACATAAAGCACTCAGACTGTAAATGCAACATTATCCATAAGAATGAGTAAAATCAAAAGTGAATCCGTCTTCATGTCAAGAGTACTAGGCTCTTTACTCTTCACCTCTAGCCTTTAAAAACATGACCTATGGTAGAAAAACCGGTATGTTCTATAGTTAATTTTAACCCGTTTAAAGCATACATAATGTAGAGATGGCTTTGCTTAATGAAGAAATAGAGGATTTTGAAAAAGACAGCGGGGAGAAAACCGGAAATAGTTTATCATCCTATGTTGATGATACTATGAAGGTTGGAGACCTATTATCTCTAGACTATTCAGAGGCAATAATTCTTGTACATGATGCACTTAGACAAGACGTTAAGGGTCTGCCGATGGGTTGTTTCTTGCTTGCAACCAGAACAATCCCAGAAACTGAACCTAAGGCGAATAATGAGGACGCAGTGCTTATCTTGCTTCGCGTTGTCGGACATTCACCACTCCCCAATAAAATTGATACGGATAATTGGCGGTTTGATGCTGCCCGTCGCTCCATTGATTCTCCTGAACACTGGGATGCCGATGACAAAACCGATCAATTCACCCTAAATCAATTGCGCCATGCCGGGGTTCGCTGCAACGTGTTAGGAACCTTCCGCTATTTGCATAAGGATGGCCGATGGGAAAACTCTTTCGGTGCGGATATTTCTAATTTCTATTCCGGGCAGGGAATGAAGGTTTATAAACCTATGGGGGAAGCATTATCAAAGATTGTCAATTTTACCAAGCCTATGGGAAAGAAACATTCCCTCGCGGGAAAACCTGTCCCCGTTGGCCGAATCCGCTATTCCTCAAGTGAGGTCCCAGTTGATGAAAATAGCAAAACCGTACCGGTATATATTGAGCCCACAGATATGCTTGCACGTCGCACCGCACTTTTCGGTATGAGCAGAAGCGGTAAATCAAACACTATCAAGACTATTTCCTCCTCCATATTTAAATTGCGCGAACTTTACCCAGAAAAAGGACGTATTGGCCAATTGATTTTTGATGTGAATGGAGAATACGCTAACGATAATCCACAGGATGAAGGATGCTTGCGCAACATCGGTCAAGACGATGTGGTGACTTACGGGCTTTTTGAGCATCCAAACGACGAAAGACGACGTTTAATCAAACTTAACTTCTTTGGTGAAAACATCTTTGATTGGAAGGACAAAGAGAATGTTAGGTCCTTGCTTTCCATGCTTTTCGCAGGAAAAGCAGTAATTAACGAACATCTACGAGAAAGATCTGATGCGCAATACGTTCGGAATTTTATCAGTACCAACATAGAACCGCCGTCGCAGGACTGGGAGAAGTCAGGCACCCAAGTTCGTTATCGACGCAATATCACCGTATACAGAAGCATTCTTGCTGCAGCTAACTTTTTTCCGCCAAACAATCTAAAACAAGCTAATATAAAAGGTCTTTTTGGTAAGGAATTAAGAGATGCAATGGAGTCCACCGAACACGAAAATGATATTTATAATTCAGCAGCTAATAGTTTTGCAAAACATAGAATTTCTTGGGATGAGTTATTCTCGGCTATAAAGGCTCTGAGGGAATTTATAGATCACCCCAATTTTCAGGAATTTAATCGACAACATATGGAAGGTGGAAGTGAACGATGGAACGATGATACATTGGACGGATTACTTTCCCTTTTGCAGCATCCAGGTGGTGTTTCAAGAGTACGAGAACTGAATGAAAGGCATAGCCCCAGCGTGGAATCCGATTACTCAACAGAAATTGTCAATGAACTCGTTAATGGTAAGTTGGTCATTGTTGACCAGTCAATTGGTTCGCCAACAGAGATTGAACATACGTCCGAACGCATAATGTGGGAGCTTTTCAATCGTCAAAAACAGGTTTTTACAAATCCATTGAGAGACGAAGATGGGGAATTAGTACGCGATGAAGATGGAAATATCCAACCACCACCTGATATTATCGTGTATGTAGAGGAGGCTCACAACTTGATCCCTTCACATGATCCGAAGCTGGACTCGATATGGGCTCGGGTAGCCAAAGAAGGTTCCAAGTTTCACATCGGGTTGGTTTATTCCACACAGGAACCAAGTTCCATCTTGCCAAATATACTGAAAAACACCGATAACTGGTTCGTAGCACACCTCAATAATAAAGACGAAACGCGAGAACTCAGCAAATACTACGATTTTGAGATGTTCGTTGACCAGATACTCAAGGTTCCCGACACAGGTTTCTTGCGAATGCGTTGTTTATCTAACCCGTACATAGTACCGGTTCAGATAAACAAATTCACAGTAATACCCCCCAATGCTGAAGACCCAGAATAACCCAAAGGAGTGTCGGATAAATGCCCTACGAAAGAGAATTTGCTAGCGGTGATAGCCTTATATGGCTTCAAAACAGCCAAGCGTTAAAAGACTTCGAAGGCACCATCCTTGTAAAACAAAGTGACGCCCCGATAGAACCTCCGACACTCAAACCACCTCGTCGAAACTGGTATCCAAGACGGGTAATTGCTATTGACGCATCTCATATAATGCATCGCGTCAACAATGGGTTTCCAGGAGCGGAGGCGGGGCTACTTATGACATCGGTAGTAGCAATTAAGCTTAATCAGCTAAGTGGCCTAGACACAAACGCCATTCCTTACCCGTCTTTTTTTCGTGATATGGAAAATGTGCAAACCTTGGAAGCCGTAATGCCAGGCATAGGGGTTGTTCGTAAAGACATTGATGAGGACACTCCGATAAATTTCTTCAGACAAAAGACATATGACACGTTATCAAACACTATTGCAGAAAATCATGAGACATTGCTTGAAACCCTACACGCCATTTGCAAAGACCTAAACACACGAATTGATTGCCCCGCTGTAGATTGTGAAAAGAAATATGAGTACAAGATAGGAGAATACAGTTGCAGTTGTGATCAAGGTGAAAAGATGTTTGAAACTGACATACTGCGGTTGCATGAATACTTTGACGGGGTCCGTACCGGAGGCGAGGCGTTGGGCAGGTTGCGTTCCGTACTGGAAATACTAATATTGCTAAATATCTTGCGTTTTTTTGTTAAAAAAAGCCCTGCTTATCTTGATACATGCGCTTTTGTGCTAGATGGCCCACTAGCCATTTTTGGCACACCAGCTTCCATATTGCGTCCAATTCGTAAAGAGTTGAAAAGACTAAACGAGGAAGCACGTGCTGCTAACGGAACAGATATAGTTGTATTCGGGATAGAAAAAACCGGACGGTTCATGGAACACTGGAGACAACTAGACTGGCAGGACGGAATAGGGCCAAATTCACGCTTTCCTGAGCAGACAGTGATAGCACCTAATGATGAATACATAAGCAAGAACATCATCCCAGTCGACAAAAAGGGAAAACCTTTCGGTAATGACACCCATTTTGGTCGAATTATTCTGTATAAAACCAACAAAAAACAGCATGTTGTCATTCATACAGCTATGCTGAACGAGACTGGGGAAGATCTCAAAGACAACTCCCCAGAATGTTACCCCAGATTGGGGGACATTCTAGATGTCATGGACCAACTGGCGACTCACATATATGAGGGTGGCTTCATGCCCTTGGTACGTGCTCACGCTCACGCAGCTATTCCGTTAAAACGAGGAACAGATATCATCAAAAGTCTGTTGGAGGACTAATGGCTCAAGAAGGTAAATACAGTAATTCCTTTGGACGTTGGGCTGGGTTCGGACCATATTATGCAATGTTTCCCGTCGTTTTTGCCAAACAGGTTGTGGAAACTATGACTCCTCAAGGTGGTAGCATCTTGGACCCATTTTGCGGACGTGGGACTGTACCCTTTGTAGCTCAGGTTTCAAATCGTTTTTCTTTGGGTATTGATATAAATCCAGTTGCTTGGGTCTTTGCGAAAGTGAAAACATCTCCTGAACCAAATCCGGAAAAATTGCTGAAACGTTTGGAAAATTTAAAAAGTTTGGTGTGTCCTAGTGACAGAAAGACAAAAATTGAATTTCAAAAATGGGCTTGGTCTGAAAAAGTGTTGGAATTCCTGAATGCCGCTAGACGTGAGCTTAATTGGCGGGATGATATAACAGACAGAACATTGATGGGATTTATTCTCGTTAATCTTCACGGCAGACTCCATGATGGTATTAGCAATCAGATGCAGAAGTCGCGTGCAATGGGTCCAGATTACGCTGTCAGGTGGTGGAGAAAAAGAGATATGCACCCACCGGAAATAGACCCATATGAATACTTTCGCAAGAGAATAACATGGCGTTATACACATGGCCCCATAAATAAAATGCAGCCAGCAGAAATAGCGCAAGGTGACGCAGCGGAGATTCTCCAAACCTGCTCAAGAAAAGAATTTAGCCTCCTCTTCACTTCACCACCTTATTTCGCAATTACAGACTATCGTCAAGACAACTGGATCCGATTATGGATGCTTGGAGAAGGACCTCCCCTGCCCGACTGGAGAAGGGACGAAACAACAAGAAAGCAAGAGTTGTATAAGCAGATGTTAAATAATGTTTTTTCTGCGGCAAGCAAACTGCTCAAACCTTATAGCGTTATTTGGATACGGACTGATGCTAGAAAGTTTACAAAGGATTCCACTTTGGAAGCAATTCGAAAAATTTGGCCAAACAGAAAGCTATTTATGAGGTACGACCATCCCGAAAAACGCACACAAACTGTGCATTTCGGAAACAAACCTTCTGATTGGGGAGAAGTTGACTTAGTAATTCCTAGCAGAAGAAGGAACCATTTACCATCATCCACATCGGCCTGGATACAAGTGTGAGTTAGACTTTAGCCTTTTTTTGATCTTTTCAGGACTGCAAAGAAGACCATGCCCAACCACAGTTATCTTTTCAGTCAAATAGAATGGGAATCATATAGAAGATCTTAAAAGAACAATTTTCGATGAAAAAATATTCGGCGGTGCTTTTTGATCTTTTTGATACGCTTGTCATGTTCGAGCCGTCCCTTCTGCCGAAGATAACTCTTAATGGAGAAACCTGGAACTCCACCGCGCAGCACGTTTTCACACGAATGCGAAGCAGTCTCGGTGAAATGGAATTTACGGATTTCTACGAACCTTTTGTTGAAAGCCACAGAGAACTTCTGGAACTCAGGAAAAAGGATTTAAGAGAGTATCCGAACAGAAAAAGGTTCGAGATGTTCATGGAGAAAACAGGTCTAAAGGAAGACGACAGCCTGCTCGAGAAGTTCGTACGCTCACACATGGAAAGCCTCTCTGGAGCCATGGTATATCCGGAGCATCACACGGAAGTTCTTCTGTACCTTAAGGAAAAAGGATACAGGCTTTCGGTCGTCTCAAACTTTGATCACGCTCCCACGGCACGAGAACTGCTTGGAAAATTCGGAATTGCGGATTTCTTTGAACATATAGTGATCTCAGAGGAAGTAGGCTGGAGAAAACCTCACAGGAAAATATTCGAATTCACTCTCGCCAGTCTCGGCGAGAGTCCATCAGACGTTATTTTCATAGGAGATAATCCTGAAGCTGACATAATGGGATCTTCAGACTGCGGGATTGACTCCGTGTGGGTAAAAAGAACAGGACAGTTCACCCAGGCGAAACCGAAATTCATCATAAAAGATCTGGAAGATCTAAGGGAAATAATCTAGAAAGACACTGCTTTGATGAAAAGATTCACCCGCACGGAAAAAAGACTCCCCACCACAAGAAGCAAGCACCAAATAGCCACAATACAGGGGATGCTTGAGAGAAAATCCTCTCTGTACGCGGATAAGACTGCGTATTCCATAAGAAAAAATGATCTGTCCGTAAGTTCCCTCACTTTCAGCGAAGTTTTCGCTCTTTTCACCGGGTTTTCAGCCCACCTCATCTCTCTTGGTCTTAACAGAGGGGAGCATGTTGCAATAGTGGGTGAGAACAGCCCCCAATGGGCGATTTCCTACTTTGCGGTAATCTGGGCAGGCGCCATAGCCGTTCCGCTCGACGCAAGGGCAAGAACAGAGCACATAAAACAGGTGCTTGCACTCTCAGATTCTAAATTTCTCATCGCCTCGACAGGGTTTACTGAGGTTTTGAGTAACACAGGGACGGTCGAGCACATAATACCAATAGACGATGCTCTTGAGGTTCGGACACATACCGAAAAAACCGTGCCCGCGGAAAAATCAGAACCCGAAGACACAGCCGATATAGTTTTTACTTCGGGAACCACGGGCAATCCCAAAGGCGTAATGCTCTCCCACGCGAGCATAATGTCAAACCTGGAAACGCTTTACGGCGCTTTTCCCATAACGCACGAAGATACAGCTTTTTCCATACTGCCTATCCACCACGTATATGAAAGAATAGGTGGAATACTGCTGTCCTTTTACTGCGGGCAAAGGGTGTTTTTCGCAAGAAGCATAAAACCGAGGGAGATGCTCTCTGACCTTAAGGTCGCAAGACCAACCGTGTGGCTTAACACCCCCTTGATACTCGAGAGACTGCTTCAGAGAATTGAACAGAGCAAGGCAAAAAATTTCCTCACAAGAGCCCTGCCATCTAAATTTTTCGGGAAAATGGCGAGAAAACGTCTGGGTCTTGACCGCCTCAGAATCATAGTAAGCGGCGGTGCCGCCCTCTCGGAACCAGCTTCTCAAGGGCTTGAAAAATACGAATTTCCCCTCTTGCAGGGATACGGAATGAGTGAAACGGCTGCAGTTATAGCCGCGAATCCTTTTTCGAGACCGAAGAACGCAAGCGGCGGCATGGTGCTTGAAAACACCGAGGTAGAGATAAGAGATTTAGACTCCGAAGGAGTCGGTGAAATATGCGTGAAGGGTCCAAGCGTAATGAAAGGCTATTACAAGAATCCAGGTGCGACAAGAGAGATCCTCTCGGATGACGGCTGGCTCAGAACCGGTGACCTTGGTTATTTTGATCACGAAGGCTATCTCTACATAACGGGAAGAAAAAAATCGGTTATCGTAACTAAGGGAGGAAAGAACATTTCTCCTGAGGAAATCGAGGAGAAGCTCACCCCGCTTGAAACGGTCGAAGAAGCGATTGTATTCAGCCCGGATGATGAAAGGATACAGGCCGTGATATTTCCAGAGGCGGAGGGAATTTCCAAAAAGCTGGGACAATCCCCACGACACGGAGACGATCAGAGAATCTGGGACATCCTTAAAGGCGAGATAAGCAAACTTAACCGTCGGCTTGAGCCCCACAAGAGAATCAGTCATTTTGCAGTCGCCAGAGAAGAATTACCGAAAACAACCACAAGAAAAGTAAAGAGATATCTTTTCAGGGACATGGACATATCCAAGGCAACAAAATTCATCCAGCCCCCGGAGGACAAATGAAGGATAGAAAATCTCTGCAGTTTGCCTTGGACCACGGTCTCACTGAAAGCGAATACGAAAAGATAATCGAGACTTTGGGCAGAGAGCCAAACTCAACAGAAATTGGAATTCTGGGAGCTATGTGGTCTGAACACTGCTCCTATAAAAGCTCCAAGGTGCACCTTAGAAAATTTCCCACAGAGGGAAAACAGGTCATACAGGGCCCTGGAGAAAACGCCGGAGTAGTGGATATAGGGGACGGCGACTGCGTCGTTTTTAAAATGGAAAGCCACAATCATCCCTCCTTCATAGAGCCTTACCAAGGCGCCGCGACTGGAGTCGGGGGGATACTCCGGGACATATTCACCATGGGAGCAAGACCCGTGGCGCTTTTAAACTCTCTTCGATTCGGAAATCCACATCTTCAGAAAACAAAATTTCTGGTTGAAGGAGTCGTATCGGGAATAGCCGGCTATGGAAACTGCATGGGTATTCCCACGATAGGAGGAGAGATATATTTTGACGATTGCTACAATGGAAACCCCTTGGTAAACGCCTTCGCCCTCGGAGTCACCAAAAAAGATAATGTTTTCCGTGGATATGCGTCGGGCGAGGGAAATCCCGTAATATACGTCGGATCAAAGACCGGAAGAGACGGAATACAGGGAGCCATCATGGCATCGGATACCTTTACGGAGGAAACCGAAGAGAAAAGGCCCGCGGTACAGGTGGGAGACCCGTTTACGGAAAAACTTCTTCTTGAAGCCTGTTTAGAGCTGTTTAAAACTGATTGTGTTGTCGGCATACAGGACATGGGAGCTGCAGGCCTTACATCCTCTTCAACAGAGATGGCTGATCGTGCGGGAACCGGACTTGAGATTGAAATTGGCAGAGTTCCCAGACGAGAAGAAAGAATGACTCCTTATGAAGTAATGCTTTCTGAATCGCAAGAAAGAATGCTTGTAGTCTTGGAAAAGGGCAAGGAAGATACAGCCCGAGATATTTTCAGCAAGTGGAACCTTGACTTCTCGATTATCGGCAAGGTGACCAATTCGGGAAGATTGACCATTGTAGAAGAAGAAACCACAGTTGCGGATCTGCCCGTGGACCTCATAACCTCGGGCGCACCAACTTACAAAAGACCCGTAAAAAAACCCGATTACCTCAAGAAAATAAAAAGGCTGGATTCGGAAAATCTCCCTGAACCTCAAGGCATTCAAAGAGTTTTCCTCGAAATTCTGTCTTCTCCGACTGTATCAAGCAAGAAATGGGTTTACGAGCAGTATGACCACATGGTAAGAACCGACACCGTTTTGGGACCAGGAGCGGATTCCGCAATAATAAGACTCAAGGGCACTCAAAAAGGGATCGCAATGACATCTAATGTGAATTCTAGATATTGCTATTTAAATCCCCGTGAGGGAAGTAAAATAGCTGTTGCGGAAAGCGTCAGAAATCTGGCCTGCTGTGGCGCTTCTCCCCTTGCAATCACCGATTGCCTTAATTTTGGAAATCCTGAAAACCCCGAGATAATGTGGCAGTTCTCAGAAAGCGTTGAAGGCATGTCGGAAGCTGCGAGAACATTCAACACGCCGGTTGTAAGCGGCAACGTCAGTCTTTACAACGAAACCGAGGGTATCGCAATATTCCCTACCCCGACTGTGGTAATGGTAGGCCTAATAAAAGATACCGCCAAAATCGTCACTTCTTGGTTTCAAGATCCTGGAGATCTAGTGATATTACTCGGAGGAGCGATAGAAGAAGATATAGGAGGAAGCGAGTACCTCAAGATCCAACACGGCTTGATTGACGGGAAACCACCTTCAATTGATCTTGATAAAGAGAAAAAGCTTGCCGAAATGTTGATTGCATGCGCTTCTCAAAGTATACTTAAGTCGGCGCACGACATATCTGAGGGCGGCTTTGCTGTAGCGCTCGCGGAATGTTGCTTTAGTCCAGATGGCACAAGGGGGGTCGTGGTAAAAGCGCCCGACATAAATGAAAACTCTCTTAGAAGCGACCTGTTTCTTTTCTCCGAAACGCAATCCAGAGTAATAGCTAGCATAAACGAAAACAATTGGGAGAAAATAAAAGAGATGGCGAACAATTACGGCGTTCCCGTGCTGCGTGCCGGAGTAGTCATTGATAACGACAGGTTCTGCGTTGAAGATTTAATCGACATGAGAATCTCAGCAGTTCACGATGCATGGTCTATGGGCTTTCGGAGAAGCCTTTCGGTCTCAGAGGGGTGACAATGGCAAAGCTACGCGAAGAGTGCGGAGTCTTTGGAATATATGATCATCCAGCCGCCGCCAACTTTACCTATCTCGGCCTCTATTCTCTTCAACACAGAGGTCAGGAAAGCGCTGGCATAGTGTCAACCGATGGCGAGAAGCTTTACTCCCACCGGGAGATGGGACTCGTAACCGAAGTTTTTGAAGAAGAGTCCATATTGAAGCTTAAAGGCACTACCGCAATCGGCCACGTAAGGTACTCCACAACAGGCTCAAGCAACAATAAAAATACCCAGCCTCTGATTATGAATTACGAAAAAGGAGAGTTAGCGGTTGGGCACAATGGCAATCTTACAAATGCGAGAGTGCTGAGACACAAGCTTGAGAAGGAAGGTTCCATATTCCAGTCAACAACAGATACCGAGGTAATTGTACACCTCATAGCGAGATCAAAGGAAAAAACCTTCTTGGGAAGAATCATAGAAGCCCTTACTGAATGCAAAGGGGCTTATTGTCTTTTGTTTCTTACCCCCAAAGGGCTAGTAGCTGCACGTGATCCCCACGGATTCAGGCCTCTTGTTCTCGGAAAGATTGATAATTCTTACGTTGTGGCCTCCGAGTCATGTGCTTTTGAGCTAATAGGAGCCGATTATTTAAGGGAAGTAGAGCCAGGGGAAATAATATTCATAAATGAGAAAGGAATCAGGTCATTCAATCCGCTTCCGAAAAAACAGCATAAATACTGCGTGTTTGAAAACATATATTTCTCGAGACCCGATTCGTTTCTCCAAGGAAAGAACATTTACCAGATGAGAAAAAACATGGGGAAACAGCTCGCGATCGAATCTCCGGCCGACGCGGATATCGTCGTGGCCGTACCAGATTCGGGAACGCCGGCAGCTATGGGATACGCCGAGCAGCTGGGAATCCCTTTTGAAACCGGCTTCCTGCGAAGCCACTATATCGGAAGAACCTTTATTGAACCCCAACAATCAATAAGAAACTTCGGAGTGAAACTGAAACTCAGCGTGATAAAAGAGGTCATAGACGGGAAAAAAGTAGTAGTGGTTGACGACTCCATAGTAAGAGGGACAACCAGCAGAAAAATCGTCAAGATGATACGCGATGCCGGAGCCAAGGAAGTTCACATGAGAATAAGTTCACCCCCGATGAAGTTCTCATGCTACTACGGCATAGATACTCCTCTCAAAGAAGAACTCATAGCTCATTCTCTTGAAGTAGAAAAAATAAAGGACTACATAACTTCCGATACTCTGGGATACCTAAGCACGGAGGGGATAGCAAAAGCGGTAACCAATGGTGACAAGTCCTTTAGCGGAAAATCGAGCTACTGTTTTGCGTGTTTTGACGGAAATTATCCGGTGGAAATAACAGACGAGAAAGTGTCGCATCAACAAATGGACCTTTTTTAGTCCCGTCAGACCGTACTGAAATCAAGAGTTCTGGCTATACAGCCGAAAGTTTCCCGAGAATCTCCTCAAGCTTTTTCTTGTGGCTTTGAAATTCATCCAGTTTTCCCCTTTCCTTCTCCACAACATCTTCGGGAGCACGTTTGATGAAATCCCTGTTTGCAAGTTTACCCTCGGTTTTTTTAAGTTCCTGTGAAACTTTTGCCAGGTCCTTGCTCAATCTGGAGATTTCCTTCTCGAGATCAAGCAGGTTCTCAACCGGCATAATTATTTCTACCCCCGAAACAACTTCCGAGACTGCTTTACCCCGAACAGCCCCTCCGCAAATAACGCAATCCCCAAGAGAAGCCATGCCCAGGATGATTTCAAGGTTCTGCCTTAAAATATCCCCTGCCTCGTTACTTTCGGAATTAAGATGAATTGAGACCTTCTCCGAAGGATGAATCCCCACAATCGCCCGCAGGTTTCTTATTCCAGCTACAACACTTTTTATAAGCTCAACCTGCTCTGACTCTTCCCTGAATATCTCGCTTTCGTTCGGTTTCGGATACTGGGCTTCAAGAATGCTCTTTGAATCAAGACCTTCTTCTTTAAGAAGATTTATCCCCTTTTCCCTGAATATTCGGAATATTTCCTCTGTAATATAGGGCGCAAAAGGATGGAGTGCTCGCAGGAAACGGACCAGAACCCGCACGAGCACGTTAAGAGTGGTCTTTTTAGACTCTTCATCCTCCCCATAAAGCGAAAACTTGGATATTTCAAGATACCAATCGCAGTAATCATCCCATATGAAGTGATAAAGCGCCTGGGAAGCCTTGTCGAATTCGTAGTTTTCAATGAATTCTTCAACTTCGCTGAGGGTGAAGTTGAGCCTGCTGAGAATCCATCGGTCAGGGACACTTAGGGAAGAGTTGTCGAGGTCAGAGTCGTGAATCATCTCTGGTTTAAGGTTCATAAACACAAATCTTGTGGCATTCCATATCTTGTTCATGAAGTTCCTGTATCCCTCGATAACAGGAAAGGTAAGCTTTATATCCCTCCCTTGGGCGGCAAGCGCCGCGAGCGAGAAACGAAGCGCGTCGGCACCGTATTTTTCGATCACGTCAATAGGATCAATTACGTTGCCCGTCGTCTTGCTCATTTTGCGGCCTTTTGCATCCCTTATGAGACCATGTACATAAACATCCCTAAAAGGCACATCCTTCTTGAACTTAAGCCCCAGCATTATCATTCTTGCGACCCAGAAGAAAATAATGTCAAATCCGGTAACCAGACATGATGTAGGATAGTAATGCCTGAGCGCTTCGGTCTCCGCTGGCCATCCAAGGGTTGAGAAGGGCCAGAGTCCGGAAGAAAACCACGTATCCAGTACATCCGGGTCCCTAACAAGTTTGACCTCTTCACCATAATGCTTCTTCGCGGAAGCGGCAGCTTCGTGCTCATTCATGGCAACGAAAACTTCCCCGTCAGGTCCATACCATGCGGGTATCCGGTGACCCCACCAAAGCTGTCTCGAGATACACCAAGGTTCTATATTTCTCATCCATTCAAAATAAGTGTTTTCCCAGAACTCCGGATAAAAACGTATTTCTTTGCGTTCTACGTATGAAATGGCTTGGGCGGCAAGTTCTTCCGTGTTTACGTACCACTGGTCGGTCAACCAAGGCTCTACGACCACCCCGGAGCGGTCGCCGTAGGGAACCGTGTGGGCGGTCTGCTCAACTTTTACCAGAAAATCCCCTCCCTCAAGATCCTGGATTACGGCTTTTCTAGCCTCAAATCTTTCAAGTCCCACGTATTTTTCAGGAACATCGCCTGTTATATGTGCCTGTTCGTCAAGAATGTTTAATATATCAAGACCGTTACGCTTTCCGACTTCAAAATCGTTAAAATCATGTCCCGGAGTTATCTTTACGGCTCCCGTACCCTTCTCTGGATCGCTGTACTCATCAGCTATTACCGGGATCTTTCTTCCAACAAGAGGCAAAACAGCATTTCTGCCCACTAAATCAGTGTATCTTGGATCTTCAGGATGGACTGCAACTGCAGTGTCTCCAAGCATGGTCTCAGGACGTGTTGTAGCTACGGTAACAAACAAGCCATCGTCTCCCTCTATCGGATATCTTATGTACCAGTAGTTCCCTTGAGTCTCTCTCTGCTCCACTTCCAGATCCGATATGGCCGTACGAAGCTTGGGGTCCCAGTTGACAAGTCTCTTGTCCTTGTAAATAAGCCCTTGGGAGTAAAGATCGACAAAAACTTTTCTCACCGCTTCTGAAAGTCCCTCATCAAGGGTGAACCGCTCCATTTCCCAGTCGGGGAGCGCTCCTAGTCTTTTTAACTGTTCTGTTATTCGGCTGCCGGAGCTTTCCTTCCATTGCCAGATTCGTTCGAGGAATTTTTCCCTGCCCAAATCGTTCTTCGTGAGTCCTTCGGAGGCAAGATCTTTTTCAACCATCATCTGAGTAGCAATACCCGCGTGGTCGGTGCCCGGCACCCAGAGAACATCGAAATTATTCATTCTCTTGTACCTGACAAGAATGTCCTGGATGGTGTTGTTAAGAGCGTGACCTATGTGCAACGATCCCGTTACGTTGGGCGGGGGGATAACAATTGAGAAAACCTCGGCCGAGTCTCTTATTTCGGATTTGTGAAGTCCCGATGAGATCCAGAAATCATAAATTCTCCGTTCAACCTCGGCAGGGTTGTAGCTTTTTTCCATGGCTACTGATCAAAAGAAAGAAATAGACCTTAAGGGAAATATTAGCTTTCCAGCAATATGTCTTCGCTCTTCTCTTCGACTTCCGGTACGGGTACAGGTATCTCCGGTGCCTCGGTCTCTATACCTATGTCTCTGTACATGGGAAGGCCGGTGCCAGCCGGAATCAACCTGCCCACGATAACGTTTTCCTTAAGCCCTCTGAGATCATCTTCCCTGCCCTCGCAGGAGGCTTCGGTAAGAACTCTGGTGGTTTCCTGAAAAGACGCGGCGGAAAGCCAGCTGCGTGTGCTAAGCGAGGCACGGGTTATACCCAGAAGAAGCGGCTCGGCCGCTGCCGGGGTTCCACCTTCTTCGACAATCTTCTCGTTTTCCTCAAAGAAAACATTTTTCTCTATAGCCTCGCCGACAAGCATTGTAGTGTCTCCCGGCTCTTTTATCTTCACCCTTTTCAGCATCTGCTTGACTATAACCTCGATATGCTTGTCGTTAATCTTCACGCCCTGAAGTCTGTAGACCTCCTGAATTTCGTTAACCATATAGTTGGCAAGGGCTTTTTCTCCCATGATATTCAGAATGTCGTGAGGATTAACCGCACCGTCGACAAGCTGGTCACCGGAAGAGACAAATTCCCCTTCCCTGACCAAGATATGTTTTCCCCTGGGAACCGTATATTCTTTAGGCTCTCCCATCTCCGGAGTTACCACAACTCTCTTCTTACCCTTTACATCCTTTCCGTAAGATATGATTCCGTCGATTTCGCTTACAACGGCCGGATCTTTAGGAACTCTGGCTTCAAAGAGCTCAGCAACCCTGGGAAGGCCTCCGGTAATGTCCTTTGTCTTCGAGGTCGCTCTCGGAATCTTGGCAAGCACATCCCCCGCCTCTATATTATCTTTGTCGGCAACTTCTATTATAGCGCCTACTGGAAGCGAGTAAGGTACTTTCTTATCCTTCGACAAAGAGCCGATTTCTAGAGATTCTAAATCCTCTGTACTCACCTCGACGTCCAGAGTGGGATGCATTTCCAGGTCCTTGGTCTCAACCACCACCCTCATGAGAACACCCGTGACTTCATCCACCTGTTCCTTGTAAGTGGCTCCGGCTTCAAGGTCCTTGAACTTTACAACACCCGGAACCTCCGAAATTATGGGGGTAGTGTAAGGATCCCACTCAGCGAGCATTTTCCCCTTCTTCACCTTGTCCCCTTCCTTTACGTTAAGCCTGGCTCCAAGTACAACAGGACATTTTTCCCTTTCATATCCCTTGCTGTCCTCAATTGAGAGCACGCCACTTCTGCTGATAACAACCAGTTTGTTATCACGTCCCTTGACAGCCTTTATGTTCTTGAACCTGACTATTCCCTCGTGCTGACTCTCAAGGGTGCTCTCGGCCGCTCTCTGGCTCGCAGCACCACCTATATGAAACGTTCTCATGGTAAGCTGAGTTCCGGGTTCCCCGATTGACTGGGCTGCGACAATGCCTATGGCCTCGCCCATATTCACAAGCTTTCCGGTAGAAAGGTTCCTTCCATAGCAGAGCCTGCAGACACCGCTTCTAGTTTCACAGGTAAGAACGGAGCGAATACTCACTTCGCTTATGCCCGCTTCATCTATTTTAGCAACTGCGGCCTCATCGACTTCCTCGTTTGAGTGAACAATTATCTCTCCGGTCTGGGGATCTTCTATGTCTTCAAGCACCACCCTTCCAAGCACCCTCTCTCCCACTTTTTCGATTATTTCTCCACCTTCCACCAAGTCACTTACTTTAATTCCCTCTATGGTGCCGCAGTCAAGTTCAGTAATCATTACGTCCTGAGCGGCATCAATCAGCCTCCGCGTCAGGTAACCGGCATTTGCCGTCTTCAGGGCCGTATCCGCAAGCCCTTTCCTCGCACCGTGGGTAGAAATAAAATACTGGAGCACCGACAGCCCCTCACGGAAATTGGATGTGATAGGAGTTTCTATTATTTCTCCCGAAGGCTTCGCCATAAGACCTCTCATGCCCGCAAGCTGCCTTACCTGCGTCTGGCTTCCCCTCGCCCCAGAATCAATCATCATATATATTGGGTTTGAGCTCGGTCCCGCAACTGTAGTGTTTTTACCCGTCTGGATTTCCTCTGAAGAAATCTTTCTCATCATTGCCTGAGCAACTTCATCGCTTGTTTTTGCCCAGATATCTATTACCTTGTTGTATCTCTCTCCATCGGTTATAAGCCCCTGAGAATACTGGCCTTGCACTTTCAAGACTTCCTCTTGGGCATCTTCCAGTAGATCCTTCTTTGATTCAGGAATAATCATGTCCGTGATCGAAATAGAAGCTCCGGACTTTGTCGAATACTTGAATCCGAGAGTCCTCAGGCTGTCAGCCAGCAAAACCGTGCTTTTACCGCCGGTTTTCCTGAAACACTCATCCACAAGGGCCTCTATAGCTCTTTTAGTCATTGGCTTGTTAATAAGCTCAAAGGAAACGCCTTGGGGAATAACTTCGTACATCAACACTCTTCCGACGGTCGTCAGATAGTTCTGCCCTTCAATCCTCACTGTTACGCTATCATGCAAACCGACCTTTCCCAGTTCATATGCAAAGACCACCTCGCGTACTGAAAAAACACGGCCCGGCTCGGAACTTTTATCCGGAGCTGTATCCCTCGTGAGGTAGTAAAGCCCCAGGACTATATCCTGAGTGGGAAGTATTATCGGCTTTCCGTGCGCGGGAGAAAGGATATTGTTCGTCGACATAACGAGCGAGCGGCATTCGGTCTGGGCCTCAATTGAAAGCGGAACGTGAACCGCCATCTGGTCGCCGTCAAAATCCGCGTTATAGGCGGGGCATACAAGAGGATGAAGCTGAATGGCTTTATCTTCAATAAGCACCGGTTCGAAAGCCTGTATGCTCAGACGATGAAGAGTCGGGGCTCTGTTAAGAAGCACCGGATGCTCTTTTATCACTTCGTCAAGAGCGTCCCATACAACTGGAGCTTCGCTGTCAAGCAGCTTCTTCGCTATCTTTATCGTTGCGGCCTCGCCCCATCTTTCAAGTTTCTGATAGATAAAGGGCCTGAAAAGCTCAAGTGCCATCTGTTTGGGGATTCCGCATTGGTGAAGACGCAGATCGGGGCCTACGGTAATCACCGACCGGCCTGAGTAATCGACTCTTTTTCCCAGAAGATTTTGCCTGAATCTGCCTTGTTTACCTTTTATTATGTCACTCAGACTCTTAAGTGGTCTGTGGTTGTGACCCAAAACCGGTCTTCCCCTTCTCCCGTTCTCCAGAAGTGCGTCGACGGACTCCTGTAGCATCCTCTTTTCGTTTCTGACTATTATGTCCGGAGCGCCGAGTTCAAGGAGTTTTCTCAGCCTGTTGTTTCTGTTGATCACTCTTCTGTAGAGATCGTTAAGATCAGAGGCGGCAAACCGTCCTCCATCAAGAGGAACAAGGGGTCTTAGATCAGGTGGCAGAACAGGAATAGTGGTGAGGATCATCCATTCCGGACGGTTTTTGGACTTGCGAAACGCTTCACATATTCTCAGTCTTTTTGCAATACGGGCTTTTTTGATCGGAGACTTGGTCTCTTTCATGCTCGTCCTGAGTTCCTGAGAAAGCTCGTTTAAATCTATAGTTTTCAGCATTTCCCGTACCGACTCGGCCCCCATACCGACGACAAATTCGGAACCGAAGCGCTCGCGCTCGGCTCTGTACTCATCTTCGGTTATTACTTGGGCAAACTTGAGGTCGGAAATTCCCGGATCCACAACTATGTAAGCCTCGAAGTAAAGTACTCTTTCCAAGTCCTTCAAAGTCATGTCAAGGAGCATTCCTATTCTGCTGGGAATACTGCGAAGAAGCCATATGTGCGCAACGGGAGAAGCGAGTTCTATATGACCCATTCTCTCCCTTCTCACTTTAGAGGAAATTACTTCCACGCCGCATTTCTCACACGTTACTCCCCTATGCTTAAGTCTTTTGTACTTTCCGCAGGTGCATTCGTAATCTTTCACGGGCCCGAATATTTTGGCACAGAAAAGACCGTTTCTCTCGGGTTTGAAGGTTCTGTAGTTTATAGTCTCAGGTTTTTTTATTTCTCCGTTTGACCATGACCTGATTTTTTCCGGAGAAGCTATGGAAATTTTTATGGTCGAGTAATCGGAAGGGTTTTTCGGCTTTTCAAAAAGCGTGTCTATATCCATGTGTTATGAGTCCCTCCAAACTAATATTTTGGAAGCGGATCAATTTCCGCTTCTTCCTCAATAAGATCCACATCAAGGCCTAATGCCTGCAGTTCCTTGCGCAAAACTTTGAAAGATTCAGGAAGACCTGGTTCAAAATTCATATCACCTCTTACGATCGAATCGAATATTCTCGTCCGTCCCGCCACGTCGTCTGATTTTATGGTGACAAATTCCTGAAGAGTGTAAGCTGCACCGTAGGCTTCAAGCGCCCAGACTTCCATTTCTCCAAGTCTCTGTCCACCGAAGTGAGCTTTACCACCAAGGGGTTGCTGCGTTACCAGGGAATAAGGCCCGATTGCCCTCGCATGAATTTTCTCTTCAACAAGGTGATGAAGCTTTAACATGTACATTATTCCAACGCATACTTTCTGGTCAAAAGGTTCACCAGTCTGACCATCAAAAAGAATAGTCTTTCCGTCTTCGTCGATACCAGCAAGCTCTTGGATCCGTGCGATTTCAGCCTCGTGGGCCCCGTCAAAGACCGGGGATTTCACGGGCACTCCGTCTTTAAGCTCTCTTGCCAATTCAACAAGACCCTCTCTGTCCAACGACTCAATAAACTTGCCCGTCTGTGAAGACCCCGAGTATATTTCCAGAAGCTTCTCTCTCAAGGCTTCGTCGTTAAATTCCTGCTCAATATACTCATTAAGCTGTCTTCCCAGTTCTCTGCCGCCCCATCCCAGATGGGTTTCCAGTATCTGGCCGACATTCATCCTTGAAGGCACGCCGAGTGGGTTAAGCACCATATCAACCGGCCTCCCGTCGGAAAGATAAGGCATATCTTCCTGCGGAAGTATTTTCGATACGACACCCTTGTTGCCATGCCGTCCCGCCATTTTGTCGCCGACCTGGAGCTTTCTTTTAACAGCAATGCGGACCTTAACCACTCTCAAAACCCCGGGAGGCAACTCATCGGGCTTTTTCAGTTTTTCTATGCGCTGTTCGTAGGCAGCGGTCACGTAATCAATGCGTTTGAGGACTCTGCCAATTATTCCAGTCAGTTCTTCACCCGCTTCAGAAAAGCCCTTTATCCTCATATCGACAAGCTTTTCTAAGGGAATAGCATCGAGAATCTCTTCTGTGATTTCCTGTCCGCTTTTAAGAATCGTTTTTCTGTTAACCGTTATTTTGGAAAGCGAAGTTTTGCCGAGAACAATATGCTTTACTCTGTCAACCGCATCCCGCCTGAGAATACTTACCTCGTTCTCTCTCTCTTCCATCAACTTTGAGATTTCCTGGTTCTCAATGTCCTTACTCCTTTCGTCCTTATCTACGGAGCGGGACACGAGAGTTTCAACATCTATCACCGTACCGTGTACCCCGGAAGAAACCTTGAGGGATGAGTCTTTGACATCCCCGGCCTTATCTCCGAAAATCGCCCTTAAGAGTCTCTCTTCCGGAGAAAGCTGAGTTTCAGCTTTTGGAGAAATTTTTCCAACCAGTATGTCTCCAGGCTCGACCTCGGCACCTATCATTATTATTCCGCTCTCATCCAGATTTCTCAGTGACTCCTCGGAGACATTAGGTATATCTCTGGTTATATCTTCTCTCCCGAGCTTCGTCTCTCTTGCCGTACACTCAAACTCCTCAATATGGATTGAAGTAAATGCGTCGTCTTTTACAACCCGCTCGGATATCAAGATTGCGTCTTCAAAGTTGTATCCTCCCCATGGCATAAAAGCGACAACCATATTCTGTCCGAGCGCGAGTTCGCCACGGTCCGTCGAACACCCGTCCGCTATTACCTGCCCTTTCTTCACCCGCTGCCCTTGGCAAACTATAGGATTCTGATTCCAGCAGGAACTCTGGTTTGAGCGATGGAATTTTATCAGGTTGTAGATATCCACTCCGCCTTCGCGGCTTCTTTCCGTAGACTTAACTACAATCCTAACCGCATCTACGGACTCCACCACGCCATCTCTGCGTGCGACAACCGTAACCCCGGAGTCCTTGGCCACCTTGCTTTCAAAACCCGTCCCCACAAGCGGCGAGGAGCTCTTTATCAGCGGCACGGCTTGGCGCTGCATGTTAGAACCCATAAGGGCCCTGTTCGCGTCATCATGCTCAAGAAATGGAATAAGAGAAGCCGAAACCGACACAAGCTGGGAAGGGGATACGTCCATAAACTCAACCTTCTCTCTCTCAACCATCATAAATTCGCCATTTCCCCTGGCAGAGACAAAAGGCAGTTTGAAAGACCCGTCCTCTTCAAGAGGGGCGTTTGCCTGGGCTACAATGTAATCCTCTTCCATAAGCGCATTCATATAAACTATTTCGTGCGTAACGCGCCCGTCCTTCACTTTCCTGTAAGGAGTCCGGATAAATCCGGATTCATCTACCTTCGCATAAGTGCTCAAACTGGATATAAGTCCAATATTAGGACCTTCCGGAGTCTCTATAGGGCATATTCTCCCATAATGGGAAGAGTGAACATCCCTTACCTCAAACCCCGCTCTCTCTCTGGTAAGACCGCCTGGACCAAGCGCGCTCAGCCTTCTTTTATGGGTTATTTCCGACAGAGGGTTGGTCTGATCCATGAACTGGGAAAGCTGGCCCGTGGTGAAAAACTCCTTGAGAACCGATGTAACGGTTTTCGGAACGAGTACTTCATTAGGCATGAGGTTCTCTATGGTCTGGTATCCCATTTTTTCCTTTACGAACCGGGCAAGCCTCTCAAGACCGTGATAAAAACGGTCCTCTATGAGTTCCCCGACGGTCCTTACTCTTCGGTTGCCGAGATGGTCTATGTCGTCGGTAGATCCCCTGCCACCTTTCAAATCAAGCAGGTATTTCACGGTCAGAAGGATATCCTCCCTGTCCAAAGTAAGATGATCATCGCTCACACCCTTGCGCTTGAGCTTGTAGTTGATCTTGATCCGGCCCACTTTCGAGAGTCTGTATGCATCCTGGGTGAAGAACATGTTTTCAAAGAAAGTCCGCGCGACTTCATCGGAAGGAGGATCCGTGGGCCTGAATTTCTTGTATATCTCCGTTATGGCCTCCTCACATGAATCCACCTTATCGGAAAGAAGCGTGGTCCGAAGAGAACTCACGAACAGGGTCTTGTCTATATAGTAGACTCTGAGGGTCTTTTTACCGACTCTGCGCAGTTCATTGAGTTTTTCTTCCGTTATTTCCTCGTTGAAATCCAGTACTACTTCCCCTGTTTCGGGGTCGGAAACCACTTCGGCCGAGGGTTTTTCCATTATCTCTTCATCCGAAACGGGTATGGAAGTCATGCCGGCTTCTTCAAATCCTGAAAGAAGATTTTTCAGCCTTCTTCCCTTTCTACCTATAAGTTCACCCGTCTCCGGATTGTTTATGTCAGCAGTCACCTTCTGATAGGAGATTATCTCGGTGGTCGTTTCCTTTTTAAAACCCTCTGCCCCCACACTGAAAACTTCAGCGGTTAATTCTTTTCGAAGTTCTTGTGGTTCTATATGGAAAGTCTCCACGGGATAGAAGAAATCCATTATCTGCTGCTCATCATAACCCATGGCCTTGAGAAGAACGGTGACGTGGAATTTTTTCTTCCTGTCTATGCGCACATGGAGCATGTCTTTCAGATCATATTCAAAATCAAGCCAGCGACCGTTTTGAGGAACGATTCTCGCTATAAAAGATCCTTCCTTTCCGGACAGCTGGTTCTTGCTTTTGTCCCGATCAAAAAACACCCCGGGAGATCTGTGGAGCTGGTTTACTATTACTCTTTCGGTTCCGTTTACTATAAAAGAACCGCTGGGGGTCATAAGCTGTACTTCCCCAAAGTATATCTCTTGCTCTTTAATGTCGCGGAACTGTCTTTCAGTATCTTTCTGTCCTTTTTCACCCTCAGGAATGTCCCAAATTATAAGACGGAAAGTTACATAAAGAGGAGCAGTGTAGGTATAGCCCTTAAGTCTGCACTCGGCAAAATCATACTTGGGTTCGTCCAGCCTGTAGCTGAGATATTCCAAAGAAGCCTTGCCATTATAGTCCTCAAGAGGAAAAACAGCCTTGAAGGCTCCGTGAAGGCCGGTGTCCGAACGCTCATCCGGAGGAATATCGGCCTGCAGAAAATCTTCGTACGATTTTATCTGTACATCAAGCAGGTGGGGGATATCCAGAACCTGGGGGATCTTCGAAAAATCTTTCCTTAATTCCTGAGACTCTATATTCTCTATGCTCAACGCGCACCCCCTCGTTTTTTAATTTAAGTGAAAATAACCGAAGAAAATTGTGGTCAGTTAACTTCAACGGTTGCCCCGGCGTCTTCAAGCTTCTTCTTGATATCTTCGGCCTCATCCTTGTTAACTCCCTCTTTCACAGGTTTGGGAGCCCCCTCAACAAGTTCCTTGGATTCCTTGAGCCCAAGACCCGCAATTTCCCTTACCGCCTTTATGACCTGTATTTTCTTGTCTCCGAAAGAACTGAGAATTACATTAAACTCAGTCTTCTCTTCGGCCGCAGGAGCGGCTTCGGCACCGGCAGTGGCGGCTACAGCGACTTGCGGCGCAGCGGCCTGAACACCGAACTTTTCCTTTATTTCCTCTATCAGTTCGGAGATCTCAAGCATACTGGCTTGTTCAAGATAGGTGATAACGTCTGTTCTACTAATATCGGGCATTTTTATTCCTCCTTGATAAAACAGTTCTACAGCTTTTTATTCAGTTTTATTTTCTTTTAAACCTTCTAACACATTGACAATATTTGAGCGTGCCTGCTCCAAGACTCCCACAAGGTTGCCCATCGGAGCACTAAGCAGGCCTACGAACTCGGAGATAAGCTCCTGTCTTGACGGAAGCTTTGCTATTTGCTCTATTCTGGATACATCGACTACTTCTCCTTCGAATATGCCGCCCTTCACCCTGATTTCCGGAAAATCCTCGCTGTAATCAATAAAAACTTTCGCTGCCGCGGAAGATTCCCCATCACAAATAGCAATCGCTGTGGGACCCGAAAAAAGATCTTTCATTTTTTCTATGTCCGTTCCTAGTGAAGCTTTCTCCAGAAGGGTGTTCTTTACAACTCTGAACTCCGTATTGGTCTGCCTGAGTTTTTTCCTCAGGACATCCATCTCCTTCACCTTAAGTCCCTGGTATTCAACAACAAACACCGAGGAAACGGAATGGAATCTGGATACCAAGTCATCAATTACTTTTTGCTTTTCGGCTTTACTGAGCATAGTCTCTCTCTTCTCGTATCTAGTTTTGCGTTACGTTCACGCCGCAATTCCCATACTTTTAAGTTCGTTCCTGATATCCGGCACACTCATTCCGATACCGGGACCCATGGTCGACGACACCGAAACTCTCTTCAGAAAAACACCTTTAGAAGCGGCAGGTTTCTCTTTGATCAGAAAACTCATAAAGGCGAGGAAGTTTTCTTTCAGGTTCTGTTTTCCAAAAGAGACCTTTCCAACAGGAGCGTGTATAACTCCGCTTTTGTCATTTCTGACTTCAACACGACCAGCCTTTGATTCCTTGACCATGTTAGCAACGTCCAAAGTCACAGTACCTACCTTCGGACTCGGCATCAGTCCCCTTGGCCCCAGAACTTTTCCCAGTCTGCCAACTTTTGACATCACGTCAGGAGTGGCTATAGCCACGTCAAAATCAAGCCAGTTCTCCTTAGAAATTTTCTCCACAATATCGTCAAGACCCACATAGTCGGCCCCGGCTTCTTTTGCCTCGGCTGCCTTATCATCCGCTGCAAACACGAGGACCGTCATTTTTTTCCCGAGACCGTGAGGCAACACAACCGCGGAACGAATCTGCTGGTTCGCATGTCTGGGATCTATGCCGAGATTTACGGCTATATCCACCGTTTCATCAAATTTCGCATAGTGGGTCTGCACCACAAGTTCCATGGCCTCATCAACCGTATACTCTTTGTAGGAATCTACTTTGGCGCTTACGTCAATATATTTTTTTCCTCTGGTGGTCATGAAGTCTCTCCAAACTTTATCCTTCTATATCGATTCCCATACTTCTCGCTGTACCACGCACAACCATCAAGGCCGCATCAATTTCATCAGTATTGAGATCCTCAAGCTTTCTCTGCGCTATCTCCCTTGCTTGTTCCTCCGTAATTTTGCCGGCCTTGGTTCTCGGAGTGGTCCCTGAACCTTTCTCCACGCCCGCAGCTTTTTTCAGCAGGTAAGAAGTAGGAGGAGTTTTTATCTGAAGATCAAAAGACCTGTCCGCGTAAACGGTCACCGTAACCGGAAGAAGCCCTTCGGAAGAAGATGTCTGGGCATTAAAAGCCTTGCAGAATTCCATTATGTTCACGCCTCTTTGTCCGAGCGCGGGACCTACCGGAGGCGAAGGGGATGCCTTTCCAGCCTCAATCAGCAACTTTATGTAACCGCTTATTTTCTTCATCTAGATTTTCTCCACCTGACTAAAATCAAGCTCTATGGGCGTGGTTCTGCCGAAAATGCTGACCAGCACCTGCACCCTGGCTTTCTCGGGTTTTACATCTTCTATAATTCCAGAGAAATTAGCAAAAGGACCCTCTATAACCCTTACTGCTTCTCCTTTTTCAAAAGCGACACTCGGCTTGGGCTTGAGCGTGCCCTCTTTTGCCCTTGTTTTTATCTCATTAACTTTTTCTTCGTCAACTTCGGGAATGGAATCAATATTTATCTTTCCATCAACCGGGCGGCCTCCCACGAAACTTATGACTTTCGGTATCTCCCGTACAAAATCCAAGGTTTCCTTGTTAAGATCCATTTTAAGCATTATATATCCGGGAAAGAATTTCCTAATAGATGTTCTCTTCCTCCCGCCTTTCTGGGTTTCAACCACCGTCTCAGTAGGAATAAAAACCTCATCAATGGCAAGGTTTTCATTCTTCATGCTTTCTATCCCGTTTTCTATCTGGGTTTTAACCCTTTCCTCAAAACCGGTATTTACGTGCACTATATACCACTTGCTTGGCATCCGAAAACTGCTCCCGATTCGCTCTTTAACTCAGTATAAGACCAAACAGAAAAGAGAACACGTAATCGGCCAGCATAAAAAAGAGTGCAAAAAACGCGGTAATAATAACAACCACTAAGGTTGATTTAACCGTATCTTTACGCTCGGGCCAGGTTATTCTTTTCAGTTCTGTAGCAACACCACTGAGATACTTGGTCGTATCAACTTTGATCCTGTCAAATTTTTCCATGACTTGGCTTTTCTGCAGGGCAGGAGGGTCTCGAACCCCCAACCTGCGGTTTTGGAGACCGCTGCTCTACCAATTGAGCTACTGCCCTGTAGAGTCTACTACTCATCACTCAATGATTTCGGTTACTACACCTGCCCCAACTGTTCTTCCACCCTCTCTTATCGCAAAACGCAACTGCTCCTCCATAGCCACAGGCGCTATCAACTCAACGTCCATGCTCACATTGTCCCCAGGCATCACCATCTCCACCCCCTCTGGCAATATCACCGCCCCAGTCACATCTGTCGTCCTTAAATAAAACTGCGGCCGGTACCCAGGGAAAAACGGCGTGTGCCTTCCCCCCTCCTCCTTCTTTAACACATACACCTCCGCCTTGAACTTCCTGTGTGGCTTTATGCTCCCAGGAGCACTCAACACCTGCCCCCTCTCCACCTCTTCCTTCCCTATTCCCCTGAGCAATACTCCCACGTTGTCCCCCGCCTGCGCATCGTCAAGTATCTTGCGGAACATCTCCAAACTCGTGGCTACGGTCTTCGTCGTATCCTTAAACCCTACTATCTCTATCTCGTTCCCCGCCACTATCCTTCCCCTCTCCACTCTCCCTGTTACCACCGTGCCCCTTCCAGATATCGTGAACACGTCCTCTATCGCCATCAAAAACGGCTTGTCCATGTCCCTCTCCGGCTCAGGCACATAACTGTCTATCTGGTCCATTAACTCCACTACCTGCTCCGCTGCCCCCTCGTCCCCTTCTATCGCCTTAAGCGCGCTTACCTTCACAATCGGTATGTCGTCCCCGGGAAACCCGTACTCGCTAAGCAACTCCCTTATCTCAAGCTCCACCAGCTCCAGCAACTCCTCGTCATCAAGCATGTCCACCTTGTTAAGCGCTACCACTATGTACGGCACCCCTACCTGCCTCGCAAGCAGTATGTGCTCCCTTGTCTGAGGCATCGGCCCGTCAGGCGCGCTCACCACCAACACGGCTCCGTCCATCTGCGCCGCACCCGTTATCATGTTCTTCACGTAGTCGGCGTGCCCGGGACAGTCAACGTGAGCGTAATGCCTTATGTCCGTCTCATACTCCACGTGCGCTATGTTTATCGTTATCCCCCTCTCCCTCTCTTCTGGCGCCTTGTCTATGTTGTCAAACTCAACGTACTCCGCCTGACCTCGCTTCGACAATATGCTCGTTATCGCCGCAGTTAACGTAGTCTTCCCATGATCCACATGCCCTATCGTCCCTATGTTTAAATGAGGCTTCCCCCTCTCAAATCTCTCCTTTGACATCGCTTGTTGACCTCCGATCTTTTGTAATATTCTGCAAACCGCTAAGCATCAAGCCCACGAGCGGACTTGAACCGCCGACCTCGTCCTTACCAAGGACGTGCTCTACCGACTGAGCTACGTGGGCGTCCCTAAAAACGAGCGGGAGACGGGGCTCGAACCCGCGACCCTCAGCTTGGAAGGCTGATGCTCTAGCCAACTGAGCTACTCCCGCGCGAAATTTTTGGGGAGGGCAGGATTCGAACCTACGTAGGCTTTCGCCGGCAGATTTACAGTCTGCTGCTTTTGTCCACTCAGCCACCTCCCCTGCATATTCATCAAACAGAGAGCTGGCGAAGGGATTCGAACCCCCGACCGGCTGATTACAAATCAGCTGCTCTACCCCTGAGCTACGCCAGCTTTTTATTTTTATGAATTCTAGATTCACTTGTCTGACCAACTTGGAATTGGGTAAAACAACCCTTTTTACAGTAAACAATGTATAATATTGCTATAAACGGAAATGTCAATAATCAACAAGTGAAAAGATAATTAAAAAGTGACGGGAATCCCCAGGGTGAGAAAAGCAGACCGGAAATCATACTAGGTAAGCGGAAATTTCCGCCTCCGCCACTTTTTTCCCATCCACGGAAGCTTCTGCGGAAAAAAATATTATTCTCGATCTTCTTCTAACGAGTTCCACCTCAAGAACTACCTTGTCACCCGGAACCACCGGCGCTCTGAACCGGCAACGGTCAAGGCTCATAAGATAGGCGTTTTCGAAACCTTCTTTTTTCAGTTCATCCTTAAAAGAATAGTTGAAAAGCACTCCTCCGGCCTGAGCCAGCGCTTCGGTAATTATCACTCCTGGAACTATAGGGTTGCCGGGGAAATGTCCCCTGAAAAAAAATTCTTCGGGAGAAAACAACTTCTCGGCGGCAATCTTTCTGCCCTTTTCGATTTCCAGAACAGAGTCAACAAACAGAAAAGGCTCTCTGTGAGGAATAAGTTCCTTTATTTCATCCACGCCCAACTTCATTTATCTGGAAGCATCGTAAACCGATATGACTTTATTGGTTATGTCTGTAGCTGAGCTGCCGTAGAGAATGCCTGCTTCGGTTTTTTCGACGATAAGGTCAAATTTTTCCTCCTGGCCTATTTTGTTAACTATGGTTTCTATGTCCTTAAGGACATTCTGGGTCAACTCGAGATCCTTCCTCTGAAGTTCAATTCTGATGTCTTCTCTCGTCCTGTCCAGGTCCTTCTGCTTTTTCTCTATGGTCTCAGCAAGGTTTCTTCTTTTGCTTTCGCTCATCACTGCTCCGTTTTGTATGACGTCCTGTCTCATGTCCTCAAGAGCCTTTCTCTTCTGCTCTATTACGGCCCTCTTGGCTTCAACTTCCTTCTGGAACGAAACATTGGCGGCCTTTCCGGCCTTTGAATCCCTGATAACCTGCTTAATATCTATGTAGGCTATTTTCTGCTGAGCGTAAGCAGAAAACGTGAATAACATGAAAAATCCAGTAGCAAGCAACAAACATCTTTTCATTTAACCCAATGCCTCCTTAAAAATAAATTGCCTGATCAGAACAAATTGCCAATAGTAAACTGTACTTCATACTTTGCCTCATCACGAAGCCTTTCGCCTATCGGGAATCCGATATCAAGCTTCATTGGTCCCAGAGGAGATATCCACCTAATACCGAAACCGGCATCCTTTCTAAGATTCGAAGGATTAAGGCTGAACTCATCTTGGTCAAAAGCATTACCTATATCAAAAAAAGCTACGGCCTTAAGCCCGACAGTTTTGCTTAATGGAACAACAAAGTCAAGTGATGCCAGAATCTGCTGAACGCCACCAATTATTACATAACCCCCCGTGTCCGTAGGTCTTCTGGGACCCACCCTCCTGTAACGGAAGCCTCTCAGCGTGTTCGGACCGCCGAGAAAGAACCTCTCCTCCACGACGAGATCATCGCCGGCATCTATAAGATGCAAGAGCCCATAATTTGCCCTTGCGGCGAAATATGTGCTTTTCCAGAACGGAATCCAAGATTTGGCCGTGGCGTTGTACTTTATAAAATCGGTGTTGCCCGCAAAAAGTCCGGCATACTCAACCGACGTACTCAGAAGAAAACCCTTTGTGGGATCAAGATAATTGTTCCTTTTATCCCAAGACAGCCCTAACCCGGTCGAGACTATAGTTCTCTCCGTTTCGGACAGGACTAATTGTGCGTCTCCGCGGACATTGTGCACGTCCTGTTTCGAGAATTCCTGGAAAACCCGGACCTGGAAATATCTCTTTATCCTTCTTCCCACTCCCAGAGAAATACCTTGGGCTGATCTCTCAAAATCCCTGTAATCCCTGTCATGAGCATACAGACTGACATCGAAGAGCCAGTTGGTACCAAAGAAATACGGATCCCGGTAGTTAAGACTCAATGCCTTGGTTACGCCTCCGATCTGGGCGTCCAGAGAAAGGGTTTTGCCGTATCCGAAAAGATTGGATTCCTGTATCTGGCCAGAGAAAAGGAAATTCTCAACGGAACTTACTCCCCCGCCGAAGCTGAAAAATCCGGTGGGACGTTCTTCGACCTTTACATCGACGTCCAGAAGATCCTCTGTTCCCTCAACCCTGTGGGTCAGCACCTCGACGTTGTCCTCAAAGTAGCCGAGGCGAGCAGCCTCGTAGCGGGCAGCCCTTAGCTTGGAAACGCTGTACAGGCTTTGTTCTTGAAGTGAAAGTTCCCTTCTTACGACATGATCTCTAGTCCTGGTGTTATCCAGAATATTTATGTTTCTTATGTATACTTCCTTGCCTTTTTCAATCGAGTAATCGACGCTGACAAGGTTGTTTGCCTTATCAAGCCGCACATCAGGAGTTACGTTAGCAAAAGCATATCCCTTGTCCCCGTAGAAATCGGTTACTTTCCCGATGTCGGACTGAAGAACGAAACTGCTGAAAACAGAGTCCGGCAAGAGTTCGAGTTTCGGGCGGATTTCATCCTGATCTCCGGCCAGCTCCCCGGAGAAAGTTATCCTGGATACCTTGTACTGAAGCCCCTCTTCTATTGAGAAACTCACCACATAACCGTCTTTTTCTTCATTGTAACGAATTCCGGGTTCAGAGACCTTTATGTCAAGGTATCCATTGTCGATGTAAACCGCTTTTATTCTGTCGGAATCCCTCTCTATCTCTTCAATTTTGAAAAGCCCCCTCTTCGTTATAAAAGAGAGAAGATATTTGGGCTTTGAATACATGTTTTTTCTGATTTTCTTCGTCTCGACCTTGCTGTTTCCGATAAGCTCGACTTCTTTTATGTACTTTCTTTCTCCCTCGTCAATCCGGTAAACAACATCAACGACTCCATCTCCCCTGGGCTCGATCTCATATTCGACATCAGTTCCAACCAAGCCTTTCTCGGAAGCAAGGGCAAGTATTATCTCCCTGCCTTCCGTTATTTTCCTCAGGCTTACGATGCGTCCTTCTCTAAATGCCAGAGCTTCCTTTATGTCATCTTCCTTCAGCTTGTCGTTTCCTGAAAGCTTAAGGTCCGCGAGCACCGGGTTCTCTTCGACGATAAATTCAACGCTGAGACCACCTTCAATTGTTTTAACGTCAACAAGAACCTGCTGGAAGAAATCAAGCTCGTATATCCTTTTGAGATCCTCTTTTACGGTCTGCGGGGAATATTCATCGCCCTGCTTGGTCTCTATATTGAGATCTATAAGGGAGGTTTCGGTTCTCCTGTTGCCAGAAATTACCACTTCGGCGACTGTGCCCTTGAAGGACTGATTCTTCTCAAGTTCTTCTCCGGCAGGAGGGTTCTGAGCCATGGAATCCGCGGTTGAGAACGTAACCATGACAAGAAAGACAGCCAAGTAAAATACAAGACCTTTAGTTTGCATCGGCAACCATCCCGTCCGATATTCTAACAGTTTTTTTCATTCTCTTCGCAAATTCGTCGTTGTGCGTAACCATGACAACCGTAACCCCGTAATCCTCGTTAAGCCTGCAGAACAGATCAAGAACCGAAAATCCCGTTTTTTTGTCAAGATTCCCGGTGGGCTCGTCGGCAAGTATAACCTTCGGCCCCCTGACAATTGATCTGGCGATTGCCACTCTCTGCTGCTCTCCCCCGGAAAGCTCTCCCGGAAGATGGTTGAGACGCTCGGAAAGCCCCACTTTCTCAAGCACATCGCAAGCCTTTTGTTTCGCCACAGCAAGGCTCTGCCTTTCTATAAGACACGGCATCATGACGTTTTCAAGTGCCGTGAATTCCATAAGAAGGTAATGAAATTGAAAAATAAATCCAATTTCCGAGTTTCTGAAAACCGAGAGTTCTTCTTCATTTTGGCTGAAAAGGTCCTTTCCCCGGTAGAAAACCGAACCTTCCGTCGGGGGCTCGAGAGTGCCAAGTATGTGAAGAAGGGTGCTTTTCCCCGAACCCGACACCCCCACGACTCCGAGGGTTTCTCCGGCAGAAATATCCATATCCACTCCGCCAAGAGCGCACACGCTGCTGCCCGACTTATTGAAAACTTTTTCCAGCCCCCTGACTCTGTATAGCGCCTCACTCATATCTTAATGACTCCACGGGGTTTTCTCTCGAAGCTCTATAAGACGGGTAGAGAGTCGCAAGAAAGCATATAAGCAGGCTTGATGCCGCTACCACGAGAAAATAAACCGGCTCTATCCTAACAGGGAATTCGGAAATAGGATACACGTTATCATCGAACGGAATCGCTTCCTTTATAAAATTACTGGTCTCAAGAAAGCGGCAGATCAGGTATCCGAATAGAGTGCCAAGAAGTGTTCCGACGGTCCCTATTATCATTCCGTCGTAGATAAATATTTTTCTGATACCGCTTTTGCGGGCCCCCATGGATATAAGCACGGCTATGTCCCTTTTTTTCTCCATAACGAGCATTGTAAGCGTGCTGACTATATTCAAGGCGGCAACAAGAACTATAAACCCAAGAAATATCCCTATTGCCATTCTCTCAAGGCGAAGCGCTCTGAAAAGGCTTCTGTTCGAGTCCTCCCAGTTCCTGGCGTAAAAAGGATAGCCGAGAGTTTCGACTATCTTATCCCCCGTTTCGCGCGCCTGGTATATGTCATCCACTCTGACTTCTATGCCCGTTATCTTGCCTCGGGTTTCGAAGAAATTCATGGCATCCTCAAGCGATACGTAGGCGGTAGAAGAATCGTATTCAATCATGCCGTAATCAAAAACTCCTATTACACCGAATTTCCTTATCTTGGCAGTCGGGCCGAAGGGACCGATCTTTCCGTAAGGAGAAACAAGATTGACGGTATCCCCGATTGTCGCGCCAATCAGATTCGAAAGTTCCCTGCCTATGATGATCGGAGGGTTCCCGGAAGCGGTTTTATGTAAAAGCCCCGAAACAATCCGGGCGCCTTCATCAAAGAGGGCATCACGGTTCTTACCTTCCTCCGGCAGACTGCCTTTTCCCACCGCTTCTGCCACGGTGGCAACCGAGGCTGAATTATTCGGGTCTATCCCCCTTATCACGGAACCTGAGACAGCATATTCCGTGACAAGCATGCCTTGATTGTAAATAAAGGGGCTTGTCGAGGTTACACCGGGAAAGTGCTCAAGTTTCTTCTCCACCTCCGCAAAATCCTCGAAATCTCCTTCGTAGCTCATTACGACTACGTGAGAACTCGCGCCGATTATCTTGTCCCTGAGTTCATCCTCAAACCCCTTCATGACCGAAAGCACCACGTCAAGCGAAGCCACGCCCAAGAAAACGCCCAGAATGGAGATAAGACCGATTAGGGAGAGAAAACCACGCCCAGTTCCCGACTTCAGATACCTAAGGGAGATTAACGATTCGTAACTCATACTAAGATCTGAGGTGAGGGAAGAAAATAACTTCTCTTATGGAAGGGGAGTTGGTAAGCAGCATCACGAGACGGTCGATCCCTATACCGGCTCCGGCCGTGGGAGGCATTCCGTATTCAAGAGCCGACACGTAGTCATTATCCATTTCGTGATATTCATCCTCGCCCTTTTTCTTCATTTCGACTTGGTCCGTAAACCGTTTTTTCTGATCAATCGGGTCGTTAAGCTCAGAAAAAGCGTTGGCTATTTCCCTTCCGTAAACGTAAAGCTCGAATCTGTCAACCACTTCAGGATCATCATCGTTTTTTCTGGCAAGCGGGGAGACATCAAGCGGAAAACCGTAAACAAAAGTCGGGTTAAGGAGATTATCTTCGAAAAGCGCTTCGAAAATCTCCGTGAGAGCTTTACCTTTAATTCCGTTATGGTTTATTCCCATGGAATCCGCTTTCGCAAAAAGAAACTGGTCATCTTCCGTTATTTCGGAACCGAATTTCTCCCGCAGGGCCTCATAAATGTTAATTCTCTTCCAAGGCCTCTCGAAGTCTATCTTCTTATCTTCGTACTCAACCAGCATGCCTCCCGCCGTGTTTTCCACCACGTAGCAGACAAGCTCCTCTATAAGATTCATAAGGTCCTCGTAAGTCGCATAAGCTTGATAGAACTCGATCATGGTGAATTCCGGATTGTGCTTGGTGGAAACTCCCTCATTTCTGAACGTTCTTCCAAGTTCGTAAACTCTCTCAAGTCCTCCAACGACAAGTCGTTTCAGATAAAGCTCGGGAGCTATTCTCAAGTAAAGATCCATATCAAGGGCGTTGTGGTGAGTAATAAAGGGTTTTGCGGTTGCCCCTCCGGCGATCGGGTGAAGCACTGGGGTCTCCACTTCAAGGAAATCCCTTTCGTCAAGAAACCTTCTGATGAGATTTATCACCTTTGATCTTGTCTTGAAAATCTCCTTGGTTCTCTGGTTAGCAATCAGATCCAAGTAGCGCTGGCGGTATCTTATCTCCACATCCTGAAGACCATGCCATTTTTCAGGAAGCGGCCTCAGAGCTTTTGTGAGGAAAAAAAGTTCCCGGACCCTCACCGTAATCTCTCCGGTCTTGGTTTTAAAAAGCTCCCCGCGGACGCCGGCAAAATCTCCTACGTCAAGCAGCTTGCGAAACAGCGTAAAGGTTTTCTCGTCAATGGAGTTTTTCTGTATGAACCCCTGAATCCGCCCCGTGCGGTCCGAGAGATGAAAAAAAGCGCTTTTTCCGAAGTCCCTCTTTGAAACGACTCTTCCGGCCAAGCTGAAGAGCCCTTCTATCTGTTCAAGTTCTTCGGGAGACTTCGAAGCGTGCAGGGAGACCAGTTCTCCGGCGGTATGCTCCGGTGTAAAACCGTTTGCATAAGGGTCAATGCCCATTGCCCTTAGCTCTTCCAGCTTTGATTTTCTTAATTCAAACTGCTTGTCTTCCATTGCGTTGGAATCTCTTTTCCGTTGGCTATCGCAAAAATAAAACTTAGTTGCGACTGAAAACAACCTTTCCCGAAACTATCGTATTGCTCACCACCCCTTTGAGTTCCCACCCGGAAAACGGAGTATTTCTACTCTTTGAGAAAAATTTCTCAGGGTTTACCGTGCGGCTCATGCCGGGATCGAATACCACGAGGTCGGCTATTGAACCCGGGGCAAGTGTACCTCTTTCTATCCCCACTATCTCTGAAGGAACAACAGTAAGTTTTTTTATCATCTCCTCAAGAGTGATGATTCCTTTTTCCACCAGCTCAAGCGAAAGCGAGAGGGCAGTTTCAAGACCAACTATGCCGAAAGGTGCCAAGTCAAATTCAACGTTTTTCTCATCCTGGCTGTGAGGAGCATGATCAGTGGCTATTACGTCAATTGTTCCATCGGCAATACCTTCTATTATTGCATCTACGTCTTCCTGGGTCCTAAGCGGCGGATTCATCTTGGCATTGGTGTTGTACCCGTATACCTCTTTGTCCGTAAGAGTGAAATGGTGAGGAGTCGCTTCTGCCGTAACCTTCGCGCCTCTTTTCTTCGCTGCCCGAACGAGCCTCACCGACCCCTTGGTGGAGACATGGCAGATGTGAAGAGGAGTGCCCGTGAGCTCGCAGAGAATTATGTCCCTGACCACCCCAACCTCCTCAGAAGCGGCGGGAATTCCCCGAAGGCCAAGTTCGGTTGAAACGAAACCCTCGTTCATAACGCCGCCAACTGAAAGTCCTTTGTCTTCTGCGTGCGTGATAACCGGAATCCCGAAAGGTCTTACGTATTCCATGGCCTTTCGCATAAGTCCCGAGTCAGTGACCGGCATCCCGTCGTCGGAGATCGCCACGCATCCGGCTTCACACATCTCGCCTATGTCGGCAAGTTCCTCTCCCTTCTCCCCCCTGGTTATCGCTCCTATAGGAAACACGTTGACTATCCCTTCGGTTCTCGCTTTTAAGAGTATGTACTCCGTCACAGAGGCATTGTCGTTTATGGGGTTCGTGTTGGGCATGCACACTATGGAGGTGAAACCGCCCGCGGCGGCGGCAAGACAACCCGTCTTTATCGTCTCCTTGTGCTCATAGCCCGGTTCTCTTAGATGTACGTGAATATCTACGAAGCCGGGAGACACGACCTGCCCGCTGGCGTCTATTACCGTGTCTGACTTGCGCGGGGTGTCTATGCGCTTTGATATTTCCTTTACCCTGTCTCCCTGGACATATACATCCGAGACCATGTCAAGGGACTGTGAAGGATCGATAACGCGCCCGTTTTTAATGAGCACTCCCATCTATAAGCTCTCTCCCAGGCCAACAAGATATATCATGGCCATTCTCACGGCAATTCCGTTTGCCACCTGTTCAAGTATAACGGCGTCCGGGTCATCGGCTATCTCCGAAGTAAGTTCAACTCCCCGGTTGATCGGACCCGGGTGCATCACTATCACATCTTTTTTCGCGAGTCTGAGTTTCTCCCTGGTAAGTCCGTACAGCCCCGAGTATTCCCTAAGCGACGGGAAGTATTCAAGAGTCTTTCTCTCGCTCTGAACCCGCAGCATTATCACCACATCCACGTTCTCAATGGCATGTTCAAGCGAATAAAAGATCTCCGCTCCCATCTCGCTGAAATATTCAGGAACTATGGTTGCCGGTCCGACTATTCTTACTTTCGCCCCGAGTTTCTGGAGCCCGAAGATATTGGATCTGGCGACCCTGCTGTTGAGAATATCACCGACAATGAGAACATTTAGGCCCTCTACTCTCCCTTTTTTCTCCCTTATAGTAAAAATGTCGATAAGAGCCTGGCTCGGATGCTCGTGGGAGCCGTCTCCGGCGTTTATTACAGAGGCGCCTATCTCGCGGGCAAGGACAAAAGGCGCGCCGGACATCCCGTGTCTTATGACCATGATGCTCGCGCCCATGGCCTCGAAATTCCTGGCAGTGTCCACAAGGCTCTCACCTTTTACCACGCTGCTTTGCGAAGCGGAAAAATTCAGAACATCGGCACTGAGCCTTTTCTCCGCGATTTCAAATGACGAGCGGGTTCTGGTGCTGGGTTCGAAAAAAAGATTCACTACGGTCCTTCCCTTAAGAGTCGGGACCTTCTTTACGTCCCTGGTGGAAATCTCCTTCATGGACTCCGCAGTGTCGAGAATGATTTTAATTTCCTCGGCCGAGAGTTCTCCAAGACCCAGTATGTGCTTTTTGTTAAACGGCATTTTTTCTGATTATCTCGATTTCCTCCCTGCCGTCCACTTCTTCCAGGTAAACGTTGACCATCTCATCATCTAAGGTTTCGATGCTGATTCCCGCATAGTCGGGCTGCACGGGGAGTTCCCTTCCTCCCCTGTCCACGAGCACGGCGAGCTTGACCGAAGCCGGCCTTCCGTAATCCATGATTGAATTTATGGCGGCCCGCACGGTACGGCCAGTGTAGAGGACATCGTCGACAAGTATTATGTTTTTCCCCTGCACGTCGTCGGGGATGCTGGTTCTGCGCAGTTGCGGCCAGTTTTTCCTGTTCTCGAAATCATCCCTGTAGAGAGTAATATCGATCGTTCCGAATGTGACATCCTTTCCGGTCCGCTCGCTTATACGCTCAACGAGCCTCTTGCCCAGATATTCCCCTCTTGTCTTTATCCCTATGACAATAATGCTGCTCAGCCTCTCGGGCGGTATGTCGTCTATGATCCCGGAGAAAAAACTTTCGGCCCTGTCCTCAATCGGCTCTATTTTTTTCTTAGTCTCCATAATCCGCAAAGAGGATACACCGTAGAGCAGTTATTGAAAACAGGTTTTTCGCATAGCGGGGATTGTCCGTAACGACGCCTGCTGAAAATGCCCTAACACCGTTTTTCCAGAAAACAGTCGGCAAGCTCATTCTATTCCCGAAAAAATTCTATGCCACCTTACCTTATCCGCAAAACTCGGGTTGGAGAGATTCCACGACCAGTGAATCATAAATGCCTTGCCGTAAACATTTTCCACCGGCACGAATCCCCAGAACCTGCTGTCGTAACTGTTGTCCCTGTTATCGCCCATGACGAAAATCCTGCCCTTGGGAACAACAAGGGGAAAGCTCATTTTCCCGCTCGTTGTGGAACTGTCCCCCTTTTTATATATAACGCTGAAATTTTTCCCGGAAAGCGACTGCTCGTACCTGTCGGCAACAGAAAAAAATTTCTCGTCCGGATACTCGTAGTTCCCGGTGTAGGTCTGCTCCACGGCTCTGCCGTTTATGAGGATGTCCCTGCCGCTTATGTCTAATTCATCCCCGGCAATACCCACGGCTCTTTTTACGTAGAAAGCCCCTTTACCGGGCATGGGAAAATCTGTTGCATTATCTTCGCCGAGTTTGAAGACTATAATGTCGCCGCGGTCAATTTCGGAGAAAGGAAAAAATATCTCGTTGGTAAAAGGGACTCTTGTTCCGTAGACGAACTTGTTTATCAGTATATGGTCACCCACAAGAAGCGTCGGAAGCATTGAACCCGAAGGAATCTTAAAAGGTTGAATCACGAAGGCTCTTATGGCCAGAGCAAGAGCTACCGCTATCACTACAGCTTCTACGTTTTGCCGCAGGGCGGATTTGCCGTAGGACCTTAGATTGTCTTCAAAAAAAATCCGAAGGGCTTTCCTTGATGTTCTTATTTCGTGCAGGGAACCCCGCTCTATCGCCTCTTCACAGGCAAGTATCCTTACTTCGGCATGATCGGCTTCCCTGGGGGCCATGAATCTCCCTTTTTTCCGGATGATGCCCCTTACGGTGCGCACAAGCTTCTTTGAACTTCTTATGGCAAGCTTTTTTCTGATCCAGGCTATGATCATGGCAAAAATATCCAAAGGCACCCGAATGCCGTTTTAGTTAAGGTCATTCGCCTGCGAGGGCGTGGTTTCCGTTAATCTCTCAACCGAGATAACTCCCCCAAGATTCTTAAGCGATTCAATGAGTTTTTCAAGTTGCCTGATGTTTTCCACCGCTACCTCAAACCTCGCATCCCCCTGTCCAATCTCATCTTCGCTCACATCGGCACTGACAATGTCGACATTGAGTCCCGAAACCGTGCTTGTTAGTTCAGAGAGTATGCCTTTTCTGTTCTCACACTTCACCGAAAGACCAATCGGCATCCGTCCCGAATACTCGTCATTCCAGGCAACCTCTATTCTCCTCTCAGGGGCGACCTCAAGCAATTTGGGGCAATTGTAGACGTGCACGGTTATCCCTCTGCCTCTGGTTATGAAACCTATGATCTGTTCCCCCGGAACCGGGTTGCAACACTTGCCGAACTTTATGAGTATGTTGTCATATCTTCTGACGAGCACGGCGTCCTTGTACTCGTCTTTGGATATCCTGTTCATTATGCTTTTTATTCTTTTGCTTTTCTCGGCACCTTCGGCGAATTTCCTGGGATGTATTGCCTTGAGAAGATCGTTTACCGCGGCATTGCCGAATCCGACCGCCCTGTAAAAATCCTTTATTCCCGAGAACTGAAGCTTTGCCAGAGGCTCGTCGAGTTTTTTCTTCTCGAGCAGGTTGCTCAGTTTGAGTCCTTTCGCGGCGAACTTCCTCTGGGCTATTGCCTCTCCAATCTGTTCGGCATTGCGGTTTTCCTCCTGTCTCAGCCAGCTCCTTATTCTGTTTTTAGCCTTTGAGGTAACAACAAAATCAAGCCATTGCCTGTTAGGAACTCTGTTTTTGGAAGTCACCACTTCCACCATGTCTCCAGTTTTAAGCTTGTAGTTGAGGGGAACAAGCTTATGGTCAACAAAAGCCTGGGAGCATTGATTTCCTATGTCTGTGTGAATTGAATATGCAAAGTCAACCGGAGTCGCACCCACGGGAAACTCAAGGAGGTCTGCGTTGGGAGTGTAAACGTACACGACATCCAGTATGAGCTCTCCCTTTATGGCTTCTATGTACTCCGTCGAGTCTTTTATGTCTTTTAACTCAACAAGATGACGGAGGTTTGAGTAGATCTTGTCATTCCCGTTCTCAAGCGAATCTCCCTCCTTGTACCTCCAGTGAGCGGCAACGCCGTATTCCGCAATTCGGTGCATCCGCTCAGTTCGTATCTGGATCTCCATCTGTTCTCCGAAAGGCCCTATCACGGCAGTATGAATGGACTGGTAGTTGTTGGCCTTTGGAAGGGCTATGTAGTCTTTTATTCTCCCCGGAATCGGTTTCCACAAGGAATGCACCGCTCCCAGAACCTGATAGCATTCGTTTTCACCTGCGGTAACGATCCGGAAACCCAGTATGTCATAAATATTGCGCAGGCTTATATTGCCCTTCTTCATCTTGCTGTAGATGCCGTATAAATGCTTGAATCTCCACGAGACATCTCCTTGAATTCCGAATTCCTTCATCTTGCCGTTGATGAGCGAGACGATTTCAGTCGTGTACTTTTCCCAATCTTCTTTCTTTGCAGACACGGTTTGGCTAATACGCTCGTATTCACCCGGCTCGGAGAACTTAAACGCCAGGTCCTCCAGCTCAACCGATATCCAGTTCATTCCGAGACGGTGAGCAAGCGGCGCGTAAATTTCCATAGTTTCAACAGCGATCCTCTTCTGTTTTTCCTCAGGCAGATACTGAAGCGTCCTCATGTTGTGCAGCCTGTCGGCGAGTTTTATCAGTACAACCCTTATGTCCTCAGCCGTGGCGAGTATCAGCTTGCGGAAGCTTTCGGCCTGTTTTTCCACATCGGAGACATGGGGAAGACGGCTTATTTTCGTGGTAGCATCGACGAGAAAAGCTATCTCGCTTCCGAAATTCCGTTCGATTTCCTCGCGAGTCGCAAGAGTGTCCTCTATCGTGTCGTGAAGAAGTCCGGTAACTATGGAGGGAACGTCAAGTTTTAAGTTCGCGAGTATTGAAGAGACCTCCAGGGGATGACTCAGGTACGGTTCCCCGGACACCCTTTTCTGACCGGAGTGAACCTTGGCCGAATACACGTAGGCCTTTTTTATGAAGTCAAGATCTTCGTTCTCGATATCCGAGTAGGAAGCAACCTTGTCAATGATGTCGTTTAGCCTGATCACAGCAGCGCGAACACCTCACTTAAGGCCGAATTTCCTGAGAAAAACGGGGCCATAAACATTTTCCGTTCTCGAGTCCCGAGTAGCGGCGAGCATCCGCTGGCGGGAATCTTCACTATCCCCTTGTTTTTGCGAAAGGATAACAGCCTCGATTCTCCTAGCCGCAATATCGGCCTCATCATTAATTATAATATAATCATAGCACTTCGAGCAGGCTACCTCCTCCTTGGCAATCCCGAGACGAATGGAAATGTCCCCCTCTTCTTCCGATTCTCTGTCCCTTAGCCTTTGCTCAAGGATCTCGAGAGACGGCGGGACAACAAATATAAAGACCGCATCGTCAAACACGCCCCTCAGCCTTCTTGCTCCCTGAACATCTATGTCCAGAATGACGTCAACACCCGTTTCGATCCATTTTTCTATTTCAGCCCTCGGCGTGCCGTAAAAGTTTCCGTGCACCTCCGCCCACTCGGCAAAGAAATCCTGCCCGATCATGTCCTGGAATTCTTCTCTGGAAACAAACTCGTAGTGCTCTCCGCGGACCTCCCCCGCGCGCATTGATCTTGTTGTGTAAGAAATAGAGAAACGGAGGTTTTCCACATTTGACAGAACACGGGTGACAATCGTTGTTTTCCCGCTTCCCGACGGACCGGATATCACAAACAGCTTCCCGCTCATGGTATCAGATTATAAATGCAAAAACCTCGATATTAAAACGGCGCCCGTTGCCCTGCAGTTTTGATTTTTCCCTGATCCGAGATCAGGAGATATCAAAGCGATCAAGGTTCATAACCTTGGTCCAGACAGCAACAAAATCCCGCACAAAAGCTTCCTCCGAGTCATCACATGCATGAACTTCCGCAAGCGCCCGCAACTGCGAGTTGGACCCGAATATGAGATCAACTTCGGTAGCGGTCCACCTGATCTCGCCAGTCGCCCTGTCACGGCCTTCATAGACCCCCTCAGAATCAGCGGAGCACCCCCATTCAGTCGACATATCAAGCAGGTTAACAAAGAAATCATTGCTCAGCGTTCCAACCCTGTCTGTAAACACTCCATGTCGTGACCCTCCGGCATTTGCGCCGAGTACCCGCATGCCGCCAAGCAGCACAGTCATCTCGGGCGCTGTAAGCGTCAGCAGGTGCGCCTTGTCGATCAGAAGTTCAGCCGGCGAGTGCCGCTTGTCGGCCGCGACATAATTGCGAAAGCCGTCCGCTTTCGGTTCAAGCACGTCAAAGGCAGCCGCATCCGTCTGCTCTTCAGTGGCGTCCGTGCGACCGGGCGTAAAGGGAAGATTCACCGAATACCCCGCGGCCTCCGCCGCCCTCTCGACCGCTGCGCAGCCGCCGAGAACTATTAGATCCGCAAGCGAAACGCACTTCCCGTTCGTCTGCGCCTTGTTAAAACTCTCCCTGACGGCCAGCAACGAGGACAATACCTTGTCGAGTTCTTCGGGGTCGTTGGCATCCCAGTCCTTCTGGGGAGAAAGTCTGATACGCGCGCCGTTTGAGCCTCCCCTGCGGTCAGTGCCCCTGAAGGTAGAAGCTGAAGCCCATGCCGCCCGAACCAGCCCCTGGATCGAAAGTCCCTGGTCAAGTATCTCTTTTTTGAGAAGCGCAATGTCCTCTGCTTCGACAAGTTCATGATCAACAGCCGGCACCGGATCCTGCCAGATCTGAGGCTCGTCCGGAACCAGTGCTCCGAGGCAGCAGGAGTAAGGACCCATGTCGCGATGGGTAAGCTTGTACCACGCCTTTGCAAACGCCTCGGCAAGTTCATCCGGGTTTTCATGAAAGCGGCGCGAGATCGGTTCATACACAGGGTCCATGCGCAGCGAGAGATCAGTGGTTGCCATTATCGTTGGAACCCGTTTTCCGGATCCGTTTACCTCGGGGGCAAGATCCTTGTCATCCACATCCTTTGCCGTCCATTGCCAAGCGCCCGCGGGGCTCTTGGTAAGTTCCCACTCATAACCGAAAAGCATGTCGAAAAAGCCGTTGTCCCACGCCGTCGGATTGGGTGTCCACGCGCCCTCAAGACCGCTTGTTATGGCATCAGCGCCATGTCCGCTCGCATGCGTGCTCTTCCATCCGAGACCCTGCTCCTCAATGCCGGCAGCTTCCGGCTCGGGACCAACGCAGGCCGCGTCTCCGGCACCATGACACTTGCCGAATGTGTGTCCGCCCGCAATCAGGGCGACAGTTTCTTCATCGTCCATGGCCATGCGCCTGAAGGTTTCGCGGATGTCGTGCGCCGCGGCAATCGGGTCGGGTTTGGCGTTGGGTCCTTCGGGATTGACGTAGATAAGCCCCATCTGCACGGCGCCCAGAGGATTGTCAAGCTCGCGGTCGCCGCTGTAGCGCTCATCGCCAAGCCATTCGGTCTCAGGACCCCAGTAGATATCCTCTTCCGGTTCCCACACGTCCTCGCGCCCGCCGGCAAAACCGAAGGTCTCAAGCCCCATGGACTCAAGAGCGCAGTTGCCGGCGAGAATCATAAGGTCCGCCCAGGAAATTTTGCGGCCGTATTTCTTCTTTATCGGCCACAGAAGCCTGCGAGCCTTGTCGAGATTCCCGTTGTCGGGCCAGCTGTTAAGAGGCGCGAAACGCTGCGTGCCGGATCGTCCGCCGCCGCGCCCGTCGTGGATTCGGTAGGTTCCCGCGCTGTGCCATGCCATACGTATAAAAAGAGGCCCGTAATGACCGTAGTCCGCAGGCCACCAGTCCTGGCTGTCTGTCATAAGCGCGTAGAGATCCTGCCTCACCGCTTCAAGATCAAGAGTCTCAAACTCCGCCGCGTAATCAAACTTCTCGCCCATGGGGTCCACAAGGGAAGAATTCTGGTGAAGGATTTTCAGGTTGAGCTGATTCGGCCACCAGTTCTGGTTAGCTATGCTACCGGTCAACTTTGAACTGCTTGTGCCATGGGTCACCGGGCACTTTACGGTGTCTTGGTTTTTATCCATATTTTCTCTCCAAAATTAGGAAATCGGGATTTATGTGAACGCATGGAAACACAGTGAACTCAATAACGAGTTTGCCCCACGCATTCGAGCAGAAAATATACCACTACCGCTATACGGTCTCAAGTTGGTGTATCGATATTAGAACAGGTTCCTGTCTAGAACATTTCGGGGAAATTGTCGATGATTTCAGAAAAGCTTTCCGCAACTCTGTCGGCAAGCCCAAGTTCATCGCCGGAACACGAGTTAGAAATACCGACGCATCTCATTCCGGCCCTCTTGGCCGCTAAAACGCCGTGGGGAGAATCTTCAAACACAACACACTGGGCGGCAGTTATGGCGCCGTCGTAATCTCTTCTGATCCTCTCGAGGCATTTAAGGTAGACCTCGGGGGAGGGCTTCGGGTTCTCCGTATCATCGGCTCCTATTACAAAACCGAAAAACTCGGAAAGATTTTTGCTCCTTAGTATGAGATTGATTTCCTCGGTTAACGCGCCGGAACCTATCGCCACATGAAATTTGCCCCGGATGGCCTCAAGAAACTCAACGACCCCGGGAAAAACTCTTATGCCCTCCCCCATCATCTCCTCAAAACAGATTCCTTTTTCTTTGACAAGCCGGGCAATTTCCCGCTCCGTGTACCGCTGTCCGTTATCCTCAAGGAACCTCCTGAAAAAGCTTTTGTCATCGCAGGCAAGGTACCGCAAGTAATAGTCGGTGGTCGAGAGCTTTAACCCCAGGGTTTCCACTGTCCTCTGAAAAGCTCTCAGATGAAGGGGCTCGCTGTCGACTATAACTCCGTCAAAATCGAATATGACCGCTCTTATCATTCCGTTTTCCCGATTCGTGAGATATTATGGTATTTTACTGTCGGAAGAAGCCTATACAAAGAGTCTGCGAATAACACGCAAACGGGAGAAAAAGAAAGATGGATTATTATAACCCCGAAGATCTCAAGAGATTTCCCGAGATCGGGGAGTTCAGAGAAGATCTCATGGACAAGTTTTTCGAGTACTACAACTCCGCAACGGCTGAGGAAGGGGCGCTTACGAAAAGGGAAAAAGCTCTCATAGCCCTGGCCGTGGCTCATACCGAAAAATGTCCTTACTGCATAGACGCATACACTACGCAGTGCCTAGAGACGGGAGCGGACCCGGAGCAGATGACTGAAGCCGTACATGTCGCCGCCTCAATGTCGGCCGGCATAAAGCTCATCCATGCAATCCAGATGCACAACACGCTGAAAAAAAACCGTGCCCTCTAGAGACACAAACGGGAAGAAAAACTGCCACGGAACAAGCTAACGGAAGCCCTCGAAGGATACGTCATGGCCCAAGAAGAAATGAAGACAAGCAATCATAGTTTTTCCCGCAAACTGATCGACCAAGGTCTCGATATCGACCCCATTACGGTTGAAACCCTGCAGGTAAACATAACAAAGCTCTGCAACCAGACCTGCACTCACTGTCACGTGGATGCTTCGCCCTGGAGAAGTGAGCAGATGAGCATTGAGGGCGTAGAGAGATGTCTTGAAATACTGGGCGAAAACGACTGCATAAAAAACCTTGACCTGACCGGAGGAGCTCCGGAGCTAAACCCCCATTTTGACTACTTCGTAAGGGAAGCCAGAAGTCTTGGCAAACACGTGATGGTAAGACACAACCTGACCGTCACTCTCGACGGGAACCCCCGGACGGGAGAGGAAAAAACGTACATACCGAGGTTTTTCGCTGAGAACCGCGTCGAGGTCATATCCTCGCTTCCATATTACAGCAGCTACTTCACGGACAAGCAGAGGGGGAAAGGGGTTTTCGAAAAAAGCATAGAATCACTCAGGATGCTTAACCGAGAAGGCTACGGAGACGGAGAGCTTAAGCTAAATCTGGTATACAACCCCGTCGGGACTTTTCTTCCCCCGGACCAGAGGAGCCTTGAAGCGGACTTTAAGGCGAAACTCAAAAAGAACTACGGGATACGGTTCGATAACCTATATACCATTACCAATATGCCGATCAACAGGTTCGAAAAGGAGCTGAAAAGACAGAACGCCTACGAGGAATACATTGAAAAACTCGTAAACGCCTTCAACCCCAAAGCGGTCGACGGCATAATGTGCCGAAACCTTCTAAGCGTAAGTTACGACGGAAAAATCTACGACTGCGACTTTAACCAGATGCTTGAGATGCAGGCCCGAAACGGGAACGGAGGACTGACCATATTCAATTTCGACCTTCGGCAAGCAACAAAGAGAAAGATAAGATTCGGTGTTCACTGTTTCGGCTGCACCGCCGGGGGCGGAAGCAGTTGCGGCGGCCAGACGATATCCTGATTCCAAGGCTTTACGGAATGTCCCAAAGAAACGATAACGCCCTGATCGTTTTTCTTAAGTATCCGGAAACGAAAAAAGTAAAGACGCGTCTGGGAAAAGACATAGGTGACCGGAGGGCCATGGAATTCTACCGTGAAACGGCAAGTTTCATCGCCGACTCCTTCTCGGGTCAGAAGAACTGGAAAACTTTTTTCTTCTACACTCCAGGGAAAAGGAAAAAGGAAATTTTTGAGTGGCTAGGCGACAGGGATGCACTTTTCTTCGTACAGGATGGAGAATCTCTCGGGCAGAAAATGTCCCAAGCGTTTGCGAAGTGTTTTTCACTTGGGTTCAGAAATGTCGTCATCATAGGCACGGACTGCGTGATGATAACAGAAGAAGATGTGGAAACCGCGTTTTCGCTGCTTTCGGGAGGGAAATTCGAAGCGGTCCTGGGGCCGGCAATTGACGGGGGATACTATCTCCTTGGGCTATGCAGAAAAACGGACGCGGTTTTTCAGGACGTGCAATGGAGCACTTTCCGAGTATTTAAGGAAACTGAAAGACGCATGAGGGAGAATGGGTTGCGCCACGCCGTCATGAGAGAACTTTCGGATATTGATGAGGAAAAAGATATAAACATAAAGGATATAATGACAAGGGACATCAAACTCGCGCGCAGACTGGAGCAAATTCTCTTGAAAGATCAAGAAATCCGTACCGAGAACAACGGGGAGAGAAACCCGGCATGAATCCCGAAATTCTGGATGTGGGAATAGTTGCTTCTTTTTTCGCCGGAGTGATTGCGTTTCTTTCTCCCTGCATTCTTCCGCTTATGCCAGGCTACCTTTCGGTAGTAACGCATCTTTCATACGAGGATCTTTCAGACACTCGGAACCTGCCCAAATTCTCAAGGGTTGTCGTACCAAGTCTTATCTTCATACTGGGATTCTCAACCGTCTTTATTTCCCTAGGCGCATTCTCCTCCCAGCTTGGGGGGATGATCTCTGGCAACAAGACTTTTTTACTCAGAATAGCCGGAATATTCATAATCCTTTTCGGAATATTCGTAATGGAGATCGTAAAGATCCCGTTTCTTGAGAAAGAACGTAAAATCTCTCTTCCTCGGGAAAGGGGAAATCTCCTCGGAACTTATATTCTCGGCTTGGCGTTCGGCTTTGGCTGGACGCCATGCGTAGGACCTATTCTCGGTTCCATACTCCTTTACGCAAGCACAGTGGAAGGAACGCTAAACGCGGTTGGGCTACTCGCAGTTTATTCACTCGGGATCGGTATACCGTTCATGCTGGTCGGTCTTGCGTTTAACGGCGCCATGAGATCTTTTAGAAGCGTCAGAAGGTATTACCCGTATTATAAGTACGCAATAGGCTCGGGACTTGTAATCATAGGAATAATGATGTTTTCAAACGAGATTCACTACTTAAATATCTACGGTCAGAAAATATTTGACGCAATTGGAATAGATTTCTGGAAAAGGTTTTAAGGGCCTTACGGAAACACACATAAACAGAGCTTCTGTATGCGGATTATTTTAGGAGCAGCATGTTTCTGACCCGCGCTGCACAGAGAGCAGAAACAACCAAAATCTAGATTGCATACATCTCGGATTACGCATCTCCGTAGCCCAGGACTCCGTAGCTGTACACGCCGGCAAGAGCGGCAACAGAATCTACGGCTTCCGGGGCGACTCGTTTCCCGACTTCCAGCAGTTCCTTAGATTCCTCTACCTTCATGCCGTGGCGCTTCTCAAAAACGCTTAGGTCATCAAACCCGGTCACCCAGGTCACTTTGAAAGTCTCTTGAAACATATCAGTTGCTCTAACAACCTCAGGGGATTCGTAGGTCCTGTTAATGACGCTCAATGGATAGTAGTCAAAAGCGATTTTGAACGAGGGAATCCTGGCACACAGACTGTCAAAGAAACTGTGGATCAGCTCAAGAGGAAGATACATGCTGTTTCCTTCCCAAAGAAAAAGTATCGGAGAGTTGACGTCAAAACCCGCCTTGGTTAGTTCTTCCGGCAGGTCCGCTTCAAGATAATTGCATGGTATGCTTGCGCATGGCGTAACGCCGTGGCTTTCAAGAACCTTGTGCTTGAATTCCAGAACGGCTTGCTGATCAATGTCGCAGAAACGCACTCCCTCGGCCTGAAAGACCAGGGAACGCATGTCAAACCCGCAGCCGAGTATGACAACCTGTTTCATGCCGGCTTGAATCTCCCGTCTTGTGATTTCATCCAGTATGCAGAAGCGGTAACGGAGAATTTCAACCGATTCCGGAAGAATTTTTGTTACCCGGTCAACCTTCTCCCTTATATCGTCCGTAACAAACCAGTGGGCGTACGGGTCATTGAACACGCGGTGTTCACGATTTCTTTCCATTTCCCTGTAACAGGCTACGGCAAACGCTGTTGCTCCAACTTCATTTATATCCGACATGGCAGATCCATATAAAATTACGGGGATACGCATTCAGGAAAAACGGGATGCGGTGGCCCCGTTATCAAAATATGTTCTATTACGGCGCTGGCAAGTAAAAGATATTTTCTGGACTTCGCATAAAAACAGCAATTATATACTTGATTACCCTCCGTACAATCAAGTATATAATTCCATACCTGTTACGGTTAATTGGAGGTAAAAATGCCCTTATACGAATATGAATGTTCTGATTGCGGCGAGGAATTCGAAGTTCTGGTGCTTGATTCAGACGAAATCATAAAATGTACGATTTGCGACTCGGAGAACATCGGAAAGCAGTTTTCGACTTTCGGCCTTGGCAGCAGCAACGGGAATCTCGAAATTTCCGAGAGTGGGGATTCGGGGAGCTGCCCGCAATCGTCCTGCTCTTGCTGCTGATTTACCGGCGCAATTGCACAAAATTTATCTCTGTATATAATTAACTCTTCATTTTAAAACACCCGATGGAGGATCGGTCCAAAAATGTGCGAAGGCGATAAAAATATGAAGGAAGCCGCCCTTGAATATCATAGGAGCGGTAGAAAAGGAAAACTCGAAGTCCTGCCGACGAAGCCCTGTGACACGGCTTGGGAACTTTCCCTCGCGTACTCCCCCGGAGTCGCTGAGCCCTGCAGGGAAATAGACAAGGATGAAGATCTCTCTTATGAATACACAAACAGAGGAAATCTGGTCGCGGTAGCTTCAAACGGCACCGCCATACTGGGACTCGGAAATCTGGGCGCCCTAGCGGGGAAACCCGTAATGGAAGGAAAGGGGGTGCTTTTCAAAAAGTTCGCAGACGTTGACGCCTACGACATTGAAATAGATACCGATGATCCCGATGAATTCATAAAGACCGTAAAATACCTTGAGCCCACTTTCGGCGGTATTAACCTCGAGGATATAAAAGCCCCTGAATGCTTCTACATAGAAGATAAGCTGAAAGAAGAGATGGACATACCCGTCTTTCATGACGATCAGCACGGGACCGCTATAATATCGGGCGCTGGACTTCTTAACGCCTGTGAGATTACCGGGAAAAAGATGAGCGAGCTCAAAATGGCGTTTAACGGCGCCGGAGCGTCCGCAATCGCGTGCGCCGAGTTCTTCATATCACTCGGAGCAAAAAGAGAAAACATCATAATGTGCGACAGCAGGGGCGTAATTTACGAGGGAAGAAACGCTGGGCTTAACCCCCAGAAAGAAAGATTTCTTGTCGAGACGGACAAAAGAACCATAGGGGACGCGCTGGTCGGGGCTGATGTGTTTGTCGGACTCTCAAACGGCGGAGCCATCAATCAGGAAGACGTCAAGAACATGGCGAAAAATCCTATAATATTCGCCATGGCGAATCCCGATCCCGAAATACTCCCCGCGGAGGCGAAAGAGGCCAGAAGCGACGTAATAACCGCCACGGGCCGGTCCGATTTCGCGAACCAGGTGAATAACGTTCTGGGATTTCCCTTTATTTTCAGGGGAGCGCTTGACGTAAGAGCGACAAAAATAAACGACGAAATGAAAGTTGCTGCGGCATACTCACTCGCAGCGCTCGCAAAGGAGCCCGTGCCGGATAAAGTGGCCGAGGCCTACGGAAACCAGAAATTTGAGTTCGGTCCGGACTACATAGTCCCGAAACCATTTGATCCCAGAGTTCTGGTATGGGAGTCAGCCGCGGTCGCGCAGGCCGCAATGGAAACCGGCGTTTCCAGAATCAAGATCGATCTTGATGATTATAAAAAGTCTCTTGAAGACAAGATAAAAGATCTGGTCTAAAAAGAAAACCAACGTTTTGCGAGATTACCTCAACCCTCCGGTTAACTGCCTTCCGTCGTCTTGCGGAAGGCAGTTTTCAAACATCTATCCGGTCCATTGATAAAAGCAGTCATATTTGATATGGATGGAGTCATAATAGACAGCGAACCCCTCTGGGAGAAAAGTGAGTCTATTATGCTCAAGCAAAAGGGATTTGCGGGTAACGAGAGTTACAGAAAGGAATACAGAAAGAAGATAATGGGTCTTAACCAGAAAGACTCCGTAAAACTTCTAAAAGAAACTTTCGGCCTTGATGAATCCCCGGAGGAAATTCTTCGCACCCGTCTTAAGATCCTTCTCGAACTTTACGAAAAGGAACTCAGACTCGTCGACGGGATTCCCGAGATCCTTCAAATTCTAAGTGCGGAGAGACATATAAAAACGGCTCTCGCTTCAGGCTCCCCGATGAAAGTAATAGAGTTTGTTCTCAAGAAATTCTCTCTTTCTGGCACTTTCAGAGTAAAAGTCTCCGGAGACTGCGTGGAAAGAGGAAAGCCTCACCCCGACATATACCTTGAAACCGCAAGGCGTCTCGGGGTCAGTCCCGAAGAATGCGTTGCGATTGAAGATTCCATAAACGGTATAGTGTCAGCCAAAGAGGCCGGCATGCGTTGCATCGGGGTGCCCGACCAGAGAATAGCCCCGGAAGATTATCCTCAGGCCGACATGTTCAGAAAAAGTGTTTCGGAAATCCGCCTTGAAGACATAAAGAGCCTTGCTTAAAAAGGTCTCGGGCCGGGAGCCATGAATTCCGGACCTATGGGATTCGGGACGAAACTATCGAGTATTGCGTCTATTTCATTCATAGAGTCATCGTCTATGGTCCACCCCACGGTGCCCGCAAGGTCATCGAGCTGCCCCGGGCGTCTAGCTCCCCAGAGAGTGATATCGTTTTTGCATTTATCGAGAACCCACCTTACGGAAAGTTCAAGCACGTTCTTTGCGAAACGCTCGGAGGCAAGCTCCCCCAGATTTTCAACCGCACTGAGGTAATTATCGTAGACGGGCCTTCGAAACTTGGGATCAAAATTTCTTATGTCATCTCCCGGGAACTCGGAGTCGGTTTTTAGCTTCCCGCCCAGAAGTCCTCTGCACAAAGCTCCGTAGAGAAGCATGGTAACTCCCTGCTCTTCACACCAGGGAAGCACGTCATCCTCAACTCCTCTCTCGAAAAGATTGTAAGGAGGCTGACTCGAGTTAAGCGGGCACACGGAACGGAAAACCTCCATCTGCTCAACCGAATAGTTGCTTACTCCGACAGCTCTTATCTTTCCGCTTTCAATAAGTTCCGCCATGGCTTGCGCGGTTTCCTCAACAGGGACAAGAGGATCGGGCCAGTGAATCTGGTAAAGATCTATACGGTCGGTGCGCAGCCTTCTAAGGGAATCGTCAATCTCCTTGTGTATCCTCTCCGGGAGGGAATTTCTGAATATTCCCCCCCTCTCCCACTCAAGCCCCACTTTCGTCGCGATTATCAGTTCATCTCTCATCCCGCTTTCAGAAACCGCTTCTCCCACAATTTCTTCTGAAAGACCAAAGCCGTAGATAGGGGCTGTGTCAATCAGATTAACCCCGTTATCAAACGCCTTGTATATCGTTCTCACGCACTCCTTCCTGTCACTTCCTCCCCAGAGCCACCCTCCCATCGCCCAAGTACCAAGTCCTATTCTCGACGAATTTATTTCCGTACCGGCAATTTCTACAAACTCCATTATTTCCGTCTCCCGTTCTTTATTCTTTCAGAAGGCAAGTCCCCTATCTCGCGGGTTGCCTCCACCAGCGAAAACAGAAGGTCCCTCGCCTCGGTGGTTGAGCGGACCCTGTACTTAGCTTTTGACGGTCCGAAGCCCACCTTTATGGAATAGGCATCTTCGGGAAGCTGCTCAAAAATATCCTCATCAGTCCAGTCGTCCCCTATGGATATGATAAGGTCCCATTTCTTCGCTTTTAGCCACTGAGTAGCCGCCTTACCCTTGTTTATGAAGGAACCTTTGATCTCCACCACCTTGTTTCCTTCCAACACACCGACCTCCAGATTCGCGGTTATGTGCGACAGCATGTCCTTAAGCTCCCCTACTCTCACTATTGAGAGTGCCGGGTCAACCTTCCTGTAGTGCCAGGCCAGGGAAAAATTTTTCTCCTCGATAAGCGACCCCGGAGTCCTGTCGACAAACACTTCCAGTATGGGCCTTATTTCTTCCTTCCATCCCTCCGGAGCGATATCGGACATCTTCCACCTTTCGCGCCTTATCCAAAGACCGTGTTCGGCCGCAAGGCCGTTTGTCACATCCCCAAGCCATTTGGCAAGAGTATTTCTGTCTCTGCCGCTTATGATGACAAGTTCGTTTTTTTTCCTCAGGGAAAGTTCCCTAAGCGCGGAATAGATTTCCGGGTCAGGTTTCGCATCCTGCGGATTATTCTTGAATGAGACAAGTGAACCGTCGTAATCAAGCAGGAAAAGACACTTTTTGCTCGCCCTGTATTTTTCAATCAGTTCGCCTGTCATTTCCGGACTGAATCTTCGGGCAAACATCTTAAGCTGTCTTTCCTTAGTTTCATCAAGTCTCTCCATGAAGTCCGCCGTCCATGTCCTGATATCGTATCTGCTGAGACGACTCTGCATTGCTTTCATCCTTCTTTTCTGCTCCGTTTTGGTCATGGAAAGGGCGGTTTCGAGTGCCCGTGAAGTGGACTCTAAATCATTGGGGTTTATGATTATTGCTTCGCTCAATTCCTGTGCGGTTCCCGCCATCTCGCCGAGTATTAGCACACCGGCTTTATTCTGCCTTGCTGCAACATACTCCTTGGCAATCAGGTTCATGCCATCGCGAAGGGGAGTAATGAAAAGGATGTCCGCCGCCAGGTAAAGGGAAATCAGGTCCTCGAAACCGAAAGATCTGTACATGTAGTGAATGGGATTCCAGCCGATAGTGTCGTAGCGGCCGTTTATCGCGCCGACCAGATTGTCAACTTCGTTCTTCAGTATTTTGTAGTGAACCACTTCTGTTCTCGAAGGCACGGCGACAAGCAAAAGAACCACTTTCTCCCTAAGCTCGGGATTTTTCTCGAGGAAAAAATCAAATGCCCTCAGTCTCTCCGGAATTCCCTTTGAGTAATCGAGGCGGTCTATGGAAAGGATAACCTTCCGGTCATCTCCCAAGAGGTCTCTGAATTCGTCTTTTCTCTTCTGGATGCTTCGTTTCTTTGGTGCGGAGGAGAACTTCTCGTAATCAATCCCCATAGGAAAAGTATCGGTTCTTATCTCTCTTTCTCCGATTATAAACCTTCCGAGAGAATGCTCGTGTCCAAGTATCCTTCTTACGCTTTCGGCAAAATGCCTCACGTAGTCAAAAGTGTGAAAACCTATGAGATCAGCCCCAGTAAGCCCCTGTATTATTTCCCGGCACCACGGAATAAGTCTGAAAATCTCGGAAGACGGAAAAGGTATGTGCAGGAAAAAACCGATGCTTGATTTGGGCAGCTGCTTCTTCACAAGCTCGGGGACGAGCATCAGATGATAATCGTGGACCCAGATGTAGTCCCCTTCACTCGCCACATCGAGTATGGCGCCGGCGAACTTGGTGTTCACACTGATGTATGATTCCCAGAACTCTTTTTTATAGGTTCCGTACTGGACGAAATAATGAAAGATAGGCCATATTACTTCGTTGCAAAACCCTTGGTAATAGTCTTTTACCTCTTCTGCGCTCAGACCCACGGGATAGAAGTTTTCCTCTGCAAGCCGCCGCTCCATTTCCGAAATCTGTTCCCCGGACAGACTCCCGTAATCTATCCCCGGCCATCCTATCCAGCATTTTTCGTAATCGGTATCCAAGGAGCTTAGTCCCGTAGCGACACCTCCAACGCTCGGCTCAAAAGAAAGCTTCCCCTCCTCTTCCCGCACAGTCGTCGGCAATCTGTTGGATACAATTATGAGTTTTTTCATGAAAACCTATTATAATAAACGGGGCAGTTGCAGGAATAATAACCAAAAGAAAACTTAAGGCTAGAAAGAACAGGTTCCTTGTATGAAAATATCAAACGCAGTCCCGAAGATTCTTATCGTCCTTATTATAGCTCTGCTTGCTTACACTCTTTGGAACGGACTTTCGGAAAAAGGAGACCTTCAGAATCCCTCGCAGCTTGTGGGAAAACCCGCGCCCGAGTTCGCGCTGAAATCGTTTAACGGGGAGAAGGTAAGGCTTTCTGATTTTCGGGGAAAGACATTGCTTGTGAATTTCTGGGCATCCTGGTGTCATCCCTGCAGAGAGGAGGCTCCCGCGCTTGAGAGGGCTTACATGTCTCTTTCAGGCAATCAGGTTGAGTTCATAGGAATAAACGTAATGGACGACAGAAAAAGCGCCGAGGAATACGTAAAATCGTTCGGGGGAAGCTTCGTCAACATTTACGACCCGGAAAACAGGGTACATCTGGATTACGGAGTGGGAGGAGTCCCTGAGACCTTCTTCGTAAACCCCGAGGGAGTTATAACAGCCAAGCACAGGGGTCCGCTTACTGAAAGAATGATCATGGCCTATATAGAGAACGCTACTCTTTACAACGGGCAGAGCCCGGGGATTGAAAACCCATGAACCGTTTTTTTCATAAGATCATGAGTGGGGGACTTGTCTTGTCCCTGGCCCTTCTTATCGCCTTCCAAGTGAACGCGGACACGCTTGAAGACCAGATCGCCGACATCTCGGGAGAACTCATGTGTCCCGTATGCGAAGGGCAGAGCGTCGCGGAATCAAACGCACAGCTTGCCAGGGACATGAGGGCCATCATAAAAACAAAGCTGCTTGAAGGGCATTCAAAGGAAGAGATAATAGATTATTTCATCTCGAGCTACGGAGAAACAATTCTCGCATCCCCCCCGCCCAGAGGATTCAGCGCCATACTATGGCTTCTGCCCGTACTTTCCGTACTAATCGGCGCGGCGATAATCCTGAGAACCATTCGCTCATACAGGGTGGAGGAAAAAAAATAGCCGGAAGGCCAATCAGCCGAGAAACCCGCTGCACTCCTCAAGTATCGGCTCATCTCCGTCTACGGGATCAAACCATTTTATGCCGTCATCCGCGCGAAGCCAGGTGGACTGTCTTTTGGAAAACCTTTTCGTGTCCGTCTTTATTTTTTCAACCGCCGTCTCAAAATCAAGCCGACCGTCCAGAAATTCGTTTATCCGCTTGTAGCCTATGGACTTCATGGGTTTTAAGTGCGGTCCGTATCCCTTGGCCCTTATAGCTTTTACTTCTTCGACCCAGCCGCGGTCAATCATCGCGTCAACCCTTTCGTCTATAGCGCGGCGAAGGCGCTCCCGTTCCCCGTGGAGGCCTATCTCAAGGGCGTTGAACCTTTGTTCCGCAAAGCCGTGCCGCCGGTGATGATCCGACATGCGCTCGCCCGTCGTGTGATAGACCTCAAGCGCACGTTCAATTCTCACGTAATCGTTCGGATTTATCCGCCCTGCGGACACCGGGTCTACAGATTCAAGCCTTTTGTGAAGCGACGCCGCTCCCTTCGCGTCCCTCTCCCGCGCGAGGCTATCTCTGAACTCCCGATCAACTTCAACACCTTCGAGAAGCCCGTAAAGAAGAGCCTTTACGTAAAGAAAGGTTCCCCCGACTACAACTATTTTCCTGCCGTCCCCGACGAGCCTGCTGATGCAATCAAGGGCAAGCCTCATATAAGTGCCGGCGTTAAAATCCTCATCGGGATCCGCGACATCTATTAAGAAATGTGGGATTTCCTGCCTTTGCTCCCGGGTGGGCTTGGCGCTTCCTATATCGAAATGCCTGTAGACCTGAACGGAATCGGCGCTCACTATGCAAGCACCGGTTCTGCGGGCTATTTCCAGCGCCATTTCGGTCTTGCCCGAAGCTGTAGGTCCTAAGACAACTATCAGCTTCGGTTTTTCCCGAGAAAGACTCAACTGTGGGGGTTAGTCGGAAATCCTGTAGTCTTCTATGTTCTGGTCAAGCACGGCTTTTCTGCTGAGCCTCACCCTGCCGTCACGCGCAACTTCGAGACACTTTACGAGAACCTCGTCCTTTTCGTTCAGGATATCGGTTACCTTTTCAACCCTGCGGTTTTCAAGTTCGGAGATATGCAGAAGCCCGTCTTTTCCAGGACCAAGCTCGACTATCGCTCCGAAATCCAGAATGCGCTTGACCACGCCGACATACAGCTTGCCGGCGACTATGTCCTCAACGATTCTTTTTATGATGCTCTCGGCCTTCTTGCAGGCTTCGTAGTCGGGGGAGAAAATCTTCACAAGACCGTCATCCTGTATGTCTATCTGCGCTCCCGTGTCCTCGACTATCTTCTTTATGGTCTTGCCGCCCGAACCTATCACGACCTTCACCTTCTCGGGCTTAAGCTGCATCGTAAGAATTCTGGGGGCGTAGTCGGAAAGTTCCTCTCTGGGTCCGGCGATTACTTCATCCATTTTCCCGAGTATATGCATCCTGCCATCTTTTGCCTGACCAAGCGCGGTCGTGAGGATATCCTCGGTTATGCCGGTTATTTTGATATCCATCTGCAAGGCGGTGATGCCGTCTTTGGTGCCGGCCACCTTGAAATCCATGTCTCCGAGATGATCCTCATCGCCGAGAATATCGGAGAGAATGACGAAATTGTCCCCTTCCTTTATAAGTCCCATGGCTATGCCGGCCACGGAAGCGCTTATGGGCACGCCCGCGTCCATAAGAGACATCGAGGAACCGCACACGGTCGCCATTGAAGAAGAACCGTTTGACTCAAGTATCTCGGAAACGATCCTGATAGTGTAGGGAAAGTCCTCTTTATCCGGCAGGACGGGTTTTATAGCCCTCGCGGCAAGCGCGCCGTGTCCTATTTCTCTTCTTCCTGGACCCAGACGGTTGCTCGTCTCTCCAACGGAATAAGGAGGGAAATTGTAATGCAGCATGAAGCTTCTTGTCTGGTCGCCTTCAAGCGCGTCGATCCTCTGCTCGTCGTACGAAGTTCCCAGAGTCGCGACAACTATGGCCTGGGTTTCTCCGCGGGTAAAAAGCGCCGAACCGTGGGTTCTCTCAAGAAGTCCCACTTCGCCCCATATGGACCTCACGGTCGTGTAGTCCCTTCCGTCGGGTCTCGTACCATCCACTATCTTGCTTCTCACAGAATCTTTGATCAGCTCGTCAAACGCCTTGTCAATTTTGGATTTGTCTTCCGGACGGTCCTCAACAAGCTTTTTTATCGCTTCTTCATAAGTCTGTTTTATCAGATCCTTTCTGCCGTCCTTTGAATCAGCAACTACCCCCTGATCCAAAAAAGGCAGAGCAGCCGAGCGAACCTCGCCCTCAAGCGCATCGTCCGTTTCGACAACGGAAATCTGTCTTTTTTCCTTGCCGATTCCTTCAAGGAAACTATTCTCGAAAGAAACGATTTCCCTGATTCCCTCGTGGGCGAACATAAGGGCTTCAACAACCTCAGCCTCGCTTACTTCCTTCGCACCGCCTTCGACCATCACGATGGCCTCCGAGGTTCCGGCGACGGTTATCTCCATAGTGCTGGTTTCAAGCTGCTCGGGAGAGGGATTTACAACAAGGTTGCCGTCGACTTTCCCGACCGTGAGAGCCGCTATGGGCCCCGCAAACGGAATATCCGAAACCATCAGCGCGGCTGAAGACGCTATAACTGACAGAACGTCCGTGGCGTTCTCGCCGTCAGCGGAAATAACCGTAACTATAACCTGAGTCGGGTAAGAAAAACCCTTGGGTATAAGCGGTCTTACCGGCCTGTCAATAAGCCTTGACGTAAGAATTTCTTTTTCGCTGGGGCGCCCTTCTCTCTTAAAATAACCTCCGGGAATTTTCCCGGCCGCGTAAGATTTCTCCTGATAGTTAATCGTAAGGGGCAGGAAATCTTCTTCTATTTTTTCTTCCGAGGCAACGACCGTGGCAAGCACGGTAGTTCCTCCGCAGGAAGCGAGCACAGCACCGTTTGCCTGCTTGGCAAGCCTTCCGGTTTCAAGACGCAGCTTGCTTCCGAACAGCTCCGCTTCCATTTGTCTTATTTGTTCAGTCAATTCATTTCCTCCAAAATATTGCTTCCTTACTTCCTTAGCCCAAGGGTCTCAATCAGCTTTCCGTACTCCTGCGGTCTCACCCTCTTTACGTAGTTGAGCAGCTTCCTTCTCTTGGCAACCATTGAAACCAGTCCTTTTCTTGAATGGTTATCCTTGGGAGCTCTTTTCACATGCTCGGACAGTTCCTGTATCTTTCCGTTCAGAATCCCTATCTGAACCTCGGCCGAACCAACGTCGTTCTCATGGTTTTGAAACTCCTTTATGATTCTAGCCTTCTCTTCTTTCTGCAAAGACATAAACTACTTCCTCCTAGACCCTTGCCTGATCAGTTAAATACTCTTAAATGCCGAAACACTATATCCTTATCTCCCATATACTCAAATTCATCTGAATCAGCTTTCGCCTCGCAGATGGAAAGAATCGTTTTCCGGCAAAATATGGTGATTATATCCCTATTTTTGAATTCGGGCAATTCCACGCCCGAAAGAACCTCCCGGCAAAGAGGGATTCCGTTGCGCACACTCTCGCAGAGATCCTCTTCCAAATGAACCCTGGGATAGCTCCCGAGAACATCCTCCAAAGGAAGAACATTGTAATTTCCGGATTCCACATCTTCAATACTGCTAGCCTCGCTCAGCGTGAAGGGGCCGCTCCTGAGCCTTCTCAACTCGGAAAGATGAGCTCCGCAGCCCAGTTTCTTTCCGGCATCCGAGGCAATCACCCTTACGTAGGTTCCTCGAGAACACTTCACGTAAAAAGTCGCCTTAGGGTAAGAGAAATGAAGAAGTCTTATTTCCTCTATGGTGACTCTTTTCGGTTTTCTCTCAACTTCCTTCCCGGCTCTCGCAAGGGCGTAGAGCTTCGTACCTGAGACCTTGGCGGCAGAATACATCGGGGGGACCTGCATTATCTCCCCCGCAAACCCTTCAATGACCTCTTCAATCTCATCCCTACCCAGATGCCGCGCATCCACCCGGCCGGTGACAGCACCGGTCTCGTCCATGGTATCGGTTGATACGCCCAAGATCATCTCGGCCTCGTATTCCTTTATATCGTCTCCGAGGTAAGGAATGGCTTTTGTCGCCTGATTAAAACACACGGGCAATACCCCCGTCGCGAACGGATCCAGAGTGCCCGTATGACCCGCCTTTTTTGCCCCCAAGGCTTTTTTCACCCTGTTAAGCGCCTGGGCGGAAGTACATCCCTTGGGCTTATCGAGAATCATAACTCCGTCCATCAAATCGCTTCCTCAATCGAACTGCGAAGTCTGCGCTTCACAGTGGCAAGCGGCGCGGGAATCACACATCCTGCCGCCTTGCGGTGTCCTCCCCCACCGTACCGTCTGGCGATCTGCGCCACGTCTACGTACTCCTTGGACCTGAGACTCACTTTCCAACCGATGGCGGATTCCTGTCTGAGAAAAACCGCGACCTCAACCCCTTCAATTGCCCTAGCCATGCTTACAAGACCCTCGGTATGCTCCTTCTCGGTGCCGGTCTGCTGGAACATCTCGCTCGATACGTGAAGAAAGGCAATTTTCCCGGTTACCTCAAGGGTGTTCATTGCCAAGGTTCTAAGCATAACCTTTCTAAGAGGTTCGTTATCATAAATGAATCTTGAGATCCTCTCGGGGTCGGCTCCACAGTTGACCAGATCGGCAGCGATCGTGAACGTCTCTGAACAGGTGTTTGAATACCGGAACGAACCCGTATCCCCGACTATGGTGGAAAAAAGGCACTCCGCAACATTCGGGCTTATGGGAATCCCGAGCCGTTTTATCATCCTGTAGAGAATAACTCCGGTAGAAGATGCGTTTTCATCCACAAAGCAGTACTCGGAACCCGTGCTGTTAGTCGCGTGGTGATCCACAAACGCAAACGTGAAACCGTCTTTCAGGATAAAGTTCTCAAACTCTTTTCCGGGTCGCGAAACATCGGCACAGTCAAGGAGCATAACCACATCCACCGGGTTGGTAACGCCATCAAGAGAATCCGTAACACCGGAGCATTCGGGAAGAAATCGCAGGTGCTCAGGAACCCCGTCTGCGTTATACATGATCACATCCTTTTCAAGCTCGCGAAGAACCAGCGCCATGGCTATGGTTGAACCCAGAGCGTCGCAATCCGGACTCTCGTGGGAAACCACAAGAAAGCTTTGGTTTTCCCTTATGAGGTCGAGGATGTTATCAAGCTCATCCATCCGACAAGTCCTTTATGAGTTCGTCAATTCTCGCCCGCTTTTCCACCAAACCGTCGTACTCGAATTCTATGTTGGGAATCTTCTTTATTCTCAATCTCCTTGAGAGGGTGCTCTTTATGTAGCCGGTAGCGTTCCTCAGTCCCTCAAGCATCTCCTGGGTATCGGAGCGTTCATCAAAAGAAGTAAAAAAGACCTTCGCGTAGCCCATGTCTTCTGTAACCCTCACAGCAGTTATGCTTACCGATGACACTCTGGGGTCCTTGATCTTGCCGCGTATCAGCATTTCGGATATCTCCTTTATGAGAAGATCGGATATCCTCGCGGATCTTTTGTAACTGTGAGACATCTCTGCTCGCTTAGAAATGGATGATTTCCATCTCTTTTTTACCCATGCGGAAATTTCCCGTGCTTTCTATATAGGAAGTCACCTTGTCGAGAACGGAATTTACAAGAGAAGCATCGTTGGAAACATACCCAAGCCCTATGGTGGCTTTGTCTTTTAGGTCCAGGGAATCAACTTCAGTCAGCGAGAGACTCGGGAATTTTGACCTCGCCCTTTCCACAAGGCTTTTTACCAGGCGTCTTTTATCTTTCAAAGACCTGTTGCCCGACATGTAGAGTTCAAATCTGGCTATGCCCACTACCATTTAAAAAATCCAGATATCAAAGCTCCTGCTTTATCTCCTCAAGCTTGTAGAGTTCGAAGACATCTCCCTGCTTAACGTCGTTGAAATTCTCTATCGTTATACCGCATTCGTAGCCCGAGGGGACCTCCTTCACGTCCTCTTTAAAACGCCTAAGAGAACTTACCTTGCCGTCAAAGACAACCGTGCCGTCCCGAACCACTCTGATGCTGTTGTCCCTGCTTACCTTGCCGTCAGAAACCATGCATCCGGCGATAGTCCCTACTCTTGACACGTGGAAAAGCTCCTTTACGTCCATGTGGGCCACCACGACTTCCTTGCTAATGGGCTCGAGAAGCCCCTCCATCGCGCTTTTTACCCGGTTTACAACATCGTAAATTATTGAATGAAGTTCAAGAGAGACCCCTTCCTTCTCAGAAATCCTGAGCGCGTTGGCATCCGGGCGAACGTTAAACCCTATCACCACCGCGTTTGAGGCACTTGCAAGAACCACATCCGTCTCGTTTATGCCTCCGGCCCCTGAGTGAACGATCTTTACCCTGCACTTCTCGGTAGAAAGCTTTTCCAAAGATTCCCTGAGAGCCTCAACCGAGCCCTGAGTATCAGCCTTTATAATGAGGGACAGCTCCTTGGCTTCCTCGTTTTCAATAGAGCTGAAAAGCTCCTCGAGCGAAAGCTTCGGAGTGGTGATCACCTTGTGGGACCTGATCTTATCCAGACGGTGAGAAATTACCTCCTTGGCTGTCTTCTCATCTTTCACCACATGGAATTTTTCCCCGGCTTCGGCAACTCCCGAGAGACCCATGATCTTAACGGGCATTGAAGGACCTACGCTTTTTACCGCTTTGCCCTTGTCATCTGTAAGGGCCCTTATTTTTCCGCTGTGAACCCCTGATACAACGCAATCTCCGACCCGAAGAGTTCCCTCCTTGACTATGACCGTGGAGACCGCTCCCCTGCCCTTGTCAAGCTCCGCTTCCACCACCACGCCGTTTGCTTTTTTATCGGGCGACGCCTTGAGTTCAAGTATATCGGCCTGGAGCAGGACAAGTTCAAGGAGTTCGCTTATGCCCTTTTTCTTTTTCGCTGAAACCTCGGCAAAAAGAGTGTCTCCTCCCCACTGTTCCGATATGAGATCTATCTCGGAGAGTTCCCTCCTGATTTTTTCGACATCGGCACCTTCCTTGTCGACTTTGTTTATAGCTACTATAATCGGAACTCCGGCCGCTTTGGCGTGGTTAACCGCTTCGACCGTCTGGGGCATTACTCCGTCATCCGCCGCCACTACCAGAATCACTATATCCGTTATACTCGCGCCGCGGGCCCTCATTGAAGTAAACGCCTCGTGCCCGGGCGTATCCACGAAAACTATGGTTGAATCCTTTATGTTCACTGCGTAGGCGCCTATGTGCTGCGTTATTCCACCGGCCTCTCCCGCGACAACATTGGTTTCCCTTATAGAGTCAAGAAGTGTGGTCTTGCCGTGATCAACATGTCCCATTACTGTAACGACCGGCGGGCACGGTATTTTCTCCGCATCGCCCGACTCATCCTGATCAAAAAGCAGGTCCTCTTCAACAAACCTCTCAACGGTCACGTTAAAACCGAATTCATCGGCGACAAGCTCGGCGGTATCGCTGTCAATTGACTGGTTGATCGTTGCGCCCGTACCCATGGTCATGAGTTTTTTAGCGACTTCCGACGCCTTTACGCTCATTATCTTCGCAAGTTCGGAAACCACTATCGTTTCGCCGATCTTGATGTTTCTTTTCGATGTGTGGGTGGGAGAAACCGGAACAACTCTCCCGTCCTGGCCATCTGCCGGGTAGATCCCCCTGTTTTTCCCGGATCCGTCAAAATTCTGCCTCAGTTTGGGCTTTTTGTTCTGTATTACATATTCCTTTCTGCTGGGAACCTTGGTTCGAAACGCTCTTTTGAGTTGCTCCAAGGTCTCTTCATCATGTATTTCCTCTTTAAGGGGTTTGCTCTTCTTAGCTTTTTTCTTCTGCTTAGGCTTTTCCTTATCAGCCTCTTCCTCAATGACCTTTTCAGGTTCGGGGGATGGCTCGGACCTCAGTTCAATACCATCTTCCTGCGGAACCTCGGCTTGGGGTAATTGCTCAGCTTCAAGCGCCTCCTCGGGCATCGCTTCGCTCTCGGCACTTGGAACTTGGGGCGCTTCAGCTGCCACGGGCTCGGACGGAACAGGAATCTCGGGCCCCGGCTTGATTTCCGCAGGTTCCTCGGCGGCCGAAGCGGCTTCTGCTTCAACAGGCACAGGCTCGGGCTCCGGCTTTACGATCTTCTTCCTTCTTCTGATGACCCTAGACCCCTTTCTTCTTTCAACGAGGTCATGACCGGTTTCGGACTTGAAAACCTTTACGGTTTCCTTCTGCTCTTCCGCCGTTTCTGAAGAAGTCTCCTCCGGAACGCTAATAAGCGCCTTTTTTATTCTCTCGGCATCCGCATCCGAGACTACGTTTTGGTGACTTGTAACTTTCATTCCAAGTTTTACGCTCTGATCTATTACCTCTTTGCTGCTTATTCCCAGCTCTTTGGCTATCTGATGTATTCTGACTTTAGGCATATTCCCAAAAAACCCGCTCTCCTGGGGAGACAGGCCGGTGGTTTTTGCTACTTGTCTTCTTGCGAATCCTGTACCTCTGCGCCGGTCGGCGATGATATCTTGACCTCGTCTGCATCCGGAACCTCCTCCGTTCCGGTCTCAACAGGCATTTCCTCAAGTTTCTCCATAAGCGCCACGCGGGCTGCTTTCTGAAGCGTGGAGACCTCGTCTTCGTTGAGACTTCCAACCTTCATGAGCACATCCGGCTCGCAAAAAGCTATGTGTTCAAGAGAGTAAAATCCGTCATTATAAAGAAGACTTGCTGTAACCTCGCTTACAGACGGCAAGCTTGTAAGAAGGGAGAGCACTTCCTGCTGTTCCTGCTTGACTCTGGACTCAGTTTTTATATCTATCTTCCACTCGGTAAGCTGCGATGCCAGCCTTACGTTCTGTCCCTTTCTCCCGATAGCGAGAGAAAGCTGGTCATCATCGACTATGACTTCCATAGAGCGGCTGTTCTCGTCAATTACGACCTTGTTCACGACAGCCGGAGAGAGGGCGTTACAGACGTAGCGGGCGGGGTCTTCTGACCAGGGAACTATATCCACCTTCTCGCCCCTGAGCTCCTGGATGATGCTCTGAACCCTCGAGCCCCTCATTCCCACGCAGGCACCAACCGCGTCCACATCCGAATCGTTTGACGCCACGGCTATTTTCGTTCTTCCGCCGGGGTCTCTTGAGATAGCTTTTATCTCAACTATATTCTCGGCGATTTCAGGGACTTCCGATTCAAAAAGCCTCATCACGAAACTCACGTGAGCCCTTGAAAGGATAAGCCTCGGTTCCCCCCTGGGGGACTCCTTTATATCCAGAAGCACCGCTCGTATTCTTTCCTTCATCTTGTAGTACTCTCTCGGCACCTGCTGTTCCGGGGGCAGAACGGCCTCAACTCTTCCGAGATCAACTATTATGTGCCTTCTGTCGACCCTTCTCACTATGCCGCCGATTATGGTTCCTTTCCTGCCGATAAATTCCTCATATATAACCTTGCCTTCGGCCTCCTTGAGTTTCTGGAGAACTTTCTGCTTGGCGTTGTGAATGGCAATCCTGGTGTACTCGGGGCTTATCTTGACGCCTATCATGTCTCCAAGTTCAGTTTCGGGATCGAGTTCGGACGCTTCCGCGAGGGAAATCTCAATTTCGGGATCGGTTACGGTTTCCACAACCTCTTTGTACTCGAAAAGCTCCACCTCTCCCTCATCGGGATTATAGTAAACGTCGAGTTCCTTGTCCTGATTTTTCGACTTGAGAAGCTTCTCGGCGGCGGACAGAACCGCTTCCTCAACCGCGCTTATTATGCGTTCCCTGTCAATGCCCTTGTCCTTCCCTACGGAATCTATAACTCTCGTCAGCTCCGTAATCATTTTCTCGCTCCTTTTCCAAAATCAATTTCCAAGTTCGCCTTGCTGACGGAGCCGAAAGGCACGCTGTAGGAACGGCCATCAACTTCCAACAGAATCATTTCCCCTTCCATTCCGAGAAGCGTTCCGGAAAAGACCCTTCTGTCATCGACCGGATCCGTGGTCTTTATCTTTACTTTCCTTCCCTTGAACCTCTCGTAGTCGCTTTGCCTGTTAAGGGGCCTCCTGAGACCGGGAGAAGATACCTCAAGCGTGTAAGAATGCTGCGGCATTATGTCGTAGGCATCCAGAACCACGCCGAGTTCCCTGCTCACGTTAGCGCAGTCATCAACGGTGACCCCGCCCTCCTTGTCAAGGTATATTCTCAGGATCCTGCCGCCTCTTTCCCTCAGATACTTTATATCCACAAGCTCGCAGGAATTCTCCTCCACAATCGGGTGAAGAACCTCCAGAACCGCTTTTTCAAGCTTGTCGTTAGCCTTTTCCACAAAAATTCTCCGTGTCTTTCAAACCCTTCAACAAAAAAGAGCGGGCAAAAACCCACTCTTTCCAAAGCGGTTTAAATTCTACATAAAACAAAAAAATCGGCAAGGAAATACCCGATTGTCACGCGACCCCTTCGGCGTATTTAAGCTCCAGTTCCTGCAGTTTTTTTATCCTGTTTCTGAATTCGGCCGCCTTCTCGAATTCAAGCTTCTTCGCGGCGGATTTCATCTCCCTTGAAAGCTTGGCTATAGCTCCCGGGATCTTGTTCGGGGGGATATCGAGAAGATCTTCCTCCTCCGTACCGGAAATCTCGAGGTAGTCAGACTCGTATATGGAACCCAGTACGTCGGTTATGTTCTTTTCGATGCTTCTCGGAACTATATTGTTTTTAGCGTTGTACTCCATCTGAATATCTCTTCTTCTGCGGGTTTCCGCCATGGCGGCGCGCATAGACCCCGTCATGGTGTCTGCGTAGAGAATCACCCTGCCCGAAACATTTCTGGCTGCCCGGCCGAAAACCTGAACAAGCGACGTTTCTGAGCGAAGATACCCTTCTTTGTCGGCATCAAGCACCGCGACAAGGGAAACCTCGGGTATGTCGAGTCCTTCCCGGAGAAGATTTATTCCGATCAGAACGTCAAATCTTGCGGCCCTTAAGTCCCTTACGATCTTTATTCTCTCGAGCGTGTCAATCTCCGAATGCAGGTATTCAACCCGTAGGCCGAGCTCCCGATAATAGTCCGTAAGGTCTTCCGCCATCTTCTTTGTAAGCGTGGTAACAAGAGCCCTCTGTCCTCCGGCAGCCACTTTTCTTAGTTCATCAAACAGATCGTCCACCTGGTTCTGGGCGGTGCGGGTTTCAATCAAGGGATCGGCAAGACCCGTCGGCCGTATGATCTGCTCAACGACGTTACCGCGGGCCGCTGCGAATTCGTAAGGCCCCGGGGTAGCCGAAACGTATATCACCTGTCCGATCTTGGCTTCGAACTCCTCAAAATTAAGTGGGCGGTTATCAAACGCCGAAGGAAGCCGGAAACCGTTTTCAACCAGAGAAAGCTTCCTGCTTCTGTCACCGAGGTACATGCCCCGAAGCTGCGGAATCATCTGGTGACTTTCATCAATCACGCATAGAAAATCTTCGGGAAAATAATCAAGAAGCGTGTAAGGGGCTTCTCCAGGACGCCGCCCCGAAATGTATCTTGAGTAATTCTCGATACCGGGACAAAAACCCATCGTACCTAGCAGCTCAAGATCAAACTTGGTCCTTTCCTCAAGACGGTCAGCCTCAAGTCCCATACCCCTCTCCTTGAGTTCAGCGAGCCTCGTCTCAAGCTCCCTGCCTATGCTCTCCACTGCCTCTTCGAGGATGCTTTTGGGAGCCACGTAATGAGAACCCGGGAAAATGGAAACTTCCCGGACTTCCCCGGCGACCCTGCCGCTTAGGGGGTCTATAGCGCGTATCGTCTCTATGGAGTCTCCGAAAAACTCGACTCTGAGCGCAGTCGATTCCTCATGCGAGGGAAACACGTCCACCACGTCCCCCCTAACCCTGTAGGTGCCCCTGTCAAGTTCGTCGATCTTCCTTTCGTAACGCACCTCCTCAAGCCTGAGGGCGAAATCATTTCTTGAGATCTCCATTCCCACTTCGATCTCGGTAAGCATGCCGTAATAAACCTTGGGCGCTCCGATTCCGTAGATAGCCGAAACGCTTGAGACGATTATCACATCCCTTCGTCTGAAAAGAGCCTTGGTGGCGGCGTGGCGCATGCGGTCTATGTATTCGTTTATGGATGCGTCTTTCTCTATGTACGTGTCGGTCTCGGGGATATAGGCTTCGGGCTGGTAGTAGTCATAGTAGCTCACGAAATAGTGAACTTCGTTGTCGGGGAAAAAATCGCGCAACTCGGCGTATATCTGCGCAGCTAAGGTCTTGTTGTGAACAAGTATCAGTGTTGGACGTCCCGCGTCACGGATAACCTGGGCTATGGTAAAGGTCTTGCCGCTTCCGGTAACTCCAAGGAGAACCTGATCCTTGCACCCTAGTTTCAGCCCTTTGCCCAATGCGGAAATGGCACGGGGCTGATCTCCCTTGGGTTCAAAAGGGCTTTTGAGATTAAACAGAGATTTCCCGGAATCCATTTCGGGGATTATTCTAACCACCCGTACGGCCATCATAAACAAAGAAAGACTCAACCGCAGTCCCAGAAACAGCCTTTCAGTGATTTTACAGGAGGCGACCCATGAGAAATAATATAATTTTGGAGCAGAGGACAGGCGGAAAGCGGCGTTGCGACACCGTTTTTCGCTTCAGGTGTAATGTATAAAGAAACAGACAGGTGAATTTCTCCGGGGTCTCCCCCCAGCAATCCACGGTTCCATGAGCGAAAAAAAAGGCAGGATTTATCTGATCGGCGCGGGTCCCGGCGATGCGGGGCTCCTTACCCTAAAGGGAAAGAAACTGCTCGGGGAAGCCCAAGTGGTAATCTATGACTCTCTGGTAAATCCACAGATTCTTAAGTTCTGCCGCCCCGACGCGGAACTTCTCTTTGCAGGCAAGACAATTGGGCGGGCCCATATATCCCAAGAAGAGATAAATGAGCTTCTTATAAGCAAGGCAAAAGAGGGCAAGACGGTAGCCAGACTAAAAGGGGGCGATCCCTTTGTTTTCGGAAGGGGCGGAGAGGAAGCCGAGGCGATAGTTCAGAACGGCATCGATATCGAGATTGTCCCGGGAGTAAGCTCCGTTACCGCGGTGCCGGCTTACGGAGGAATTCCCATTACTCACAGACAATACAATTCTTCTTTCGCGGTTTTTACCGGACATCATCAAGGAGAGGATTTTGACTACGACCCGGCTCAGATAGAAACACTGGTATTCCTCATGGGACTAAGCAACATCGAGAGCATAATGAAAAAACTGCTTGAGCTCGGAAAGGAACCGTCTACTCCCGTGGCCATCATATCCTGCGGCACGCTGCCCGAACAGGCGTCCGTTGTGGGAACCATTTCCGACATAGCGGAAAAAACGAGAGTTCTTGACGTCCAGACCCCGGCAACCATAGTGGTCGGAGAGGTGGCCTCGCTTGCGGAAGCGATAGGATGGTATGAAAAAAAGCCTCTTTTCGGAAAAACTATAATGGTAACAAGAGAAAAAGAAGCTTCATCCGAGTTCGGAGAACTCCTCGCCTCCTGCGGAGCAAAGACCATCGAATTTCCCACGATCGAAATAAAGCCCATAAGGGATACGGGAGAACAACAACTTTCGGTACGGAACCTCGGAGACTACGACTTTCTGGTGTTCACAAGCGTAAACGGAGTCAGCAACTATTTTGAGGTGCTGACCTCTCATGGAAAGGACTCGCGCGACCTAAAAGGCAAAATGATAATAGCCATAGGAGAGAAAACGTCGGAAGAATTGCTAAAGTACAATCTTACGGCGGATTACATGCCAGCGGTCTATACGGCCGAAGGAATAATTTCGCTTGCAGAGAAACTAAACCTCGACGGCAAGAAAATACTTATCCCAAGGGCACTTGTGGCAAGAGAATTTCTCCCTGAAACCCTGCGGGCGATGGGAGCCATGGTGGAAGTGCTCTGCGTTTATGAGACTCTTGTTCCAGACTATACAACGGAAGAACTTGACTTGATTAAGATGAGATTCTCCGACGCAGAGATAGACCTCGTAACGTTCACAAGCTCCTCGACCGTAACGAATTTCTTCTCACTTCTTGGAAAAGACCCGAAACTTTTCGCCAAGACCGGATTTGCATGCATAGGACCTATAACGGCCGCAACATTGCTTGGCTGCGGTTTTACCCCCGTAGCAACTGCCGACATTCACACAACCCGTGGTCTCAAGGAAAAAGTCCTGGACCTATACCTCTCATAAAAGGCGACTTGAAATGCCAAGATTTCCTATCAGAAAAGAACCATCCACAGAAGACGACGGGATGCTTCGCGGAACAATATCCGAGAGCGATTACACGCATATAACGAAAGTATTGAGGCTCGGAGCGGGGGATCGAATAACCGTTTTTGACACTGAATCCACCGAGTATGAGGGCATCCTGACGGACATCTCTTCTGGAGCCATCGCCCTCCGGGTTCACAGCACCCGCCGTCTGCAGACTGAACCGGAACTGGAACTGAATCTCTTCCAGGCGATTCTCAAGGGAAACAGGATGGACGGGGTAATCAGTCAGGCAACGCAGCTCGGCGTATCAGAGATTTTTCCGGTAATTTCGGAAAGAACCCAAGTAAGATCAACTTCCAAGATAGACAGATGGAACAAGATAGCGCTGGAATCAACAAAGCAGTGCGGAAGAGCAACACCGCCTTTGGTTTCCGAGCCGGTTGATTTCCGGAATTCCTTTGGAGTGAGAAAGCAAAGCGAGATGAAAATAATACTTTATGAGAATCAGGGTGAACTGCTCGGGGACTACATGGATTCCCTCACAAAACCCGTAGACAGCATAAATGTTTATATAGGTCCCGAAGGGGGTTTTTCGAAAGAAGAAATCACCCTGGCAAAGGAAAACGGTTACATAACCCTCGGGCTTGGAAAAAGAATACTGAGAGCGGAAACGGCTTCAGTGGTAAGCTTAGTGCTTTTTCAGTCCCGCTTCGGAGATATTTAGTGAAGATCAGTCAACTAAAGTATAAATAGCACTAGCCTTGGCCACGCAAACACCCGAATTCCAAACCTCGCTCTCAACGGGCATTATTCTGCCTTGCCTAAGCACTTTGGCGCGACAAACCGTAACACCTTCTGTAATGGGCTCCAGGTAATTTATATTCATTCCGGACGTAAGGAACTTTTTCCCTTCTCTTGCGACACTGGCAACCGCGACTCCGCAGGCCGCATCCGCCAAGGTGAAAATGGCGCCGCCGTGGAGCATTCCGTAGTGCTGCGTATACTCTTCAAGAAACGGCATGGAGAGCTCTGCCTCCCCGTTCTCCATGCGTTGGATCTCTATTTTCATCGTGTCGAAAATCTCCGGGTGACCGGAAGGAAGTCTTATGGGTTCTTTGCTCATACTCCGCGTTCCTTTAAAGCTGAACTTCTGGCGAAAAACAGAAAACCTAGGAAGACCATAAGTGCTATTGAAACAAACATCGTCCTGAATCCGAAAAGCTCGGCTACCACTCCGAAAACAAAAGACCCCAACATTCCGCCGCCTGTGAACGAAACGCTGCTTATGGCAAAAGCCTTCGCCCTAGCCTCCTTAGGATTCGATTCTATTATGATTGAATATATCGAAGGATACACAAATCCGTGCGCGCAGCCGAATATGATTCCGCAGAGAACAAGAAGTTTAACCTCGTACACAAAACTCAGCATGAATACACTCAGTCCCAGAAAGAAAACAAACGGGGAGGCGACTCTCCACTTTCCGTATCTGTCGGGAACCCAGCCGAGAAACAACCTGATTGCAAGCACCGAAACGGTGTAGGAAAGAAAATACATGTGAAAGTTCTCTATGTTTATGGAGAGTGAAAAGATAGAGATGAAATTAAATGTCGTTATAAACGCCGCCCCGCATATAAAGAGCGTGGCGGAAGACACGAAGGTAGCCTTGTCGCGAAGACAGTCCGCATAGCTTCGTCCCTCGTCTTCCGGCGCCGGCGTTTTTTTTCTATCCCCGATCATAAAGGAAACTACAAGACCCAGAAGCGCCGTAGCGGTGAGGAAGAAAATAAAGAAATCAAAACCGAAATTCTTTATCAGAATGGAGCCAACGTAAGGAGCAATCGCATAGTTTATTATCGTGAAAACACCGTATATGCCGAGCGCCTGTGCCCTTCTCTGCTCGCTTGAGACATCAACCGTAAGCGCCCCAGCCGCTACGAAGAAAAGGGAAAAGGAACAGCCGTGAACTATTCTGATAACGTAGTAGAGGTAATCGACTCTATCTAAGAAGGCCAGTGGGAAAGTTGAAGCGGCAAGCAGTGCAAACCCGAGCAGCACAAACAGCTTTTTTCCATATTTGTCGGTTATGTGACCCGCGTAAGGAGTAAGAAAAAGGGTGCTCAGCCCTGCGATTCCCATCACGAATCCAACTATCTTTTCAGTTCCTCCCAGCTCAGAAATTCTAATGGGCAGAAGGAGAAACGAATGAAAGTTAAAGAAGTAAAGACACCCAAGAAAGGTTACAAGGACAAAGCTCCTGTTAAGTAAAGGCGGTGGATTTTTCTGCGCGTCGCTCATTTCTTATTTGTCTGAGTTCATACTTGAAAACCTGTTTTTCCCGTAGAAAAAATACATCACTCCCGCTACCGCAAAGAGAAAAAAGAGTATCACGGGCAGATATTTGCCGAGGTTGCTTTTAAGAAAGGAAATATTGGAAACAACTACCTTTACGCTTCCGGGTTCTAAGTCGGATAGCACGTATTTCAAAAACGCCTCGTCGTGAATCATGACCTCTTCTGCAACCGCCCCGGGCTGTTTGACCCGGATTCCAAGCTCTGTTTTCCTTACAAACACCGCAAGATCGGCAACTTCATAGTCAAAGCCTATCGAGAACTTCTCCCCGATCTGGGAAAGAGGGAGGGAATAACCAAGAGCAATTCTTTTCATTCCCGGAAGAAAAGGAAGTTTGCTGTAAAGCTTCTCTCCCTTTCTCTCAGCCGCCTCTGGATTGACACTGTCCGAAAAAGTAACATCCTCAGTCTCCTCGGGAATCGAGAAAACAAGGGTCGTCGTATCCGAGCCCGCCTGCTCTCCGGTAAAAACGGTGTCGCCCGAATTCTCAAAAACATAAAGTGAGGTTACATTCACGCTGGTACCCCCGTTATCCGGGTAGACAATCAAGTTCAGCGATCGCAAAGAGATGTTTTCATCCAAACTCGTGGTATCGTAGACCGGGAGATCAAGGGTGATCTCGTCCTTTCCTGGAAGAAAGACCATCTTTCCCGAAACATACTGAACTCCCTCGTGAAAAAGCATGATCTCATAGCTTCTGTCCCACCGCAGAGAGGAAAAAGAAAACACACCCAGCGAATCCGATTTGGCGAAATGCCGTTCTTCCTTTCTGTCTCCCATGTACGAGATCAAAACGACATCCTGGCCCTCCTGCGGCTTCCCTGTCGTGATGTTCCTTACCTGACCCATTATCGTCCCGCTTTCGGAAAGGCCTGGGGGAGGCGTGTACTCCAGCAGGTAGTCAGTAACTCTCTGAGCATCGCTTTCTGAAAGATTCATGGGAGGCATCGGTGGATAGCCTTCGTTTATCGGTTTTTTCTTTCTTTCAGCATAGAGGCTTTCCGGATTCTTGGCCCATCTGATCAGATCATCTCTTGAGTACCTCTCCCCTACACCCAGAAGATCGGGACCTACGAACCTTCCCTTTCCAATTGTATGGCATCTTACGCATTTGCCCTCGATAAAAACCGACTCTCCCGACACCTGTGCCGTAGCCGAGGAACCCACAACTGAAGAAAAAAAGAAAAAAGAAATTAAAAAAGCATGTAATGCCGTTTTTCTCATGGTTCCAGCAGATTACGAAACGGGAGTCTCAAAAGGAGATGTCTTCATTTCCTCTTCGGTTTTTTCGTTTTTCTCCGTCGATTGAAGTTCCGATATCAGCTTTGTAACACTCGCCGCTTTCTCCTTGTACCTTGATATAAGCTCGGCGTAGTCCTGCTCGCTGAGTTTGCCCATATCACGGTCAAGCTCTATGTCCTTTATGGAGGAATAATAAAGGTCTCTTCTCTCGTAAAGCTGCTCAAGCCGGCTAACCTCGGAACTATCCGTTACGCCCGGCTTCCTGCGACCCAGAAAAAGAGGGTAAAGGGTAAAAACCGAGACCAGCACCACAAGCAGAAGAGAAATTACGTATTCACTCACGCGCTAGACTCCTTTTTTCTTCGTCCCTCGGGCCACATCGTGACAATCGCTCCAAGGACGATAACAAAGCCTCCTGCCCATATCCAGTTAACCATCGGGTTAAGAAGAGCCCTTATGTTTACCTTTCCTCCTCCACCGACCTCGGACAGTATCAGATAAAGATCGTCTCTGAAAGTGGAACGAAGAGCGACCTCAGTTTCCTGGTTTATCTCCCTGTTCCCCTCGTATTTGTAGATATTTTTTTCGGGATACATGGTTGCAACGCTTTTACCGTTGTTCTCGATCGAAAGTTTCGCCGAAAATCCGTCCTTGGCGTCGTTTGAAATGAAATTCACTCCATGGAAAACCAGATCGTACCTTCCAAGAGAAAAGGAATCCCCTTTTCCCAAAATAACTTCTTTCTGAGTAACGAACAGCGAAGAAGCCGTGATTCCTATTACCAAAAGCACCACTCCCAGATGAACGATATACCCTCCGTAGCGCCTGCGGTTCCTTGAGATGAGGTTAAAAAATGCCGAAACCGGGTTCTCCCCCCTGCCGCTGCGTACCCTTATGCCCCTGAAATACTCCAGAAACACTGTCGCAGCGACAAATCCGCAGAGCGCGAAACTTAAAAGCGCCACGGGTTCCCTAAGACCGAATACAAGAAGTGCCAAGAGAACCACCACAAAAACCACCGCGGGAAAAACGAAATTTCTCTTGAGGTTCGCCGTCGAAGCCTTTTTCCACGATATAAGCGGACCTATTCCCATCAGCAGGATAAGAACAAGTCCTATGGGCACTCCTACCGCATTGAAATAAGGAGGACCGACGAGAATCTTCTTCCCGGTGAAAGCCTCCGAGAGTACGGGGAAAATCGTTCCCAGAAACACGGAGAACGCCGCCGCGAGAAAAAGGAGGTTGTTAAAGAGAAAGGCGCTTTCTCTTGAGAGCACGGAATCGAACCTCTCCTCGCTTTCGAGCTCTTTTGACCTGTAGATGAGAAGAGCGAAGGAAAAAAGCAGTATGAAGACCATGAAGCCGAGAAAAAGCGGGCCTATGTCTGAGCGGGCAAAGGAGTGAACCGAGGACACTATGCCGCTTCTGGTTATGAAAGTGCCGAATATTGAGAGAAAAAAGGTGATTATAAGCAGAATCATGTTCCATTTCTTAAGCATCGCCTTTCTCTCCTGAATCATGACGGAGTGAAGAAACGCAGTTCCCGCAAGCCAAGGCATAAACGCGGCGTTCTCAACCGGGTCCCAGGCCCAGTATCCTCCCCAGCCGAGTTCAAGATAAGCCCACCTCGCCCCGAGAAGAAGCCCCGCGGAGAGAAACATCCAGGAAAAAAGGGCGTATTTTCTGCAGTTCCTTATCCATTCGTCCCCGAGGCGCCCGCTAAGCAGGGCTGCTATGCCGAAAGCAAAAGGCACCGTGATACCCACGTATCCCACATACAAAGTGATCGGGTGGATGGCCATGTATCCGTTTTGGAGAATCGGATTAAGCCCCCTACCTTCCCCGACCGCCACGCCAAGCTTCTCGAAGGGGTCTTCCACATAGGCGATGAGAAAAAGGAAGAAAACGGAAACGGCGCACAAAACGGCGTTTACGTAAGGGTCCCCGCCCTTTTTTCTGCTCCTTAGGACTACGAAGGCCATATACAGGGAGAGAATAAAACTCCAGAGAAGCAAAGAACCCGCCTGTCCGGCCCAAAGAGCCGTCACCCTGTATATCACGGGAAGGTCGGTGCTCGTGTTAAGCGCCACGTACCTGAGCGAGAAATCAAGCGTCACAAGCTCATAGACAAGACAGCACACCGCTACCAGAAGAAGAAAGGCAGCCGAGACAATACCGTTTCCGCCGCTTTGAGCAAACGCGCGGCTCTCCGTTCTCGCACCAACAGCGCAGGCAGCAAGACTGTAAATGGTGATAAAGAAGGAAAGAAGTATGGCTATACTTCCTAGATCAGACATTGTTAACCTTCTTTTCTCTGGTAGGGGGCTTCTTCTGATTCATACTTGGTGGGACACTTCGCAAGCAGCAGGTCCGCCTCAAAGACGTTATCGGCTGAGAACTTGCCCTCAACGACCGCCTCAACCCCGTCTGTGAATATGTCGGGAATTATGCCGTCGTACTCGACGTCGATTTCACCCTTCCCGTCCGCTATGGTAAACCGAAGCGAATCATCTAGCTCATTCTTTATTGAACCGTGAACCACGGTTCCAGAAACCCTTACCTTCTGTCCGTAGATGTCCGGAACGTCCTCCAGCAGTTCGTCAACCGTTATGTAGTAGACCATGGAATCCTTGACTCCCGCGAAGACAAGCCAGGAAATCAAAGAAACTATCACCAAAAGAGGCAGAATGAATTTGAGCTTACCCTTCAACCTTCACCTCCGCTTCCGGGGCCGTCCCCGCCTGAGAGCAGCTTTTTCCTTACCGAATCTGACTTCGCGCGCAGGTAGAGCACGTAAGCGATAAGCGAACCCCAGACCACTATGCTTGACCAGAGAAAATATTCCATCTCAGATTACCCGCCTTGCCCGCCCCGGGCGTAAAGAGAATTTTCCATGTTCATTATCCTTGTTCTTTCGCCAAGAAGTAAAACGAAAAGAAGCGTGAATCCCAGCAGCGTGACCAAAAGGGTGTGCATCATGGCGGGATCTATGCCCCCTCCCCCAGGTCCGAAGACCACGGGCGATATGCCCCTTTTTATACGGGCCGAGACATAGACCACGGGAAGGTCCACGTAGGCTATTATGGCGAATATGGCCGAGTATCTTGCCTTCTTCCCACCTCCACCGGCACCGGAGCGCAAAATCAGATAAACAGCGTAGAGAACCCAGAGGATAAACGTGGTCGTCAGCTGCGGATCCCACGTCCACCAGGTTCCCCAGACCGGTTTTGCCCATATGCTCCCGGTGATGATCGTAAGGGTAAGAAGCAGCATGCCTATCTCGGCCGAGCAGTAGGCGAGCGTATCCCATTTCGCCGTCTCTTTTACCAAGTAGTAGATGCTCGCCACGAAAACCACCGTAAACGCAACCGTGGCGGCCCAGACCGTACCCATATGGAAATAGAAGATCCTCTGCACATGACCCATAACTACCTCTGTAGGCGCGTAAAAAAGCGTCATCCAGGTAGCAAGAACCATCAGCGCAAACGTCAGGAAAAACAGTATGTTTCGCATTTTTTTTAAAAGGAAACGGGTCAGTCCCCGCTATCCTCAATAAGATACTCAAACAGAATAGAGCATAAAAGGATGAAGATTATATCGAAGGAAACCAGCACCTGCAAAGAAAAAGCGTAGTAACTTGGAGGTCTTCCTTCCAGTATTGAAGAGCATATTCCAACTGAGGTGATAACAACAGGTATGATGAGGGGAAAAACCAGCAGGGGAAGCATCATATCACGGAACTTGGTATTAAGAGCCATCGAAGAAAAGAAGGTGCCAAGAGAGACAAATCCTATCGTTCCAAGCACCATAACCCCGAGAAAAGGAAGTATGACACTCGTCAGTGAAAGTGGAATTCCTTTTGCGTCAAAAAGAAAAAACAGAAGGAAAAGCGGAAGTATGAAAAGCTCCGATACAAGGACCATAACTACGTTTGAAAGCAGTTTTCCAAGATAGATATAGCTTCTGCTTACAGGAGTCAGAAGAAGAAACGCAAAGGCATTATTTTCCTTTTCAAGCGAAAAAGATCTTCCAAGAGCCAGCAAGCCCGAAAAAATAAAGGTTATCCATATAACGGCCGATACAGTCCGGAAATCAATATCCGAGCGAAACTCAAAAGCAACATTGAATACCAGAAGAAGCAGAAGCGAAAATACGAACATCGTGGGGAATATCTGCTTTGAACGCCACTCCACCAAGAAATCCTTTCTGAATATAAGAAGTATCTTTTTCACTGCCCGCCACCGCTTCTGACGCAAGACATGTAAATATCCTGAAACTCATCGCGGGCGGGTTTCTGTGCAGACCGATAGACCACCTCTCCATGATCAAGAATCGCAACCTTGTCGCACAGGGAAAGCCCCTCGTAGACATTATGGGTCGTCATGACTATGGTTTTGTCCGCTTTCATTGAACCGAGAATCGAAGTAAGAATGGCGGCTCCGCCGTAATCAAGCCCGCTGTACGGTTCATCCAGAAAAAGTATCCGCGGGTCGTGAAGAAGCGTCCTGGCAATAGCAAGACGCTGGCGCGTCCCGAAAGAAAGGGTGCTTACAAGCGCGTCCTTTTTAGCATACAGTTCTACTTTCTGAAGAATATCTAAGCATTTCTCCTTAAGATCCGTCACGTCATAGAACGCACCTATAAATTCGAGGTTCTCCAAGGCGGTAAGGTTTTCATAAAGCATCGTGTTATGGGAGATGAAGCCTATCAGCTTCCTTATTCGCTGCTTTTCCCTCGAAACGTCAAAACCCGCTATAAGGACCTCTCCACCTCCGGGTTTTATAAAAGTCGAAAGAATAGAAAGCAAGGTGGACTTTCCGGCGCCATTGGGACCGAAGATTGTGAGAAACTCCCCCTGCTTGACGGCAAGATCTACTCCCATAAGCACGGGGAAAAACCCGAACTGCTTTTCAAGTCCTCTGGTTTCTATCGCAAAGGTGCCGCTCTGCATATCATTCCCCTTTTCCCAAGAGTTTTTCATAACCGCCGATCTCTGAAATCCACTTCCCAAGCCCTTTCATTCCCTCCTCATAACCGCACACCGGTTCATACCCTAAATCCCCTCTAGCCTTCTCTATGCTGTAGGTTCTACTTTTTGAAAGAGCGGAAACGCCGAAGCGGGTAAGCACAGGAGGAGTTTTTGATTTCCTGAATTCAAAGATTTTCTCAAGAATGAAGGCAACCGCATACCCGAGGGTATAAGGTATGGTGATTCCCGTCTCCCACTTAATTCCTATTGAAGAGAGTTGATCTGAGACAAAACGGCGGTTATCAATCCGCGCCCCATCGTTTACAAAGTAGATATTGCCCGCTCCGGCGGGAGAAAGAGCCGAGAGCACCGCGGCGTGAACCAGATTAAGTACATGGCATGGAGAAACGATTTTTTTGTTGAAACCCATGTTAACCAAAAGCCCCTTCAGGCAGGCATCGGCTATTCTGGGAAGTATGACCGTGTCGCCGGCTCCCCAGACGTTTGACGGTCTTAATATGACCGTTTCCATACCTCCCCGTCCGTTATATTCTCTCACAAGTTTTTCGGATAAGGCCTTGGTTTCATTATAAAAATTATGGTGGCTCTTTGGGTAGGGATAAGTCTCATCTATATCCTTGAGGTTGACAGTCCCCAGAAAAGAAGCATTCCAGATCACGGTAGAGGAACTCATGTAGACGAACCTTTTCACCCCAGCCTCGCGTGAAGAGTCAAGAAGAGTTTCCGTCGCCTCAACGTTCTGCCTGAAAAAATCATCCCTCGGTCCCCAGTCAGAAACTTTGGAAGCAAGATGAAAAACGTAATCGCACTCTTCCGGAAAAGCTTGAAGCGAACTGGAGTCGCAAAGGTCTCCGTGGACAAGCTCCGCACCCAGGGAACGCAGCTTCTCGGTATCGCTTGTTTCCCTTACGAGGCATTTTATTGAAAAGCCGTCATCTGCGAGTTTTTCAGCGAGCTTGCCGCCGATAAAACCCGTCGCCCCGGTTATCCCCGCTTTTAAGTTCTCGGAAGTCCCCATGAGCTTATTTCTTGATTTCCTTTTCCCAGTCCGGTTTCCTGAATCTTTTCTTGGTCTCGACATCTTTTCTCGAGGGGATAACCTTGCCGGGTTTCTTGGCTACAGGCTTTCTGGTTTTCGGTTTTTTGACTTTCTTTCCGGTCATCTCACACGCCTCTGGTCTATTTATCGCTCAGGAGATCACAAGAGTATAATAAGAATTATATATAATCCTACCGGGATCGGGTATAATGCACTGTAATGATTAAGGAAATACGCACAGTGGAGTTTCTCGTCCTGCCTACCACGAAAGCGAAGGCAAGGAAGATGTTCCAGATTGCGGGAGCCTGTCGGTACGTCTGGAACCATTTCCGCAACAAGAACCTTGCCGACTATCAAGCATTCAAGCACAGCAAAGGGAGGAGACCGTGGATCAGCTTCTTCAGTCTCAGCATGGAGTTCACCAAGCTGAGGAATGAGACGGACTGGCTTCAAGAACTTCCCTTTGCTCCGGTCAGATACTCCCTCAAGTATTTTGCGGACGCACTTAAAGAAGCGACAGCGGGCAACAAAGGCTTCCCGAAACCCAAGAGCAGGGCAAAGACCTTCCCCGGCTTCACACTCCCCGACACGGGCAATTTCAGGATAAGGAAACTTGACGGGAAGTACTCCCTGCTTCGCGTTCCCTTGGTCGGCTGGATGAAGCTCACCCGAAGGGGCGGGAACCCTTATGAGAATAGCACGCCCAAGCAGGTGGTGCTCCGCCACGACGGACACCGGTGGAGAGCCTTTGTCTTCTATGAAGTGGAAGTAAAGAGACAACCCGATGTGGGGGAGGTCCTAGGCATTGACATGAATGCACGGCAGGTCGCCACCTCGGACGGGCATTTCTACTTCCTGCCTGACCTAGAGAAAAAAGAGAGAAGGCGGAAGCGGTACCAGAGAAGGATGGCCCGGCAGGTCAAGGGTTCCAATAGAAGGAAGGATACGAAGAAGAAGCTCCGAAAGGTAAGCAGGAAGATCGCGAACATCCGCAAGAGCTGGATTCACAAGACCACAAAGGAAATTGCGGAGAAATGCGGGACAGCGATAGTGGAGGACCTGAAGGTAAACAACATGACCGCTTCCGCCAAAGGAACCGTAGAGAATCCGGGGAAGAACGTGAGAAAGAAGGCGGGTCTTAACAGAGTAATACTTGATACCGCATTCGGGGAAATCAAAAGGAATCTTGAATACAAGTGCGGGAGGATTATAAAAGTAAATCCCGCATATACGAGTCAGACATGCTCCGAATGCGGGCATACAGATAGAGAGAACCGTAAATCTCAAGCACGGTTCCTATGTGTTGATTGCGGGTTTGCTTCCAATGCGGACACAAACGCTGCAATGAACATACGGCGTCTGGGAATGGCGCGACTGCATGGGGAGGGTTCTGGTATTAGTACAGTCCCTGTGAACCGTGAAATTGATGCGAGGCTCCCTGTCTGATGGTAGAATCGCATATAATTCCCCAATATCTTCACACAATGATAAGGGTTGGCGACCTTGAGAAGTCAATCGCGTTTTATACTGAGGTAATAGGTCTTAAATTTCACAGAAAAACCGATTATCCGGAAGGCCGCTTCACACTAGCCTTTCTGGGTTACGGCGGCGATACGGAGCCTTTTCTTGAACTTACATATAACTGGGGCACCTCCCATTATGAACTTGGAGAGGGCTACGGACACATGGCGTTCGGGGTCGAGGACATATACGCGACGTGCGAGAAAATAGAACAGGCTGGCGGGCGGGTAACCAGAGCTCCGGGGCCCATGAAACACGGAGCCACAGTGATAGCTTTCGTCGAAGATCCCGATTCCTATAAAATCGAACTTATAGAGAGAAAAGGCTGATCTTCCCAGTCACTTTTTTCTCTTTTTCCACCTGGCATCCAGATACTTCTTGAGATTCGCCTCCCTTCCCTTGTCCGTGGGTTCGTAGTAAACGCTGTCTTTTATCTCCTCGGGAAGAAAATCGTCTTCGACAAAATGGTCTTCGTAGTCGTGGGCGTACTTGTAGCCCTTTTTGTAGCCGAGATCCTTCATGAGTTTCGTGGGGGCGTTTCTCAGGTGAAGCGGAATCTGGAGTCCCGGATTTTTTCTCACATCGTTTTCGGCCTTCTTTATCGCCCTGTATGCAGCGTTACTCTTGGGACAGCTTGCAAGATAGGTTGTAACCTGAGAGAGGATTATCCTGCTCTCAGGCATCCCCACGTAATTAACCGCCGTGAAGCAGTCGGTCGCAAGGGTAAGCGCGTAAGGTTCGGCGTTTCCAATATCCTCTGAAGCAAGTATCACAAGACGCCTGGCGATGAACTTCGGATCCTCTCCCGCCTCAAGCATTCTGGCCAGATAATAGACCGCCGCGTCGGGGTCGCTTCCCCTGACGCTTTTTATGAAAGCGGAAATCGTATTGTAGTGCTCCTCCCCAGCCCTGTCGTAGAGAAGGCCGGTTTTCTGAAAAATTTCCTTTACCAGATCGGTATCAATCTCGGAAAGTTCCTTTGAACGAACAAGGGAAGAGGCGACTTCAAGAGCGTTCAGCATGACTCTGGCGTCTCCACCGCAAAGAGCGATGAGTTCGCCACGAGCCTCAACCGAGATATTGGTATCCCCGATAAGTTTTTCCTCGGAGAAAGCTTTTTCGAGTATGTGTTCAAGGTCCTGTGCCGAAAGCGGATCAAGAACATAAACCTGACAGCGGGAAAGAAGAGGACTTATGACTTCAAACGAAGGATTCTCAGTGGTAGCCCCTATAAGCACCAAGACCCCTTCTTCGACGCTTTTTAGAAGCGCCGCCTGCTGTGCCTTGTTGAATCTGTGTATCTCGTCAATGAAAAGCACGGTCTTGCGCCCGGAGTAAAGGGCATCCCTCGCGTCCGCTACGATATCCCTAAGTTCCCTGACTCCGGAGGAAATCGCATTTATCTGTATGAATCTTGCGCCCGCCCTGCCCGCGATAAGCCTTGAAAGAGTCGTTTTACCCGTCCCAGGAGGACCCCAGAATATCATGGAATGCACTCCTCCGGCTTCAAGAGTTTTCGTAACAAGCCCTTCAGGTCCTATCAGATGCTCCTGACCTACCATTTCTTGTATACTCTCGGGTCTCATTCTCTCGGGAAGAGGAAGAGATTCTTTTTTAGGTCTGAAAAGACCGGGGTTGTCAGGGTTCAAGTCCGTCTCCTGTCTTCAGTTCGCACTTTGTTATAAAGATTAAGCTCTGAGACTTATAAATCAATTCGGAAAGCTCGCGCTTCTTTTCTCGGTTTTGGAAAAGAGGTCTGTTTGGTTATAATCAGCCCGTCATGGATATAAAACTCTTAAAGAAGCTCTGCGACACTCCAGGAATGCCCGGTGATGAGGGCTTGGTTAAGGCGATTCTGCTTGAGGAAATAAAGAAATTTTCAGAAGATATCACCGAAGATGTTCTCGGAAACATAATCGCCCGTATCCCGGGAGACGGTCCCACTTTTGTTCTTGACGCTCACATGGACGAAGTAGGATTCATGGTACATCATATAGATAACAGGGGGTTTTTGAGGGTAACCCCGCTTGGAGGAATGGACGCCAGGGTTTTCTACGGGCAGCGCCTCGTGGTGTGGGGGAAAGAACCCCTAAAAGGGGTAGTGGCAGCGGTTCCGCCCCACGTGACCAGGGCAAGCGGAGGCGCCAAGGAAGTTCCGGAAATTGAGGACTGCGCGGTCGATCTCGGGCTCAGTCCTGAAAAAGTCGCCGACCTAGTAAAAGTAGGGGACATGGTCTCATTTGACACTTCCCTTGATGAAACCGAGGATTCCGTAATTTCAAAGGCCCTTGACGACAGGATGGGTCTTTTCGTAATAATCGAAGCTCTTAAAAAGACCCCTAATCCGGGCTGCAATCTCATAGTTACCTTTACCGTGCAGGAAGAAGTCGGACTTCGCGGGGCGAGGGTAATAACACCGGTTTACGAACCGGACTTCGCCGTCGCACTTGAAGGCACCGTGGCAATGGACATACCGGGGGTCTCGGAAAGCAAATCTTTTGCCAATATCGGCAAGGGACCCGAGATCAGGCTTTCAGACAGGTTCTTGGTGGCGCACAGACCGTTTAGCTTTTTTATAAAGGAACTTGCAGGGAAAAACGAAATCCCCTGCCAGGTAACGGTAAAAAAAGCGGGCAGTACAAACGCAACCGCCATGCAGGTCACCGGGAAGGGAACCAGGGCGGCCGTCCTGTCGGTTCCGACAAGGTATCTTCACAGCCCGAGCTCCCTTGCCTATAAAAGCGATATCGCTCACACGATAGACCTGGTGTCATGTCTGCTCAGGGATATAGGGGAATTCAGTCTATCAAATCAGAGCCAGAGTGCTCACCAGCAATAATGGAAGAACTGTTCCGCGTATTCGAGGAAATCGCCAGGGAAAATTTCCCCGAACTTGATCTTGAGAAATTCTCTCTAGCGCTTCACGAGGAGATAAAAAAGAAAAAATACGATCTTCAGGACGAAGCCCTGCTTGAGACGGCCCTTCGGGATGACAGAGACACTTTCAAAGACTCTTTTCTGGAAATGCTTGAGGAAAGAGCAGCGCGTGAAAACAGTGGGAAAGCATTTATTCTATCGGAGAGAGGCCGCAACGCAGCCATCTCAATTCTGATAGCCAACACTGAGCACACGATCGACTACTATTACAACACGATAATAGGAAAACACTTCTCGGCAAGCTAAGCGTGAGCGTCTCTCCACCCCTTTCCCCGTTTTTTCCTCAGCCGTGATTTGCGTCTACAGAGTTACTTCTTACGCCTTCTGCTCATCGCCACATATTTTCTATTATCTTCCCCCAGATAAACCTGTCTAGGCCTTGCGATTCTGGTTTCGGGATCGTTCATCAACTCAAGCCACTGGGCAAGCCATCCGGCCATCCTCGCTATCGCGAAAAGGACGGTAAACATGCTCGTGGGAAGACCTATGCTCTGGTATATGAGTCCGGAGTAGAAATCAACGTTCGGATAAAGCCTTCTTCTTACGAAGTAGTCGTCTTCAAGGGCTATTCTCTCAAGCTCAAGCGCTATGTCAAGCAGAGGATTTTTCCCGGTTACTTCAAACACGTCGTGGGCTATGTCCTTTATTATCGCCGCTCTCGGATCGTAAGCCTTGTACACCCTGTGTCCGAAGCCCATGAGCCTGAATTCTCCTTTCTTGGCCCTTTCTATGTACTGCGGAATTCTGTCAATCGAACCTATGTCGGCGAGCATTTCAAGCACCGCCTCGTTCGCTCCACCGTGAAGAGGGCCGTACAGGGCGGCAATCGCCGCGGCGGCCGCGGAGTACGGATCCGGATGGGAGCTTCCGACGTTTCTCATCGCGCTTGCGCTGCAGTTCTGCTCGTGGTCTGCGTGAAGGATGAAAAGAACATCTATAGCCTTCTCTATCGCCGGATTCGGCTCATACTTGGTCTCGGTCATCTTGAACATCATTGAAAGGAAATTTCCGGCGTAGCTGAGTTCGTTGTCAGGATATACATATGGGAGACCCATTATATGCCTGTAGGAAAATCCGGCTATGGTCGGCGTCTTCGCTATGAGCCTTCTTATCTCGAGTTTCTGCACGTCGGTATCGAATATGTCCTTTGCATCCGGATAGAAGGTCGAGAGGGCTCCGACAGTAGCAAGCAACATGCCCATCGGGTGCGCGTCGTAGCGGAATCCATCCATGAGCTTCCTTATATTTTCATGCACGTAAGTGTGATGCGTTATGTCGTGAACCCAGCTGTTGTATTCCGATTTGTTAGGCAACTCACCGTGAATAAGCAGGTAAGCGACTTCGAGGAAGTTGCTTTTTTTCGCCAGCTCTTCTATCGGGTATCCCCTGTACCTCAGGATTCCCTTTTCTCCATCAATGAAAGTAACCTTGCTTTTGCACGAAGCCGTATTCCCGAAAGCGGGGTCATAGCTCATCATGCCAAAATCTTCGTCCTTAACCCTTATCTGACGAAGGTCAGTGGCTTTTATGGTATCGTTGTCTATAGCAAGTTCGTATGTTTTACCTGTCCTGTTATCCGTTACAGACAAAGTGTTCTTCGACATTTGTAAATCTCCTCGCAGTAGTGAAGTTGTTTAAATCAAGTTACCGGTCGAATCGGATTCCCGTATGTGAACCACCCTCTTTTTCACTCCAACACCCTTCGGAGTCAATCCAACCGATCGGAGTGATTGTAACAGATTTTTTAACTAAACGCAAAACGATCTAACCGAATTCCACGATACTGATGGGAACAGGGGTAAAACAGGAAATGAAAATAAGCAGCGAGACAAAAGCAAGCGCTTTTCTTCCGGCACCGATCTCGGTATCACTTGATATGGTCGGCGGATGGGATGTCCCGAGAACCAAAAGCAGTATGGCCCAGAAAAGCCAGCCGACCCAACCCTCAAACATAAGCCACTCAGGAAGAACGCCAAGCACCCACAACCCCAGATAATCCGCAAAGTCCATCAGAGGCACCGTTCCCACTCCCATTATTGCAAGAAAAATAACCGTAGCGGCCGATATAGCTTTATGCCACTCCGCCGGGAAGATGCAGTATACAAGATGTCCTCCGTCAAGCTGTCCCGCGGGCATGAGATTCAAAACGGTTACGAAAAGACCTATCCATCCCGCAAACGCAACTGGGTGCAGCAAAATTTCGTACCCCTGGGCGACATCCCCGATGGCCATTTTTGAGAAAAGGGAAAACACGAGAGAATTACCGAGAGACATGGCCGTCTGCATCTCAGAGAGCCTCTCGGAATCCAAAGCGACCACGTCTGAGAAAAGCAGTCCGACAAACAGAACCGGAAGAGCTACCACCACTCCGGCTATGGGGCCAGCAACCCCTATGTCGAAAAGCTCCCTTCGGCCGCGTATTCGGGACTTTATCCTTATAAACGCCCCGAACGTCCCTATCGGGGAGAGGAAGGGAGGAGCAGGAATAAACCAGGGAAGAGTTATGGAAACGCCGTATTTCCTACCGTAAAAGTAATGGCCCATTTCATGGGCTCCGAGAATAGCGACCAGAGAAATCGAGAAAAGAACGCCTCCCGTATAGGTTCCGCTTATCATGTAGCCGGAAAGAAAAGTCGTGGCCGCCGTAAGGATAAAAAGCACCAGCGGGATAAGGGTAGATCTTTTGATCATGGCTACTCTACTTCGAGCAACATCGGGTTTATGGAGTTAAGGATATCCTTTAAGTACCTCTCTATGTCAGACTCCTTTGAGAGTAGCAATACGTCGGACCTGATTTCCTCAAGCATCCGTTCAGAAAGCCTGTCCGAAAGAAATTTCACATAAGGGAACCGAAGCGGGGAAACGCTCAGATGACGGTAGCCAAGAGCCAAGATCAGGAGTGTACCGGAAGGGACTCCCGCTATTTCTCCGCAGATGGAGAGATCTTTTCCGCTTGAGAGAACCTGCTCTCTTGTAAAATCCAGCATTCTCACCACGGAAGGATGAAAAGCCGAATAGAGATGTCCAACTGCGTTTGAATTTCTATCCACCGCGAGCAGGTATTGTATGAGGTCGTTTGTTCCAATGGAAACAAAATCTATTAAGTCCGCGTAATCACCGAACTGATATACAAGTGCCGGAACCTCCATCATTATTCCGAGCTGCGGCATATCATGTCGGTGAAGACTGACTTCGGCAGACAGTTCGTCAATTATCTGCGCCGCGGTCTCAACCTCCCAGACATTTGATACCATAGGCAGAAGAATCTTGAAATCCCCCCCCTTTTTCGCCGCAAGCAAAATGGATTTCACCTGATCCCTGAAAAGATCAAGATACTCCATTGAAAAGCGGATCGAGCGAAGACCAAGAAGAGGATTCTCTTCTTTCGGCATGTTGATATAGGAAAGTATCTTGTCAGAACCCACGTCCAGAGTCCTAATGGTCACCCCATCCTCAAAATTAGCTGAGATCTCCTTGTATATTTTTAGCTGGGACCTTACACTAGGCCATTTCTTAAACCGCGCGAAGGCAAACTCCGTTCTGAAAAGTCCCGCTCTCTTAATGCCGTAACGCTTGGCCATCTCAGCATCGGCCGGAATTCCGACATTCGCCGTTATTTCGACGTTAAGACCTGTGCTGGTACTTTTTTCGGCTTCAGTCTCTATGAAGTTGCGGAGTTCAACGGCTTTTTGGTGCATGGATAGATACTCATCCTTAAGCACCTGGTCGGGGTTTGTGAAAATGAAACCGCTTCTCCCGTCAACTATCATATCATCTCCGGGATGTACCAGATTCACGATGTTGTCTATGCCGACGACTACCGGAATCCCGAGCGATTTCGCTATTATGACCGCGTGCGAAGTCTCTCCGCCTTTTTCAAGGACTATCCCCCCCACTTCCCCCTCAACAGCAGTGACAAAAGAAACGCCTATCTCTCTTGCCACAAGTATTAAGGGCTCTCCGTCGTCGGAAGCCGAAATATTCTCGTGCTTTGAACGGGTAAGATCCCGGAGCATCCTCTCACCTATATCTCTGAAATCGTAGGCCCTCTCCCTCATGTAGGAATCCGGAAGGGATTCAAAGCGCGATGCCTGGGATTCGAGATACTCAACCACCGCGGCCTCGGCCGAAACCCTCTTTTCATCTATGAGTTCGCCAGTTCCTTTCTCCATGTCGCGGCTATCTACTATCATTAGATGTGAACGGAAGATATCCACTTCGTTTTTCGAGAGCTTCCCTTCAGAATCCATTTTTTTTATAGTGTTCTTAAGGTCTTGCGATATATTCTTTATAGAGTTTCTAACTCTTCTCTTTTCGATTCCTGAAGTACGGGCCGTCATCTCCATAGTGGACATCCGACGGAAAAGCCCGCGGAATGTAACCGCTTTGCCCACAGCCACTCCTTCAGAAACTCCTTTTCCTTGATAGCTCCTCGTCTCGTGTTTCACCATGGACGGGGGTTTCAGCCGGTCCAGGGTGTTCGCGACTTCAAGGACCCCGGCAAGTCGTAGTGCTATTATCTGAAAAAGAGTCTGCTCGGCCGGGGTTATCTGCATGGGGGTTTTGTTCTGCCCGACAAGCACCCCGACACATACATCGTGAAGCATTATGGGAACGCCTATGTAGCTTTCGTATTCCTCTTCGCCTATTTCGGGAAAATATCTGTAATTGGGATGCTTAGAAGCCGGCATGGCCACCAAAGGAACCTTCGTTTTATGAACCATCCCGGTAAGACCTTCATCCGAGCGCAGAAAGATATCGCTTTTCGGTTTGACCTGAAGACCCCTGTTAGCCATGAGCCTGAGAACCTCTCTTGAATCATCCCAGACGTATATGGAGACGACATCGTAGTGAAGCGAGGACGAAATTTTTCTGACCACCCTCCCCAAAACGGTGTTAAGACCCACGGACTTGTTGATCAAGTCGCTTATCTCATGAACCACCTTGAGATGAAAGTGCTCCGGTTCACTACGCTCTTTAACAATCATAGGGTCACTCCGCCACACACAAAGAAACTAGTATTATACCACCATCAGGCCCTGTTAGCGGAAAAAGGAGGATTTAAGAACTCCGCCACACAAACCTAAAAGATAAAGAAGAAAAAGCTTTCTCGGCAATAGATTTATGGAATATTGCATATATACTTCCCACGGCATGAGTCTTGAAAAAATAAAAATTGCCATAGTTGGATCGGGACCCGCAGCTTTCTACGCAGCCGACCATCTGCAGAAAAAACTTGGCGACCGCGTGTTCATAGACATGTTCGAGAAACTTGCGACTCCCCACGGTCTCGTGAGAAGCGGGGTAGCTCCGGACCACCAGAAGATAAAGAGCGTAGCCAGAGTTTATGATAAAATCGCATCCAACCCTCAATTCAGGTTTTTTGGACTTGTAGAGTTCGGAAAACACGTAACGCTTGAGGACCTGCGCAGCCGTTACCACCAGATAGTTTTCGCAACAGGGGCCCAGACCGACAGAAAAATGGGAATACCGGGAGAGGGTATAATCGGAAGCCACACGGCAACGGAGTTTGTAGGCTGGTACAACTCCCACCCGGATCACATGGGCCTTGGTTTTGACTTTTCGGGGAAAAGAGTCGTCATAGTCGGAGTCGGGAATGTCGCGGTGGATGTTGCGAGAATTCTTTCCCTCACAAGAAGCGAAATGGAAAAAACGGATATCGCAGACTACGCGCTTGAGGAGCTGGCCAAAAGCGGAATAAGGGAAATACAGATGCTTGGAAGAAGAGGCCCCGCGCAGGCGGCCTTCACTAACCCAGAACTGCGGGAACTTGAGAATCTTGAGGACGCGGATCTCCTTACCCTGGCGGACGAAGCGGAGCCCGATTCCCTTACGCTCGAGGAGCTTGAGCGTAAACCGGACAGGACAGCCCAGACGAAAATAGAACTTATAAAAAAAGCTTCCGAGAGGGTCCCCTCCAAATCAAAGAAAATAGTCATAAGATTCTTGGTTTCTCCGATAGAAATAATTGCCGGAGAAAACAACAGGGTAAAAAGCGTGAAAGTCGTGAAAAACAGGCTTTACAAATCCGATGACGGGTCCCTTCGGCCCAAACCCACGGACGAGACCGAAGAGATTCCCGCCGATCTGGTTTTTCGCTCCGTCGGGTACCGGGGAATACCTCTTCGGGACGTACCGTTTGATGACCGTTCAGGTGTAATCCCCAGCGAAAAAGGAAGAGTGCTTGACAAAACGGGCGGCAATCCGATTACCGGACTCTACACCACAGGGTGGATAAAACGCGGACCGACCGGAGTTATCGGTACGAACAAGGCCGACTCCGGCGAAACCGTAAGCTGCATGGTCGAGGACATCGAGAGGGGAAACACACTGCGTCCCGAACTCACTTCGGACGAGAGCACAAAGGAACTGCTCGAAGAAAAACATATTTCCTACAATGAATGGCTGCGGGTTGACTGGTTTGAAAAGAAAGAAGGCGAAAAACAGGGAAGGCCGAGAGTGAAGGTCACAAGGCTTGAAGAAATTCTCGAAATTCTTGAAGAAAAGCACTGAAGAGAGCAGTCTTTCCCACTCCGACAGCATATGCTTGTTTGAACTTGGGTTCCGGCACACAGAACACTAAGCCGGACTTACGCGTATCCTTCTTCTGAGAGGGTCGACACCCCAGATTGAGAGGGAAAGCTCACTTCCTATGTCAAAAACCCTGCCGCCTGAGTTAGAAAGCGCAAGTTCGATCAGAAACTCCGGAATATAAACGTTAAACCCGTTATATCCCCTGGAACTTACGTAGCCTACCGCCCCTTTTATATCCTTTTCCAGAAGATAACGGATAAGCCAGTACCTGTGTCTGCCCCTCTGCGCGTTTTTTATTTCCCTAGTGGCAAGACTCACATGCGTGTTTGTGGATTCAAGCTCGCTTTCCGAGTAGCAAATCCTCTGTTCCTCAAGCCAACATATAAGCTGGCGCTGCATAAGAAGATCCGTATACCTTCTTATCGGAGAAGTCATCTGCACGTAGCAGGGGACTCCCAGAGACTTGTGGGTTTCTGGAACATAGGTAACAAAAGAAGGTTTTAAGTGCTTTGCTACCTTTACCGGAAAAAGGACGTCTTCGGGGTCAAGTTCTCTGGCTTCAGGCTCAATATCTTGGCTCTGAGAACGAAAGAGTGCCGGAATTCCGTTTTTATCGAAAAAATCTGCTGAAAGCCGGTTCATGAGTATCATGCATTCGGAAACGACGTTGTGGGCGGGAGAATCCATGTAATCTTTGCTGACCGAAATTCCATCTTGGTCTCCGACCCTGATCTTGAGCTCCGGAAGCTGAACTATAAGGGCTCCCTTGCTGATTCTCCCTTCTCTGAGTGAATCAGTGAGAGACACAAGGAATTCTCCCCATTGTGTGTTGCGCAACATTTCAGTCGTTTCGGCGTAGGTAAGATTCTTCGAAATCCTTATGACCGTCGCTTCAAAGCGATAATCGATCAAGGTGAAGTCCTCTCTTTTAAAAGTGGCGAAAAGAGAAAACGCAGGTCGGAGGTCGCCGGCAGTAAGGCTGAGTTTCTTATTCACAAGATCCCGGGGAAACATATCCACGCGTCCCTCAGGAAAATAAACCGTCTCAGCGCGCTCAAGGGCCCCCTGATCAATAAAACTTCCCCTGGTTACAACATGGGCGACATTCGAAATGTGGACTCCCAGGGTGATCTGATCCCCGTGCGTTTCAAACGAAATGGCATCATCAATGTCTTGCGTTGTCTCACTATCAACTGAAAAAGCTTCAAGATCCGTCCTGTCGGTAAGGTTTCCTAAGTTTTCCCCAGCACTCAAAATAGCTTCCACCTCTTCAAGCGCTCTTTGGGAGTGTCTGAAATGAAAAGCGATTTTTTTTGATTCCGGGTCATCGTCTTTCTTCCAGAAGCCCGTTTTTATAAGAAATTCAACCGCCGATTCCACTTCCTTAAGTCCCGCTTCATAGAGAAAGCCCTTGGCTTCCTTAGCCCGCTCGTAACCGTCAAGATCAATGACGTACCGCTCGATGAGTTCAAGAAACTCACCGTGGCTTTCATCGACCACCGGAGGAACTTCGCCACTTATAACAGAACGCACCCAGCTTACGGCGGCCTGCGCTTTTTGTTCCCTTTCTTTTCTGAGTTCAAGGGTACGAAGTGTCTTGGAGACATCCTCCCGCGAGCGCACGAGATAGCCATCTTCACCTCTCGCAAGGTAGACCGTGTTTTTATCCACGGCCCAGAAAAGCAAAAACCTCTGCTCCGAAGAAATCTGTTCCGCCCCCGAATACAGCTCCAGTATTTCCTCAAAGCTCACGGTTTCCTGCTCCTCCACAACACACTGCCACAGCGTTTCCACATCAACGGAGTCTTTTTTCTCCTCAAGTTCTCTTCTCCACTTCCTCATTTCGAGTTTCTTCTCAGAGTCAGTAAGGGTTTCAGAAACGGTTATTCCGGTTAACAGTACGACTTTTTTCGGTTCAACCGAGTAGCGCTTCCCATCTTCTGAGAAGAGGGAGAGTTTGTCGGGATGGGCAGAGAGGACCACTCCGAGGGCAGGCTCTCTTCTTTTCCTGTAGGCAATAAGTTCGTTTATACTGGGAAGATTCATCGAATGGAGCAATTCGATCAGCTAGAAGAATCCTTGTACCAAAGCGCTCCTCTTACGAAATCCCTGAACAGGGGATGAGCGCTTAGGGGCTTTGACTTGAATTCAGGATGGAACTGACAACCGACAAACCAGGGATGATCCTTAAGTTCCATGATTTCAACCAGACTTCCATCCGGTGAGAGACCGCAAAGAACCATTCCATTTGACTCAAGAACTTCCCTGTAGCTGTTGTTCACTTCAAACCGGTGGCGGTGTCTTTCGGAGATCTCAGGAGTCTCGTAGATGCTGCTAGCCAAGGTCTCGGGCTTTATGACGCAGGGATAGGCCCCGAGTCTCATCGTTCCGCCCTTTTCACTTATGTTCTTTTGGGATTCCATTATGTCTATAACCGGGTTCTGCGTATTGCCGTTGTTCTCGGTCGTATCCGCGTCATCTATGCCGCACACGTTCCTTGAGAACTCAATAACGGCAAGCTGCATACCGTAGCAAATTCCGAAAAAGGGAATCCCGTTCTCCCTCGCGTACTTCGTGGCGTCGACTTTACCGTCAATCCCTCTCTCCCCGAATCCCCCGGGAACGAGTATGCCGTGAACATCGGAGAAGTAGTTCTGGGGACATGTTCCGTCCATTTCCTCTGAATCCACGTATTTTATCTCGACGGTTGAGTTGTTTGCTAAACCACCGTGGTAAAGAGCCTCATGGAGGCTCTTGTAAGCGTCTCCGTGTGAAACATATTTTCCGACAACGGCTATGCGCACGGTTTTTTCCATATTCTTTACTCTTCGAACGAGTTCTTCCCACTCCCCCATGTCGGGTTTCTTGGTCCACATGCCAAGATATTCAATGATTATCTCGGCCAGTCCCTCTTTTTTGTACATAAGCGGAACTTCATATATGTGCTCAACATCCTTGGCCGTAATCACGGCTTTTTGCTCGAGGTTGCAGAAAAGAGCTATCTTTCTCTTGACGTCTTCGGGAAGAAACTTGTCCTCAGTTCGGCACAGAAGTATGTCGGGCTGAATCCCTATCTGGAGAAGCTCCTTCACGCTGTGCTGCGTCGGCTTCGTTTTCAGTTCTCCCGCGGCGGCGACATAGGGAACGTACGTGAGATGGATGAAAAGCGTGTTCTGCTTGCCGAGGTCTGATCTCAGCTGCCTTACCGCCTCTAGAAAAGGAAGGCTTTCTATGTCTCCCACGGTGCCGCCGATTTCGACTATGATCACATCATTGCCGTCCTCAAGGGCTCGCACGCGGGATTTTATTTCATCCGTTATGTGGGGGATTACCTGGACCGTTTTGCCTAGGAACTTACCTTCCCTTTCCTTGGAAATAACGGAATCATAGACCTTGCCGCTTGTGAGATTGTTTTTCTTGCCGAGATGGGCTTTGGTAAACCTTTCATAATGACCGAGATCGAGATCCGTCTCCGCCCCGTCATCGGTGACAAACACCTCCCCGTGCTCGAAAGGATTCATCGTGCCCGGATCAACGTTTATATAGGGATCGAGCTTCTGAAGAGTGACTCGAAGACCACAGCATTCAAGAAGGAAACCTATTGAAGAAGCGGAGATACCCTTCCCCAGAGAAGACATAACTCCGCCGGTAACAAAAATGAACTTTGCGCTTTTCACGCAGGAAACCCCTTTATAAAATTAAAGCAGCCGCAATAAACAAAGGTCGGAATTTAAATATATTCAATTGGGAAGCAGCTTACAATTAAAAACAAAAATTTCACATAACCTGACAAGACAAAATCGGGAAATTTCTTATATTGCATAGACCACTTAGACCTTCAGAAAGCAAAGACAGATACGAAAAAACAAAAGCAGATTGTCAAAACACCTATTTTAAATTCGAAAAATATGACAGAAGCTTTTCTGAGGCAATAGCCCTGTGACTTATCCTGTTTTTTATGTCGGGACCGAGTTCAGCCATGGTCTTTCCGTATTGAGGAACATAGAAAACCGGGTCATAACCAAAACCACTCCGGCCTTTTTTCTCCTGAATAATCTGCCCGTGGCACTCGCCTTCAAAAAATTCCTGTGAGCCATCCGCAAGCACTAAAGCAATACAGCAGACAAATCTGGCATTCCTGTTTTTCTCTCCTTTGAGTTCAGAAAGTAGTTTTTCGTTGTTCTCATTATCCGAGGACCCTTCCCCGGCATATCTTGCCGAATAAATCCCAGGAGCTCCCCCAAGAGCGTTTACAACCAAGCCTGAATCATCCCCAATAGAATCCATCCCAAGAAAATCAGAGGTTGTTTTCGCCTTGATAAAGGCATTTTCTCTGAAAGAAAGGCCCGTTTCCTTTATCTCGGGAACCTCATCAAAGTCCGCTAGAGAAAGGATCTCATCGTAGCCGCCAGCAAGAATTGATCTGAATTCTCTGAGCTTCCCCTTGTTTCTCGTGGCAATTACTATAGTTTTGCGTTTCATTATCCACAAATTTACAGAAACTGCGCCCAAAAAGGTAGACATAATACTTATAGATAAGCATGACGGCAATTTCTAAAACTGGGAATCACATCAAAGGCCATCCGGACATTCTGTGACTCGACGCATAAATTGGGGCAGATCAGCGGCCCGCTCCCCATAGATTCCAGAAGTCTTCCTCAAAAAACAGCTGCTTTTAGGGCCTCAGAAGACTGCTACGTAACTCCGTGTGATAATTAGCAATGATCAACTTTCGGGCAATTAAACATAGAATCTCCCATCTTGATTGCAGTGCTATAGTCAGATAGATTCTGTTAATGAAGAATGGTCATTCAAAACAATCAAGTTAGGTTGCAGGCCGATCATATCAAAGGGGTCTTGGTGATAAGTGTAGCCGGTCAAGTTCATGGTATGAACGCGCGGCAATTCCACGATAATCTGTACAACGAAATTATCGCCCCTAGCGATCTTGTAGTTCTGGATCTTGAGAAACTGTCCTACATCAATAGTGCGGGATTGCGTTCAATTCTGATTGTTGCAAAAACACTCCAAGGTAGAAATACGAGATTCGCATTGTGTTCCTTGTCTGATTCCGTAAAAGAAATTTTCAAGATCGGAGGTTTTGACAAAGTCATTGAAGTGTTCGAATCTCGCTCTGACGCTATAGCCACAATAACAGATTAAAACGCATCACGAAGAAGCAGTTGCTAAATCCTCGGAGTTTAGACTCATATATCCTGTTTGGGCGTGAGAGATAAAGGAAGTTAATCTTTATTTCCCAAGAATTCTTTATTTTGATGTAGTTATAGAAACAAGATGGTGGAGGCGCCGGGAATCGAACCCGGGTCCGGAAAAAGTTTCACTGGGCTTCTACATGCTTATCCTGTCTTTTGAATCAGACGGCAAAATCACCGGCAGGCAGGTTTTTTACCGCAGTCCCGAGTAAAATCTCGCTGGCAAGCGCCCCGGGAATCACGTACCAGCCATCCCGCTTGAATTACGCCTCAGAAAACCCAGCGGGCATGACGTTCTGAGACGTCGCAGTTCTTTTAGGCTGCGAGTGCGTTAATTGGTTCGGCACTTATCGTGCTTGATCAGTTTTACGAGTTAACCAAGCTCGGCATGCGGCACAAGCTTCCCTGTTTCCCGTCGAAGCCGAATCGCCCCCGTGTCTAAGTTATGAACGTTTCAAAGATCGTCTAACGGCTTTCTGCATATCCCTCTGGGCCTCGCGACGCTTGATATCCTCTCTTTTATCTCTCGTCTTCTTGCCTTTGGCAAGGGCCAGTTCGAGTTTTGCGATACCGTTTTTAAAATAAATTTTTAGAGGAATTAAAGTGTAACCTCTAATGCTGGTTTTTCCAATCAGCTTCCTTATCTCGTGGGAGTTCAGCAGAAGCTTTCTCTCCCTCGTCGGCTCATGGTTAAGTCCGCTCGCGGCATCATAAGGGGCTATGTAGCAGTTAACAAGCCTGGCTTCGCCCTCCCTTATCAGAGCAAAGCTTTCCTTGACGCTGGCGTTTCCGTTTCTAAGGGATTTAACCTCGGAACCCTTGAGGATCAGACCCGCTTCGTACTTCTCCTCAAACACATAATCCCTGTGAGCGGTAGGGTGATTGCATACGGTTTTCATCTACCCTAATAATAATCCGCCGCAACAAAATAACCAGTATGAACTCAGAAATCCCTGGAACTGTCAATAAGAAGCGTGACTGGACCGCTGTTCACTATATGAACATCCATTGCTGCCCCGAAAACACCGGTTCTAACCGGAATTCCACGTTCCGCGACCTCAGCAATGAAAAGTTCGTAGCACCGCCTCGCAAAATCTCCACCGGCGGCCCGTGTGTAAGAAGGTCTTCTGCCCTTTCTGCAATCACCGTAGAGGGTAAACTGGGAGACAGCCAAGATCTCTCCTCCCGTATCCTTGATACTCAGGTTCATTTTGCCTGAGGAGTCCTCAAATATCCTTAGGCCAGCTACCTTCTCCGCGACATAAGCAATTTCTTTTTTCGAGTCATCTTTCTCAACTCCAATAAGAACTACCATTCCCGGGCCGATACTGCCGACCACATTTCCGTCAACGCTAACTGACGCTTTGATTACCCTCTGTATAACAATTCTCATTGCAGATTTTCCTCAGACTAACTAATAAAAATCATACGTAACACCTCGGGACCCTCGGCGAAATCCGTGACAAGACTTCGTAGGGTATGGTCTGGGCCCAGGAGGAGACATCCTCGACGCTCACGAGTCCGTCTCCGAAAAGCACTGCTTCATCTCCAACACAGACACCCGGAATGTCCGTTACATCGACCATGATGAAATCCATGCAGACGGACCCTATAAGCGGAGCGAGTCTCCCGCCGAGAGAGACTTTCGCCCTGTTTGAAAGAGCTCTTGGGTAGCCATCGGCATATCCAACCGGAAGGGTTGCAATCAGTGTTTCTCTCCTGGTAGCGAAAGTTCCTCCGTAGCCGACCGAAGTGTCCTGGGGAACTTCTCTGAGCTGCACTATCCTCGTTTTGAGTTCCATAACGGGCCTTAGGCCAACCTCCCCCATGTCGCCTGAACCGTAAAGCATTATCCCGGGTCTTACGATATCCATGTGAGAATCCGGAAATCTCTGAATGGAGGCGCTGTTTGCGGAATGGACGTAGCGGTATTTAATTCCTAGCTCGTCAAGAAAAAAAAGGCCCTCGCGGAAAATCCCGAGCTGATAATCCGTATAATCGCTTTGGTGAATCTCAGAGGAAGCAAGATGCGTGAAAACACCCTCAAGCGTTACTCCGGGAAGGTTGGCGGCCGAAGCGAAAAAAGATTCTATGTCGCCTACTCCCACCCCGAGCCTGGTCATTCCCGTATCGACTTTCAGGTGATAACCGACTGTTTTTCCACACTCAACGGCAGCTAGAGAGAGAGCTTGAAGCACATCGAAAGAATAACACGCCGGAGTAAGCGTGTTCTCCACTACTACACCGGCTTCCCGGGGATCAATCCCTCCAAGAAGAAATATTCCGTTTTTTATTCCAGCTTCCCTGAGTTCCATCGCCTCCGGTACGGTGGCTACCCCTAAAATATCCGCTCCATTACTAAGGGCAACTTCACTTAACCTTACCGCACCGTGCCCGTAAGCGTCGGCTTTGACAATTGCCATAATACGGACATTCTCCCCTACAATTCTTCTTACTTCGCCAAGATTTGACTTAAAAGAATCGAGACTGATTTCAGCCCAAGTAGGTCTCATCGCCTGGAAATTTCTCCAAAAGCTGAGGGAGGAAGTTCATTCGAACTACCTGTTCGCCGGTTCCGTATTCCCCGGGTCAGCTAGAATGGAAATTATACCAGCCTCTGAATCAAGTTTCAGGCCTACATCGCAAATGTCTTTCTCTAACAAACTTCTTTTAAGTTCCGGTTTTTTTCATTATCTTAAAGGGTTCTGCCATTGTTAAACGCGATAAATACCCTATCTTTCATTGGACCGGTTTTTTAATTTCCTTGTTAAAAGCAAAACCGGAACGGAAAATCCCGGGAAAACGCCATGAAACTGAACAGACATGAACTTCGCTCCGTTCTAGTAATAGGAACAATAATTGCACTCAGGCTTCTAGGAATATTCCTGATAATTCCCGTTTTCAGCATATACGCCGTAAACTACGAGGGAGCAACTCTCTCATCCGCCGGAGTTGCATTTGGAATATACGCACTTACCCAGAGTCTGCTGCAGATACCTTTCGGCATGGCAAGTGACAGATTCGGAAGAAAACCGGTAATAGTGTTGGGCCTTCTGATCTTTTGCATTGGAAGCGTTCTCTGCGGTTTCGCGGACAACATCTGGGAACTCATAATAACCAGGGCGCTTCAGGGAAGCGGCGCGATAGGTGCGGTCGCCCTGGCCACCCTCGGAGATTCCACAAGAAACGAAGTAAGGGCACAGTCTTTTATGCTGACCGGGATAATAGTCGGGATTGCATTTATAACTTCACTTGTAATCGGCCCGGTACTCGCGACAAAATTCGGTTTCGAGAGCCTTTTCTTCATACTCGCGGCCCTAGGTTTAGCGGCGATGCTGGTTGCTTTTTTCATCTTCCCAGAACTTCCAAAGAAAAAAACAAGGGACAGAAAAGAAATTCTTCTCAAACTCAGGGAACCGGAAATTGGAAAAATTCTTTCTTCAACCTTCATAACCTCCCTCACCCTTAACCTTATTCTGTTCATCTATCCCCTGGACTGGAAAAATATCGGTACCGGCCCCCAAGACCTGTGGTTCGTCTACTTGGTAATACTCGCCCCAAGCGCACTTCTGGTTAACCTCTACATCAGGATTTCCGAGACGAGAAAAACGCTCAGGCAGGCAGCTCAGTTCGGGCTTTTCTTTTTAGTGGCCGCCTTTTTAATCTATCTGCTTCGGGAATCCGACAGCACCACCCTCTACATCGCGGGAGGAGTGTTCTTTTTCGGGCACACCATATTTCAGTCCATACTCCCCGCGTTTGTTACGCAGAGAGTCTCCTCGGAGAACAGGGGTTTTCTCTCCGGTTTTTTCAATCTGGCGAATTTTATGGGGGCCTGCGTGGGGGGAATGTCCGCCGGTATACTTTATGAGACACACCCGTCCTTGCCCCTGATACTCGGACTTTTGTTCTTAATACTGTGGAGCTTTGTAGGGCTTCCCAGGCCGCCCTTGGAACAGACTGAAGAAAAATGAAGATATACACGCTTGAGAGAACGGAGCTTTTGCAGGTTTCTCTTGAAACGGCCTGGGATTTTTTCTCCAATCCGAACAATCTTCCCAGGATAACTCCCTCGGAACTCAACCTGCGGATAACATCTGAGGCAGAAGAAAAAATATATCCCGGCATGATAATCACTTACACCGTAAAGCCTATCCCCTTTTTCACAAGCACCTGGGCAACGGAAATAACTCAGGTTGATCCGCCGCACTATTTCGTTGACGAGCAGCGATTCGGACCCTACAAGTTCTGGCACCACAAGCATTTCTTTGCACAGGTCGGGGAGCAAACGCAGGTCCGGGACCTCGTTCACTACTCCCTGCCGTTTGACCCGATCGGAAGATTGGCAAATTCGCTTCTGGTAAGCAGGAAACTGGACTCCATATTCAATTACAGAAGCTCATGTCTTAGAAAATTGTTTGGAAATCGAAAGGAATAGCCTAAACTTTTCCCGCTACAGTATCAGCTTGATGTGTAATATAACGCAAGGTATATTGAGCGAGCCATATTTACATGTAAGAGGACACGGAATTCCACAAGGTAGATTATCTCCGTGGGTTTGATCCGGCTATTTTGATTACGGCACTTTTGGACTTCGGAACCCCGTTGGAAATTGAAACAAAGACCACCTTACAAACTCTGGCTCTCGAGGAAAAACCGTGAATTTTTCTGAATACAAAAACAAAAAAAAAGATACTCCTCTTATATCCTTTGAGGTCTTTCCTCCGAAAGACGATCCTGAATTTGAAAAACTCAAAGACACCCTTGCGAAACTCGCTGAACTTTCACCCGCCATAATAACGGTAACACACGGTGCCATGGGAAAGGGGCGCAAAAGAACAGCTGAAGTTGCCTCCTACATAAAAAATGTTATCGGGACGGAAAGCGCCTGCCATCTGACCTGCATAGGATATTCCGAAAAGGAAATAGATCTGATGCTCGAACAGATTGAACAGGAGAAAATACGCAACATAGTGGCCCTCAGGGGAGATATTCCGAAGGAAAATGGCGAGAAGCTTCTGTCCGAGGGAGCTTTCCAGCACGCAAACCAACTCGTGGAACACATAAGAAAATACGAAAAAGAAAAACCGCAGCAGTTTTCCATAGCAATCGCTGGTTACCCGGAAAAACATATCGAATCCCCGAGCTTTGATGAAGACATAGCGAACCTGAAAAAGAAAGTGGACGCTGGGGCCGACATCATAATCACCCAGCTTTTTTTCGATAACCGCTACTATTTTGATTACGTTGACAGGGTAAGAGCAGTCGGAATAGACCTCCCCATTATCCCAGGCCTTATGCCCGTACTCTCATCAAAACAGGTAATAAGAATATCCTCGCTTTGCGGAACGGAAATACCCGCATCACTGAAAAAGAAATTGGATGATGCAGGAGACGACAACCGCAAGGCGGTGGAAGTGGGAATCGCCCAGTGCAGAGACCAGGTAAGGGAACTTATCGATAAAGGAGTACCGGGAATTCATTTCTACGTTCTTAACAGAACCTCTCACATAGAAAAGATCCTGGAATCCGTCTGATGCCTGAAACGAAAAAGATTTTTGACGAAGTGGCAAGTCACTACGACTGGCTAAATACTCTGTTCAGCCTCGGAATTCACAAACTTTGGAGAAAAAAGCTGGCGGATGAGTTGCGCGGTGCCGAGTACAATCTGGACATAGCAACCGGTACGGCGGAAGTCGCGATCGAGGTTGCGAAAAAATACCCCTCAACCAGAACTGTTGGTATCGATCCCAGCATGAACATGCTGCGGATAGCGAAAAAAAAGATCGAAGACCTTGATTTCAGGGAAAAAATAGCGCTTGTGTCAGCTGCTGCGGAAAATCTTCCCTTTGCGGAAGAACAGTTCGACTCCGTCACCATAGCCTTCGGCATAAGAAACACCGTCGATTACGAACTTTCCCTGAGGGAAATAAGAAGGGTCTTAAGGGAAAACGGGAAACTTTTCATACTTGAATTCGCGATCCCGAGAAATCCCGTTTTCAAACCCATTTACATGGTTTATTTCAAAGTCTTGATGCCCTTTGTCGGAAGCATTTACGGCAGGGGCAAAGAGTACAAGTATTTGGCTGAATCCGCCGCCGCGTTTCCTCAGAGAGAAAATTTTATGCGAGATATTGAAAACGCAGGGTTTCGCGACTGTGAGTACTCAGAACTCACCATGGGAGTGGTAGCGCTTTATCAGGCAACCAGATAATCAGACTCTTCGGGGCCTTGGCCCAACGGTTACGGGTAAAGTCTGTCTATACTCCAGCCGCCATCTGGGGAAGGAATGTATCTGAACCGGTCGTGAAGCCTGTTTTTTCTTCCCTGCCAGAACTCAAAGCGAAGAGGTTCCACTACGTATCCTTTCCAGAATTCAGGGCGCGCTATACCCTTTCCCTTCCATTCAGACCGGAACTGTTCGTATTCCTTCTCAAGCAGCTGCCTGCTTGCAAGAACTTCGCTCTGCCTCGAAACACATGCTCCTATGCGGCTTTGGCGAGGTCTAGACTTAAAGTATTCATCGGCTTCCCGTTCCGGCAGAAGTGAGACTTCACCGTCTATTTTCACCTGCCTTTCAAATTCAGGCCACCAGAAGCAAAGCGAAGCAACCGGATTCTCAGCTATATCCCGGCCCTTGCGGCTAAAGGAATTCGAATAGAAGGAAAAGCCCCTTTCGTCATAACCCTTGAGAAGCACCACTCTTGAGGACGGAACGCGGTCCGCTCCTACCGTAGAAAGAATAAAAGCATTTGGAAAATCGATTTCCGCTTTGAGAACCTCGCCATACCAGAGGTCAAACTGAACAAACGGGTCTTCGTCAAGATCTTTTCTTTCAAGTTTCAATTTCAGGTACTGGCGTGAATGGAAATTATCTTTTTTTGACATTTTATCTCAGAATAACATTCTCAAGTGCGCAACCCAGGTCTTCGTGCAAGAATTCGTAACCTGAGGAAAGGAGCTTCTCAGGGAAAACCATGCTGCCGGCAAGCATCGTGGAGCGACCCATCTCTCCAAAGAAAAGCCTTACGGCAAATGCGGGGATTGAAAACCATGCAGGTCTTTGTAGAACTGACGCAAGCGTGGCGGTAAACTGCCTGTTAGTCACCGGATTTGGGGATACCGCGTTAACGGGCCCGTTTATTTCTCCATGCTTCAGCAGATAAATAATTATCCGCGAAAGGTCTTCTATCGATATCCAGCTTAGGTACTGACCACCACTTCCAATAACTCCCCCAAGACCCATTTTAAAAAGAGGCAGCAAAGAATTCAGTATGCCTCCTTCGGGGCTCAGTACAACTCCTGTGCGCAGGTTTATGACCCTTACGCCAAGGTCCGAGGCCCTGTTGGCCTCATTCTCCCACTCGCAGCAAACATCGGGAAGAAACCCAGAGCCAGCCACGGAGCGCTCAGTAAGTCTTTCTTCCTCCCTGTCCCCATAGTAACCGATTGCCGAAGCACAGATAAAGGTTTTGGGAGGATGTTGAAGTCCAGAGAAAAGATTCACCAGGTAGCGGGTACTGTGCACCCTGCTCCGCCGTATCGAATTCTTTTTGTTTTCAGTCCATCTGCAGACTATATTCTCCCCTGAGAGATGAATAGCGGCGTCAAAGCCTTCAAGTAAAGATGGATCGTCGACATGGCCCCCCTCCGGGTCCCAGAAAATCAGATTCTCTCCTTCGATCTGCGATCTTACAAGACGCCATATCTCATAGGAATCCGAGGGAATGGAATTAAGAAGATGGGTTCCCAAGGTTCCGGTCGATCCTGAAACAAGTATTTTCATTTTTCTAGCTGAGAAACCTGAACTCACGAGGCAAAGGCTTCGATCAGTCGCTCTTGGTACTCCCTTACCTCCCTGAAATCAAGAAAATAATGAGGGGCGCTGAGCACAGGAAGGTCTATATATTTCCTGTACTCCTCCACTCTCTCCCTGCAATGTTCCTCATCCCCCACAACGGCAAACGCATCAACCATTTCATCACTGACACTTTTTATCATCGCACGGATATCTTTTCTACGAAAAGCATCCCTTATCCCTTTTACCTCATCCACAAAGCCGTGAAGCCTGAAAGGAGGATCATAGGCTTTTACCGTAGCGTAAAAGGCTATGGTCGCCCGAGCGGCTTCTCTCGCCCTTTCCCAGTCATGCGAAACGGCACAGGTAATAATTGAGCATTTCGTGAAATCTCCGTTTTTTCTACGTTTCTCAAGTCTTTCTTCAAGTGAAGGTGAAACTACTTTTTTTATATATTCAAGCGAACAGACTACATGTCCTATGTAACCGTCCGCGATCTCGGCAGCAGCACCAACCATGTTGCTTCCTATACCAGCCACGAATATAGGTATATTTTGTCTGACAGGTTCAAAAGCCCTTTTGTAACCCCTTGTGTTTACGCGGTAAAACTGCCCTTCGAAAACAATATCATTGCCTGTATGAGCCCCGGACAGAATCTCCCTTATTAGCCCAACGCATTCCCTTATCCTCGTAACCGGCCTGTCTCCATAGAGAATACCGTGGAAATCCTCGTTTGTTCTCTTTGCTCCGGTACCAAGACCCAATATCAACCTTCCTGAACTTATTTCGTCAAGATCAAGAGAAGTAATGGAAGTAACCAGCGGGCTTCTTACAAAGGCAAGAGCAACTGCGGTGCCGAGTTTTATTTCAGAGGTGACTGGAGCAATTGCAGAGAGCTGCTGAAAAGGGGTCCTGTAAAGTTCTGTGGCCCAGACGGAGTGAAAATTCGCTTTCTCAGCAGCAACAGCGAGGTCCTTGAGTTCTTCAATTGATCTCGCATCAAGTATAAACCCGACTCTTTTCATCAGGTCTATTATAAATAATAGGGAAGAGGGAAAAAACCCGCTAGGTATGCGTGGGGAAAAAAGAAGGACTTAATCCTTAGTCTTTTCGTCAGAGCTGCCCTGCTCTTTGGGTTCCTGGGAGTCCGCTTCTGTCTTTTCGGGTTCACCCTGTTCGTCCACCCGGCTTTCGGCGTTTTCCTCCAGCTCAACCGGATCAGCCTTTTTCGCAGATTTCTTCTTCGAACTTTTCTTCGTAGACTTGACCTCGGTCACCTCGGCCTCGCCCTGTTCGTCCACCCGGCCCTCGGCAGTCTCCTCTTGCTCGACCAGACCAAGTTCTTCTGCGGATTTCTTCTTCGAACTTTTCTTCGGCGTACTCTTGGTTTCAGTCTTGGGTTTTGCCTTCCGCCTTTTTCTTTTGGCCTTGTACTCTTCGGTTACAAGCTCAATAAGGGAAATGGGGGCATTATCCCCTCTTCTGTAACCAAGCTTCACAATCCTCGTATAGCCACCGGGGCGCTCCATATACCTCTGGGCAAGTTCGGAGAAAAGTTTTTCCACAACTGCACGATCCCTTATATATCCCAGAGCCTTTCTTCTCGCGTGAAGACTTCCGTTTTTGCCTAATGTTACGAGCTTCTCTACAACCCTTCTTATCTCTTTGGCCTTCGTGTCCGTTGTATTTATCTTGCCGTTACGCAAAAGGTCTGTAGCCATGTTGCGAAACATGGCTTTTCTGTGTTTTGTAGTAACCCCGAGCTTTCTTCCCGATTTTCTGTGTCTCATCTTTCCACCGTATACGGACCCGAACCCCGATCACTCTCCGGAAATCTCAGAATCCCGCCTCTCCTTTTCGTCTTCAAAGACCTCGGTATCTATAGTCATCCCAAGACTCAGACCCATTTCGTTAAGTCTGGCTGTTACCTCTTCAAGGGAAGTTTTTCCGAAATTCTCAAGATCAAGAAGCTGTTGTTCCGTCTTCTGGACCACTTCTCCGATGTATTTTATTTCCGCCTTTTTAAGACAGTTTATAGATCTCACCGAAAGTTCCACATCCTCTATAGGAATAAAAAGCTTGTCGTCGGTCCCACTTATACCCATGGACTCTTCCTCTTCCACCTTGTCCGCGAGTTCCTCATCAAAATCGATGAAGACATTTAGCTGCTGCTTAATAATTTTTGCACTGTAAGCAAGCGCTTCTTCGGGAAGAATCGTACCGTTTGTCCATATTTCAACGGTCAGTTTCTGATAATCGGTTCTCTGCCCTACTCTGGCGTTGGTAACCGCGTAATTAACTTTTTTGACGGGAGAGAAAAACGCGTCAACATGTATCAGGCCTATCGACTTCTCAGTCTCTCTTCTCGATACCGGCTCGTAACCACTCCCCATCTTCACTGTTAGTTCCATTTCAAGCTTCGCGTCATCTCCCAAGGTCGCTATATGCTGTTCGCCGTTAACCACTTCCACCATGTGAGTCGTTTCTATGTCGGACGCCTTGACTTCTGCCGGGCCATCCGCTTTCAGAACTACTGCCTGGGGGTCGTAAGTATGCATTTTGAGATCCACGTTTTTAAGGTTCAGTATGATCTCTGTAACATCTTCCATAACTCCCGGTATGGTAGAAAATTCGTGCCGTACCTTGTCTATCTTGACAGCGGTAATAGCAGGACCTTGTATCGAGGACAGAAGAACCCTTCTAAGCGCGTTACCAAGAGTAATACCGTAACCCGGTTCGAGAGGTTCGCAGATAAATTTGCCGTAGAAAGGAGTTGATACCTGCTCGTCTTTTTCAAGCGCTTTGGGATATTGCAAATCTCTCCAGTTTTTCTGAAAATTCTCCAAGTTTCGCACCTCCGTGTGTGCCAGGCTTTTCTAGACCCTTGAGTAAAACTCAACGATCAACTGTTCATCTATAGGAACCGTGACGTCCTCTCTCTCGGGAAGCTTGGTTACAATTCCGCTGTAATTGTCCCTGTCAAGCTCAAGCCACTGGGGAAAACCCCTTCTCTCAAGACCTTCAAGAGACTGGTTAACGTGCGGGTTACTTCTGGTTTTTGTCTTGATTTCTATTTTGTTTCCCTGCTCAACGCTGAAAGAAGGAATATTGACTCTCCTGCCGTCCACGAGAACATGTCCAAGCCAGACTAAGTGTCTGGCTTCGTTGCGAGAACTGGCAAACCCGAGCCGGTAGACCACATTGTCAAGCCTTCTCTCAAGAAGCAGTATGAGCATTGCGCCAGTCACTCCGCTTCTCCTCGCGGCCTCGGCAAAATAACGGCTGAACTGCTTTTCGGTCAACCCGTAAATACGCTTAACCTTTTGTTTTTCCCTCAACCTTATTCCGTAGTCGGAGAACTTGGAACGGCCAATCGAGGCCCCGTGAACTCCAGGTCCGCGATTAGGCCTTTTCTGTATGGCACATTTTGACGTATAACACCTAGCGCCCTTAAGAAAAAGCTGTTCGCCCTCTCTCCTGCAAAGCTTACAAGATGGTCCTCTATATCTAGCCAATTACCTTCTTCCTCCTTGAAAACAACGTGAACATAATCTCTCCCACAATGCCTACACCCTTCTTCTTCCAGGTGGTCTGCAACCATTATGGGGAATCGGGGTGACATCCTTTATCATCAGCACTTTCACCCCGGCAGCCTGAACGGCTCTTATGGCAGGCTCCCTTCCGGGACCGGGACCGCTCACGTAAACATTAGCTGACTTCAGCCCGAAGGTCTTTGCCTTTTTCGATGCGTCATCCGCCGCCACTTGGGCCGCAAACGGCGTCCCCTTCCTAGTGCCCTTAAACCCCCTGTTGCCGCCGCTTGACCAAGCTATGACGTTTCCATTCATATCGCTGATCGTGACTATAGTGTTGTTAAAAGTAGCCTGTATGTTGACCACTCCATGTTCGACGAATTTCTTTGTTTTCTTCTTTGTGAATTTTCTGCTCATTTGGAAAAACCCTTATTTGCCAGCTTTTTTCTTCTTCGCTATCGCTGTACCCCTGCGACCCTTTCTCGTTCTTGCGTTCGACTTGGTTTTCTGTCCCCTTACCGGAAGTCCCGTCCTGTGCCTAATACCCCTGTAGCAACCTATCTCTACTAGGCGCTTTATGTTGAGTTGAACCTCCTTTCTCAGATCTCCCTCAACGGTGTACTCGCCTTCAATTATCGTCCGCAGTTTTGTTACTTCCTGATCGTCAAGATCCCCTGACTTTTTGTTTACATCTATACCGGCCTTATCGAGTATAACGTTTGAAGTCGCCCTACCTATACCGTAGATATACGTAAGACCTACCTCTACTCTTTTATTAAGCGGTATATCAACACCTGCTATTCTAGGCATTAAGGCATATCCTCCTGAGCGCTATCCTTGTCTCTGCTTGTGCCTTTTGTTAACACAGATCACCCGCACGACTCCCTTGCGCCTGATGATCTTGCACTTGTCGCATATTTTTTTTACCGATGCCCTCGTTTTCACTTCGCTTTCGCCCCTGTCTTCACTTCTTGAGTCTGTAGGTGATTCTTCCCTTTGTAAGATCGTAGGGAGATATCTCAAGCTTTACCCTGTCTCCGGGAAGTATCCTTATAAACCTTGTTCTCATCTTGCCGGACACATAAGCCAGCACCTCGTGATTGTTCTCTATCTCGACCATGAACATCGCATTGGGCAGAGCTTTCGTTATAGTTCCTTCAAACTCTATTTTTTCTTCCTTCTCCATCACCCGTTCCTAGTGAATTCTTTCGGTAAGAATTTCAGGACCATTATCCGTAAGAGCCACAGTATGCTCAAAATGAGCGGAAAGTTTACCATCATAAGTAACCGCCGTCCACCCGTCTTCGAGTATCTTCGTTTTCTCTGACCCCTCGTTCACCATGGGTTCTATGGCCATAACCATTCCAGAACGAAGCCTTATTCCTCCTCCCTTACCATTCGGAGGAATAAAATTCGGCACTTGCGGTTCCTCATGAAGTTCCCTGCCTATTCCGTGACCGACAAAATCTCTTACTATAGAAAAACCCTCATTTTCAACATAGGTCTGTATCTCTTTTGATATATCCAGAACTCTGTTTGAACTTTTCACCATGTCTATGCCCCTATAGAGGGAATCCCTGGTAACCCGGAGCAGTCTCTCGGCAACAGGCCGGATTTTACCGACCGCAACCGTTATTGCCGAGTCGGCGTAATAACCGTCTAGCAGTACTCCGAAATCTATTCCTACTATGTCCCCGTCCTTAAGCACCTTTTTCTTCGAGGGAATACCGTGGACTATCTCTTCGTTAAGGGCAAAGCACACCGACGCTGGATAATTTGCGTAACCCTTAAAAGCAGGCTTAAAGCCTCCCGTTGCGCATATTCTTTCCGCAATCTCGTTAAGCTCCCAGGTGGTCACTCCTTCCTTTGCCTCTTCCTCAAGCCTCATAAGCACTTCGGAAACCACCTTGCCGGCAGCCCTCATGCGTTTGAGTTCTTCTCTGTTCTTCAAGCGAATCATTACTGCAACCGTTTCAGCACACCGTCTATTCTCTCAGCGATATCCGATACCTGTCCTACTCCTTCAACTGCGCGCAGAACACCCGTCTTTTCGTAAAAATCCTTAAGAGGAGACGTCTGATCCTTGTAAACTCTAAGCCTGTTCCTTATCACACTCTCCGTGTCGTCCCGCCTGCCTTCTATTTCTTGGCGTTTGGTTATTCGCTGCACAACCTCCTCGTCGGGAACCTCGAGAAAAATAACTGCGTCAATACCGATTCCAGCATCAGCGAGAATGCCGTTAAGAGATCTTGCCTGCTCCAGAGTTCTAGGAAAACCGTCAAGCATAAAGCCTCCCTCGCCAATCCCAGAAATTTTCTGTCTTATTATTTCCGTCACGACTTCATCAGGTACGAGCTCTCCCTTGTCCATAAACGATTTAGCGTAAAGCCCGACCTCAGTCTCATTTTTCATGGCTTCACGCAGCACATCCCCAGTCGATATATGCTCAACCTCGTATTTCTCCCTTATGAAATCAGCCTGCGTCCCCTTTCCGGCACCAGGCGGTCCAAACAGTATCAATCTCATAACCCTTTTGGCGTTCTCCCTTGCGTCAGAATCTGTATCTCTGCGGTTCTTTCATTCCCCTCTTCTTCATAAACCCTTCATAACTGTGAGTTATCAGAAAAGATTCGATCTGCTGCATGAAATCAAGCGTTACTCCTATTACTATAAGAAGTGACACGCCTCCGAAGTAAAACGGCAGATTAAAAGGTTCTCTCTCAAGAAAAGCTGGCAACACGCAGACCGCCGCCACGTATATAGCCCCTATAAAAGTAATTTTTCCAAGCACATTGCCTATGTATTCCGATGTCTTTCTACCCGGCCTTATTCCCGGTATGTTTCCGCCGTTTTTCCTCAGGTTATCCGAGAGATCGTCCGGGTCGTATATTATTGAAGTATAGAAGAAGGCGAAGAATATTATGAGTACGGCAAAGATCAGGTTGTATACGAACACGTTTTGAAACACAAGGTCAGAGAATGTGCGAAGAGCCGGAAAATCGGCAAACGTAACAATCGTAGCGGGGAAAATAAGGAGCGAAGAAGCGAAGATCGGAGGAATGACCCCTGAAGGATTGGTTTTAAGAGGCAGATGGGAACTCTGCCCTCCCATTACCTTCCTCCCCACGACCCTTCTGGGGTACTGAACCGGTATTTTTCGGTAGGAACGCTCAAAGTAAACTATAAGGCCCATAAGAAACCCTAGGAAAATAAAAATAAGCAAAACCCCCAAAACGGTAATCTCGCCCGTGCCGACGAGCCTTGAGAGGTTCCAGAACGCCCCGGGAATACTGGCGATTATCGATGCGGCGATAAGGAGAGATACCCCGTTTCCGATTCCGTTCTCTGTTATCTGCTCTCCAAGCCACATAACAAAAAGTCCGCCTGCGGTGAGTGTGAGAACTGCCGTAATCTTGAACATCAGACCGGGGTCTGTAACGGCACTTCCGACAGTGGCCGCTCCTACTCCGCCGCGCTCAAGGGTGACCGCAAGCATAAAACCCTGAACGAGACATATAAGAACGGTGCCGTACCTTGTGTACTGATTTATTCTTCTCTTTCCGGCCTCGCCTTCTTTCTGCATTGCTTCAAGTGAAGGAAATGCCTTTACCAGAAGCGACATGATGATTGAGGCAGTAATGTAGGGCATAACCCCTAGGGCAAAAATCGACGCCTGCTCAAGCGCTCCCCCGGAGAACATGTTAAGTATGTCGAATATCGTGCCGCGGGTCTGCTCGAACATCTTGGCAATCTGGTCCGGATCGATCCCCGGAATCGGGACGAAAACCCCTGCCCTGTAAACAATGAGCATTGCGGCTGTAAAAAGAAGCTTCCTGTTAAGCTCCGGAATCCTGGGAAGTGACGCGACATTACTGCTCATACTATCTCCACTTTTCCTCCCGCGTCGTTTATCTTTCGCGCAGCCGCCTCACTGCAGGCGTTAACCGTTATGGAAAGCGCCGAAGCAATCTCGCCGGCAGCCAAGAGTTTTACGGGTTTTTTGCCGCTTACTATCCCCGCCTCGGCAAGCGTCTGGATCGTAACCGAATCCGCATCCGCAAAACGCTCAAGATCCTTCAAGTTAACTATGTCGTACTGCTTTTTGAATATGTTTGTAAAGCCCCTTTTCGGGCTTCTCATTTTCAGTGGAGTTTGACCACCTTCAAACCATCTGGATACCCCTTTCCCCGAACGGGAGCCCTGGCCCTTGTGCCCTCTTCCGCTGGTTTTCCCTTGGGAACCCGCACCTCTTCCTACCCTTTTTCTTTTTGTTTTAGATCCCTTAACCGGTGAAAGTTCGTTTAACATTTCCTTTTACACTCCACTGTTAAGCGCACGTCCTACTGCACCGCACCATAGTAATTAGGAAGATCGAGGTCCTTTATCTCCTTGTTCCTCGTCTTCGCGATTTCTTCGGGGACCTGCAGTTCCGAGAGCCCCTGTATAACCGCCATAACAACATTAAGCGGGTTCCTTGATCCGACAACTTTGGAGAGAACATCGTGTATGCCGGCAAGTTCAACCACCGCGCGCACCGCACCACCCGCTATAACGCCCGTACCCGGGGCAGCAGGCAGGAGCATAACCTTGCTTGACACATATTCCGTGTGAACTCCGTGCGGTATGGTGGCGCCGTTGCGTGGCACTCTTATTAGAGTTTTCTTTGCTTTTTCAACCGCCTTTCTTACGGCATCAGGAACCTCATTCGATTTTCCCAGTCCGGCCCCCACAATTCCGTCGGAGTTTCCGACCACGGCAAGAACGGTGAAATGGAACCTTTTCCCACCCTTGGTCACCTTAGCGACCCTCCTTATGTGAACCACTTTTTCTTGTAACTCAAGTTCCGCCGGATTTATTTTCTCCTCTGCCAAAACCAAAGCCTCCTTTAATTTTTCTCCTAAAACTCCACTCCCGCCTCGCGGATCCCGTCGGCAAGCGACTTTATCCTTCCATGGTAGGCATAACCCCCTCTGTCGAAACGCACCTTGGTTATACCTTTCTGAACAGCCATTTCTCCGAGATGCTTTCCAACCTCTTTGGCAACCTCAGTTTTCTTCATGCTCTCAGCAGACAATCTCTTCTTCGTCTCAGAAAACATCGTTGAGGCCTGAAGAAGGGTGACTTCTGCAGTATCATCTATCAGCTGGGCGTATATATGCCTTGCTGAACGGAAAACGGAAACCCTGGGAATCTCCGCAGTGCCGCTTATCTTCTTCCTCACAGCAAGATGTCTTCTTTTACGCGCCAGGTTTCTGCTTTTCTTTTTTACCATTACTTAGCCGCTCCAGCTTTTCCAGGTTTAAGCTTCAACTTCTCACCTTCGTAACGAACACCCTTGCCCTTATAGGAATCGGGTGGCCTTATCTTTCTTATGCGTGCCGCAGTCTCCCCCACGAGCTGCTTGTCAATTCCATGAACCGAGAGCAGAGTGCCTCGTTCTTCCACAGTTGCCTCTATGCCATGTGGAAGTGCAAAATCAACCGGGTGTGAATAACCGAGTGAAAGCCTGAGTCCCGCTTTCCCAACGAGATCTGCCTTGTAACCCGTACCGGTTATGCGGAGCACCTTAGTAAATCCTTCGCTCACCCCTATTACCGAATTGTTAATAAGGCTTCGCGTAAGACCGTGAAAAGACTTTATCCTTTTCTCCTCGCTTTGCCTGGAAACAACCACGGCTCCGTTCTCAAGTACGGCTTTTATTCCTTCGGGTACGGTAACCTTAAGGCTTCCCTTCGGCCCCTTGATTTCGATAGTCCCCTGTTTGGACATCGCCGTTACCCCGTCGGGAATAACCACTGGTTTTGTTCCTATTCTTGACATTGGTCTGTCCTTAGATCACCGTGCAGAGAATCTCCCCGCCTATCTCTTTGCTCCTTGCAGCAACCCCCGTCATTATTCCGTTTGAAGTAGAAAGTATTGAAATTCCCATTCCGCCCCTGACCCTTGGAATATCATCTTTGCCAACGTAAACCCTTCTTGATGGTTTGCTTATTCTCTTTATCTCCTCTATGGCCCCTTTGCCGTCAGGGCCGTATTTCAGCTTGATGCTTATGGTTTTCTTTACCCCTTCTTCAGTAATTTTATAACTCTCCACGTAGCCTTCCTCGGTAAGAACCTTGGCAATCTCGCCTTTTATAATCGAACCGGGAATCTCGACATGGCCGTGACCCGCCATAAAAGCGTTCCTTATCCTAGTTAACATATCTGCAATCGGATCCGTCATTTTTTCTCCAACATGTTTCTTAAAAACTCGCTTTTCTGACGCCCGGAAGGTGTCCCTTGCTGGCAAGATCCCTAAAACAGATCCTGCAGAGACCAAATTTTCTCATGAAGCCTCTCGGCCTTCCGCAAAGTACGCAACGGTTAACCGCACGCACACGATACTTCGGCTTTCTCTTCGATTTCTCAAGCAATGCTTTTCTGGTCATAGCTCCTCTCTTTTAGTTCTTCGCAAACGGCACTCCGAGACCGGCTAGAAGCTCCATGGCCTCAGCATCGGTTTTTGAAGTGGTAATCAGACTAATATTCATTCCCTTGTTGTACTGGACCTTGCTGTAATCTATTTCAGGAAAAACCAGATGTTCCCTTATTCCCAGAGTATAGTTGCCGGAACCGTCAAAAGCCCTCGGCGGCAGACCTTTAAAATCTCTGACTCTTGGAAGGGCGAGATTCACTAAACGGTCGAAAAACTCATACATTCTCTCCCCCCGGAGCGTAACCATGCAGCCTATCGGCTGGCCTTCCCTGAGTTTGAAACCCGCAACTGACTTCCGGGCCTTAGTAATCACCGGCCTTTGTCCTGTTATGTCTGAAAGTTCCGAAACAGCCTCATCTATTACCTTTGTCTGTCTCCCGGCTTCACTAAGCCTCCCAAGCCCCATGTTCACCACGATTTTCTCAAGCTTCGGAACCTGCATAGCGTTTCCGTAGGAAAATTTTTCAATCAGCGCAGGCACGACCTCGTGCATATATAGGGTCTTTATTCTCGGAACCATTTTCTCAGACTTCCTTTCCAGTCCTTCTGTTGTACCTTACTTTCTTACCGTCTTCGCCGGTCCTGTACCCAACTTTTACCGGCCGATTGCTCTCAGAATCGTACAGCATCAGATTCGAGACATGTATCCCGGCCTCTTTCTCGATGATGCCACCAGCGGGGTTTTTCTGCGTCGGACGGCTGTGTCTCTTTATGATATTGAGCTTCTCCACAAAGGCCTTCTCGACATTTCTGTCAATTCTCAGCACCTTGCCGGTCTTCCCTTTCTCCTTGCCCGCAACCACATAGACCGTATCCCCGGCCCTTATGTGAAACTTTCTCTTTCCAGCGGACATGTTCAAACGACCTCCGGAGCAAGCGAGATGATTTTCATAAAGCCCTTGAGCCTCAGTTCACGCGCGATTGGTCCGAAAACCCTCGTACCTATCGGTTCGTTTTCCTTGTCTATTATAACGGCGGCGTTGTTATCAAAGCGCACGTATGTACCATCCGGCCTTCTCTGTTCCTTCCTCACCCTGACTATCACGGCTTTGTACACAGAACCTTTCTCCACCTTGGACTTCGGAATGGCCTGCTTGACCGAAACCACAACAACATCTCCCAGCCGCGCATACTTTCTTCCGGACCCTCCCAAGACCTTTATGCAGAAAAGCCTTTTGGCTCCTGTGTTATCCGCCGAGTCCAGATATGTGCTTGACTGAATCATTTCTTTCTCCCGTAGACCGAAGAATCAAAAACCATGCCCTACGCACTTGCGGCCTGACTGACCACTTTGCCCAGCCTCCACCTCTTGGTTTTGCTGTGGGGCCTTGACTCTATTATCGTGACCTTGTCTCCTATGTTGCACTCGTTGCGCTCATCATGGACCTTAAATCGCTTGCTGATTCTTATTTGCTTTTTATACCGACCGTGACTTTTGATCCGCCGTACTTCCACGACCGCGGTCTTGTCCATCTTGTTACCCACCACAATCCCCGTTCTGGTCTTTAACTTTCCTCTTTCCATGGAATTAACTCTCCGAAGCCGTATCCCGCTGTTTTTTTATGGTAAGTATCCTCGCAATCTCCCTTCTCAGCTGCTTTACCCTCGCATTGTTGGGGTTCTGTCCAGTGGCAACCTGTATTCTGACATTGAAAAGCTCTTCATTCGCGTCACGATGGCGCTTGTTCAGTTCTTCGGGCGTGAGGTTTCTTAGTTCTTCCGCATTCGTTGCCATCAGACAAACTCCTCCTCGCTTCTGGACACTATCCTAGTTCTAAGAGGAAGCTTATAGGAAGCAAGTCTTAAGGCTGAGCGTGCAAGTTCTTCGCTTACTCCCGATATTTCGTAAAGAAACTGTCCTCTTTTTACTGGCGCCACGTACTTGTCCACATCCCCCTTGCCCTTTCCCATCCTGGTCTCTGCAGGCTTCTTGGTAACGGGCTTATAGGGGAATATCCTTATCCAGAGATTTGCTCCCCTTTTCACGTGTCTTGTGATCGCAATACGGGCGGCCTCTATCTGCCTTGAGGTAATCGTCCCGTTTTCCAATGTCTGAAGCGCAAGGTCGCCGAAGGCGAATGTCGTTCCCCGGGTCGCTGCTCCTCTGTTTCTTCCCTTGAACTGCTTTCTGTACTTTGTCTTCTTAGGCTGAAGCATCGGTATCTACTCTCTCAGGAACTTCGCCTGCTCTCTCTTTAGTCTTTTTCTGTATTATCTCGCCTTTGAATATCCAGACCTTTACGCCTATCACTCCGTAGGTAGTTGACGCTTCGGCAACCCCGTAGTCAAGGTCCGCACGGAGCGTACCGAGGGGTACTCTTCCCTCCCTGTACCACTCCCTTCTCGCTATTTCGGCTCCGCCGAGACGCCCGGCAACCATGACTTTTATTCCTAGAACCCCGGCTCGGATGGAAGATGAAAGCACCCTTTTCATGGCCCTTCTGTATGCAACTCTTCTTTCAAGCTGAAGAGCAAGGTTCTCAGCAACAAGCTGGGCATCGGTTTCGGGTCTCTTCACTTCCCTTATGTCAAGGAATATGCCTTTTCCGGTCATCTTCTGAAGTTTCTTCTTCAGTTGCTCTATCTCCTGACCCTTCCTTCCTATGATGATCCCGGGCCTTGCCGCATACACTAGAATTCTCACCTTGTCCGCCGCGGCCCTTTCAATCTCTATGTTCGAGATGGCCGCCTGATAAAAGGTCTTCTTCACGTAGTTGCGGATGTCTATATCCTCTTTGAGCAGGGACCTGTACATATGTTTCTCGGCAAACCACTTGGAATCCCACGATTTGGTTATTCCAATACGAAGTCCTATAGGATTAATTTTCTGTCCCAATTCAGAATCCCCTCTGTTCAAGTACTATCGTTATATGACTCATCTTGGTTTTACGGGCAAAGGCCCTTCCCATCGCCCTGGCCCTAAAACGCTTAAGTGTCGGACCCTGTGTTGCATAGACTTCCTTTACGTAAAGGGAATCAATGTCGCTGTATCCTTTCTCAGAGGCGTTGGCCACAGCCGATTTAAGCAGCTTAGAGAGCAGTGGGGAGACCCTCCTGCGGGCGGAAAGCAGAATCGAGGAAGCTTCCTCCACGCTTTTCCCCCTTATGAGGTCAAGGACCACCCTGGCCTTCTTAGGCGACACTCTGGCATACTTATGTACTGCTTTAGAAACCATCTGCTATCTCTCAGTCGTTGCTATCTTTTCCTAGCTTTTCTATCACCCGCATGACCATGGTAGGTCCTTGTGGGAGAAAACTCGCCCAGCTTATGTCCAACCATCTGTTCGGACACGAACACGGGAATAAACCTCGTTCCGTTGTGAACCGCGAAAGTCATTCCTATCATCTCAGGTATTATCATTGAGGCTCTCGACCAGGTCCTGATGATTCTCTGACTCCCGGAACTCTGCGCCTGCTCAACTTTCTTCATAAGCTTTTCGTGCACATACAGTCCCTTTTTACTTGATCTTGCCATCTGAAGCTCCCGCGATTAATCCATTCCGTAGCCAACCCTTCTCGGCTTAACTATATATTTGTCCATTCTCTTGTTGTTTCTCGTCTTCTTTCCTATCGTAATCCATCCCCAGGGGGAAACAGGATGAGGGTTTCCCTTGGTTGCCTTGCCTTCTCCTCCGCCATGGGGATGATCAACTGGATTCATCGCCACCCCGCGAACCGTGGGTCTTACGCCCTTGTGACGGGACCTCCCCGCCTTCCCCCAGACTATAAGCTCGTTCTCGGCGTTTCCGATCCTTCCCACAGTAGCCATGCACCGAATATGAATCAGCCTTATCTCGCCAGAGGCGAGTTTTATCTGGGCGTAGTTACCGTCCCTTGCGACAATCTGCGCTGCCGAACCTGCGGAACGAACCAGTTTTCCTCCGCCTCCGGGCCTCATTTCTATGTTGTGAATAACCGTACCCACGGGAATATTCTCTATGGGAAGAGCATTTCCGTTTGAAACTTCCACTCCGGGTCCGGAATTTAATTCATCACCCACTTTAAGGCCTGCAGGAGCTATGATATATCTTTTCTCACCGTCAGCATAGGATAGAAGAGCAATCCTCGCCGAGCGATACGGATCATACTCCAGTGAGATAACTCTGGCGGGTATGCCGTGCTTGTCCCTTTTGAAATCTATTATTCTGTAGCGTCTCTTGTGACCACCGCCTTTTCTGAAGCTGGTAATCCTTCCATTCGAGTTGCGTCCTGAGTTCTTTTTAAGAGAAACCGTAAGGGACTTGTGGGGCTTTTTTGAGGTTATTTCCTCAAAATCAAACCCGGACATGAACCTTCTTCCCGGAGACGTGGGGTTGTATTTCTTTACTCCCATGATCAAACTCCCTCAAACAGGTTGATTTCTCCTTCCCTGAGCTTAACGTAAGCCTTTTTAACCGCTGACCTCTTTCCTACGACCCTGCCGAATCTTTTCACCCTTTTTCCAGGAAGCACAAGAGTTCTCACCTTGTCCACCTTGACGCCGAAAATCTTCTCGACGGAATCCTGTATCTCCTTTTTGTTGCATCTTCTGTCGACGGAAAAAACATACCAGCCGTCTTCCCTGGCCTCTGTGCTTTTCTCGGTAATCACAGGAAGTTTTATGATCGAGCGGGGATCTTTCATGACAGTCTCTCCTGGATTTTTTCAACCGAATCCCGCACCATGACTATGTTCTTGTGCCTGAGAAGATCGTATACGTTAAGTCCATCATCCCTGAGCACCTTTACATCAGGTATGTTCCTTGCCGACTTACGGAGATTCTCGTTATCCGAACTGACAATCACAAGAGCTTGGGAAAAGTCAAAATCCTTCATGAATTTCGCCACTTGCCTAGTCTTTATCTCCGGAAGCTCAAAACTGTCGAGCACAACTATTGCACCCTCGCCGAAACGGCTTGAGAGAGCGGAAAGAAGCGCCCCTTTCCTTACCTTTTTCGGAATCGAGTAAGACCAGTCTTTCGGCTTCGGTCCAAAAACCACTCCACCCTTGCGCCAGATCGGGGAACGCCTGGACCCCGCCCTTGCACGACCTGTGTGTTTCTGTTTCCATGGCTTTGCTCCGCCGCCTCGTACTTCGCTTCTTGTCTTGGTGGAGGAGGTTCCGGCCCTTTTTTTGGCAAGCTGCCAGTTAATCACCTCATGGAGCAAATGCTTTCTGACCGGAGCTTCAAATATTTCGGAGCGAAGCTCCATGGTCCCCACCTTTTTCCTGGCAATGTCGTAGACGTCAACTTGAAGCATCTTTCGCCCCCTTTGAGGTGTGCTGGAGAAAAACCGTCCCTCCCACCGGGCCCGGAACGGACCCCTTTACGAAAAGAAGATTTTTCTCAACATCTATATCAACCACCTTGACGCCCTGAACCGTTACATTCTTTCCACCCATTCGCCCCGGCATTTTCAACCCTTTCCACACCTTGGCCGGAGATGACGCCTGTCCTATGGAGCCGGGCCTTCTGTGGGCCATGCCGCCGTGGGACATTGGCTGCCTTGAGAAATTGTAACGTTTTATGGTGCCGGCGAATCCCTTTCCCTTGCTTTTAGCTGTGACGTCTAGAACATCTCCAACCTCGAAAATGTCAACTTTTACCACGTCCCCAACCTCGTAATCATCAACTGTGGCGGAGAATTCTTTAAGCTTCGCGGTAGGGTTCACTCCGGCTTTTGTGAAATGTCCCTTCATGGGGCGCGTGAGCCGCTGGGGTTTTACATCCCCAAAGCCGAGCTGAACGGCGTCGTAACCGTCTGAGTCCTTGGTTTTTTTCGAAACCACGAAGCACGGGCCCGCTTCAACCACGGTAGTGACAACTTTCACCATGTCGTCGTTGAAAAACTCGGTCATCCCTCTTTTTCTTCCTATAATTCCCTGAATCATTTTTTACGAACCCGTCAGTTTTATCTCCACTTCCACACCCGAAGCAAGATTCAGTTTCATAAGTTCATCTATCGTCTGCTGGGTAGGTTCAAGTATATCTACAAGCCTTTTGTGCGTTCTTATTTCGAAATGCTCTCTTGAATTCTTGTTCACGTGAGGACCGCGCAGCACGCAGTACCTGTTTATACTGGTAGGAAGCGGAACCGGACCCGCTATTCTCGCGCCCGTTCTCTTGGCAGTATCAACAATTTCCTCCGTTGAATTATCAAGAAGCCTGTAATCAAAAGACTTAAGCTTTATTCTTATTTTCGAAGCCTTGCTCATCACTCAATGATCTCTGTTACTACACCTGCCCCAACTGTTCTTCCACCCTCTCTTATCGCAAAACGCAACTGCTCCTCCATAGCCACAGGCGCTATCAACTCAACGTCCATGCTCACATTGTCCCCAGGCATCACCATCTCCACCCCCTCTGGCAATATCACCGCCCCAGTCACATCCGTCGTCCTTAAATAAAACTGCGGCCGGTACCCAGGGAAAAACGGCGTGTGCCTTCCCCCCTCCTCCTTCTTTAACACATACACCTCCGCCTTGAACTTCCTGTGTGGCTTTATGCTCCCAGGAGCACTCAACACCTGACCCCTCTCTACCTCTTCCTTCCCTATTCCCCTGAGCAATACTCCCACGTTGTCCCCCGCCTGAGCATCGTCAAGTATCTTGCGGAACATCTCCAAACTCGTGGCTACGGTCTTTGTTGTATCTTTAAACCCTACTATCTCTATCTCGTTCCCCGCCACTATCCTTCCCCTCTCCACTCTCCCTGTTACCACCGTGCCCCTTCCAGATATCGTGAACACGTCCTCTATCGCCATCAAAAACGGCTTGTCCATGTCCCTCTCCGGCTCAGGCACATAACTGTCTATCTGGTCCATTAACTCCACTACCTGCTCCGCTGCCCCCTCGTCCCCTTCTATCGCCTTAAGCGCGCTTACCTTCACAATCGGTATGTCGTCCCCGGGAAACCCGTACTCGCTAAGCAACTCCCTTATCTCAAGCTCCACCAGCTCCAGCAACTCCTCGTCATCAAGCATGTCCACCTTGTTAAGCGCTACCACTATGTACGGCACCCCTACCTGCCTCGCAAGCAGTATGTGCTCCCTTGTCTGAGGCATCGGCCCGTCAGGCGCGCTCACCACCAACACGGCTCCGTCCATCTGCGCCGCACCCGTTATCATGTTCTTCACGTAGTCGGCGTGCCCGGGACAGTCAACGTGAGCGTAATGCCTTATGTCCGTCTCATACTCCACATGCGCTATGTTTATCGTTATCCCCCTCTCCCTCTCTTCTGGCGCCTTGTCTATGTTGTCAAACTCAACGTACTCCGCCTGACCTCGCTTCGACAATATGCTCGTTATCGCCGCAGTTAACGTAGTCTTCCCATGATCCACATGCCCTATCGTCCCTATGTTTAAATGAGGCTTCCCCCTCTCAAACTTCGCCTTAGACATTTCTCGTTGACCTCCTTGTTAAAAAGAACATAAAAATATCAGCTGACATTGGCTGCCTGTTTTAATTCTTCGGCTATGTTGGCAGGCAAGGCGAAGTAGTGGGAGAACTCCATAGTGAACAGCCCCCTACCTTCGGTCATTGACCTCAAGTGGGTCGCGTAACCGAACATTTCGCCAAGCGGAACTTCCGCCTTTACCGCCTGCATAGCACCTCTCATTTCCGTACTGCTTACTCTTCCGCGCCTTGAACTCAGATCACCTATGACATTTCCCATGTGAGCTTCCGGAACAACTACCTCAAGCTTCATTACGGGCTCAAGCACAACCGGAGAAGATTTATGAATCGCCTCCTTAAATGCCATGGAGCCGGCGATCTTAAAGGCGATCTCTGAGGAATCGACATCGTGAAAAGAACCGTCGTAAAGAGTGACCGCCACGTCAACGACCGGATACCCGGAGACAACTCCAGTATCCATGGCCTCGACTATCCCCTTCTCCACCGCGGGAATAAACTCCTTGGGAATCACCCCTCCCTTTATCTGATCGCGGAACTCAAATCCTTCGCCCCTCTCAAGAGGCTCCACCCTTATCTTCACATGGCCGTACTGACCGCGCCCACCGGTCTGCCTTATGTACTTCCCTTCGGTTTGAGAAGTGGCGGTTATCGTCTCTCTGTAAGCAACCTGAGGCTTTCCTACGTTCGCATCGACCTTGAATTCCCTTTTAAGCCTGTCGACGATTATCTCAAGGTGAAGCTCCCCCATGCCAGAAATCACCGTCTGGCGGGTCTCCTCATCGGTTTTCACCTTGAAGGAAGGATCCTCCATGGCAAGCTTGCTAAGCGAGAGGCCGAGTCTCTCCTGGTCGGCGTTTGACTTAGGCTCTATTGCAATTGAAATTACCGGGTCCGAGATATGAAGACTCTCAAGTATGACGGGTTTTGAATCCGAGCACAGAGTATCGCCCGTAAGAGTGTTCTTAAGCCCGACCGCGGCCGCTATACCACCGGCCTCAACCTCTTTTATATCCTCGCGTTTTTCCGCGTGCATGCGAAGAAGTCTTCCGATTTTCTCATTCTTAAGATTGGATGAATTGTAGACGGTAGTGCCTGATTTAAGTTTTCCTGAATAAACCCGAAGGTAGGTAAGCTGGCCAACGAACGGGTCCGACATGATCTTAAACGCAAGCGCGGAGAATGGTTCTTCTTTGTCGGGTTTTCTCTCGGTTTCCTCATCGGTTTTGGGATGAATGCCTTTTACCGGTGGCAGATCCACGGGAGCAGGCATGTATTCCACAACGGCGTCAAGCAGGAGCTGCACTCCCTTGTTCTTAAAAGCCGATCCCAGCATAACCGGGACTATGGTCGCATTGATTGTCTGTCGTCTTATGGATTTCCGGATCATCTCTTCGGGGACATCTTCTCCGTCGAGATAAAGCTCCATTATCTCCTCGTCGTCATCCGAAAGAGCTTCTATAAGTTTCTCCCTGTATTCGGCCGCTCGCTCCTTCGTATCCTCGGGAATATCAATGAATTCAAACTTGGCCCCGAGGCTTTCCCCGTCCCAGACCGCCATTTTCATCCTTATCAGGTCAACTATTCCTGTGAAGTCGTCGCCGTCAAACCAAGGAATCTGAAGACACACGGGATTCGCGCTGAGTCTCTCAACTATCTGGTCCACGACCTTGTAGAAATCCGCCCCGACCCTGTCCATCTTGTTCACAAAACACATTCTTGGAACTGAATACCGGTCGGCCTGTCCCCAAACCGTCTCAGTCTGAGGTTCGACTCCTCCGACACAGTCAAACACAACCACTGCTCCGTCAAGCACCTTGAGTGATCTTTCAACCTCTATGGTGAAATCAACGTGGCCGGGAGTATCTATGATGTTTATCCTGCAGTCTTTCCAGAAACACGTAGTGGTAGCGGAAGTAATGGTGATGCCTCTTTCCCGCTCCTGCTCCATCCAGTCCATGGTTGCCGCGCCTTCGTGCACCTCGCCGATTTTGTAGGTTATGCCAGTATAGAAAAGTATTCTTTCAGTAGTAGTGGTCTTTCCAGCGTCTATGTGAGCAACAATTCCGATGTTTCTCACCCTGTCTATGGGGAATATCTGTTCTGACACCTTGATCCTCCGGGGAATTACCACCTGTAGTGGGCAAAGGCCCTGTTGGCCTCGGCCATTCTGTGAACATCCTCTTTCTTCTTCACGGCGTTGCCCCTGTTGTTATGGGCGTCAATTATTTCCGAAGAAAGCTTGTCTACCATCGATTTTTCTGATCTTGAGCGGGAGGAATTTATGAGCCATCTGATCCCAAGGGACTGCCTTCTGAAGGAACTCACTTCCATGGGAACCTGGTAGTTAGCTCCGCCGACGCGCCTTGACCTTACCTCGACCGAGGGCTTCACCTTGTCAAGAGCATCATGAAAGACTTCAAGCGGGTCTTTTCCGGTTTTTTCGCTTATCCTGTCGAGAGAATCGTAGAAGATCTTCTCCGCCTTGCTCTTCTTGCCGTCGTACATAAGGCTGTTTATAAACTTGGCGACTATCGGGTCTCCGGTTCTCGAATCCGGAGCCAGTTTTTTTCTTGCTACCCTACCTTTTCTCGGCATCTGCTGCTTCCCGCCCGTTACTTAGGCTTTTTGGCTCCGTACTTGGATCTCCCGTTTCTTCTGTTCTCAACTCCAGTTGAGTCAAGAGTTCCTCTGACTATGTGGTATCTCACTCCCGGAAGATCTTTAACCCTGCCCCCCCTGACGAGCACAACGGAGTGCTCCTGCAGTGTGTGTCCTTCTCCGGGTATGTATCCTGTGACCTCTATGCCGTTTGTAAGCCTTATCCTCGCAACCTTCCTAAGCGCAGAGTTAGGCTTCTTTGGAGTGGTTGTGTAAACCCTCACGCAAACCCCTCTCCGCTGGGGACATCTCTGAAGAGCTCTGGCCTTGCTTTTCTTCTTAACTGTCTCTCTTCCCTTAGTGAGTAACTGGCTTATCGTAGGCATAAAATCATCCTCTCCCAAAATTTGGGTAATCCGATCATTATAAGCTTAATAACGGACGGATGTCAAATGAGAAAACGGAAAAAAACCGCTAAACCCCAAATCAAGGGAAGGACTATATTACAGAAAGAAAACAGGTTTTCAACAAAAAATTTTTGGGGCTAGATAAACTTTATTAAACGCTGTCTAAAAATGGTTGCAGCTGCCCCCAAAGAGCCCTAAAAGTCATTAATTCATGGATCCGGGTTTCCTAAGACGGACATGTTCAAGACGCATCAGCGACCGATCCGCAAAAGCGCCTTCTTTCCTATATCCGTCCTGTAGATCAGATTTTCATCGGAAATGGAATCGACGGCCTTATATGCGCTCCGTATGGATTCCTCTATGGTATCTCCAAGGGAGGTAACTCCCAAGACCCTGCCGCCGCTTGTAACAAGTTTTCCCTCGGAAAAAGCGGTTCCCGCGTGAAAAACCACCGTCTCCGAAGTGTCAGTGAAGTCCCCGAGCCTTTTAAGTTCCACACCCTTGTCATAGCTTCCCGGGTAACCCCTGGAAGCCATGACGACGCAGACGCAGAAACTGTCCTTCCACTCTATCGGATCACACTTTACCTCCCCCTTAGCTATTGAATAAAGAATAGGAACGATGTCCGATTCCATTCTCATAAGAAGAGGCTGAGCTTCGGGGTCGCCGAAGCGGCAGTTAAATTCAAGCACCTTGAGTTCATTGTCCTTTATCATCAGTCCGGCGTAGAGAATTCCCCTGTAAGTTCTCCCCTCGGATTTCATCGCCCGCACGGTTGGAACCATGACTTCGTCAATTATTCTCTGCCTAAGCTGGTCGGTAACCACGGGGGCGGGAGTGTAAGCCCCCATGCCTCCTGTGTTCGGTCCCCTGTCTCCGTCAAAGATTGGCTTATGGTCCTGGGAAGGCTCGAGAGGAAGTACGGCTTCCCCGTCGGTAAAGGCAAAAAAGGAAGCCTCCTCGCCCGTAAGAAATTCCTCTATCACGACTTTTGTCCCTGCCTCGCCGAATGCTCCGCGCTCCATCATTGAGCGAAGCGCCTCCTCGCCCTCCGCTTGAGAAGCGCATATGATAACGCCTTTGCCGGCGGCGAGACCATCGGCCTTCACTACGAAAGGGGGCTCGGTTTCCCCTATCTTGGCAATCGCCTGTCCGATATCGGTGAACACGGAATATTCTCCGGTTGGAATTCCGTATTTCTTCATCAGGCCTTTTGAGAAACTCTTGCTTCCCTCAAGCTCCGCCGCAGCTTTAGAGGGACCAAAAATCAAAAGACCCTCTTTTTCAAAGAAATCGGTTATTCCTTCGCAAAGAGGCTGCTCGGGACCGACAACCGTAAGGTCCACCGACTCTTTCTTGACAAACCGCGCAAGCGAATCAAAATCTCCAACGCCGATAGCCACACACTCGGCATGGCGGCTTATCCCGGCGTTCCCTGGTGCGCAATAGGTTTTCTCCACAAGGGGACTCTGGCTTATCTTCCAGCAGAGTGCATGTTCCCTCCCGCCACCTCCGATGACAAGTACTTTCATTTGAAACCTCTTATAAAATTAGATGCAAAAATATCATTGCGCCCAGCAAAGGCATGATATCATTCAACCGTGACAACCTTGGCCAGATTCCTCGGCTGATCAACATCTGTCCCCAGAATATTGGCTATGTGGTAAGCCATAAACTGAACGGGGATAACCGATACCATCGGGCTTACAAGGTAAGAACTTTTCGGAATCACTATCTTCCTGTCCCTTTCATCGGGAAGCTGAAGCTTTCTATCCGACGTTATGAAAATTATTCGCCCTCCCCTGGCCTTTACCTCCTGAAAATTTCCAAGGAGCTTTTTGTAATATATATCCTCCTCGGGAGCTATAAATACAACTGGCATGTTCCTGTCTATAAGAGCTATGGGACCGTGCTTCATCTCCCCGGCGGCATAGCCTTCGGCGTGGATGTATGAGATTTCTTTGAGCTTAAGCGCTCCCTCAAGAGCCACGGGGTAATTAATTCCCCGGCCCAGATATATAAAATTCCTGTAACCGTAAAAATCTCTTGAAAGCTCTCTGAGACGTTCATCGAGTCCAAGAGATTCCTGCTGGAGTTTTGAAACCGATATGGCATCGGCTATCAGTTGCCTCGCCCTTTTTGAATCAACCGCCTTCCTTAAGATCGCGAGATATACGGAAAGAAGGTAGAACGCCATTACCTGCGTCGTGAAAGACTTTGTAGAGGCAACCCCGATCTCAGGTCCCGCCTTTGTAGCTATGACACAGTCAGACTCTCTTGAGATTTTGCTCAGCGCAACGTTCGTTATTCCGATTGAGTTCATACCGAGCTCCTTGGCCTTTAGAAGTGCTTCCGAGGTGTCCGCGGTCTCACCCGACTGAGAAACCGCGATAAAAAGGGTGTCGGTACCAACGACCGGATTTCTGTGTCGAAACTCCGATGCAAGCTCCACCTGGGTATTCACTCCGGCCACCTCCTCTATCATGTACTTCCCTATAAGGGAAGCGTGGTAGGAAGTGCCGCAGGCCGCGATAATGATTCTCTGCGTGTTTCGCAAAAGCGCAGGATCCAAGTCCTCAAAAACCACTTTCCTCATGTCCGCCGTGAATTTCCCCCGAAGCGTATCGAAAATGGCCGCAGGCTGTTCGAAAATTTCCTTCAGCATGTAATGGCGATATCCTGACTTCTCGGTTACCGAAGGGTCCCAGTCCACAACCGTCGGGTCTCTGCTAACGTCATTGCCGGCGGCGTCGGTTATGGAAACGCCGTTTTCGTCCAGAACCACAAAATCGTTATCCTCAAGGAAAATAAATTCCCTCGTGTAGGGCAAAATCGCAGGGATGTCCGAAGCCAGGAAACATTCGTTTCCGTTGCGCGCTATTATAAGAGGAGAGAAACGCCTGGTGGCGATTATCTTCCCGGGCTCTGTATCCGACATGACCGCCACAGCGTAAGAGCCTTCTATTTTCTCAAAGGCCTTTCTCGTTGATTCAAGAAGAGAGTTTCCTTTTTCCGTAAAATCGCGGATCAGATGGGAGATGACTTCGGTGTCGGTATCGGAGCAGAATTCATAACCTGCGGCAACAAGTTCCTCCTTAAGCTCGGGGTAGTTCTCCACTATTCCGTTATGCACTACGCTTATCGGACCGGATACCTGAGGGTGGGCGTTTCGCTCCGAGGGATCGCCGTGGGTGGCCCATCTGGTGTGAGCGATGCCGAGCGAAGAGGTTACCTCGCAGTCCTTTAGCTTGGTGAAAAGATTTTCAAGTTTTCCCTCGCTTCTTACGACGCGGGAGCGGCCGTTTTCGACAAAACATATCCCGGAAGAATCGTAACCCCTGTACTCTAATCTCCCCAAGCTTTCGCAGAGAACTCTTTTGGTTCTATCCGAACTTCCCACATATGCTACTATTCCGCACATTTCAGGATTTCTCCTTCTTCACCGTTTTTCTCTTCGGCCAGTCGGTTATTTCTTTCTGCCCGGCGCGTTCTATGGCCAGAGCCCCCGGGGAAACATCTTTTGTTATCGTGGAGCCCGCGGCCGTAGTAGCTTCTTTTCCAATTCTGATCGGCGCGACAAGCATGGTGTCGCTTCCTATGAAAGCGCGGTCCTCGACCACGGTCCTGTGCTTGTTTACCCCGTCGTAGTTGCAGGTGATGGTTCCGGCACCGATATTAACTCCGTCGCCGATATCAGCATCTCCCACGTAGGAAAGATGCGGGACCTTGGAACCAACCCCTATTTCCGATTTCTTTATCTCAACGAAGTTGCCGATCTTGGCCCCGTCTTTTATCCTGGCTTCGGGCCGCAGATGACAGAAAGGACCCATCACAACACCGTTTTCGACTTCACACCCCGTAAGATAAGAGGAAAACCTTATCTCGACATTGTTTCCTATACGTGAATCTTCAATGTATACAGACGGCCCTATGCGACAACCATCGCCGATACTGGTTTCGCCGTAAATATAGGTATTAGGACACACGGTTGTATCCCTTCCTATGCTTACAGAGTCTGATATGTAGGTGGTTTCGGGATCCTCTATGGTAACCCCGTTTTCCATGTGGCGGCGGTTTATTGCCTGTCTAATGGTTTTTTCCGCCTCGCCGAGTTGCTCTCTGCTGTTCACTCCGGACACCTCCTTTGGATCCGCCAAGCTAAAAGCCAAAAGTCTGCGTTTGCGGGAAACGCAGAGATCCACAATTCCTGGCAGGTAATACTCTCCCTGGCTGTTTTCACTATCAAGTCCGCCCAAGCTCTCCCAGAGAAAGGAGGAATTTACGCAGTAAATACCTGCATTTATCTCATTTTCCTTCTTCTCGTCCGCCGTGGCGTCTTTGTCCTCAACAACGCGAAGCACTTCCCCGTCGGCATTCCTCAATACTCTCCCGTATCCGCTGGGGTCTTCCACCAGAGTGGACATTAATGAGAGGTCCGCTCCGTTTTTCGCGTGAGAATCCGTAAACTCGCGCAGAGAAAAAAAACTTATCGCGGGAACATCTCCGCTTAGTATAAGGATGTCTCCCGAAAAATCCTGAAACGCATCTTCGCAACACAAAACCGCGTGCCCGGTTCCAAGCTGCGGTTCCTGGATGACCGTCTCCACCGGGTAATCCGAGATCTCTCCCTTCACGAGCTCCGAGTCACGTCCCAGGACAAGCACTATTTTCTCAGGCTCCATCTTCTGCGCCGTTTCAAGGACATAGCGCAGCATGGGTTTTTTCAGGATGGGGTGCAGCACCTTGGGGAGTTGCGAATTCATGCGGACTCCCTTGCCCGCCGCCAGGATTATAACGGCCAGAGACATAAACTTAATGTGTCAGTAAAGACCAAAAGAATCAGAATGGAACGTCGTCGTCCGTCATGCCGGCGCCCTCTTCGTAGGAGAAGTCATCTTCAGCCGGGGGCGCCCCGCCGCTTTGCCTTCCTCTCTCTCCTCTAGGAGAGAGAAACTGCACGGTTCTTCCCACGATCTCGGTCGTATACCTCTTGTTTCCTTCCCTGTCGTCCCATGAGCGGGTTCTGATAGAACCCTCCACGTAAACCGATCTCCCTTTGGCAAGATACTCTCCGCAGACTTCCGCAAGCCTTCCAAATACCACTATCCTGTGCCACTCCGTGTGTTCCTGAGAGTTTCCGTCCCTGTCTTTTCGTGTTTCCGTGGTAGCAACCGAGAAAGTGGTAACCGCATTTCCGTCCGTCGTGTACCTTACCTCAGGGTCTCTTCCCAGGTTCCCGAGTATTATAGCCTTGTTAACCGCTGCCATTAGTCTTGATCACCACCGTTCTTACGTTTGCAGAAATTTACACGATCATCAGAGAGATTTAAACATTATCTCTTGAAACACCCTGAAGTTTTCCTGAAAAACTCGTCAAGTATTCTTCCCGTAAGTCCCCATATTATGTGATTGCGGTAGGCAAACACGTAATCATCTATTATTTTCCCATCCCGTTCTCTTTCCCTCACATCGCGGTTTTTCGGATTAACCAAGTGGGAAACCGGAACGCAGAAAAATTCAGATACTTCATAATTGGGAACAAATTCCACTTCACCATCTATCATGGCTACAAAAGGTTTTACCGCATACTGTCTAACAGAAGGGGTGTAGGGACGCACAAAATCCATTTCCCCGAGAATCTCTACTTCCTTCCCGGCGTCAAAACCAAGCTCCTCTCCTACTTCCCTCAAAGCCGTATCAACAAGAGTCGCGTCGCTTTGTTTTTTCTTTCCGCCCGGGAAAGCTACGTGACCCGAGAAAGCATCATTCCTGTATTCGGTTCTCTTTATAAACCATATTCCATGGCCTTCACCCTGCTCGCAGAGCATAACCAACACAGCGGATGCCAGAAGTCCTTCGCCAGGATCAGGGGAAGTTCCTGGAGGGTCCAAGGCTTTTCTTATCTCTTCCCGTATGTTCATCGTGCTCATCAAAAAAAGCTCTACGCATTGAAGCTCACTATAATGCTCCCGTAATCGTCCACTTCGCAAGCACTATCGGGAGGAATAAAAGTAGTTGCAGTTTTCTCGTAGAGAACGCATGGCCCTTCAAATCGAAAACCCGGCCCGAGCTTTTCTCTCTCGCAGCATCTGGCCTTTACTTTTCTGCCCTCAAAAATCACTTCCTTTGTGAAAAACCGCGGCTCTGCCCCCATCCCAGAAGCGGGAAGAATATCTATTTTTCGCTCCGGCATATAGGCCCTGAGTCTCAGGGTCACGATCTCGACGACGGAAGATTCCTTCCTGTATCCGTAAACTCTTTCATGCTCGCGGTGAAAATCCGAAGCCATGGAATCACTGTAGGGAATAGTTAGTTCATGGGACTGCCTTCGATACCTCGCGTCAACATGCTTTTCGAACCTCAGATCCTCTCTTGCAAGGTCCTCGCGCGCGAGCTTTTCAAGATCCGCGAACTTTCGGTCCGTCTCCGCAAGATGACCCTCATCCGCTGAGGAAAAAAACGTGATTCCGTAATCCTTGAAGGAATCGGCAAGAAGCATCCCGTAGGCAGAAAGCGCCCCGGGATTTCGGGGAAACACAATTTCCCGTATACCAAGGGAGCGGGCAAGCTCGCAGGCGTGAAGACCTCCCGCGCCGCCGAATGAAACAAGCGAAAACTCCCTCGGATCGTAGCCCTTCCCGACCGATATCACGCGAAGAGCCTTTTCCATGTTTGAATTTGAAATCCTGATTATGGATTCGGCGACTTCCTCCGTGGGATGATCCGGTGCGAGAGAGCGAATAGCTTCAAAGGACCTTTCGGGATATATATTCATCTCGCCGCCCAGAAACCAGCCGGGATCCATTCTGCCGAGAACTATATTGGCGTCCGTTACGGTCGGCAAAACGCCTTTTCCGTAACACGCGGGGCCGGGGTCAGCGCCTGCGCTTCTCGGGCCGACCTTAAGGATCCCCCCATCGGCAATGTAAGCGACTGAACCGCCTCCGGCCCCTATGGTTGAGATGTTTATCATCGGCACCTTAAGTGCAACACCTCCCAGGGTATTCTCGGTCGTAAAGCTTACTTTGCCGTCGCAAAGGGATATGTCTGTCGAAGTTCCCCCCATGTCGTAGGTAATAATTTTCCTTCTCCCTGAGAGCGCGCATATCTCAAACGCCCCGACCACCCCCCCAGCGGGACCGGAAAGAACTATTTTTGCAGGCTCATCGGCCGCCTGTTCGGCAGATATAACCCCGCCGTTTGACTGCATGATGGAAAGAGATTTTTTCTCGAGGGTGCGGGAGAGTGAGCGCATATACTTGTTCACTTTTGGGATCAGATAGGAATTAAGGACTGTCGTTGAAGTCCTTTCATACTCCCTGAATTCCGCAACAAGCTCAGAGGAGAGGGTAATCGGAATACCGAGTTCGGAAAGCGCGGCCGCGACCCCGCGTTCATTTTCAGGGTTTGCGTACGAATGGAGAAAACAAACCGCTATCGCCTCAACACCGAGAGAAGATATCTCCTCCTTTATTTCCTCTACTTCAGCCTCATCCGGGCAAACAAGCACGCGACCGCGGTAATCCGTTCTCTCGGAAACGCCGAACCTGAGTTCCGGCGGCACAAGAGGGGTGGCCGGATTCCATAGCAGATCGTACAGTTTCTCCCTGTTCTGCCGCCTGATCTCGATTACGTCTTCAAAACCCCTTGTGGTGACAAGGCAGGTCTTCGCCCCTTCCCGCTCCAGAAGAGCGTTTGTGGCCACGGTGGTTCCGTGGATAATTTCCGATATGTGGGAGAACTCAACGGGATGGGCTTTAAGCCCGTTCAGTACTGCTATCGAAGGATCGCGGGGAGTGGAAGGGACCTTGTTTACCGATATTTCCTTTCCATCGAAGAAAACAAAATCGGTGAAAGTTCCTCCCGCGTCTATGCCTACCGAGAGCATAAAAAGATCTTTACCTCGCTGTGCGCGGGTTAAAACCGCACGGGGCTACGTGCGCAATCAGTAATTATCTCTATCCTTGGGATATATGACGTTTACCTTTCCTTCGGCTATCTCTCTTAACGCAGAGACAACATGCTTGTTGTCATCGTTTTCAGAGGCTACTACGGTAGCTCCCTTGGATATCTGGCCTGCCCTTTTCATCGCTGCGATGGAAAGAGCAAACCTGTTCTCAACTTTCTCTAAGCAGTCTTCAATTGTAATCCTGGCCATGGATTGTTACCTTCCTTAGTCAACACCTAATTTTGATATGATACCCAATATCATTCGACTCTTCACGATAATGTCAATTAAATCTCGCCTTAATCGGTTCCTCCACCACAATGTTCCAGCCTAATTATCAACAGGAACAAGTTCACGGTTCCCTGTGCCGGGAAGCACCTTAAAAACCTTGGACGCAGAGTTCTTTTCGCTGAATTCGGACCGTTTGACGGTATCCACGTATATCCACCGCGACTGGGCCATCTTCGGAGTAAAACTGACAATCATATAACCGCGGTCCTTCGTGTTTGAATAGACAAGATCGTCAATCAACACCTGTAAATCCCGGGCGAACTCCTCAGCCTGTTCAGGTTTAAGCTTAAGGTAAGTTTCAAGACCTCCGGAAGACACAGACGCGGTGGCAAATTCAACGCCTACACGATTACCTTCTGCGTCCTTGAGATTACTTGCCCATCCGTTATGCGTATCCCCGGCGAGCACTACCAAGTTCTTCTCCCCTCCGTAGGCCGCGCCTAACACCGCTTCGCGCTCCGCAGGGTAACCGTCCCAGGCATCAAGGTTATAAGGAAGCACCGTATTTATACGGTTCCGCTCATCCTGAGTCACCGAAGGATCATCCCGAAGCACCCGCTCCTTAATCTCGGTCAGTTTATCAATAAGACCCGCGACCTCAGGCGTACGGTCGCCAAGATGAGGAATTATTTCAGCTGGAATGTTCATTCTGCCCATAAGTACCTGCTGACCCAGAACCTGCCACGTGGCGGTTGAACCGGCGAGTTTCCCCAGAAGCCAGTCAAGCTGATCCCGACCGAGCAGCGTTCGGTCAGGAGAACCAATATCCTCACCGAAACGCCGGGCATCAAAACCGGTATCCGGGTCGAAATAATCCTTGTAACTAAGCTGTTTTTCCCGTCCGGCAAGACGGGTATCAAGCATTAAAAGCTCAACCAGGTTCCCGAAAGAAAAACTGCGGTAGACCCGTTCGGAATCATTATCTTTTACGGGGCGAACCGGCATCCACTCGTAGTAAGCCCGAAGCGCAACCTTTTTGCGTACATCGAAACTGCCCTCACCTTCGTTATGGTTCTGCGCACCTCCCACATAGGCGTCGTTTGCGACCTCATGATCATCCCAGACGGTGATGAACGGATGCGCGGCATGGAGAGCCTGAAGCTGCGGATCAGTTCTGTACAGGGCGTAACGCCTTCGGTAATCGTCAAGCGTAAGGATTTCCTTATCGCTGTATTCCGGAAGATCTCTGCCGAATCCTTGAGAATTACCGTTCTCCGAATCCGGCGCCTTGCCATACTCGTAGATGTAATCGCCGAGGTGTACCACGGCATCGACGTCAGCCGCTGCTGCCGCGTGGCCGTAAACGTTAAAGTAACCGCCATGAGAAGTAGGATAGTTTGCACATGAAAACACCGCCAACCTAACCGAATCCACATCGCTTCTGGGTAAGGTTTTGGTACGGCCGATAACGGACGAAGCATCACCTGAGCGGAAACGGTAGTAATAAACCGTTCCTGCCGAAAGACCCTCGACATCAACCTTGACGGTGTAATCGCTCTCGGCCGTGGCGCTCTCAACAGAACTGTGGACAAGGCTTTCAAATTTCTCATCCGAAGCAACTTCGACCTTTACCCTGATTTTTCTCTGAGATTCCTGCGGAGTGACTCTCGTCCAGAGAATAACCCTGTCATTCAGGGGGTCGCCGCTTGCGACACCATGTTCAAAACTCACGAGTCCCGAATCGCCGTAGAGCACGAGGCCAATAGCGAAAAGCAGAAGGGCGAAAAGCATAACCACAGAACCATGAACAAGATGTTTTCTCAAGAACACAGATGCAATTCCTCCCCGCGCACAGCAGTTTTACAGTTATACACCCAAAATCAACAGCAATTCGGAGAAAAGCTATCGTAGAGAAAAAAACAGCCGAATCGAGACCTCAACGTGCCGGTTTCCCCATCTCGTCAGTTCTTTGACAATGGAATCTTTGCAATTATTATCTTGACGTACTTTCAGCGGAACGAAAACCCGATGGATATGAAGCTAGAAGAACTCAAGTTCAACGACGAAGGCCTTTTGCCCGTAATAGTGCAGGATCGCTCAAGCGGGCAGGTGCTTATGCTCGCATATGCGAACAAAGAGGCTCTCGAGATGACCGTCAAGACTGGAAGGACCCACTTCTGGAGCAGATCAAGAAAAAAGCTCTGGAACAAGGGGGAAGAATCAGGCCATTTTCAGGACGTAGAGGAAATCTTTGTTGATTGCGACTGCGATACGGTGCTAATAACCGTGGAGCAGACCGGAGCGGCCTGCCACACCGGAAGGCCGACATGCTTTTACAGAACGGGAGACATGGAAGAAAAAGCCGCCCCCGTGTTCGAGAAAGCTTCACTCAGAAAGGTGTTTTCCGTAATAGAGGACAGGAAGCAGAACCCCAAGGAAGGCTCTTATGTAAGCGGCCTTATGAAGGGCGGAATTGACAGGATACTTAAGAAAATCGGAGAGGAGGCCGGCGAAGTAGTAATAGCCGCCAAGAACAGGGATAAAGACGAACTCGTCTACGAACTTACCGATTTGTGGTTTCATTCCATGGTGCTTCTCTGCGAAGCGGGTCTTTCGCCTCAGGACATATCGGATGAACTTGAGAGAAGGTTCGGCAAGCGCAAAGAGGAGTATTCGGGAAAAGAGCAAAAGTAACCAAGCGTGAAGCCCCGGCGAGAAGAGGAAATTGCGTGCCGGCGGCCATATTCTTTTCTTAGGAGAGTCTTTTCTGAGTAGGTCTGTGCTTTTTAGGCCTGTCCTTTTCCTCTATGTAGTCTCCCACGAAAGTTCTGTTTCTAACCGAAGGCGGCAGGTTCGAGAGATCGGGCTTCGGCATATCGGTTGAGAGGTCCCTGGTAAAAGCGAAAGTCGAGATAACTTTCTCCACTTTCTTTTTCTCCCCGCAGTGGCACTTCACCTTTTTCTCGTCCCCCTCTTCGTATATAAGCTCGGAGAACCTGTAGTCTCGCATGTTGAAAAGCGCAAGCAGGGCCCCGTCCTTAAGGTAGAAGTCGCTGAATACGGAGTCTTTTCCCTTCCTTCCGTGCTTTGCGACTATTTTTTCGCGCTCAAGGTCGATAACTTCTATGGCAAAGATGTTGTCATATTTCTGGACGAGGTTTTTTACGGTCTCCTTGTCCCGCTTTTTCTCAAGAGTCTTGAGTGATTTCTCAACGTTGTCTCTGCACTTGATGCATTCAAATTCATAGAGGGGCATTTGCGTCTCCTATCTGTTGAAGTACTGGTTCAGGTGATCCTGCCCTACCCAGTCGCTCGCTATCTCTTCATCTTTTTGCTGCTTGTATTCAAGATGCCACCTGAGTTCATCCCCGGGACCCGGAGCTCGTTTATTCTTGTCGTCGAATATGGCCTTGAAAGTGGAAAAAACCCTTCTCACCGTCTCGGAATCGTCGCAGAGAGGGCATTTGACTTCATCCTGCTTGTCATCTCCGTACACAAGGTGGTCGAAACGGAAGTTCATGAGCTCAAGGTAAAGGACCTTTCCGTTATCCAGCTTGTAACGAAACCTTCTCGCGCCGCGTACGTCCCTTTCCCCCAGTTCGAAAAACACCTTTCCGCTCTTGTCGCTTGTGACTTCAATATAACAGAAGTTACGGTTCCGCTTGAAAATTTTCCTTGCGTTTGTCTTGGTAAGCTTGGCGACCAGACTGTCTATGTCCGTATTGTAACTCTCCATGCAACTGTCGCACTCATATTCGTATAACGGCACCTTGCGCCTCCGGAAAAACTTTTAGTTCGGAAGATTATAAACAATATAATCTGAGTTTAAAGCCCGAAAACGACGAAGCGGGCGAAATACTGCTGAAAGAAAGCCGACTATGGTTCATAATGTAGGAAAATGAAAAAAGCCGGAAAGCCGAAAACGCCCCTCGGGCAAAACGCAAGAAACTATCTCCCCGTGAGTAAAAATCTGGATTTCGTCGCCGTCGACGTCGAGACCGCGAATTCAGACGTTTCAAGTATCTGCCAAGTGGGAATCGCCGTGGTCAGGTCAGCAGAGATCAAAGACGTATGGACGCAGCTTGTTGATCCGCATGACTTTTTTGATCCGTATAATATCGCCATACACGGCATAGACCACAAGATGGTAAGTGGCTATCCCAGGTTTGAAGAATTGTGCGACAAGATCTCGCGACACCTGGGAGAAATCGTCGTAAGCCATACATTCTTTGACCGCAGGGCAATCTCAAAAGCATTTGAAAAGTGTGGGAAATCTCTTCGTTACGGAACCTGGATTGACAGTGCGCAGGTAGCGCGACGCGCCTGGCCGGATAAATACGCTCTGAGGGGTTACAGTCTCGGGAATATCGCCCGGGATCTCGGGATTCATTTTCGCCACCACGACGCCGGAGAAGACGCAAGAGTCGCAGCGGAAATCGTTCTGAGGGCGTATGCAGATACCACACTCGGAGGAGACGAGCAGTGAGAAACGAGCCCCCATCTGCCATATATGCGTGTTATACTTGGTAGCGTGATGAAGGCAATGGTTCTAAAAGGCAAGTACGACCTTTTTAAGAACGATACTCCCCTTGAACTGCTCGAAATTCCCACGCCAAAACCCTCTGAAGGAGAAGTGCTGATACGCGTTTTGGCCTGCGGGGTCTGTCACACCGACATGGATGAGGTAGAAGGAAGAGTTATCCCCCCGTCTCTTCCGATTGTTCCGGGACATCAAGCCGTGGGGGTGGTCAAAGAACACGGCCCGGGAGTAAGAAATTTCGACGTGGGCGACATGGTCGGAATTGCGTGGATAGGAGGAGCCTGCGGAAAATGCTCCTATTGTAGTAGCGGACGGGAAAACCTCTGCCATGACTTCATTGCCACCGGCAGGGATACAAACGGAGGTTTCGCCGAATTCATGGTCGCGGACGCAGACTTTGCTCACCGTATACCGAAGGAAATGGACCCAGTGAAAACAGCTCCTCTTTTGTGCGCCGGAGCGATAGGTTACCGTTGCGTCAGACTTTCCGGAATAAAGGACGGCGACGCCGTAGGGCTCATGGGATTCGGGGCTTCAGCGCATCTGGTCATACAACTGCTTCGTCACTCGTATCCCCTATGCGAGGTGTTCGTATTCGCAAGAGGAGAAAGGGAAAGGCTGTTCGCCATGGAGCTTGGAGCATCGTGGTCAGGTGGAATTGAAGAGAACTCTCCCAAGCAGCTTTCAGCTATCATTGATACCACTCCGGCATGGAAGCCCGTTTTGCGTTCTCTTGAGAATCTTGTCGCCGGGGGAAAACTAGTTGTAAACGCCATAAGCAAGGAGAACTCCGACATCAATTGCTTGTTGAGTCTCGATTACCAGTCGCATCTTTGGCTTGAGAAAGAGATAAAAAGCGTAGCGAACGTCACAAGGGAAGATGTCGCCGGCTTTCTTTCGGTCGCATCCACTCTGGGAATAGAAGCTGAAGTCACCGAGTACGGACTTGAAGAGGCAAACGCGGCGCTTTTGGAAATGAAAAGTGGAGGAGGAAAGGGGGCCAGGGTTCTAAGAATAGCAGACCGGTAAATTTTCTGGTGACTTGGCCCTAAAAGTCAGTCCGCATCTTTAAGCCATCTCGCCAGCGCTTTGTCCGGATCGGTTATCTCTTCTACAGAGCCATATAAGTAAGCTTCCCAGCCCTTTTCAGGCATGCCGGCAAACAGCATCAGGTTGAGCGGATAGACCTCGCTGTCGGTACATCTGCGGAAGTCGTCCCGGAACAGAAACACGGGTTTGCCCCAAGCAATAGCCATTCCCAGTTCCACCATAACTCCTTCGTCCGGCGGACATCCATTGACAACCGCGAACAATCCATCGGCCTCACGCACGTCTCTAAGGTCGGACTGTCCAACCCGATAGGCCCAACCGGCAACCGCCCTATCAACCTGATTATTCCGGGAAAACGGCTCCCATACCTCGGCTCCCATCGATTCCAGAACCTCAACAAGAACCGCCAGAGGCCCTTCGCGCTGCTGGGCGGAGAAGCCGTAGGGATTAGCCAGATACAGGGTTTTTCGTTTCGTCATAGTGCTCCCGCCTGAGAGTCAGAACGATTCAGGCCTCATGCCGTGGCCGGACAGGAACGCTTCAAGCACAAGCCTCTATTCTCCGTCCGTTCCAGATGCACGGCGCCCTATCTTTTCAAGTCTCTCACGAAGTTCCACGCTGTCAAGCGAGTCAAGCGGAAGGGCCTGAAATGCAGCGATACGCTCTTTGAGCAAGTCGTAGGTTCTTTCGAAAGCTTTTCGTTGCTCATTTTCAGTTCCCTCAATGACTGCGGGGTCCGCAAGACCCCAGTGAGCCGTCACAGGTCTGCCCGGCCACACGGGACAAGGTTCATTCGCCGCGTTGTCACACACCGTAAAGACAAAATCCATCGAGAGAACATCCTCCACCTCAAACTCATCCCAAGATTTGGAACGCAGATTCTCAATGTCGTGTCCCTTGCCGAGCAACAGATCAAGGGCATGAGGGTGAACTTCTCCCCGAGGATGACTGCCCGCACTGTGGCCGACAAATTTTCCGCCGCTATTGTGATTCAAAAGAGATTCGGCAATAATCGAACGGGCAGAATTGCCCGTGCAGAGAAACAGTACCCTGTAGGTCCGTTTATTTGATGGGGTTTTTTCTTTCATACACCCTCCCTCTTTGGCAAATTATAACCGGACAGCTGTTCTGTAATTACACCCGATAACTTAAAACAGGTTCTCTGGACTCTTACCCCGCGATTAGGTGCTGTTTAGACACCAAGCCTCGGTAATATATAATCTCTCCATGGCTGAAAACAAAGAAATTCTCGTAAAGACCGAGGGTTCAATCTGCACCCTCACTATCAACCGCCCTGAGAAAAGAAACTCCCTTACCCCAGAAATTCTAGGACTTTTAACCGAGGAATTTCTAAGGCTAGAAAAAACCACTGAAATCAGATGTGTTGTTATAAAAGGAAGCGGGGATAGAGCTTTCTGCTCAGGATATGATATAGCCGCAATATCCGAGGAAGAAATCGCGATAGAAAACGGCCATCCTCTGACCGAAGCCATGCGGGCGGTCAAGTCCTACCCTCTTCCCGTAATAGCAATGATAAACGGTCATGCTTTCGGGGCGGGACTCGAACTCGCAGTGACCTGCGACCTAAGAATATGCGTCGACGACGCGAAACTCGCAATCCCGCCCGTAAAACTGGGAGTCACTTATCATTACAGCGGGATAAAACAATTCCTGAACCTGGTGGGTCCCGGTTTTACAAGGGAACTCTTTCTCACCGGAAACCCAGTTAATGCCGAAAGAGCTCTGGAGAAAGGACTTGTCGACCACGTCGTAAAAAGAGACAAGCTTGAAGAGTTCACTTATGGGCTTGCCGAGGGAATAAGCGAAAACGCCCCGCTTTCCATGATATCGATGAAAAAGATGATAAACATCTGGGAACAAGGGGGGGCGCTATCGGAAGAAAATGAAGAACTCATAAGATCCCTTTTTGCCAAGGTGAGGGAAAGCAGCGACTCCAAGGAAGGGAAAAAAGCTTTTCTTGAAAAGAGAAAACCGGTTTTCAAGGGAGAATAAAAACTCCTGGGGTTCAGTTTCCGTAACCGAATTCCTTTATCAGGAAATCGCTCTGGGTCCAGTTCTCTTTGACTTTAACCCAAAGCTCCAGAAACAGCTTAACTCCCAGTACCCTTTCAATATCAACCCTGGCCTCAGAACCGATTCGTTTTAGCATTCCCCCGCCCTTTCCTATGAGAATCCCCTTATGACTTTTTCTCTCGACATAGATCTCCGCACTTATTCTGATCAGGTTCCGCTCCGTGTCCTCGCTGAATCCCGAGACCACCACCGCCACTTTATAGGGAATTTCCTTTCGCGTGAGATTGAAAACCTTCTCCCTTATGAGTTCGCTTACGTAGAAAATCTCAGGTTGATCCGTGAAAATATCGTCGGGGAAATATTTCGGCCCTTCGGGCAGGTGTTTTTTGAGAAGCTGCGTGAGCCGCTCCACCCCGTCGCCCGTAAGAGCCGAGATGGGAACTATTTCGAGGAACTTCTCAGAGAATCTCTCGGCAGCTGAAAGTATCGACAGGAGCTTTGATTTTTTTATCTTGTCGATCTTGTTTACGACAAACAAGGAAGGTTTCCTGAGCATTTTCAGTATGGATTCATCAGCCGCTCCGAAAGGCTTTTCGACATCCGTAACAAACGCCACCAGATCAGCGTCCGAAAGAGCCCCGCTTACCGCTCGGGCCATGGATTTTCCAAGCCTGCTTTTCTCCCTGTAAACACCCGGGGTATCAAGAAAAACCAGCTGCGAATCATCAAAAGTCCTTACTCCCAGAATTCTGTTCCTGGTAGTACTCGGCTTATCCGAAACGGCCGAAACTTTTTCTCCGACAATCGAGTTTACAAGAGTGGACTTGCCCACGTTGGGCCGTCCAACCACGGAGATAAATCCCGATCTGAAGTTCTCTCTTAAATGCTCATCCGGCATGTAAAACTACCTCTGTTAAGCAAACTATTCCGCTCTTCCCAGTATAATTTACCGCAAACTTTAACACAAAAGCCCATGCGCCGGTAAAAACAGCAACGGGTCCGGGCAGGTAATAACATGACTCGCTACAGGGAATCTATACGTCCGGTTATTCACTGGTTCAGAAAAGACTTGAGACTCACGGACAATCCGGCACTCTCAAGTGCGGCTGAATCCGGTCATCCTGTGCTGGCCGTTTACATACTTGAAGATGGCGATTCTGACCCTTGGGCGCCCGGCGGCGCCAGCAAATGGTGGCTTCACCACAGCCTCAAAGCACTCGACCAATCGTTAAAGACTCTTGGAAACAGGCTAATCCTGCGCCGCGGTCGACCGCAGGAGGTTCTGCGGGAATTGGTAACCGAAACCAGTGCCACGGCGGTATACTGCACTTCGCTTACAGAACCGCGCGCGATCAAGGTCGATTCAGAACTGAAGCATATTCTTAACGAACTCGGAATCGGATTCAGGGCACTTGACGGGAATCTGATTTTTCCGCCCGAATCCATTACGACAAAAAACGGCGAACCCTACAAGGTGTTTACCCCCTTCTATAAAGCCTGCTTGAAAAAGTTTCCACCGCCTGCGCCCCTGCCTGCGCCAAAAAAGCTTCCATGCATGAAAGAACCTATCAGGAGTGATTCACTTAACCAGTGGAAGCTGGTGTCGAAGAAACCCGACTGGAGTGCCGGATGGCTTGATATGTGGACACCGGGTGAAACAGGAGCCCTCGCGCGCTTCGATTCATTTCTGGAACAGTCGGCAACTGCATACGGAACGCAACGCGACCGTCCCGACATCTTAGGAACTTCCAAGCTTTCTCCCCATCTTCATTTCGGCGAGGTATCTCCAAGGATATGCTGGGATCACTCGCTTGCAAAGGTAGAACCTGAATTGCAAGATGACCTGAAACCCTTTTTTCGCCAGATTGTATGGCGGGAATTCTCGCACCACCTGCTTTACTACTGGCCAAATTTCCCTGAAGAACCGTTCCGACAGGAATTCAGACGCTTTCCGTGGATAAGGGACGAAAAAGCACTACACCAATGGCAACTCGGGCTCACAGGCTACCCAATAGTTGACGCAGGGATGCGCGAACTCTGGGCAACGGGCTGGATGCACAACCGGGTACGAATGATCGCCGCTTCTTTTCTTGTGAAACATCTTCTTATCCCATGGCAGGACGGCGCCGCATGGTTCTGGGATACTTTGGTCGACGCGGACCTTGCTAACAATTCAGTAAGTTGGCAGTGGGTCGCGGGCTGCGGGGTCGATGCAGCTCCGTTTTTTCGAATTTTTAATCCGATTCTTCAGGGTCAGAAATTCGACCCCGACGGCACTTATGTGCGGCGCTGGGTTCCTGAACTTGAGAATTTACCGAACAAATACATTCACCAGCCTTGGATTGCACCGAAAGATATACTTAAAGACTCGGGGGACTCCATAGGAAACGACTACCCGTTTCCTATGGTAGATCATATGACGGCTCGAAATCGTGCTTTGGCAATCCTCAAACAAACAAGAAACTAGGCTTCGTTTATTGTTTCCACACAAGTCTTATCTGGTTTTAACTTCTTTCTATTAAACAGGTAGAGCCTCTCAGAAAATCCCGCCTATGGATCTCACAAGACCCGCCTGGAGATGGGGTTTTGCTTCCTCAAAGTCAAGATTAGCTTTGTTGGCAACGCTAATGATTCTGGTCCTGTAAATTTTCCACTTGATATCGTCGACATGCGAAGTCTGCTTGGTCCGCGTCGCGGTGCCCTGTGACGCATCCGTATCTTCAGTCCGATAAACGAGCTCCCCTTCCCCAGCACGCTCGCTAATCTGAATGTCGGTAACCATGGTGAAAAGATCATCAGTTACAAGCGCATCGAATAAAAAGCCCGCAACTCCGCCCGCAATAGCTCCCGCAACAGTGCCCTTGTTAATTTCATCAACGTCGCCGCCTATGGCCCCGCCTATTACTCCTCCAAGAACGGCGCCTTCGATCACGCCCTGATAACCCTCTCCAAGCATAGCATTCGTCTCCTCAAGATCAGACTTTCCGACATTCAGAATGTTAGCTTGGAGAATGAAAGTCGCCTCGGCCGGGTCTTCCGTGATCCTGTAACCGTTAGAAGCTATTCTCCCTTTGATTCCATATTCAATTCCGGGCAGTTCCTTGTCGGTCGTATTTTTTATATCGACGTAAACCACTCTTTCTTCGGGCGACACCGGTTCAAGAAAAATCGTCTCCGACATCTTGGTCTCAACGGTGAGTTTCCTTTTCTCGATAAGGGTTCTGGTGGCCGCGCAGCCGTTTACAAGAAAAACAAGACAGACCGCGGCCGCGAAAAACAGATTTCTTTTACAGACAAGCTCTTTTTTCATTAATCAAAACTCCTCGGGATTTTATTGCCGGAGAAAACTTCCGACCTTCCGAACTAAAATCGTATGTAAAAAAGAAAGAAAAAACAAATAGAAAAAATGCGTAGAGAAGGTCCGACGCCGCATCTTCGCTGGCTGGAAATACGAAACAAAGAATCACGCCCTGTTCCTCCTTTCAAGTAGCGCGAAAACCTTGCCAATGCAAATCAATCTAGTATGATTAGCCAATCCTTCTTTGCCGGGAGAATCCTGAATAAATGCTCGAACTTATGGGAGAGTGGAAAAGATCGAATTTCTGCGGGGAGCTTGGGAAAAAACACGTTGACCGCTCCGTTACCCTGATGGGCTGGGTACAGTCCCGAAGAGACCACGGCGGGGTAATTTTCGTTGACCTGCGCGATAAGGAAGGTCTCTGCCAGATCGTTTTTAACCCTGAGCACGACCCGAAGATCCACCAGACCGCTGAACAGTTGCGAGATGAATGGGTAATCGCCGTAAAAGGAACTGTAACTCCCCGGACCGAGGAAACGGTAAACCCGAACCTCAAAACCGGCGAGATCGAGGTAGTGGCAGAGCAGATAAGGATCCTTAACACATCAAAGGTAATACCGTTTCTAATAGAAAACGAAGTGAACGCCGACGAGCTTCTCAGGCTTAAGTACCGCTACCTTGACCTGCGAAGACCGCCAATGCGGGACAACATAATCTTTCGTCACAAAGTCTCCGCCGCAGTGCGAAGCTACCTTAGTGAAAACGGGTTTCTTGAGATCGAAACCCCCTATTTCACGAAATCGACGCCTGAAGGCGCAAGGGACTTTCTAGTTCCGAGCCGGCTTAACGAAGGTCAGTTCTACGCGCTTCCCCAGTCTCCCCAGACACTAAAACAGACCCTCATGATCTCGGGTTTTGACAGATACTACCAGATAGTGAAATGCTTCAGGGACGAGGACTTAAGAGCGGACCGCCAGCCCGAGTTCACCCAGATAGACATGGAGATGTCATTTGTCTCGGAAGACGACGTGATCTCAACGGTTGAAGGCATGATAAAAACGGTCCTTCAGGAGACAAAAGGAATTGACGTCAGCATTCCTTTTTTGAGAATGCCCTATGAAGAAGCCATGGAGAGATACGGAACCGACTGCCCCGATACAAGGTACGGTCTCGAACTAAAAGACATCTCTTCCATATTCAAAGATTCCGAATTCAAGGTATTTCGCGGAGCCCTGGAGAAAGGTGGGACGATAAAGGCGCTTAATCTCAAGGGCGGGGCCGAGAAGCTTACCAGGAAAGAAATAGACGATCTTACCGAATACGCGGTTTCTCTCGGAGCAAAGGGACTTGCCTGGATAAGAGTCGGCGAGGACGGATGGAACTCTCCCATAGTTAAGTTTCTAAGCGAGGGGGAATGCGGGCTTTTAGCCGAAACTCTTTCGATGGAAGCTGGAGACATAGTGTTTTTCGGCGCGGACTCTGTTGAGACGGTAAACCAGGTGATGTCAAACGTAAGGCTAAGACTCGGTGAAATTCTCTCACTTGTTAACGAAGAAAAACTTGAATTTCTCTGGGTAGTTGATTTCCCGCTTCTTAAGTACAGCCCCAGAGACAAAAGGTACGTCGCCGTCCACCACCCTTTTACAGCCCCAAAGGATGAGGACGTGGAGAAAATCGAGGATTCCCCAGGCGACGCGGCTTCAAAATCTTACGATATAGTCTTAAACGGGGTAGAGATAGGTGGGGGGAGCATAAGGATTCACAGAAAAGACATACAGCAAAAAGTGTTTGACGTCATAGGAATCGGAGAGGACGAAGCGCGGGAAAAATTCGGTTTTCTCCTTGAGGCCCTCGAATTCGGAGCTCCTCCCCATGGAGGCATAGCACTCGGCCTTGACAGGCTTTTGATGCTACTCTCGGGCGGAGAGTCGATAAGAGACGTAATAGCTTTCCCAAAAACGCAGAAAGGTTCCTGTCCCCTGACGGAAGCGCCTTCTGAGGTTTCTCCCGAACAGCTTCTTGAAGCGGGAATAAGATCCATAGCCAAAAAGCCGGAAGACTGACTTTCAGACAAAAACTGCAAAGAACATGAGACTGCTTCGTACGCCGGTTAGAATCATTATTGCGTCATTTTGACAAGGTCCCAGAAATCCCTGTTTGCTTTATATTTTTTTATGCTATGATTCTATGCGCGGTTACCGTCCAGAGCAGGCGGTTGTGTTGTGAATAGCGGATTTGAGGCTTTCAGTCAGTTAAAATCCTCTATTGCGTGATTCCGAGGAAGGTGCATGGACATCTGGAAAAACTTTCACGGGCTCAATTCAGGTTACGTAATGGATCTCTACGAACGTTACGTAAGAGATTCCTCATCAGTCGATCCCGCGACGAAAACCATCTTCAAGGGATGGAAGCCCGATACCAAATACTCATCCCTCAGGGTTGAAATAGAACCTGAGATCGAGACAAACGGTTTCAATCAATCGACCGTAAGGGACGTAACCAAGGCCGTTGCGATCGCGAACATGGCCCAGGCGATAAGACGACACGGCCACCTGGCAAGCAGAATAGACCCTCTCGGGGGGCCCGTTCACGGAGATCTCACCTTGCACGCCGAAACGTTCGGTCTTGACGAGGAAGAGTTAAGGGACTTTCCTTCAACACTTGTAGGGTGGCCCCTTGCGCAGAACTCACTTGACGCGCTTGACGGAATAAGAAAGCTGAGGAAAATCTACTCGTCCACCACGGGATACAACTACGACCACATCTATGAAGCCGAGGAGAGAAGGTGGATGAGGGGCGCTATAGAATCAGGCGTTTACCGCCCTCCCCTAAATCCCGTTAACGAGGCGGAACTTCTTGATACCCTCACCAAAGTGGAGGTGTTCGAGAACTTCCTCCACAGAATCTTTCCCGGAAAATTCAGGTTCTCGATAGAAGGCGTCGACATGCTTGTGCCGATGCTGAATGAACTTATACATCTCGCCATCAAAGCCGACATACACCAGATAATTCTCGGAATGGCCCATCGCGGAAGGCTGAACGTCATGCACCACGTGATGGAGAAAAACTACAAGTACACGCTTCTTAAGTTCAAGGACCCTGTTCTGGTAAGGGATTTTGCCGACGACATGGGATGGACGGGAGACGTGAAGTACCACGAGGCTGTAAAACGCGATATCCCGACGGGAGACATGCTCGACCGCAACATGAGGATAACCATGGTTCCCAATCCGAGCCACTTGGAATCGGTAAATCCTGTAGTGCAGGGAATGTCGAGAGCATGTGGGATAAGCGACGATACGCCAGGTTCTCCGCAATTTGACCCATCGGCGGTAATCCCGGTACAGATTCATGGAGATTCGGCATTCATGGGACAGGGAATAAACGCGGAAACGCTTAACCTCTCCGCTCTTTCAGGCTACCACACCGGCGGAACGATACACATAATCACCAACAACCAGCTCGGCTACACAACTCTTCCCACCGACAGCAGAAGCACGCTTTACGCAAGCGATCTTGCCAAGGGATTCGAAATACCTATTGTCCACGTAAACGCGGATGACCCGGTTGCCTGCATAGAGTCAATACGCATGGCCTTCGGCTACACATCCAAGTTCGAAAAACATTTCCTAATAGACCTTGTTGGTTACAGAAGGTACGGACACAACGAGGCGGACGAACCGGGATTCACCCAGCCCATGATATACAAGAAGATAGACAGTCATCCCCGGGTTATGAGCATCTGGGCGGAAAAACTTATAGAAAAAGGCACCGTCTCGGAAAAACAGGTAGAGCAGCTAAAGGAAGAACATATCAAGAAGATTGCCGAGGAATTCGAATCGATCTCCCCTGACGACTCCCCAGAGGAATCGACGGCACCATCCCCGGAACGCGGAATAGCGAAAAAAACGGTGACCAAGGTTTCCGACGAATCCCTGCGCGAGCTAAACGACTCCCTTCTCTCGGTTCCCGAAGGGTTCACGGTAAATTCAAAAATCGCCAGGATACGCGACAGAAGAAAAAACGTTCTCGACGACCCGAAAGAAAAAATAATTGACTGGGCCATGGCGGAAGAACTGGCCTACGCCTCCATAGTCGCACAAGGCATTCCCATCAGGATAACCGGACAGGATTGCGAGAGGGGTACTTTCAGCCATCGCCACGCGGTGCTCCACGACTCTGAGACCGGCGCAATTCATATTCCCCTGCAGAGAATCCCGCAGGCGAAAGCGGCGGTTGAGATAAAAAACAGCCCGCTCAGCGAAAACGCCTGCCTGGGTTTTGAGTACGGATACTGTATCGAGAGAACAAACTGCCTTGTAATATGGGAAGCTCAGTATGGAGATTTCATAAACGGGGCTCAGACCATAGTGGACGAATATCTCGTATCGGCAAGGGCGAAATGGGGGCAGACCCCGTCCCTGGTCCTGCTGCTACCCCACGCCTACGAGGGGCAGGGACCTGATCACTCGAGCGGAAGGCTTGAAAGGTTTCTCATGTCGGCCGCCGAATACAATATAAGGATAGTAAACTGCACCACTTCGGCGCAGTTTTTCCACGTGCTTCGCCGCCAGGCCCTGCTGCTCGGAAAAGATCCCCTTCCCCTGGTTGTCATGACTCCCAAGGGACTTCTTCGAAACCCGATGATAAACTCATCCCTCAAGGATCTGTCCGAAGGAAAATGGTTCCCGGTAATTGACGACCCCATGAGCACCCGACAGGCGAAAAAAGTAAGAAGGCTCATATTCTGCAGCGGCAAAGTATACATTGACCTCATCTCAAGCGAACTCAGGGCCAAATCGCCCGACGTTGCAATAGCCAGAATCGAGCAGCTCTACCCGAGGCCCAAGGAAGAGGTAAGCGCCGTTTTGGAGAGGTATGGTAAACTTGAAGAGGTGGTCTGGGTACAGGAAGAACCCCAGAACGCAGGAGCTTGGAAATACATGCTGCCTTTTTTCAGAAGAAAAATCATCAAGAAACGGCTTCCACTCAGCTATATAGGAAGAAAGCGCTACTCAAGCCCTTCCGAGGGACTTTCCTCCATGCACAAATACAATCAGGACCTGCTTGTAAAACAGGCGTTCAGCATAGACAAAGTAGTGGAAGGGAATGAGGAAAGCGGCATAACCTGGCACAGGGATATCTGAGACAAACGCGCAAGCGAGGGAGAAAATGGCCAAGAACATCGTCGTTCCCCACTTAGGGGATTCCGTAATAGAAGCAACTATAATCAAGTGGACCAAGCAGCAGGGAGACACGGTAAGACTCGGGGAAACCGTGGTTGAGCTTGAAACCGAGAAAGCCAACTTCGAAGTCGCTGCCGAAGCAACAGGAATCCTGGCGTCAATAGCAAAAAAAGCCGATGAGGATGTCGAAGTGGGAGACATCCTGGGAAGCATCGAGGTGTCCGCAAGCAAAGGGGATATAAAAAGCGACGCAGAAGAGACCCCCAAGAGAACCGAAGCCGCACCCCAACCGCCAGCCGAAGAAATTCCGCAGGAAAAACAGCCTGAAGAAGAACCCAAGACCCGAGCGACTCCCGTCGCGAGAAATATCGCCGAGCAGAACGAAGTCGACCTCTCCCAGGTCATACCCGAGGGAAACAGAATCACAAAAGATGATGTGGAAAAGCACCTTGAGTCCCAGAGAACCAGAGAAGAAACCCCGCAAGAAACTCCCCCGGAGGAAAAAATCTCCGAAACCCCGGTGTCGCCTGATATCTTCCCGTCCCTCTCACAGCTTACCGCTAATAAAGAAAGAAGAATGAAGATGTCGAGACGTCGCAGGACTATCGCAAGACGTCTCGTGGAAGCTCAGCAGACAGCCGCCATACTTTCCACTTTTAACGAAATCGACATGTCTAACGTAATGGAGCTTCGATCGAGAAAAAAAGAGGCTTTCCGGGAAAAATACGGAGTGAACCTCGGTTTTTCCTCCTTTTTCATAAAAGCCTCCATAGGAGCACTCAAACTTTTTCCGGAGATAAACGCCGAGATCCAAGAGGATGAAATAGTTTACAAGGACTACTACGACATCGGAGTGGCCGTAGGGGCCGAGGGAGGACTTGTCGTTCCCGTCATAAGAGAGGCTGACAGAAAAACCTTCGCACAGATAGAAAAAGAGGTTAGGGAACTTGCCGAGAAAGCAAACACAAACACGCTTTCGCTCGATGAAATTTTCGGCGGGACCTTCACCATAACAAACGGAGGAGTGTACGGTTCCCTTATGAGTACTCCGATACTAAACCCGCCACAGGTTGCGATACTGGGACTCCACAAGATAGAAGAAAGACCCGTAGCAGTTAACGGGGACATAGTGATAAAACCAATGATGTACACGGCGCTCAGTTACGACCACAGGATAGTCGACGGAAAAGAAGCAGTACAGTTTCTCGTAAGGGTAAAGGAGCTGATCGAAGATCCCGAAACTCTCCTTATCGAAGGTTAAGCTCCAAGGTCTGTGTCGAAGTAACGACCGTCAGTATTATGAACTAGTATCCAGTTCAAGCATTTCGCCCCATTTCCCCGTTACATGCGCAAAAAGTTTTTCGTATTCCGCGTAATTATCCACTCTGTCCATTAGTTCGCGGGCAGAATCTCTCGATTCGTTAAGCAACGCAGAATCTCTTATAAGGTTGGCAAAACTGAAACCGGGAACTCCCGACTGTTTCGTGCCCATGAATTCCCCAGGACCCCTGTTAGCAAGATCAAACTCGGAGATTCTAAACCCGTCTGAAGTCTCGCTCATTATTTCAAGCCTCTTTCCAGACTCCTCCGCAGACACGGATGAATACACTATATAACAAGTTGATTCATGCTCTCCCCTCCCCACTCTTCCCCTCATCTGGTGAAGCTGCGAGAGTCCAAAACGCTCTGCGTTTTCTATAACCATTACAGTGGCGTTGGGAACGTCGACTCCCACCTCTATCACCGTCGTGGAAACAAGAATATCGCACCGCCTCGCGAGAAAATCGTCCATTACCGCGTCTCTCTCGTCGCTTTTCATTCGGCCATGGAGAAGTGAAACGCGAAACTCAGAGAACTCCTTGCGCAGTTCCCCGATCATCCTGGTTACGTGTCTCACGTGTTTGAAATCCTGATTCTCAGATTCCTCTATAAAGGGATAAACAAAATACGCCTGGCGCCCCTCTTTAAGCTTATTTCTTATGCGATCGTAAAACCACGTCCGGTTTTTCTGATTATCCCTGAGAACAAAGGTCTCCACCTTTTTTCTTGAAGGAGGAAGCTCATCGATCACCGAGACTTCAAGATCTCCGTACACAGTAATGGCCAAGGTTCTCGGAATCGGAGTAGCCGTCATAACAAGAACGTCGGGCACCATCGCTTTCCGTACAAGCTTGGCTCTCTGGACAACTCCGAACCTGTGCTGCTCATCTATTACCACGAATCCAAGAGCCTTAAAATCCACCGCTTCTGAGATCAAGGCGTGGGTTCCAACCACGATATCAGCCTGCCCGGTCTTTATCTCTTCGTGGACGCGGGATTTGTCAGCTTTCGAAAGAGCACTTTTAAGAAGAACTACGCTTATCCCCGCGTTCTCGGTCATTTGCTTAATATTTCGAAAATGCTGCTCGGCCAGTATCTCCGTCGGAACCATAAGTGCGGCCTGATAGCCTGACTCAACCGCTCGGAGCATGGAGACAAGGGCGACAAGAGTCTTTCCGCTTCCCACATCTCCCTGAAGAAGCCTGTTCATCGGTTGGGAGGAAACCATATCCGCCCCTATCTCCGAGATAGCCCTTTGCTGAGCATGTGTAAGGCTGAAAGAAAGTGAGCGAAGAAGTTTTTCCGAAAGTGAGCCGCCGGGACTAAAAGATATGCCCTGACTTTCGCCCACCTTTCGCTTTTTGGAGAAAAGACCAAGCTGGAGGACGAAAAACTCGAAGAATATAACGGTTCTGTGAGCCCTTGAACCCGCGACCGAACCAGGGTCGTCAAAATCAACTGGAAGGACATCACCGGGAGGAAAATGCACCCGCTCAAGGGCCTCGGGCAAACCCGTCAGGTCGTGCTTTTCCTGAAGGTCTTTCGGGACCAGTCCCTTGAAGTCCCCTGCGTAACCGTCGAGAGCCCCTCTTACCGCCTCTCTCAGCTTTTTCTGAGTAAGACCTTCTGTAAGCGGGTAGACGGGAACGATTCTTCCGAACTGAAGAGGGTTTCCGACATCTTCCTCATCTTCTATTATCTCTATATCCTGGGCAAGCGGATGAATTATCTGAAGAGCCCTGCCGCCAGAGGCAACCGACACCTTGCCGTGAATTATGAAGCTCAACCCCTTCTTAAAAATCCCCCTCAGATAGGAAGGATTGTAATTAAACCAAGTGAGTCTAAGCCTGCCGGTCCCGTCGTAAATCACCACCTGAAAAAATCTTCTCTTCCTGTTTCTTATGTCCGCCACGGAGACAACCTCTCCCCGGACAGTGCAGGAATCCCCGGGAGCAATATCCGATATGTCCGCTATTTTTCTGCGGTCGTCGTATTTTCTCGGAGAGTAAAAAAGAAGATCAGAAACGGTATGGATGGATTTTTTCGCAAGAAATCCCGCAATCCTCGGTCCGATTCTCTCAAGGCTCGTGACGCTCACAGAAGATGGGCTCCCATCCGGGGGAAGTTTTTTCCCAGGAACAGTTGCTTTCCCGGGGACATTCTCGCGTTCGCTTTTTTCAACAAGCTTTATCGTTTTGCGAACGACCGATAGCGCAGAAGATATTCTTTTGGTTTTTTCTGGACGCGTCAGGCTTTTGAAGTCAGAGAAAGAATTTCTCAGTGACGCTACAGGAGTTTTTACTTCCTCGGGAAACTTCCCCGTAAGAAGTTTCGTCGATATTCTCCTTATGTCCTCTCCAAGTTCGGGAACCTTGTCAAGGTTTGAAAAATTATTCCTTGAGGCAAAAAGAAGTGGAGTTTCCAGAGAACGCAGGATTTTTTCCAGCTCGCCCCGCATAATGAATCAGACTTTTTCAGCTTTAGTGGCTTTTCTAACTATATTGCCGTCTTTATCGAGGTTGAGGGTGCTTCTGCACTTGGGATAGCCGCTGCAGCCGAGAAACCGCCCGCGACGGCTGCGGCGAACAACCATGGGTTTACCGCATTTCTCGCATTTTATATCATCGCGGATCTCGGGAGCTTCCTTCTGCTTTATGACGATCTTGCCGTCCTGCCTCGTGAATTCCTTGGGGTTTTTGCAATCGGGATACTTTGAGCAGGAAAGAAACTGCCCGTAGCGCCCTTCCTTTATAACCATGGGGGCCCCGCACTTGTCGCATTCTATATCATCGCAGATTTCTGGGTCGGTTTTCTTGCCCACGATGATCTCTCCATCCTCCGCCCTTGTAAAGTCCTTCGCACTCTTGCACTCAGGATACCTTGAGCAGGAAAGAAACTGCCCGTAGCGCCCTTCCCTTATAACCATGGGGGCCCCGCACTTGTCGCATTCTATATCGGTTGGAATTTCCAACTTGCGCCCCTCGATTTCTTCCTCGGCTCTGCTCACGCTCTTTGAAAACCCGTCGTAAAAGCCCTGCAGCAGTTCAACCCAGTGAACTTCGCCTTCTTCCACCCTGTCAAGATCGCTTTCCATCCGGGCCGTAAACTCCTCGTCCATTATTCCCGGGAAGCCCTCCACCAGAAAATCGTTCACGGAAAAACCCAGAGAAGTCGGAACAAACCTTCCCTTCTGCCGCTCGGCATATCCCCTGTCCTGTATGGTCGAAAGGATGGAAGCGTAGGTCGAGGGTCTTCCGATACCCTTTTCTTCAAGCTCTTTCACAAGAGAACTTTCCGAATATCTGGGCGGCGGCTGAGTGAAATGCTGCTTGGGGTCAAGTTTTAGAAGAGAAAGAATATCTTTTTCAGAAAGCTCTGGGAGTTTCTTGTCCTCATCTTTTCTCGAGTTTGCATCCGTTTTGGCGTTTTCTTCTTTCTCCGTGGCTTCCTCGTAGGCGGCTGTAAAGCCCGGGAACTTCATCACGTTACCAGTAGCCCTGAAAACGGCCTCTCCCGCCGTGATGTCAACACGAGTCTGGTCGTATACAGCCGGAGACATCTGCGAAGCAATGAACCTTTTCCATATAAGGGAATAAAGCTTGTACTGGTCTTCGGTGAGAAACTTCTTGAGATCTTCGGGACGCCTCGAAGGAAAAGTGGGCCTTATACACTCATGGGCATCCTGTGCGGATTTTTTCACCTTAAAGGTATTCGGACGCCTCGGCACGTAATCCTCTCCGTAATTCTCAGATATGAACCCCCTTGCTTCAGCCACGGCGTTATCAGAGGCCCTCACCGAATCGGTTCTCATGTAGGTTATAAGTCCTACCGGCCCCTTGCTTCCAAGCTCAACTCCTTCGTAGAGTCCCTGGGCAACCAGCATAGTCTTTTTGACGGAGAAGCGGTTTTTTTTCGAGGAATCCTGCTGGAGGGAACTGGTTATGAAAGGAGGAAGCGGTTTTCTTCTGCGTTCTTTTTTTTCGATCGTCCCTACGACAAAATCCTTTCCTGAAAGCGCGGAAACTATATCTTCTGATTGCTTTGCATTCTCGATCTTGGCTTTTTTCCCCTGGAACATGTGGAGCGAAGTCGTGAAGGCATCCGCATCAGGGTCCGCAGCCCTCTTAACAAGCGCGTCAAGGGTCCAGTATTCCCGCGGCTTGAAACTCTGAATCTCCCTTTCCCTGTCAACAACGAACCTGAGAGCGACGCTCTGCACCCTTCCGGCGCTCAACCCCTTTCTAACCTTCTTCCAGAGAACAGGACTCACCTTGTAGCCGACTATCCTGTCAAGAATTCTTCTTGCCTGCTGAGATTCGAAGCGGTCTGTGTTAATCGCAAGCGGTCTGCTCATTGATTCCCTGACGCCCGCTTCCGTTATTTCGTGTATAAGAACCCTGTGGACCTTGTCCCAGAGGTTAAGACGGTTTGTGATGTGCCACGCGATCGCTTCCCCCTCCCTGTCCGGATCGGAGGCAAGATAGACTTTTTCCGCGTCCCGCGACGCTTTTTTCAGATTTTCAAGATACTTGGTCTTGCCCTTTATGACCGTATATTTGGGCTTGAAATCGTTCTGGATATCCACCCCGAGACTGCTGCTCGGAAGATCTACGAGATGCCCCGAAGAGGCTTCCACGCGGAAATCCCGGCCGAGATACTTCTTTATTGTTCTCGCCTTTGAAGGAGATTCGACTATAACAAGAGATTTAGCCATAGAAATAATTGTTCCACAAAATCTGTCTAAATCTTATAAAAAGCCGACGGAGTCTGTCAATACCGATGTAAACTTTTCCCCGGGACCGCTGCAGCGTATCATACTTCTATACTCCGTACGAGAGCCTCGTTGGCATTATACCACCTGAGCGAGTTTTCAATACCGGTCTCAATATCAAAGCAAGGCTCCCAGTCCAAAATCTTTTTCGCCTTGTCTATGTTTGCCAGTGTAACCTTGATATCGGAGGGATGTGGAGGGTCGCAAGTGATTTCAGCCTTTTTGCCGGTCCCGCGTTCTATTACCTCTATGATTTCATTCAGGGAAACAGAGGCCGCGCTTCCGAGGTTTATTATCTCAAAGCCCAGATTCCTTATCGCCAAGACAGTGCCCGCAGCGATATCGTCAACATAGGTAAAGTCCCTTTTCTGTTCTCCGTCGCCGAGTATTACTATTTGCTCTCCTTCGTTTACCCACTTTATGAACCGAAAAACGCTCATGTCCGGCCTTCCCGCGGGACCGTAAACCGTAAAGTAGCGAAGCACCGAGATATCTATTCCGTAAAGAGAGTTGTAAACCGAGCAAAGGCCTTCGGCCGATTTCTTCGAGGATGCGTATTGAGAAAGCTGGTAATCGGTCTTCATATCCTCCCTGAATGGGATTTCGTTTTCCCCGTAAACGCTCGAAGTCGAAGCAAGCACGAACTTGCCTATTCCTTCTGAGCGGCAGAACTCAAGTAGATTAAGGGTCCCGGTCACGTTGGTAGAGTAATATATCCAGGGATTCTCAATGCTCTGGCGAACCCCGGCGCGGGCCGCGAGGTTAATAACGCAGTCAATTCGGCCTTCCCCGCAAAAAGCCTTTATTTCCTCGCACACAGAAAGAAGCCCGGAGTTATCCGATATGTCGCATTCGAAAAAACTGAATCTCTCGAACTTTCTGAGAGTTTCAAGCCTGTGATGCTTGAGTCTCACGTCATAGGCATCGGACATGTTGTCAAGCCCGAAAACAAAATCTCCACGCTCAACAAGAAGCTCGCACACTTTGGCCCCTATAAATCCCGCACAACCTGAAACAATTAAATTCATGATGGTAAAGACCGCTCCCAGTCCATTCTCATTGCCTGCCGATTCCGAAATACTTGATACCCATGGCCTCAAGTTTCATGTGATCATAGATATTTCTTCCATCAAATATCACAGGGGTCTTCATCAGTTCCTTTATCATCTCGAAATTCGGCTGTCTGTACTGACTCCACTCGGTGTGAATCACAAGGGCGTCCGCCCCACTGCAGGCATCGTAGTAGGATTCGAAATAATCCACGCTGTCTCCTAATACGGCCCTCGCGTTTTCCATGGCGGCGGGGTCGTGAACAGCAACAGAACAGCCCGCATCAAGAAGTCTTTCTATCACGTAAAGTGACGGGGCCTCTCTTATATCATCCGTGTTAGGTTTAAACGAAATTCCCCACACGGCAACTCTTTTTCCTCCAAGTTCAGTGAAAAATCCGGCTATTTTATCGAAGAATCTCTCCCTCTGAGCGGCGTTCACGCGGTCAACCGCGGTTACCACCCTAGGTTCATAGCCTACGCCGTGCGCCATTTTCTCAAGGGCTCTTACATCCTTTGGGAAACACGATCCCCCGTATCCAATTCCCGAATAGAGATAATATCTGCCTATCCTCGCATCAGAACCCACCACCGAGCGCACCTCGGACACGTTCGCGCCCAGAAGTTCGCAGAGGTTAGCTATATCGTTCATAAACGATATTCTGGTGGCAAGCATCGCGTTTGAGGCGTACTTTGACATTTCAGAAGACCGGATGGAAACCACTATCGTCCTGTCGGCAGACCTCATAAAGGGAGAGTAGAGCTCCCTGAGAACCGAGCCTACCGATTCATCCTCAACTCCTATTACCACCCTGTCGGGCTTAAGGAAGTCCTCAATCGCCGCTCCTTCCTTGAGAAATTCAGGGTTCGAGGCCACACCGAACTCCTGATCCGTGAGGGATTTTATAGTGTTGCGCACTTTCTCTGTAGTGCCCACGGGAACCGTACTTTTGGTTACCACTATCTTGTATCCGTTAAGATTGCTCCCTATTGACCGTGCAACTTCGAGAACAGAAGAGATGTCCGCCTCGCCGTCTTGCGCCTGAGGAGTTCCAACCGCAATAAATACAAGAAAGGATTCCCTGACGGCCGAAGCTATATCGGTTGTAAAGGAGAGCCTTCCCTCATCTATATTGGTGCGCACCATTTCATCAAGACCCGGCTCGAAGAAGGGGACTTCGGCGCGCCGAAGGCTCTTGATTTTGTTTTCATCTATGTCGACGCACTCAACGCTGTTCCCGCTTCCCGCTAAACACGCTCCCGTGACAAGTCCCACGTAACCCGTTCCTATAACGGCTATCTTCATCTGGCAAGTTTCCTCTGATAAATGCGCAAGCAACCCTCGTGCGGGAATTTTCAACCAATTAAAAGACAAGATAGGGTACAACAAATCCTCAAAAAATAAACAGAACCGGGAAAACCCGCAATGGACAAAGTATAGTTACAGGAAAAAGCTAAGGAGGCGCATCTTGAAATCTCATACCGAGTATCTTTGGTTTAACACGGACAAAAAAAGAGAGTTTGTTCATATAACTCCGACGGTAAGACAGATAGTTCAGCAAAGCGGCATAACCGAGGGTTTTGTCCTCGTGTCCGCCATGCACATAACGGCTTCTGTCTTCGTAAATGACCTCGAGCAGGGGCTTTTCGAAGACATATGGGAGTGGCTTGAAGGCATCTCCCCCTTCAGGGAAGATTACAAACATCACCGCACTGGGGAAGACAACGGCGACGCTCACCTGAAAAATCTCCTCATGCACCACCAGGTGATGGTTCCCGTGACGGAAGGAGACCTTGACCTCGGCCCTTGGCAGGAAATCTTCTACGGGGAGTTTGACGGAAGAAGAAGAAAAAGGGTGGTAGTGAAAGCTATCGGGATATGAAAAACAGACAAGAGAGCAAAAAACCCAGAATATTCATAGACAGTCGCGGCAGGTGGTTTCACGACGGGGTCAGAATAACCCACAGGTGGACATACCTTGAGAACAACAAGAACCTCGACGTGGACGCAGACGGAAGGCTTTTCGTCGAAGAACAAGGGAGCAGGGTTTACGTCGAGTGCGAGGATACCCCTTTTGTTGTTACTATGGTCACCAAAACGGAGAACGGTTTTTCCATAAGGTTAAACGACGAATCCGGGGAAGAACTGGATTTGACGACTCTCACCATAGCCGAGCAGAACATACCTTACGTAAAGGTAAAGAACGGGAAATTCGAGGCTAGGCTTCTTAGCGCGGCCTACTACGAACTAATGAAATACGCAGGAAAAGACGAGAAAGGCTTTTACCTGGAATCCGGACGGAGCAGGTCCTATCTGCACCACAACTCAAGAACCGTCTAATTAGGTTTGTTTGAAACATTTTGAGGCATGGGTTACGCTGTCTTTGCAAATTATCGGCCCCATCTGCTCAGAAAACAGGTTTGCAGTGCAGGCCATAAAACCGCGTATTATGCTAGTGATATCCGCACTCACGAAAACCCATACGGGAATGCGTCATGGAGGACTAAGTTGACTTGCTGGGGGTATACCGGGGCCGAAGGTCCCGACAACTGGGGCTCGCTCTCCCCGGATTACGCGACCTGCACCATCGGGCGCATGCAGTCACCGATTGACATCACCGGTGCCTTTCCCGTCAAGGGACCGGCGCTGAAATTTGATTACAAGCCCTCTTCTCTGAAGATTCTAAACACCGGACACACCCTCCAGGTAAATTACGCACCCGGCAGCACGCTGACCGCAGCAGGTGAAATTTACGAACTGTTGCAGTTTCACTTTCACGTCCCGAGCGAGCACGCTTTTGATGGTTCGCACGCGGCAATGGAGGCACATTTCGTACACAAAAACCCGGCAGGCGTACTGGCAGTGGTTGGCGTTATGATGGAAATAGGCGCACAAAACCATGCCTTGGATGCGGTGTTTGACAACGTACCGGCCGAGGCAGGAATAGAAGTTGATGTTGCGGACACGACAGTGGATGCATCCGCGATACTGCCCGCGACCACCGGCTACTTCCATTACAAGGGGTCGCTCACCACCCCTCCTTGCAGCGAGGGAGTACACTGGTTCATTTTTCCAGACGTAATTGAGGTGAGTGCAGAACAGGTCGCAAGCTTTGAGCGGATGTTCGGACACAATGCACGTCCGTTACAAAAGTGCAACGACCGTCTGCTGATTGTATCTTTGTAGTTTCAGTGAAAAGCCCCGCACACCCTTGCAACCAACTCATCGGTGAATACCCTTCCCTTGGCTGTCAGCCTGAGACGGCCGCCGTCGGTGAGAATAAAACCGTCAGATTCAAGGTATTCGAGGCCGGAGGCATCAGGTTCGCAGCCGAAGCGTTTCTTTACGTCTTCAATCCCTATCCCGTCGCTTAGCCGAAGCCCCATAAGAAGAGTGTCTTCAAGGGCCGTTGTCCGCGATAGATCATAAGAGACACAGACGGCATTTCCGTCCCCCGCAACTCGCTTTATGTAAAGTTCGGGATTCCTTACGTTTGACCATCTTCTTCCCCATCCCTCTCCTCCACAGCTGATGTGGGAATGAGCCCCGGCACCCACGCCCAAGTAATCATGACAGTTCCAGTAAATAAGGTTATGCCTGCACTCATAGCCGCGCCGGGCAAAATTCGATACTTCGTAATTGCCGTACCCTTCTGCTTCAAGAATCTCCCGCGCGCTCCGCATGAACCCGACCAGAACCGAATCATCGGGAACAGAGAGTTTCCCTTTGCGCCGAAGCGTCGCAAACTCGGTACCGGGCTCAATCGTAAGGCAATAGGCGGATATGTGGGTCGGCGAGAAGCTCAGGGCAGTGCGGATATCTTCTTCAAACTCTTCCCGGGTTTCCTGCGAGCTTCCGTATATAAGATCAAGATTATAGTTGTGAAAACCGGCGTCCCGGACGTCAACAAGCGCGCGGACACAGTCATCCGGAGTGGTGAATCTCCCGTAGAAATCAAGTTTTCTCTGCGAAAAAGACTGCACGCCGACGCTTATCCTGTTTACCCCAGAGCGCATGAGGGAAACAAGCTTTTCCCTGTCGGCGGTTCTCGGGTTTACCTCGAGGCTCACTTCCACCTTGGGCGAGAAGGAAGCAATCGAGGCGAGTTTCTCCATTACCATCCCTACGCTTCCGGGCTTTAAAAGTGACGGGGTCCCTCCCCCGAAAAACACCGTGCTTATCTCTTTGCCTTCAATAATGCCCCGGAAACTTTCAATTTCCCGCTCCAGGGCACGGACGTAATCATCTTCCGGAAAGTTGCCATTAGTCCCATAGGAGTTAAAATCACAATACGGACATTTGGTAAGACAGTAGGGAATATGGACATATACGCCAAGAGGCGTCTGGTCTTTATTGATATTCTGTTTCATCCGCACTCAAGCGGCACACCGGCGGTTGCCACATGATGAGTATACCGAAAAATCTCCTTCTTCTTCTCAGTTCACTGCTGCTGCTTTCCCAGACCACTTGGGCACAGGAAGTAATCCCGGTTGAACGGGCCGTCGAGATAGCGCTGCTCAACAGCCCGGAGCTCCGGATTTCCCGTTCCGAGGTCGATATCTCGAAATCAATACTCAGGCAGGCGAAAGCCCCCCTTTATCCCCAGCTTAGCGGAAAACTCGTAGTGCCGTTTGTGGGAAGGGAGTCCGGTTTTTACGTCGACCAGATGATATGGGATTTCGGGAAGACAAAAGCCAGGATAAGGGCAAGGGGACATCACCTGGAATCCGCGAGATACTTGCTTACGGGCTCAGAAACAATGCTTGTGCGCGACACGCGCATCGCCTACTATCAGGCACTTTCCGAGAAAAACCGGCTCGACGGAGCAGCTACAGAAACCAAGCGCAGGGAATGGCTCCTTGAAAAAACAGAAGAGCTTTTCGCCGTCGGGAAAAAATCCGCCCAGCAGCTAAGCCAGGCGGAAATCGACCTGCAACAGGCAAAACTTGAATTGGTTTCAAGAGAAAACTCCTACGAACTCGCCATGCTCAACCTAAAACATCTGATGAACGACCCCTCACTCGGGCAATTCGACATCCGTGAGGATCTTGCCTATGAGAAGGTATACGAAACCAGAGAAGATCTTGTCAGCTTCGCCCTTTCCGCAAACACGGATATAAAGAGCCTCCTGGCGGACCGCGACGGAATAAAGGCCTCGATTTCAGAGAACAGGGGGAGATTTCTTCCGTCGATATTCGGCAGGGCAGCGTACAGATTTGAAGGAGCAGGCGCCGAGACGCCGGCTTTTATAGCCGGGCTCGGCGTTAAGATTCCCATCTTTGAGGGATTTTCAAGGTTCGGCCAGATGGCGCAGTCAAAGGGTGAGCTCACAAGGAATGAGGCGCAGACCGAGCTGCTCAGAAACAGGATCATTCTTTCGGTCGGGGAACTCTATCTCAAACTCAAGCACCTTGAGAAAAAAATAAAAATACTTGAGGATTCAGAATCGATATCGGAGAAAAACCTGCTTCTGGTCAAGGAAAGATACGAGTCGCGAAGCGCTTCGAAAATAGAATTTGCCCGAGCGCAGACGCTTTACCAAGAAGCGGTAGCGGACTACAAAAACTCCATATATGACTATAAAATAGTAAGGCTAAGGCTGCTAAGTCTCTGCGGAAAAGAGATAAAATGAAAAATTTCCCCCGCTCAAATCTTCTCTACGCCCTCGCCGCCGTAGTCGTTATCGCAGGATACTTCATCTTTTTCGGAGGAAAGGAAGGCGAGATAAGGTACGTAACGCAGAAAATCGAGAGAGGAGACATAACTTCCCTTGTAAGAGCCTCGGGAACCTTGAAACCGACTAAGGAAGCAAAAATATATTCACAAATAAACGGAACGATAAAGGAAGTCCGCTCCGAAGTGAACGACGAGGTCAAAAAGGGCCAGGTGCTGGCCCTTATGGAAGAGCCGGAGGGCCTCTCAGGAGACGTCCAATACTTCAAGGAGATACTTAAGAAGACCACAACCGACCTTGAGATTTCAACCAACTCGCACGGGGCAAACAAGAGGCTCTACGAAAAAGAGCTTATTTCCCGGGAGGAGTTCAACTTATCTCTCTCAGAACACAGCGCGGCAATCGCTGCACGCGAGAAAGCCCAGGCCGACCTGGAAACGGCACAGAGAAAACTTGACGCGACCCGAATCACTTCCATGCTCGATGGGATGGTGCTTGAAAAGAACATCATAATCGGCGAGCAGATACATCCGAACAAATCCGCCCCCCTTTACGTACTTGCTGAAAACCCCCGAATTCTTCACCTGGTTTCAAATGTAAGCGAAGCCGACATAGGAAAGATAAAGAAGGGGCAGGACGCCCTTTTCAGGGTTGACGCCTTCCCCGGGAAGAATTTCAGCGCGAAGGTGAAACAGGTGGCAAACTCTCCGAGCATAAAAAACGACGTCGTTACCTACGACGTAACGTGCCTTGTGGAGAACCCGGAACTCGAGCTTAAACCTGGGATGACCGCCGAAGTCAAAATAGTCATATCAACAAAAAAAGACGTGCTTAAAGTTCCTACCGCAGCGCTTCGTTTCATTCCTCCAAGATCTTCTGCCCCCACCACCGAGGCGGGCGAAAACGTCTGGATCCTTAGACAAGGAAAGCTCTCCCCCGTAGGTATAGAAACCGGGATAAGCGACGACTTCCACACAGAGATTCTAAGCGGTCCGCTTTCCGAAGGAGACGAAATAGTGGTTGAGTACACAATTTCCGGCGGAAACAACAAAGGACCGGGCTTCGCCCTTCCCCAGCCGAAAAGATTCTGATGACACCACCCGTAATCAAGCTTAAGAACATCGGTAAAACCTACTCGAACGGAAAAGTCGAGGTTGAGGCGCTTCGATCCATAAACCTTGAGGTTGCACAAGGAGAATTCGTCGCCATTATGGGATCTTCGGGGTCCGGCAAAAGCACCCTTATGAACATTCTCGGCTGTCTCGACACGCAGAGCAGTGGAGACTACATGCTTGACGGTACCGATATAATGGAACTCGAAAGCGATGAGAAGGCGGAAATACGGAGCACGAAGATTGGCTTTGTCTTCCAGAGCTTTAACCTGCTGGCGCGAACCACTGCGCTTGAAAACGTGGAACTGCCTCTGGTCTACTCAGGCATCCCGGGAGCCCAGAGAAAGAAGCTTGCCTCAGCCGCACTTTCTCTCGTGGGACTCGCAGACAGAGCGGATCATCTTCCCAACCAGCTCTCGGGGGGACAGCAGCAGAGGGTGGCAATAGCCAGGGCGGTTGTAAACAACCCGAGGATGATACTGGCAGATGAACCAACCGGAAACCTGGATACGGCAACGAGTTACGAAATAATGAAGATATTCAAAGAACTGAACGAACAGGGAAAAACGATAGTAATGATAACGCACGAAGAAGACATAGCTTCTCGCTCAAAGAGAGTAATAAACCTGAAGGACGGGGAGATCATCAAGGACAGACCGAGCGGCCCGATTTAGCTCTGTCGCCCATAGCAAGTCGTGACTCCAAAGCCTGGGGCATCCCGATTGAGAACGCAACTGGACGCCTGCGGTCCGGACTGGATGATTACCCTAGCGCTCTAATCAGTCCTCTTCCGGCATCGTCACAAACTCTGGATAGGCTTCGATGCCCAGATTGCCCACATCCTGGCCGATGGCCTCGACATCCCTTGAGACCCGCAACCCCAAGGTCCGGTCGATGACAAGCCACAACAGCATTGATGACCCGAACACAAACGCGCCTATGGCCAGAATGCCGATGATCTGAGCAAAAAAGCTTCCACCGGCGGCAATGCAGACCGCCAATGTCCCCCAGATGCCAGTGCAGAGATGAACCGGGACAGCACCCACGACATCGTCGATCTTTATCATTTCCAAAGACTTCATGGACAACAGGCAAATCATGCCCGCAATCGCTCCGATCACTATTGCCCAGTGATGCTGGACAATATACGGCGCCGCTGTGATCGCGACGAGACCAGCCAGGGCGCCGTTAAGTCCGGCGAGCAGGTCGACACGGCCCAGTACGAGACGGGAGAGGCTCAGAGCTGCCATAACCCCAGCCGCCGCGGCCAGGTTAATGTTTGAGAAGATATTGCTCACCGCCACGGCATCGAATGCGCCGCTGAGGGCCAGATGCGAACCGCCGTTGAAGCCGAACCAGCCCATCCACAGGATAAAGACGCCGAGAGTGACGACCGGAACATTGGATGGAGGGGTCGGCTTGACACTGCCATCAGCCCGGAACTTGCCCGAGCGCGGCCCAACCATGATAGCCCCCGCGAGTGCCGCCCAGCCTCCCGTGGAGTGGACCACGGTGGAACCGGCGAAGTCCTTGAACCCCAATTCAGCCAGCCAGCCCCCACCCCAAGCCCAGGCGCCAACGACTGGGTAGACGACCGAAGTCAACACGGCGATAAAAACGAAAAAAGACAACAACTTCACGCGCTCGGCCAAAGCGTCGGAGACAATTGAGGCCGTGGTCGCCACGAATACCATTTGGAAAAACCAGTACGACATCGCCGAGTGGCCGCTCTTGACGACAGCAGCGGTGGCTGTTTCCTTGCCGCCCAGCAGTACCACTTCATCGGCAGTCGTGCCGTACAGGAGTTCCAGCGAACCAAACCAGCCGCCCGGCTCAACGCCAACATGCATGATGTTAAAGCCGATCAGGTAGTACATCAGTCCGGCAATGGAGTAAAGACCAATGTTCTTCAGGCAGATGACCGAAGCGTTCTTCGTCCGTACCGAACCCACTTCGATCATTGTGAAGCCTGCTCCCATCCACATCACGAGGGCGCCCCACACAAGGAACCCAAATGTGTTGAAGACGAACTGCGCCTCACCTTCGATGGCTGCCCATGCAGGCACAGGCGACAAGACACAAGCCATTAGTATCGCGACAATGCCGAATCTAGTCACAACCCAGGCGGCAGAACTCCGACAGCCCTTAAACAACCGGAAATCATGGATGGTCATAGCTGCTTTTTATTCTCCTTTTGACTGACATGGCTCGCGATTGAGGAAACCCCGGCCTGATCAGGCTGCAAAAATGGGTTCTAAGTATACAGCCCGTGCTGCATTCGCAAAGCCGCAGCTTGGAAAATCCTGCTTGAGGACGCAACCGGGTTGTAGCCTGTCTCTGAACGGACGGCCGCGGTCCAGACTGGAGGATTGCCCTAGAGCTCTTCTCTATTCAGTCCTCTTCCGGCATCATCACGAACTCTGGATAGGCTTCAATGCCCAGTTCGCCCACATCCTGGCCGATGGCCTCGACATCCTTTGAGACCCGCAACCCCAAGGTCCGGTCGATGAGGAACCACAACAGCATCGAAAGCCCAAACACAAACGCGCCTATGGCCAGAATGCCTATGATCTGAGCAAAAAGGCTTCCACCGGCGGCGATGCAGACCGCCAACGTCCCCCAGATGCCAGTGCATAGATGAACCGGGACAGCACCCACGACGTCGTCGACCTTTATCATTTCAAAACCCTTCATGGACAACAGGCAAACCATGCCCCCGATCGCTCCGATCACTACCGCCCAGAGATGCTGGACGATATCCGGGGCCGCTGTGATCGCGACGAGACCGGCCAGAGCGCCATTAAGTCCGGCAAACAGATCGACACGGCCCAGTACGGGGCGGGATAGAGTCAGGGCCGCCAAGACCCCAGCCGCCGCGGCCAGGTTGGTGTTTGAGAAGATATTGCCCACCGCCACGGCATCAAGTGCGCCGCTTAGGGCAAGCTGCGAACCGCCGTTGAAGCCGAACCAGCCCATCCACAGGATAAAGACTCCTAGAGTGACGACCGGAACATTGGATGGAGGAGTCGACTTGACACTGCCATCAGCCCGGAACTTGCCCGAGCGCGGCCCAACCATGATAGCTCCCGCAAGTGCCGCCCAACCTCCCGTGGAGTGGACCACAGTGGAACCGGCGAAGTCCTTGAACCCCAATTCAGCCAACCAGCCCCCACCCCAGGTCCAAGCGCCAACGACCGGGTAGATGACCGAGGTCAACACGGCGATGAAAACGAAGAAAGACCACAACCTCACGCGCTCGGCCAAAGCACCCGAGACAATCGAAGCCGTGGTCGCCACGAACACCATTTGGAAAAACCAGTACGACATCGCCGAGTAGCCACTCTCGACAACTGCCGCGGTAGCTGTCTCCTCGCCGCCCAGCAGCGCCACTTCATCGGCAGTCGTGCCGTACAGGAGTTCGAGCGAACCAAACCAGCCGCCCGGCTCGACGCCGACATACATGATGTTGAAACCGATCAGGTAGTATGCCAGTCCGGCAATGGAGTAGAGACCAATGTTCTTCAAGCAAATGACCGAGGCGTTCTTCGTTCGTACCGAACCCGCCTCGAGCATTGTGAAGCCCGCTGCCATCCACATCACGAGGGCACCCCACACAAGGAACCCAAACGTGTTGAAGACGAACTGCGCCTCACCTTCGATGGCGGCCCATGCGGACGCGGGCGACAAGACACAAGCCATTAGTATCGCAACAATGCCGAATCTGGTCACAACCCAGGCGGCAGAACTCCGAGAGTCTCTAAATAACCGAAAGTAATGGGTGATCATAGCTGCTTTTTACCTCCTTCTACGATGGACAGCGGCCACGCAACGAGAGAGCATAATGCTTTCCAGTGTTCGTGTTGAGACTAATCCTAAAATAATGCCGGATTACACAATTGCCGAAAAAAATTTTCTCTACCTATTGTAAGATACATTACATCTTTGAGCAACAACTCAATAAAGGGCGGCGGAACTGTCGAATCATGATGAATTGAAACCTTGCAGGCCCCAAGCTGATTCTACACTGCAGTGAACAAGCGATTCTGCCGGTTTTATTATGAAATCCAGATGCCTGTAGCTTCCAGACATGACAGGAAGTCCTTGTTCCGTGCTGGAGATTGTCACCTTTATGCTGCTGATTTTACGACATGTTTGAAAAATACTTCCAATTCCGTACAATCAAACCCAAATCAGAGGTTGCGCTTCATAGTTGAACAGGCGGCTCAAGAGGAAATCAAAATGTCAGAGATAAACAGAATAAAAGCAAGAGAGATACTTGATTCAAGGGGAAATCCCACGATAGAAGTAGAAGTGCATTGCGCAAACGGAGCTTTTGGGCGGGCGATGGTTCCTTCAGGAGCATCTACTGGAGAACATGAAGCGCTTGAGCTTCGGGACGGAGAAAGAGACAGATACCTGGGCAAAGGGGTTCTCGGAGCCGTAGAGAATGTCCACAATATAATAGCCCCGCGCCTCGCGGGTCTTGATGTGTCCAACCAAGCCCTGATAGACCGGACAATGATAGAACTTGACGGAACGGAAACAAAATCCCGTCTGGGAGCCAATGCTATTCTAGGCGTGTCGCTTGCCTCGGCGAGGGCAGCCGCAAACTCCGGGGGGAAATCCTTTTTCAGCTATCTCGGAGGCGAGGACGCCGATACCCTTCCCGTACCGCTTATGAACATAATCAACGGCGGCGCTCACGCGGACAACAATCTCGATTTTCAGGAATTCATGATAGTTCCCCACGGTTTTTCCACCTTCCGGGAAGCCCTTCGGGCGGGAGTGGAAACCTTCCACGCACTTAAATCCATACTCAGCACCAAGAACCTCTCGACGGCCGTCGGAGATGAAGGAGGTTTCGCACCCTCCCTAGGATCAAACGAAGAGGCTCTAGAATGCATAATAGAGGCCATATGGAAAGCTGGATACAGCCCAGCAAAGCAGATATCAATAGCCCTTGACGTAGCATCAAGCGAGTTCTTCCGCGAGGGAAGCTACCATGTGGAGCGGAAAACCGTGCCGGTCGCCGGTTTAATGGAAATATACGAGGAGTGGATAAAGAAATATCCTATCGTTTCCATAGAAGACCCCTTGGATGAAAATGACTGGGAAGGCTGGAAGACGCTTACGAAAAAAATAGGTTCCGACGTCCAGCTTGTCGGAGACGATCTTTTTGTAACGAACACAAAGAGACTCTCAGACGGAATAGACTCGGGCGTGGCAAACTCCATACTCATAAAGGTAAACCAGATAGGAACGCTTACCGAAACCCTTGAGGCTATTGAGATGGCCAAGCGTGCGGGTTATAGTTACGTGATATCCCATCGCTCGGGAGAAACAGAGGACTCGACGATAGCGGATATCGCAGTTGCCACAAACGCCGGTCAGATAAAAACCGGGTCGGCGTCCCGAAGCGACAGAATAGCAAAATACAACCAGCTTCTGCGCATAGAGGAGGAGCTTGGGGAAAAAGCACGGTTCGGAAATGAAAAGACAGTGCTTTGGAGCAGTTAACGATGGCGGGAAAAACTCTTTTTGATAAAATCTGGGAATCGCACCTCGTGCACGAAGAAGAAGGCAAGCCGTCCCTTCTCTACATAGATCTTCACCTCGTTCACGAAGTTACCTCTCCACAGGCGTTTGAAGGGCTGAGAATTACGGGACGAGAAGTAAGAAGGCCCGATCTTACTTTTGCCACTATGGATCATAACGTGCCGACCACTGACCGCAGCGGACCAATTTCGGATCCCATATCCGCAAAACAGATAGAAGCCCTGCGACAGAACTGCAAAGATTTCGGAGTAACGCTCTTCGGAATAAGAATAAACAACCACTCTCAGGGCATTGTGCACGTTATAGGTCCCGAACTCGGCCTTACAAAACCCGGGATGACCATAGTGTGCGGAGACAGTCACACTTCCACCCACGGAGCATTCGGAGCACTCGCCTTCGGCATAGGAACAAGCGAAGTGGAGCATGTTCTGGCGACGCAGTGCCTAAGACAGAACCGTCCGAAGGTGTTTGAAATAAGGGTCGAGGGCGAACGCCAGTACGGGGTCACGGCAAAAGATATAATTCTGGGCATAATCGGACATATAGGAACCGCAGGGGCCACCGGGACCGTGGTCGAATACCGAGGAGAAGCGATAGAGGCTCTTTCCATGGAAGAAAGGATGACGGTGTGCAACATGTCGATAGAGGGAGGGGCCAGGGCCGGAATGATAGCGCCCGATCAAAAGACCTTCGAGTACGTGAAGGGCCGCCGGTACGCACCGAAAAACAGCAATTACGAAAAAGCCCTCGAACACTGGCAGACTCTCCGCACGGACCCAGACGCCGTTTTCGACAAATCAGTCACTCTTGACGCCCGCAAGATAGCTCCGCAGGTAAGCTGGGGAACCAACCCGGGAATGGTAACGGACGTAACTTCAAAAGTGCCCGACCCCAGGGAGTGCGAAGATCCAAGCAAGAAAAAATCAATGGAACAGGCTCTTGAATACATGGACCTCAAGGCAAACACCCCGATAACGGACATACACGTTGACAGGGTGTTTATAGGTTCCTGCACGAATTCCAGAATGGAAGATCTGCTGGCGGTTGCGAAGCTTGTAAAAGGCAGGAAAGTAGCCGATGGAGTAAACGCAATGGTGGTTCCAGGCTCCCAACTCGTAAAGAAAAAAGCAGAGGAAATGGAACTTCACAAGATATTTACCGAGGCCGGATTTGAGTGGCGCGAGTCGGGATGCAGCATGTGTCTTGGAATGAACCCGGACATACTGGCGCCCGGGGAAAGATGTGCCAGCACGTCCAATAGAAATTTCGAGGGTCGCCAGGGTAAAGGGGGAAGAACCCATCTGGTAAGCCCCATAATGGCGGCCGCAGCGGCAATCACGGGACATTTTGTGGACGTGCGGGGCTGGGAAATGGAAAAGGGGATCTGAAACATGGAGAAACTTCAAAAAGTATCGGGAAAAGTAGCGGCTCTTGACAGAATGAACGTCGACACCGACCAGGTAATCCCAAAGCAGTTCCTAAAACGCATCGAGAGAACGGGATTCGGAGAATTTCTGTTTTTCGACTGGAAATATAACGACGACGGAACATTAAACGAGGATTTCGAGCTCAACCAGACGAGATACGCGGACGCATGCATACTTCTGACCCGGGAGAATTTTGGAAGCGGAAGCTCTAGGGAACACGCTCCCTGGGCGATAAGGGAAGCGGGGTTCAGGGTAATTCTGGCTCCTTCCTTCGCAGATATTTTCTACAACAACTGTTTTAAGAACTCGATACTTCCCATAGTCCTTTCCAAGGACAGAACAGATGAGTTATTCCACATTGTATGGGAAAATGAAGGTTATTCCCTTGAGGTTGACTTGGTTGAAAAATCCGTAACGGGGAAAGGGATAAGTTTTTCATTTGAGATAGACGATTTCAAAAGAAAAGTGCTTCTTGAAGGGCTTGATGACATATCGCAGACCCTTGAGTTAGAAAACAGCATAGAAAAATATGAAAAACTTTTCGTGAACGAAAGAGAGTGGGTTCTTCCTGACGAGCGGAGAAGCCTTTAATCCCCGTCCAACCTCCCCCGTTTTTATTTTCTGAAGAAAAGATTGCCCAGAAGCGTGAGCAGGATGCTCAGCACTATGCAGGTTGCGATCGGAAAATAGAAACTGAAGTTCTCTTTTTCGATTTTGATATCCCCAGGAAGTTTCCCGAAGAAATCAAGTTTCGCCACATAAGGCAGCATGACTCCGAGCGCTATTAGCACCGCACCGAGAATGATTATGATTCTTCCGGCTTCGCTTACGTTCACACAAAAAAAGATAACCGCATAAAAACAATTGAGAAATTCTCCGCAGTCTCAGGGCTTTTCCGAGCACTCTCAATTGATGATCCCCGATAACGATTGCGTTCCAAATGTTTCTTGGTAATAATAGGGAAATTCTAAAACCTTAAGTAGTACTAATAACCTCTCAGGAGAGATTCAGATGAAATACAAAAAAACGTTTCTAGTCTTGGCCATGATAGTTGCGGGACTCTTCATAATTTCCTGTGGAGATGACGATGATGATGAAACCCTGACCATACTTTACTGGCAGGCTCCTACTATAGCCAATCCTTATATCGCCGGCGGGACTAAGGATGTTGATGCCAGCGCTTTGATCCTAGAGCCCTTGGCTAACTATGATGAGGAAGGAAGGCTGGTGCCTCGACTAGCCGAGGAAATTCCGACCGCGGACAATGGCGGCATATCAGAAGATATGACCACGATTACCTGGAAGCTCAAGGAAGGAATCCTTTGGTCTGATGGCACTCCTCTAACGGTCGAAGATATTATATTTACCCATAGATACTTGTGTTCTCTGCCGGGAACGGAAGATGTGTGTGGTTCCGTACCCATAGGGAATGTGGACCCCGTCGAGGATTCCCCACTAAGTGTCAGAATTACCTTCACCACTCCCGAAGTCTATCCATATATTCTCTTTGTCGGGGCCTCTTCCCCTATTCTGCAAAAAGCGCAGTTTGCAAACTGCGTCGGCGAGGCAGCTCAGGGGTGCCATATGGAAAACCTACACCCCGTTGGCACAGGGCCTTATAAAATCACCGATTTCACAATCAGTGAATCGGATGCCGAAACTACCTCTGTTCTTACCTATGAAACCAACGAACATTTCCGCGCAACCGAAAGACTGTTCTCCAAAGTGATAATAAAAGGCGGAGGGGACGCCGTCACCGCCGCGCGGGCAGTTTTGGAGAAGGGGGAAGCCGACTATGGCTGGAACCTGCAAATAGACCCTCAGACTCTGGAATCTTTGCAGGAAATCGGCAAGGGGACAGTTCGGCCAGCCTTCGCATCCCTTATTGAGCATTTGGTAGTCAACTTCACTAATACCGATCCAGCTCTGGGAGACCGGCGCTCCGAGTGGTCAGACGGCAACAACCCTCACCCCTTCCTGACCGACCCGGCAGTGCGCAGGGCTTTGTCTTTAGCAATTGATCGTGGACATATCGTCGAACAGCTTTACGGCGCCGCAGGCAGGATAACCTGCAATGTTATTCCGGCGCCTACCCAATACGCTTCACCAAATAACGAAGACTGCCTGACCCAGGATATCGAGGAAGCAAGAACCCTGCTTGATCAGGCCGGATGGATACCAGGCAACGATGGCATCCGGGAAAAAGATGGAGTCCGTCTGAAAATTCTATACCAGACCTCTACCAACCCGGTTCGCCAAGGTACCCAGGAACTGATTCAGGGATGGTGGAGGGATATAGGGGTGGAAACCGAGTTGAAGAGCATTAACGCAGGTGTTTTCTTCAGCAGCAATCCGGATAATCCCGACAACCTCTGGAGATTTTATGCCGACATTGAAATGTATGCCAACGGAACATCCTCCATTGATCCGCGGAACTATCTGTCAAGCTGGCTAACCACGGAGATTCCCGGTTCCGAAAACGACTGGTTGGGCGGTAATGTATCCCGCTGGTCCAACCAAGAATATGACGATCTCTACGAGGAACTGAAGCAAACCCCTATCGGCCCGGACCGCGAAAACCTGGTCATCCGAATGAATGACATGTTGATTCAGAACCATGTAGTTATTCCCTTGGTTCACCGCGCCTTCGTCTCGGCTTTCAGTAGCAACCTAAAGGGAGTACGAGTAAACGGATGGGACTCCGAACTGTGGAATATCCACGAGTGGTACCGGGAGTAACACGATCCGCCGTCACGCAGCGGACTCTGGATCTGGATTCTACATATAAACCGGTAAGCGCGGCCAAACAGTTTTCCTCGGCCAATCCCCTGCTGTTTTCTGCGCCCCCGCGGCAGCCTTCTCCAAACAATCACTCCCGGTGTGACTCTTCCCTGTTGATACTATGCAGGCTTAAAATTAAATAACGGCTCAAATGGTGTTATAATTTAAATGGGTTGGTTTTACAGGGTTTGGGAAACAGGAAAAGGAGAGAATCATTTAAATGAGCGGATTCGGTCTTTCGCAGACCCCTAATGTAGCACAGAAGCAAAAGCTCATACTCACCCAGCATCTCAGGCTTTTTCTAAGCCTGGTACAGATGAACACTGTTGAACTCAGGGAATACCTTGAGGAGCAGCTCATAGAGAACCCTGCCTTGGAAGAAGACCCCAACTCATCTTCTGAAACGGAGAAAGAAGATCCGGGAGAATCCCTTCTAAACGATCTCGGTCCGACGGAAACTGACTATCCGGCACCCGAAGAGTTCTCGGCGGAAATAAGCGAGGAAACCACCTGGGAAAACCAGATTCCTAATCAGGACTCTCTGTTTGAGCATCTCCACTGGCAGTTGTCAATGACCGATTTCAGCGAACGGCAAAAGCAGATAGCTTCGCTTATAATCGGCAACATAAATGAAGACGGATACCTTGAGATCGAACTTGAGGAAATAGCAAGACTGCTTGACGTAGAAGGCTCATCCGAGGCAGACGGTGGCCGTATGGCGGAGATAATACGGGTAGCTGAGAATATACGCACCACGTTTGATCCCATCGGGGTCGGTTCCCGCTCCCTCCCCGAGTGTCTCGCCGCACAGGCTCTGGATCTCGGTTATAAAAGGGAAAGTGTTCTTGTGCGGTTGGTGGAGAACCATATCGACGATCTCGGCAGAAAAGATTACAACAAGATTTGCACTGAACTTGACATAAGCAGGGAAGAGATACTGGAAATCGAAGCCGTAATAACTTCCCTTGAGCCAAAGCCCGGTCGACCCTATTACACTAAGGACGCAACCAGAAACATCGTTCCCGACTTTTATGTGTACAAGGTGGGAGACAACCTGCAGATGCAGTCAAACAGAAGTTTTCCGAAACTCAGGATAAGTTCCTACTGCAGAAAGATTCTCGCCGACCGCGCGAACCTAACGGGAGAAACCACGGACTATCTGCGGGAAAAAATCGAGGTAGCCCAGAGAATCGTCCGCTGTATCGAAGAGCGAGAGACTACAATACGCAAAGTTATGGAGAAAATCGTCGATGAGCAAAGGGAGTTTTTCGATCACGGCAGTTCTCACATAAAACCCCTGAAGCTAAAGGATGTGGCTGATACAGTGGGCATTCATGAATCAACCGTGAGCCGCATAACAAGCAGAAAATACATACAATGCCCCCAAGGAGTGATAGAACTTAAAAAGCTTTTCTCAAGAGGAATCCGCTCATCCAACGGACAAAAGGTTTCGCTTGAAAAGATAAAATCAATGATCAGGGAAATAGTTGATGAAGAACCGGCAGAGTGCGCATTCTCGGACGAAGATATATCCAGGATACTTTCCATGAAAAACATAAAAGTCGCGAGAAGAACGGTTGCAAAATACAGGAAAATACTTGGCATACCCAATTCATCAAAAAGACTCTCAAAGGAGGTTTGAACCATGAAAACCGATATCATCACGAAAAACATTCCCGACAAAAGAAAGTCGGAGCATTTCAAACGCTACGCAATGAAGAAAATGCCAAAGCTCCAGAGGTACGTAGACCCGGAGAGAAACCCCTCGGAAGCAAAAATAGTTCTTTCAGCAGAGAAGCTTAGAAATAATGCGGAAATAACAATCAGCTCGGGACCCCTAAAAGCAGCCGCTTCGGTAGAAACGGAGGAAATGCACTCAGCCATAGACAAGCTTTTCGACACGATAATAAAGCAGTTGCGGAGAAGGACAGATAAACAGGTGAGCCTGAGAAGAAGAAATGTATCGAAGACCCCTTCCGCCGCACGCGCGCAGAGGTCCGAGACGGAAAACAACCTGAGGATAGATCACCAGTACCTGAGTCCCAAGCCCATGAGTGTTGGTGAGGCACTGCTGCAGCTTGACGCATCCGAAGAGGATTTCGTGGCTTTTAGAAACAGCGAAACGCTTGAGATGAATGTTGTTTACAAAAAAACCGACTCGAAAAAGGTAGGACTTCTTACCCCGTGACTGCGGAAGAAGAAAAGTGAGAATTTCTGAATGCCTGGAGAAAAATTCCGTATTTCCCCAACTCGTTTCGACGACAAAACCGGACGTGCTGCAAGAGCTTTCGGAAAAAGTCGCAGAAGCCGTCCCCAGGCTTAACGTACAGAGGCTCAACGAAACCCTAGTTGAACGAGAAGGGCTATGTAGCACGGCAATTGATTCCGGAGTGGCGATTCCACACGTAAAACTCCTTGATATTCCGGATATAACCATAGCTTTTGCCAGAAGTGAGACGGGGGTTGACTTTGACTCGCTAGACGGAGAAAAGACCTATCTTTTCGCCGTTTTGATAACCCCTGAGAACTGTCCCACGGAAACCTGGATAACCCTGCTTGCACGGATATGCAGAATACTCCGGCAAAACGACGTAAGGTCAAAACTTATTGCGTCAAATGAGGCTTCTGATATTTATAACCTGCTGATTGAAGAAGATGAAAAACTCTGAGAACAGCCACTCCCTCTCGGTCGGGGACTTTTACGGAAAGTTCGGAGAAAAGCTCTGTCTTGAACCTGTTTCCGGGGAGAACGGGCTCGAAAGGCGCATTATTTCACCGAGCGCCAAGAAACCGGGATTAAGGATGATAGAAGAGAAAATAGAACTCGAGCAAGGAAACATACAAGTGCTCGGCAGAACGGAAATCTCCTACATAAACGGGTTTCCCGACAAAACCCAAGAAAAGATAATATCAAATCTTCTGTCAAACGATATTCCCTGCTACATACTCTCAAAGGGAGCTCGCCCAGGAAAATCCCTTGCCGATCATTTTGAAAAAAAGGGGGTCCCGCTTTTTACAACGACCTTGGGGACGGGGAAATTCATAACTATTCTCAATGAACTGCTCGCCGAGGAATTCGCAACCTGCATAACGGTTCATGGAGTACTCCTGGACGTACATCATACGGGAGTCCTGATTCTCGGGAAAAGCGGAATCGGGAAGAGCGAATGCGCGATCGACCTCATAATACAGGGTTCCAAGCTTATAGCGGACGACGTAGTCGAAATAAGGAAGATAGGTTCCCAGACACTCGTCGGAGTTGGCCCAGAGAACATAAGGTACCTTGTGGAAGTAAGGGGAATAGGCATAGTGAACATAAAGGATCTTTTCGGAACCACCTGCGTTATGGAAAAAAGAGAAATCGACATGGTTATAGAACTTCACCAGTGGAACTCCGAAACAGAGTACGACCGCCTGGGCTTGGACACGAAGACATACTCCATACTCGACATAGAACTGCCGTACATCGTGCTGCCTGTGAGTCCGGGAAGAAACATGGCTTCCGTAATAGACGTGGCAGTGCGAAACCAGATACTTAAGGAGACCGGCAAGAAGATCGAGATTCCGTCAGGCACTCGAGAATAATGGAACGGATAATAATACTGAGCGGACTTTCCGGTTCGGGAAAAAGCACGGCGGCAGAGGTGCTCGAAGATCTGGGTTTTTTCTGCGTTGACAATCTGCCTCCTGAGCTTCTTTTCTCTTTTATCGACCTTTGCGGGAAATCTCTTACGCAGATAAAAAAAGCGGTCGCAGTCATTGATATACGGATACCGGTAAAAGATACACTTTATGATTTCGAAAAGGTGCTGGAAAAAATAAGAAAATCAGCCGAAAAAGTCGACCTTGTGTTTCTTGAATGCTCGGATGAGACAATCGTTAAGAGATACAAGGAGACAAGGAGAATTCATCCGCTTGGAAGCCAGAAGACTCTTATCGAAGGAATATCAGAGGAAAAACGAATCCTGGCGGACATACGAGAACTCTCGGACAAGCGCATAGACACAAGTGCCCTCAGCGTTCACGATCTAAAAGCGATCATAGCAAAGATTGCCGGGACAACCGACAAGCGAACCCCTCTTATTACCCTTCTCTCCTTCGGCTACAAGTACGGGGTTCCCGAAGACGCAGATCTGGTTTTCGACGTTCGGTTTCTGAAAAACCCCCACTTTACAGAAGCCCTGAGGGCCCTTGACGGAACCAGAAGCGAAATCGTGGACTTCGTCATGTCGGATAAAGCTTCGCAGGAGTTTCTTGAGAAGCTGTGCTCTTTTCTGCGTTTTTTAATCCCGAAATATTCCGAGGAAGGAAAATCATACCTTACCTTGGGGATAGGGTGCACCGGAGGGAAGCACCGCTCGGTAGTCATTGCTGACGCCCTCGGCGAAAGCCTTTCAGAATATTCCGCGATTATTAGACACAGGGATATAAATAAGCTATAAAAATCCTATGTTTTCCATAGTGGTGGTCACGCACGGAGAGCTCGCGAAGGAGCTTATATCGGCAGTGAACTTCATTCTGCCCCAAGAACCCAGGGTCAAGATGACCGCGGTCTCAATAGACGCCTCAAAAGACTCCAAGGATTTTGAAAAAAAGGTGAGGGCTTCAGTCGATACCGTTGACGAGGGAGACGGAATACTGCTTGTAACTGACATGTTCGGAGGAACTCCTTCCAACATAAGCCTGATGTTTCTTGAAAGCGGCGAAATGGAGGTGATTTCAGGGGTGAACCTGCCAATGCTTTTAAAACTCGGCACCGTTGAGGAAAAAACCACTCTAAAAGAAGCAGTGCAGCTGGCGGCCAAGGCAGGAAGAGACAACATAATAGTGGCAAGTGAACTTCTTAGTAAAAACGGTTAGAATACGCCGGAGAGGACGATTAAATGGACGTACACACACTTGACGCCGTAATCGAGATGTACACGAATCATCTCCTTCAGGGCGAACTTGAGGGGTTTCAGATCGAGATATCCCCCGAGATAAAGGATGAAATCGCAGCAATAGCCCTTTACCTTGATTCAAAGACCGTCAGGGCTTCGGGAGAGATAGAAGAGTTTTACGAAGGGTACAAAAGGGCTGCGTTTGACGTGCTTACCTTCATGGGAGTTGAGTTTTTTGAAGACAGGGAAAACAAACTGGTCAGGATAATGAAGTCTAATTACGACTCCAATCTTCAGGAAGAACTCAAAAAGAGTATCTGGGGATAGAACAGCCTCCCCCGTAAAGTTCCGGTCCCTGTTATGGATTTTCAAAATTCGTTTGATCATTTTGTCTTTGACCTAGACGGGGTTATATATTCCGGCGAAAAGGCCATCGGTAACTCCCCTAGAGTGTTAGAGGCGTTAAGAAAGAATAAAAAAGAGATACGCTTCATAACCAACAACCCCTCGCGGTCTCCTTCTGACTATGCCGAGAAACTCAAAGAACTCGGAATTCGCTCGCACGATAGCGAGTTCGTAACCTCCCCAATGGCAACCGCTTCTATGATAAGGGAAAACCTTTCATCGAAGAAATGGAAAACGGTCTTCATAGCCGGAAGCGATTACCTAAAGAACGAGATAAGGAAAACGGGACTGGTTGAGGTTTCAGGGAATGATTCTCTCGGAGCAGACCTCGTGGTGATAGGAAGCCACCCGGAATTTAACCTTGAGGAGATAAAGACCGCTTCCATGGCAATCGGAAACGGATCAGACTTCATAGGCACAAACGCAGACTTCTTCTACCCTTGCGAACACGGCCGGGCCCCTGCGACAGGAGCCCTCCTCGCTTCGGTGGAAGCCGCATCGGGAAAGAAAGCGATCACAGCCGGAAAGCCCGGGAAATACATGTTTGATCTTCTGAAGAAAAGCGGGGTGGCGCCGACGAAGAAAACCCTTCTGGTCGGAGACAGTCTCCGAACCGACATTGCCGGAGGGGAAAAAGCGGGGTACAGCACGGCACTTGTAATGACCGGAGTTACTAAAAAAACCGATCTTGAGGGCAATGCAATAAAACCCGATTTTATCCTTGAGAACGTCTCTTTTCTTTTAAAACCGCTGTGATGGAAAGGTCATGAATAAAAGTAGTTGTGTCACTTAACCGAAACTTAACCTCGGGATGTTGACTTTTGATAACCGGGGTGTAGCTTTTGGTTGAAAAAAATTCCCCCCGGAGGCAATCATGCTCAAATTTATCAAAAAAGATGATGAAGACTTTCACTACCCTTTAGACATCTCCGACACTTTTGACGAAGATGATGAGCTTGAGGATGAATTTGCGGATGAGTTCGACGAACTCTTTGAAGAAATGAATTACCTTTATTACGATGACGATTCCGAGGATATTACAGGGGAAGAGAAAAGAAAAAGAGTACTTCACTGAGTGAAAGCCAAACCGGCAACGTAAAACCGATTTGCCTTGGCAGAAAAAATCCCCGGACCGGGTCCCTAAGACCCGATTCACTAAGAACTAATTCACGGTTACATCTAAGATTCCGGGTGCTATTTCCAAGCAGGAAATATGCAAGTTGGTCTAAATCTGATTTGTGTATTCTCAGCGACCATACTTGCAATTGCGGCATTAAATACCGCAATTGCAAGGTGCAAGTCTCATTTTTAACAAGGAAGATGAGCTTAATACACCTTCCCAGCTATCTCATCAGAAGCGCATGCGCGTAACCACGCCGAAAGTACGGGGCTGACCCACTCTGTAGGCAAGACGGGCCCGTCCTCCCCGCTCGCGGTCAAACGAAAGCTTAACGTTTTCATCCGTAATATTCTTTACGTAAGCCGTGAATTCTATATTGTCATATACCAAGCCCGCGGAAAGATTAAACAGGTGGTATGAATCAAGCAGCAGATCAACTTCTGTAGTCTGGTCGGCAGGGATACCCGCATAGGGAAGATTATGTGTAAAAACCCCCTTGCCGGACACTTGATCTCCTGACTGCGTTAGGCTATCGCCTACAAACTGCCATGAGCCTGATATATAGCTTTCTCTAGCACTTAGAAGACCTGGGAGAGTATAGGTCGCGGACCCCGACAATTGCCAGTCAGGAACCGAAGGTATTCTGTTACCATCCTCTATTCCCTCAACCACATCCCCATCTGCCGTTCTGATAGTGGAATCAAACTCTGCTTCGATATAACTTCCGGCAAAAGCGAGCAACAAAGACCTTGTCGGCTGAATAGACAACTCAAGTTCCGCTCCCACAGTGTGAGATTCTGGTACGCTGATTGAAACCCGCGATGAGCACGGTCCCGCATCAACGTTTACACCTAGATTCTCAATGTCAGTATAAAATACCGAGCCATTAAGCGTGACGACCTCAAACGATGATTTAAAACCAACCTCATAGTTCCAGAGAGTCTCATCCTCAAACTCCTGATAAACCCTGTAAGTATCATAGGCGTCTCCGCAAAGGGCTTGGTTAAGTGGGTCATTTATGCCACCCAGACGAAATCCACGGGAAGCTTGGGCATTAATCGTAACATTGTCGTTAGCGTCGTAGCTCACCATGAATCTAGGCGTGAATCCGTCGGAGGAAACCGTTATGTCCTGATTCTGTGCGTCCCAATTTGAAAAAACACCACCCGATTTGAAAGTTTTATCCTCTTCCCAGTCATACCAGCGTAGACCTGCCGTTACGTCCAGACGTTCAAGCAACGTGTAGGTCGCTTCTCCGAAAATCGCGACCTGCCTCAAATCGTACGTAAGATCGGAACTATAGTTAGAATCTACATCGGGGAAGCCATTGCTGATATCTTCCAGTGCCAAACCTATATTGCTAAGAACATGTTCAAGAGCTAGAGCGTCATAACCTGGAGTGAGATTGCGCTGCGAATAATCACGCTCCACATTCGCGTAGAAAACACCCGCAAGCCACTGAAGTGCACTGTCGTCGTCTGAACTTAAGCGCAGTTCATGGGTCATCTGCTCCAAGTCGGTAGTATCACGCAGATTGCCAGGGATTGAGACTTGGGCTTCTGGAAAAGTAAATGGGCCTGAACCGAATGGGTTTACGCCCACGCTTCCGGTCAGCGCACTGCTGTCGCGGCTAACCAGAAGATCGCGGTTTATATAGCTTGCCGAGTAGGTCACATCAAAAAAATCTTCTATCTCCCACTCCACTACTGCGTCTAGAATCAAGGTTTCGTCTTCAAAAGCCTCATCAAGCAGCAAAAACTGTTCCCTCTCACCAAGCGTGATTGGGGTACGTATGGCGGGATCAGTATAGGGGTTTGCAAAAAGGTTAAATACCTCGTCGCGGTTAAAACCTCCAAGATCAATGTTCTGATATATAACTCGCGGAGTAATGGACAAGTTTTCGGTTGGCTCCCATAAAAGGGAAATACGCCCACCGTGACGGGTGCCGTCGTTTACATCCTCATCCACAGCGCCCCCTTCTTTGTGCGCATCGATGAAACCGCCGTATCTGGTGCCATAAGCAACCAGTCGAACGGCCGCGTCATCACCCAGAGGAACATTGAGGGCAGTTTTGAGATGACCCCCCGTGGAACCTTCATCAATATAGTTACCGTCAATCTCGACTTTAACCTCGTTTACACCTAGAAGCGGCTGGTTGGTTATATAGCGAACGGTACCGCCGATCGAGCCTGATCCGAAGAGCGTGCCCTGAGGTCCCCTCAGAGTTTCCACACGGTTAAGGTCGAAAAGATCGATGTCAGGAGTAAAAAGCGACAATGATATAGGCGTTTCGTCAAGATAGACGCCAACCTGCTCCTTTACGCCGGGCTGGTCCCGCACTATCTGTCCGGAAGAAATGCCGCGGATGGTAACCACGCTTTGGCCCGGTCCGAGGTTCTGTATGGAGAGTCCGGCAACGTTGCGGGAAAGATCCTCCAAGTCAGTGGTGTTAAGACGTTTGATATCCTCCTCTGACTGGACATTCAGGGAAAAAGGCACATCCTGAGCAAGCTGAACGCGCTTGGTGGCGGTCACAAGCATTTTCCGAAGTGTGTAACTGCCCTCTTCCAACGCACTGAGATTTTCTTTCTGTTCATCCTGGCTTCCCTGCCCATCTTGGGCAACAGCATTTAGCGAAAAAACCAGCGCAAACGAGAAAACCAATGCAAAAATAACAGCACTAAACTGAGTTCTAAAATTCATCTCCAAAGCCTCCTTGAAATCAGCCGTTTGTCGTAACTAGTACTATTCGTTACATAATATCTCACATTCTAACACATTCGTTTTGGAATTTGGTAGAAAAAAGTGCCCAGGGCCGGACTCGAACCGGCACGGGAGATACTCCCGAGGGATTTTAAGTCCCTTGCGTCTACCAATTCCGCCACCCGGGCATTACGCTGAACGGAGTTCAGAACTGGAGGCGGCGCCCGGAATCGAACCGGGGTATGACGGTTTTGCAGACCGTTGCCTTACCTCTTGGCTACGCCGCCCCTGTAACATGGGATTTTAAATTCTACCGAAAAAAAAAGTTTTGTGAATTCTGGCAAGCGGCAGATCCAAGTTCCCTTATGACTCCGGATTGATTTCGAAGCTTCCATCAATAACCGCCTTCCCCGACAGAGAGACTCTTTTCTCAAGAAGTCTTGTATTAACAAGGCCTCCTCTTTCTGACGCCTGATAGCCCGCGAGTTCTTTTTTCCCTAGCCTCCGGCTCCAGAAAGGACAAAGGCAGCAGTGAGCAGACCCCGTAACCGGATCCTCCTCTATCCCGGCGTTAGGAGCGAAAAAACGCGATACGAAATCATAACGGTGAGAACTTGAGACGCTCGTTATTATAAGTCCCCTGGAATCAAGGTTCCTGATGTGGGTGAGTTCCGGGACAGCGTTTCTCACCGTCTCTTCGCTCTCGTAAAGAGCTATGTAATCAAAGCGGTTTCTGCCCACGTAGATGGGAACTTGGGGAATTGCCATGAGCAGGTCTTCCGGCATCTCAACTTCCCAAGGGTCCTCAGAGGGAAAATCCATCTCTATAAGATCGTTTTTTCTCCTCGCGGTAAGAATCCCGCTTTTTGTGGAAAACACAGCGTCTTCCATATCGGGAAGGATGCCGAGAGTGAAAAGGATATGGGCGCTTGCAAGGGTGGCGTGCCCGCAAAGGTCAACTTCCATCTTGGGAGTAAACCATCTGAGTTCAAAAAGACCTCCTCTTTTGAGTAAAAAAGCCGTCTCCGAGAGGTTTACCCGGGAAGCGATCTGCTGTTTCGTCCGATCCGGTATTTCTTTTTCAAGAATGCACACGGCGGCCGGATTCCCGGAATTCGGCCCGTCGGTAAAAGCATCAACGGTGTATACCCTCATCACGCCGGGAGTTCCGACGCACCGCGGTGGCCGGGGCGCCGCTTGAGAGTCAGAATAGCGTCCTTTATGCCCGAGAGCGTAAGGGGAAACATGTTGCCTTCGTAAAAATCGTTCAGCATGCCTATGCTTTCAGTCCACTTCCATTCATCTTGCGGCACTGGGTTAAGCCACACCGTAAAAGGATATTTCGCCTTTATCCTGTTAAGCCACAGAAGGCCCGGCTCATCGTTATTGTGTTCAACGCTTCCGTTGGGATACACAAGTTCCCACGGGGACATGGAGGCGTCACCGACTATAACGCACTTGTAATCGCCGTTGTATTTGTTGAGCACCGAGAAAGTGGGAATCCTCTCGCTGAAGCGTCTTGCGTTGTCTTTCCATACGGCCTCGTATATGCAGTTGTGAAAGTAGTAGAATTCAAGGTGCTTGAACTCATGCTTGGCGGCAGAGAAAAGCCTCGAGCAAAGCTCAACATGATCTTCCATTGAACCTCCGACGTCAAAGAACATAAGAACCTTGACGTTGTTTTTACGCGAAGGGACAAACTCAAGGTCAAGCAGCCCAGCGTTTTTTGAAGTCCTGTCGACCGTCTTGTCAATGTCAAGCTCCTCCCCCACCCCCTCTCTCGTGAGAACCCTGAGCTTTCTCAGGGCCATTTTCATGTTCCTCACGTTTAATTCCACCGAATCGTCAAGATCGCGAAACTCTCTTTTGTCCCACACCTTGACTGCCCGCCTCTGCCTACCTCCGTCCTGCCCTATTCGAACACCGGCGGGATTGTAACCGTATGCTCCGTAGGGAGAAGTGCCGCCCGTGCCTATCCACCTGTTCCCGCCTTGGTGGCGTTTTTTCTGCTTCTCGAAAATCTCCCTCAATCTCTCCATCAGTTCTTCAAGCCCGCCCATGGAACGAATCATCTGCTTATCCTCTTCGGAGAGGACATTCTCAAAGTTTTTGCGCAGCCACTCAAGCGGAATCTGCATGAACTGCTCGGTATCGGCGAGCTGAGCCCCTCTGAAATAAGCGGAAAAAAGCTTGTCGAATCTGTCCAGATGCCGCTCGTCCTTCACCATTACGCAACGGCTTAGATAGTAGAAATCGGTCGTGTCGTAACCGATCACGTCGCGGTCAAGGGCTTCGAGAAAAGTAAGATACTCTTTTAGGGTGACGGGAAATCCGTCGTTTTTAAGCAGCAGGAAGAAATCAAGAAACATGAACTTATCCCCTACCTTCTGAATCTTCGCCTGATCGCCTCGAGCATCTCGTAGTCCGCCTCGTTCTTGATAAGCGCACCCGAGTAAGGCGGGAGGTTCTCTTCAATATCCACTTCGGGGAGTTCTCCGGCGGCCACGCGGTCGGCCGCAAGCAGCTTTATCCAGTCTATAAGTTCGCTCGTGGAGGGTTTTTTCTTAAGGCCGTCAATTTCCCTTACGGAATAAAAGAGGGTGAGCGCGTTATCCATGAGCTTTCGCTCGAGATCGGGGTAATGCACCTTAACTATTTTCTCAAGAGTCTTTCGGTCGGGAAAAGCTATGTAGTGAAAAAAGCACCTTCTCAAAAAGGCGTCCGGAAGTTCCTTTTCGTTATTCGAGGTAATTATCACTATGACTCTTTTAACCGCCTTTACGGTTTTTTTGAGCTCGTAGCAGTAAAACTCCATCCTGTCGAGCTCCAAAAGAAGGTCGTTTGGAAACTCTATGTCCGCCTTGTCTATCTCGTCAATCAGAAGCACTACCTGTTCGGGATTCTCGAAAGCCTCCCAGAGCTTTCCTTTCTTTATGTAGTTTGAGATATCGTTTACCCTCTCGTCTCCGAGCTGAGAGTCGCGAAGTCTGGCAACGGCGTCGTATTCGTAGAGACCCTGCTGGGCAGTTGTGGTGGACTTTATGTGCCAGGTTATAAGCGACTTTCCAAGGGCTTTTGCGACCTCAAACGCGAGCATGGTCTTGCCCGTTCCCGGTTCGCCCTTAACAAGAAGCGGACGCTCAAGCGTAATGGCCGCGTTAACGGCCACGGCCAAGTCGTTTGTGGCTATGTAATCGTTTGTGCCTTTGAACTTCATTTTTCACCCACCCGTAGGGAATCGCAAAAACTTCCCCTACTTATTGAATACGATTGTCCTGTTTTTGTAAATCAAAATTTCCCGGTTTATATGGGACCAGATCGCATTTGAAAGAACCAACTTCTCAAGATCCTGCCCCTTTCTTTTGAGGTCGTCTATCGAATCATCATAGTTAACCTTTATGACATCCTGCTCTATTATGGGTCCCGAATCGAGTTCCTCGGTTACGTAATGACAAGTTGCTCCGACCACCTTAACCCCCCTTTCATACGCGGAGTGATAAGGGCGCGCCCCGGGAAAGGCCGGAAGAAACGAATGATGGATATTCATTATTCTGTTGGGGTAATGCGATACGAAATTCTCGGTAAAAATCTGCATATACCTTGCAAGCACTATGAAATCCACATTGTAGGCGCGAAGAAGTTCAAGCTGCTCTGCCTCCACCTCTTCCTTGTTCTTCCGAACGTTCTCGAACACGTAGAAATCCGCTCCATGAAGGCCTGCCACATCCCTGAGATCCGGATGATTGCTTATCACAAGAGGCATCTCAACGTTCCATTCCCTGGCGCGGAGTCTGTAAATTATGTCCGAAAGGCAGTGGGGAAGCTTGGAAACGAAAACTGCCATGCGCGGGATGTCTCCCGTAAAGAAAACCTCGAATTTCATGTCGAGTTTCTTCGCTACTTTCTCGCGGAAAATTTCCTCCGTCTCCTCGCGGGAGAGAGTAAAGCCGTCCATCCCCCACTTGGCCCGGATAAAGGTCACCATGTCGTTCGTGTCAACACAATGCTGCAGCGCGTGGATATTACCCCCGTATTCGAATATAAAGTTGGTGACCGCATTAACAAGACCGGGACGGTCCGGGGAGTGCACCAGCAGAATTGCTTCTTCCTGTTTTTCCGCCATTTTCAGTTAAAATCCGTTTCCTGGTTTTTGATTGCTTCTGCCTGTAAGGCTATGACCAAGGTTCCTTGTAGTAGTAGGTAAAGTTAGCGACCTTAGGCCGTTCCGTCCACCCTTTTTTTCTGTAAAAGCCCCGCAAATACGATGGCTTGTCCTTGCCGTTGGTCACCATCAGACGGTAAACATCCCTTTTTTTGCCCTCTTCCATAACTGCCTCGATAAGGCGGCTCCCGGCTCCCATTCCACTTGCCGAAGGACTTACGAACAGGTCCGAGACATAGCCCTCGTAGCTTCCGAGCATAACGAACGGTACCCAGTGCACGGTAGTGAACCCGAGGACTCTTCCCCCGGAATCACAGGCCACGTACATTGTGTGTCCTTCCGGATCCCCGTCGGTTTGAAGTATGAGATCCCGAATCGGAGACGATACTTCTTCAATCGGAAGGGAATTCCTTCTCTCAGACCAGCCGATCTCTCTCAGTATCAGGGCCATCGCCTCCGCATCCTCGCCAGTGGCTTTTCTTACGGTGACTTCTTTCAAAGTTCTTCCTGCAAAATTATCATTGTTTCTTTTTCCCCAGAGCTTCAACCAGAGCCCCGAGGCTCTCCAAAACCCCCGGGCTGCGCAGAATTTTCGGAAGTTCCCTGTCAACCTCGGTACAGGTTCCTTCCATATTCGCCACGACCTCGCGGCGAAGAGCCCTTTTAGAGAAGGCGTAGCCGGGAATAAGCGACGGACCGTACTGTCCCGCGAACTCAACGCAGTGAGAGAGAAGCTCGTCCGCTTCGCGGCTTTCATCGAAAAAGCCGAGTCTGACGGCATCGCGGGGTTCGTAAAGAAAACCTGTCGTCATCACCTGCTGCGCGATTGCCGTACCCAGCACGTAAAGCACGATCTGCGCTATCGCCGAAGGAATAGGAAAACCTATGGTGATTTCATTAAGACCGAATCTTGCTCCTGAATCAACGCATACCCTGTAATCGCAGCAGAGCGCCAGTATAAGCCCACCTGCTATCGCGTGACCGTTTACCGCAGCCACAACAGGTCTTTCATAAGTAAAAACCCGAAGCAAGGCCCCGCAAAAACGCTTGTACCACTGCCAGATTTCCTCTTCGTCCCCGGCGCTAAAAAGCGAAAGATGGTACTTAAGATCAAGGCCCGCGGAAAAAGCCCTTTGAGAAGAGGTAAGTACCACGGGGCTTTCCGTGTGATCGCTCTCAAGCGTTGCGAAAGCCTCTTGAAGATCGCTGAAAAAACCCTCTCCCATGACGTTCATCGGGTTTGAGTTCATGTGCACGACCGCTACGTCACCAATTCTTTTAATTTCCCAACTCATAACGTTTCTCCATCCGCGCGAAAGCCGAAATCAGGCCGTTTTGCCCTCCGAGCGGCGGCTCCATGAATCCCTAAGAGAAACCGTTCTGTTAAAAACGGACGCGCCAGGTTGCGAATCCACGGAATCAAGGATGAAATACCCCTTTCTTTCAAACTGGTAGTTAGTCTCCCCTGAACAGTCCCCAAGAGCCGGTTCGGCCGCGCAGTTCTCAAGTGTCTTAAGGGAATCGGGATTTAGAAATTCGGTGAATTCCCTCTGCTTGTCAGCCATTGGGTTCGGGACGGTGAAAAGTCTGTCGTAGAGCCTTACGGTAACACTTGAGGCGTTTTTCGCGCACACCCAGTGTATGGTGCCTCTTACCTTCCTCCCGTCAGGCGCGCTCCCGCCTCTTGTCTCTGGGTCGTATTCACAGTGAACCTCGGTTACTTCTCCGGTCGTCGGGTCGCGCTCAAAACCCACGCACCTCACTATGTATGCGTAGCGCAGGCGCACTTCGGAACCCGGTGAGAGCCTGTAGAACTTTTTCGGCGGATCCTCCATGAAGTCATCCCTTTCAATGAAAAGCTCTTTTGAAAAAGGAACCTTTCTTTTTCCCATGGAGGGATCTTCCGGATTGTTTACCGCTTCGAGCTCCTCTCCTGCATCTTCGGGATAATTAATTATCACCACTTTCAGAGGGTCAAGCACCGCCATAACCCTCTGCGCCCTCTTGTTAAGATCTTCCCTTACGCTGTGCTCGAGAAGCTCCATGTCTATCACGCTGTCCTGTTTCGTGATACCTATTTTTCGGCAGAAATCCCTTATCGACTCAGGCGTGTACCCTCTTCTGCGCAATCCCGAGATCGTGGGCATCCTAGGATCGTCCCACCCGCTTACATATCCCTCGGAAACCAGCTTCATGAGATTTCTTTTGCTGAGAACCGTGTAGCTGAGGTTGAGTCTCGCGAACTCGATCTGCTGGGAATGGTATATGCCGAGCTGGGCGATAAACCAGTCGTAAAGAGGCCGGTGGTCCTCAAACTCAAGAGTGCAGAGCGAATGTGTTATGCCCTCAATGGAGTCGCTCTGCCCGTGGGCCCAGTCATACATCGGATAAATGGACCAGTAATCCCTGGCACGGGCGTGGGACTTCTTCATTATCCGGTACATGACCGGGTCGCGCATGTTCATATTGCCCGAAGCCATGTCTATTTTCGCCCGGAGCACGTACTGTCCATCGTCGAAATCCCCGTCTCTCATCGCCTGGAAAAGCTTCAGGTTCTCCTCAACGGATCTTCCCCTTGAAGGACTCTCCCTGCCGGGTTCCGAAAGTGTTCCCCGGTATTCTCTTATTTCCTCAGCACTCAGGTCGTCAACATAGGCTTTCCCCTCGCTTATCAGCCTCAGGGCGTATTCATAGAGCTGCTCGAAATAATCAGAGGCGTAATAGGTCCTGTCTTCCCAGTCAAACCCGAGCCACTTGACGTCTTCCCTAATAGCCTCTTCATATCTTACGTCTTCCTTTGAGGGGTTGGTATCGTCAAAACGCAGGTTGCATGTTCCGCCGAATTCCTCGGCTATACCGAAATTAAGACATATGGATTTCGCATGGCCTATATGGAGATAGCCGTTGGGCTCGGGCGGAAAACGGGTAACGGGCTTTGCAATACCAGCCTGAAGATCGCTTCTTATTCTGGCTCTTATGAAATCCTCGGATTCCGGGGATCCATCTTTGTCCGTCTTTGATTTCATGGTTATGCGCGAAAACACCCACAGAACAAGAGGATGAAGTTCCAAGTTGCGGACACTGGGTGGCCCTCTTTTTCCTTCCGGACGGTCCCACGTGGCAGGGAAAACCGCACTATTTCCATTTTATGTTGCACCCGATGCTCGGAATCTGCTCCCATTCAATTGTCTGGCCCGCTATAATGGAATCGAGTGCCATACGCATATCCTTACCGGTAACCGGTTTTCCGTTTCCGGGTCTCGAGTCGTCAAACTGTCCCCTGTATATGCATTTCAGGTCGCGGTCATAAACGAAAAAGTCGGGGGTGCAGGCGGCGTCATAGGCCTTGGCGATTTCCTGCGTCTCATCGAACAGATAGGGAAACGAGTATCCCTTTTTCTCTGCGACTTCCTTCATTCTCTCGGGAGAATCATCAGGGTAGTTCTCAACATCGTTTGAATTTATCGCTATGAAGGAAACTCCCTTGGAAATGTACTCATCGGCAACTTCCACCAGCCCACCCTGCAGGTGCTTTACGTAAGGACAGTGGTTGCATATAAACATAAGCACCGTTGCAACATCCGACTTGAGATCGCCAAGCGACAGTTCGCTACCGCTTACAACATCCGGCAACCGGAAGTCAGGAGCCTCGCTCCCCAAGGGAATCATCGTCGATAGAGTCTTGACCATTTTTTATCTTCTCCTGGTTCTTAGGTTATTAGTCAGTGAAACCGATCCGCTTGTGTGAACCGTCGCAAAACGGCTTGTTCTCAGAAGCCCCGCAGCGGCAGAGATAGTAAGGATCATCCCCCGAGAGCCCCGAATCATCCTCAACGCAAAGTTCAATATCTCCGCAAACCTCGTAGGGACCGTTTTTAAGCGACCTTATAACGGCATCCCCTTCCTTGGCGGGAGCAGAAGATTCGCCGGACGGAAGACTGCTCTTAAACCCCGCCCCCCTGTGCGAACCATCGCAAAACGGCTTGTTTCCAGAGGTCCCGCAGCGGCAAAGAGCGGTTTTCTTTTTTATCGCAACCCCGTTCCCTTCCCCGTCTTCAAGCAACTCGAGGTCGCTTACAATCAGGGGACCGTCATCCATGATCTCTATTTTGATTTTTTCGCTCATATCGGGCCTATTGGTTAAGGTAATTCGCCCACTCGGACAGCCACCGTTTATGTCTGAGTTTACATTTTTTCGACAATCATTGCTATACCCATGCCGCCGCCCATGCACAGAGAAACCATTCCGTACCCGCCGGGGCGGACGTTTTCAAATTCATGAAGAAGTTTTACGAGCAGCACCGCCCCCGTAGCCCCAACTGGGTGCCCGAGCGCTATGGCTCCGCCGTTTATGTTCAGTTTCTCCTCCGCAATGGGAAAATCGCTCAGTACGGCGAGGGACTGCGCCGCGAAGGCCTCGTTGAGTTCAACCAGATCGATGTCGTCGATTCCGAGTCCGGCTTTATCAAGAGCCATGCGCATTGCGGGAACCGGACCGATCCCCATGATCGCAGGGTCAACACCGGAAATCGCGTAGGACTTAATCGACGCAAGCGCATTCAGGCCCAGTTTTTCCGCTTTGCTCTCGGACGTGACGATCAAGGCGGCGGCTCCGTCGTTAATGCCCGAGGAGTTCGCCGCTGTTACCGTACCGTCTTTCTTGAAAACCGGTCTTAACTTCGAGATATTCTCAAGCGTAACATCCGGCCTCGGATGCTCGTCAGTGTCAAACTGAACAGAACTGCCCCTTCGCCCGGGAACAGACACCGGAACTATCTGGGAGGTGAATTTCCCGCCCTCCATAGCGGCTTTGGCTTTCATCTGGCTTGAGTAAGCGAACTCGTCCTGGCGCTCTCTTGATATTTCATATTTCTCCGCAAGGTTCTCCGCCGTAACGCCCATGTGGTAATCGTTAAACGCATCCATGAGCCCGTCACACAGAATTCCGTCCACAAGCTCATCCGAAGGCGTTGACATCTTGTATCCCCATCTGGCTTTCCGAAGATAGAAGGGAGCCACGCTCATGCTTTCCATCCCTCCCGCCACAACGCATCCGCAGTCGCCGGACTTTATGGCCTGGGCGGCATTCACGACGGACTGAAGGCCCGAACCACAGACCCTGTTAACGGTAATCGCGGGGGTCTCAGCTTTTAATCCGGAATTAATCGATACCTGTCTCGCCGGATTCTGCCCTTGTCCCGCTCCCAGTATATTGCCCATTATACAGTCATCCACCTGTTCGGGCGGCAGGGACGCCCTGCTTATAATCTCCTTGACGACCGCCGTCCCGAGATCGACCGCGGAAACATCCTTAAGCGTTCCTCCAAATGTCCCTATCGCGGTTCTAAGTGGTTCTGAAAGCACGACTTTTTCCATTGCTACTCTCCTTTGAACTCAGCTGTCCTCTTCTCAACAAATGCACTCATCCCCTCAACCCTGTCATAGGAATCAAAACACTGAAATCCCGTTTCCATCTCGTACGCAAGTCCTTCGGAAAGCCCTGTCTCGGATCCCTGGTTTATCGCTTTTTTGGCGTAACTGACGGCAAGCGGGCTGTTGCGCGCGATCTGCTGGGCTATTTTCATAACCTCATCCATAAGTTCTCCCTGTTCTACAACCTTATCCACAAGCCCGAGAGCAAGCGCTTCAGCAGCGGTGACCATCTCCCCGGTAAAAATCAGTTTCTTGGTCTTTCCGGGTCCTATAAGTTTGGTTGATCTCTGGGTTCCTCCCCAGCAGGGAAAGAGACCGAGCTTGGTTTCGGGAAAACCCACGCGGGCATTTTCGGAGGCGACTCTTATATCGCATGCAAGCGCAAATTCAAGCCCTCCTCCCAAGGCATATCCGTTTATCGCGGCTATAACCGGAAAAGATGCCTGCTCCAGGTAGTCAAAAGCCCCTCTTCCCAGGGCACAGTAATCCTTGAAGTCGTCCGTTGTCATCTGACTCATCTGTCTTACGTCGGCCCCGGCCACAAAAGCCTTTCCTCCGGCTCCGGTCACAACCAGCACCTTAATGTTCTCGGCGGGCAGCTTTTCGGTCACAAAGTCTTTGAGCTGCCCTACGGTTTCGCCATTGAGGACATTCATAGACCTCTCTTTGTTAATCGTCAACACTCCCACGCCGTCATCAGTGCTTTCAAACAAAAGATCCTTGTACATTTATGCCTCCTTTACTTTCTGCCATATTCAAAAAAGCCTTTTCCTGTCTTTCTGCCCAGATTCCCTGCCCTCACCATTTCCTTAAGAAGCGGAGCGGGTCTGAACTTCTGGTCTCCATATTCTGTGTAGAGAACGTCAAGTACGCTCAGGGTGACGTCAAGCCCTATGAGGTCCGCAAGCGCAAGCGGCCCTATGGGATGATTTGCTCCGAGTTTCATGGCGTTATCGATCTCTGCCGCCGCGGCAATGCCCTCATCAAGGGTGAAAATCGCTTCGTTTATCATCGGCAGCAGAATCCTGTTTACAACGAATCCGGCTCTGTCTTTTGCCATAATCGGATATTTATCAAGACTCCTCGCGAATTCCATCGTCTCCTCAAGGATCTCAGGCGATGTTTTGGCAGTATTGATCACTTCAACCAGCTTCATTATCGGTGCGGGATTAAAAAAGTGCATTCCAACAACTTTTTCGGGCCTAGAGGTACCCATGGCAAGCTCCGTAACCGAGAGGGTCGATGTGTTAGTTGCGATAATTGTGTCTTCTCCGGTGTTCTCCTCGATCTTGGCGAAAACCGCCTTTTTAAGGTCTATATCCTCGCTTGCGGCCTCAATCACTATGTCCGCGTCGCGGAAATCACCGTAGTCTTCGGTCGGGTGAAGCCTTGAGACGATCAAGGTGACCTGCTCCTCGTCGATTTTGCCTCTTCGCGCCAGTCTGCCAAGACTTTTTCCTATTTTTGCGACTGCATCCTCCGCGATATCTTTTTCAATATCCAAAAGAACGACGTTTTTCCCCGCTGAGGCGACAAGCTCCGCTATGCCTGAACCCATAGTGCCAGCCCCCACGATACCTACAGTGTTTATGTTTGACTCGGACATGCTTTTCTCCTGACTCATAACTGATTATGGACCCTGAATTATAACAGCTTAGAGCGACTCGGAAAGAACCTGCCTGGCGATAACGATCCTCTGTATCTCAGAGGTTCCTTCATATATCTCCGTTATCTTGGCGTCGCGGAAATGCCGTTCCACCGGATAATCGGTCGTATATCCGTTTCCTCCGTGTATCTGAATGCCCTTGGTCGCCACCCACATCGCGGTCTCCGAAGCGTAGAGCTTGGCCATGGAGGAGTGCTTGGCGTATTTTTCTCCGCGATCCTTCATCAAGGCCGCCTTGCAGGTAAGCAGCCTCGAGGCCTCGATCCTGGTCGCCATGTCGGCAAGCATGAACTGTATACCCTGAAAATCCGAGATCTTCTTGCCGAAAGCCTCCCTTTCCCGGGAATACCGCGTCGAGGAGTCAAGGACCGCCTGGGCTATGCCCACAGCCTGGGCCGCGACCCCTATTCTTCCCGCATCAAGCGTTTTCATGGCGACCTTAAAACCCTCTTCCTCTTTGCCGAGGACCCGGCTCGCCGGCACCTCGCAGTTCTCAAAGACAATCTGCGAGGTACTCGTCCCCTTTATTCCGAGCTTGCTCTCCGACTTTCCAAGAGAGATTCCAGGAGCGTCAAGATCAATGATAAATGCCGTGATCCCACCGCTTCGTTCCGTCTTGTCGGTCTTTGCGAAAACTACGGCGACTTTCGCCTCGCGACCGTTCGTAACCCAGCTTTTCGTTCCGTTAAGTATGTAAACCCCGCTTTTTTTCACGGCGCTTGCCTTTATGCCTGCCGCATCCGAGCCCGACTCGGGTTCACTAAGAGCGAAGCACCCTATGGCGCCCCGGCACATCCGCGGCAGGTATTCTTCCTTCTGCTCCTCGGTGCCGAAATCAATAATCGGAGCGCACGCAAGGGAATTATGGGCCATAACTATCGTCCCGGTTGAAGCGCAGGCCCGGGATATCTCCTCAATGGCTATCACGTATGAGAGGCAATCGAGACCGCTTCCGCCGTAGCGCTCTTCAATGAAATGGCCCATAAAGCCCAGGTCAAACAGCTTTTCCACGATTTCTGAGGGAAAAGTGCTGGTTTTGTCAATTTCGGAGGCAACCGGTTTGATTTCTTTTTCGGCAAACTCCGAGGCCAGATTTTTAATTAGACGCTGCTCTTGCGTAAGAGACGAAGCGAGCATGGTGTACGATTCCCTTTTTAGTATTTGGGTATATAGAAATTTTAATTCACCCCTCTTTAAAAGGCAAAAACACCTGATTCATTTCATTGTCCTGCACTATTGTGAGGACCATCTGTAAGGGAAGAGAATCGCTTATCCTTTTTTCGGCTGGACCATCCAGAGGACGACAGGAAAAAGATGCAAAAACACGACTAGGTAATCAGATAAATGGGATCCCGTTACAACGCAAATGCCTCTCATTGTAAAGACCTACCATTTGGTCCTATTTTGTTATATAGTTAAAGGAGCACATCAACAGACCGGGGGTCGGTGATGGCAATATCTATTTCAGTTAGAGGTATAGTGAAAATGATTACGCGCTTTTCCTGCATTCTCACAGTTATTTTTATGGTTGCTGCTTGCCAGATAATAGAGAAAAACACTATAAGCAACATCGTTCCGAATGATCCAGTTAAGACAGCTTTCTCTCCGCTCAATGATGCCCGGACCGCGCATCACGAAGTTGTGGAAATGGCAGTTACACGAGTTGTAGCCGCTGAGCCAAGCTTTACCGGTACCAGCATCTTTAAATCTTCTGACGCCGGAGTCCTAGATGTTTCCACACCTTTCACCCGCTTGGAGGTCAGGAATCCCAGCGTCAAACTCACAGTTGCCACCGAAGATGGCAAGCAACTGGTTTTTGACTCCACTGAACAATCAGTGAAAGATCCACTGATCAAACGTCCATTGCCCATTCCGCCGATTCGCCGCCACCATTTAACCAGGTGGTCGTTATTTGATTCTACGGAATCTCACACTTGGATTGGCAATATTACGGCCAGCTGGCATAACGAAGACGTGAGAGATTTCTTTACAAGCGGTTACTGGATGCGCCTCGATGGAGACCTTGCCGCGGGACCAGTTACGAATGCGGAAATTGGAACTTTCGTCCACGGTCCTGAGCTTGCTGATACCCCCCCCCCCATTTGCCGACAACCGGCATAGTCATCTACCGAGGTTACGCATCGGGTATGTACACGTCTTTTTATGGGCCGTCGTGGGAGCCTCTGGATCCCCGCCTTGTAGATGGGCTTAAAGAGACGGGGGAGTTCTCCGGCATAGTTGCACTCAAGGTTGATTTTACAAATAGGACTATAGAAGGATGCCTCGGGTGCGTTGAGAACCAGGAAACTACCGGGGCCACGATAGATACTAATGGAAACCGAAGCGAACTTTATACCAATCTAAGCCTTGCCTCTGTCAAGTTCTCCCCTGTCCGGATTCAGCAAGGAATGTTTCAAGGCACAAACTTGGTAGTCGTCATAGGCGATGAGAGGCTTGGAATCAACTTTGAAACTCTTGACAATCAAGGCAACTGGGGCGGCAAGTTTTCAGACCGTCTTGCCGCGGGGACCTTAGGGGTGCAATTTACTCAGCCAGATGGGAGCCGAAGCGCATTTGTCGGGAGCTTTTTTGCCACCAAGGTAATAACTCAATAAATTGCAGGGCATATGGGCTGATTTTCTCACAGGTTATTATACAGCGACAATCAACTTAAATTTTATGACAATCAGGATGAAGCTAGCCCTTGGATGATTTTTCGGTGAATTACCCTTCACGCCTTGGTTACCATTTCCGAAAGAAGGCAGGCGCCGTCAGCATTCGCGTCGAACTTCATGAGAAGCGGCGGCAGGAGAAGGAAATCGGCCATCAGGGCCAAAGTGATTACAAGCGCTGTGAGCTTGCCCATCGCTGAATTGAGTTCGAAATTGGAAAAACTCACCACAACAAAGCCTGCCACTAGCACAAGCGAGGTCGTAAGCAGTGCCTGACCCACGGTTCGGAAGGAAACCAGTACCGCTTCAGGAGAAGTGCAACCGAGTTCGTGCCGGTTCCGCTTGTACCTGCTGAGAAAGTGGACAGTATCGTCGACCACGATACCCAATGTCATGGCCGTTACCATCGAAAGTGATACTCCCACTTCTCCGACTGTCAAACCCCATATACCGAAGCCCAATGCCCCGGGAATCAGGTTTGGGACCATGCTCGTTATTCCGAGTCGCCATGATCGCAGTGCGAAGATGAGGATGAAAGAAATTCCAACGAGGGCGAGCGTGGTTCCAGCAAGCATGGAGATGATATTTCGCCGACCGAGATTGGCAAACATCAACGTGGTACCGGCACTCACCGGACCGGAAATATTCGGCCCGTGGCCTGCGAGCCATTGCTGCGCGCGCTGATCAAGTGCGATCACTTCGTTTGAAGAGAGCGTCCGCGTTCTCACTATCATCCGGGTGGCTGACTTGTCGACGGCGATCTGGTTGTTCAGATCAAGGCCATAGGGTAGAGAGATTTCGTAGAGAAGCAGATACTGCGCGGCAAGTTCCCGGTCTGTGGGTAGCCGGTAATAGTCCGGATCGCCCCCGTTCATGCTCTTGTTTAGCCGTCGGAAGGTATCGGTGATGACGTTTACGTGTATCGTTTCAGGCTGCCCCCTGTACCACTCGGCAAACGCTTCGACATCTGAGAGATACGCCGGGTCGCTGATCCCACCCGGGGAGCGCGATGGGAGCGAGTACTCCATGGCATACAAACCGGTGAGGTTATCCACGATGAATTCAGAGTCTTTTCGGAATTCGACGCTCTCGTCAAAATAGTGGAGGAAAACGTCGTTTAGCTCGTTCTGGAAAATTGACGCCACGAGCACTACCACGATCAGCCCGGAGCCCCAGAGCAGTTGGCGGCTTCGGCGTACAACGAACCTGCCGAACATTTCTATCAGAGAATTCTCTCGGGACAGGGATGCGCGTACCCGAACCGGCAGCAGCGAGAGCAACGCCGGCAGAAAAGTTACGGAAAGCACGAATGCCGCACCGACCCCAAATGCAACGAAGATGCCCAAATGACGAAAAGGGGGCGAATCGGAGAAGTTCAAGCTCAAAAAGCCAAGCGTGGTAGTCAGACTCGACAGGAAGACCGGCTGAAGGTTCACCCGAATCGACTCGACAATCGCATCCTGCCTAGTTCTGCTGCCGCGATCCTCAGACGTGCCGGACGCTGCATCGTGCATATAGCTGACAATGGTGGAATAGATGTGGACGCAGTTGGCAATAGCCACTGTCAGCACGACGACCGGGGAGACCGCCGAAGGCGACGTCATTGGAAGTCCTGCCCAGCCCCCGAGACCCACGGCGGTCATTACCGACATCACCACGACGAGCATTATTGCGAACGTTCCTGAAAATCCCCGCGTCAGAAGCAGCAGCATGAACGCCATTGCCAAGAAACTCACCGGGATGAGCGTCCTAAGATCGTCCAGAGACACCTCCATAAAGGCCTGGTTAAAAATCACCATTCCAGACAACAGTACGTCAATGCCGGGGAAACGTTCTCGAAATTCATTCGCAAGTTTGCGTGAGTGTTCAGCAACCTCTGCACCTTCGCGCATTTGGTCCTCGCCCGGCAACTGCAATGTGACGTTGATTCCCGAAACACCGCCGTCGCGTGCCAGCAGGCGCCCCGCGAGAACCGGTTCCGCCAAGGCAATTTCGCGAATCCGTGACCGCTCTTCGGCATCGCTGTAGGCACTCTCGTCCACCAGTTCACGCACCAATACCTCATCGCCGTCGGCTTTGGTATGCTGAAAGTTGGTAACGGAATCGACACGGCTTGCGAATGGGGTCTGCCAAGCCTTTTCGGTGAGCCACTCCGTAGCTTCAAGGGCGAGAGACGATGTGGCATCTCGGTCCTCCGGCACGATGGCAAAAAAGACGTTGTCGCTCTTGCCGTACATGTCCTCCATCTCCTGGTACGCCAGAAGCTGAGGATTGTTTTCGGAAAAGTAGACGCGGTGGTCGGTTGAGAACTCAAGCAACAACGTGCCGCTTGTTGCAATCCCGGTTAAGACAATGGCAGCAACGATGATCGGCCACCGAAGCTTGATGACCCAGTTGCCCAACCGTGACTCTATATCACTCAGCAATTTCATTATTGCCAAAACAGGGAATTTGGCTTGCGCTCAAGACTAAGGGACACATCCCCACTTTCTGGGTCATGGGTTGTAGGAGTGTTCGAGGACATCGGTATTCCGCCGTTTTTCATGGGCTTGATCAATCCAACTTACGGAAGCTCTCCGTTCGTTGCGTAGTATACTCACCCAATTTCAGTTGCAGTCACTCCGGCGGGTGGTGAACCGGGCGAGGCAGTCTAGAAACCTCTCTACCGTATTCGCTTTAGCGCTGTTCGGGTAAAGTCCTTGGTGTCCAGGTCAGTCCCAAACTTGTAGTCTGACCATAGCAGCACGGTACTCTTGCCAGTCAGCAGGTTTGTCATCGTTATAGTGCTGCTCCGCCAAAACCGATCGAGGTATTTTGCATAGCCCTCTACGACCATAGTCTTGAGGTGCTCATTCCTGCGGTCGAAGTAGTGGACCTGAATTGTTCGAAGTTCCTCCCGGTCGAGCCAAACCACTTGGCGTGAGTACCCGGAATCCTGACTTTTCGGGATACGCTCCAGAACCAGGCACTTGAGATCACCGCAGGGCTCTTCACGAAGGAACCGGTGAGTAAATTTCCCGACCTCGACCGCTCCCATGTCCTCATAGGAGAATTCGCTGCCCATGAAAGAGCCGGATTGTTTCGAGGCGCTGATGCCTTTCACCCGCTTCAGTGCGGGAAGATAGAGCCACTGTTGGTCTGGCCCCTCCTTATGGGCATGGACGAGAAAAGCGGTCCCTTTGACATCCTTTGGGTGGTCAAACACAAACAGAGTTCGATCGCCGTCCTCCGGGATTTCGATGAGTTTGAGACGGAGTGAGCGCTGGGTTTCCTTCCCCTGCTTGTTACGTAGCGTCATGGTCAGGTTTGCGGTGAAATTGCCGAAACCCTTCTGGTTCTCACGAGCTTCGGTTGCAACCTTGAGACCCACTTCCTCAGCGGTACCACTCAGCAGATCAGAATACGACTCAGCCGGCCAGAAACAAATTGCAAGAAAGCTTCCGAGGACCGTAAGTATTATGCGTGGGATCGAAGACCGAATCATTGGTTCCTCCTGTTAATGGATATAAACAAAACCGGAGATATAGTCAAATCTGGTGTATGGGGGCATGATAAAGCAATGGCCTGATTGTGCGATTCCACATCGATTCCATATAGGCTTGGTGCTGCTCCATATCGAGCGGCACACGTTGGAGAATAGGTAGGACCGCAACCGAGCGAATTGGACCGCGGCTGGCAGCTTACCGACACAGTCGCCGCAGGCCCGCATCGTGCTTGCGTTGGACCCGATTACCGTACGGGTCAATCCGGTTTGCGCGCCTTGTGGTAGTACATGGGCGTAAAAATCCCAAGACGTCCTGCGGCCACGCAACTGTCGGCCGCGATACTGAGAATTTTCCGTACCTCGGACGACCCCTTGGGTACGGCGCGTAAGCTTTCCAGAACGCTCAGGGTTACCGAGGTAATTTTGCGGCCAAGGGCCGTTCTCGGCAAACTCCTCAGCTTCAGACTGCCCCCTTCCAGCGGTCGATACCACGGCGTCTTGGGGTCGGCGTCAAGAGCGCGGTCATGCGCCTCGACAAGTTCGAAACCGACTGCCCGCAGACTGTCGTCTACCTCCGTGAATGAGGCGATTTCGGGAAGAGCGTTGCCATATTCGATTCCTTTCTTGAGTTCCCGATGCTCAGGGTTTGCGCCGTCGTAAAGCGGGGTCATGCACCAGTCGTAGCCGGCGAAGACCCCACCGGGGCGCAATACGCGGAATATCTCGGCATAGGCGGCGGCTTTATCGGGCGCATGAGGCATGGCCTCGATATGGTAGGCCGCGTCGAAGCTTCCGTCTTCCGCCGGTATATTCAGGAAATCGCCGTGCAGGACGCCGCAGAGATCGTCCAGGCCAGCCTTGCTGTTATACGCAGAGCACTTCCCGATCTGATATTCGCTGATGTTTAGGCCCACGATCGAAGCGCCGAACTTTCTTGCGAGGTAGCGCTGGGGTCCTCCCACGCCGCATCCGACATCCAGCACCTTCATACCCGGTCTCAATCCAATGGCTTCGCCGAGAAAATGCTCGTGGCCGACAATGGATTCCTCGAAAGACTCCCCTACCTTCATCGGTGCGAAGTGAAACGACTGTCCCCATCCATACTCATAAAAGTCGGTAACGAGGTCGTAAAACGCCGTCACCATGCGAGCGTACTCTTTCTTGCCCCGGCCCTGGCTTCTGCGGTACTTCGACAGCGTCTCCGCCGTGTCCTCCGGCCGAATTGCTTTCGAAATTGGGTTATGGAAGTTAGCCGCCATTCGTGTTTCCCTCGGCCAAGTCATTGGCCCGATAGTCCGGATAAAATTGCCGGTATCACTTGCGCATCTTTACGTGATTATTTACCTGACAAAGCAGACCACACATAGACAGAACCGTTCCGCCCTATGACAACATATTTCCTGCCACTCTCATGAAAAACCTCAATCCGTATTCGGACACCGCCTCAATTGACCCACGTTTCGCGTCTCGGCAACTCTGACAAGGCAAGTACTAAAAAGTCACTGTCGAGTTGCTTTCAGGTTCTGGTTCGATTCAGAAACTGTAGGCTAGATTGATCTTTACGTAGCTGTCGCGCCGCACGTAGTATATGAAGTCGTCTTCGTCAATATCCAGAAAAGCTGAGGTCTCAATATGCAGAAGCCAGTTGTCCGAAGAAAGGCGACGTTTGAACTCGCCTGCGAGGACGCGACTGCTCTTGTTGAGGGAACCTAAAACGCTGATGACAAATTCGGTGCCATGCGGATCGTTCAACCCGAGACGCGCGGCAATGAACAGGTCGTTCTCGAATGCATTGGTTGCCCACCGGCCACGTCCGTCGTAAGCCCATTCGGCAAACAGGACCAGATCAGAGTTCGAACCCAATATGGAATAGAGCGTGTACTCGCTACCCAAGATAAAAGCCGTGTAGTCCTCTTCCTCTAAAGTATTGAGGTGTTGAATGTACCTGCTGTTCCTCGCGCCAGCGCGGTAGATTGCTTCCAGCTTGAGCAGCAGGGACCCCCTTGTAAGCTGGGCATCCACACCGAATTGGCGAATCTTCTCGTAATGTGGGGCCAGAACCAATCTGGAGTCGAGAAATATCGGCAAGAGTGTGGGCTCTCGGTTCGTACCGTTGAACACGCTGAGACCAATCTCGAGCGGCCCTAATAAGCCGCTGTACCTGCTGGCAAGATCAATATTCCACTTTTTCGCGCCGGATTCGTATGAAACCATATCCTGGTCCACAATGAACTCATACCGCTGGCGACCACGCGGGCCCGGATAGGTGCGCGCACGGTGCCATGTCGTCGCGAAAAATTCCAGTGCTCCCCAGTCACCCGACCAGGTGAGATGGGCCATTGGCTGACCCATCTTTATCTTTTCGTTCGGGTGTTCAATAACATCGGTCTGATTGATGATATCCACCAGGGAACGCAGTTCCGTGACGCCCCAAAAGACCCGATCGATGCCCAGACGCAATTCCCATTCGCCGTTGCCAATATCGCCGTACATAAGCAGATAGGCCTCACGGAAATCACCGTACGTGCGGTCCGGGTCCCCGGCATCGTACCGCAAAAAGGGAGTCACCGTTATGCTTGTGCCTTCCTCGCTCTCAACATAGAACGTTGTCTCAAGTGCAAGCCCGCCAGCATATGAACGCTGGTCAGGATACTCGGCACTCTGGGGATACAGCCAAGCCTCAGTCGAGAGGCGCCCGGAGATATCAACCTCGTCGGTGAAGCCGGCCGGGTACGCTACGGTCGGGAGCACTGAAACAAGCACCCACAGCACCACCGCTAAAATCGCTGGGAGAAGTGAAGCCGGAACGCTCTTGCCGCCCCCACCGGGTGCGGTGAACGGATTTTTGAGAATTCGGCGCTGGGTCTTTTCAGATAACATGATGCTAGTGCGCAAGCCTTTTACTTAGGAATATAGTAACCTAAATTCCCGCGTTCCAAGTCTTGAACCGGAATTATATTCAAATCTGGTTTTATTGAGGTTCAGAAAGAAGCGGGCTTGGCGATCCAAAAAATGTTTTTGACCCCCTTATGTAGAGTGGATAAGATGGTTTCCCAAAACTTAGAAGAAAAATCAGAAAGTGATAAGGAATCTTTCATATAGAAGATTCTACAGAGGAAAACGCAAGTGGCAGATGACTCCCATAACTCAGCTTCAAATGCAGTTCAGCGGGATGATATTGTGGAAAGGCTATCGAAGTACCGCAGAAGCCAGGGGATGAGCAAGGAAGAGTACGCCAACACGGTAACGGCGTTTTATAATCTCATTACCGAATTTTGCGAGCGTGGATGGGGACAGTCGATTCACTTCGCACTGATGGAGCCGGGGGTGTCTTTCGAGGAATCCATTGCCAACCATGAGTATTTTCTGGGCGAAGCCATTGGATTGAGACCGGGTATGAAGGTGCTGGATGTCGGGTGCGGCGTGGGTGGACCCCAGCGCTCCCTCGCAAGAAAGTTCGGCGCTTCAATCGTGGGCCTCAACATCAACAAATATCAGCTCGGGAAGTGCTCTGCGTATAACAGCGAGGCTGGCCTGGACGATCTCTGCAGCGTCCTGCACGGCGATTTCCTGAATATACCGGCGGAAGACGGAAGTTTCGACGCGGCCTACCATATCGAGGCCTTGTGTCATGCGCCGGATAAGACCGCAGCCTTTGCCGAGATATTCCGCGTATTGCGCCCCGGTGCGGTCTTCGTCGGCTACGACGTGTGCACGACCCCGCTTTACGACGGCGGAAACCCCAAGCACCGGGAACTCAAGGAAATAAACGAATACGTCTCCGCTCTTCCGGAAATCGCTTCATTCACGGAGGTAGACGACAGTCTGCGGGCAGTCGGTTTCGAACTTGTCGAGGCGCATGACCGCGCTCTTGACGCCGACCCCAAGACGCCGTGGTATGGACCGCTGGAAGGGGGCAGCCTGAATCTGAGAAGTTTCTCGAGAACGGCCCTTGGCCGCAAAATCGCCGCGGCGGTTCTGCCCGTTCTGGAAGGCGTGCGCGCCGTACCCAAGGGGTCGTCCGAGGCACGGAAAATTATTAATGTCGTGGCCGACAGCCTCCTGGCCGCAGGACGTCTGGGAATTGTTACGCCCATGTACTACCACAAGGCGCGCAAACCGGGTTGACCCGTAGAGTAATCTGTACAACTCAAGCACAATGCGGGCAGGCGGCGATCGTAATCACCCTGTATGGACTCGCAGGAAATCTCCTCAATAAATGCCGGGAAAAATCCGGTATTTCACCCGTGCCTGATACTCCGCCCACTTTTCGGCGCCGTATTTCTCGGCACAGTATGCATCGTCAAAACGTTGACGGAAGGTAAAAAACGTTACGACGAAGATAAAGTAGGTCCACGCCCAGAGATTAGTGAAGTAGCCGAATGCCAGGGCAATTGAAAGACCAAGGAAGCCTTCGCCCAGGTAGTTGAAGTGGCGAGCGGCACCCCAGAAGCCACTGCACAGGATCTTGCGGTCGCCGGCCTGGATGTACTCAGGCTCGATGATCCCGAGAAATTTGCGGTCGGGCCATCGCTTGAATGTGTATTTCTGCATGTTAGCGCCGCGCGAGATGCCCCACCCGAACAGGAACAGCACAGGCGTTCCGATTAGCCAGACATACGTCCACGCCGACGAGAATCCGGGAGACGGGTAAGCAGCCATGCCCCACAACGGGAGGATAAACAGCCACCCGTAGATCACGAGGCCTCCCCAGAACATTTTGAAGCCGATGCCCTCATGGATCAGATCGTAGGTATATAGCTGGACGCGCTCAAAGATAAAGTAATCCAGTATGTAGTATGTGTAGAATGCCGCATACAGGAAAACGCCCGGATTGTAGTTCTCGCCAAAGAGTTCATAGTTGTATGCGGCTCCGGACAAGGCGTTGAGCGCCAGCATCGTCCCGCCGACAACATAGAAATACATCTTCACATCGAAGCGCTCGTTGAAGAACGACATCTCCTGCGCCCGCCCGTCCCAAAGCGCCAGAAGCGGGTTCTTTATCTTGCCTTGCGGCTGACTGAAGACCGCTATGATCGCAAAGATTGTGGTAAAAACTGTTCCGCCAACCACGGCATAGATCGAGGACCGGTAGAACCACTCACGCGGCATGCCGGTAAGCTCGAAAGCCCACACGATCAGCGCAACCGCGAATACCAAAAGACCGTTCAGCCTATACTTGCGGGGCTCGCCGGTCTCCGGATTGATGACGTAGCCAGGAACCCATCTTCCAGGCAGTATAATCTGCGCCAGGAAAAACACGGCAAAAATCACCAGCGGGGTGAAAAACCCCGCAATCGCTTCCCTCTGGGAAAGCTCAAAAAGGTGGCTAATACCAAGCCATTCAATCATAACAGAATCCCCCTTCCTGCAGTGAAGCGGTCACTTATGGATACGGTCACAGAAAAGACCAATAACACACGACACTGGAATTTAAATAATATTCGTAGCATATAGATTATATATCATGTTATATAGAAGGGTAGTGTTTGGAATTTTTCGCAAATTCAAGTCTTCGGTATCTCTTCAGTCTAAATTCAAAGACTCATGAGTCTAAACTCCGGTCTTATTCAACATACAGCAGATTTGACTATATCACGGTCGGAATATACAGTTTCAATGTTAGGAACTATGATTGTAGGTTTTACAATTTCCTGTAACCATTACCGCGCCACGGATTCAGATTGAAGGAGGCGCCGGCTGATGAATGATCCTATTGAGAGCCAGCCACTGAGCTTGCTCGACGAGTTCATACTGATGCTCCTCGACGAGGAGAGCGGTTACTTCTACCAAATAGCCGCCCACAAAATGAACTGCGCTATTATCGGTGCGGCACTCGCGGAACTCTCTCTGCTTTCTCGTATCGACACAGATGTCGAGTCTCTTCTCCTCCTGGACCCAACAGAAACGGGCAACCCCAGCTTGGACATAATTCTCAAGGAAATCGTCGATGAGCCAGTTAAGCACAACGCCCAATACTGGATTGAAAAGCTCATCAGCCATGCGGAAACAATCACTGATTTGACCTTAGAGAATCTGGTTAATATGGGAATTCTGGAACATCACCAGGGTGATTTCTGGACAGTGGCAGCTGGCAAACTGTACGCGGATGTAAACGGCGACGATGAAGATGCAAGTTTAAGTCAGTTCATCAGAATCAGAGTCGGCAAAGACATCTTTTCAGACGACATTCCGGATCCGCGAGATATTATCATCATTTGCCTGATCGAGACATGCGATATCTTTCCCCTAATGTTTAAGCTCGACAAAAAGGCGGAAGAGCGGATCGAGCTTATCTGCAGGATGGACCTAATCGGCCGTTCAATGGCGGATGCGGTCAAAGAAAACATCAATAATCCGCTGCTTGCAACTTCTCATGTCAGCAAGAAAATCCCGCGCGTTTCACTTCATCGGCTACTGCTCAACCCACATGCTCGTACCGGGAACCTTCCGGCACTTTTTGCGGATTTGACAAAGCAGTACGGCCCGGTCTTTGAAATCGCTCCTCCTTTTTCAAAGCCAAATATTTTTCTTTCCGGACCAGAAATAAACCACTGGGTACGTCGACACGGACGGAAGTACCTGACATCCAAGAATCTCTTTGGCGACTTTGAGAAAGTGTATGGGGCGGTAGGCATATTGCCTGCCCTGGATGGCGCAGACCATTTCCGGTATCGAAAAACCATGACTCCAGCCTACTCCCGCGGGAGACTGGAAGGACAGATCGATGTGGTCTACAGCAAGGCTCGCGAATACATGGCAAATTGGAAAGTGGGCGAAAGCTATCCTGCAAGGGATCTGTGCCGAAAAATGATTAACGCTCAGATGTCATCTCTATCCATGAGTATTGATACGCAGGATATCATGGACGATATAATTGCCTACAAGGAGCGGGCACTCAGCACCCATCTCTTAAACATCCTGCCAAAATTCATGCTGAAAACACCGGGAATGAAACGCAGGGCCAAGGCCATAGGCGTTTTGATGGAGCGGGTACAAAGTGTCCATACATCAGCCCAACGGGCCGGTTGTCCGCGAAACTTCGTGGATGATCTGCTAAGCCTCAATGCGAACTACCCGCTATTGATGCCCGAGTCGAATCTGAGTTTCGCTCTATCGGCAGTGGTGCTTGCCAGCATGTACCTGGGTGACGGCTTTAACTTCGCCCTTTATGCCATGGCGTCACACCCTGAGCTTTACGACAAAATTCGAAGTGAAGCCGACGCACTGTTTTCAAACGGTGATCCAACCGGAAAAGACTTCTCTCCCGCCAACATAGAAGTCACCGACCGCTTCATCAATGAATGCCTTCGAGTGTACCCGGTTGTTCCAATGACTATGCGTGACGTCGTGAATACGTTCACGGTCGAGGGCTATGAAATACTGCGGGGGTCCAGAATAAACATCGCACAGACCGCCCCGCACTATATGGAAGATTCCTTCCCGGATCCTCTTTCATTTGATATCGACCGCTACCTGCCGCCTCGCAATGAGCATAGAAAACCCGGATACGCCCCATACGGACTGGGCCCGCACACGTGCCTCGGCGCCCGGTGGATGACACTTCATATGGCTGTCAACCTGTTGATCATAGCGCATTACTTTACCCTTCGCGTATACCCAGAAGACTATAAGCTCGGGATCGCCGCGTTTCCATCAATGAAGCCGAACAAGAAGCTTAAATTTCATATCGCCGAACAGAAACGCGAACTGCCCGTCTGATGTGCCACGGTCCCTGAATACGTTGACGCGGTGGGGATCGAACTTTAGTTTTCCGGGATAATGCCCCTCAAGGTGATACCCGTGAATCTTTTTTCGTTCATTCGTTGAACAGCCTCAGCTTTACCCTACAGAAGGTTGCGGTGAAATCAGAGAATCAGGCCGTCGCTTGATCATGCCACCATAAATTAGATTTGATTACGTCTCGGTTTGAATATACTATTTTTATAGTACTGACCGGACGGACCTTGATTGTAGGCCTTGCAATTTCCTTCAGTCATTTTCGAATGATCAGGTCATAAAGATTCTCCGAAGTCCAAACCGCGTCACAGATTCGGATTGAAGGAGGCAACAGCTGATGAATGATCCTGTTGAGAACCAGCCACTGAGGTTGCTCGACGAGTTCATACTGATGCTCCTCAACGAGGACACTGGCTACTTTTACCAAATACCCGGACGGGGAATAAATTGCGCTGTCATCGGCGCGGCACTCGCGGAACTCGCTCTCCTTTCACGTATCGACACGGACTTGGAGTCACTTCACGTTCTGAATCCGACAGAAACGGGCAACCCCAGCCTGGACCTGATTCTCAAGGAAATCGTCGATGAGCCAGTTAAGTACAACGCCCAATACTGGATTGAAAAGCTCATCAGCCATGCGGAAACAATCACTGATTTGACCTTAGAGAACCTGGTTAATCTGGAATTTCTGGAACATCACGAGGGTGATTTCTGGACAGTGGCACCTGGCAAACTATACGCAAGTGCAAACGGCGACGATGAAGATGCAAGTTTAAGTCAGTTCATCAGAATCAGAGTCGGCAAAGACATCTTTTCAGACGACATTCCGGATCCGCGAGATATTATCATCATTTGCCTGATCAAGACATGCGATATCTTTCCCCTAATGTTTAAGCTCGACAAAAAGGCGGAAGAGCGGATCGAGCTTATCTGCAGGATGGACCTAATCGGCCGTTCAATGGGGGACGCGGTCGAACAGAACATCAATAATCCTCTGTTTGGAAGTTCTCTTCTTAGCAAGAAGATTCCGCGCGTTTCACTTCATCGACTACTGCTCAACCCACATGCTCGTACCGGGAACCTTCCGGCACTTTTTGCGGATTTGACAAAGCAGTACGGCCCGGTCTTTGAAATCGCTCCTCCTTTTTCAAAGCCAAATATTTTTCTTTCCGGACCAGAAATAAACCGCTGGGTACGTCGACACGGACGGAAGTACCTGACATCCAAGAATCTCTTTGGCGACTTTGAGAAAGTGTATGGGGCGGTAGGCATATTGCCTGCCCTGGATGGCGCAGACCATTTCCGGTATCGAAAAACCATGACTCCAGCCTACTCCCGTGGGAGACTGGAAGGACAGATCGATGTGGTCTACAGCAAGGCTCGCGAATACATGGCAAATTGGAAAGTGGGCGAAAGCTATCCTGCAAGGGATCTGTGCCGAAAAATGATTAACGCTCAGATGTCATCTCTATCCATGAGTATTGATACGCAGGATATCATGGACGATATAATTGCTTACAAGGAGCGGGCACTCAGCACCCATCTCTTAAACATCCTGCCAAAATTCATGCTGAAAACACCGGGAATGAAACGCAGGGCCAAGGCAATAGGCGTTTTGATGGAGCGGGTACAAAGTGCCCATACATCAGCCCAACGGGCCGGTTGTCCGCGAAACTTTGTGGATGATCTGCTAAGCCTCAATGCGAACTACCCGCTATTGATGCCCGAGTCGAATCTGAGTTTCGCTCTATCGGCAGTGGTGCTTGCCAGCATGTACCTGGGTGACGGCTTTAACTTCGCCCTTTATGCCATGGCGTCACACCCTGAGCTTTACGACAAAATTCGAAGTGAAGCCGACGCACTGTTTTCAAACGGTGATCCAACCGGAAAAGACTTCTCTCCCGCCAACATAGAAGTCACCGACCGCTTCATCAATGAATGCCTTCGAATGTACCCGGTTGTTCCAATGATTATGCGTGACGTCGTGAATACGTTCACGGTCGAGGGCTATGAAATACTGCGGGGGTCCAGAATAAACATCGCACAAACCGCCCCGCACTATATGGAAGATTCCTTCCCGGATCCTCTTTCATTTGATATCGACCGCTACCTGCCGCCTCGCAATGAGCATAAAAACCCCGGATACGCCCCATACGGACTGGGCTCGCACATGTGCCTCGGCGCCCGGTGGATGACACTTCATATGGCTGTTAACCTGTTGATCATAGCGCATTACTTTACTCTTCGCGTATACCCCGAAGACTATAAGCTTGGGATCGCCGCGTTTCCATCAATGAAGCCGAAGAAGAAGCTCAAGTTTCATATCGCCGAACAGAAACGCGAACTGCCCGTCTGATGTGCCACGGTCCCTGAAGATATTGACGTAGCGGGGATCGAATTTCAGCTATGGGCTTCCTCCTAATGTCTGTTCACCCTTGTTTTACACCCGGCTGACAGAGTGCTATAATGGACAAGCAAATTAAGAGGCCATGGCGTCGGCTATGAATGAAACGGAGGACACTGGAAAAATGAGAAAAGTTGCCATTATCGGTGGTGGAGTATCCGGGTTGGGAGTGGCTTGGGCTCTGGACCGACACCCTGATCTGTTTGAGTTTCGAATTTTTGAAGCACAGTCTCAGCTCGGCGGCAATGCCATAACAGCCGACATGCCTCAAGAAAACGGAACCTCAATCCCGTTCGATATTTCCGTTACCGCGTGCATTCCATCGGCATACCATCATATGGTGCTGTTCTTGCAGCAACACGGCATTGATCTGTTAGACACCAAATTCAACTACAGCGTAAAGTACCGTGGCGAAATCTATGCACACGATTTCGACTCAGATATCAAGAGTCAGTTGCAACCGGAAATTGTCAAGTTCCAGAAACTCCTTAAGCGTCTCAAGTGGTTCGGCCGACTTAACCACTCCAGATCCCTGCTGATCAATGCTCTCAATCCCTTTAACTACATCAGCATGGGTACGATTCTCAACTGGGGCAGGTTCTCAGGAGACTTCAGGTACAAGGTTCTGAAGCCGATGTTCGTCAATTTCCTGATGGCAACAAACGTGTTCGACATGCCCGCGTCACTGTTTGCCCGGTATCTGGAGTTCTTTGATATAGAGACCGCAACACCAATGCAAACATGGGATAGGGGTACGCGGCGTATATACGAGGAAATGTCAGCCGGATTTCGGGACAAGATATACCTAAACAGGCCCGTGAAGAAAGTGTATCGGCGGGCATCCGGCGTGGTCATTGAAGATGAAAACGGAATCACCGAGACATTTGACGATGTGGTCTTTGCGTGCAACGCGAACCAGACATTGATGATTCTCGACAACCCGACCTTCCTGGAGAGCTTCCTTCTCTCTTCGGTTCGTTACGAGAGCGAATTGCATAACCATACGGTTGTCCATTCGGATGCCTCGGTCCTCCCGGATAACGAGGTCAAGCCCCTCGAGACCCGGAGCAACTACATTGAACAGTACGGTGTGAGACCAGATAACTATGAAATCACCTACATCATGCACAACCAACAACCCTGGGCAAAGAAATCGGACAAACCATGTCTTGTAACCTACAACCCGATCAGCCGTATCAACGAAGAAAAAATCGTAAAGAAATGGTGGTTTCAGCATATCGTACACGATGTGTTCCACACAGCTTTTCTGATTAATCTGTTTGGTTTCGTTCAGGGCAGGAAAAGAACCTGGCACTGTGGCGCCCACACTCTGATCAACAGCCAAGAAACATGTTTCGTCTCTGGCCTCGTTACAGCAAGACAACTTGGAGCGGACTATCCCTTTCAGGACTCCGAAGCGAGGAAGTGGTTTAACTTCTACGGACGTATGATGTACGGCTGGCGCCTCAGAAAGGCATAGGACAGCCCCGGCATCCCGGTTCCAGGAGGTGCGGCAAGTCGTCAGTAGTCGTCATCGTCATCGTCGGATTCATTGAGGCTATTTAGAGCCTCGACCGCTTCTATGTGCAGTATCCGTTCGTAAGCATTCTTCGCCGGCAACCCGATGGCGCGCGTCAGCAGGTCCCGCGCCTTCTCCTGGTACTGGTAATCATCCAGCGCTATTAAGCCGAGTGCGTATTGCAGAGGGACATCTTTTGCATTGGGAGCCAGGACAAGAGCCTTTTCGAAAGAGGCAATGCCATCCTTCTTCCGCGCACCGTAGAGGGTGCGGGCCATGAATGAACCCATTGCGCCAACCAATTCCGAATGCCACCGCCCCAAGCTGAGATATGCTGATACCAGCTTGGGATTAATTCGAAGCGCATTTTCCGTGGATTCGCGTATTTTTTCCGCTTCGCCCGCTGCTTCGAATACGCCGACAGTCTCCGCGCGCCGTCCGATTGCACGCGCCAGCTGCAGATGGGCCTCTGCATTATTGGGGTCGGAGATAACCGCCTTTCTCGCCAGCGTCACTGCGTGCTCAAGCAACTCTTTCTTCTCGCCCTCTTTAGCGATGTAGTTGGCATGAACCGAAAGCGACATTGCAGAGAACGCGAACCCCTGTGAAGTCCCGAGGCTTTCACCGATCCTGGCCGCCTCGGCGAATCGCCCCTGCGCATAGGCCGCCTTTGCCTCGTCAATGGTTTTTGCGTGGGCGACACCGACCAGTGCCAAGGCGTACACAAAAGCCAGACAGCAGGAAAAAAACAGACAGATCGCATTAACTAGATAGTATTTATTCCGACTTTTCATTTAACTATTCCAGAGTAATTGGCATCTGCAATAGAACCGAACGGTCGTACACCAGTTCGGGCAACGCTATGTAGAATACCAACCACAAGAATTATATTCAAACCTGGTATGCGGAGGTTTTGAAAAAAAGCGCCGCATCCGGCTGATCTGGATTCGCCAAACAAACAACAGCAGAATATGCCACTATGGGCAAAGAGTATAAAGATTTTGAACTGGAACAGTTTGATGAAGGAAATGCCTTTACGGAAGTTCTCCCTAATGCGGTTGCCGTAAAACAACTGTGGTTTCCGTGGACTTGTTAGTGTTCGACACAGATGTTTTGCCGAATCAAGTACATGATTCCCTATACATAGCTTCGTGTAATCAGGTATATAATTACTGATTTAGTAATTAATTTAGGCCCTAAATGGCAAGGTAGGTTCTAAATGGATAACGGCAAAATCCGAATTTTAGTTGTCGATGATGAAATAGATTTAGAACAGCTTATGCTGCAGAGAATGCGGCGCGAAGTTCGCCGCGGTCGTTACGAATTCGAATTTGCGCACAACGGCGTGGAAGCCCTCGAACGTCTACGCAAAGACAACGGATTCGATATCGTGCTGTCTGATATCAACATGCCCGTTATGGACGGGTTGACATTGTTGGCACAGATACCGGAAATAGACCCTGATATTCGTGCCGTAATGGTCTCCGCGTACGGCGATATGGAGAACATACGGACTGCCATGAACCGCGGGGCATTCGACTTCGTTACCAAGCCGATAGATTTCACGGACCTCAAGACTACAATTGAACGTACGATTGAAAACCTTACTCTGTGGCGTAATGCGCTGAGCGCGCGAGACAAACTTGTAGCTCTCCAGAACGAGCTTGATGTGGCACGGACGATGCAGCAGGACATTCTTCCGAAATCCTTTCCGGATTCTGAAGCATTTGATCTGTACGCAAGCATGGTTCCGGCTCTTTCCGTAGGCGGCGACTTTTTCGACGTTTATGAATTTAGTGATGGCCGGGTTGGAGTTGCGATAGCTGATGTGTCGGGTAAAGGAGTGCCCGCGGCAATGTTCATGATGGCCAGTCGTACATTGTTGAAGGCTTGCGCGGCAATTTCCACATCTCCGGCCGCCGTGCTGGAACAGGTAAATACGATGTTGTCGGAGGACAACGATGCCATGACATTCGTAACCCTTTTATATGGCATTTACGATCCTGGAACGAAAGAATTCGTCTACGCAAACGGCGGACATAATCCGCCAGTCATCGTCAAACCGAATCTGACAACTGAACTACTGGAGTCAACGGGCGGAGTTGCTCTGGGCGTGATGCCGAATTTCAAATATGAGGAAAATACAGTCGCCATTGAGCCGGGTTCCACGATTGTATTTTACACTGACGGAGTGGTGGAAGCTGAAAAAGAAGATAAGGAATTATTCGAAATGGACAGGTTTTGCGAAATTTTCCAAAGCGGCACTTTCAAGAACTCCGAGGAAGTTACGAATGAGGTATTCGAGACGGTCAAAGAGTTCGCTGGTGAAAATCCGCAATCTGACGATATAACCTGTCTTGTCCTGCGAACCACATAAATGAGCAAAGACGGTAAGATGCAAGCTTCACATACGTTGATCGTTCCCAATCGGATGGAAGAAATCCGAACGATCACAGTAGCGCTGGAGGAATTCTTTGAACAGCAGGACATCCCCTCTGAAGCATTGTTTCCCACGCAACTGTCCCTGGAGGAGATTTTCACCAACGTGGCAAGCTATGCGCATGATGATGATCAGGAACATGAAGTGGAAATCATTTTCTCGAGAGAAGGTGAAACCATGACTGTTGAGATACTGGATGACGGATATCCCTTTAATCCCCTAGAAGACGCGCCGGAGCTTGATGTCGAAAGTTCGCTTGAAGACCGCCGTATTGGTGGAGCAGGAATAATGCTGGCGAAGCAACTGATGACAGAGGTACGCTATCAGCGCAACAGTGATCGTAATCATCTGACTATGATCAAGAAAATTTAGCAAATGCGGTTACTAAGCAGACTGTCTCTCAAAAAAGTGGTTGCCGCTTCAATAGTTGCAATACTGGCAACCGCAGCGTCAGGGGAAGCCCAGCAACAAACACACACTGTGCCGGGCGTATACAGTGATCGTATTGTGTTTGGGCAGTCCGCTGCCTTTAGTGGTCCGGCCGGCGAACTTGGTAAAGGCATGAAAGCCGGCATTCTTTCCGCGTTTAAAGAGGTTAATGACCGGGGTGGCATTAACGGACGTCGTCTGGAACTGCAGTCAATGGATGACGCATACGAACCGGAAGCGGCAATTGTAAATACACAGCGACTGATTGGTGAAAATGTTTTCGCACTCATCGGCGCAGTTGGCACTCCTACCTCCAAAGCTGCGGTACCTGTCGCGGAGCAACACGATGTACCTTACATAGCACCTATGACTGGTGCAGAATTCCTGCGTGACAACGCACGCCGGACAGTAATCAATCTTCGGGCTTCGTATTATCAAGAAACCGAGGAGATGGTAGAACGATTGACGACTGATCTCGGAATTAATCGCATTGCCATTCTCCATCAGGATGATTCATTCGGTCGCGCCGGGTTGCAAGGGATACTTCTTGCTCTTGAGCGTCGCAAACTTTCTGCTATCGGAACAGGGATATTTCCTCGCAATACCGTCGCGATAAAAACGGCACTTGTTGATTTGCACGCTACCGGACCGGAAGCTGTGATTATTATTGGTCCCTACAAGCCAACTGCGACATTTATCAAGTGGGCACGCCACATCGGTATGAATTCCATTTTTATGACACTTTCTTTCGTAGGCAGTAATGCCTTGGCAAGCGAACTGGGTGATCAAGGGGCCGGAGTTCTAGTTACGCAGGTGGTTCCTTTTCCAACCGGAAACACGGTGCCTGCTTCCGCTTCCTATCGTGCTGCGCTCAGGGCGTACGATCCGGCGGCAAAACCCGGATTTATATCGTATGAAGGATATTTAGCAGGGCGTTTGGCTATTTATGTAGTAGATAATTGCGGCAACCAGGTTAACCGTGATTGCATCGATGCGGTGCTGCGGACTGGCAACGACATTAATTTGGACGGCTTCACCTTGCGATATAGCAAGAATGATAATCAAGGTTCAGACAGCGTGTTCTTGACGATTATTGGTCCTGATGGCCAGTATACGCCTCTCACGGCTCTAACACGACGATACTGACGGACGTTTTGCATATGCAAAAGACATTGAGATAAGCGGAATGTTTTCAAAACTCTGGAACCGAATTTCTACGCAAATTTCTACGCAACTTTATATAAGTTACGCAGGTGCTGTAGTACTCATCATCATCGTCAGTTTGATGGCTCTTTTCTTCCTTAGGCAAATCGGCAAAGTTCAGCAAACCGTTAATGAAAAGAACATACCCGAGATGACATCGGCGTTTGCAATTGCCCAGCAGACAGCCATGCTCGTAGCCGCCGCTCCCCGACTCACCGCGAGCACGCCTGAGCAGTTCAGGACCGTATCCAGAACGGTCGACCTGCAGGCGGATGCATTTAAAACACAACTCTCGGTAATGATGGAAAATCAAGGAGAAAGCGAACAAGCGCGGCAGATTCAATCTGACGGGGTCGCCATAATCCAGAACATTGAGCGAATCAAATTGCTTGTCAGGGAACGTTTTGACCTTCGCGAGAGCAGTCTCAATCTTAGAGACGAGCTTCAGGGTATCCAAAGTAAAATAACGCCGATTATGATTAACGAGATCGACAATCAGATGTTCTATCTAATGACCGGACACCGGTCTCTTGATGCAACACGATCTCCCCGCTCGGTTCATTTCTCCGAACCGGAATTCCTGATCTATCGTCGCTTGTTTGAACTCCGCGAAGCGGCTGTAGTCGCTTCGCAGCTGCTTGCAACCACGTTTGTAGTGACCGAGGCGGCCATGCTTCAGCCATTGCGAGAACGGTTTGAAGCCGCAGCCGGCAGCACCAGCCGGTCGCTTGATGCGCTTGAAAAATACGAACAGGAGGGAGGCGACCTTCATGGCCAGCTGTCCGGGATTTTCGAAGACCTGATCTCATTCGGCAGAAGGGAAAACAACGGATTCGACCTGCGCAGTCGGGAACTTGCAGTTGACGATGAATTATCCGCCCTACTTCTCGAGAACCAGGCCTTAGGAATTGACATCGTAGCGCGAGTAGAAAGTGTTGTAAATGATTCAAGCATGGCTGCAGGGGAGATGGCGAGCAAAGCGGCTGCAGTAACTGCTACCAGCACGAAGGTCCTGCTGGCTTTCAATATCGCTAGTATAAGCGGTGGAATCTTGTTGGGATGGCTGCTTGTACAACGCCGTCTGATTCGGCGTCTGGAGAGGATATCGAGTCAAATGCAAGAAATGGCTGATGGCAACCTAGAAATAACCGTCGACACCAGAGGTAATGACGAAATCGCGCAATTAGCCAAGGCGCTTGAAGTGTTCCGATATAACGCACTGGAAGTACAGCGCCTTAATCTTGTAGAAACGCTCGCTAACCAACTGCAAGAAAAGAACGAGGAACTGGCTCATACTAACGAAGAGTTGAAACGGGCGCAGGACCAGATCGTGATGCGGGAGAAGCTTGCTGCGCTTGGCCAGTTGACAGCCGGGGTCGCGCACGAAATCAAGAATCCAATGAACTTCATCATGAACTTCTCAGAGGTTTCACAAGAGCTGCTGGAAGAACTGCTGGAAGAGGTAGCCAAAATGGAGGCTAACGGGGACGCGAAAGAGGAATACGATCCAGAGTTGGTAGAGGAAGTAGCCGAGGATTTGACAGGAAATTTGAAGCGCATCCACGAGCACGGAACTCGTGCGAACCGAATTATAACAGACATGCTCAAGATGGGTCGTGGTGGCGGGGAATGGCAACCAACTGACCTCAACATATTGCTTAACGAGCATGCGTTGCTTGCGTTCCACAGTGCTCGTGCCGCCGACTCTGACTTCCAGCTGGAAATACAAGAAGACTATTCGCCGGATATAGGAGAGATCACGGTGCAACCGCAAGACATTGGCCGGGTTTTCCTAAATCTGGTAACCAATGCCTGCTATGCCGCGGACGAAAAACGAAAAATGCTGGCTGCTGCCGACGATGCGTCAAAGAAGGATTATCAACCGACGCTTAATTTGAGTACGCGGTTGGTCGATGACCATATTGAGGTGCACGTTCGTGACAATGGAACCGGCATTCCCCAATCTGCATTGGAGCGTATCTTTAATCCGTTCTATACAACAAAGCCCACGGATAAAGGGACAGGCCTGGGATTATCGCTGTCCAACGACATAGTACGACAGCACGGTGGTGAGTTTCGCGTAGAAACGGAGGAAGGCGAATATACAGATATGATTGTTGTCTTGCCGCTTGACCCCGAGGCTAACCAAGTAATTGATACTTCAGAAGAGGGGACAGAAGGCGAGGATTCGGCAACTGCTTCTTTGTAACAGGGTTTAACCCGTTATTGTAGCTATAGCATCAGAGCGAGATTCGAGCACATTAATGATTTTGTCAAAACCCGCGATCTCGAAGATTTCCTTTATGGGACCGGGCAAGGAACAAAGCATGAATCTCGTCTTTTTACCTTGGAGCGTCTTTGCAATAAGCAGGATTGAACGCAATCCCGCACTACTGATATAGGACAGCTTTTCAAGATCCAGAACTACGGGATTGTCAGAACCGCCAATTTCCTTGTCCAGATTTTCGTGGAACTCCTGCGCGTTCATACCATCAATCCGGCCAGTTACGCTTATTATCAGGATCCCTTCAATCTGATCGGCCTGTAACTCAAGTTGGTTGTTTTGAGTGCTCATTCTCCACCTATAACAGTAACAATCTATCTGACTATAGAGTGACAATCAAGATAGAACTTTTATATAGCAATGGCGAAGACAATACCGGAATATTTCGGGGGACGCAACCCTGAGAATCCCGAATTGTGCAGGTGCCGGGAACTTTCTGCCCTTTATCAAGCAGAAAACTTCATATATGGGAATTGCCCCCGTAACCAGTCACAAGAATTACAAGGACATAATAGGAATGAAAGACAAATACCAGATAAATATAACAACCTAATAAGTAGTTAGGGGCTTGACATTCATTCTAACCCCAGACACAATATTATTATAAGGAAATTAGAAAATGAATTTAATCAAGATTTTCAAGAGGTTCCCAGACCAAGAAGCTTGCATAGAGCACCTTGAGGACATCCGGTTTAAGGACACGCCCTCTTGCCCGCACTGTGGAAGCGTCAAAGTTGCCCGTAAGCATGACGGCAACCGGATAGGCCGTTGGAACTGCCACGATTGCAAGTCAAGCTTCAATGTACTTTCCGGCACTATCTTTGAAAAGACAAAGATTCCCCTTCAGAAATGGTTTCTCGCCATAGGGCTTATCGTAAACGCAAATAAAAGCCTGTCCAGTTGCCAGCTTGCCCGTGATTTAGAACTCAATCAGAAAACAGCGTGGTTTATGCAACAGCGTATCCGTGCCCAGATGGCGGCGGAACAGACGAAGGAAACCGGACTGCTGCAGGGATAGTAGAAGCTGATGAAACCTATGTCGGGGGAAAGCCCCGCAAGGGAAGCGGGGTAGGCAGATGGCTTTGCTTCCGTAGCCCATAAGGAGAAAAAAACATGGATAAAGCGAGAGAACAGACCTACCCGCCGCCGTTTCCAGACGGCTGGTACAGGATAGCGGCATCCAGGGAAATCAAACCGGGAAAAGTAAAGCATGTTCAATGCCTGGGGGAGCAAATCGCCCTGTTTCGCAGCCGGACAACCGGCCGGCTTTCGGCTTTAGACGCATTCTGCCCGCACTTGGGAGCAAACCTGGCCTATGGTGAAGTCAAGGGGGACTTGCTGCAATGTCCTTTTCACGGGTGGCAACTGAACGGAGAAGGCAGGGTCTGCAATCCGTCATCCTACACCGAGCTCGTTCATCGGCACTGGGAAGTGATCGAGCACTACGGCATGGTCATGATTTATCATTCAGCGCAAGGCAAGCAGCCGCCGTACCAGCTGCCGGCTGAGCCGAAGATCGACAGCCGGCAGCTGGTTCACCGCGGTCAGTACAGCCTGGATGCGGAAATGCACATTATAGAATTTGCCGAGAACACCGTAGATTTCAGTCATTTCTTTCATATCCACGGAACCGGCATCATCCCCTGGATAAACATAAAGCTGCCCTGGCTAAAAGTTCGACACAAGCCGTCGTGGTTTCTCGATGACACGCTTGAGCATGTTGCCTATCTCAGAGTCGAGTCAACGCTTAAGATAAAAGGCCGGGCTTACGAGAGCGTGAAGTCCCAGGTGCTGGTTACCCTTCTCGGTCCCGGGAGCGTTATAAAATTCGAGTTCAACCTTCCGAGAATCGGTGAGATAATAATGTTCCAGACGCATACTCCCCTTGAAGCGCTTCGGCAACAAGTGAATTTCCGGTGGTTCGCCCCCCGGCGTGTACTGCGAATACTTCCTTCCTTCGTGGTTAGGAACTGGATCTGGCAATACCAGCAGGACATGGAGATATGGAAAAGGAAGATTTACCAGAAATCCTTCCCTCCGGAGATCAAGGGAGATGACGTTGTTCTTCTGAACAAAATGCGCAAGTGGTATCAGCAGTTCTATCCAGGGGAGTCTTTCGAAGAAACCATATAAGCGGTTGGCGGGACTCGAACCCGCATCTTCCTAGTGCAATATGTAGGCCATGCCTGCCAGCCCTTTGAATAAAGAACCCCGCCGATTGCCTGAGCAACCAAGCAAGGTATAATCGTTAGTAAACCCTCCGTAGCTCAGTTCGGAAAGAGCACCGGTTTCTCAAGCCGGATGTCGCTGTCTGCTTTGTCAAACGCCTTATCACCTCACACAAAAATTAGAGCAGGAAGTCTTGTCAACCTAAATACATAATTCCCTAAGTTTAAGTGTTTTATTCTTTGATTGTATAAAGATTTTGACTTTATCATCATATAACTCCCAATCTTCAAAAACTTTGACAACCTCGAAAAACATATAAAGTATAACGGGAAAAGTGGACACCTATACCCGTGCAATCCCGGATTCCCAGGGTTGCGTCCCCCGAAATATCCCGGTATTGTCTTCTTTATTGCGACATGAATTTCGTCTTGATTGTCGCAGCCATTTCATCTTGATTGTCGCGCTATAATTATTCCTGTGTTCAGTAATATAGCACTGTAAAGGTGAACAGGGTTCGACGTGGCAAAGTGAAGAGGAAATGCCAGATCTGAAATCTAGACATATTTATAATTCGGCATGATCTTATGAACTTGGAACCCTGTATCTCGACGATCGTCACCCGTCGCTGGCTGACCATTTTGATCTCTTTGCTTGTTATGCTGGCCCTTGCCGCGGGAGCCACGCGCTTGATTGTGGTGGATGTAGACTTTCATAATCACTTTAATGAATCCGACCCACACCTCGTTGCACTCGAACAGCTTGAAGAGACATATGCACTATCCGATGTTGCGTTGGTTGCCATGGCGCCACATAACGGCACCATTTTCACACGGGAAACGCTTGTTGCCATTGAAGAGCTGACTGAGCAGCTTTGGCGCACCCCGTACGCCACCCGCGTCGATTCTATTTCAAACTATACGCATAGCGAGGGGTTTGAAGACGAGCTGGTTGTTGAGCCGCTTATCGACGAAGCCGATTCCCTGAGCGACGCCGATATAGAACGAATCAGGGATATCGCATTCGATACTGAGGAAATTGCCGGAAGATTCTTTTCCCGTGACGGACGAGTTGCAGGTCTGGTTGTCAGTATTGCGCTTCCTGATGAAAATCGGGAAACGGCTAAGCGAGAAGTTACCGACTATCTGTATGAAACTGCTGCCGACGCCCGGGAGAAATACACATCCATCGACTACCATCTTTTAGGTGAACTCATTCTCAATCGTGTCATAGGTGACGCACTTGACGATGAAACGGCCATCCTTGGGCCCATTGCTCTTGGAACCATGCTGCTTGTCGCCTTGGTCCTGATACGTTCGATATGGGGAACACTTGCGATCGTGCTGATGATTTTTGCCGTCATCACATCCGCGCTGGGCTTTGCCGGGTGGACAGGCTCAAAGCTGTTTGGTGAAAGCGGTGCAGCGCTGTTTGTACTGATGGCTGTGACCGTCGCTCACTCCGTGCACATTATTGAGGCAATGGCCGGGGGCTTACGCCAGGGCATGACGAGAACAGAAGCGGCAATCCATGCCGTGCGAGTGGACGTGTGGCCTATTTTCCTTACCTCGTTCACAACTGCAATCGGATTTCTGAGCCTGAATTTCGTAGATATGCCGCCGTTTAAGGTCATGGGCAACATCGTGGCGTTCGGTTCCATGTGCGCTTTTGTCTTTTCGGTAACCCTATTGCCCGCATTCCTGTCAATATTACCCATTCGTCCCAGGAAGATGCCCGAAAACAAACAGGATTTTTTCGATCGTCTCAGCCGTTTTGTCATCTCCTATCGTACGATCCTTCTGTGCTTCTCCGGCATTCTGACTGTCTTTCTGGTTGTCGGCATCTCCAAAATCGAACTCAGGGAGAACTGGCTTGAGGTTCTCGATGAGAGTTACGAGTTCCGGCAATCCGCAGATTTTCTGAGCGAGAATTTCCCTGGCGTGGAGACCTATGAGTACTCTCTCGATTCCGGCCGTGAAGGCGCCGTAACGGACATAGAATACCTAAAACAGGTCGAAGCGTTTGCAGATTGGTACCGGGAGCAACCGGAATTTGTCCATATCTTCTCAATTGCCGACATCATGAAGCGTCTGAACAAGAACCTGCATGGCGATAACCCGGATTACTACGCGCTTCCCGACGACCCCGAACTTGCCGCGCAGTACCTTTTGCTTTACGAATTTTCTCTCCCGATAGGCCGCGACCTTAACAATCTGATCGACCATGACCGGAGATCAACACGCGTAACGGTCTCAGTGAAAAGCATGTCCAGCAAGGAGAAGATCGATCTTGACGATCGTTCACGTGCATGGCTGCGGCAGAATGCCCCCAGCATGGAAACCGGCGCTACGGGAATTTCGATTGTGGGGGCTCATTCGATTCAGAGGAACATTGAAAATATGTTGCAGGGAACTTTTGTGGCGATGGCCATCGTCTCCCTGCTGCTGTTCGCCATATTCAGAAGCATACGCCTGGGGCTGGTCAGTTTGATCCCCAATTTCCTTCCGGCCGCTATGGCCATGGGACTGTGGGGGTACTTGGTCGGAGAGGTAGGAGTTCCGGCGGCGGTCGTCACCGCTATAGCATTCGGCATCATCGTGGACGACACGATCCACTTCATGACAAAATATACGGATAGCAGAAAAGCGGGGAAACTGCCTTCGGAGTCCGTTCAAATAGCTTTTCGCTTTGTGGGCAGGGCACTGTTTACAACTACCATAGTGTTTGGGCTTGGCTTTATGGTGTTCGGAGCATCCGGGGTGGTGGGAAACCAAGTGCTCGGTCTTTTGGTAGGAATAACGGTAATTATTGCTCTACTGGCAGATTTTTTCTTCCTTCCACCGCTTCTCATGCTGCTTGACGAAACCAAGGAAACCAGCGAGCAGATCAGGGAACGATTGAGAGGCTCAACCGCATAGATCGCGAAGATTCCACCGTGCGGCATGGAAAAGCTGAATAGCATGCCGAAATCGGCATAAACATCTCTACATGCTTCTAGGGATTATAATACTGGCCATCCGGATAGAACTGCCTGCAGTAGCGCCGATACTTCCCGATATCGCCGTCAACACTGCAAAGCCTCGGAAGTGACCGATGTTTCAGGTTGCTCCAGATGACGACATCCTGCATGACGTCATGCTCTTGGGAGGAAATGAGAACCTTGTTCATGAGGCGGGTCCTGAGTCCTAGGGGAAGGAGTCGCAGCCCGTGGCCCAGTCCCTTCGGATTACGAAGTTGCCTCACTTGGCTCACCAACGTCATTTCAATAAATTTGCCATCAATCGGTGTTGCAAGCACCCACAGGCGGGTGTCCATGTTGATCGAATGTTCGTGAACCTCGACAATTGAATAGCCAAGCCCGTGTATACTGGCGACCGCGGAAACGTCGTACTCGAAAAGCTTGATGCCAGCAACTGTAAGGCTACGTTTGAAATTGAAGGAGTTCCTGAGCAAGGTGCCGTCAATTGATACCGAACCGACAATGTTCACACTGTCGTAGTGGTGCACATAGTTAAGATGTGCAACATCCACGGAGTTCTCGGTAGTTTCCTGGGGATGTCCCGGGAAACGGAGGTGGCAGAATTCCATCCCGCTCCAATCGGTATCCGTCGTGGAAATTTCGGGCAGGTGCCATTGAGGTTCTCGACCGCCGCTGCCCCACCAACCAAAGATAAGACCCTCGATTTCACGTGTCTCGAACACCTTCAGCTTGGCAGTTTTTGGCGGAGGAGCGAAAGGTGTCGCCACGCATTGACCACTTACATCAAACTGGAAACCGTGAAAAGGACATACGAGGCAACCGTTGCGTACCCGTCCCCCTACCTCAGGACTAAGATCGGCTCCAAGATGCGGACAGACCGCCTCAGCAACGCAAACTTCCCCCTCCCCGTTGCACCAGACAACAATCTGTTCTCCAAGCCAAGTTCTCTTCAGGAGTCCTTTTTTTTCAATCATCTTGCGGCTGGCGACAAAATACCAGCCCTCCGGAAATGGATAAAGCAATGCTTCATCCTTGCGCATGTTTGGGTTTGGATTCATTGATGCTATCTCCGCTTATCCAGCGTTAAGTTAAGTACCAGCCAGTTCCAAAAATTGTATATTTCAGTCGAAGTATAGTCAAATCTGAGGTATCGCCTCGGACAACCGAAAAAAGTACGGCAAGAAGCAATATAGCTAAACCAATGAACATGGAATTTTCTTAGATTGCACCCGACTATGAGTTGGCAAATCTGGCCGCGCGTCTCGCAATTTCTTTAAGCATCCTCCTGAAAATAATCCAGTGGATCGGGTAAAGACCATACCAGTAAAGCAGGCCGCCGAGACCTAGGGGCTGGAAAACGGCCGTCTGCGTTATCCGACTGCCCCTTTCAGCGGATTCGACTTCAAACTGAAGCCACGCCTGACCAGGCAACCTCATCTCTGCTCTCAGGCTCAGCAGTCGATTCTCCTCGTACCCCTCAACGCGCCAGAAATCCAGGGGGTCGCCCTGGCGCAATTCGGTCGGGTGCCGCCTGCCCCTCCGCATCCCTACTCCGCCCACTAGCAGATCAGCCAGGCCGCGCAGATACCATATCCAGGTGGCAAAATACCAGCCCTGGTCTCCGCCGATGCGCCGTATGGGCGCAAAGGCCCGGGCGGGTTCCACGTCAACGACGGTCTGCCGGCGGTTAATAAGCCGTGAACCGAAACGCCCTCTGTCCCGAGACGGCCGGTTGCCGCTTGAAGACACGGCGTCGCTCCAGCGGGTCTGGGCAATCTCCATATCTTCCTGCTTAAGGGCCCGGTCTATCGCTTCGGGCACTCCCAGAGGATGTACCGGGAAACGCTTGAGGGCCGCTTTATCGCGGACAATGGTCTCGTTGCGTAAACCGTCAACGAGTTTCCTGCCCACCCGGGCGTAAAGGGGAGTCACAAGCCCCAGCCAGAGACTCGAGAGATTGGGGCTCAGGACGGGCACCGGAATCATGAAGCGCCGCACGCCGATCTGGCGGGCGTACTCCTGCATCAGCTCGCCGTAGGTGACCTGATCGGGACCGGCGATTTCGAAAACCGCGCTGTCCTGCAGTTCCAGATCCAGACCGCAAATGAGATAGGCTATTACATCTTCGATGGCGATGGGCTGGGTTAACGTTCTCACCCAGCTCGGGGTGACCATAAGCGGCAGCCTGTCAACCAGGCTTCGCAGCAGCTCAAAAGAAAGCGATCCCGAGCCGATTATGATCGAAGCGCGGAATTCCAAGGTAAGGGGACCTTCTGAGGCCAGAATATCCCCTACTTCCCTGCGGCTTGCCAGATGAGAGGAAAGCTCGCCGTCTCCGACCAAGCCTCCCAGATAAATGATTCGGCGCACCCCGTGTTGGCGTGCAACCCGGGCGAAATTACGCGCCCCGATACGGTCCTGCTCCTCGAAATTGTCCCCGGAACCCATGGAATGGACCATGTAGTAAGCCGTGTCCACCCCCTCAAGCGCGGTTTCAAGAGAATCGGGGTCAAGTACATCGCCGGCGATAATCCGGGTATCGGGAGAGAAACGACCGGCGAGATATACGGGGTTGCGGGCAAGGCAACGTACCCGCTCCCCCCTTCCCTCCAAGACCGGAACCAGCCGCCCGCCGACGTAACCGCTTGCTCCCGTCACAAGTACGATCCGGTCTTTTTTCTTATCCTCGGACATTAAGAACAAACCCAAATGCTGTAAAAAGCCTTTTTGTTTTTTTAAGGAAAAAGCGGATAGAGGATTTTTCCACCTCCCCCGTCTCGGACACAGGAGGACTAGGAAAGCAGTTTCTGAATTCTCTTTATCCTCTCTTCTTCCGTTTCCTCTTCCTTCGGGCTTGGGGGAATCCCGCTTCCTCTTATTACCGCGGGCCTTTTGCCGACTTCGGCATGCCACCTGGTAAGATTCGGAAAAGCCCCGAGATCCAGTTCCGCCCAATCGTAAGCGTTTATCCAGGGCCACGTGGCTATGTCGGCGATCGAATACTCTTCTGCAAGATACTCCATCTCAGAGAGTCTTTCGTCGAGTATCGAGTAGAGCCTCTTAGTCTCCTCGGTGTATCTCTTTATCGCATAGGGTATTTTTTCCGGGGCGTACTTTAAAAAGACGTTCAGCTGTCCCTGCATGGGCCCTACAGCCGACATCTGGAACATGAGCCACTGGATACACGTCGTTCTGCGACTGTCTCCGACCGGCGCAAGAAACCTTCCGAACTTGTCGGCAAGATATATGAGTATGGCTCCTGACTCAAAAACCGCCGTGCCGTCATCATTATCAACTATCGCGGGGATTTTCCCGTTCGGGTTTATCTCGAGAAACCACGGCTCCTTGTGTTCAAGCTCAGAGAGGTTAAGAGCGTGAACCTCGTAGGCGGCTCCCAGTTCTTCAAGCATTATTGAAACCTTCTTGCCGTTCGGCGTGGCCGCAGTGTATAGATCGATCATTTCTTGCCTCAGTTTATATCGGGCGTTTAGTTATAGGAATCTCTAGAACTTCAGGGGTTATTTGAGATAGAATAATACCATCAAAATCGAATAGTAACGACAATGGCGAAACAAGCAAGGGGGTTAAAAACGAAATGGTAAAGGAAGCTTTTTGGTCATCCGTACATGCCACGCCACGGTATTTTAATCAGTTGAGAGCCCGGTTGCGGCAGCTTGCCGCGGCTTTAATCCTAGCAACCTTTTGCTTCGCGTCGCAACCCCAGACCGCAAATGCCGAGGGCATGGGCGGTTTTTACATCGGAGCGGCGGTCGGAGGAGAATACGCCGACGTGGATTACAGGAAAGCGGTAATTCACAATTTTCCCGACATGGAACTCATGTCGACCTACGAAAGCGATAACGGCAAAGGCGGAATCGGCTCCATCAAGGCCATCTTGGGACATCGATGGAACCTCCCCGGCCAAACCTATTTTTCAGGCGAACTCGACTTCGCCTTTAACCTGAACAAAAAAGTAGACGGCAGGCTCAAAGGAGTTGATGACACTTCTTCGCCGGACGCTCCCGACGTGTTTCCCGGAGACTGGGACCTGGAGAAGAACTACAGCGCGGGATTTAACGCGAAGCTGGGGTTCTCGCCCCAGGAAGACATCTTGGGAAGCGGCGGTTCGATTTACCTGGTCGGAGGCGTTAAGTGGGCGGACTTCTCGTTTGACGGCGGTTATGACGGCATGGTCGTTCTTCCCGACGGCACTACCCAGCGGATTGCGGGCGTGGACCGCAAGGAACTCAGCGCGTGGCCCTGGCTCGTGGGAGCCGGAGTAGAATTCGGAAGCGAACAGAATCGTCTTGATCTGAGGGTTATCTACTCCAGGTATAAATTCGATTCAAGCTCGGGAGACGGGCTGACCACCTCGACGGCAAGGGTTGATTACGATTTTGAAATCAGCGAATGGGGGGCCTACGTCGGTTACACCTTCGCTACCGGATTCGGGCTCGGCATCTGAGTTCCCGGGTAACTTTCGACGGACGCGGGGTCCGGCGAAAAAGTGCGGGATCAATCAGGCCTGAATCTCGTCCGCTTTTTCAAGATGTTTCGCGTATTCAAGAATTTCCGGGAAAAACCGGTTGAAATGCTCGTTCATCTCGTCGTAGTGCGCCACGAGCTCTTGCTCGGACCCGGAAAGGGGATTTTCTCTCCTTACCCTTATCGACATCCCCTGAAATACGATGCTGAGACCCGAAATGCTCCGGTACTTCTCTATCCAGCCGTCCTTGATGATGGTGTTTATCCTGGCCGCCGCGTGCTCGGGGAAGATATCCGCCGCCCCGAGGATTATACCGTACGACCTGTCAAGAAAGTCCCTCAGGCTCTCATCTGAATACCTCTCCCAGTTAACGGTAAGCAGGTGGTCATAGAAGATGTCAAGAATAACCCTGCTCCAGCGCCTGCGCTCGGGACTTATAAGCCGGGCGCACTCCCTCGTTATCTCATGAGAATCCGTCCAGGCGTCAATCCTGCGGTGCATCATTATCCCGCGTCTTATGCCCGGGGGATAGCGGTCCTCGGTGAGGCGGCCCTTCACGAAATCGCCCAGGAAATTTCCTATCAGGCACTCCGGGTCATCCCCGGCAAGGCGGATATGGGCAAGGTAGTTCATCTGCGGGCATCACCCGGAACTAAGCCGCTCAAGCAGCTTGTTTATTCTTCCGACCATGCTTCCGGGATTCTCCATGTACCCGGCGGCCAAAAGCGCGTTATCAAAGAGCTGCTCCACTATGATCGCGGCGAATTCTGTGTCTTTTTCTCTCATGGAAGCAAGATTTTTTATAAGCGCATGGTCGCCGTTTATCTCAAGGCGGACAACAGAACGCATGTCGGCGCCCGCGCTTATGTTCCTCATGATCCTCTTCATTCCCTGGGTCATGGTGGAATCGGAGTTAAACGCGGCGGCGGGACTCTCAACGAGCCTCCGGCTCATGCGCACATCCCCCACCCTCTCGCCAAGCACTCCCTTCATCCAGCCGCAGAGCGATTTTTCCTCCTCGGAGGGACCCTCAGAAGAACTCTCCGCATCCTTGTCCGCAACTCCTACGTCAACGCTGTCGGCGGAAACAATCTTTTTTTCCTCATACTCCCCGAGAGTCGACATAACGAATTCGTCAATCGGTTCGTATATGAAAAGAACCTCGATATCCTCCGAGCGGAAAAACTCCATGTGGGGTCCGTTCTCAAGCGTGTCTCTTGAGGAACCGAACAGGTAATAGATCTCCTCCTGGCCTTCGCGCATCCCCGAGAGGTAATCCTCAAAGGAAACCAGTTCCCCTTCCCCCTTGCGGGAGGACTCAAAGCGTAGCAGCCCCCGAAGCTGCTCTTTGTGCTCAAAATCCGAGGCCACTCCCTCTTTTATGAAAAAACCGAACTTGCCGTAGAAATCGCCGTAACTCTTCGGGTCGTCAGCCGAGCTCTGCTCAAGGAATCTTATGAACCTTTTAGTGATGGCGGAATTAAGCTTCCTCACAAGGGAGCTGTCCTGCATGGTCTCTCTTGAGATGTTAAGGGGGATGTCGGCGCTGTCCACCACGCCCTTAAGGAACCTCGCCCATTCGGGAAGAAGATTCTTGGGAGAGGCGTCTATAAGAACCCGCCTTGAGTAAAGGCTCACTCCGGGGTCCATTCTCCCGAATCCCAGGCGCTCCATGTTGTCCTCCGGCACGAACAGAAGCACGTTCATGTCAATCGGGGCTTCCGAGGAGAAATGAAGCCTGTATCTTGGTTCGTCAAAGGAGTTTGTCTGGAACCTGTAGAAGCCGCCGTACTCCTGATCCGTAATCTCGCTCTTGTTGCGAAGCCACACGGCTTCAGTGGTGTTTATCTGCTCACCGTTTAGCTTAAGGGGAAAGGGAACAAACGCGGAGTATTTTCTAAGGATGTCCCTTATCACGTCCGGGTCTGAGTACTCCTTTGCATCCTCCCTCAGAGACACGACGACCTTCGTTCCCCTTCTGTGCCCCTTTCCCTTTGTCATCTCGAACACTCCGTCCCCGCTGCTTCGCCAGACGAGATGCTCTGAATTCCTCCTGTAGCCGCGGGTCACCACCTCAACCGAGTCGGCAACCATAAAGGAGCTGTAAAAGCCCACCCCGAACTGCCCAATCAGGTCTCCGCCTTCGGTCCCGCTTTTCTCTATCGCATCGAGAAAGCTCCTTGAGCCCGAGCGGGCTATAGTTCCCAGGTTGTCAACGAGATCCTTTCTGCTCATTCCGATGCCGTAGTCGGTAAAAGTGATCGTATTGTCTTCGCTTGAGGTGGATATTTCGATTTCAAGCGGGAGAGCCTCGTCGTATATCTCTTTTTCGGTAAGCTGTATGTACCTCAGTTTCTCAAGCGCGTCAGAAGCGTTTGAAACCAGCTCCCTGATGAATATCTCCTTGTCGGTATAGAGGGAATTGATCACGATATCCATCAGCCTTCGCACTTCGGCCTGGAACTCGTGCCTCTCAGTTTTCTCCTTGGTCATCTGAAACCTCCGTTAAGTGGCAAATTCCACTTGGAAAAACCTTTTTCACTTAGTAAAAATAAGACTGATTGCTCCCTTGACAAGTGTACGCGACCCTAGAACCGTTTTTTTATACGGCAAATATCCCAGACGGCGAGCTTGCCTCGGAGAGTTGGGAAGAAAGATATAGGGTCAGGTCTTGACAAAAACTCAAAGACAATCTTATTTGCGCCCTATCGCCTCTCCCCAAGCAAAAGCCGCCACCGCTCCGGGGGTGTCCTTCCACTGATCAAGCATCCGTCGCCAGTCATCGAACTGTTCCCGAGTAGCAATTCCGTATTTCGTGGCCGCTTCAACGGTAGCCGGAGAGAAAAACCAGCCAGTAATGAAGCCGTGAAGAAAATTAATGTCTTGATCCGTCGAGAAAGGTTCGAACGAAACACTCGCACTTATATCCGAGAAGCCGGTCTCGATAAACAGCCGCTTGAGCTCCCTGCCGATCTGAGGATGGCCTCCATTAGCCTCGATAAGCTTCGCGAACGTTTCCCATCCGTCTCTCATCGAAGGCTCCAGAAACGAAGAGTCAACAAACATCTCCCGGCTTGAGATGATGCCGCCGGGCTTTAGAACCCTACGCACCTCCGCCAGAACGGTCACAGTGTCCGGGGCGTGCATGAGCACGGCGTGGCAGTGTGCAACATCAAACGAGTCATTCTCAAAGGGCAGATCTGTCACGTCAGCAGTCTGGAATACCGCGTTTCGGTGTCCGCCAGCCTCTGCGGCAGCCCCTGCGATCTCGATCTGCGAGGCCTCCATATCGACACCGAAAAGCTCTCCGGGTTCAACCGCTTTTGCCAGTCCCACCGAAATCGTTCCGGGACCGCAACCGAAATCCAGAACGCGCATGCCCGGCTCAAGGTACGGGAGCAGGTGCGCGGCGCTGCTCCCTGCGTTGCGGCGCCTGAGCAGTTTCTGAAAATCGTCGCTGTATCCCATGGTGTAGGTGGAAGTGGAAGCATCTTGGGTCTTGTTACTGTTCATGGATTCCTCCTCAGTGTTTTTGCAAATCATTATAGACCCCGGGCGGCGTATTTAAAAGCCCCGGGAAGCCGGAAAAAACCTGAGAGGGGAACCCTTCGCCGTTCCCGTCCTCCAAGAACTAACCGGCAATATTTACCTTTTGTTGACTATTCTCCCGGGCCTTTTATTATTTTCCGGGGGTTTTGCGCTGGGTAAAAGAGCCTTTCCTCCCATGCTTATAAAACCAAGATCGCAAAAGTCATGAGCACCAGAAGAAAATCTAAGACAAAAACACCGGAGAGAGATATCCCGTCTCTTGATCTGCCCGCAAGACCGAGAAGAAACCGAAAATCCTCTTCCATAAGAAACCTCGTGCGGGAAACCTGTCTTCTGCCCGGAGATCTCATCTACCCGCTTTTTATCCACGATAAAGACGGTGATGAGGAAATAGAATCGATGCCCGGGTGCAAAAGGTGGAGCGTTTCGGGTCTGGTGGAGGAAGTGAGACAGTCCCACGGTCTGGGGGTCAGGGCGGTAATGATTTTCCCGGCAATTGAAGACGGGCTCAAATCCCCCTTCGCCGAGGAGTGCTACAATCCGAGGGGGCTTGTGCCAAGAGCCATAGCCGCCATTAAAAAAGAGGTTCCAGAAGTCACCGTCATAACGGATATCGCGCTTGATCCATACTCAAGCGATGGGCACGACGGGGTAGTGTCCCCATCAGGAGAGATACTTAACGACATAACAGTCGAGGTACTCTGCAAGCAGGCACTTTGCCACGCCGCCGCAAGAGTCGACATAGTAGCCCCAAGCGACATGATGGACGGGCGGGTCGGAGCGATCAGGGAGATTCTTGATGAAGAGGGTTACACGAACGTTTCTATAATGTCGTACACGGCAAAGTACGCCTCCTCTTTTTACGGACCGTTTCGCGGAGCGCTTGATTCAGCTCCCAGAGGCGGGGACAAGATGACTTACCAGATGGATCCTGCAAACTCAACGGAGGCCCTGAGAGAACTCATTCTGGACGAAGAAGAAGGCGCGGACATAGTAATGGTAAAGCCCGCGGGGTACTACCTTGACCTCGTATCGCTGTTTAGGGAAAACACCGATCTTCCTCTTGCTGCTTACCAGGTAAGCGGAGAGTACCTCATGATAAAGGCAGCCACGCAATCGGGGTGGCTTGATGAGGAAAAAATCATCCTTGAGAGCCTGCTAAGCGTAAAAAGGGCCGGGGCCGACATGGTAATCACCTATTTTGCGAAAAAAGCCGCCGAAATTCTTAGCGGAACCCAGAGGTGAGGAAAAACCCGATCCACCGAGCGCTTTACAAAATTTTATAGTCGTATAAAATTCCCTTTCTCAAAAAACAACTGGACAGACAAGATGAAAAAAGACATTCACCCAGATTACAACTACGTGGTTTTCAAGGATTCGTTCACCGGGCATATGTTCCTTACCCGCTCGACCAGAACATCGGAGGAAACCACCAAATGGGAAGACGGAAACGAGTACCCGCTTATAAGCGTGGAGATCTCAAGCGACTCTCACCCTTTCTTTACCGGAAAGGAAAAGCACTTTAAAAAAGAAGGCAGAGTCGAAAAATTCCGTCGCAAGTACCAGAAAAAGTCCGCCAAGGAAGAGACCGCGGAAACCGAATCACAGTAAGAAGGTTTCAGAATCCCTCCGTTTCTGTCATAACCGACTGAGGGAAGATGTGGTTGCAAAAACGATTTGATCAGATGACAAAGATGGTTTGGTCGCTTTCCCTTATGATCAAAGTATCTCTCAAGCTATAGATAAAGTTCTTTAATACGATTTCTATTCTCCAGCTCTTTATCACTTTTATAGTAGATTTCTATAAGTTCAATTTTGTTTTTATCTTCAAAATAAGCATAAATAACTCTGAATCCTGATTGAACTCCTTTTCCTTTTAAAGATTTAGATGCGAACTTTCTAACTTTATATACTTTAAGCTCTATAATCCCTAAATTGCTAATCTGTTTTATACCTTGGTTGTCTTGATCCAAGGAATGTTTTGTTGCAAGAGGTGTAACATTTTATTGCATGAAATGTTTTTGATTTGGTATTAACTATAGAAGATCCAGGCCCACCCTGCCCTCAGACCAGCGCAATGATGAACAGGCGAGGGAAGGGATACAGCGTACGGTCCCCCGAATCCCTGGGATAAGCATCCTGAAGCCGTTGCTTGTATACCCTTAAAAACCGGTTCCTCTCAGTATCGCGCAGACCGTTTAGAATCGGGCGCAGACCACTGCCCATAACCCATTCAAAAACAGGATCATCGCCTTCAAACGCATGGAGATACCGCGTTTCCCAGATATCAAGGCGTCGCGTACAGGGAGAAAGGATATCGTAGTAGAACTCTGAATCCTCAACCCACTTGTTTGACAAGGCGACAAGGAGTGAGGCCTCGCCGACGGGTTTCCCGTCGGGACCGCCATTTGCCAACGTATCCCGCATCAGGCGGTGAGACGGAAGATCCCAGCTAAGTGGCATCTGGACCGCAAGGCAACCTCCCGGGTTAAGGTAGTTCACTAGGCGCGTAAACAGTTCAGAGTGGCCATCAACCCAGTGCAAAGACGCATTGGAATAAATAAGGTCCGGGTTTTCCTCCGGCACCCATCTGCGGATATCGGCATCCGCCCAGTGTATGGTCGACGGCTCCGCAGCCGCCTCGGCCAGCATCTGCGGTGAGTTATCGATACCGTAGACCTTGGATGAGGACCAGCGCTTTGTCAGAAGACGGGTTATGTGGCCTGAACCGCAACCCAGATCATAGATCACATCCGGTGCCTCAAGGGGGATACGATCCAGCAACTCAATGGCCGGGCGCAGGCGCTCCTGGGAGAACTTCAGGTACTGACCGGGAGTCCAGCGCGTTCCGGCAATTTCACCTTGATGCGCTCTTTGCGACATGCGATTTCCTCGCTCCACCCCTCGGATATGTCCGCACGGTTTTTGTGCGAAGTGGTCGGCAACGTCGTCTTTTTAACTTCAGGAACCGCAATCAGTCGCCACTCAGGTAACTTACCACGTCATCCTGAATGGACTCGTCCACGAGTTCCCTCCACTCCTCATTGCCGCTTGCTATCGACTCGCGTATCTTGGTAGCCGATATGAACCCTATGTTCTCAGGCGGGAAAAACTCGTTCATCTCGTAACCGACTCCCCTGCCCCAGTTTACCGATTCAATGTCCGGAATCACCATCACGACCACGTCATCGCCCTTGCTCTCGTGATATTTTCTTATCATTCCGACAGTCTGTTCCGTGGTGAAGGGGTTTTTCGGGTCGGGAGGAATATCCCTTACCATTATCAGGCACGGAACTCCATTGTCGAGTTTCTGCCTGACAAGGCTTATATGTCCGGCGTGGTAGGGCTGATACCTGCCGATGAATATGGCTCTTTTGGAAGAAGAGGGCTTTATGTCCGGATGACCGTGATTTTTACATTCCCAATTGCTCATTATTTACCTCGTCGAGTGGATTAAAAGAAGATTTTTACTAACTGAAAGACGCACGGATTATACACACGTCCGGTTTTTTTTCAACAGCGATCAATGAGAAAACCACCGAACAGTCCGCAGGTGCCAAAACTTCATACAGAAGGCATATGCGCCTTTTTCTCCGAGGTGCCCCCGAGCAGATTGATAAAACCGCCGAAAGTCCGCCTGCTGAGATCGGAAAGGGTATCTATGTATTTCGGCGTATCGGACCTTATAACATCGGGACTTATCTTGCCGCCGAGTTCTTCGATTTCCTTTTTGTTCACCGGAGCAACGAGCCAGCGCTCTATCATGGGCGCGTCCACTTCAAGGTGGAACTGGAACCCGTATACTTTGTCTCCGTATCTAAACGCCTGGTTCGCACACGCAGGGGAAGTGGCCAGATGCACGGCGCCCGGTGGAATCTCGAAAGTATCCCCGTGCCACTGAAAGACCTTTTCAACCGCGCCGAATGCGCCTACAAGACGATCCTTCTTCCCCTCTTCGGTAGTGGAAACGTCATACCAGCCGATTTCCTTCTCCGGATTCTTATGAATCCGCGCTCCGAGGGCCTTGGCAATCAGCTGCGAACCGAGACATATGCCGAGCACCGGAGCGTCCATGTCGATAAACTCCCTTATGGATTCGGTCTCCGGTACCAGATAAGGATACTCGTCGGTCTCGTCCACGTTCATCGGACCTCCGAGAACCACGAGACCGTCGTAGTTACGGAGTTTGGGGATGCTGTAATTGGACCGACCGAAGTTCACGTAGCGTATTCTGAAACCGGCGCTTCTGAGCATTGGATGAAGCGTTCCCAGTATCTCGTGAGGCACATGCTGGAAGACAAGGAGTTTCGGCATGAGGCAGGATTTTAACCACTTTTCCGGCCCCTGTCATTTAGTCGGACTGGGGACAGTTCAGATCTCCCACTTGCCGCGCAGGGTCTTCTTCTCAAGAGAGGTTTCAAGCGCGGACAGAAACTCCTTTCTGCTGATTTCTCTTCCTCCGAGAGTCCTCATATGATCCGTCGGAACCTGGGAATCTATGAGATCAAAACCGGATTTCCAGCATTTCCGCGCCAAGTGGAAAAGTGCCGCCTTGGAAGCGTCGGTTTCGAGGTGAAACATCGATTCTCCGAAAAACGCACCTCCGAGCGACACTCCGTAAAGACCGCCGACAAGCCTTCCCTCCCGGTAGGTCTCAAAAGAATGAGCGTAACCCAATTCATGCAGTTTCCCGTAAGCCGCCTTCATCTCCTCGGTTATCCACGTCCCGCTCTGCCCTTTCCTCTGGACCTGCGCGCAGTTCTCAACAACCGCGGCGAAATCCGTATCGGCCCTTACCGAGAATTTTCCGGAAGAGACCGTTTTTAAAAGCGTTTTTGAAAACTTGAAATCCCCCGGGAGAAAAATCATTCTTGGGTCGGGAGAAAACCATAAAATGGGGTTTCCCTCGGAATACCAGGGGAAAATGCCGTTTTCGTAGGCCAAAAGAAGCCTTTCGGGAGAAAGGTTCCCTCCGACCGCCAGAAGCCCATCTGGCTCCGCCTCGGATGGATCAGGAAATCTTATTCGGGAGTCGAGAAAGTAAACGGTCATCGGTTCCGGATAAAATCTCTTTAGCGTGACGGCCGCTCACTCAGGAAAATCCCTCGGGTTTGTCGGTTCACTGAAGATCCTGCTTCCCCCAGGTCCTTTCAATAAAGCCTGCCCTTCCCGAACCTATTTTGTAATTGCCGTAGTGAATCGGGTTTTTCTGGTAGTAATTCTGGTGGTATTCCTCCGCCCTGTAGAAAGAGACGAACTTCTCTACCGAGGTGACTATCGGCTTTTTGAATTTTCCCGACTCCTCGAGTTTCTTTTTCGAAAGAAGAGCCTTTTCCTTCTGCGAATCGTTATGGTAGAAGATGGCGGTTCTGTAGTGCCTTCCCCTGTCGGCGAACTGCCCGTCCACCTGGGTCGGATCAATGTTTATCCAGAAAGTCTCAAGAAGCGTTTCATAGTCTATCTTCGCGGGATCGTAAACGACCCTTATCGCTTCTGCGTGGCCCGTTCTGCCCTGCCAGACCTGCTCGTAGGTAGGGTTTTTCTCCTTTCCCCCCGAGTAGCCCACTATCGTTTCGACAACCCCGCTGAGACTGTCAAAAGGAGGCTCCATGCACCAGAAGCATCCCCCGGCGAAAGTCGCCTCCATGTAACCGCTGTTTTTCCCGCTTTCCATGTCTTTAACCTCCGCGGCACTTTCGTTGTATATTGTAAAAATTACGCCTACAAGCAAAAAAAAGATTTTGACCGAAATCCAAGGCTTAAAATTGTATGTCATATTTTCTCAATTACACTATTGGAGTGGTGCCATTCTTCGAGACGTACCCCTTCTCTATGTTTTCTTATTGGTTCAATATAAGCTTCTATTAGCTTCTTCAGCTTGGATATTTCAATATCTTCTCTACATTGCATTCCCCCTAATAATAGTTCAACTAATACCTGCTTTGCTTCTGCGTCTGGTTTGAATTTCTCTTGAGTTTCTTCAAAAAAAGAAACTCCTTCAAGAAAAACATTCCAAGCTTCCCGATAGTCTCTTTCAGTATAGTTCTTAAGTTGTACCTTACGCTTATAAAAATCCACGGCATCTGTTAGTGCTATGTTTTTTTCACGACGTGAATGTTCTTCATCAATCAATTTTTTGAGGATTTCTATTGCCCTATCATATTCTCCTAGAATCCCGACACATTTTGCATAAAGTTGTCTTGTAGCGAAGGACTTTTCGTCTACATAAAAAGCCTCCACAGCATATTCTTTTGCTTTTTCTGGGCTGTTTAGATATCTTAGCAAAAATCCAGCATATCCATAGAGGATTCTTGGGTTCTTGGGTTCTATTTCTAATGCTTTTTGATACTCTGACTCAGCGGCAGCATTATTCCTTCTCTGGACATAAATAAATGCGGAAATTCTATACGCTTCAACGTATCTCGGTTGTATTTCTTGAACCTCCTTTGCCTTCTTCGTAGCTTTCTCATGGAGTTCCTCTTTGGCTTCTGGGGTCTTTGGAGGTTTTTTCGATCGTGCTTCTGCAGAATACTTAAGGGCTTCGTCTAATTTGATTGCTAAAAATGATTCAGATTCCTTACGAATCTCTATGCAGCTTGTTTCATATAGCCTTTTACGCCTCATATTTTCTCTTAGCCCACTCGCTTTATTCTGTTTCTCTCTTATCTCCTTATAAAGCTCTTCATTTGGAGGGTCTTTTTTTACTACATACTCTCGAGCGAAGTCTGTTATATCATAAAGATATTCATCTGCATCCTCTGCATAGTTAATTCTTATGAAAGATGTGGTTTCTAATTTTTGTAGAGACTCGTCAACTCTGATGTCATTTTCTCTTTCTGTATAGAACAGGAGTTCTTCTTTACTGGTAGGTTTGCGGTTTACCAGTATTACATGCAAAAAGGCTCTTTGTTCGTCACTTAATTTTTTGTATACGTTAGAAAGGCAATAATCTAGGAGAATATCCTTATTATTAATAACGTCATCTGGAGAACTCCCACTCGCAACCGATTGGACAAACCACTTAATACCAAGAGGGTTTAACGAAAGTTCTTTAGCATATTTTTCTATCTTTTCTGGGTTGAGTTTATATAGGATTTCCACATTAAGAAGACGTGCAAAGTCTCGAAGAAGTTTTCCAGCTTCCTGCTTTGTCATCGGTTCAAGCCTTCTAGGAAGGTCCTGTTCTCCTAATTTCATTCTTGAAGTAATAGCAACTTTCCCAAATTGTGTGTACTTATACAAGAAATCTTTCACTTCTTTTTGTAATTGTATAGTTTCAAAATTATCTAGAATTAACAGAGTCTTAACTTCTTTTGTGTCTCTTAGGATAGATTCTGTAATTTCATCTAGTGTCGTCGTCTGTGGTGCATTTCTGAAGTTGGAGTCAATTTTCTGAGTCATGGATTTAAAATTCTTTATAGCACTTTCTATTTCTTCAATTCCATTGTTCGTCAGTACTTTAGTTTTACAAGTCACCCAAACTACATAACCAAATGGACACCTCTCATCATCTATAATTTCATAAGCCGTTTTCAGCATCAAGGCAGTCTTGCCAACTCCACCTTCGCCGAATAACGTGATAATTCTTGGATATTCTGTATACAGCAAATCCTTTAATTCTTGAACATCTTTTTTCCTTCCTATGAAACCAGTCTCATCAAAATCTGAATATGGCAAATTGTGACATATTCTGTCCTCTTCCTCCTTTTTGATCTTTGTAATAGTAGGATCTAGATCGGATATCTTTGAACTTTTTCTACTTTCTGGCCATATATTCCCAGAAACTTTTTGTACAAAATTATCGACAGTGTAGTAATCATCCGCCTCTAATGGTCTAACATGCATAACACGGTTTCGAATAGAAGCTATTGATTCTAGGTCTTTTCTGTGTTTTAAAAGTTCTTTTACTATATCTTTTCTAAGTTCATCCTTTTTTGATAACAGTATTTGATACGTATCTCCAAAGTCTAAGAAATCCACAAGCTCCAAACCTCCGTTTGAATCCGCCCCTTTTTCCCTCAAATAACGTTTCTTTACCCTTGAAGCAATATTTTCATCCTCAAGGAAAGAATCTGGCAGGTTTTCCCTTATGAAATTTCGAAGGTCAGACTCAATAGCTGATATACGTCTAAAAAGAATTTGTCTAATCTGTGTGCTCATCTAGTCTCACTCGTGATTTTTGATATAACTCTTCTTCGAAAGTTGTTTAGTTTCACTGGAACTTATTTATCAGTTGTACACCCTTATTTCGTTATAAAGCGCGTCCCTCTCAACGGGAACGTATCCCGAATCCCGGATCATCTTTATCATGAAATCCCTGCTGTGACCCACTTCCGAAGGGGCGCCCGCGTCGTGGATGATCTTCTCCCTCATTATCGTTCCGTCCGCGTCGCTCGCGCCGTAATGCAGGGCCACCTGGGCCGCTTTTTCGCCGAGGGTGATCCAGTAGGACTTTATGTGAGGGAAGTTGTCAAGATAGAGCCTCGCAAGCGCGTGAACCTTCATATCGTATGAGGCTGGGAAAGGCTTTATGTCCTTAAGACCCGTGTTCTCAGGCTGGAAAAGAACGGGGATGAACGCGAAAAAGCCCGGGGATTCGTCCTCTATTCTTCTCAGCCTCTCCATGTGGTCAACAACGTGGAAAGGCTTTTCAAGATGGCCGTAGAGTATGGTGGCGTTCGTAGGGATGCCGAGCGTGTGAGCCAGGCGGTGGATTTCCTCCCATCTTGTCGCAACCGTTTTCGGCGCGCAGATCTTCTTTCTCACCTCTTCGTGCAGTATCTCCGCTCCCCCGCCCGTAAGTGCGTCAACGCCCGCGTCTTGAAGGGCGAGAAGCACATCCTTAAGAGAAAGGCCGCTTATCTCCGAGAACCAGTCGATCTCAACCGCGGTGAAAGCTTTTACGTGAATGCTCGGAAAGTGGCGCTTTATCATCTTCACTATGTCCAGATAATGATCGAACTCCCAGTCGGGGTGAAGTCCACCGACTATGTGAACTTCCTTCATCTCCTCGCTCAGCATGGAAAGCATCTGCTCGTCTGAGAGCTCATAGGCGTTTGCGGACTTTTTCGTGGTCCCGAAAGCGCAGAACCGGCACGATATGGCGCATATGTTGGAAGGATTTATGTGGCGGTTCACGACGAAATAGACCTTTTCTCCCGATTTCTTTCTCTTAACGTAATCCGCCATCCTGCCGACGGTGTTAAGATCGGGGGAACCAAGTATCGAAAGCCCGTCTTCAAAGGAAAGCCTGCGGCCCCCGGCGACCTTCTCCATTATGGGAAGCAGGTTCGGGTCTGTGCAGAAGCTCTCGGTCAGTTCCAGTACTCGCTCCATCTCGTCTCAACCTTGTCCTTTATATCCTCTGACATCTCTATTACCGGGGGATACCAATGCTTCACGGTGGCGTCAATCCCCATCCTGCCGTCGTAAACGACCGCCGAACCACGAAGCTCCGTATGTTCAAACAGAACATCCAGGTAAGGATCGAACCTAGTAAAGATACCCCAGATAAGCTCCGTGTCATCATTTAAATCTATATCCGGGCTCACAAGCGCGATTATGCGCACCCCCTCAAGCCCCGGAGTATCGAACAGCCTGCGTATCATCCCCTTGGGGTCAGTCCGGGACTCATCTACCCGCACGACGCAGAAACCTCCCGAAAGAAGCCTGAATCCCGTTATCTCCGGGTGTTTTTCCCTAGGGTCGGGAACTTCCCTGGCGTAGGTTTTTCTCTCGGGGGAGTTTTTCCTTACGGCGTTTATTCCCATCTTGCTTCCCACGTTGAACTTGTTGCTCGTGAAGTCAAGGGTGTCGAGGGGAGCCCACTGTATCATGAGGAAATCCTCCCTGGGATCGAAGTTCTCCCCGATCTCGTGAAGCACCGCCGAGAAATCTCTCGGGTCAACGTCGCTTGAAACGCAGACCATGCACTTTGTGAGAAGAAGCTGCCCCGTTCCCCAGAGCGCCAGCATTGCCTTTATCCCGCCCTTGGGATAGCGCTCGTCAACGGAAACAGCGAGAAGGTTGTGAAATCCCGCCTCGGGATACGCCCACATGTCCTTTACCTCGGGCTGTATTATCCGTATAAGCGGGGAGAACATCTCGCCGGCGGCAATACCAAGGTAGACATCCTCCTTGGGGGGTTTGCCGACCACGATGGAAGGATAAACAGGATTTCTTCTGTGGGTTATTTCGCTCAGGTTAAAAACGGGGAAATCGGCCTCCATCGAGTAGTGACCGAAATGATCCCCGAAGGGTCCTTCCTGTCTCAGCACGTCCCTGGGAACTGAGCCTTCCAGTATGAATTCCGCCTCGGCAGGAACGTGAAGCGAGATGCTCTTTCCTTTTACCATCGGCATCGGGCTTCCCCGAAGATAGCTCGCAAACGCAAGCTCATCCATGCCGTCGGGAAGCGGAGCAACCGCGGAGAAGATCATCCTCGGGTCCCCCCCGAGGACTACCGCGGCCTCCAGGTCTCTTCCCAGTTTTTTCGCCTCGTGGTAGTGCGCCGCTCCTCCCTTGTGCGCGTGCCAGTGCATCCCGGTGGTCCTGCGGTCATATACCTGAAGCCTGTAGATCCCGAGGTTTCTAGAGCCCGTGGCGGGGTCCCTCGTCAGCACCAGGCCGAAAGTGACGAATTTTCCTCCGTCGCGCGGCCAGGATTTCATAACGGGAAGCCTGGAGAGATCGGGTTCTGTTTCAATCTGCTGAACATCGCCGCGCCTTACCTTCTTGGTTCTCATGGAGAGAAGGCCTGTGGCTTTCGGAAGCACGGAAAAAATCCCCTGTATCGTCGGAGGATTCACCTTGCGGAATATCTCGACGAGCTCCTCGCCGACATCCGAGGGCTTTCTGCCGAGAGCAAGCTCCACTCTCTGCTCCGTGCCAAAGAGGTTTATCACCAGGGGAAAGTCCGATCCCTCGACATTTTCAAACAGAAGAGCGGGACCGCCTTCCTTCACCGTCCGCGACGCTATCTCCGTTATCTCAAGATCGGGAGAGACCTCGGTCTTTATTCTCTTCAGGTCGCCTATGCTTTCAAGATGGCTTATAAAGCTTTCTAGATTGGGAAAACCTTTTGGGGGCATGGGAAAAGGCTACTCCAGTTCTTCCCTTTTCCATCCCCTGCCGGTATCGACGCCGACAAGACCCAAAAGCTTGTCAACATAACCGCCCACCACGTCTGAAACCGACTCGGCCCCCATGTAATCAGTAGGAGAAATAGGAGCGATCACCACTCCCTCGCGGGAGAGCTTAAGGGCGTTTTCAAGGGCGATAGTGCCAAGCGGCGTCTCGCGCAGGGCGATTATGAGCCTTCTTTTTTCCTTTAGCGCCACGGCGGCTATTCTCGTTATCAGGGTATCGGCTATGCCGTTTGCGATTTTCGCCAGGGTGGAAACCGAACAGGGCACTATGACCATGGAGTCGAAATGGTTGCTTCCCGAAGAGAACGGGGACGCGAGGTCAGAATCACTGTAAATATCGGTTACCCAGGGGCGCATTTCCTCAACCTTGAGGCCGAGTTCCTCGTGAAGGACCCTCTTTCCCCACTTGCTTGCCACCAGGTATTTCTCGTCGGGGCATCTTCTGAGAAAATCAACTCCGTAGGCGACTCCGGAAGCTCCAGTAATTCCTACTATGGTTCTCATGGTTAGGGTAAGTATATACCCGCGAGGGTGAAAAACAAAACCGCAAAACCTATCAGGATGTTGGTTCTGAAAAAAGCGGAATCAACCTGCCCGAAGCTTCTGTGCTCAAGGTAAAGCAGGTAGCCGCAGAGCAAGAGCGGCAAAAGTGCAGACAGGGTCCGGAACGAAAGAAGATAGAGAAACACGAGGCAGGCGAACGAAAGCAGGTGAGAGACCCTCGAGACAAGCAGCGCCCTCTGCCTGCCGAAACGGGCAACAAGCGAGTAAATTCCGCGGCGGCGGTCAAACTCCTCGTCGGCGGTGGCGTATATTATGTCAAAGCCCGAAATCCAGAGGAAAGTAAAAACCGAAAGCACGACTGCCGGAAGCATCTCCTCGAGGGAACACCTCACGGCAAGCCATCCGCCGAGCGGACCGAGCGCGAGAGAGAGTCCCACGCCGAAATGACAGAGGCTGGTAAATCTCTTCATCAAGGGATAGACCGTAAACGCCACAAGCGGAAGCGGGGAGAGGAGGAATACAAGCGGACATATGAGATAGGCGGAGACAAAGTAGAGCAGGGCTCCCACAGCCGCCACGGCCAAAGCCTCGACCATGTTCATCCTGCCCGAGGGAAGTTCTCTCCGCATGGTTCTCGGGTTCTCTCGATCTATTTCCCGGTCAAAGATCCTGTTAAGCGCAAGCGCAGCGGTCCTCGCCCCCGTTCCCGCGAGCACTATCAGCACGAAAAGCCGGGCGCTGAATATCCCGCCGGCGGCAAGAAAAGCTCCCGCGAAGATAACCGGAAGGGAAAAAAACGTATGTTCTATTCTCAGGAACCCCGAGAGATTTTTTAGAAGCGTCATCCCTAGATTCAGTCTCCGCCCAAGTTCTCGATCCGGTCTCTCCATCGTGAACGGCGGACCCTGTTGACGAAAAGGCTGTCCGCTGTGATCATACGGATTTCCTCCCTCTCCGCAAGTGCGAGGTACTGGCAATCGTAGACCGGGTGACCGAGAACGCATACCATTTCGAAAGCCGTCTCATGCAACCGCACCGAGGGAACGAGAGATTCAAACCATCGCGGCAAGGCTTCGAGAAAAGCATGCACCTGCTCAAGCGGGGTTACTCCTGAACCTATCACAAAATATCGGCTAAACATTTTCAGAAATATCTTGATGAGTTTGCGGGTCGCACAAACGTCCGCCAGTTGGATACGATGGAACAGATTAAAGAATCGATCGGTGGCGTTGTGGAGAGAGGATTGACTTACAAAGAGTTGATTTCCGAGGTGTCGCTGGGCGCCACGGCTCAGCAGGGCGACCGGATCCTTCTGGAACTCCGGGAGGTGGCCGATAAACGGCCACCCACCGGAAAGCTCTGGAACCCTCTCGCCCGGCTTACGGAAATCGCTACGCAACATAAACCAGAACCCCTCAGTAGATAAACGGGATCAGGATGTAGCGTACCCGCTGGGTGTACAGTTCCCAAAGCCGACCGTACTTCGCGCGGCAACGGCGGTCGTCGCGTCTCGATCGATGCCACAACAGAACGACGAGCCACACGGGAAGCAGATACGGCACCCAGGACCCGAACCCGGTAGTAAACGTAAAGGCGAAGTAGATGAGGATCTCGCCTGTATAGTTGAGATGTCGTCCGACACCCCAAAAGCCCGAAACCAGCAGACGACCTTCCAGGGATTCGGCCGGCTTGCCCCAGATCATCGCCTTGGAATCCAGCTTGAAGCGGTGCTTCTGTTCGTTTGCGCCCCGGAATATCCAGCCTCCGAACAGGAACAACAGAATGATCGCGGTGGCGCCGGCTGTGGAGAGGGAATCCGGTGAGTGAATGAGCCACCAGCCGGGCAGGCAGTAGAAAAATGGCACTAACACGTAATCACCCCATATCAACAGCCATCCAAAGCGCTCGCTGATCATGTCCCAGGTATAAGTCATGCCGTATTCAAACTGGAAGTAGTTGAAGAGATACAGGAAAGTGAGAAGCTGGTACACCGCCATCGCCAACGTCAGCTCACCGTACTTTTCGTATTGCACCACGGCGAACGATGCGTTGATGAGGGCAAGCGCCACGAGCGAGGGACGGTAGCTAAACAGCTTAAGGTCCACTCCCAGCCAATTAGGGGTGTGATCCAGGCCTAAGAAGAACCCACGCCCCGTCCCCGGCACCGCGCCACGGGCGCGCCGTCCCGACAGATAGAGCAAGGCGGCCAAAACAAAGGCAAATCCGTTTGCCACGACAAACAACGCGGCGAATCGGTCATGTATGGTAGACAGCGAGAACAGGCCGAAGACCTGGGCGAGGCAACAGAGCACCACCACACTCAGGAACAAGGTGAGACCGTTGAGTTTATAAACCTGCTGTTTACCTTCAATATCCGGCCCTGACCCGGTGCGTCCAGGCAGCACCATCGACCCGGCGAACAGGACCAAGACGAACACGAACACCATTATCGCGGCTTCGAACATGGCCTCCCCGGCGAGCGCCGCCGATGAAAGATTGAAGTCAACCATGGGCACCTCCTTCGGTTTGCGACAAGTGGTCCCGCCACTTCCGCATGATAACTTTTGGGAACTCCCGAACCACGGGGTTCAGTTCGACCAGTGGGGCATCCCATTGTTTCTCGCAACCCTGTTGCTTTTCCTCAACCGCAACGCAATCCTGTCCCAGCAAAGGGCCGATGAGCATGCGGTTCGCGGTCTTAAAGACCGGGATCATCGCAAAGCAGGGAATGCGAACAGGTATCAAGAGAAGCTTGATAATCTCAAACAGGACAAAAAAAGGCCCGGGTTGTACGTTCATCAATGGGGAGGACAAACAGCCAGTGCTTGATCTCGTCGTCAATATTTGACCACTGATTTGGATATTCAAAGCACAAACCCACGTTATAAGCATCAATCCTGACGCGGCGGTGATTGTCCTCGGTCGCTTGGTCAAGGGTCTTTCTCCCTTGCGATGGATCATATGTTACCTCACCGCAAAGAAGAAATACACCGGATTGCGATGGATTGCAAGGGACAATGAGAAGAAGACTCATCAGGAACTTGATATAAAAACGCCGGATCAGGTTTACTATGGTTTGGACAGGCTTGTGGAGAAGAAAAATGAAAATGGATTCTGGACTAAGCGCTAATTTTGGCTTCCCCATAGTTGCATTTTGAAAGACGATGTACACGATTGAAGCACTGATTTTAAAAAAATCAAGTTACGGGGAAGCCGATCTCCTGGTAACCCTTTTCTCAAGGGAACTCGGAAAATTCAGGGCGCTTGCCAAAAACGCGAAAAGAAGCCAAAAGCGCTTTGGAGGACGTCTCGATTTCTTTAACCGCCTGGCAATCGAAGTAACCCTGAACAAGGGAAGATTCAATCTCATCGGGGACGTTACACTTAAGGAAAGCTACAGGGAGATAGCGGAATCGATTGACTCTTTCGTCGCGGCAACCCGAGTTCTCGAGCTCCTTGATTTCCTCGTCCCCGAGCAGGAACCCGCAGACAAGCTGTTCGACCTCGCCGCGGACACACTGGGGCTTCTTTCAAAAAAACGGGAACCGTACTCCGTTTTTCTCGTTTTCCTCCTACGCGCGCTTACCATTTGCGGCTACAGGCCCGATCTGCGTTTTGACAAGGAAAAAGACATCTCGGGGTTTGACGTTGAGAACGGGAGACTCGGCAATCTTGAGAAAACACGCGGGAAAAGAAACGTCTACCCCTTCCACATGGACATAATGAGACGCCCTGAAATCATGGACACAAACCCAGAGAAGGTAAAAAACAACATAAGGGTTCTCACGAGATACGCCGAATACCGTACCGGAAGGCGTCTAGAAAAAAACGGGTTTGCGGACGAAGCCTAAGCATGAAGGGCAGAGTCTCCGCCGGAGGCCCCCCGGGTCAGGTCCTGTAATCGGAATTGATCGAGACGTACTCGTGGCTTAGGTCGCTTGTGAGAATCGAGTAGGCCGCTTCCCCCTCCCCGAGGCTAAGTGTCACGGTAAAGGACGGTTTTTTGAACACGGAGGCAAACCTTGATTCCGGTTTGGACCTTATCCCTTTTGAAAACACCTCCACTCCGCCAAAATGAAGCTTTATTCTTTCCGGATCGAACTTCACGCCGGCCCTTCCGGCGGCCGCCACTATCCTTCCCCAGTTCGCGTCCTCTCCGTAAAACGCGGTCTTAACAAGCTGGGAAGTGGCTATAGTCCTCGCGATCTTCTCGGCGTCTCTCTCGGTTCTGGCTTCGGTAACATTGATCCTGACAACCTTCGTAGCCCCTTCGCCGTCGCTTACTATCATTTCGGCGATCTCCCCGCATAAAGACGAAAGCACGTCCACGAACCTGCCGTAATCCCCGCTTTTCTCCGTGATCTGCCTGTTTCCCAGAACCCCGTTCGCGAGGATAAAAACGGAGTCGTTGGGGGAAGTGTCCCCGTCAACCGTTATGGCGTTAAAAGAGCCGCCTGCCGCTGCCAAAAGAGCTTTTGAAAGAGCTTTCCGCTCAATATTAAGGTCGGTCATTATAAAACAGAGCATGGTCGCCATGTCAGGGCATATCATCCCCGCCCCCTTGCCGATAGCCGAGACGGTGGCGGTCTTTTCTCCCACGGCAAGCTGCCTTGATGCGTACTTGGGAAAGGAGTCGGTCGTCATGATGGCTTCGGCCGCCTCGCGGACATTGTCTTCTCCAAGACCTTTTATGAGCTTGGGAATGGACTTTTTGATTTTCCCGACGCGCAGCCATTCCCCTGTAACCCCGGTTGACGAAGGGATCACGAGCGATTCATCTATACCGAGCCGCCCGGAGAGCGTGTTCGCAACTTCAAGTGAGTCTTCATAGCCCCTTTGGCCCGTAAAAGCGTTGGCATTTACGCTGTTTATTATCAGCGCCTGACAGAACCCACCTGCGATTCTCTCCTGCCCAACAAGCACGGGGGCGCCTTTTATTAAGTTTTTCGTGAATATGGCGGACGCGCGGGCCGGAACCGTTGAGAATATAAGCGCCAGATCCCTCTTTTTGTCTTTCTTAAGCCCGGCGGATACGCCGCTTAATAGAAATCCCGGTGTGTTTTTCATTTCACAAGTGCACCTAAGACTAATCTCCCCAAGCAGATTTCAGTCTTGGCATTCGGTATATCTAATATAACAGCAGGCATGTTGTTTGCAGAATAAAAATCAAGAAAACCTTTAAGACGGTACCGGATTATATACGGTATTTAATTGCCCATAAGTGGACTTAGCTTGCAACAAACAGTTCCCTTGAGAGGCCCGAGCGACTTATAATGGCATGGAGTGTACCAACTGGAATATCTTTGTTGCCATGACGCGGGACAATTACAATTTTTCCAGTCCGCTTGTTTTCGTACTTGAAGTGACTGCCTTTCGAACTCTTGAGCACAAATCCCGAGTTCAACAAAACTTCTCTTACTTTGTTGAAAGGCAGGGGGACAAGGCGGCTCAAAATCCTACCCTGCTAAAGAAATTTGCACTGAACTGATATTCATAGGAGACATAAAGGCAGCTATTTCCTGAATCTCCGCCTCTGACATATCTTCAAGAAACAACTCCATTGCCTCTTTGTGGTGCTCAATGACTTCCTCTTCCGTTTCTCCATAACTCGAAACCAGAGTTACTGGACAAAGAGACACATAGGTATTCCCTTCTTTTCTTATTAACACCACAAAATCTTTCATGCTGGAATTATAACACAATGCAATTTTTAGGGAATTATGTAACCATCAAACCTGGAAATCGTACCGTCAGCCAAGATAAATCGAGTGACTTTGAACGCGTCACGACCGTCGCCACAACAGATATAGTTTTTGCCCACATACCCCTCAGCATCATTTCTTCGTGCGCTTGTTCAGTTCATCCATGGTCTGAACCGGTAATTTCACTCAGATTTTTGATTCCGTTTTCATCCATGAACCGGAGAAGCCCCCTGTTTATGGAGTTCGCAACCGACAGGCCCTCTCCGCGAAGACCCGTGACCACCTGGAGGGCCTTCGCGCCAGCGCGAAGCTTCTCAAGCGCAGAAGCCGCGTCGCTCACGCCCCCGACCCCGATTATCTCAAGCTTCCCGCCGACGGTGCGGTAAATGTGGGAAATAATTGACGTCGAAAGCGACCTGTACTCAGAATCGTTTCCGCTTATCCCCCCGGGAAGACCTTCCCACTTCGCACCATACTTTCTCTTGAGAGCCCGGTTGTCGCTCGTGTTGGTGGCGATTACGCCCGAAATCCCGGAATCAATCACTACCCCAAGAAGATCGTCTATCGCTTCTATGGAAAGATCGGGGGAGATTTTTACGAACAGGGGCCGCCCAACGCCCGAGGAATCAACGAGTGACTCCGTTACCGCACGTATTATCTCCTTAAGGCGCCCTCCGTCCTGAAGCTTCCTCAGCCCCGGGGTGTTGGGGGAACTCACGTTTATGGCGAAGTAGGAAGCGTCGGAGCGGAATTTCCGCGCGACGGCGGCGTAGGCCCGCGGGGCATCATCATGGCTTACATCAGAGTTTATGCCCAGGTTTATACCTACCGGCATGTCCAAGTGCCCGTACCACCTGAGGTTTTCAAGAACAGCATCCATCCCCGGGCTGTTAAGGCCAAGGGAATTAAGGCACACATCGGGGGTTACCATGAACTGCCTGGGCCTGGGATTTCCTCTCTGGGACCTCTCCACGACCGAACCCACCTCGACCCCCGCAAAACCAATAGAGTAAAGCGCCCGAAGCGCTCTGCCGGTCTTGTCCCATCCGGCACCCACGATAAGCGGGTTCTCAAAAGGTATCCCGGCTACCGTGACGGCTAGTCTTCTGTTCCCAAACCTGCTTCCGCCGCTTGCGGCTAATTCAAGCAGTCTCAGGGTAAGACCCGAGAGCTCGCAGACGTGCATGAGCTCCTTTACGTTATGGTGCCACGTTTCTGAATCAAGACGGTCAAGGACCGGCCTTAGGAAAGTTTTATAGATCATGCCCTTTTGAGAATTCTATCCGAACAAGGCGGGAGCAGGCAAAACCGGGCGCGGGCGGATCAGACGTTGAACCTGAAAAACATGACGTCCCCGTCGCAGACCTCGTAGTCCTTTCCCTCAAGCCTCATCTTCCCGGCTTCCCTCACCATCTGCTCGGAACCTTCCCCCACGTAATCCTCGTAGGATATGGTCTCGGCCCTTATGAAACCCCTTTCGAAATCGGTATGGATCATCCCGGCCGCCTGGGGCGCCCTGGTTCCGCGCCTCACCGTCCAGGCCCTTACCTCCTTCGGTCCCGTGGTGAAATAGGTAAGAAGCCCGAGATTCGAGTACGCGCAGTTAACGAGCCTGTCAAGACCGGAAGCGCGAAGCCCGAGTTCCTCGAGAAAAACAGCCTTCTCCTCACCCTCAAGCTCGGCTATCTCGGCCTCTATCCTGGCCGAAACGACGATGACATCGTCTCCCGAGCCCTCCGCGTGCTCCCGTACCTTCCTGACCTCGGCGTTCTCCCCCGCTTCCGAGACCTCCTCTTCTGAGACGTTGCAGACGTAGATAACGGGTTTTTCGCTAAGGAGAAAAAGCTCCCTTACAGTGTCCGTGCTTCCTTCCGGGCGCGGGAAATCCCTCGCGCGCCGCCCGCTTTCTATAAACTCCCGAAGCGACTTCACGGTCTCAAGCTCCCTTATTACGTCCTTATCCCTGCTTTTGGCCTGATTTGCGAGTTTCTCCTCCCTTTTCTCCACCGTCTCGAGATCCTTGAGGATAAGTTCGTCCTCGATAGTGCGGATGTCGCGGATGGCATCGATTCCCTCCTCGACGTGGATCACGTTCTCATCCTCAAAACATCTAACGACATGGAGTATCAGGTCAACCTCCCTTATGTGTGACAAAAAGGCGTTTCCCTTGCCCTTTCCCTCAGAAGCCCCCTTCACAAGGCCCGCGATGTCTACTATCTCCAGGCTGGTGGGAACAGTTTTCTGGGGTTTTACGATATTGGAGAGGGCATAGAGCCTCGGGTCCGGGACCCCTACCACTCCCACATTGGGATCTATTGTGCAGAAAGGAAAGTTGGAGGCCGCCGCACCCGCGTTTGTAAGCGCGTTAAAGAGAGTTGACTTCCCGACATTGGGAAGCCCTACTATTCCGCATCGAAGTCCCATCTGTCTTTAGTTTTCCGCTGCCTGTAAGGAAATGGGGTGGATGACCGGATTTGAACCGGCGACCTCTTGGGCCACAACCAAGTGCTCTAACCGGACTGAGCTACACCCACCTTCGAAATCTTCTGTCGTCTATTAGGTAAAAACCGAATTTGCTAATATACCGGCAACCTGGTTAACAGACAAATTGCCGAGAGAGAGTCGCCAGAAGTTCTACATCTGCCTTCGTCAGTGCTGGATTGGCACCCTGTTGTCATGCTTCCAGCCTGCATTTGTTGCTCCGTGGAAAAATCTGACCGTTTTAGTATAGTATCGGCATGTCTACCGATACTTCCACTTTGCGATCAGACGTCCGCTACGAACCCAACGACAGACCTCCAACGCTACTGGTAGCCGGGCTGGGCTTGCAACTTGCCATTCTCACCATATCGGGAATCGTCCTCACGCCGTTAATCGTGATCAAGGCAGCCGGCGGATCTGAGACTTACATGATGTGGGCGGTATTCGCATCAGTCGTGATCAGCGGGATCAGCACGATATTGCAGGCCGTCAAAGTTGGTCGAATCGGCGCAGGGTATGTCCTCCTGATGGGCACCTCCGGCGCATTCATCGCAATCTGTATCACTGCGATCGCGCAAGGCGGACCCGCCATGTTGGCGACGCTCGTAATTATCTCGTCCTTGTTTCAATTTGCCCTGGCGAGACGTCTTTCCCTGTTTCGCCGGATACTCACCCCCACAGTCGCGGGCACGGTAATCATGCTGATTTCTGTTACCGTGATGCCGATAATTTTCGATCTCCTGGACAACGTTCAGGACGCCGCACATCCCCAAGCCGCCCCCATCAGTGCGCTCGTGACCGTACTTGTCATCACTGCCATCGCCCTCAAGGGCACCGGTGTATTTCGACTTTGGGCACCCGTAGCAGGCGTCATTTTAGGGTCCATTGTCGGCGGCTTTTTCGGAATTTACGACACGGCACGCATTTCCGAGGCCGCCTGGATCGGATTTCCGAAAGGAGGCTGGCCCGGCTTGGATCTGAGTTTTGGACCGACATTCTGGGCGCTTCTTCCCGGGTTTATCTTTGTCACCCTGATTGGTGCAATCGAAACAGTTGGTGACTCCGTAGCAATTCAGCGCATTTCGTGGCGACGGCCACGAGCCGTAGACTTTCGTTCCGTTCAGGGAGCCGTGGCTGCCGATGGGGTGGGCAACCTGCTATCCGGGTGCGCCGGCACGATTCCAAATACGACGTACTCGACCAGCGTATCAGTAACGGAACTTACCGGAGTGGGAACCCGGACAGTCGGGATTGCTGCGGGCATAGTCTTTCTCATTCTGGCGTGCTTCCCCAAGGCGCTCGGCGCAATTCTTGCAATTCCGAGTCCGGTGGCCGCCGGGTATCTGGCCATCCTGGTAGCCATGCTGTTTGTGGTTGGAATGAAGGTTGTCGTCCAGGACGGAATTGACTACCGCAAAGGCATGATTGCAGGAGTTTCATTCTGGGTAGGTGTCGGCTTTCAGAACGGCGTGATCTTCCCTGAGTATTTTGCGGAATTTGCCGGTGGCTTATTGCAGAACGGCATGACGGCAGGTGGTCTCGCCGCTCTGCTCCTGACGCTTTTTATCGAACTCACTGAACCTCGGCGAAGACGCATAGAGCTTCCGTTCCACATTACGATATTGCCGAAAATCCGGGAGTTTCTGCGATCGTTTGCTTCCCACAGCGGTTGGGGGGAGGCAATGGCTGACCGCCTTGATGCAGCTAGCGAAGAAACCCTGCTCACACTGCTTGAGCAGAAGACGACATCAGATGAGGACGAGCCCTTGCGGCGACTGCGCATTATTGCGCACAAGGAAGGCGACGAGGCCGTGCTTGAATTCATTGCATCAGCCACTGAAGAGAATCTCGAAGACCAGATAGCGCTGCTAGGCGAGCGAGCGACGGAAGTCCCGACTGAACAAGAGGTGTCTCTGCGACTGTTGAAACACATTGCCTCGTCGGTACAACATCAGCAGTACTACGACACGGACATCCTCAAGATCCGCGTGAAGGCACCAGCTCCTTCATCCGATTGAGCGGTCAAAGGAAGAGACGCGTAAGGTTTTAGCTGTGTCAGCCGGGAAATACCGGTGCTCCTGCCCGCCCGTCTTCCACTACGAAGTCCTCGCGCACCAGCAGCGTAAAAGCCCCTTCTCAGCTCGCCTGCACGATCCCGCTCAAAGCTAAAAAACCGTCGCTTTCCCCGACGCCCAAGGGGTTCCGGCCGGGATATTTGATTTAATCGAGAACTTGTTTATACTAGGCTGTTTTTATTCAATCATAACAGGCATCCGAGGAGCAAAGAACCAATGGGCATCACACTGCACATAAGAGACAACATCGAGCAATCCTACGGGGACGTGTACACGCCGGAAGCGCTAGAGGCTCTTGAATTCATGGCCCGCTTCAACGGCGAGCAGAAGGCCCTCATGGAAAAAAGGACCCAGAGAAGAAAAAGGCGCTACGAATCCAAGGAAAGAATAACTTTTCTTGATCCCGATTCTCTCATACCGCGCACCAACATGAAGGTCCAGGACGCAAGGGACGGAAAATTCGAGGGGCCGGAGATTCCCCATGACCTAAGAAGACAGTGGATACAGGGAACCGGACCTGCTGCAAAACCGAACTCCCCGGTTGAAAAAAGCATAAGGAACGTCGCTTACGCCCTTCTCTCGGGCGCGGACGGGTGGATGTTCGACGGCGAGGACGCCTTGGGGCAGATCTCGACTATGTCCCTTGACAACCAGCGCAATCTCAAGCTCGCAATCGCGAGGGACGAAGTGTTCATGAAAACGGCTGAAGGAGTGGCCGGGGAGATGAACAGGTGGGGGCAGAGCTTTTTCGGACACGACATAATCGAGGACTGGGAAAAGCAGCTTGACTTCACCACCGTTATTTTCCGGGCGAGGGGACTTCACCTCGATGACCGTCACATACGCGGCGCTAATGGCGTAGCGCTTTCGGCTTCCGTGGTCGACATGACGCTTTTTGTCGTTAACAACTACAGGGAACTTGCCAAGAGAAATTCATCCATAGTCCTTTACCTGCCGAAGATCCAGACCGCAGAGGAAGCCGCGCTCTGGAACGAGATGCTGACCGCCCTTGAGGGCCACATCGGGCTTCCCGAAGGCACGATAAAGGTATACGTGCTTATAGAGCAGCTCGAGGAAACGTTCCAGCTCATGGAGATAAGAGCAGTTCTCGGCAAGCACTTCGCCGGGTTTAACACCGGCAGGTGGGATTACATAAACAGCGTCTCTGACGCCATGGCGTGGGATGAGGATTTCGTTAACCCGAACATAGAGTCGATCACCATGACCTACGGATACATGAGAAACTACGAGGACCGCGTTAGAAGGGCCGTAAACACCCCGGACGTAAACGGGAACTTCGCGCTCTGGCAGGGAGGCATGGAACCGAACATACCCGTGGGATCGAAGGAAGGGGTCGAGAGCAGCATGGAGAAGGCCTACGCCGGGGCCGTAAGGGAGCAGCAGGAAGGAGCAAGCGGCAAATGGGTTGCCCACTGGAAGATGGTCCACATAATAAGACCTGTCTGGGACAAGGCAGGCGAGGAGAACCAACTCGGAAGAGAGTTCCCACCACTTACCTACACCCAGGAGGACGCAGACGGCCTCATACTTCTTGAGCCCGCCCCGAGAACGATAAGAGGGGCGCGCAACCTGCTTAGCGTCGGACTTCAGTACGGAAACGCGTTCGGCCAGGGATTCCAGGCCGCGGCGCTTAAGCCCGCCGACTTCTTCGGAAACGACGATATCCTCTACCTGATGGAGGACGCCGCGACCGGGGAGATAAGGCTCAGCATACTCTGGGAGTGGATCCACAAGGGAGCGGATCTCACCGAGGATGATGCCGAGACCGGGCTTAAGGCCGGAGACACGTTCACCGTCGAGGTCTTCGAGAGGCTTCTTGAGGAAGAGTACGCAAAGCTTCAGGCGGCAAGCGACAGGGACGTCCACGACATCTCTAAGCCCACAACCCTTCCGATAGCGAAGCAGATAGTGAAAGCCTACGTGCTTGACGACGTAAAGGTGCCGTGGTACATAGACCTGCTCAACATAAACCTAAACAACCACGACCACGACGTGGCCTCGCAGAGAATCGAACTCTACATGACGGAGTTCGCGGGCAATGACACGAGAATCACTGAGAACCTCGATTTCGTAATCTAGGTTCCCGAAGAAACAATCATTTTTATTTTCAGGAGAGCATATCGATGAGCCAGTTAGAAGCTGAGATAAGGAAGACGAAAAGGTATTTTTCAAGCGCCCGCTTCAGGGGAATAACCCGTCTTTACTCGCCCCGCCAGGTGGTGGAGCAGAGAGGAACCATAAGAAGGGACTACTCGATCGCGAAAAACGCCGCGGGGGCGTTCTACAATAGACTCCGTGAGCTTTTCTCGGAGCGAAAGCAGATAACGTCCTTCGGCCCCTATTCGCCCGGCCAGGCGGTCATGATGAAAAGAAAGGGAATAGAGGGCATATATCTCGGCGGATGGGCCACGTCGGCAAAGGGATCGATCGGCGAGGACCAGGGAGCGGATCTCGCGAGCTATCCGCTAAGCCAGGTACCAGACGAGGCAGCCCCCATAGTGAGGGCTCTTCTGGCCGCGGACAAGAACCAGAGATACAACCGCGCAAGGATGACCGAGAAGGAAAGGAAGCAGACGCCCGTGATCGACTACAGCCCATTCATAGTCGCCGACGCGGACACTGGGCACGGCGGAGACGCCCACGTTAGAAACCTCATCAGAAGGTTCGTCGAGGCGGGCGTTACAGGCTATCACATAGAGGACCAGAAGCCCGGAACCAAGAAATGCGGTCACCAGGGCGGAAAGGTTCTCGTTCCTTCCGACGAGCAGATAAAGAGGCTTAACACCGCACGGTTCCAGCTCGATATAATGGAAGTGCCCGGAATAATAGTTTCAAGGACTGATGCCGAAGCCGCCACCCTTCTTGACGGAAACGGGGACGAGCGCGACCAGCCGTTTGTCCTGGGAGCAACCAAGCTCAACATTCCCAGCTACAAAAACGCCTACCTGACGATCCTTAAAAGAATCCACGAAAAAGGCGTAAAGGAGATAAACGGCCACAAGCTCTACAAGATAAGCAAAGAGACCTACGCGGAAACGGACAAGTGGCTTGAGGAAACCGGCATAGGGTCGTTTGTGGACGAGAACATAGAGGCAATGAAGGGGGACACCCAGAAGCTTGAGACCACTTTGGATTCCGTAGTCACCAAGTTCGTCGAGATATGGGAAGAGGAATCCGGCCTGAGCACCTTCGGCGAAACGATAGAGACGCTCATGGAGTTTAACATGGAGCAGGGCATTGAATTCGACATGACCGTCGAGCAGTGGAGGGAGTTTGCCAAGACCGCCTCCACTCAAGACGCTATGGAAAAGGCCGATTCCCTGGGGATCGACTACATATGGGACCCCGAGATTTCAAGAACGCCCGAGGGATACTACCAGGTAAAAGGCGGGATCGAGTACGCTATCGCCAAGTCGCTTGCCGTGGCGCCCTTCGCCGACCTGCTCTGGATGGAAACCAAGACGGCAGACCTTGAGGACGCAAGGCAGTTCGCAGACGCCATCCACGAAGTTTTTCCGGACAAGATGCTTGCCTATAACCTCTCTCCCTCCTTTAACTGGGACACGACGGGAATGACCGACGAGGAGATGAAGAAATTCCCCGAAGAGATAGGAAAGCTCGGCTTCGTGTTCGATTTCATAACCTACGGAGGCCACCAGATCGACGGTATGGCCGCAGAAGAGTTCGCAACCGCGCTTATGGAAGACGGAATGCTCGCCCTGGCCCGCGTGCAGAGAAGACTGAGACTCATAGATTCGCCTTACAAGACTCCGCAGACCCATGTCGGAGGACCCCGCATGGACGGAGCGCTCGTTGCAAGTTCCGGAAGAACCGCGACCACTAAGGCCATGGGCAAGGGTTCGACGCAGTTCCAGCATCTGGTCCAGACGGAGGTTTCCATCAAGCTTCTTGAGGAGTGGTTTGAGTCCTGGACTAGGCACTATAAAATCAAGGACACATTCACCGCCGAACTTAAGCCCCACACCGTGGGAACTTTCGTTCTTGAACTTAATATCCTAAACAGCAAGGGCGAGAAAGTGGCGGACGTCATATTCGAAATACTGCAGGACAGAAAAGGAGAGAAAATACTCACCGTAAGGGATGAGAACAATTTTGATACATCCCTTCGCCGGAAACGCCTCGCGACTATACTTCACCTGTTCCTGATTCACCGTTACAGAACGGATTTCGTGCATTACGTAAGCCCCACGGAAGACAACCTCATGCAGACCAAGGGAATGATGAAGCTCGGAATCTACGAATCGGTCAACACCGAAGTCGGCCATATAATAGTGACCAAGGTAAACGTCGATTACGTAAAAGAGTTGCTGAGCCCCGACCGCAGGGAACTGAAGAAGCTTATCGCGAAAAAAACCGGCAGACGCAAGAAGAAGTAACGGAGTGCCGGATTGAAAAGAGCCTGTTTTTTTGCGCGGCCAAGGCGGGAAGTGTCCCTTTTCGCCTTGGCCGCGACTTTTTCTCTCATTCCTCTGCGAGACCCTGTCTGCCGACGGAGCCTCGCTTCCTGATGATGACGCCCCCATAGGAGTTATAGGGGAACATGCCCACAAAGCGGGTGAATGGATGATCTCCTACCGCCTGACGGTTGAAATCGGATTGCCACTTTATCAGGACCTTGACGGACCGCAGCTTAAAAGCGATTACAGTTTGACAATCGGCTGGCAGCTTTCGATTTAATCAGTTTTGTCGGTACGAATTTGAACCACGCACGGCAAAAGTTATAATCATCCTTGTTAACGGAAGTTCCATACGCCTTATGCGGAGTGCTTAATAACTGCGAGTGAGAATTTAAACGACATTTTCCCTCACGTTAAACGGCGCAATAAGATTATGGAGACAAAACGCAAAATCAGCACTGGGGCAAACAGAAGATGATCAGAGCAACGGAAATAAAACCGCGAGACGGCTACCGTATCTGGCTTTCCTACTCGGATGGCACGGCCGGGGAAATCAATCTATCTCACTTGGCAGGGCACGGCGTGTTCAAAGCCTGGAATGATCGTAAATGCTTTGAGATGGTGCGCATAACCTTGCATGGGGCAATAGCTTGGGGAGATGACATTGAGCTCTGTCCGGATGCCCTCTACATGCGACTGACCGGAAAATCAATTGCGGAGATGGCGGACGTAGACGGTTCTTTTGCAAATGCCTGAACTCTGCCGCTTCTACGGAATCATCATACGCATGTATTTTGATGACCACGCACCTCCTCACTTCCATGCGTTTTACGGGGAATATCAAGTACTGATGAATATCGAAACCTTGGCAGTATTGCGCGGGCACCTTCCTCCGCGCGCTCATGGGCTAGTTGTTGAATGGGCATCTCTCCGGCAAGAAGAACTGCGGGAAGCTTGGAACAAAATAAAGCGGATGGAAACACCTGATAAAATCGCTTCTTTGGAATAACCGAGCAAAGTGGGACACCTCTAAAACAGTAGCTCCGCAAACATCTGTTTCGCTACGGAAAGCTGGAAAACAAACTGCTGACTCTATTCCGAACCCAGAAAAGCCTCAGCAAATAAAAAAAACCGCAGAACATATTTTTATAGTAATCGATACCGAAAACTGTATTCTAATTTGTTCAGAAAAGGGGCAATGTCTCGACACGCCTCCTGAAAAAACACGGAACCGAGAGTAATTGTGATGGCGGTTAACGTAAAAAAGACGGTAAAGAAGATAGACAGGGCTGTTAAGAAGGGGAACTGGGATGCCGTAAGAAGCATAACCCAGTCAATGCATCCCTCAGAAATATCCTCGCTTATACAGGCTGCTTCCCTTCAGGAAGAAAAGCATCTCATCCTTGAGGCTCTCGACGCGGAAGTAGCCTCCGAAGTCTATTTCCAGCTTAACCCCGAGGAACGCGTAAGCATATTGAAGCTCATGAGGGAGACTTCCCTCACCGCGATGGCCGAAGAAATGGAATCGGACGACGCCGCAGACTTCCTGGGAGAACTGCCGGAAGATGTGGCGAAGAAAGTTCTCGAAACCATGGATCCGGAAGAACGCGAGGAGGTGACGCCGCTTCTAAAGTATCCGCAAGATTCCGCAGGCGGAATCATGCAGACCGAGGTTCTTAAAAGTCCGCACGACGCCACCTCAAGGGAAACCGTTGAACTGATAAGACAGATCGAGGAAGAAGACGAAGACGACGTAGAGGACCTGCACATGGTCTACGTGGTGAACGAAACGGGGAGGCTCGTTGGAAGGGTGTTCCCCCTTAAGCTCTCGACGGCGGCGCCTGAATCCCCCCTCTGGACAATAATGGATCCGGTCGAGATCACGGCCACTCCGGACATGGACCAGGAGGAAGTAGCCAAGATTTTCAGGAAATACGATGAAGTGTCGCTTCCCGTGGTGGACGAGTCTGGGGAGCTGCTCGGCAGGATAACCGCCGACGACATACTCGACGTAATATCCGAAGAGGCGGGAGAAGACATATACAAACTCGGCGGTATAACCGGCGAGGGACTGCACCCGGTACACACTTCCATATACGACAACTTGAGGCTGAGGACTCCCTGGATAATGCTCGCTCTCGTGGGCGAGCTTCTGGTGGCGTTTATAATAATGCAGAAGTTTCAGACCACGCTTGAGAATTTCATCATACTTGCGGCCCTGCTTCCTCTGGTCATGGCCACCGGCGGAAACGTAGGAGTTCAGACAAATACCATCACCGTCAGGGTCCTGGCCACCGGTGATTTCGTAAAAGACCAGATAAAGGATCTTCTTCTGGCGGAACTCAAGGTGGGACTGGCTCTCGGGATAATAAGCGGCCTTCTGGGCGCCCTGATCGGACTTCTGCTGAACACCGCGGATACCGATTTCGTAAGGCTGTTTCTTGTAATATTCGCGGGGATCGTGGGAGCTACGCTTACAACTTCGTTTCTTGGCGTCGCGGGCCCACTGGTTCTTAACAGGCTAAAGATGGACCCGGCAGTATCCTCGGGACCGTTTCTGGTTACGTTCAACGATATATTCGGTACCGCCTTCTACCTCTTCCTGGGCGCTGCGCTTCTTTGAAAAAGAAATTTTCGCAGCACCGAAATGCGCGCCCGAGAGGATTCGAACCTCTGACCTACGGATTAGAAGTCCGTTGCTCTATCCTGGCTGAGCTACGGGCGCGAAAAAATCCGAACATGCGTCGAATCGCAGAAAAATGGTCGGGGTGAGAGGGCTCGAACCTCCGACCTCAGCATCCCAAATGCTGCGCGCTCCCAGCTGCGCCACACCCCGATTTAAAAACGAGTAATTATAACGACAGGACCCGAAGAAAACAAAACCGCAATTCTGATAAAAAGCTCAAGAAGCCGGAAGCCTGTATTTCTTCCAGTATCTTACAAGGCCGCCGGCGTTCATGTGGTAAGGAGCCATAAGATCATACTTTTTATAGACCTCTTCGTTTACGCCCTCACGCTCGAATATCTCTTTGAAGTAGGCGCCGAACTCCTCGGTTACTTCCTCGTCGCTCTTTCCGGCCGATACTCTCTCGCCGATCCACTCAGACCACTCTTCGATCTTCTCGGCTGCGGCGTCAAGCATGGGACCCACATCCGTGTACCCGCCGAAATGGGTTAGATAAATTATGTCGGGGGATATCTCCCTCATCTTGTCAATGGAAGCGTGCCACTTCTCAAGGTGTATCTCGGGAGGAGGAGTCGCGGGAATCATGGGACCGCCCGCCATCAGGCATCCCGCCGTATCCCCGGTAAAAAGTGCATTCTCAATCAGGTAGCAGTGATGATGCCCGGCATGTCCGGCGGTCTCTACGACCCTTATTTCAACGCCCCCGATGTTGATGCTCTGGCCGTCCTCAATGGCAACCACGCGGTCTTTGTCCATTCCCCCAACCTCGCCCCAGAGGCGTTTCATGTTGTCCTCCCCGTATATCCTCGTCGCGGATTTCATGAGCTTCTCCGGCTCTATGAGGTGTGGAGCTCCCACCGGGTGAACGTATATCGTCGAACCCGTCTCGGCGAGACGCCAAGCGCCCCCGGAATGATCGAGGTGGATATGGGTTACGAACACATGTTTTACGTCCGAGGGGGAGTATCCCAGATCCGAAAGCCCGCTTTTGAGATTCTCGAACACGGTCTCGGGACCCGTCTCTATAAGTATCGGCCCCTCGCCGGTTTCGATAACGTAAGAGGCTATCGTTTCAGTCATAAAGAAATTAAGGTCAATGATCTTTAAGTCCATTTGGTTTTGTCCTCCTGAAAATTACTGTTGCTCTTTTTTTAGAATCCGAAACGTAACCCTGCGTGAAAAGTAGTGTTGTCGATTGATGGTGAGTCTATTAGGTCGCTACTTCTGGCAATCCCCAGTTTTAGCCTTGCGCTCTCGCCCAGATTAACAAAACCCGCCACGGCCAACGCTGTATTACCTACACACGGATCTCCGTCCTTTACCGGGTAAGACGTCCCGTTTGTATAGTGGCTGATACCCATACCCAGTTTCACCCCCGCTACCTTGAAGCCCGCTCCCCCAGTAAACACGCTGATATTATCAAGCTCCGAGTACTTTTCATCAAACGGGGTATACGACGCCGTTACGTCAAACGTGACCTTTTGGTGAATGAGTTCCGGCACCGCGTGAATCGCAAGATTGTTGTTTTCAACCGTACTGCAATCGTCCGCGGCCGCCAACGTCGGCATAATAGCTATTAAGCCCGCTATCAGAACCAGAGTGATTTTATACATTTCACTGCCTCCTTTCAACTAAACGTACCTTTTGGTTAACCTTTTATGATAACTTCTCTGACCTCTGTTTAAAACCATTGACCGCGGAGAGTAGAATCTCTTAAGCGCCGGCTTTTACCCGGCCTGAGTCAACGAGAAACGAGTGAAATTGCCCCCGGCGGGGTATCTCGTTCTTATCGGTCGAGGTGACAAACACCTGCCCGGTGAATTCCGAGAGAGTTCTGAAAAGAAAGCTCCTGCGCTTTATGTCAAGTTCGCTCGTTATGTCGTCGAGAAGAAGTATGGGGTTAGTCCCTGTGTGTTCCTTAAAAAGTCTTATCTCAGAGGCCTTAAGCGCCAGAACCAGGTTTTTCGATTGCCCCTGAGAGGCAAAGCGCGAAGCGTCCTGCCCGTTAAGCAGAAAACCGACCCGGTCCCTGTGGGGGCCCACAGTCGTGTGACCCCTTTTTCTGTCAGAAGGAAAGTTCTTGGAAAGGGCTTCCCTTATCGCCTCTGCGATATCCGCCCCGCGTTCAAACGAAAACCCGTAGCTCACGCGCGCCGACATGTCCGATTCCCCGTGTTCCCCGTAAACCTCCGCCAGTTTGCGGTTAAAGCTTTTTATCATCTCGATCCGTCTGCCCACGATGTCGGCTCCGATTCTGGCTATCTGCTCATCCCAGAGTTCCACGGAAAGCGGGGACACTTTCTCATTTAATCCGAGCATGTGGTTTCTCTGGCTTACGGCCCTCTGGTAATCGCGAAGCTGCTTTATGTGGGCCGGGTGTATGGCGCTTACGACGGAATCGAGGTAATTCCTCCTCGCCTGAAGACCTCCCTTAACTATCTCTATGTCCGAGGGAAGGAACAAAACGACCTTGAAGCGGCCGAAATGCTGGCTTATGCTCCGCACGGTCTTTGAGTTAAGCCGAGTGTGGCGGCCCTCTTTCTTTATGGTTATATGCACTTCATTTAAACCGTTTGCGGAAAGAATCTCTCCCTTAACGAGCGAGGCTTCGCAGCCGAAGCGCACGAGTTCAGAGTTTTTCGCGCCCGAAAAAGGCCGCATCCCGCAGACAAGATAGATTGCCTCGAGAAGGTTGGTTTTCCCTTGGGCGTTTCGTCCGTGGATGACGTTCAGTCCCGTGTAGAACGGGAGAGAGAGATTTTCGTAATTTCTGTAGTTCCTAAGGCTCAGATGTTTTAGCTGCACTTGATTCGCCGACCGTTTTTCCCGGGGAAAAGCCGCTTCCTCCCTTCCCTCGGGTGCTTTCTTGACCATAAAATTTTAAGCGTTAATATCTTTTTTGAAAGGTGAGGGCTAATGATATCGCTTAAAATTTCGGAAATCCACTCAAGAGACTCGGGAAAGGGTTACGCCAGGATAAGCCCCATGGACATGCGGGAGCTGGGCCTTACCTCCTGGGATCTGGTACAGATAGACGGAAGGAGGAAAACCGTCGTGAGAGCTCTGCCGCTTGACGCCGAAGAACGGGAAATGGGGGCCGTAATAGAAATAGACACTGTAACGAGAGAGAATGCGGGAGTTGAGCTTGACGACATAGTAATAGTGACGAAAGCCGACCTTGAGAAAGCGAGCAGGATAACCCTGTGTCCGAGAAACAAGGCGTTTCTCTACGACCCGGCCAAGAGCAAGCACCTCTGCAACAGGCTTGAAGGACTCGCCGTAACGGTCGGAGACAGGGTATCTGTGAGAGTGTCCGCCGCCAAGACCGAAGATTTCGACGTGCTTACCACGATGCCTGAGCACTCGGTTGTCATAAGCCAGAAAACCCGCATGGACGTGATACAGAGGCCAAAAACAAAGGTGGATGCGGAAAGGGTTTCGTATACGGACATAGGGGGACTTTCAACCCAGGTAAAAAGAATAAAAGAGATTCTCGAGCTTCCGATACGCTTTCCCTCGCTCTTTGAAAAGCTCGGGGTTCAGCCGCCCAGGGGAATCCTTCTCACGGGCCCCCCGGGAAGCGGAAAAACCCTGCTCGCAAAAGCCATAGCGTTTGAGACGGATTCAAATTTCCAGGTAATAAACGGCCCCGAGGTAATTCACAGGTTCTACGGAGAGAGCGAAGCCAAGCTGCGCCAGATATTTGAGAACGCTACCAAGAACCAGCCGTCCATAATATTCCTGGATGAACTCGACGCGATAGCTCCCCGCCGAGACAAGGTTACGGGGGACGTTGAAAAAAGGGTGGTGGCCCAGCTTCTATCCCTCATGGACGGACTCACGCACAGAGGAAACGTTACGGTTATCGGAGCGACCAACCTTCCGGACATGATCGACCCCGCTCTGCGCCGCCCGGGCAGGTTTGACAGGGAAATCCACCTTCCGGTTCCCGATACCCAGGCCCGTCTAGAAATATTCCAGGTTCATTCAAGAAGCATGCCGCTTTCAAACGACGTTGATCTTCAGAGGCTTTCCGAGCTCTCAAGCGGCTATGTGGGAGCCGATATAGAGAATCTCTGCAGGGAGGCGGCCATAAATTCTCTTACCAACATCCTGCCGGACATGGAACAGGACTTCGTCTCCAACGTCGCACACAGCTTTCTTGTCGAAGTCGGCATGGAAGACTTCCTTGAGGCACTTCGAAATATCCATCCCTCCGCAATAAGGGAGATAGTGGCTGAGATACCGAAAACCTCTTGGGATGATGTCGGAGGTCTTGAGAACGTAAAGGACGACCTTATTGAATCCGTCATATGGCCTATGAAGCACAGGAACTTCTACGAGGCCTTGGACGTAAAGTCACCCAAGGGAATACTTCTTCACGGCCCTCCAGGAACGGGAAAGACCCTTCTCGCAAAAGCTCTTGCCAACAGAACGGAAGTCAACTTCATTTCCATAAAAGGAGCGGAGCTTCTCTCCAAGTATGTCGGCGAGTCGGAGCGTGCCGTAAGGGAAGTTTTCAAAAAGGCGAAGCAGGTTTCTCCCTGCATAGTGTTTTTCGACGAGCTTGACGCCCTTTGCCCGAGACGCTCCGAATCCAACTCGACCCGCGTGAGCGAAAGAGTGGTAAGCCAGCTGCTCGCCGAGATTGACGGGGTCGAGGAACTTCCGGACGTGCTGGTGCTTGCCGCAACAAACAGGATTGATATGATAGAACCGGCGCTCCTGAGACCGGGAAGATTCGATCTGATAGTCGAGATCCCGACTCCGGCAAAACGGGAGATTCTCGAAATCCTGAAAATCCACACACGGAAAAAACCTCTCGGGACAGACGTGAAACTCACCGCGCTTGCAGAACAGCTTGAGGGCAGAACTGGAGCAGACATAAGGCTCGTATGCAACAGGGCATCTTTGCACGCCATAAGAGAACATCTGGGGAAAAACAGGAAAGTCATCAAGCTCTGCAGAAGACATTTTGACCTGGCGCTTTCAGAACTGCAGAAAAGAAACGTTTAACGAAAGCCGCAACTTAGACAGGAGTCGACTTGGAAAGTTCTTTTCTCTTTCTTGATAGCATCGTTCCCGAAATATGGTTGTTCATTCTGGGAGCAGCACTCGGAAGCTTTGCGAATGTCTGCACAAGGAGGATTCCAGCCGGGGTATCCATAGTCTCTCCCCGCTCCCGCTGCACGAGCTGCGAAACCCCCATAAAGGCCCTTCACAACATTCCGATTCTAAGCTGGCTATTGCTCGGAGGAAGGTGCGCCTACTGCGAAGAGCGGATATCAGCCGAGTACCCGCTTGTGGAACTTCTCTGCGCGGTGCTGGCGGTTTTCCTCTACAGGGAGTTCGGAGTGTCGCTCGAACTGCTTTTCTACCTGGCGCTCTGCACGGGACTTGTGGCTATAACACTGATAGACATAAGACACCTGATAATCCCCGACATGATAACGCTTCCAGGAATAGCGGCCGGAGTTGTGCTAAACGTGATCAGAACAGACTGGGGAGGCGCGGCCGAGGTGGTTTTCTCCTCCGGCCTTGCGGACTTTCTGCCCGCGACGGCCAGTATTGCCATTTTCAACTCTATAGGGGGAACGCTGCTCGGAGGAGGAGCTTTTTTACTGATCGCCATGGCATACAGGAACTTGAGAAAAAAAGAAGGAATGGGAATGGGCGACGTAAAGCTCGTAGCGATGCTGGGAGCCTTTTTCGGAATGTGGGGGGTGCTGGTCATAATATTTCTGAGTTCCATCCTCGGAACCCTGATCGGGCTCTCGGTTATAATACTGCGCAAGAAAGATCCGGGACATGCCATAGCCTACGGTCCCTTTCTTTCGCTTTCGGCCATTCTTTACCTGCTCGGAGATGATCTTTTCCTCCTTGCCGGAATAAATATCGGGTCGCCGGGGTAGAACTATGAGAAGAATAATCAAAAATCTCTTTCTTCTGGTCGTCATAGTTATCGCGGCCAAGTTCCTGTTCACGGTCTTCGGAAAAGACTTCTCGACCGCACACTCAGAAAAGGTGATCCTTGGAGACTGGACGCAGCAGGAGATAGAAACCCTTATGGAACAGGCAGCTTTAAAAGACGGTCCCGAAGCCAAAATAGAATTTCTCTCGGAAAAATTTCTCAAAACTCCCTATGCCGGAAACACCCTTGGGGGGGCAAGCGGCGAGGCGGAGCAGCTTACGGTGGATTTCTCGGGGGTTGACTGCTTTACCTATATCGACTACGTGGAGTCGCTCAGGCTTTCGGAAAATTTCGGAGAATTCAAGGAAAAGCTTGCGAAAACAAGATACAAAGACGGTACGGTGCGATGGGAGAACAGGAAACATTTTTTCTCCGACTGGGTGACCGGAGACGATAAGAACGCTCGTGATGTAACCCGGGAAGTCGGGGGCGACGCAACGGTAACCGTGACCAAGGAACTGAACAGAAAAACAGACGGCTCTCCCTGGCTTCCAGGGCTTGCGACAGTAAAAAGGGACTTAAGCTATGTTCCTTCTGAAAAATTAAACCCGCAGGTGCTGCGGGAGATAAAAACGGGGGACTACCTCGGAATCTACTCCGGTAAAGACGGTCTTGACGTCTCTCACACGGGAATCGCCGTTAGAAAGGACGGCGTGGTTTACCTGCGTCACGCTTCCACAGTACACGGAAAGGTACTGGACGAGGAGCTTGCCACCTACATGAGAAACAAGCCTGGGCTCTTGATGTATAGAACAAAGTAGTCACTAAAGAGCATTCCCAGAAAGACTTTATCAAGTAGTGGAAATTATCAGTTGCCGTGACTCTCCCGGCAATTTCCTCTCACCACTTAAACTTTAAACCGTCCACAATCATCATGATTTGATCTTCTCGTTTGCAAGGGGCTGGCTATCCTGAAAAAAAGGAGAATTTTTGATCAGGGAGGTCATTTATCATGAGAGATAACACAATGAAACAACTTAATCATCCCTGAAAATTTTATTCATAGCGACTGTTTTAAATGACTCAGTACTTACTATATGTTACTATATGTAGAATTTTGAAAAACAGAGGTGCGAAACCATGAAACCTAAAGTTCTCCCATAGGCAAAAAATGGGAGGAGGGGGACAGTGTTAGCAAGTTGCCCCGGCGGTAAAATCGCTTGTGGTTCCATCGGGAATGGAGGCCCTTTCATATCTAATAATCTGACAAGTTATAGAGAGTCCACCTACCCGCCGCCTTTTCCAGACGGTTGGTACAGGGTAGCATCTTCCAAAGAAATCAAGCAGGGAAAAGTGAAGCATGTTCAGTGCTTGGGGGAGCAAATCGCTCTGTTTCGTAGCCAGACATCCGGCCGGATTGCGGCTTTAGATGCATTCTGCCCGCATCTGGGTGCAAACCTGGCCTATGGTAAAGTCAAAGGGGACCGATTGGAATGCCCTTTTCACGGCTGGCAGCTGGACGGAGGCGGCAGGGTTTGCCATCCACCCTCCCACGTCGAGGGCCGGCCTCTCGTTCACCGGCATTGGGAAGCAATCGACTACTACGGCATGATCATGATTTACCGTTCGGTGCGGCAGGGCGAACAGGCGCCATATCGGATACCGCCTCAGCCCAAGATCGACAATCAGCAGTTGATTCACCGCGGTCAGTACGACGCTGGCGAAATAGAGATGCACATTATTGAATTTGCCGAGAATAGCGTCGACTTTCATCATTTCTCGCAACTCCATGGAACCATGGTCATCCCTTGGACCAACATAAAATTGCCTTGGGTAAGAATTCGACACAAGCCGTCATGGTTTCTTGATGACACACTTGAGCATATTGCCTATTTCCAAGACGAGACGATGCTTGAAATAGGAGGCCGGATTCGCGAGAGCACCAGAGCCAGAGCACTGATCACCTTTTTTGGTCCCGGGAGTATTGTGAAGTTCGAATTCCATATTCCGAGAATCGGCGAAATAATAATGTTCCAGACGCACACTCCTGTCGAGGCGCTGAAGCAACGGGTAACTTTCCGGTGGTTCGCTCCCCGATATGTGCCGCGAATATTTATTTCCTACGTGATTGGTAACTGGATCTCACAGTGGCGACAGGATGTGGAGGTCTGGAAAAGGAAAATTTACCGGCAACGCCCCTTGAATAAGATGCGTAAATGGTATCAGCAATTCTACCCGGACGACCGCGCCAATAATCCGGTTGAGGGAGAAGCGAGTGGCGGCTGACTTCCATAACCCAATCTCTAAGGCAATTCGGCCGGAGGACACGGCGGAGACGCTGTCGAAGTACCGCAGAAGCCAGGGCCAGGGCAAGAAAGAGTACGCCCGCATGGTGACGGCGTTTTACGACCTCATTACCGACTTTTACGAGTATGGATGGGGACAGTCGTTTCACTTCGCACCGATGAAGGTGGGGGAGTCTTTCGAGGAATCCATTGCCGGCCATCAGAATTTTCTGGGCGAAGCCATTGGATTGAGACCGGGCATGAAGGTGCTGGATGCCGGATGCGGAGTGGGCGGACCCCAGCGGGCCCTGGCAAAAAAGTTCGGCGCTTCGATCGTGGGCCTAAACATCAACGAATATCAGCTCGGGAAGTGCTCTGCGTATAACAGCAAGGCTGGCCTGGACGATCTCTGCGGCGTCCTGCACGGCGATTTCCTGAATATACCGGCGGAAGACGGAAGCTTCGACGCGGCCTACCATATCGAGGCCATGCCTCATGCGCCCGATAAAGCCGCCGCCTATGCCGAGATATTCCGCGTATTGCGCCCCGGTGGGGTCTTCGCCGGCTACGACTGGTGCATGACCCCGCTTTACGACGGCGCAAACCCTGAGCATCGGGAACTCAAGAAAGGAATCGAATATGGCAACGCTCTTCCCGAAATCGCCTCATTCACGGAGGTAGACGACAGTCTGCGGGCAGTCGGTTTCGAACTTGTCGAGGCGCATGACCGCGCCCTGGACGCCGACCCCAAGACGCCGTGGTATAGACCGCTGGAAGGCAGCAGCCTGAATCTGAGGAGTTTGCCGAGAACGGCCCTTGGCCGCAAAATTACCTCGACGGCCCTGAGCGTTCTGGAAAGCTTACGCGCCGTACCCAAGGGGTCATCCGAGGTACATAAAGTTCTCAATATCGCGGCCGACAGCCTTGTGGACGCGGGACGTCTGGGGATATTTACGCCCATGTACTACCACAAGGCGCGCAAACCAAGTTAACCCGTACAACGTATCTGCCCTTTCCCTGCACTACGCGTCCTGTAGCAGCGTTACGATGCGCGGGTTGCGCCTAGGCGGGGTCAGCTCGCAGGCTTCCACCAAGGTGAACATCCGGGAAACGATTGGGAGAGAGGGGCGGGGGAGCTTATATCTCATTACCGGGGTTTGTGAGAGGTGGAAGAGAGTTTCCGGATAACTAGGCATGATTTGAAGCTAAGGCTGGTTTTCCACTGGACGGAGCGGAGGATAAGGGTGCATCTAGCCATATGTTTTATGGCTCCTTGCTGTGTGAGAAGCATTACGCGGCTCTTTCATCGATAACCAAGAAGCAGACTGTGAAAATATTCTGGGTTTTTGCGTTATCTAGTGGTAGAATCAGAACTGTCCCCGGGCGGGGCATGATTGCAATCAAGGAGGCGGGTTAATGTCTTTAAACACAAACGTAAAGGAACTAACGCAATGTCTTAAGGAAGTGAAGAAGGCGCAGGACTCTCTTGATAATCTTCTTGACTTCGTAGATCTCATGAAAAACATAAAGGAATCTTTTCCGGGAGATGTTGCAACCCCGGCTGAGAAAATCAAGGAGATTTCAAGTGCCGCCGCGCCCTATATAAAAGAGATAAAGGCCGTTTTTGACGGGGAGCTCAACAAGCTTCCGATAAACGATGAAGAAGTTGCCGACGCCGCGAAGAAGCTGGTGCTATATCACGGAGACCACATGCAGGTTCTCATCTGGGCCGAACAGCAGAAGGCAAACCACGAACCGGATTCCTACTGGTGGAGATACTGGGAAGGTATAACGGGAAACGTAAAAAAGGACATAGCGGAGCATCAAAAACAGCTTTAGGGCTTCGCCCCGGAGGGGGTCGTCCGAAAAACATCCAGACCATCCGCAAGACCGAAGCCACAGCAAGATGATTCTCACCCGCCCAAACCAAAATGCAATTCATAGACGAGGCGAAAATAACCGTTATATCAGGTAACGGCGGCGACGGATGCCTCAGTTTCAGAAGGGAGAAGTTTGTTCCCAAGGGAGGTCCCAACGGCGGCGACGGCGGCAAGGGGGGAGACGTGGTGGTAGTCGCGGACGCAAATATGTCCTCGCTTCTTGACTACAGGTACAAAAAAGAATACAAAGCCCAAAACGGCCAGCCCGGAAGGGGCAAGGACCAGCATGGAAAATCGGGTTCCGATCTAATCATCCCCGTTCCTGCGGGAACCGTGATAACTTCCTTTGAAGACGGGGAGACGCTTGCGGACCTGACCAAGAATGGTGAGCGCTTTACCGTAGCCAAGGGAGGAGGCGGGGGCAGGGGAAACTCAAGGTTCGTATCGGCGACTAACCGGGCGCCGAGACAAGTAGAGAGCGGGCGCCCCGGAGTGCGAAGGGAAGTAAAACTTGAACTCAAGGTGCTTGCCGACGTCGGCATCCTCGGGTTTCCAAACGCTGGAAAATCAACCCTCATATCGAAGATCTCGGCCGCGAGACCCAAAATCTCCGGCTATCCTTTCACCACCCTCGTTCCCAATCTCGGGGTAGTAAGCTACGGAGACCACCAGTCTTTCGTGATCGCAGACATCCCCGGGATCATCGAGGGAGCCCACAAGGGACTTGGGCTTGGCAGTCAGTTTCTAAAACACGTGGAGAGAACCCGCCTTCTGGTTCACATGCTTGATCTTGACCCGATTTCGGGGAGGGATCCCGTAGAAGATTTTGACAAGATCAACTCGGAGCTAAGTGAGTACTCGGCGAAGCTTGCCGAAAAGCCTCAACTGGTCGTTCTCAACAAAATCGACATCGTCGAAGCCAGGGACAGAGGCGCAGAGACAACAAGGCAGTTTAAAGAAAGGGATATCGAAACCTTCAGCATATCCGCGGTCACGGGAGAAGGTTGCCAGCAGCTGGTCTACTTAATCGGGGAGAGACTCAGTCTCCTTACTGAAGATTCTCGTAATCAATCTCCTTGCGAGGAATAGGCATCAGGGAGGCGTGGTGAAGCGCCATTTTCCACTCTCCTTCGGCAAGCTCGAATATGTTGGTCGCCTGGGCCAGCACCACAACCCTGCGATCGTCTATTGAGTAAGTCGCTCTCTCAACGCAGTTAAGCCAGGCAGAATTTCCCTTCACATCAACAAAGAAATTCGAAACATCAACGCGGTCAAATCCACCCGTCTCGAAAATGGTCTTCCAGCTCTCCCTTATCGCTTCCCATCCGAGAATTATCGGCCAGCCCGCGTGAACGCATTTGGCTCTGCCATCAGTAAGCCAGACCTGCTCTATGAGCTCGACATCGTAGCGATTACGAGCGTCGTAGAATTTTCTGTTCGCCTTTATTATTTCGTCTTTTTCGTAACTCATGAGAAACAAACCTCAGTTTCACGGGGAACCAACAGCATGGTGAATTTCTTCCAGCACTTCCCCGGCGGTTTCGGTCTCAAGCAGGTACTCAAGCTCCCCCCGGCAATCCTCTCCGCCAAGCCTCCAGAGCGCCCAGACCGCGTGAGCCCTTACGATCGGTTCATCATCTCCGAGAAGGCTCCTTGCGTATTTTATATACTCCTTATTTCCCGAATTTCCAACAGCCACGAGCACATTTCTCATGAAACCCCTGCGCTTGGCCCTCTTGACCGGACTCTTTCTGAAGACCTCCCGGAAACCGTCCCCGTCAAGCTCGAGAAGCCATTTGAAATCGGGACTGAGCAGTTTTTCACGTGGCCTGAAGCTTTCTTTGAGAGTAAAAAGAGCGTCGCGGTTCCACGGACACACGTCCTGACACACATCGCATCCGAAAACATTGTTTTCCACTCCTTCCCTCAGTTCAAGCGGCATTTTCCCCTTAAGCTCTATCGTGAGATAGGAGATGCATTTCCTGGCGTCAAGCACGTAAGGTTCCACTATGGCATCGGTTGGACAGGCGTCTATGCACCTGGTGCAGGTGCCGCAGCGGTCCTCAGCCGCCGAGTCGTAGTCAAGCTCGATATCGGTTATCACCTCTCCAAGAAAAAGCCAAGAACCGACCCTCTGGTTTATAAGACAGGTGTTTTTACCCACCCACCCTATTCCCGAGCGGCTCGCATGCACTTTCTCAAGAACCGGCCCCGTATCCACGTAAGCCCTGATGCCGGCTTCCTCGGGAAAAAGACCCGTTATGTAGTCCGCAAGCCCGCCGAGCATTTCTCCCATTACGTCGTGGTAATCGTCTCCCCAGGCGTACCTCGATATCCATCCGCCACCCGAAGCTTCCGTCGAGAGTGGATTCTCCGTATTGTAGTTAACGGCGCAGGAGACGACCGACTTGGCGCCGGGGAGAACCCTCTCAACTTCCTTTCTCTTAAGAAGCCCTCTCTCAAGATAGTTCATCTCCCCCGCGTAACCCTGCCCGAGCCAGCGCTCAAAAAAATCCGCTTCCGCGTAATGACTCTCGGCCGGGCTTATTCCCACAAGGTCAAAGCCCAGGGCAAGCGCACGGTTCTTTATAAGCATCGAGAGCCGCGTAGTCTCTTTCATAAAAACCTACCCCCGGTCTCCCCTTTTTGAGTTAACGATCAGGTTCCCAAGCTCCGTAAAAACCGTTTCTCCATCGAAGTTCGATACGTAGCTCGAAACCGTCTTGAGGTCAAGCGGAGCGGAACTTGGCACTACGGAAAAAACCCCGGGGAGAAAAAAATCAATGTCGGAGAGCTCAGAACCCAGCAGCACGCAGTCCTTTTCCCCCGCCCTGTCGAGAAGGTAAGCGCGATCATCGGTTATGCGGTGACCGTTTTCTTCGATCAGGTCCCCGAACCCGCTTGTTGAGGGAAAGTCTCCGCCACCGGAACCGTAAAAGACGATCTCCGCTCCAAGCGAACGAAATTCCCGAAGAAGCTCGGGCGGAGACAAGTTCTCGGGAATCCCGAGGTCGCCGCTCGAGGCGGAGTCAAATACCCTGACGTTTACCAAGAGGCAAGTGGCCTCGCGGAACATCTTTTCCATGTCCGTTCTTATCCTTGTCAGAACATCCGTGCGGCGTTTTCGCAATTTACCCTAACTCCCGGAACTGCCTTAAGTATAATTGTCATAATGATACCGATTAGAAGCACAATAAAAACCGAAATCGTCCCCTATGTGAATTACGCGCTTCTCGCCGCAAACGCGTTGGTTTTCGCGTATACCCTTTCTCTGACAGGGGAGGCGCTTGAGATGTTCTACCAGACGCACGGTATTTTGCCCAGCAAGATAACCGCTCTTGAAGCCTACGGATTTCTTGGCAGGACGGCAAAATATTTCAGTTCCATGTTCATCCATGAAAACTGGCTTCACTTGGCCGGGAACCTGGTTTTTCTCTACATATTCGGAAACGCGATCGAGGACCTGCTAGGGCACGCCAGATACCTGCTTTTCTATCTCGTGTGCGGACTGATAGCCGTATTCATCCAGGTGGCTTTAAACTCCCACTCAGCAATTCCGGTAATAGGAGCAAGCGGGGCGATTTCCGGAGTCTTGGGCGCATACATGCTCTTTTTCCCAAGATCAAGGATTCTTACGCTTTTCATAGTCCTGGTGTTTGTCTACTTCGTGCGCATAAGGGCTTATCTTTTCATAATTTTCTGGTTTGCCGTTCAGTTTCTGACCGGAATCGGCTATATTGGTGACGCAGGAACCGAGGGTCTGTGGGCGCACATGTCGGGATTTGCCTGCGGAGCCATAACCGGAGGGAGTTTTCTTTACACGCGGGGATACCGAAGTAAGAAATACAAAGCCGGTTACGGAACGGGGTGGTACGGAGAAAATGACTAGCAGGAAAATGGATAATCTGGGAATAATAGCGGCCGGAGGACCCGCCCCCGGGATAAACGGCGTGATAAGCTCGGCCACTATCGAGGCCAAAAACAGGGGGAAGAAGATAATTGGAATTCTCGACGGGTTTAAGTGGATCTCCATGGGAGACACCTCGAAAGTCCTGAATCTTGATATCCAGAACACTTCAAGGATTCATACAACCGGCGGTTCTATTATCGGAATATCAAGACAAAACCCCCTCGCAACTGAGCAGACCTTTAAAAACACGGTTTCCTCGATTGAAAAACTCGGCATAGGCAGTCTGATAACCATAGGCGGCGACGGAACAATGTTTCTCGCAAAAACGCTTTACGAACACTTCGGGGGAAGGTTAAAAATAGCGCACCTGCCCAAAACAATAGACAACAATATCGCCCTTCCCGACTATATATCAACCTTCGGATTCGAAACCGCAAGGGACGTCGGGGCGAAGATAATGAATAACATAATGGAAGAGGCGAGAACTACGGGCAGATGGTTTCTGGTTATAACCATGGGCAGGAGAACGGGTCACCTGGCTCTTGGAATCGGGCAGTCTTCAGGGGCCACAATAACGATAATCCCCGAGGATTTCGAAGAGGAAAAAGTGCCGCTTGAGAAGGTCGTAGCCATTCTCGAGGGTTCCATAATAAAAAGAATGAGCATGGGGAGGGAGTACGGAGTAGCCATACTCGCCGAAGGGATGCTTGACAAGATAGATCCCGTTGACCTGGGACTCATGGACAAGGACGGCATGGGAAGAATAAGATACGTTGACGTTAATTTCGGTCAGCTTCTGAAAAAAGCTCTTGGCGAAAAACTGTCCGAAAAAGGAGTCGAAGCGGAACTGGTGCACAAGAGGCTTGGCTATGAAATGCGCTCGGCCAATCCGATTCCATTTGACGTCGATTATACACGAAAGCTCGGCTACTGTGCCGTAAAGTACCTGCTCGGCGGAGAGGGAGGCGGAGCTCTTGTATACGTAAGAACGGGGAAAATACAGGCGATCCCGTTTCAGGAACTAATAGATAAAAAGACAAACAGCATTAAAGTGAGATATATGGACAGGAACACCGAAGCCTACGAGGTTTCGCAGAAATACATGATCAAGTTAAGACGCGAGGATATCGAAACGCCCGCGATCCTTAAAGAACTCTCTGGACAGACCAGCCTTAGCAACGGCGAATTCAGGGAGTACTTCTCAAAAGTCTTCCGCTGACGCCGCACGCTACCTTTGTTTCCAGCGCGGTCGTATAGATACCGAAACCGAAAACAATAACCCAATCACTCTTGGGCAGATCCAAGGTTTTGACATAGCTCAGCCTGACACTTGCTGAGATGGAAAACATAAAAATATAGCTTGAGAAACAGCCGAGCTATCCTACTTCAGGCAGCACCTTGTCCACAAACAACTTCATTGACCTTACTGCTTCTTCATGCGAAATACCCGGGAATTTAAATCTACATATCAGGTTGTCTATAGGTAAGCTTTCCCGGTAATTCATGATAGTCTCAACACATTCTTCGGGGGTTCCTATAATTGACTGCTGCCTTGCAAGGTCATACAAGATCGGATCTGACGGATCACTCAGCAAGTTGCCCTCAGTATCCACCATTGAACCCCATGAAGCATATCCCTTGGCCGTATAAGTAACGTGCTCCTTTATATCCTCCCAAGCATCATCGGCTTTTTTGTCGGAAATATAAATTTCTCTGACAACTGGCTTTTCAACTTCGTCGGGGTCTTTGCCATATTCCTTCAAGAAAGATGAATGCATATCAAAAAGGTATTTGATAATCGGTATTACGCCGATTGCCGGAACGTAAAGTGGAGCACCAATCCGAGCTGCTCTCCTTATGGCGGGTTCTGTGAAAGCACCGATCCATATGGGTATTGGCTGTTGAACGGGTTTGGGAGTTACATTCAAATTCTCTACCTGGTAATATTTTCCATCAAAACTGAACGGATCATCACTCCAGCTCTTGTTCAGTATCTCAAGGCTTTCTTCAATCCTGCCCCTGCGCTGCTTTAACTGCCTGCCGAATCCATCAAACTCTTCTTTTCTGTAACCCAGTCCCAGTCCCAGTATAAATCTTCCGCCGGAAATGAGATCAACAACGGAAGCATCTTCCGCTATTCGGATCGGGTCATGAAGGGGTATCAGCAACACACCTGTACCTATACGGATATTTTTAGTCCTGGCGGCGATTGCCGAAGCGGCTATAAGCATTGAGGGACAGTAACCATCGTCCAGGAAGTGATGCTCCGTCAGCCATACGGAGTCAAACCCCATCTGATCCGCCATCTCCACTTCAGCCAGCATTTCGCTGTACAGTTCACTATGTGGTCTTGGATGGTGAGAGGGTGATTGAAGACTGTAATAACCAATGCCGAATTTCATGCTTATACCTCCCTTAAAGTTATTTTCAACTTAGGGGAATTGTAAAAAAAAGGCTGACAAAAAGCAAGAAATCTTATTATTTGGTCTTGCAATGATTTTGCTTAACTCCTGTTATTCCGCTCTAGCGCACATCAGTCCTTTATGTGATGTTTTTCGTGAACCGGTTTTATCAGGAGATTGCTTATCAAAGCGATTATTAACAACGCCGCCATCACATACATCGTCGAGTTGTACAAGGAAGCCGTCGGGTCTACTGTGCCCTCAGGCGCAATATCCATGAGTTTCGCAAGCGTTACGGTTTTATTCTGCACGAGTATCTCGAGGTCGTTAATTCCGGCTCCGAAAGTCTTAGTGAATTCCTGTGGCGATACCTTTTCGGCGAGGCGATTGATTTCGGCCATAAGCGAACGGTCTCTAAGCGAGGTGACCGCCAAGGGACCGAGCACTCCGGCAACGCTCCAAGCGGTCAGCAAACGTCCATAGATGCCACCGACGTAGCGAGTACCGAACAGGTCTGCAAGATATGCCGGAACGGTAGCGAAAACACCCCCGTAGAAAGTAAAAATTATCATCGTCGCCGCGTAGAACATTAACAGCCAGAAAATCGAAGGATCAAGGTTCACGTAATGGGCGGCCACAGGAATGGACAAATACAACAAAAAACCGGCCGCGCAGAATATCGAACACGTATTGCGTCGCCCCAGTTTGTCGGAGGCGCTCGCCCACATAACGCGCCCCAGCATGTTGAACATGCCGATCATCAAGACGTAAGTGGCGGCAAAGGTGACATCAACAACATCCGGAAGCGCGTTACTGAATATCTCGGTCATCATTGTCTTGGCGACAGAGATAATCCCAATGCCGGCTGTAACGTTAAGGCACAGTACGACCCACACAACGCCTGATCCATATGCACATCTTTCTGACTGATCATTCGCTCGCTGGAATCCTTGCCGGACGGCGGCTCCCATCCCTGCGGTTTATACCCCGGAACCGGGACACGATATAAAAACGCCGATATCATTATCACAAGGAAATAAACCACTCCGAAGAAAAGAAAGGTCTGGGCGACTCCCGCGGAACCGGTGCCAACCACATACACTCCGGCCGCTTCGGTTCCAGGCGCCAGCACATGTGCCGCCTCGGCAGCCCCTGCGACGACAACCTCCTTGAGCTGACCGCCGATTTCAACAAAGCGTCGGCCCGAACGGGTGATCATATCGACGGCGTCGACCGTCCCCAGGTATTGGGGCGCCTTGTAAAAGTACTGGAGGAAGAATTCCTTAAGCGGCACCGCAACCATCGCTCCGCCACCAAAGCCCATGATCGCCATTCCGGCAGCCAGGCCGCGTCGGTCCGGAAACCAGCGAATTAGATTGCTGACCGGAGAAACATAACCTAAACCCAGACCGATACCGCCGATTACGCCGTAACCCAGATAAATCAGCCACAGTTGATGCAAAGTAACACCGAGACTGCTGAGCATATAGCCGCCACCCCAAAAACACGCTGCCATCACACAGACCATGCGTGGTCCCACCTCCTCAACCCATTTGCCGGCAAACGCCGCCGTAAGCCCGGTGAACGCGATCGCGACGCTGAATATCCACACTACCTGACGCAGAGTCCAGTCGTCCGCCGCACCAGTGGCAACCCCGAGCACCTCAATTAACGCGGGATTATATATGCTCCAGGCGTAAACGGAACCAATGCACAGGTGAACCGCAATAGATGGAGGCACAGCCAGCCAGCGGTTGAATTCCGGACCTCTAACGATACGTTCTTTTGATAAAAGACTCGCCATTGGCTGTATCACGTAGTTAGTCGACGAGGTGGAGCTAAAGCTACATACAGCCGACGAGGGGATTCGAACCCCTGACCTGCTCATTACGAGTGAGCTGCTCTACCACTGAGCTACATCGGCAGTAATAAGCCTTTAATTTTGCCACAGTAAAAGTCTTTGTAAACATGATCCCTTCAATAATCACTTTAAGCTGACAGGACTTAAAAGGATATAATCAGATATGGGTGGGCGTATCTTGTTTTATATCAGGGTGCCATATCCACGTGAATTTTTCTGGCTGCAAATTCCGCTGAACGCACGCAATCGGGAATCCCGACGCCAAAGTAAGCCGCTCCGCAAAGCGCAAGTCCCGAGTGACGCGAAAGTCGGTGCATAACGCCCGAGATATCCTCCTTGTGTCCCGGCGCAAAACGCGGCATGGACATCTTGTATCTCCTGATATAAATCTCCGTCGGATGGTTATCGAATCCGAAAACCCTCGCAAGTTCTTCCCTTAAGACGGATTTTATTTCCTCCTCATCCCAAAGCACCGCATCGGGGTTAAGCTCTCCTCCGAGAAAACATCTTATCACTACCTTTCCGCTCCCGGACTTTCCGGGAAATTTGCTGCTGTAAAGCGAACACGCAACGAGTTTCATTCCCTCCTTGGAAGGGATTATGACCCCCAGACCATCTGGAAGACCGCGGAAATCCTTCTCATCGAAAACAAGAGTCGCAACGACGGAAGAAACATATCGCACGCCCGAGAGTCTCGTTCCAAGCTGCGGATCGACATCAGAAAGTAGTCGGCCGGCCGTACCGGCCCCGACAGACAGGATGACAGCGTCAAACTCCTCTTCTCCTCGGTCAGAACCGACTAGCCATCCCTTTTCTGATTTTTTAAGGGAAAGAACCGGGGTCTTGTAATCCTGCCTCGCAAATTCGGCACTTTCGCAAAGTCTTTCGACGATAACGGACATGCCCTCCGCCGGAGTGAGAAAAAGACCGTACCTGGCTCCGCTTTCCCCACGGGAGGTCGGTGGATTGCGAAGAAGGTCCCAAAGAACGCTTCCGCTTTGCTTCTCCATCTCTAAGAACTGGGGCATTGTGGCCGAAAGACTCAGTTTTTCGGGGTCGGCCATGTAAATTCCGCCCAGAAGAGGCTGCGCGGCCTTCTCGAAAATTTCCCTTCCGAATCTCCTCTCCACAAAAGAACGAATGCTTTCGTCCACTCCCCCGCCGCGGGGAACCAGAGGCTCAAGAAGCACCCTGAGCTTGGCCCCGGCGCTGAACAGTCCGCTGCGAAGAAATGGGAGAAGCTTCGAGGGGGCCATCAGGAAAAAACCCTCGGGAAGCGCCCAGAGCCTTCCTGTCTGATAAACGAACGTGTCCTTCCGCTTGCCGTATCCCACCCCAAGGAGCGAATCCTCAAGTCCAAGATCTTTTGCAAGGTCAAGCGCCCAAGGCTTTGAAGTTATAAAGGAGTCAGGTCCGAGTTCAAGGACCATGTCCCCTGTTTTTACGGTATCAAAAACCCCGCCCGGATGTGCGGAGGACTCGAAAAGAACAAGTTCAAGGGGAACATTGTTCTCGCGACAAAGCTTTCTCAGGCAGTGGGCCGAGGAAAGACCCGAGACCCCCGCGCCGACAATCGCAACTTTCATAACGAATTATCTTACTTATTGCCGAGAGTTTTCTGAATCGATGAGCCTCAGCACCCCGTCGCCCAGAGCCTTTATGTAGCGGTCATCGTCGTTCACGGTCTCGGCCCTGTAGAGGTTCACCCCGCACTCACGGGCGGCCTCGGTTGCCTCAACCCCTATATCGAAAAGTACCTCGATATGATCGCAGACAAATCCTATCGGCTGAATCACGATATCCGTGAAGCCCTGGCCGGCAAGGTTCACTATCACGTCGCATATGTCCGGCTCAAGCCACTTTTCGTTCGGAGAGCCACTTCTGCTCTGGTAGGCAATCATCCATTTTTTGTGCCCGGCTCTGTCCGCCACCAGCATGGAGGAAGTTTCAAACTGCAAAGCATAGGGAGACGAATCCGACATCCTCTCGGGAATGCTGTGAGCCGTAAACACAAGCATGGTGGTATCGAGCCTGCTCTCGGGAATTTCGCGCATTTGTTCAGTCACCTTGGCTGCCGAGCCTTCTATGAAAAGAGGATGGTTAAAAAGCGGAGGAACATATTCCACGTGAAGCTGCATCTTGAGATCTTCGCAGGCCTCGCTTATATCCCTCATGTACCTCTCCCAGCTCGCATCGGAGCGGTAAACAGCCATTATGAGGCCCACCAGATTCTTCACACCGTTTTCCCGCATCTGCTCAAGGGAATCCTTGATGAACGGATGCCAGTTCCTCATCCCGACGTAAACCGGAAGATCGTACCCCCACCCGGAAAGAAGTTTCTCAAGTTTTCGGGCCTGCTTGTAAGTGAATTCGTTGAGCGGAGACTTCCCGTCGAAGATTTCGTAGTGATGGGCAACTTCCCGCAACCTGTCCTCGGGTATTGGTCTCCCGCTGGCCACATTCCTGAGAAAAGGCATTATGTCCTCTTTTTTCTCGGGAGCCCCGTATCCAATCATCATTACGGCGTCAAAATTATTTTTCATGGAACTTCTTCCTAAGCCTCCTTTCGCGCGGAATACTCGTGAACTTCATCAATCAGCCTGAGAACATTATCAACCGGCGTCTGCGGCAGTACACCGTGACCCAGATTGAATATATGCCCGGGCCTCCCTCTCACTCTGTCCAGTATCTTCCTTGCCTCCTCCACGACATGAGACGGGGTTGAGAGCATTGAAACCGGATCAAGATTTCCCTGAACCCCAAGAGAACTTCCCGCTCTCTGCCAGCCGTCAAGAATATCGACCCTCCAGTCAAGACCGATAACTCCGGCCCCGGTCTCTCCCATGAGTTCGAGCAGGGAACCGGTTGCGGTTCCGAACAATATTACCGGAACTTCCGGCGGAAGCGTCGAGATAAGTTTCTTTACGTGCGGAAAGACGAATCTTTCGTAATCCGCCGGGGAAAGACAACCCACCCAACTGTCAAAAATCTGCACGGCATCGGCCCCGGCATCCACCTGAGCGCAGAGATAATCCGAAATGCTCTCGGTCAGAATCTCCATCAGCCTCTCCCACAGGGAAGGGTCTCCGTACATGAGTTTCTTCGTGTTTACGTAGTTTTTTGAACCGCTTCCCTCAACCGCGTAGGAAGCCACGGTAAAGGGAGCTCCGCTAAAACCAATAAGCGAAACTTCGGGGGCAAGCGCCTTTCTTGTGATACGCAGAGCCTCGTAGACAAAATCCATGCTTTCGGGATCAAAGTCCCTCAGGGCCTCTATGCGCTTTCGGGTCCTAAGAGGCTTGGCTATCACGGGACCGTCGACGCTTGAATACTCAAGGGAAAGTCCCAGGGGTTCCAGTATGAGCAGTATGTCTGAGAAAATGATTGCCGCGTCCACGCCGAATCGGTCAACCACCATCAGCGTAATTTCCGAGGCCATATCCGGGGTCTTGCAAAACTCCTTGAAAGAAACGCGGGAGCGGGTCTCCCTGTATTCCCGAAGAAATCTGCCCGCCTGTCGCATAAGCCAGATGGGAGTATAGTCAGCTTTCTCGAGTCGACACGCCTTCATAAATGCCCCCGAAGAAGTAATTTCTCTCCTTTGGACCTGTGCGCCGTCCTCTGACCAGACCATCTGCGTGCGGTTCCAGTTCCGGGTATTGACTCCATTTTCAAAAGCTGTTCTTTTTTTGGTGAGAAGCGCCGCTGACCTTCTGGCCACCTCCCTCACCAGGTTTCCCATCTTCGGGCTGTCGGGCTCATAGTCAACGGATATTCCGTTTTCCCTGAGCGTCTCCGTGGTGGTCGGTCCGATCGAGCATATAAGCGCTTTTTTCATTCCTTCGATGAAGTTATCGGAATATCCTTCCCCGGCCGCCACCTCAAAAAGGTTGGATACCTGCCGGGAACTTGTGAACAAGAGGCAGTCCTCCTCCCCCTCAGATACGGATCTTACAGCGTCGCGCAGTGGATCCAGGTCCTCTGGCAGCGCCCACCTGTAAATGGGAATTCTTCTTACATCAGCTCCTCTTTTTTCAAGAGAAGAGAGAAACTCTTCGTTGGAGACCCCGTATTCCTGAACGTACACAACCAAGTTTTCAAGCGACATGTCCCTCTGGTCGAAAGTGGAAAGTATGTCTCTCCACGTGTTCGGTTCGGAAACGGTTATATTCGGCCTTATCCCGAATTTGCGAAGTGCCGCCACGGGTTTAGGGCCTCTGGCAACAATCGTCGTCGCGCGCAGGGCATCCACATATTTCTTTTCTTCAGACTCGGCAATTACGATGTCGGAGAGAATCCGCGTGCCTACCCCCGTCATGAGGACAAGAAGATCAATGTTGCCTGAGAAGAGATCATCGGCAAACCCGGCAACGTAAGGACTTTTAAGATCGGGGACTTCCCTCATCGAGGGTGCGACCCTAGGCACACCGCCGTGATAAGAGATGAGTTTTTTCATCTCCTCGCAACGGCGGCTTTCAAAAGACGTTACCTTGAGCCCGTTAAAACCCTGTTTCATGACTTAATTACCAAGCGCCGTTTCGATACTAGAGGAATTCTGCGATGCTCTCAGCTTTCAGCAGGTCTTCGAGAGTTTCTCTGGCCCTTATCTCGCAGTACCTTTCACCGCTCACAAGAACCTCGGCAGCCCGGGGTCTTGTGTTGTAATTAGATGACATCACGAAACCGTACGCCCCCGCGCTGAAAACCGCAAGCAGTTCTCCCGCGGAAACTTCGGGAAAACTCCTGTCCCTGGCCAGAAAATCGCCCGATTCGCATATCGGGCCGACTATGTCCACCACCTCGCGGGATTCAGAACCTCCCACACGCACCGGCTCTATCCGGTGGAACGAATCGTAAAACGCGGGTCTCACAAGATCGTTCATCGCGGCGTCAACTATTACAAATTTCTTCGAGGTTCCCTCCTTAACATAAAGCACCCTAGTGGACATTATTCCCGCGTTGCCCACCATTGATCTCCCGGGCTCAAGGACCAGCCCGTAACTGGTATCGCGAAGATGTTCCTCGAAAACCCGCGCGTACTCGGATTTTGCCGGGGGCTTTTCCTCGCTCTCGTAGCTTATCGCGAGACCTCCTCCTATATCTATGTAGGAAACTTCAATCCCGTCGCTCCCGAGCCTGTCGGCAAGGTAGACAAGCTTAGATATGGACTCGGAAAAGGATGAAAGATCAAATATCTGGGAACCTATATGGGCATCAATTCCCCTTATCTCAATTCCCCCCATCCGTGAGGCGTTTCTGTATACATCCACCGCTTTTTCGATCCCGATTCCGAACTTGCTTTTCTCAAAACCCGTCGATATGTAAGGATGGGTGTCGGGGTCAACATCGGGATTAACCCTTATCGCGACCGGGGCCTTCTCTCCGAGCGAGACGGCCACGTCGTTTATCTTCTGAAGCTCCGCTTCGGATTCCACGTTGAAAAAGAGTATCCGGGAGCGAATTGCGGCCTCTATCTCCTCTTCGGTCTTTCCGACTCCCGAGAATACCACTTTCGAGGTGTCTCCCCCGGCGGCGACGACCCTCTGCAGTTCCCCCGACGAGACTATATCGAAACCGGAAGCCATGGAGGAGAAAATCTTGAGTACGGATATGTTAGAGTTCGCCTTTACGGAATAGCAGATCAGGGGGTCGATTTCAGAAAACGCCTCCTTATACTCAAGGAAGCTTGAGCGGATGGAATTGTGGCTGTAGATATAGACCGGAGTTCCGAAGTCCTCGCATATTTTCCTTACGGGGACTTTCTCAACGTAAAGTTCGCCGTCAGTATATTCAAAATCGGAAGTCATCATGTAAGTCTCCACGGGTTTGAAGCTAGAAAATCTACCCGAAAAAAACGGCGGAAAACAATTATAGAATCCGAAACCAGGGAGAACTCAGCAAGCTCGGGGCACCAGCTATTACCAAGCAAATAAAGCGATCCCCCAAATTTTCGCTTGGACAAAACCCGGATTTGTTTTATAATGGTTTCGTTGTATCGAAAACCAGACTTCGGAGCAAAAACCTCTCTATTCAAGGATAAACCCCCATGGACGCAATTATTGATCTGTTTACCAAGGGCGGAATATATATTTTCCCCCTGATTTTATGTTCCATATTCGGACTTGCGATTTTTCTTCAGAAGCTTAGTCTCCTTCAGAGAAAAAAGCTTCTTCCCGAAGAATTTCTTTCAAGCCTATACGAGACTGTCGAGACAAAGGGGCTTGAAGAGGCAAAATCTCTTTCTGCATCGAACGATTCTGCGGTAGCCAAAATGGCTCTCGCGGCCGCGCAGAACTCAGGCGAATCGAAAGAGGAGATGGAAGAAGCCATTGAGGCCGTAGGAAAGAACGAGGCCCAAGGTCTTGAAAAATATATAGACACTCTGCTCACCATAAGCAGCATAAGTACTCTGATAGGACTTCTCGGAACAATATCAGGGATGATAAAGGTGTTCGCCGTCATATCGGAGAAGGATATAGTGGATCCCCCTTCCCTCGCGGGAGGCATCTCGGAGGCACTTTATACTACGGCCCTCGGACTCACGATAGCAATCCCGGCGCTCATAGCCTACAAGTACACAGACGGAAAATTCAAGGAGATAATCTCCGAGCTCGAAGATGAAGGCAAGAAAATACTTGAAGCTTTTTCCGCAAAGGCATCCCTATGAAATTCTCGCAAAGAAAATCAGGCGATAGGTCCGGCATAGACATGGCTCCCATCGTGGACGTGATTTTCAACCTCCTTATTTTCTTTGCCCTTACACTCAATTTCGCCATATCGAGCGGCATAAAAGTCAACCTCCCGAAAGCGACCGGCGAAATCGTCGAGATAAAAGACGTAAACATACACATTTCCAAAGACGGAAAAGTTTACTTCAACGATGTGCTTATGCGCTCCGCCAACTCCTTGAAGCGGGAGTTTGAGAGGATACCCAACAAAGACACCCTCGTAATAATCAGGGCGGATTCCGAGGCCATGCACGGCCCGATCGTAAGCACCATGGACTTGGCGAAAACCCAGGGGTTCTCGAAAATAGCAATCGGAGTTGAGCCTAAGCGATAGAACTCCCCCGCAATCGCTTCCCCGGCAGCCCCGACGGTAACAAACAAAATTGAATTCAACAAAAAGCGCTTTAACTTCGCTTGCAGACCTTATAACAAGGTTCTTCATCCTCTGGATAATTCTGTTCTCAGCCGTAGCGTACTTTTTCCCCTCCGTTTTTCGGGATCTCGGATTCCTCATAGTGCCCATGCTCGCGGTGATAATGTTCGCTATGGGCATAACGCTCAAAACGGATGACTTCAGGAGAGTCTTTTCAAGACCGCTTGAGATCCTGACAGGCGTTTTCGCTCAATATGCCGTGATGCCTCTTTTGGGGTTTCTCCTTGTCTTTGCTTTCGGTACAACCCCCCTTATCGCCGCGGGGGTCGTTCTCGTCGGTTCATGCCCCGGAGGAACGGCGTCAAACGTGATCACCTATCTGGCAAGGGGCGATCTCGCGCTTTCCGTAACGCTGACTTCGGTTTCAACGCTCCTTTGCCCGTTTCTCCTGCCAGCGCTCATGTACTTTTACGCGGGAAGATGGATAGATGTTCCGGTTGCCGATCTTTTTATCTCCGCGCTTCAGATAGTACTGCTGCCGGTCCTTCTCGGAGTGGTATTGAGGAAGCTGCTCGAGAGGAAATCAGAGGCCGTACTGCCCTTCCTGCCCTCAGTATCGTGTCTTGTTATAGCTCTTGTGGTGGGAATAATAGTGGCTTTGAACGCGGAATCCATAAAAACCATCGGCGCGGTGGTTTTCCTCATAGTAATAATTCATAACGCTCTTGGTCTCACATGCGGTTATCTTATAGCGAAAGCGCTGGGTTTCGGAGAAAGCAGCGCCAGGGCGATATCCGTTGAGGTGGGAATGCAGAACTCGGGGCTCGCGGCAGCTCTTTCCCATCTGCACTTCGGCTATCTCTCCGCCCTTCCCGCCGCGCTTTTCAGCATCTGGCATAATATCTCGGGCGCGGCTATAGCCTGGTTATGGAGACACAGAAAGATTGATGAATAAAAGAAATAAAGAAGAAAAACTTCCCATAAAGGGTTATCTCTTTCTGATAGCCACCGCTTTTTTCACGGCGCTTTCCTACGCAATAGGAAAGGCGCTTGAGCGAAGCGACCTTCACCCCGAGACCACCACTTTTTTCTGGTTCTTCGGGGCTTTTGTGGTCGCCTTAATCCTGTTTCCGTTTCTTCGCTCGCAGAGAAAGGAACTCAGAAGAATCCGAGAGTACCGCGCCATTTTCATCTGGAGTTCCGTTATAACCTCGGCAGGGGCCGCCTTGTGGATGGTTGCGCTCTGGACGATCGGGCCGGCCCTTACCTCGTTCCTGATGAAGGCGCAGACGCTCTTCGCGCTTCTGCTCGGCATAATCTTCCTCGGTGAGAGGCTCAACAAGGGAGAGAGCGTAGGAATAGCCTTGACGGTGGCCGGTGGAGCGGTGGTCGCCTACCAAAGAGAGGATTACCTCATTTTCGGAACCGCTATGGCTCTCGGGGCCGCGTTTTTATATTCCTTTTTATCTTTCATGGTAAAGAAGATAGCGCAGGACCTGAACATGCTGACAGTCGCGACGCTCAGAACCCTGGGAGTCTCCATAGTCCTTTTCATTTACCTAATACTCACCGGGACATTTGAGCCTCCAAGCCTAAAACAGGCACTTGTGATGGCGGGTGGAGGCGCATGCGGAGCGTATATAGCAAAAGGAAGTCAGTTTCACGCCATAAAGCTTCTCGACATCTCACGAACAACCGCCGTCATGCCGATGGAATCGATCTTCGTGCTGATCCTCGCGCATGTCTTCTTCGACGACCTGCCGTCGGTTACGAAACTTCTCGGCGGAGCCTCAATAATCGCCGGAGTCGTCTTCCTTGTGCTTTTCCGGGGACAGAAAAACGACATTCTCGGTAAGTGAATCCTAGCCGGAACCGGAGAAATCCGTTCTGAGTTCCCTTCTAATCCGATGTCTCCGCTCGGCCAGTTCAACAAGCATCTCAAGCATCTCCCCGACGCGGAGCCCGCTTGCCTCCCAGAGTTTAGGGTACATGCTTATGGGAGTAAATCCGGGGATTGTGTTTATCTCGCTTACAAACACCTGATCCGTATCGGCGTCAACCAGAAAATCCACCCTCGCCATACCGGTACAGCAAAGGGCAGTATAGGAAGCAAGAGCGAGGGTTCTCACCCTCTCCCGAGTCTCGCGGTCAAGGTCACATGGAATCCGGAATTGAGTTGACTCGTCGTGGTACTTCTTTTCGTAATCATAAAAGCCTCCTTCCACAACCAGTTCCCCCGGAACCGAGGCCTGCGGGTCCTGATTCCCTATTACGCTTACCTCCACTTCCCTTAGATTCATCACGGCCCTCTCAACGATGACCCTTTCAGAAAAATCAAAAGAGGCTTCAACCGCATCGGCAACCGCCCCAGGAGAACTCACCCTTGAAACTCCCACGCTTGAACCCAGATTTGAGGATTTAACGAAACAGGGAAATCCTATTTCGTCTTCTATGCGGCGGAGAACTGCTTCCTTATCGTTTTGCCAGTCGGTTCCTGCGAAACCGAAAAACGGGACAACCGGAATACCGTTATCCCTGAGGATGGTTTTTGAAACTATCTTGTCAATGCAAAGCGAAGACCCAAGCAGGTCCACGCCCACGCAGGGAACACCCATAAGATCAATGAGGCCCTGTACCGATCCGTCCTCGCCGAAGGTTCCGTGAAGAACGGGGAAAACGGCGTCCACGGAAAAAATCTCTTTTATCTCTCCCTTGACTATTTCAGCGAAACGGCCGGGGGGAGAACCGTAGAGCATGGGAACGATCTCGGAATCGGGAACCAAGGCCGGAGGATGCCCCTCCTGCCAGTTCTCAAGAACGGCCCTCTGCCATCTGCCATCCTTCGAAATGAAAACCGGCAGCAGAGAAAATTTCGAGGGATCAAGGTTGCTGATGATAAATCTCGAGGAAATAAGCGACACTTCATGCTCAACCGAAACACCGCCGAAAAGAACCGCAATTGTTTTCTTGCTCAAGTTGTTACCCCCGACATGTTTAAGGAAAAGATTTCATGAGGAACCCAGAAAAACAACAACCTGAAAAGGACCGTTCTTACCAAATTCCCCATAATATGCTTTGACTGTTGAAACTATGTGGTTAGAATTATTGTACAAATAACTGATGGAAAAATAAACCGGAAGTCTCCCCTCGGGATATAGCCGTCCCAATCTTTGACTTAAGAACCACAAGAGTTAATATGGAGGGGATTTCCGCAGGCAAGAAATTAACATGAATTTAAAAGTCATACTTTGCGTTTTCCTCGCCATTTTTCTCCCGTGGGCGTCCGTTACCGCCTCAAGCCTAGCGCAACCCCACGAACACTCCCAAGAAGCACAGGCAGAATCCACCGAGTTAAGCGAAGAGATCTCAGCAACCAAAGAAGCTGAAGAAACCGCACAAGCAGATCCAATCCCTGCAGCCCAATCATCTCCTAGTTCTGACGAACAAAGCCCGCAGGTCGGGCAGGTGGCGCTCGGAACCGAAGAGACCTCGAAGGCCGAATCCGCAGACACTTTGCAGAGTTACGAAGACATAAAATTCGAGATAGAAAGGAACTCAAAGGTTGATCGCTATATCCGGCGGTTTTCGGGAAAAGGAAAGAGAAATTTCACCGTGATTCTCAGACGCTCCGGGAAATATCTTCCGGATATCAGGGAAACTCTTCGCTCCGAGGGTGTTCCCGAAGAAATCGCGTATCTGCCTATTATAGAAAGCGGGTTTAATCCCCGTGCCGTCTCAAAAATGAACGCCGTCGGGCTATGGCAATTCATAAGGCCGACCGGACTAAAATACGGGTTGAAAATAAACTACTGGGTAGACGAGAGAATGAACGCCGAGAAGTCCACCTTGGCGGCAGCCAGGTATCTCAGAAAGTTGTTTGACGAGTTCGGTTCGTGGGAACTCGCCCTCGCCGCCTACAACTGCGGTGAGAAAAGAGTGGCTAAGGCTATCAGGAAAACGGGTTCAACCGATTTCTGGACAGTGTCAAAAAGGCTTCCCAGGGAAACAAGAAACTACGTGCCGAAATTCAACGCCGCTTTGATAATAGCCAAGAACCCCGAGAAATACGGTTTCAGGATTACGGAAACGGGGAAAGATTATGAAGCAGTGAGCGTTCCACCAAGAAAAAGCCTTGCGGAAATCGCCAACCTCCTTGACATGGGATACAAAGAGATTTCCAATTATAATCCTTCGCTCGTCGGACTTTCCACTCCTCCCGGGAAGAACTATAAGCTTAAGGTTCCCAAGGGCTACGGAGAAAAGCTCCTTGCCGTTAAAAGCGAAGTGGAGACCCTCAAGGATGTTCAGACTCCTTTCAGAACAAGGCCCGCAAGATACACGGTAAAACCGAATGACAGCCTCTGGGAAATAGCCAAGGAATTCGGAACGTCTGTCGAGAAACTCAAGTACACAAACAACCTCAAGGGTTCGATCATACGCCCCGGGCAGAGGCTTAAGATACCCACAAGAGGAAACGTCATATACGTAAAGCATAGAATCCGCCCTGGGGAAAATATTTACGTTCTGGCAAAAAGGTACGGAACTACAATCGACGAGATAAAAAGGGCTAACAACCTCAAGGGCTCCCTTATAATAGCGGGAAAAACCCTTTCCATTCCACAAAGACTTTCCTACACTTATGTGCCGCGGAACGTTCCGAAGAAGCTGCACCACAAGATAATCCCCGGCGACACGCTGAGCGAGTTGGCGCTTCGCTACAGGGTATCGGTTCCCCAGATCAAAAGGTGGAACAATATGTCTTCAACCACGCTGATCGCCGGAAGAAACCTCGTCATCTACAAATAAATCCCGGATGCTGACAGTACGGTCAATAAGAGAAGACCTTCCGCACAAAGCCCCGGAAATAAGGAAGAAACTCGGGGAATTTGAGAATATCATCAAAAACGCCTCCGAAGAAGCAATCTTCGAAGAGCTCGTCTTCTGCATATTCACGGCCGGAACGAGCGCGAAGATGGGACTGAGCGCGCTTAGTGCCGTAAGGAGCATACTCCCGAGGGCAAGCGAGGACGAACTGAGGGCGAAATTGCAGGGAGTTTACAGATTTCCAAACGTGCGCTCAAAACACGTGATCCACACAAGAAACTATTTGGCCAGTCGGTACGGACTCAAGTTAAGGCCGCTTCTTCTCTCCTTTGAAGACCCGGCAGAGCGAAGAGACTTCCTTGCACTCAACAAGGATATAAAAGGGCTCGGCTTCAAGGAAGCAAGCCATTTTCTAAGAAATATCGGTTTTCGCGGCTACGCGATTCTTGACAAACACATACTCCAGTGTCTCTTCGAACTAGGCATAACGGACTCCGCCCGGGCACCGCACTCAAGGTCAAAATACATTGAGATTGAAAACAAGTTTAAGAGGTTCACCGAGAAAAACGGATTTGATTTCGATGAAATGGATCTGTTTCTGTGGAGCGAGAAAACAGGCGAAATACTGAAATGACGCCTCGAAAAACAGGATCCCACGGATGACAGAGAAAGAAAAACAGGAACTTTTAGAACTCTACGAGCTTAAAAAAGAAGAGATACAGAACCGGCTGCTGGAATTCAAACAGGCTTTTGGGGAAGCTGACAACCACCAGGTCTTCCGTGAACTTTCATTCTGCATACTGAGTTCCGGGGTCGGCCCCAAAATAGCCGGTCAATGCGTGAGCGCCATAGGAGAAAAACTCGTGGACGGAGAAGAAGACGAACTGCTGGGACGCATTGGAGCAATTCACAAGTATGCCGAGAACGCGTCCCGCTATATTGTTTTTACCAGGGAATATCTTAAGGAAAAACACGGGTTCCTCCTGAAATCACTTGTCAGCTCCTTTGAAGACAGAGTGGAAAGAAGAGATTTTTTCGCGAAAAACCCCGGAATAAAAGGACTCGGATACATGCAGGCAAGCCATTTTTTGAGGAATCTGGGATTCTCAGGCTATGCGATTCTTGACCGAAACAATCTGGCATCCCTTTTCGAACTGGGGGTCATAGGCGAAACGAAGTACCCACTGACGAAAAAAAGATACCTTGAAACCGAAAACCTTATGACGGAAGCCGCGCACGATCTGGGAATCAGTCTTGATGAATTTGACCTGCTTCTTTGGTCAAGAAAAAGAAGATATATTCCGAGATAAGGTCACCCGGAGTCATGCTTTATGAAGACCTCGGCCCAAAGCGGCGCGAATCCGTCCGCGGTGTCGTGAAAAGCACCCCTGTACCTGTTAAGGCCCATTATGCCGTCTGTGTAGTCCTTGTAGGCCGTCTGGCTCCTGTGCGCCTCAATCGCCCGGCGCTTGCGGTCGGCAAAAGACGTTATATCTTCGATCCGGTCGTATGAAGGAAAAGGCGTCCATACCTCATAGAACCAGCATTCACACTCAAAAGGGCTTTCCCCAAGCACCGCGTTGAGACAATCAAGCGTCAGGAGCGAAACCGTCCTGTGGGTTCTGTGCTTGTCAATCTCGGGATGCGGGAGGTATATCTCCCCCGGGCGGAGACTTGTTATTATTTCCGCCATCCCGGAACTGAATTCACGCTTGTTCGAATCGGATTCCATGTCGGAGAACCTCAGAAGAGAAACCTCCACCCCGAGTATCTCCGAGGATGCCCTGACTTCCCGTTCCCTTGTCTGCACAAGTTCTTCCTGCGAGATACCAAGGGGATTCGCACTTCTCCTTCCATCCGTAACGACAACGGAAACCACGTCAACACCTTTTTCCAGAAGCAGGCAGGCAGTTCCTCCCATGCCTATTTCAAGGTCATCCGGGTGCGGAGAAACTATAAGGGCTTTTGTCTCTTGCATATCGGTCCTTCTCAGTGAAAAGAGTACCGGAATCTAAATTACACCGTGAACTCAAATTAGGAAAATACCTGTAATGCCCTGTTGCGCGCTTTGTCGAGAAAGCATCGAAAAGGTCCATAGTTCAGAAAAACCACCCATTTTGTATCTCGTAGTTCCCTGAAATTCCGAAGTTCCCACTGAATCGCAGAGAATTGTTCAGAGGCATAAAGAGTTCAATATCGTCAAAGCGTAAAAGAGGGAAATTCAAAGATGGAATCAAGCAGGCAATGGGTAAAACAACAGAGGTGAAAACAGACTATCAGACCGCCACCTGATTATGCTCCCATGCACCAGATTTGACTATATCTCCAAATGCATCCCTAAAAGTAGGTCTGAACCTGCGCTCTTACCATCGACTCATCCGACTCTACGCCATCGAGATCTTCTTCTCTCTGGAACGTGTAGTCAAGTTGCACTTTCCACTTGTGATTGCCGCTCAGGTAGTAGCTAAGCCCCTGTGTGAACGTCCACACGTTGTCAAGGTCATTTCCTCCGAGAACGTTGGCGTCATCGTCAAAGATGACCATCGCGTACCTTGAGGCAAGCTCAATCCTTCTCGGAAGGAGGAAGAAACCGCCCTGAACCCTGAAACCCTGATCATAGGCAGTGTCTACACCGCCCTCATCAGGATTGGCCCACCTTCCGACATACTCACCGGTAAGATTGAACCTCGGATCTCTGTAGTTTATATCCGCCGTAAAGGAAGTGACTGTGCCGCTTACAAGGTCTCTCTCTCCAGATGGAATTCCTATATTGCCATCACTTCCATCCTCAACATCTATACCCGCAACAGCAGCTGCAACCATAAGCGTTGGCCTTTTGGCAAAATTCTCTTTTACACTCTTGGCTTTCCCGCCGATAACGGCCGCCTGGACCCTTCCTGCCCAGAGCATACCAGTGTCACCCTTGTCGTTTTTCTGGTTCGCGCCTTCGCCTTGGAAAACACCCGCATCATAGCGGATCATTCCGTCGCCGAGAAAACCGTAAACGCCACCACCGATATCCCTGCCATACCGAAAGTAATCGTCTATGATCGAGGTTCCCACAAGCTGCAGGGCGGTAATTGAGGTAAGAAATTCTCTGCTAAACGGAACCTTGTACTGGCCTATCATGGGAACAAAAGCCTTGTTCTTGGCAAACGAAAGCCTCATATCCTTTAGCGCTCCACCCCCTGAGAGATCATACTGAACCGTGTATTTCATCCAGGGAGCGAAAGCATTACCGTCCCAGATCAACCAGAGGTTTCTTACACTGAAACCGAGACCCTCTTCGCCAGCATCAGGATCTGTGTAGTTGGCCAGAAACTGACCAAAAAAGCGCATCCTGAGCTTGTAGTTCTTATCCGCAGTCTGGAAAGTAAGCCCGGCGCCTTTTTTAGTTTTGACCTTTATCTTATTGTACCAGGCTTTAGAATCTCTCGCCGTGGCTTCGTATGCCTTCATGTTCATCTGCTGCTCAAGTTCTTCTATCTTCTTCTTAAGTTCCTCTATCTGCTCCTGTATGCTCTGGTTGCTGTCAGCCTGGGCGGGAAGTGACATAAAGGAAAGAAGGGTCATCAAAGAAACAGCTAAAACTGCTAAAATTCTCATCTTATGTCCTCCTCTGAGTTATGTTCAAATTTGGTGTACGGATGGTTTGAAAAAAATCTGCGTATCCGGTTGATTTGAATTCATGCAAACTAATCAACAGGAAGATACGCCACTAATGGGTAAAAAGAATAAAGTTTTTGAGCCAAAAGGTCAAAAAGAAACGATGGGCTTGTTGAGAGAGCTTTCCGCCAGCCCTATTCCCTATTCTGGATGGAAATACGCGGACCAGAGGTTGCCTGCTGGCCAAGTACATATATAATTTTCGCTTGACTGCTTTATCAAATTTCTCCCGAAGGAACGATCAATGCAATACGAAGCGGTAATCGGTCTCGAAGTACACGCACAACTCGCCACTGAATCCAAGATATTTTCCTCTTCCTCGACGAAATTCGGAAATCCCCCCAACTCCCAGGTAAATCCGGTCTGTCTGGGCATGCCGGGGGTGTTGCCGGTTTTTAACGAAAGGGTTCTTGAGTATGCCATAAAGGCCGGACTGGCAACCAACTGCGAAATCACCCGCAAATCCAGATTCGCAAGGAAGAACTACTTCTACCCGGACCTTCCGAAGGGCTATCAGATTTCGCAGTACGACGAACCGCTTTGCCTTAGAGGGTATCTCGAAATAGATTCGGGGGACGACAAAAAAAAGATCAGGATAACCCGAATACATCTGGAAGAAGACGCGGGGAAACTCGTGCACGAATACTCTGACTTTGAAAGCCATGTGGATCTCAACAGGGCGGGAGTGCCGCTTGTGGAGATAGTCAGCGAGCCTGACATCTCAACCGCCGAAGAAGCGGTTGAATACGTAAAGAAACTTAGGACAATCCTTAGATATATAGAGGTTTGTGACGGGAACATGGAAGAAGGAAGCCTGCGCTGCGACGCAAACGTCTCCGTGCGGCCGACAGGGCAGAGCGAACTCGGAACTAAAACTGAGATCAAGAATCTTAATTCCTTCCGTTTCATACAAAGGGCCATAGAATACGAAATAAAGAGGCAGGAAGCGGTTCTGCGAAGCGGAGGAAAGGTGGTCCAGGAAACAAGGCTTTTCGACTCCCAAAAAGGGGTCACGTTTGCGATGAGATCAAAAGAGGAGGCTCACGACTACAGGTACTTCCCGGACCCGGACCTTCTGCCGGTTGTAGTGGTGGAGGATTATCTGGAGAAAATCCGCCTTTCCCTCCCGGAACTTCCCGAAGAAAAGCTCAGCAGGTTCGTAGATGAACTCAATATACAGAGAAACGACGCCGAGACGCTTTCATCTTCAAGACCGCTTGCTGAATACTTTGAAGAGTGCGCGAAACACGTAAAAGACAAGAAGGCGGCAAGCAACTGGATATTAAACGAGATGCTTAGAGAAGTCGAGAATGAAGACGGCATAGCCGAATTTCCGGTTAAGCCCGAGAACCTCGCTGAACTGCTTAATCTTATCGGGGAAGGAAAAATAAACCGCAAGACCGCCAAGGAAATATTCTCTGAGATGATAAGCGGGGGGAAACGCGCAGAAGAAATAGTAACCGAAAAGGGGCTTACCCAGATTACCGATGAAGACGAGATCTCTTCTATTATAAGCAAAATAATCGAAGAAAACCCGAAGGAAGTCGAGAGATATAGGAACGGGGACACAAAGCTTCTCAGTTTTTTCGTCGGTCAGGTGATGAAGGCAACAAGGGGAAAAGCCGATCCCGCAGTAGTAAATCAAACGCTCAGAAATTCTCTCGGATAATCTATGGGTGCGCATGAACATATGCGCCAACGCGGTTGCACGCCAACATTCATCCTCCCTCGCTAGGCTTTGTTCCATCAGCATTGCGTTTGTGGAGAAGATGCTTGGACAACCTCTTCGCCTCGTCAAGACTGTCCACGAAATTCCCGGCGGGAACACGGTGGAAGACCTCGAGAGATTGAAGAACTCTACCCACGTCACCAGACAGGCCCAATACGACGCAGGCGGTATCGTCGTCAATGGCAGATTGAACGAGCTCCTCGATTGCAAGCGCAGCGCTATCGTCCACGCTGGTGGTCTCGGAGAAGTCGAGGATGATGATGTCGTGATCCTCGATGTCCGCGGCAATCACCCGGGTCAGTTCGTTTGCGGAAGCGATCGAGAAACTTCCTCTTAACTTGATGAGTCCCACCGGTAGGCTATAGGGATCGATCTCTGCCAGAGACGGTAAAGAATCGAAGTCCAAGACTGGCAGGGAAAGCACGCCTTCCAGTTCGTTCTGCGTCAAGTCTCTTGAGCGCACCACGCCCGCCGCGATCAACCCGAGCGCGACGGCGGTGACTAAATCGACAAGCACGGTCACAAGGAAGGTGAGGAGCATTATAAGGACGTACTCAAGGCGAATCGCCCGCAGGTGGACAACGAAGCGCCAGTCAATAATATCCCAGCCGACTTTAATCAGAATGCCGGCCAGAACAGCGAGCGGAATCGGTTCGGCAATCCAGCCGAAGCCAAGCAGCAGGCCGAGCAGCAGAACTGCGGTCAGGATGCCCGCCAGCGGGCTGCGCCCCCCGGCCCGGATGTTGGTGACGGTGCCCAGAGTGGCTCCTGCGCCCGGCAACGCGCCCAGAATACCGGCCGCCAGATTACCGAGACCTTGCCCCACGAGTTCCCGGTCGGGGTTGTGGCGTGTGCGGGTTTGGGAATCCGCTACCAACGAGGTAAGGAGGCTGTCGATGGAACCGAGAAGCGCGAGGATCAGCGCCGGCTCCAAGAAGTGCCCGATTAAGCCCAACTCTATCTGCGGTGCCTGAAACGCAGGCAGGCCCGTAGGAACCGCACCGATGGTTCGTGCCTCGGTGAGCCCGAAGAACGCAATGCAGGTGCCGATCGCCAAGGCGGCCAGCGCAGGGGGCAGGAAGCGTCGCATCCGGCGGGGCCAGAAAACGCAAATAGCCAAGGCGGTCAACCCAACAACGAGGTCCTGCGGATTGGGGTTGGCGATGGCCTCCGGCCAAGCCGCAATCTGGACAAGAGGCCCTCCAGAGACCGGGTCGGCACCGAGGATAGTCACAACCTGGAGAATTATGATGATCGCGCCGATCCCGGTCATGAAACCGGAAATCACGGAATATGGAGTGTAACTCACAAAGCGGCCGACCCGGAGAAACCCCAGGGAGATCTGTATCAGGCCGGCTAGCATGACGATGGTGAAGGCGGTAGCCAGATCGTGGGCATACAGGGTGACGACCGCAGCCATGGCGATAGTCATCGGACCGGTGGGGCCGGAAATCTGTGAAGGCGTGCCGCCGAACGCGGCGGCAAAGAATCCCACCGCGACGGCACCGTAGATTCCAGCAGCTGGCCCCAGCCCCGAGGCAACCCCGAATGCTAACGCCAGCGGCAGCATTACGACCGCGGAGACAACACCGCCGAATACGTCATCTAGAAAAGTGTGCCTCATCGATCCGAAAAAAGAATTTCCCTTTTTTTTTCTGAACAATCTCAAGCTGCTTCCTTTTTCAGCAACTTTCCACCCAAGTCTTAACAAACTTCATCCGGAGTACGCCCCTCAATCCCCTGATGGCGCCAAAGCTTGTTGTAAAATCCTACCTCTCTCCCCTTAAAACTCCTTGCTTCTTTAACCGAGCCACAAGTGCTAAGCGTATCCTCTTTTTATATGCTCTTCGAACTCGTCTCTGAATTTTCTCACTATTGATTCAACGGGCATGGCGCAGCCATCTGCAAGGGCGCATATGGTCGTTCCCCTCATCTGCGAGCACGCGTCAAGTATTATGTCGAGGTGCTCAATGGATCCCTTACCTTCGTCAATTTCCCTCAGTATCTTCTCAAGCCACCACGTCCCTTCTCTGCACTGAACGCACTGCCCGCATGACTCATCTCTGTAGAAATGGGCAAGGTTCTGGGCTACCTTGATCATGCTTACCGTTTCATCCATCACAGTTACTCCTGCCGTTCCAAGCATGGAGCCCGCGGCCGCAACGGTATCGAAATCCATCGCAATGTCCAGTTCCTCCGCGGAAAAAACCGCGGAAGAAGAGCCACCGGGAGAAACTGCTTTTATTTTTCTTCCTCCGAGAACTCCTTCTCCGTACTCTTCAATCAGCTCAAGAAGGTTTATCCCAAGGGGAAGTTCGTAAAGCCCGGGTTTGTTTACATGCCCGCTTAGCCCGAAAATCTTGGTTCCGGTGTTTCTGGGAGTCCCTATCGAGGCAAACCAGTCCGCCCCGTTGTTTATTATATGGGGGACGCATGCAAGCGTCTCTACGTTGTTGACTATGGTGGGACAGCCGAAAAGGCCTATCTGGGCCGGAAAAGGAGGCTTGGGTCTCGGCTCTCCCTTTTTTCCCTCTATTGACTCAAGAAGACCGGTTTCCTCCCCGCATATGTAGGCGCCGGCACCTATATACAGCTTCATATCTAGATCAAAGCTGCTTAGGAGTATGTTCTTGCCGAGATAGCCGTGCTCGTAAGCTTCCTCTATAGCCTGCTGTATCCTCTTGGCCCCGTACGGCATCTCCCCTCTTATGTATATGTAGGCTTTATGGGAACGGATAGCGTAGCAGGCGATTATTATGCCCTCTATCATCTGATGGGGATCTTTCTCCAGAATCTCCCTGTCCTTGAAGCTTCCGGGTTCGCTTTCATCAGCGTTGCAGCAGAGATAAACCGGTTTCTTGGAGTCGGGCGGGATGAAGCTCCACTTTATCCCCGCCGGAAAGCCAGCCCCTCCCCTTCCCCGCAGACCCGATTTCTTGACCGCGTCGGTTACTTCTTCAGGGGCCATGCCGAGGGCTTTTCTCAGCGCCGAGTATCCCCCCGAGGATAGATACGACCCGATGGTATGGGAGTTAGGCCTGTCGACATAATTTCTTATGATTCTCTGCTCGGGCATTTTCTAGTCCGGTTAAAGCAACTTCTCAACGGAAAAAAGGATAAATACGGATAAATATTAAATGCGATTGCCGGAATTTTTTCAAGGAAAAATGGAAAAAATAAGACCGGGCATAAAAAAGCCCCTTGTCCATTGCGCCTAGCAAGGTTCTTCCTCAAGCAGGATGTCCGCTACATATTTGGCAAACGACATCGAGGAGGTAAAAGCGGGTGATATGGCATTTAGAACGTGAATGGTGTTTTCTTCCTTGCAGACAACGTAGTCCATAACGAGTTTTTTCTCCTTCCAGTCCACAAGCTGCGAGCGGATACCGGTTTTCGCAGAAGAGACTAGATGACGGGGCAGGAGCCCAGGAAGCAGTTTTCTGGCTTCTGCGTAGAAATGGGATCCCAGATATTTCTTCACCTCTGAGAGCGCATTTGCCCTGAATCCGCTGTCACTTAGGAACATCGACGCATTTCTGTAAAGAAACCGAAACGACTCAAGCCCCAGGTCCTCGAGAAATCCGTAGCTCTCCCTTCCCAGAACCGGAACGGCGGTGGGACCGATAAAGACCCGTCCCGAAGTGCCCCTCGTAAAGTGCACCCCCAGAAAAGGCATTCTCGGGTCGGGAACTGGATAGATATTTCCGCGGACAAGGTAAGTGCTTTTTTTTGTAAGTTCCCTGTAGGAACCCATAAAGGGGATGGCTCTGTACCTAAGACCCACTTCGAATTGACGCGCTATGGCGTCCGCGTGGAGCCCGGCAGCGTTTATGAGTTTTCCGTAACCTATCTCTCCCCCGCTCGTAAGGGCGACGCGGTCTTTTCTTTGTCCAATAAAAGCCGTGTCAAAGAGCACACGCGCTTTCCCGGTTTTTTCAATCCTCGAGCAAAGAGCCTCCAGAACGCCTAGAGGGTCAAACACCGATGTCGCGGGAGAATATATGGCTTTCTCAAACGTAGCGGCATGCGGTTCTATCTCTGCAAGCTCTTTTTCATCGATCAGATACGACTCCACTCCGTTTCTCTGCGCCCTCTGCTGAAGCGCCTGGAGTCCTTCAAGCTTCTCCTCGGAGTCCGCCACGATGACCTTGCCGCATTCGGATATAGCGACTCCGTTTTCGCGGCAGAAATCTCTCATCAGGCGGTTTCCCTCAATGCAGTACCGCGCCTTCAGAGAATCGGGCGTGTAATAGATCCCGGCGTGGAGAACTCCGCTGTTTCGGCCGCTTGAGTGCGCCCCCAAGCTTTCTTCCTTTTCCAAAACAATGATGTTATTACAGCCGCGCAGAAGAAGTTCATTTGTGATTGCAAGACCCACAATTCCTCCGCCAACAACAAGAAAATCGCAACTTTTCTCCATTACTCCGACCCTTAGCGTCCGTTTTCTGGCAAACGGGGTGTAAATCAGGTATATTGACTGTTTCATATAACTTAATAAAATGAGCAGGAAATTTAAAGCAGGACAAAACGCTGTGTATCCAGTTCACGGTGTGGTTGAGGTTCAGGGAGTTGAAGAAAAGGAGATACTGGGTTCGAAAAAAGCCTTTTACATACTTAACGTTCTTGAAAGTAACGTAAAACTCATGGTCCCCACGGATAACATAGAATCCGTAGGCTTAAGGCCCGTAGTGCCCAAGAAGGAAGTAAAGAAAGTCCTTGACATACTAAAGGAAGAAAACAGCGAGGTGCCCAAGCTGGGAGTCCAGAGCTGGAACAAAAGGTATAAAGAATACGCCGACAAGGTTAAAAGCGGCGACATATACGAAATAGCCAGGGTACTAAGGGACATACACCATCTGAAAAAGGTAAAAAACCTCTCTTTCGGCGAGAAAAGAATAATGGAAAACGCCCTTTCCCACGTAGTTAAAGAACTTTCCATATCACTTAGGAAAAAAGAGGGAGAAGTCAGCAGCCAGATAGAGGAAATCTTCTCCTAAATCCGCTCATTCAAGAATATCCCTTCCGTCGACACCCGGGGGAACTTCAAACCCGAGATAACGGACGATGCTCGAAAAGACATCCGCGGTTCGTACGCAGTCGTATCGGGCCGGACGGCTTATAAGAACGGGAACCACCATGTGGTCTTTGTGCAGGGAGCCATGAGAACCGTGATGTTCAGGGTTCTCGTGCGTGGCCCGAAGGTCGTAGCCCGGTTTTGAACTCATTACCACATCGCCGGTTCGAGGCGATTCGAAAAGCTGGAGAATCTGGAGGGGGGCATCCGGATAATCAGAATCGATCGTGAGTTGAAGCGACTCCAAGGGATTCATCTTCTTTGAGGAAAAACTATAGCCGAGAGGGTTGCCCGAAACATTGCTGTAGCAGATCAGACCTTCTTCATCCACGCTCACTAGAGCCTCTCCCCTCGGATTAGTTATTTTCACCTCCCCTCCCGCCCCGCCGGTCCTGGCGCAGACAACATCCACTTCCGGCCGCGTGGAGAGTTCGTCCACTATATCCGGTATTTCTTCGCAAAGGGTGTGTCTCCTCCATCCATCGGAGTTTTTGAAATAGTAATGCGCCATGGAGTTTCCAGAGACCATGACGGATGAATCGGCGTCAAGGTAATGCCTGAACACGTTGGTGTAGTAAAGCGGCTTGAAACCCCGTCTGCGAAGAAAACCCAAGGAGTCAAAATGGGAGTGCGTGCACGTAAGGCCGTGGTCGCTTCCAACAACGAAAAGCGTATCGTCAAGTTCACCTTGCTCGGCGATCTTTTCCGCAACTATTCCAACGTACCGGTCAAGCCTTCTGTAGGACTCCATAACCTTGCGGTGAAACGGATGGTAGCGGTGAGAGTAGGCATCGGCCGCAGTGAAAACGCAGAAAATAAAACGCGGAGAATCCCTAAGAGAATCAATGAGAATTCTTCCCGCGGCTTCTTCAACACTGTCGCTTCTGTCCGTGAAGTGGCTTTTTACGACTAGGTAATACTTAAGATACTTGGTCCTGTTTTTCCCCAAGGGACTTATATCCCTGGTTATTTCATTTAGGATGCTTACGCTCCCCGGAACCATGCCGAAAAGCGTCGGGGAGTCGCTCTCTATGTCACAATTAATAAGAGACGCTTGGGGACCCGCGTAGCTTCTGAATCTTCGCAGGGAAAACGGGTTTTTATCATAATACCTTCTGTCAAACCACCTTATGCCGGGGAGGTTGCACCTGCCTGGAAACTTGCCAAGGAGGTACGGGGTATAGGCCGGACCCGTTGTGGAAGGAAAAACCGTGATTCCCTTAAGAAACTCTCCGGGTTCAACAACGTATTTCTGTATGTTCTCAAGGTCGCCTCTTTTTAGAAGTTCGGCGAAAACATCCAACCTCGTACCATCGGCAAGAAAAAAAACGCATTTTCTTCTACCCATCAAGCGCTTCCCGTAAAATACCTGTTATAAATTTCTCTGATGTCCCCAGTCACGCGCGCGTATTCAGACATGAGAAAACCTCCCTCTCCACCGGAACCACCGAACTCAGGCGCCATTCGGTCAAAATCGTCCCGCGTGACTTCGTTTTTGCTCCTGTCGTTGAAAAGACTCAGCAGGTTTCCCATTTTTCTTAAAAATAAATAGCCTTCGCCAAGCGTCAGGGCCTCGTCGCTTTTAATTAACCCGGCCCTGTAAAGCGCCCCGATGGCCTCCATGGTGTTTACCGTTCTCAGCTCGGGGTTTGCGGGACCATGGGCAAGCTGAAGCATCTGGATGAGGAACTCAATGTCAACCAACCCCCCTCTTCCCGTCTTCAGGTTAAACCTGGATTCCGTCTCGTTGGCGAGTTCTTTTTCGACTCTCCCGCGCAGCCTGTGGATTTCCTCGGGAAAATCCGGAGCGAGCTCTTTCGCATAAACGAAATTCTCTATGACTTTCATTACCTTCTCGCCGAGCGCGCGGTTTCCCGCAACGGCGCGGGCTTTTACAAGAGCCTGCCTCTCCCAGATGTGAGCACTTGAATTATGATATTCTTCAAAGGCCTCAAGCGAGGCGACGAGAGTACCCGAATTTCCCGACGGGCGCAGTTCCACATCTACCTTGTAACAGAAGCTCTCGGAAGTGTAAACCGAAAGATTGGATATGAATCTCTGACCGTACTTGGAGAAAAGCTCGTGGTCATCTCCTTCGTAAATGAAGATTATGTCCAGGTCTGAAACGTAGCTCATTTCCCCTCCTCCGAGCTTCCCAAGTCCCAGGACGACCATGTTATCAAGAAGTTTTCTCTTTCCCGGAGAACACTTAAGGGCATCCTTGGCAAGTTCGAGGCTTGAACTCATTACAACGTCCGCGACCATCGAAAGATATTTTCCCACGTAGATCGGTTCCAAGTCCTCGGAAAGTTCCTTGAAGCAAAGTTTAAGGGACTCAATGTGCTTGAAGCTTCGAAGAGCATTGAGTTTGTCCTCAAAGAACTCCTCTTCCGAGACGGCTTCCCCAAGAGCCTGTGCCATGGCATCTTTCGAATCGTAGAACTGCGTCACGTCCTTCAGTATGATGGAGTCAAGATACTCGGGGTGCCTGATAAGGAAATCAGACAGCATGCCGCCTCTTGAAAAGAGCCTGGAGAGCATAGGAATGATTTTGGGGTTTTCACTCAGAAGAAAGTAGACCGACATTCTGGAACCTAGACCGGAGATAAATCTTTCAAGATTTAAAAGCGCGGCGTCCTGATTACTAAGCTTGATTATGTTTGAGAGAAAAGCCGGTATCACTTTCCTCGAAAGCATCCTTCCCCTTTCCGTGAGTCCGGCTCTTTGGGGATCCATGAGGCTTGATATGATTTCGATCGCATCGTCCGGTGCCGAAAACCCGAGATTTCCGAGGGTCGAAATCGCTTCCTCGCGGTTTACATTTCCCTCGGCCATAAAATCCGCCACCTCCCAGAATTCCCTGCCTTTTTCCTCAAGCTCCACCCCGGGGTCGAAGAACAGGTTCCCGCAGTTCTTCACGACAAGCGAGGTCACTTCTTCATAAGCTGCCCTGAAGTCCGCCGTCATTTCAAAACCCATCCTCCTTGAGAGCCTGGCGAGCGAACTCTCATCCGTGGGAATGCTGTGCGTCTGAAGTTCATCCCAGAGCTGAATCGAATGCTCCACTTTTCTAAGAAAAAGATAGCAATGCTCCATCTCTTCCTTTACCTGTTTTGTTATGAACCCCGTCGTCGCCATGGCGGAAAGGCCGTCAAGAGTGTTCATGAGCCCCCTGAGCTTCTTCACCGCTCCTCCGCTCATAAGCTGGGTCGCCTGCACGAAAAACTCGATATCCCTTATTCCTCCCCTTCCGAGCTTTACGTCGTTTTCCTTCCGTATGCTCTCGAGACGAACCTTCATGTCCTTGAGATCCTCTATGGACTCGTAATCAAGCAGCTTGCGGTATATTATCGGTTCAAGTTCCCCGAGGAATTCGCGACCGAGCTCAATATCCCCGGCAACAGGGGTCGCCTTGAGCAGAACCGCTCTCTCCCAGGTCTCGGCCCAGTGGTAATAATGTTCAAGGGCCGCGTCAACCGAAACCGCGACCGGACTCCTGCTGCCCCCAGGACGCAGACCCAGATCGACTCTGTAGAGAAACCCGCCGGGAGTGACGGAGCTTATCGTTCTGGTAACTGATGAGGAAAGCTTGAATATCTGCTCGGCGTAGTCCTCGCTTCTGTAGAGATAAACGAGGTCTACATCGGAACTGAGGTTAAGGAGTCTTCCGCCGAGTTTCCCCATGCCAAGCACTACGAACTCAAATTGGTCTCCGCCCTCGATTCGGGACCTGTAAAAATCAAGCACCGCCCTGACCACGGAACCGGCCAGGTCGGAAATCTCCTCCATGGTCTGGCGAAAAGTGCAGAGACCCAGAACTTCTCTGTAGATTATTCTCGAGAGTTCCGTGTACTTGTACTCCTTGAGCCTTTCGGAAAGCCGCTCTGAATCCTGCGAATTCCTCACAATCGAGGCAAGCGGAGCCCGGTGGGAAGAAAGGGTTTTTTTTCTCCCGAGGGCTTTTTCGTTAGTAAGTACGTTTAGCGCACGTGGATTTCTTATGATTGAATTGCCGAGGAATCTGCTGTGCGAAGAGATGACGCGGAGGGTTCTTTCCTTTTCCGCGGAGAGTCTGCCGTTTATCTCCCGAAATCTCTCAACGGTTAAGCGCGCGTTTTCCTCGTCGGGAAGAAGGATTTTCTTTTTCATCAAGCCGGGTCACATGAAATCATAGGGATCGACATCAACTACAAGCTTAATTCCCGAGGCGTGTTTTTTCAACGAATCGTAAAGTGCCGAGGCATAGTTCCGAAGCAACCCCAGATTCTCTGACACGATAATGATCTGCCATCTGAACCTGTTTCTAAGTTTGTATATTGGAGCCTCGGATGGGCCGAGCACTCGGAGCGACCCAGGCGGAAGCTTGAGGAGAAATCTCTCTGCCGTGCGTTTCATCCTTTCGGCAAAATCTCGTGTTTTCTCCTCATCAAGTCCGTTGACTCTTAAGGATATGAACCTTGAAAAAGGAGGCTGATCAAGAGATTCTCTAAGCTCCAGTTCTTCATCCAGAAACCCGGAACTGTTATGGGAAATGGAAAATCTTACCGAAGGATGTTCGGGGTTATATGTCTGCAGAATAACAATCCCGGGTTTTATTCCCCTGCCCGTTCTTCCGGCTACCTGTGTGAGGACCTGGAAAGTCCTTTCTCCCGAGCGGAAATCGGGAATCCCTAGCATATGATCAGCCGAGAGAACACCCACAAGCGTAACCCCCGGCAGATCATGTCCCTTGGCCACCATCTGGGTCCCGATAAGAACATCCACCTCCCCGGACTCAAGCTTTTTATAGAGGTCGAGAAGTTTGGTTTTTCCGCGGGTGTAGTCCCTATCCATAACGAAAACCCTGGCATCGGGAAGCATGCTCTTTACCTGCTCCTCTACTTTCTGGGTCCCGAGACCCTTGCCCATGTATTCGGCCCCGCAGCTTGAGCAGATGTTCTCGAATTCCTGCATAATCCCGCAGTAATGGCACTTGATTGAATTATCCTTCTTGTGAAATGTGAGGGTTATAGAGCAGTTGGGGCATCTGAAGATCTCACCGCAATCCCCGCAGACCAGAAAGCTTGAAAAACCTCTCCTGTTAATAAAAAGAATCGATTGTTCCCTTCGGCTGAAATTCTCCACCAAGGCATCCCTTAGACGCGGGGAGAAAACAGTTTCATTCACGTTTTTCATATCCACGAGTTCAACATCGGGAAGCCTGCTCGTCCCCACTCTTGCGGGAAGAGAAAGATATTCGTACTTGCCCCTGATCGAGTTTGCGTAGGATTCAAGAGAAGGAGTCGCGGAACCCAGCAGCACCGGACAGCCGTATATGTTTCCAAGCATGACCGCGGCGTCGCGGGCGTTATAACATGGCGTCTCGTTCTGCTTGTAGGAGGATTCGTGCTCTTCGTCAACCACCACAAGGCCGAGATTCTCAAGCGGAGCGAAAACCGCGGAGCGGGCACCTATCACCACGCTCAGATTCCCGCTGCGGGCCTTTCTCCAGACATCAAACCTCTCACCCTCGCTAAGAGCGCTGTGAATCACCGAGACAGAGTCGGCGAAACGTGAACGGAACCTCTTTACCAGAAGCGGGGTAAGCGCTATCTCGGGGACAAGAACAATCGCCTGTTTCCCTCTGGCTATGACCTCGCTCACGGTCCTTAGGTAGACTTCGGTCTTTCCGCTTCCCGTAACACCGTGAAGAAGAAAGCAGCGATATTCTTCCCTCTTAACGTAAGGCAGGATTTTCTCCATCGCCATACGCTGATCCTGGGTAAGTTTCTTAGGTGGCTCCTCCTCTGAATCAAGAACACCGTAGGGATCCCTTCCGATCTCTTTTTGCTCCACAGAGACCAAAGCGTTATCCACAAGCCACTTTACGTGAACTGTGAAATTGCCGAATATTTCCCTTAGTTCCGAGCGGGGAACGGAACCGCGGAGCTTTATGAACTCAAGTATGGCGCCCTTGGCCGGTTTTTTCCGCTTAATCTCCGAGACAGTGTCGGGATCGCAGGAGATTCCATATATCTTCTCGTACTTTACCTTCTCATCTCTTATGACCCTGTAGTCAAATTCTACATGTCCCCTTCTCTTAAGAGAGTTAAGATTTTCAAGCGAGGTCCCGACGCTGAGTTCAATAAGTTTCTCTGAGGCAAGTTCTCCCTCGAGCAGAAGAGTTTCCAGAACTCTTTTCTCAAGGCGATTCAGACCCGCTTCCTTAAGGCGGCTTTCCCCCTCCTCCGTGATCCGCACGGTTTTCCCGACGGTTTTGCCAAGCCCAGAAGGATGGGCGAACTTAAGCACGATTCCGAGAGGCGCCATGTAATACTCAGAAACCCGGCGGAAAAATTCCAGGCGTTTCTCGTCAAAAAGCGGTAATTCATCAAGGATGTCGATTATATCCTTCAGCTCGAAATCGACTTTCCGGTCTCCCCCATCTCCTACCACATATCCTATGGCCTTGCGGTTTCCTAGGGGAACAAACACCCTCTTCCCGGTAGCAACCCCTTGCCGGAAACGCTTCGGAACCGAATATAGAAAAAGCTGTTCGGAATGAATCGGCAAAGCTACCTGAACAATTTTTCCTGAAGCCATAACGATATCGGAAGACCCGAAGAGCGGTCTTATGGGAAAGTATATCTAATTAGGCAGCACTCGGAATTTTCTCTGCCAGGGCCGTCCGACTTTCCCTTCTAATCCCCGTCCACATATGGCAATCGGATTTGGTGCAACTTGCGACCCCGCATGTCCGCCAGCATCCGCTGTCTCGTCGCAACCGCATATTCCGACGGGAAATACGGCCCCCGACAACTCAGCAGGCCCGATCAGTCGTCCGCCTCGCACTCACCTGCGGGATTCCCTTCCAGGTCAACGAGAACAGGGTCAGGCCTTCCGCCCATGTCATCATAAGTGTGTACGTAGTAAAAACCCTTTGTTACGTCGCCGTTAGCATCGAAATCAATCTCGCCTGAAAAACCGTAATAATCGATATCATCGTTGGTACTGTCGCCGTCGGTGAGAAATTTTGCACATTCAGCATAAGTCCTGCACTTAGTTCCGTCCCTGCTTATCCCTGTCATTTCCCTGACATACACGGCGGGATCAGAAGATGCGCTTTTAATGGACGCAAGTTTCATCAGCGCAACAGCATCGTATATCTGCCTTGCGTATCTCACCGTTTCATCAAAAATTTCCTGCCTGTCTTCCAGTCTGCAGGGATCAGGGCCCGCGATGGTGGTCACAAAACCTTCCATGTCCTCAAGCGAAAGCGCTTCTGGGTCAAGGGCGACAACTATTTCGGCAAAGCTCTCAATCGAGAGTGAATCCGCTCCGTAGTATTTCACTTTTCCATTCAGTTCCTTCCTCTTCAGCATGCTTGCCATAAGATTCGCTCCCCCTTCACGGAACAGCGCGAGAACCACGGAGTCTACAGGGTTATCCTCCGTGTTTACTGCATCGACTACAGCATTTACCGCCGCCTCGGCACCTTCCCCGTACTCAACAGGCTCAAGCGAGCTTACTCCCACTTGTTTAAGGGATTCGACAAGACCGTCCTTAAGGTTTCTTCCGTAACTGTCGTCACGAAACAGTATGGCCGCGCGTTTCCCCCCGGCCTGCCTTATCAGTTTCGCAAGTATGGGTGCTTGGAACGCGTCCGATGGAATAACTCTGAAGAAGTAGCCGCGATCAGCGAAAGTGCTTATTTCAACCGAACTGGCCGAGGGTGATATCGCCACCATCCCCGCCTGGACAAGATCATTCACGAGATTCACGGAATCAGCGGAACTGGTCGGACCTATTATTCCGTCGACTCCCCTGTTCAGAACATTCCTCAGAGCATCAGAATCAAAAGAACGGTCAGTGTCGCGGCCAAAAACAAGCTCTATATCACCGCCTGCGGCATTGATATCTTCTACGGCCGAAACTACCGCCTGTCGTCTGCTGTCATAACTGCCGTCAAAAATCCTCTCGGGGATGAGCACCCCTATGCAGAGAGAAGCATCCGCACAGTCATTGCTTTGGCAACCTGAAGAAGCCAGAATGCAGATCAGGATAAAAGCATACAGAACCGAGTGGGTGTTTTTCATTTCAGGGTCCTAAAGAAACTGCCTCACTATTATTGCCCGCGAGAACGGATAGTTCAAGGAACAGGAGGAGGGCGCAGGAAGGGAATTAAATTTTAACCGCCATCCAAACTGAGCCTATTTCAAGGATTCTTTCGGACATCGATGATGTTCTCAGGGCTCATGCGTAAGTCCGGAAACAATATCGGACAGATTAAAACGCCGATTGAATCGACCACCCGCGGTTTTTCTTCCAGAACCCGACGGCCATCTGCGTACACAACAGACTTATGTAAACAGCATTGGCCGGCTTAGCAATGGCAGCAATCAGAAAAGCATATATGAAGGCGGGGAAAGAACCTTGAGTCCGGCCCGGAAAGCATAGCGCGGTATCAGGCAAGATCCGCGGGCATCATTATCATGTTGTCCATCGATGCACCGGGGGCTATCATCGGATAAACCATTTCCGTACAATCGACTTCTATCTCCATGAGAACAACTCCCGGAGTGTTGAGGCCTTCCCTGAGAGTGGGCTCAAGCTCCTCGGGCTTCACCGCCCGAAGGCCGCGGGCTCCAAACGCTTCTGCGAGCTTCACGAAATCCGGCAGCACTTCAAACCGAGATGCCGAGAAATTGCCCTCAAAAAACATGGTCTGCCACTGCCTTACCATTCCGTGGTGACGGTTGTTGAAAACTATAATCTTAAGATCCAGATTGTTTTCAACCGCAGTCGCGAGCTCCTGGAAATTCATCTGGAAGCTTCCGTCGCCGGCAACGCATATAACCTGTTCGTCAGGCCTTGCGTATTTCGCTCCCATAGCCGCAGGGAAACTGAATCCCATGGTTCCCAGGCCCCCTGAGGTAAGATGGGTTCTCGGTCTTTCGAACTTGTAGAACTGGGCCACCCACATCTGGTGCTGACCTACGTCGGAAACTATTATGGCGTCCCCTTTGGTGAGCTTGTAAAGCGTGTCTATGGCGTAGGTCGTGAGAATTTTCTCGCTTCCCTGGGAATAGGTGAGCGGATGCTTCTCGTTCCAGTCCCGTATCCGCCTGAGCCAGGATTCCCTTCCCTCAAGGTCAATCTCCCCGGGGAGAGCATCGAGTATCTGGCGCAGAACAACTTTGGCATCCCCTACTATCGGACACTGAACCGTTATGTTCTTGTCTATCGAGGAGGGATCTATATCTATATGTATAATCTCCGCGTTGGGAGCAAACTCATCAAAGTTCCCGCCCGTAGCCCTGTCATCAAACCGTCCGCCGATCGAGATAACGAGGTCCGATTCGGTAACTGTCATATTGGCGGCGTAGGAACCGTGCATCCCGAGCATGCTTATGAAGAGAGGATCGCTCGCCGGATAACCCCCAAGGCCCATGAGTGTTGAAGCTACAGGTATCTGAAGCCGGTGGCAGAACTCAAGCAGTTCATCCGTAGCCCCGGACCAGATAACTCCTCCCCCGGAATAAATAACGGGCTGCTTTGAGGCAAGCAGCATCTCCACCGCTCTTTTTATCTGCGAAGGATTTCCCCTCGTAGTGGGCTTGTAACCTTTGATATCTATCTCGTGATCCTCGGGGATTACAAGCTCGTCTTCTCCTATGAGAACGTCCTTTGGCATATCAACCAGAACAGGGCTGGGTCTTCCGGTGCCGGCTATGTGGAAAGCCTCTTTCATCGCTCTCGGAAGATCCCTGGTTTCTCGTACAAGGTAGTTATGTTTCGTGCAGGGTCTTGTTATGCCGATATGATCGGCTTCCTGAAAGGCGTCGCTTCCAAGGTACTGAGTCGGAACCTGTCCCGTAAAGATAACTATGGGAGATGAATCCATCTGCGCCGTCGCAATACCGGTAACGGTGTTGGTTGCCGCAGGACCCGAGGTGCAAAGAACCACTCCCGGTTTTCCCGAAGCTCTTGCGTACCCGTCGGCCATGTGCGTAGCCCCCTGCTCATGCCTCACCAGCACGTGATTTATCCTGTCGGTGTAATCGGTCATCACGTCATAGACCTTGAGAACGTAACCTCCCGGCAGTCCGAAGACCACGTCAATACCCTGGTGAAGAAGCGTCTCAAAGAACATCTGTGCGCCGAGCATCTTGGCCATTTTACTATATCTCCCTGGTTGTTTTTAAAATGTGGAGTACCAACAACCCATCCGCTTAATTTATCACCGCGTGCGTACAACTTCAAGACCACTAGGGGAAAAGATTTTTACCTTTCTTCCGCTGATACCGCTTTGCGTTCCGCAGCGGAGCGGCGAAGATAGAAAGGAATTAGAGTGAAGGGATCGTCCTTATGTCCGGAAAGAATCTTTTTTCTCCCCAAAAGCGCGCAGCCAGACGCCCTCGGGGTGTTCAGATTCGCAGGCAGAAACACGGCTCTCTCCCCCACGGAATCCCGTATGAGATTTTCGTGGAGCAGGGCTCCGCTGCCCACAAAAACGGTCTTTCTTCTCACTCCGGCGCATACAGACTCCGGTGTGGCGATTTCCGCGGGGTTTATCTCTTCGCCTTTGGAATCATAAAATGAAAAGAAGACCTCCCCTCTGCCAGCGTCGGTCATGGCGCACACGTCATCTCCGCACCAAAGCGCATTTGACGTGAGAATTTCAAGGGATGGAACTCCCGCGAGGTCGGTTCCCAAGGAATAACAAAGGGTTTTCGCCGTGGAGACCCCTATGCGAAGAGAGGTGAAAGAACCCGGACCCACTGACACGCAGACCGCATCCAGATCATCTTTTCCGAGCCCGCAGTCCGAAAGAAGCCGCTCGATCGTGGGAATAAGCACCTCGTTATGCCTCGGACCGGTGTTGAAGACATATTCGCAAAGAAGCGCATCGTCATCGGATATTGACACGCTTCCCGAGAAAGTAGACGTTTCGATTCCCAGAATTTTCATCTGTATCCCTCAAAACAGAAAAGCTGAAATCACCCCTAACATCTGTGAAGCATAATAGGTTAAACGGTCACCAGACCTAAAAATACGCTTCAACTACCTTGAAACTGAGTATTACCAATTGATTAATTTCACTTCGTCCAGCAATTCGAACATTTTTTAGTGAAGACCTAGACGCTCTACAAGTTCCTGAAATTCTTCGTATTCCGATCCAAAGTGTTTGCGGGCCTCATCTGGATATTCAATTGCTTTTTCTGCAATTTCAGACAGCACTCGCCACTTTATAAGGGGATTTTTCTTGTTTCGAGTTTTCCCTTTCACCAAATCCCGGAGTTTTCTGATTAGCCTAAGTGAAAGTCCGCGGGCTTGAGGAGTATAGAGAAACTCTTCTATCTTCATTTTGTCAAACAACGGCAAATCGTACCGTAAATGCTTCTCGTGCAATTCATCTAAATTCGGTGGCACACCTAGCTTCAGGATTTTCTCCCCGTGGAAAGAATCCTCCCACATCTCGGAGCGAAAGTACTCTTCCGCTCTGTTAAATTCAAGATAAGGAGAAGGATCTCCAGAATAAGAAAGTATTAATTTAAGTTTCGCTCTAGTCATAGCGACATACAGCTTAGACAAATCCCTGAACTGCTCGTGCGAGGGCGTTGCAAGGTTAGGAATTACCCCTTTACCTGCATTCACTATACATACCAAATCGAACTCAAAACCCTTCGTCTGCTCTAGATCTGAAAGAAAAAGTGGCTCTTTTTCAATGCTTAGAGTACCTTCAAGAACGGGGAGACTGTTCCTCTTGCCCAATTCTTGTATTTGTTGAAGGGTGTAACCACAGATAGCGATACACGCCTTGCGATTTGGATAACCTTCGAGTTCCGATCTTGCATAAGCAATTGCGTATGCTATTTCATCCTCAAGCGATCTTGCTTTGAGTCGTAATGGTTTCGGTCCACCGAAATTGGCAAATTTCGGATCAAGTATCTCGAAATCTTCTTTCTCAATCATTTCTTCAGTAAGATTGTTACAGAGGATCTCATAGGCTACCTGCAAGATATTACGACTATTGCGATAGTTTTGATCAATTTTCCTTGAACGGGCCCCAGGCAAAGAAATACCTGCATCTTTAAAAGACTGATGTTTCCACGAAACATGTTGTGCTGCATCTCCACAAAAAAAGAGGTTATCAGTTCCGTCTTGAGCAAGCGCCACTACGAGTTCAAGTTCAATCGTGCCAAAGTCCTGACACTCGTCGATGAGTATACATCTATAAGTCGGTTGTAATCTATCCCTATGGCGGTAAAGAGCCGTGGCAACTCCCAAATAATCGGTTATCCCAATTTCCCGCATTTTATGTTCCCATTTTTCGAGACCATTTAATAACATAGAGCGAAATTCTTTAAGTAAAGGATAGGATCTTCCTGAACGTTCAATTCCGCCTAGATACCTTTCACGTTGACCATAACTCATAGCACTTCTAATCCAGTCAAACTCCTCTCGTATGTAACGCTCGGCGTCAATACCTTGGGATATAAGAGAATCATGAACGGGCAACATACACTCCGCATCCCTATTATTAAGTTCAAGTCTATAAAACTCCCTCCATACATCATCAATGTGTTCAAGCGTTTTCCACGTCTGATCATCATAAGTTTTTTTGTTTTCCGGTTCGAATTCACCCAGAAATTCTTGGCAAAGCTCAAAAAAAGGTGCTACCTTAATATGGCCTCGCACTTCTGGAAAAGCACAACAATTCAAAACAAGATCTTGAATCAGGCCAGCTAAGGGGCGGTTCAGAGTCAAGACGAGAATCTTTTCATCCGGATAACGTTCAGCAAGTGTGATAGCGCGTTTTACCACAATACAGGTTTTGCCGGACCCAGACACTCCGGTAAGTTTGGTTGGACCGGAAAATTCAGCAGTTGCCATTCTTTGCTGCTCTGGATGCATGAACATCATCCAGTCCCGATAATCAGCATTGCGAATGTAATATTCAAATTGTTCTAACTCTCGAGGTGAATTTGTTGTAATAATATGGAAATCATCGCTATTTTTAACTTCAGTATCAGATCCAATAGAAACAATATCACCACGTAAAGAAGCCACACAATTAACGGCAGCTTTGATGTCACCTTGCCTAAGCTTCACGAAGGTATCGTAAATTGCTTTCCGCCTGTCTTCATCTTCTATATCTTTGACAACTTCATAGATTTCATCTTCGTCGTTGATTGATTCCAGATCTGTTATTTGATTAACGATTCTCCAAGAGACACCTTCAACTAGAAAATCAAAGTCTTTATCTTCAAGTTTTTCAAAAAGTTTTCCATGCGAAGAATCGGAATTGCCTATTATCCGAATAGACGGATCAAGATTATTAGATTGAAACGTTTCAACAATATTTCCATCATTATTCACGGATGGAGTAATACCTCTGTGCCTGTCAAGCCACTTATCACAATCATCGTGAGAACCGGCGTAAAGCAAAAAACAATTTCCATCTTTGACCACAGTAATAAGCCGACAGCCATTTCCCAGATCATATTTTCGACAGTTCTTAATGCGGCTTTCACCGTGTCTCGTAAGCTTAAAACCTTTGAAGGGGTCTTTGCCGATACCTAACTTTCCTATAGCAGCAAATATCTTATCTGCCACTTTAGAAGATTGGCCGCCTCCGCGGTTGAGATCTTCAACACTTCGCACAAACTTTTTTCCTTTTATATATTTCATCTTAGATCTAACCCTTAAGCATCGCAGATGGTTCAGCAGTAAATAAAACTCTATTCGGTATTCTAAGACTGAGACATTCTCGAGGATAATGGTCTATTTTGTTTTTTATCTTGATAGAAACCCACTTGCAAAGTCAGGGTTCAAACTTGAATACTAAGTCATGAACTACCCAGCTAAGAAGCGAATAAATAAATGTTTAAGACTGTCTTATTTCTGAAACAGACTGTGTGGATTCTCTTTCTCAATAAGGAAATCACTTCTCTCTTAATCTAAAAATGCTAAATTCTTATCTAGACAACAGAATAGAGATTATTTTTTCGAAGTTTCCACTTCCTCAGAAGAACCTATCCCCGAGGCTTCTATGATCCCGTTTCTTATTTTTTCGCGAATTTCCGGATGTTCGTGCAGAAATTTTTTGGAATTCTCCCTGCCCTGTCCTATTCTCTCGCCTTCGTAGGAATACCAAGTTCCGCTTTTCTTTACCACGTTGAACTTGGTTCCAAGATCCACAAGCTCCCCGAGTTTTGATATTCCCCTTCCGAAAATCACCTCGAATTCCGCCTCCCTAAAAGGCGGAGCGACTTTATTCTTGACAAGCTTCGCCCTGACCCTGTTGCCAATTATACGGTCGCCGTCCTTAAGAGATCCAATGCGCCTTATGTCAACTCTCACCGACGAGTAGAACCGAAGCGCGTTACCCCCGGTTGTGGTTTCGGGGTTCATGTACGCCGGAACCCCGATCTTCATGCGAAGCTGGTTAACGAAAATAACTATGGTTTTCGAGCGGCTCACGTTAGCAGTTATCTTGCGAAGCGCCTGCGACATAAGCCTTGCCTGAAGACCTACGTGAGTGTCTCCCATCTCCCCCTCGATTTCGGCGCGCGGGGTAAGGGCCGCAACCGAGTCAAGCACTATGAGGTCAACCGCATTGCTTCTTATGAGAGTATCGACAATTTCAAGGGCCTGTTCTCCGAAATCGGGCTGCGAAATAAGAAGGTCCTCCACTTTAATCCCAAGTGCCGCCGCGTAGCTTGTCGAAAGAGCATGCTCGGCATCGACAAATGCGGTTATTCCGCCGGCCTTCTGGGCTTCCGCGATTGCGTGGAGCGCTATGGTGGTCTTGCCCGAGGCCTCCGGACCGTAAACTTCGACGATTCTTCCCCTGGGAAACCCCCCGACTCCAAGCGCTATATCAAGTCCAAGGGAACCCGAGGTAATAACCGGAATGTCCGAGAGGGAAGCGTCTTCCCCCAGTCTCATTATGGAACCCTTTCCAAACTGCTTCTCTATGGTGCTGATAGCTACATCTATATTCTTGTTCTTCTCGTCAAGATCGCTCATTCCGTCTTAATCTCCGTTTCGGTTTTTTTAGGATTCTGAAACTACTATCCTACATAATCAAGGCAGAACTTCCTAACCATATCGATGGCTGTGGAAGCGGCAAAGTTTTTTATCTCGTCCCTGGTTCCGGCAAAATTCCGTTTCTCGCAGAAAGTCCCCGAGGTCGGGTGACTGAATCCGAACCACACGGTGCCCACGGGCTTCTCCGCGGTCCCGCCTCCCGGACCCGCAATCCCGGATATGGAAATTCCTATATCGGTTCCGAAAAGATCTCTCGCCCCACGGGCCATTTCGAAAACCACCTGCTCGCTCACCGCGCCGAACCTGGTGAGCGTATCCACGTTTACCCCGAGAAGCTTCTCCTTTGATTCGTTGCTGTATACCACCGCTCCGCCCAGAAAGTAAGCCGAACTTCCGGGAATGTCCGTAAAGCGGCTCGAGCAAAGCCCTCCTGTGCAAGACTCCGCGGCAGAAAGGGTCAGGTCTTTTTCAAGCAACAAAGCCGCGGTCACCTCCTCAAGGGGTTCGTCCTCCTGGGAAAAGAGAAAATCCCCCAGTCTTTCTTTCGCCTGCGCACAGGCATCGCGCAGAAGCAAATCCAGCACCTCGCCATCATGACCCGAGGTCGTGAGACGCAGATGGATCTCGGGCAGGCGGATCCTGTACCCGACATCCACCCCTTCGGGGGAGAAGCCTTCCAGTTTTTCCGCCACCTCGGATTCGCCCAGGCCAAAGGTCCTGAGCACTCTCACGCGCAGGATGCTTCCCTTTTCCGCAACACCACTTATATCCGGGAAAACATGTTCTCTGAACATCTGCCGGAATTCCCTCGGGACACCGGGAAGAAAGTAGAATTTCGAGTTGCCGGAAACAAAACTGAACCCTGCGGCCGTACCGACGGGATTTTCAATAACCGCCGTTTTTTCAGGGAACATGGCCTGTTTTTCATGATGGATGTTGGGCTCCCTTCCCCTACTCCTAAGTTTTCGGGCGATGTCTCCATAGACCGCTGGATTAAAAACAAGGGGAGTTCCCAGAAACTTCGAGGCGGCAAGCGCGCTCAGATCATCCTCGGTGGGGCCAAGCCCTCCTGTGACTATTACAAATCTGGCTCTCTTTGATGCCGTAGCGAAAGAAGCGAGAAGATCGTCAAGATCATCGGCGACCGCGCAGTGGTGCTTAACCTCAATACCGGATGAGGACAGTTCCGCGGCTACCCAGCTGAAATTGGTATCCCGGGTGAGACCGCTCATTATCTCATTTCCGGTTGTGATTATCTCAACACACATTGCCGGGTAATTTTAACTGGTAAGAAAACCCGGTGGAAAGGTTATCACATGATTGACAAAGAAACTTTCTTTGATAAAGTAAGGATATGGCTAAAGTAAGCAGCAAATTACAGGTAACGGTGCCAAAAGCGATTGCCAAGCGTTACGACATTCGGCCAGGAGATGATATACGTTTTGAGGAGGCCGGAGAAACAATCCGCGTGGTGCCCGCAGGTGCCCGGACGCAAAAAAAGGAGCTCGACACTGAAACGCGTCTGCGCATGTTTGATGAGGCAATGGCCCGGCAAGATGCCCGTGAAGCGGGAAGGACACGGGCTCCTGCGACTGAGCGAGGCTGGACCCGAGAAGAACTCTACACTCGTGGCAGTCCAAATGCTGATTGACACCAACGTGCTGATCTATTGCTATGACGGTCGGTTTCCAGACAAGAAACGGATTGCAAGGAGTGTTGTTCGTGGTGGCATAGCTGGAAAGCGTCCTCACATCGCCCACCAGTCAATTGTTGAATTCGTCTCAGCTACAACCCGGGGAGCGCCCGAGGACCGCATACTTGATCTTCCGGACGCGATACGCGAAGCAGAAGAACTGATGTCCCAGTTCCTGGTCATCTACCCCGATGACGCCGTATTGCGAATGGCTCTGCGCGGTGCCGTGGCATACGGCCTGTCGTGGTTTGACGCCCATATCTGGGCTTACGCGGAAGTTCACGGCATAAGGGAACTGCTCTCGGAAGATTTTCAGCATGGACGCACGTACGGGACGGTAACCGTGCAGAATCCTTTTCTGCTTTATTCCTGAATCCGGCAAAGACTGGGAGCGCGGCATCATCAATAGAGCCGGACAAGCACCTGCAGGCAGAAATTAGCGTACACCCCGGCCAGAACGTCATCCATAACGATACCGTAGCCCCCCGGCAGACTCTCGGCCCTTCTTATCGGAAACGGCTTTGCTATATCGAAAAACCTGAACAGGAAAAAACCGACTGCAAGGTTAAGTGGATCAGGCGTTATGAAAAGCATGCACACCAAAAATCCGCATACCTCATCAATCACGACCTCAGGAGGATCTTCCCTTTTAAAAATCGGCACGCAACGGCCAGCGGCGATAAAAGAGGCAAGGATCAGTCCCAACGTGAATGCCGAATAAAAAACCGCGCCATCCGCGAGGCTGAGCAGGTATACGACCCCGACCGCCGCGAGAGTCCCCGCCGTTCCGGGGGCTCCGGGCACATATCCCACCCCGAAAAAAGTCGAGAAAACAACGCATATCCTGTTTATCAAGGCTAACCCTCCGGGAACTGTCCGCGCAGATGCAGTTCCGGGACAAGACTCATTTGACTGATAACATCGCCAAGTTTATCATTTTTTTACAGCCAAATGTCAAAAGTAATATGCGTGGTAAATCAGAAAGGGGGAGTCGGTAAAACCACAACCGCGGTAAACCTTTCAGCCTCTCTGGCGGTCGCAAACCGCCGCACGCTTCTAATAGATCTTGATTCGCAGGGAAATGCAACCGGAGGGCTCGGCATTGACAAGGATTCGGTTAATTCGAAAAACATCTGCAGCGTTATACTGGGAGAAGTAAAGCTCCCGGACACCACAATTGACATTTATCCTGAGCTTCTGAACGGTTACCTGCACCTGTGTCCGGCAAACCACGAACTCACCGGGGCCGAGATACACCTTATAGAGACCGAAAACAGGGAATACCGTCTCAAGAAAGTTATTGACGAAATAAGGGCCGAGTACGATTACATATTCATAGACGCCCCGCCGTCTCTCAGTCTGCTCACCATAAACGCGCTTGCCGCGGCCGACCGGGTGCTAATACCCGTTCAGTGCGAATACTACGCTCTTGAAGGAATAGGCCAGCTGCAGACGACCATATCCCTCGCCAAGCAGAGACTCAATCCTTCGCTCGAGGTGGAGGGTTATCTTTTGACGATGTTCGATTCCCGTAATAACATATGTCATTCAGTGGCCGAGGACGTAAGGAACCACTTCGGCGAAAAGACCTTCAACACCGTAATAAGCAGAAACGTGAAGCTCGCCGAAGCGCCAAGCCACGGAAAACCACTTTTACTTTACGAAATCAAGTCAAGCGGAGCTCAGAACTACATGAAACTCGCAAATGAGATAATAAGCAGGGCGGTGGAGGTTAACTGACGTGAAAAGACGAAGCCTGGGAAGGGGACTCGACTCTCTTATTCCGAAGAAGCCGGAAACAGAATCCACCGGGTACCAGATGGTAAGTACGGATCTGCTTAAGCCGAATCCCTCGCAACCGAGAAAGCAGTTTGAACAGGGTGCGCTCGAGGAACTCGCAGAGTCCATAAAGGAAAACGGGGTCATACAGCCGCTTGTAGTCAGGAAGGAAAACGGCGGCTTCGAAATAGTGGCCGGGGAACGCAGGTGGAGAGCGGCGAAAATTGCCAAGCTCGAGAAACTGCCCGTAGTTATAAGAGACGCTACCGACCAGGACGTGGCGGAACTCACGTTAATAGAAAACATACAAAGAGAGGACTTAAACCCCATTGAAGAGGCCGAGGCTTATGAAAAGCTCTCAGAGCGCTTCGGGCTTACCCATGACGATATAGCCAGAAAAACGGGGAAAAACCGCTCTGTCATCACAAACCAGCTGAGGCTTCTCAAGCTATCTGATAAAGCTAAAGAAGCGCTTGTTTCGGGCGCTGTAACGGCGGGACACGCAAGGGCGCTTCTTGGCGCCCCATCCCTTGAGGAAATGGATTTCCTTCTAGGCGAAGTGCTGAGAAAGGATCTTACGGTAAGGAGAACCGAAGCGCTTGTAAAAAAGCAAAACAGAGGTGCCGGACCGTCCGCTGAACCACCCTCAGAGGAGCCAGAAGAAGATATATTCACCAGAGAACTTACCGAAGAGCTTGCCGGGAAATTCTCAACCAAGGTAAGAATAAGCCGCAACAAGACAAAGGGGAAAATAGAGATAGAATACTATTCTCCCGAGGAGCTTGAGAGAATCATCGGCATGCTGCTCTCGCGCGGGTAACATCCCGCGAAATTCACACCGGAGCAAGGAAACAAGAGATGAAACAGTTTTCTGTGAAAATAGAGGTTAAGCTCAAACCCGTGGTGCTCGACCCCCAGGGCAAAGCGGTGCTTAATGCGCTCAGTGGCCTGGGGTTCAGCGGGGTCTCCGACGCGAGGGTAGGAAAGGTCGTGGAACTCACCATGGAAGGGGAGTCCGCCGATGAGGTAGGCCGCAGAGCGGATGAAATGTGCCGGAAGCTCCTCTCCAATCCCGTAATTGAAGATTCTTCTGTAGAGATAACGGAGAAGTAAGATGCCAAATTTCGGAGTTTTGTTCTTTCCGGGGTCCAACTGCGACCACGACTGCTACCATGCCATAAAAAAAATCCTGGGCCGGCCCTGCGAACTCATATGGCACGAGGAAACTTCCCTAGAGGGAATCGACTGCATCGTGATACCAGGGGGGTTTTCCTACGGAGACTACCTTCGGGCGGGAGCTATATCGCAGTTCTCTCCGGTGGTAAGTCCTCTCAGGGAACTTGCCGCAACCGGAGTCCCGGTAATAGGAATATGCAACGGGTTTCAGATTCTTGTTGAATCGGGACTTCTTCCCGGGGCATTCATACACAACTCCTCGCTGAAATTCGTCTGCAGATGGACAAACGTAAGGGTCGAGGATACCGATACGCCCTTTACTTGCCTTCTCCGCAGGGGAGAAGTGCTGAAACTGCCAGTCGCAAACGCCCAAGGCAATTTCGTGCTGCCCCCGGACGGGGACAATGTCTCGGAGCGGAGAATAGTTTTGCGCTACTGCGAGCAAGGGGGAGAGCTCAGTGCCGAAGCGAATCCAAGCGGTGCCGAGGACAACATAGCAGGAATCGCCAATAACCGGGGCAATGTACTCGGGATGATGCCTCATCCCGAGCGCAGTTTCGAGAGCCTGCTAGGTTCAGAGGACGGCAGAAAAATGTTTGAATCCGCAATATCGTGGATAGAGTCCCGGAATGCCGACGGAAAAGCCATTTGAGTAAAACACAGACTGTGTTAGTCTTAACGGGAAATCGCGCGCACGAGAGTTTAAAATGGACAACACGCAGAGCAAGGAAAGAATAGACATAACGGACTACATCTGTCCGATGACCTTTGTCAAAACCAAGCTCAAGCTTGAGCAAATGAAGCGCGGGGAAGTCCTTGAAGTAAGGCTCTGCGAAGGAGAGCCTCTCTCCAATCTCCCGAGAAGCGTGGAACAGGAAGGTCACAGGGTTCTCTCCATAGAGAAAGAAGACGGCCGCTACCACAAGGTAATCATCGAGCGCTGCTAATGTCTAGATCCGAAGCCGGAACCTCCGCCGCCGGAGGTTCAAGAGTCGAATCGGTGGTTGACCTTATAGGCAACACCCCTCTTTTGGAACTTTCCGAAACGGCAAAGGAATGCTCTCCGGGGGTCAGTATTTACGCAAAGGCCGAGTGGTTTAACCCGGGAGGCTCAATAAAAGACCGCCCCGCCCGCAGAATGATCCTGGAAGCCATCCGCTCCGGCGAACTCACAAAAGACAAGGTCATTATGGACTCTTCTTCCGGGAATACAGCGATCGCGTACGCGATGCTTGGGGCCGCACTCGGGTACGAGGTTGAAATCGTAACGCCTGAGAACGTAAACACCGAGAGAAAAAAAGCAATCGAGGCCTACGGAGCGAAAATAACCTTCTCAAACCCTCTTGAAGGTTCCGACGGAGCGATAAGAATGGCTCACAGGCTAAAAGCGGATAATCCCGAGAAATATTTCATGCCGGACCAGTACAACAACATTAACAATCTCCTGGCTCACTACGAAACGACTGCGCCCGAGATCTGGGAGCAGACAAAGGGTGACGTGACCCATTTTCTCGCGGGACTCGGCACATCGGGAACCTTCATGGGAACCGGGAAAAGGCTTAAAGAATACAATCCCGATATAAAGACAATCGCGATTCAGCCTGAAGAAAGTCTTCACGGACTTGAGGGCATGAAACATATGCCCACTTCAATAGTTCCAGGCATATACGACGAGGAAGCGGCCGACGATGTTGTCTTCATCTCGACTGAGAAAGCGTATGAAATGATGGAGCGGCTGATGGATACCGAGGGAATATTCGTGGGCCACTCGGGAGGAGCCGCGGTCTGCGTAACGCTTGAGTACGCGAAAAAACTGAAAGAAGGAGTGCTCGTGACGATTCTTCCCGACTCGGGCAGAAGGTACCTGAGCGAAAGACTCTGGTGGTAAAGATATACAGATCGGCCTATCTGGGCATGACACGGGACGCAGAATCCGGTTATCCTTACGAGGTATGCGGAGTGATGATCGGGAAAGAAGACACCGTCACTCACTTCCGCAAATGCGACAATCTGGTCGCTGACGACGAATCCGAAACGGCGTTTAAGGAAACATCAAACATTGACAGCAAGCGGTTAAAAGACCGTTTCGAGCTTGATCCGCGCTCCTACATAGAGGCGGATTCGTGGGCGAGGGAGAACGGTCTTGAGATTCTCGGCATATACCACTCGCATCCAGACCACCCTTCGGTACCTTCGGAGACGGACAGACAGGTGGCATCACCCGGATGGGCGTATATAATTTTCTCGGTAAATCGCGGGAAGCTCGCCGACGCGAGAATATGGTACATTGACGAGCAAGATTTCCAGTTTGAAGAAAGAAAGTTCGAAGTGGTTAAAGACCCCGGCTGATGCAATGAAAGAGATAACCAAAACCCGTAGAAACCTCCACATACAGGGAGAAACGCTACTATGAATATGCAGGTGCTATTTCAAAGTACGCTGGCTATCCTTCCCGAGTGCGTACTCATACTCGCAGCCCTGCTTATACTTATCTGCGCCCCTGTTTTGAAGAAAAGATGGACAGGGTCACTTTTTCTCCTTGCGGTCGCTGCCACAGTGCTCTCACTCATCCTTAACTTCTCCAGATTCTCCGGAGAAAGTTCCGCGTTTTCCGGTGCGCTGGTAATCGATTCCTTCTCCGCCTATTTCAACTCCCTTTTCCTTCTGGCGGCGCTTGCGACCATTCTTTTTTCAAAAGATCACCTCGAGAAACGCTCGCAATGGCTTGAGGAGTTCTACGCGCTTGTGCTTTTCTGCACGAGCGGGATGATGATTCTCGCCTCCTCGGTCGAACTCATGACGCTTTTCGTGGGATTCGAAATTATGTCAATAGCCGTCTACATACTCTCGGGGTTCAGAAGCAAGTCTCTCGACTCGACAGAATCAGGCGTAAAATATCTTGTTCTGGGCGGATTCTCTTCCGCGGTGCTGCTTTTTGGAATCGCCCTTCTCTACGGGGCTACCGGTTCCACTTTTCTTGAGGAGATCCTAAGAAATCCGGGGAATCTCCCGATGTATGTCTGCGGAGCCGCTTTTGTGGCAGTGGGAGTCATTTTCAAGATAGGAGCCGTGCCGCTTCACCAGTGGGTGCCCGATATCTACGACGGAGCCCCCCTCACCGTTACAGGATACATGTCCGTTGCGGTAAAAGCGGCGGCTTTCGTGCTACTGCTGAGGATATTTCTCGGTTCCGCTCCCGGGTTTGAAAACTACATGACGGTCGCCGTACAGATTGCGGCTGTGCTGACCATGATAGTAGGAAACATAGCTGCCATATATCAAAAAAGTGTAAAGAGGATGCTTGCCTACTCAAGTGTGGCGCACGCGGGATACGCCCTAGTCGGGGTGGCGGCGGTTCTCTCAGACTCTTCGGTCGGAAGCGGAAGCGTTCTTTACTATCTGTTTGCCTACACCTTTATGAACCTCGGAGCTTTCGGAATCCTCGCCTACGCGAGCAGGGAGGGAAACGACTGTGACACTTTTGAGAGGATATCGGGACTCTGGAGCAGGAAACCGGCGGCATCGCTCGCACTTGGAGTATTTATGTTCTCGCTTGCGGGAATCCCGCCAACTATAGGATTTTTCGGGAAATACAGGGTGTTTTTAGCTGCGGTCGACGCCAATCTGACGCCGCTTGCAGTAATAGGAATAATAACAAGCGTAATCTCCGCGTATTATTACCTCAAGGTGCTCGTCTACGCGTTTATGAGGGAAGACAGCTACGGGGCAAGCGCAAACAAACCGCTCTCGGGGGCTACAATTGCAGTACTTACCGCAGTCACGGTTTTTTTCGGTATATTTCCTTTCTTGTCATGGGATCTAGCAGCTCAGGCCTCAAACACTCTTCTCGCCGCGATCGCCTTTTAGACGGCAGGGGGTTTTTCCTTCGCCCGAGCGCGAAGGGTTTTTATTTCAGAATCTAGGAAATGGAGAAAGGCAAGGACACTCAAGGCGTATTCATAGATGTGATGGCGGTTTTTTTCTTCGCCCTCGGCGTATTCACCTTTGTGAGTCTTCTGGTCTTCAGCAACCTGCTTGAAATCGACGTAAAAGGCGCAATGGGAGGCGCGGGCCTTTACGTGTCGCAGTCCCTTGGAAGTTCCTTCGGCACGCTTTCCTTTGTATTTCCCGTGCTGATGTTCTATGCATCATACGTGATTCTGAGAAAGCAGCCCGCCCAGAAAATATACTGGAAGCTTTTCTCCACGATTACTTTCCTTCTCTCCTCGACCACACTGCTCGGGCTCGTTTACGGAAAAAGTTCCCTTCTCGGCTACTCGCCGGCCGGGGGATGGCTGGGTCTTGCGATCTCCAGGGAATTCGCGCAGAACATCCTGGGAACCTTTGGAACATACATTGTCGTCATAATCGTCATATTCCTCTCCGTGATAATAACAACGGAAACCAAGATTGCCACCGTAGTGAGAATCATCCGCCTGCTGTTCTCAGGTGCGTTAAAAGGAATTTCTGCGCCGATCGGTGCGCTAAGACGCGCCGCCGCACGAAGGAGCGCCCGAGGAAGAAAAAAGCAAGACATACCGAAGGCGACCCCCAGCGCGCCAAAAACCCCGGCCGCGGAACACAAGCAAGTACGCGATGGAAAAGCCGACACGGAACCGCAGATAGTCTTCACTCCTCCCGTCCCCGACAAGAAAGACGAGCCGTCCCCTGCCGCATCCGAGAGCAAATGGCTTGACTTCTCCTTGCCCTCAATTGATCTGCTTGACCCGAAAATCGACACGTCGGTAGAAATAGACAAGGAAGCCATGTACCAGAAGGCCACCTTGATCGAAGAAAAGCTTGCGGACTTCGGAGTAACCGGAAAGGTCATGGAGATACGTCCCGGCCCGGTTATCACAATGTTCGAGTACAAGCCCGCCCCGGGGATAAAAATAAACAAGATATCGTCTCTTGAAGGCGATCTGGCAATGGGTCTTAAGGCGCTGAGCATAAGAATCATAGCCCCCATACCGGGAAAAGACGTGGTCGGAATAGAGGTGCCGAACGAAAGCAGGGAGATAGTGGTACTGCGGGAACTTTTCGAGAGCAGCTCGTTTACCGAGAAAAAATCGATGCTCACCATTGCCCTCGGAAAAGACATATCCGGAAAACCGCGCTACATGGACCTTCAGACCGCTCCGCACCTTATGATCGCCGGAACAACCGGCTCGGGGAAAAGCGTGCTACTAAACGCCGCGATCACGAGCCTGCTCTACAGGGCGACCCCTTATGAGCTAAAGATGATAATGATAGACCCGAAGATGCTCGAGCTCTCCATATACGAAGACATTCCCCACCTGCTCCACCCGGTGGTAACCGAATCGAGAAAAGCCGTGGCCGCCCTTAAGTGGCTGGTCGGGGAAATGGATTCCAGATACAGGATGCTCTCTGAAGAGGGGGTAAGGGACATAGACAGCTATAACAGGAAGCTTGAGGCGCTTGAAATTGAGGAGAAACAGCTCAGGTGGCTTCCCTACATAGTCGTTATCATAGATGAGCTTGCCGACCTGATGATGGTTTCCCCGACCGACGTCAAGGACTCGATAATAAGGCTCGCGCAGAAAGCCAGGGCAGCGGGAATTCATATAATAGTTTCCACACAGCGCCCCTCGGCGGATGTGGTGGCGGGACTCATAAAGGCCAACTTCCCGGCGCGCATATCCTTTCTCGTATCTTCAAAAGTGGATTCAAGAATCATTCTTGACACCGGGGGAGCAGAGACCCTGCTCGGAAGGGGGGACATGCTCTTTCTCGCATCCGGGGGGAGCAACCTCTTAAGACTGCAGGGCGCGCTTATATCCGACGATGAGAGAAAACGGGTAACGGATTTTCTGAGATCCCAGGCAGACCCGGTCTACATAGAAGAGATAACAAAAGACGACCCGGACGACGAGAGCGCGGGGGTCAGCGAAGACGAAAAAGACGAGCTTTACGAAACCGCGCTCGGCATAATAGCCGAAACGGGACAGGCATCCATCTCCATGATACAGAGAAGGCTCAAGATAGGATATAACCGCGCGGCCAGGATCGTTGAGACAATGGAAAAAGAAGGTCTTATAGGCCCTCAGGGAGCTGCCGGCAAACCGAGAGAAGTCTATGTGAACATGATCAAAGCGGACAGAGGAAACCCGGATTGAAAAAAATCGCGCTTGCGGCAGCGTTTTTTGCCACCACCCTTCTTTTTACCGCGCAGCCCGCGAGGTCCCAGGACGCAGCCGCTGTTGTAAGCAACATCCAGAAAAAATACGCTCCCATAAACGATCTTAAATCCCCTTTCACGCAGGTGACCCGGATAAAAGATCTTGAGGAGAAAATCTCATCCTCGGGAAAGGTATGGTTCAAGAAACCGGCGATGATGAAATGGCAGTACGAAGAACCGTGGAAAGATACGATAGTCTCTGACGGAAAAAAGGTCTGGTATTTTGACAGCCAGGAAAATCAGGTTGCCGAAACGGAATTTGACAGCGTCTGGGCAGGCTCCCTCGGCTCTTACACCGTTATTTCCATACTGGAGGATCTTGATCGTCTTTTCGATGTCCGCATAGGCGCTGGGAGCAAGGATGAACAGGGCAACATTCTCCTTGACTTAAAACAGAAACAGCAGGAACAGGCAAAACAGGTAACGATAGCGGTCGATCCAAAGACCTATACGCTGAGGCGAATCATAATCGGCGACCTCTTCGGAAACACGACGATTATAGAACTGGGCACGGCGGAAGTTAACTCGGGCATTCCCGATTCGTTTTTCACATTCAGAAAACCGGAGGGAGCAGGGATAGTGACTTTCCCCTGAGGCGCTGAAATTCCTAGGCATTGTCCCAGTCAACACATCCAACGAGCGCGACCGCCAAAACCCCGTTTTTTCGTTCCCATTGAACGTCTGTTCCCGCCCCCCTGTTTCTTCCCTTTAAGGGTAGGCTATGATATCATTTTTTCAGGATTTTTATGCCGAAAATCAGTATTTACACAAACTCTTGAAAACCATGCGCCTGCTGGCGACAGGCCACGACGGGAGAAGCACACTATGAGTAAAAAGCGGTCTGTTGATTATTCTCAAACTGCGGCGGCTGAGCCGGATATTCGGAATCGCCCGGGTTCACAATCCGAAGAGCCGATAGCAATCGTCGGCATGGCATGCCGATTCCCTGGCGCAAATGGTGTTTCGGCGTTCTGGCGTCTTCTGGAAGCAGGTGAGAATGCGGTCAGCGAGGGCGTTCCGGGTTCCGGCGTTGGGCGTGTCGGCGAGCTTTTCCAGGACGCCACGCCTCAGGCAGAGGCATGTCGTTTCATCGGTCTCATAGACAACGTTGACCGGTTCGACGCCCCTTTTTTCCGCATTTCGCCGGTCGAGGCGCAGCACCTTGACCCGCAGCAGCGACTGATGCTGGAAACGAGCTGGCAGGCGCTCGAAGACGCGGGAATAGACCCTGACGGGCTGAAGAACAGCCGAACCGGAGTGTATGCCGGCATCAGCAATAACGACTACCGGGGGGTCATACTGGAAGCCAGCGACACTGCTGAACCGGCCTCAAGCCTCTACACGGTCAGCGGCACTTCCTACAACACGGCCATCGGACGAGTCTCCTTCGCGCTTGGCTTACAAGGACCGGCGATTGCAGTGGACACTGCCTGCTCTTCATCACTCGTGGCTGTGCATCAGGCGGTAACCGGCTTGCAGCGGGGTGAGGCCGACCTTGCACTGGCGGGAGGGGTCAACGCCATCCTGTCGGGACGGCTTCTAGAACTGCGGGCTAATGCCGGCATGCTGGCGCCGGACGGGCGCTGCAAGACTTTCGATGCCGACGCCGATGGTTATGTGCGCGGCGAAGGCTGCGGGGTACTGGTTCTTAAGCGGCTGAGTGATGCGGAAGCGGACGGCGACCGAATCTGGGGCATCATCCGCGGCTCCGCGGTGAATCAGGACGGTGCGAGCACAGGGCTTACCGTGCCGAATGCGAAGGCACAGGAACAAGTCATCAAAGCGGCATTGCTCAAGGCGGGCGTACTGCCGTCACAGGTGGACTATGTAGAAGCGCACGGCACGGGAACACCGGTGGGCGACCCTATCGAACTGGAGGCAGTGACGGCCGCATACTGCAAAGACCGTCCGGCCAAACGACCGCTGCTCATTGGCTCAGTGAAGACGAACTTTGGACATCTGGAACCTGCGGCAGGCGTTGCCGGGATGATGAAGGTACTGCTGGCGATGAACCGGGGCATAATCCCGAAGCACTTGAATTTTCGCAATCCGACACCGGCAGTCGATTGGCGGCAGCTCCCCTTGCGTGTTACTTCGACGACAACCGAGTGGCCTCTCGTATCCGACCGAGCCCCGCTGGCTGGCGTGAGCGGTTTTGGCTGGTCCGGCACAAACGCGCATATCGTGGTGGAGGGCTATGGCACGCCATCGCGCGCCTCTAACGAATTGCGCGACATGAAGTGGCCTGCGGGTTCTCCGAAGCATGTAGCCATCTCTGTGCCAAAGGCAGCCTCGGAGGGGGCGGCGGAAGCACCCGCTACGCGTGCCACGCGGCTGCTACCTCTGTCAGGCAAGACGGACAATGCCCTGCGGGAACTGGCGGAACACTACCTTGCGTGGCTTGACGAGCGCTCTGTGGACCTGGAACCCACGGACTCGGCCGCCTCCCCTTTCCTACCGGACATGGCGTGGACGGCAGGCGTCGGGCGCAGCCAATTCGCTCACCGCGCGGGCGTCGCTTTCAGGGACGCTGAGTCGCTGCGCGCCGGGCTGAAGGTGGTTGCGGAGGGTGACCGGGGTGCGGAGGCGGCAGCAACCACGAAAGTGGCTTTCGTGTACACGGGACAGGGCGGCCAGTGGGTAGGCATGGGCAAGTCCCTGTACGAGCAGGAGCCAGTAGTGCGTGCCGTTCTCGACAGGTGTGAGCGGCTTATATTGGAGGAGCGAGGCACTTCGCTGCTGGATGTGATGTTCGGGCGCGGCGAAGCAACGGGCGATTTGAATGATGCAGCTTGGGCGCAGCCCGCCGTCTATGCCTTGGGGTGTGCTCTGACCGCATTGTGGCGCAGTATCGGAGTTGAACCGAGCGTGGTAATCGGACACAGCCTCGGTGAATTCGCGGCGGCGCAGGCTGCCGGCGTGTTCGGGTTGGAAGAGGGTCTGAGATTCGTTGCAAAACGCGGCGTCCTGCTTTCGTCAGTTCCTGAGTTGGGCACAATGGCGGCGGTGTTCGCTCCAGAGGATCAAGTGGCGGCGGCGGTTGATGAGTACAATGCGTCATCCGACAGCCCGGGCTTGAGCATCGCCGTTGACAACGGCATTCATCAGGTCATTAGCGGCCCCGTAGCAGCAGTTCAGGCGGTATCGGAGCGTTTCGAGGCCGAAGAGATTACCGTAAGGCCGTTGAGCAGAAATCAGGCGTTCCACAGCGCTCTGGTGGAACCCGCACTGGATGCATTAGAAGAAGTATATCAGGAGGATGTTGCAGCCTCGCCGCCGTCCGTGGCTCTGGTGAGCAATGTAACGGGCAGTGTTGTGGCGCCGGACGAGATTCTTGACGGCAAACACTGGCGCCGTCACGCGCGAGAGCCCGTGCAGTTTCGCAGAGGCGTCGGAACTCTGGCGGAACTGGGCACTGACCTGGTTATAGAGGTGGGTCCACACGCCGTGCTCGGCCCATTGGTGTCTCTTGTCTGGTCTGACGTGACGGATGAGGCAAAAGACCCCATCGTCCTTGAGAGTATGCTGCGTCCATCAAAGGACGATGTCCTTCCGCAAGACCATGACAATGGCTTCATGGACGCCGTTGCGGGAGCATACGAGGCGGGGCTGACGCTTGCATTCGACGGACTGTTCGCGGGGGAGGAGCGGCGCAGGATTGAGCTGCCGGGCTATCCCTTCCAGCGTGCACGGCACTGGGTTGACGCACCAAGACGTAGGCGCGCAGCCGCTGGGCATCCTCTGCTGGGTACAAGACACGAGTCGCCACGCGGTGATGTGATGCTCGAGACGGAGATGTTTCCTTCCGACCCGTCTTGGCTGAACGACCATCGCGTCTTCGGGCGGGCAGTAATGCCGGGCGCGTTGTATGGCGTTATGGCAGCGACGGCGGCCCTATCCGAAGGGGCGCAATCGGTGGATGTGGAGGACATGCAACTGCACAGCGCACTGGTCTTTGCGGAGGACGATAGCGCTGACGACACCACGCAAGCCGGGCGAAAAATCCAGGCCGTGCTGAGCACATCCGAGAACGGGAACACACGGCATATAGAGATATTCAGCAAGGGCGAGTCCGAAGATGGCTGGACGCTTCATGCCGAGGGCGGGGTTTCGCTTGGAGGCGGAACGCGCGGGACTGTCAACCGCGTCGATTTGGACGGATTGAAGTCGGGTATGGAGTCGCAGGATGTGGCGGCGTTCTATCGCACGCGGGCAGAAGCCGGCATCCACCTCGGACCATCGTTCCGCACGCTTCAGGACCTGTGTGCGGCGAATGGCGAGGCGGTTGGCGAGGTGGCCCTGCCGGAAGCCGTTTCGAGCAGCGACATCGACCTGCATCCGATTCTGCTCGACGGTTGTTTCCAAGTCTTTTCGGCGGCGTGGCATTCCGCCAGAGGCGAAGACGAGATAACCTACCTGCCTTTCGGATGGGAGCGCTTTTGGCTGAGGGAGATGCTTCCGGAACGCCTCATCTGTCACGCCCGTCTGCGCGAGAACGTCCGCGACAAAGAGCGGGACGAGGAGCAAAGCGAGACATCGGAAGTGCTGAGCGGCGACCTCCTGTTCTACACGCCGGACGGCATCGAGCTCGGCGGATTGAGCGGATACATTGTGAAGCGCGCCACTCGCGCGGCGTTGCTCTCGGAGACCGAAGAGCTGCACGACCTCCTATACGAAATCGTCTGGCGCGACCGCGCCCTTGCGGATGGGATGCTATCGGCCGATTTCCTTACGAGTCCGACAGGCGTTGCTGACCGCTCGATACCGTTCACCGAGTATCTGGCAGGTGAAAGCGTAGAAGCCGACGAGCGCGTTGAGTTGCTGAATGACCTTGAGCGGTTGTCGTGGCTCTATGCGCTCATGGCACTGGAGCAACTGGGGTGGGAACGCAAGGTCGGTGAATTCGTCGAGCCGGAAGCCGTGCGGGAAAGACTGGATGTCCCGCCAAAACACCAGCGTATGTTCCGCCGTATGTTTGAACTGCTCGTCAAAGCGAAGGTGGTGGAAGAAGCGGGCGATGGATTTGTCGTGAAGGTTGGGCAGGACGACCCGCTGCCGGATCATATGCCGCACAATCCCGATGAGTTTGCAGACCAGATGAGTGCGCGATACTGGCACGGTACGAACGAAATTGGACTATTCAGGCGGTGCGCTGCCGCTTTCGCTGATGCGCTCGTTGGTCGAGCGGACCCGCTGACGCTGCTGTTCGGCAGCGGAGAGCCAACCGCCGGCGACCTGTACTTGAAATCGCCGGCTGGACGTATGGCGAACCAAATGCTGGGGGATGCGGTTGCGGCACTCCTGGACACGCTGCCGAAAGACCGAAGACTGCGCGTGCTGGAGGTCGGCGCCGGTACGGGAGCGGGCACGGCGGCGGTGATGCCTGAGCTGCCGGCCGGTCGCTATAATTACACATATACTGACATATCGGCCGGCTTCTTCTCAGAAGCAGAAAAGCGTTTTGGCGGAAGCGACGAGTCAATCGAATACCGTGCCCTGGATATCGAAAAGGACCCTATCGAGCAGGGCTTTGATCTTCATGGCTATGACCTGGTCATTGCCTCCAATGTGCTGCACGGCACACGCTACCTGAACGAGACACTGACTCACTGCCGCATGCTGCTCGCGCCATCGGGCCAGTTGGTGGCACTTGAGAACCTTTGTGGTCTGGACTGGCAGGACATGACTTTTGGGCAGTTGGACGGTTGGTGGCGCTTTGCCGACGACTACCGTACGCATCACGCAATGATCGGCCCCGCGGTCTGGCGACAGGCGCTCGGCGACGCGGGCTTCGGTGAAGTGGAGGTCTTGGGAGGAAGCAAATCTGACACGACCAGCACACCGGAGAAAGGTGTGATACTGGCGCAAGGACCTGCGGAGGTGAAGGAGACGGCAGGAATATGGGTTCTCGCGGGTGATCAATGCGGTGTGGCAGATGAGCTGGCAGCGGAACTGGCAGCACGCAACCAGACCGTCGTGCTGGTGAGCGACCGCGCTCAGTCAGACGGGGAATCATCAGAAAAAGATCGGGCAGTGATCAAGGCGACCGTGGAGATGCAGAACCGCGAATCGTGGCACTCGTTACTCGAAGGTCTGCCTGCGGAGGTGCCGCTCAGCGGCATTGTACATCTCGCGGCGCTTGACGGTCGCGGCGCAGACGCCACCACCGAAGAGTTGGGCGAGGATATCAGGCAGGTGGGCGCAAGCGCCCTGGCGCTCGTGCAGGGGATGGGCGATGCCGATGCTGCGCCCGCAAAGGGCATGTGGTTTATCACGCGCGGCGGGCAGGTCCTAGAGCGGGAGCATCTCGGACAACTGACCGGCGCACTGCTATGGGGCTTTGGCAAGGTAGCGGCACTGGAAGCGCCCCATCTGCAACCGAAGATGATCGACCTTGACCCCGCCAATACTGTGCCGCTATCTGACCTCGTCAATGAACTGATGTACCCGGACTCTGAGACTCACATCGCCTACCGTCTGGGATTCCGTCGGGCTGCGCGTCTCGTTCGTGCCGGTGCTGATACGGAGCAGTTGACCCTGCCGGAAGGGTCGCGCTGGTTCCTGGAGCCGGACGCGGGCGGTGCGCTTGAAGAACTGCAGGTGCTGGACTCGCCGGAGCGTTCACTCGAACCGAGAGAAGTTCGCGTGGCTGTGGAGGCTTCCGGATTGAACTTCTGGGATGTGTTCCGTTCTCTTGGCCTTATCGATGAGGGTGTTTTGGGTGGCGAGACGTGCGGACATGTTCTTGAAGTCGGTTCCGATGTAACGAGTGTGTCGATTGGTGACCGCGTAGTTGCGCTGGCATTCGGTACTTTCGGTTCAGAAGCGGTCATGAGGGAGGAGATGGTTGCGCTTGCGCCGCCGGGTGTCCCGACTTCGCAGCTTGCCACTATACCGACCGTGTTCGTTTGTGCCGCATTGTCATACGATCTGGCGAAATTGAAAGCGGGCGAGCGGGTGCTTGTTCACGCGGGCGCCGGCGGCGTAGGATCGGCAGCTATCCAGCTTGCGCACGCCGCGGGCGCGGAAGTGTTCGCCACGGCCAGCGTGTCGAAACAGGAGTATGTACGCTCGCTAGGCGTGAAGCATGTCTTCGACAGCAGACAGACCCGGTTCGGGCAGGAGATCCTCGAAGCCACCGGCGACGAAGGTGTTCATGTGGTGCTGAACAGCCTGACTGGAGAGGGCTTTATCGAGGCGAGCCTGTCCTGCCTCGCGCATGGCGGCAGATTCATCGAGTTGGCCGGAGTGAACATCTACACCGAGGAAGAAATGGCCGCCGCGCGCCCGGATGTGGACTACCACATCTTTGAACAGGATACCCTGAAAGAGCAGAACCCGGAGCAGCCGGGAGCGGCTCTTAAGACCGTGATGAAACGGTTTGAGGCAGGAGAACTGACGCCGCTTGTCCACAGCAGGTGGTCGATGGCGGAAGCCATCTCCGCGATGCAGTTCATGCGCGCGGCGCGGCACATCGGCAAGATCGTTCTTACAAATTCGCCGCTGGAGACGGGACGGCTGCGGGGGGACAGAACCTACCTGGTGACCGGCGGACTGGGCGGTATTGGCTGTGCTCTGGCCAGCTGGCTGGCAGACCGGGGCGCGGGCGCAATCGTGCTGAACGGCCGACGCGACCCCGATCCCGAGGCCATAGAAACTATCGACACGTTACGCGGACGCGGCGCGACAGTGCAGGTGGAGATCGCGGACGTGACGGACACGGCAGCGGTGGACGCGATGCTGGAGCGCATCAATGCGACTCTACCGCCTCTCGCTGGTGTTATACACAGCGTGGGAGTGCTGTCGGACGCCGTACTGGCGAACCAGAGTTGGGACAGTTTCCAGCAGGTGCTCTGGCCAAAGATGCTTGGCGCATGGCATCTGCACCGCGCGACCATGCACAGGGATTTGGATATGTTCGTTCTGTTCTCCAGCGTGGCGGGCGTTCTGGGCAACGCGGGTCAGGCGAACCATGCAGCGGCTAACGCATTTCTGGATCAACTCGCAGCCCATCGGCGCGCGTTCGGACTGCCCGGGCAGACGATCGCGTGGGGAGCCTGGTCGGGGCTTGGCGAAGCAGAGGAGCAGCGAGAGCGCATCGAAAGCCAGCTGGAGGCGACGGGCACGGGCTGGATTACGCCGCAGCAGGGGCTAAGAGCGCTTGAAACGCTGATGCGACAGGATGCTCCGGCCGGTATGGTCGCGTCAGTGGACTGGCCGACCTTCGCGACGGCTCACGATGATCTTCCGCCATTCCTGGAGGAGCTGTCATCCGCAGATGATATGGACGAAACGTCGGAATCTTCGGAAGACGTGTTGTCTCAGTTGCGCGTCTCGTCGCAAACCGAGTCGGAGAGTATCCTGGTGTCGTTCCTGCAAAAGGAACTCCAGGCAGTGATGAGGCTGCCCAGCCCGCCTTCAAACTCGATCGGCTTCTTCGATCTGGGGATGGACTCATTGATGGCAGTAGAACTGAGAAACCGGCTTAACCGCGCATTCGCGGGCGAGTATGTCGTCTCCAACACGGCCGTCTTCGACTACCCCGACATTACTACCTTAGCCCACTATCTGGCGGGTGAACTCGGTCAACTGGGCGGGGACAGTGGGACGGCTCCAACGCCCGAGACAGCCGCACCCCCACCGCGCCCGTCCGTCGCTACTGAGGATGACGACATAGCGATAGTCGGCATGGCGTGTCGCTTCCCAGGTGCGAAAAACCTTTCGGAATACTGGCACCTCATGGAATCGGGCACTGACGCAGTGACTGACGGACGCCAGGCTGGCGATTCGCAGGGGAACGCTGCCGAAGACCCAGACTCCGAGAACACCGCCCACCTGCGCGGTGCGTTTGTCGAGGGTATAGAGTGGTTTGACTCACGCTTCTTCCACATTGCGCCGATAGAAGCGCGGATGATGGACCCACAACAGAGAATGATGTTGGAGACGAGTTGGGAAGCTGTCGAAGACGCCGGAATTGCTCCCGACAGCCTACGGGGCAGTCGCACCGGAGTGTATGCCGGAGTCACCGCCAGCGAATACCGACATTTGATTGAAGCCAGCGGTAAGGCTGGCAGTCAACTCGGCACGGCGGCCAGCATCACCGTCGGGAGGGTCGCGTCGGCACTGGGTCTGGAAGGCCCGGCAATGGCCATCGATATGGCCTGCGCCTCGGCATTGGCTGCGGTACATCAAGCCGTTGCTGCGCTACAGCGGGGCGAGGTGGATCTAGCTCTCGCCGGAGGCGCACATGCGGCGCTGTCGCGCAACATTTCCAAATTCATGCTGGATGTGGGAATGTTGTCGCCGAGTGGACAGTCTCGCCCCTTCGATGCGTCTGCGGATGGCCATGTACGAGGCGAGGGCTGCGGAATACTCCTTCTGAAACGGCTGAGCGAGGCGGAGGTTGACGGCGACCGAATATGGGGCGTCATCAAGGGTTCTGCCATTAACCAGAACTGGACAAGCACGGGGTTGACCGTCCCGAACGGCCCAGCACAGGAGCGTGTTATGGAGGCGGCGCTTGTTCAGGCGGGCCTCGCTGGGACGGATGTTGACTATCTCGAAGCGCACGCGGCAGGCTCCCAATTGGGCGACGCGATTGAGGTACACGCAGTCGGCTCGGTGTACGGAAGAGGGCGCGATGCTGACCGTCCGCTGCTGATAGGCACCGTAAAGTCAAATATCGGACATCTGGAGACGGCGGCGGGCGTTGCAGGTCTGATAAAGGCTGTGCTGGCGATGAAGCAGGGTGTCATTCCGAAACATCTGCACTTCAAGGAACCGAATCCACAAATCGACTGGGACCGACTGCCCGTGCAGGTGACTTCTGAAAAGACCGTCTGGCCAGCCCATTCTGACAAGCCGCCGCGCGCGGCAGTAAGCGCGTTCAGCATGTCAGGTACAAACGCGCATATGGTGGTGGAAGGCTACGGAATCGCGACAGAGGGTGACAGCGCAAGTGCCGGAGTGCAGTCGTTTAGGGGTGCCGCACGGCAGGTGCCCGTTTCTCTGCCAGAGCCCATTGCGGATCTGCCGCTGGCCATGGACGGATTAACGGAGCGCACAATGCGTCTCCTGCCGCTATCGGGCAAGTCGGAAGGTGCCCTGCGGAACATGATAGGACAGTACCTGTCGTGGCTCGACAAGCACATCGCTGAGTCCTCCCCCGAAGCACCTGCACTTGCTGACATAGCGTGGACGGCGAGTGTCGGACGTAGCCATTTTGATCATCGCGCCGCTGTAGTGTTCGGAGATACGCAGTCTCTGCGTGCAGGGCTGACGAAACTCGCGGAGACCGACGCTACGCCTGATAAGCCAGCTCCGCAGCCTGTAACAAGGGTAGCATTCGTGTACACAGGCGAGGGCAACCAGTGGGTTGGTATGGGCGAGGCGCTGTACAACAGCGAACCAGTCGTGCGTGCTGTTTTGGACTACTGTGACACCGTGGTGCGCACAGAGAGAGGCGCATCGCTGCTCGATGTGATGTTCGAGCGCGCCGAAACAACGGGCGATTTGAACGATGCAGCCTGGGCACAGCCGGCTCTCTATGCACTGGAGTGCGCGCTGACGGCACTGTGGGCAAGTGTTGGGATCCAACCGAACGTCACACTGGGGTACGGCACCGGTGAGGTCGCCGCGGCACGGGCTGCGGGGGTCTTCACCTTAGAGGACGGATTGCGCTTTGCCTTGACTCGTGGCACGTTGATGGCAGCGCTGCCGGGAGTAGACCCAGATCAATCTCTTAAAGGTCTGGAAGCGGCATTCGCAGAGAGTGCGGTCTCGCCTCCATCCCTGACTCTGGTGAGCGGCGTTACGGGGCTAGTTATGGATTCGGACAATCCACTCGACGGGGCGTACTGGCGTACGCAGGCGTGCGAGACTGCGACATTTGACGCAGGTATCTCCACTCTTGCTGACTTGGGAGTGGGTGCAGTGGTAGAAATTGGCCCCGGCGCGGTACTGGGGCCGCAGGTGAGTCTCCAGTGGCCAGACTCGTCGGACGGAGAGGAAACTACCGCTTCACCACTCGTGCTTGCGAGCCTGATGCGACCATCCGACGAGGAAGAAGATGAGAGCAGTACTGGTTTTGTGGAGGCGGTTGCAGAGGCATACGAGGCAGGATTGGCACCTTCCTTTGAGGGCATGTTCGCCGGGGAGTCGCGCCGCCGCATCTCGCTGCCGAGCTATCCGTTCCAGCGCAGGCGTCACTGGGTGTAATCGGGGTGCCGTGTCACGAAAAAACTTCAGAAAAATCGATTGACCTAAATACCTACCGTATTGTATACTCCACTGTATTATTCTAAATTCCTAAAAGGAGGATTGTATATTATGGCTTCAACTGAAGAGAGACTAAGACAGCTTGCGGACGAAAACCTGGAGGTAGATGGACAGCCGATAGGCAATTTGCTGGATCCGGGCAAGAGCCTTGCTGACCTGGGTGTTTCCTCTATGGACGCAGTGGCATTCGCCAAAGTACTCGAACAGGAGTTCAATGTCTCCCTCCTTCCCGAACAGGTCGGGGAGATAGGGAATATTGGAGAATTGATAGCGTACCTGGACGCCAACAGTTCTTAACCCCTCACGCCTGTAGAGGTAACCAACATCTGATGTCCACTTCTGCTGCAAGGTGCTGGTGGAGTTCCTTCCGTAAGGCCGGTTCCGCTACCGTCATGCATGTAGATTTGAGGCCTAACGCCAGTTGTGAGGCATCATCTTTATTGTGGCTCAACGAGGAAGAGCAGGTGCGCCGTCGCCAATATCCGCTCTCAGGTTCTCGTCGCAGATTTGCTCTGTGTCGTGCTGCGCTTCGGGCTATCATCTGTCGCCAACTCGGCTGCAGCAATGAACGCCTCAGCTTCAGTTCATCTGACTATGGAAAGCTGTTCGTACTGGTAGACGAAGCACCGGCAGCCATCAGCTTCAACCTCAGTCACAGCGGAAAGCATGGTTTGATAGCTCTTGTTCCCCATGGACGGCTGGGCGTGGATGTAGAGGAACGTATCCCCCGAAAGGATTTTGACGAACTGAGCGGAGCCGTGTTTGGTCCTCATGAACAATCCGCCCTCGCATGCGTACGTGGACGCGACAGGATTCAGTTATTCTTTAGGTTCTGGACCATCAAGGAAGCCCTAATCAAGGCTCTTGGTCTAGGTTTTACCCTTGATGTGTCTCAGTTTGAAGTGCCGCCAGCCCTGTATCAGGGGAGAATAGGCATATTTCGCTTCCCACAGCTGCCGGAAGTACACTGGCGCGTCGAATACATTGGCAACGAGGATTTCTCAGCAGCCATTGCATACGAGCTTGTCCCGTCCCAATTGAGCAACCAGTCATTACAGCGGCAAAACGGTGACGTATCAGAAAAACGAGGAGTTCGCCAGTGACTTCAGAAATCGTATGGGAGTTGCCTGAGCCTCTTTCCACTCACGATGTCCGCGTGGACGACAACACCGTCATTACGCTACGGCAACATGGAAACCCGTCAGGGCCGCGACTCGTTATGAGCCACGGCAACGGCCTCGCAGTCGACCTGTATTATCCGTTCTGGTCGCTTCTCACCGACGATTTCGACCTAGTAATCTACGACCTCAGAAACCACGGCTGGAATCCGGTAGGCGATCTTCAAAACCATAGTCTTCCAACATTGGTTCAGGACAACGACACCATTGTTGAAGCTATCGACCACCACTACGGAGCAAAGCCCAGAATAGGTGTGTTCCACTCAGTTTCAGCCCTGGCGACTCTGCTATCACCCAAAAAGGGCAGCGACTTTGCGGCGCGGGTTCTGTTCGACCCGCCTCTCTGCAAGCCCGGCCGGAGCTTTAAGGATTATGAAGATATCGCAAAACGTATGGCCAAAAGGATCCGTCAAAGCGCGAATCGATTTCAAACCACGCAGGAACTTGCGGACATTCTTCCTTACATTCCAGACTTCCAGCACGTGGTGCCGGGGGTATTCGATCTTTTTGCAAGAACAACCCTGCGTGAACGTGCGGACGGAGAGGGGTATGAACTTTGCTGTCCTCCTGAGTACCAGGCGCAGATGATAGAGTACGCCGGCACCTTTGCCGTACTCGTGGACCTTCAGTCTCTCCTCTCCCCGACAAAGGTCATCGGGGCTGACCCGACCCTGCCATACTCATACCTGCCGACGCTCAACCTGAGTGACATGTCCAGCGTAGATTACGACTTCCTGCCCGACGCTACCCACTTTCTTCTTTTGGAAAAGCCACAGGAATGCGTCAGGTCCATGCTTGAGTTCATCGAGCCGATTATCGCTACGTAAACTCGACTCTTCCCTTGCGTTGGCTCGCCGACCCAAGCCGTCGTTACGCTTCGACCCGCACCGCGACGATATCCATCCCCTGATATTTCCGGTGGCGCACCGATGAGGCATAATGACGCAGCAGGCGGAACGATACTTCCCTCTCGTCCACGCTTTCGTCCTCTTCGTTAAGATACGCGAGACGGTCTTCCAGGTTCTCCTCGTCCTCAAGCGTCGAGATGAATTCCATCTCCACCGCCCTGCCGTCGGGACGCACGGCTATGATCAGGCGCGGCGTCTTGTCCGGCCTGCTATCCGCGGGATACTCGCTGTCCGGCTGCAGCAGGCTCGAGAGCGTCTCCTCGCCCGCCGAACGCAGCCGCCGGGTCGCCTCCTCGCTCCAGTGCATATTGGCTGCAACTTCCTGCATGAAAGCGTCGATTCGCGGCAGGTCGGAAAAGTCCAGTCGAACCTCGAGTTTCCGTGACCGCGGACTGGTTACATTCAGGAAGATGTTGAGCGCAATCGCCGTTGCCGCGCCCACTGTGATGCCATTGCCAAGCAGTGTGCCCCACGGGTGCACGAGCAAGTTCTCAAGAATGTTCTGTTGCTCGAACCCGGCACCAAGCGCGAACGACACGCCTACCACAATGGTCTTTTGAAAGTCGAGTCCGTCACGCACGATAGTCTGTACTCCCTCAACAAAAAATATCCCCACAGCAATCAAGAGAAATGCCCCCATCACCGGACTGGGTATGGTGAGCAGCGCGCCCGTGAACTTTGGCAGCAATGCCAGTACCAGAAGCATGACCGCTATGACGTATCCCACATTGCGGGCAGCGACTCCCGTCATGTTCACGACCGACGCCGTGAATGACGAGTATGGCGACGCAGGAGGCGTTCCGGCAAGACCTGATAGCAAAACACCCAGCCCATTTGAGTAGAGTGAGCCTTGCAGCAGCCGAAAATCGGTCGTCCTCGGTCTGCGCCGCGACACCCGCTGGATCACCACGTTGTCCCCAATGCCTTTGATCGCCTGCACCAGAGTGACAATCAGGAACATCGGCAGCAGCGCCCAGAATCCGGCAGCCAATGTAAGGTCCAGCCCCTGGAAACCGACTTGGGGAATGCCTACCCATGGCGCTGCGTACAATGGCTCCAGGTCATACACTCCCAGGAGGACGGCGACCACGCAGCCGGACACGAATCCGATCAGTATGGACCACGGGCGCCAGCGCCGCGGGGCGCGCAGTATCAGCACCGTGGATACCACAAGCGTTACCGCAGCCACGCACAGCCCGGCGAATGCCGACCCACCCTCCGGCACTTCCCCGAATCGATCCAAACAGATGGGCAGCACCATCACGGCTATCAGCATAAGCACCGTGCCTGACACAGTCGGCGTTATCACGCGCCGCAGCTGCGGAAGCCTTGTCGCTATCGCAAAGAAAAAGAGCGCAGACACGACCATCAGACTGGCCAGCATCGCTGGCCCTCCCTCATGCAGGGCAAGTACCGACAGCGGGATGTAGTTGGGCGTCACTCCCATAACGACCAGATGTCCCGCGCCAAATCGGCTTATCCTGGAGGCTTGCAGCGCAGTGACTATCCCTACGATTATCAGCGCCGAAAATACGGACCAAGTCAGATATGCTTCATCCTGGCCGGTCGCCAGAACATTGATAACCACTATCGAGACTGCGAGCGGCAGCACAAGCACGATGCCCTGTATGGCGACGACGAAGGAAGAGAGCGGCGTGCATTTTTCGTCCGGCTCATAGCGGATGTGATCGTTTATAGGGGTTGAAGCCAAGCCAAACCTCCGAGTCAGGTTTCATCGCTGGCGTAAAGAGTAGCTGGTGTTCCGAGATTGCGTCAAATGAGCACTCAGTCAATGGAGAGAGACGTGGACAGCCCAAAGGTTGCTGTTTTCTGCCGCGGCCATGAAGACTTAAACGACTACGACAGGTCCGGGGATGATCCCGTAGCGTCAGGGATAGTGGCAGTCTTTCCTGATTTAATCAGCGGTCAACTTCCCCGAGCACTATGTCGATGCTGCCTATTGCGGCAACGACATCGGAGACGAATCCCCCCTTTACCATATCCGGAAGGGCCTGCAGGTTCACAAACGACGGCCCACGAACCCGCATCCTGTAGGGTTTTCCCGTACCGTCGCTTACTATGTAGTAACCAAGCTCCCCCTTGGGGTTCTCCACGGCGTGGTATATCTCCCCCGGAGGAGTCTCAAAACCGCTGTAGACCAGCACGAAATGCCTGATCAGGGATTCCATTTTAGTGTAGACAAGCTCTTTTTCGGGCAAGACGATATCGGGAAGGTCGGCTATGTAGGGGCCGTCGGGAAGATTGTCAAGAGCCTGCTCGATTATGCGAAGGCTCTGTCTCATCTCCTCCATTCTGCAGAGGTACCTGGCGTACGCGTCTCCTTCATTGGCGACCGGTACGTCGAACTCGTAGTTTTCGTAATCAAGGTAGGGAACGGCTTTTCTCACATCGTACGGAACGCCGCTTCCTCTCAGTATGGGACCGGTAATCCCGAGATCAATCGCCTGCTCCTTGCTTATAACCGCCACTTCTTTAGTGCGATCGATCCATATCTTGTTTCTCGTAAGAAGCCTGTCTATCTCGCTTAAAGTCCCAGGGAATATCTTAAGAAAATTCCTTATCGTGTCTGAGAAATCTTCGGGAAGATCCATGGGGAGCCCCCCCACCCTGGGGTAGGAAGTCGTGAGTCTCGCTCCGCACACCATCTCGAGAATCTCGTAGATACGCTCCCTCTCCTTGAAACAGAAAAGAAAGGCGGTCATAGCGCCGAGATCCATCGCGTTTGCGCCTATGCCTATGAGGTGGGACTCGATTCTTCCGAGCTCAAACATTATCACCTCGGCGACCTTGGCTCTTTCGGGAATTTCATCCTCAATCCCAAGGAGCTTCTCAACGGCCAGTATGAAGCCTATGTTGTTGCATATCGAGGCCAGGTAATCCATCCTGTCGGTATACGGAAGACATTTCTGATAGGTAATGTCCTCGCAGAGCTTCTCTATTCCCCTGTGCAGGTAACCGATATGAGGAACGGCCTCCTTGACTCTCTCTCCGTCAAGATAAAGAACCACCCGCAGAACCCCGTGGGTTGACGGATGCTGCGGCCCCATGTTAAGCATCATGGTCTGCTTTCTCGTGCCGTCGGCCTCAGTGCCAAGTTCTTCTGTGACAATCTCTACTCTTTCCATCAATCAAGCCCTTCATCAAGAGCCCGCTCGAAAGATCTCTTTGAAGATTCCCTGTCTCTCACGTCGAAATCCTTTCTCAGCGGAAACTGATCGTAATCCTCGGGCATAAGTATTCTTCTCGGGTCGGGATGTCCCCTGAAAGTTATCCCGAACATATCGTAGGCCTCTCTCTCAAGCCAGTTCGCCCCGGACCACACCGACGTTACGGAATCAATTGCGGGGTTATCCTGCTCAAGAGCAGCCTTGAGCCTTATTCTCATGTTCTCTTCGTAGTTCTCACCAAAACGGTGAAGGAGGTAGACAACCTCGTACCTCGGGAATTTAACGGTCAGGTAGTCAACAACCGTAACGTCCACAAGGTAAGTAAAACCGAGGGTGTTTTTCAGAAGCGAACAGCACTCGACTATCGATTCTGCCTTTACGGTAAAGGTGGTCTCCCCGCGGAATTCGCTCTCCGAAAGGATGTACCCGCTTATTTGTTCCCTTATTTGATCGACAGGGTCAGGTGGGGCGGTCATACGATCGGGGGGCCCTCGTTATCTATTTTCTTCTGGATTTTCATCACGGCGTCAATAAGGGCTTCGGGTCTCGGCGGACAGCCACCGACGTAAACATCCACCGGAAGAAACTCGTCTATTCCCTGAACAACAGCGTAACTGTCAAAAGGTCCGCCACCGCACGTGCACGACCCCATCGCTATTACCCACTTGGGCTCGGGCATCTGCTCGTAGATCCTTCTGCAAACCGACGCCATCTTGTAGGTTATGGTCCCCGAAACTATCATCAGATCCGCCTGCCTCGGCGAGAACCTCACGGCTTCGGCCCCGAACCTCGCGATATCGAACCTCGAGGAAAAAGTCCCCATCATCTCAATAGCGCAGCAGGCGGTTCCGAAAGCCATGGGCCAGAGGCTGTTCTTTCTTCCCCAGTTGGCAACCGCTGAGATCTTGGTCGTGAGAAAACCGTCTCCGCCGAGAAGTGGTCCGCTGCTTACTCCCATTCCAAAGCTCCTTTCTTGAGAACGTAAAAGTACCCGCCTATTACAACAACAAGGAATGCCAGCACCTCAATAAGTGCCACCATCCCAAGCTCTCTGAACACAACCGCCCAGGCTACAAGGAACACGATTTCTATGTCAAACAGTATAAAAAGGGCTCCTATAAGGTAATACTTGAGCGAAATCTTCTCCCTCGCATCTCCCTTGGGAATCATTCCCGATTCATACGGAATCAGCTTGCGCCAGCTTCCGTATCTTTTCGGACCGAGCAGATAGGAAACGGACAGAAGCGCCGCGGCCAGAACGATCGCTATTACTATTATCAGGAGGACGGGAACATACTGCTCTAACACAACACAAACAAGGTTAGTATCAGGGGATGAATTGTCAAGAAAATCTCCCGTTCCCCCAACCATGTTTTTACGGTGAGTAATGGGAAAAAACCCGTAAAACGGTTAACATATCCCGGGTTGCCCGAACATGGAAAAAGATATCGCAAAAGCGTATGAACTTATAAGCGGTTCCAACGAAATCGTCGTCCTCACGGGAGCGGGAATCTCTGCTGAAAGCGGCATTCCCACATACAGGGGAGAAGAAGGGCTCTGGAGGAATTACGATCCCCACGAACTTGCGACGCCCGAAGCCTTTTTCAAAAATCCCAAGCTCGTATGGGAGTGGTATGACTCAAGAAGAGCCATAATGAAAAATGCCAAGCCCAACCCAGGTCACTTCGCCATAACCGCCCTTGAAAAAGAAAAAAGGGATTTCACGCTCATAACGCAAAATGTAGACGGCCTCCACTTCGCGGCCGGAACCCGAAACGTAATAGAGCTTCACGGAAGCCTCTGGGAAATTAAATGCACGGAAACGGAATGCGAAAAAGTGGAAAAGAACTACCAGGTGCCTATTCCGGAACTCCCCCCCAAGTGTAGCGCCTGCGACGCCATAATGAAGCCGAACACCGTGCTGTTCGGAGAAATCATTCCGATGGAGAGAATAGACAGGTGCCTGTTCGCAATAGAGCAATGCGATCTTCTTCTGATAGTGGGAACCTCGGGAGTGGTCGAACCCGCGGCTTCAATGGGGCTTATAGCGAAAAAAAGCAAAAAACCCGTAGTGGAAATCAATATTGACGTGACCCCCGGTACGGGGCTTTACGACGCAAGCGTGATGGGTAAATCGGGAGAGGTCCTACCCCTCCTCGTGGAATCCGAAACCTCCAGAAACCGCATGTAACAAAAAATCAGGCCGGGTCTCCGGATCCCGGATGAGAGAATCCACCCAAAAAAATTCACGAGGACTTAGAAAAATCAGGCGCCTCTGCACGTCGTTCTTTTCTCATATTCATATTACCTTTTGACTGACATGATATATTATTCCCATAACTCTTTTTTGAATCCTCAGCATCTCTATGTTACAGTACCAACCGTTCTGGTTGCACATGATTCGTTTTCAGGAAAATTCTTTCGGTGAACCAAGGAGCATTTAATGCTTAGAATATCTATTCTTGCGTTGTTTTTGCTTACGGTGGTCGGTTGTGGCGGCGGGGGTGATGATGATGGACAAACATCACCAGCCACATGGCAAGAAGGAGTATTTCCTCCTAGTGACAATTTCCATCAAGTCTGCGCTGATCCAAGCAAGGCCTATGACCAGGAAACCGCCGTCCAAGGAACATACGTGGATGAAAACAACTGGTTGCGATCGTTCACTAACGAAACCTATCTTTGGTATGATGAAGTTGTGGACACGGACCCGGCATGTTGCAGTACGCCTGAATACTTTGAACTGATGAAGACCTTGGAGATGACCTCCTCAGGCAACCCTAAAGACCAGTTTCATTTCTCAGTAAATACTAGCGAATTCATAGATTCCCAAAGAGGCTTGGACTTCGGATATGGTTTTATTTTAAGACGATATGAAGAAGGAATCTTTATACTTCACGTGGAGCCAAACTCACCAGCAGACAAGGCGGGTTTGAGACGCGGCATGCTTGTTTCTGAGATCGACGGCATCCCAACTGATAGCATCCCAGATGAGCAGTTGATTTCTGCCTTATTCCCATCTGCCCCTGAAAGGCATGAGTTTACTATCAGAATGTTCGGAGAATCACAGGCACGCTCTGTAACTATGACATCCGCAGAGATAGTTAAAACCCCTGTTCTGTGGAAGGTGCTGGAAAACCGCATTTCCGGTCATCGGGTTGGCTATATGCTTTTTAACGAGCATATCTCCCCCGCGGAAGCAGGGTTGATAAATGCCGTTAGGAACTTTGCTTCTCAAGATATTGACGAGATGGTGCTCGACCTTCGCTATAACGGCGGCGGCCTTGTTACTATCGCAAGTCGGCTTGCGTTCATGATCGCGGGCCCACGTGCTACCGAAAACAAAGTCTTCGACGCACTTGTCCATAACGGCAAGCTCCCCCCTATAGATCCATTTCCGTTTATTTCTCAGAGTACAAACGACCTTCCCTTGCCAAGTCTTGATTTAGAGCGAGTATTTATTTTAACCGGCCCTAATACCTGCTCAGCAAGCGAGGCTATTATTAATGGTTTGCGGGGGATTGATGTCGAGGTCGTTTTGATCGGTGCAACCACTTGTGGCAAACCCTACGGTTCTATTCCGGAAGACAATTGCGGTACTACCTACTCCTTAATTCAATTCAGGGGAGTAAATGATAAGGGGTTCGGCAGTTATGAAGATGGTTTCCGGCCAACCTGCAGGGCGGGAGATGGTGTGCTACATCAGCTTGGCGACCCCCAAGAGGCCCGTTTGAGGGAGGCTATCACTTATATGCTCACTGGTGAGTGTTCTTCTGCTTCCGCACAAGCAAGGATTTCCGCAGGAGACCCAAAAGCTCCTTCAAGTTCAAATCAACCAGAATCTCCTGATATTACTGAGATATGGCCTCCCATGATGCCACTTAAGATTGTGGATTAAACTAGTAGTGGCGGAACCGGTCGCCTTTCAGACTCTAAAAAACTGCTTATCCCGGCAATGTAAAGAAAAATTACCGGTTCTGGATAGGAAAAACTCCGGATTGCGTAGAAAAGTCCGCCTGGGCCAAAGTAATGACTCCCTGCTAAGGCGCCCAGGCAAGGTTACAGCAACCTGATCCCCGATGAAAACAGAGGTCTATATTTTCTGCCTTCTGAAATCCGTTACTGCGTCGCCGATGCGCCTTATTACCTTAGGTCGCATATCTCCATGGCTACTTTTATCGCCTGAATCATGCTCTCGGGGCGCGCCGCGCCCTTCCACGCTATGTCAAAAGCGGTCCCGTGGTCAGGAGAAGTCCGCAGTATAGGCAGTCCCAGAGTTACGTTAACTCCGGTATCGAAAGAAAGCATCTTGAAGGGCACGAAGCCTTGGTCGTGGTACATGGCGACCACAAGGTCCCACTTGCCGCGAAGAGCGTCGTAGAAAAGAGTGTCCGCGGGGAGTGGTCCCTCGACAGATATTCCTTCGGCTCTCGCCCTCTCAAGAGCCGGAATTATATGCTCCTGCTCCTCGTTTCCGAAAGACCCCGACTCTCCGGCGTGCGGGTTGAGCCCGCAGACAACTATCTTGGGATCTTCGACGCCGAATCTTTTTTTGAGTTCCCGGGCGGATATGGAGACGGTCACATAAACGCTTTCCTCCGTAATCATGTCCGGAACTTCGCGAAGGGGAACATGTATCGTCACGGGCGCGACGCGGAACCTCGTTCCTTCAAAAAGCATTACCACGTTTTCAGAACCCGTAAGGTCCATAAGCATTTCCGTGTGTCCCGGGTAAGTAGAACCGGCCATGTGTATGGATCTCTTGCTTATGGGAGCCGTAACTATGGCGTCAACTTCTCCCGAAAGGGCCATGGCCACGGCCTTTTCTATGCACACAACAGATGCCCTCCCCGCTTTTTCAGATCTCACGCCCGCCTCAATATCTGCCAAGGAAAAATCCGTAGGATCTATAATCGACAGGGGACCGCCTTTTCCGAACTCACCGTTAGCCCTATGCAGCACCGGTTCGCTTCCGACAAACACGATATCGTATATATCCTCGAAAAAACCGTCGTAAAAAGCCCTTATGCAGACCTCTGGGCCTATCCCGTTCGGATCTCCCATCGTTACAGCTATTTTTGATTTTCCGCTCACTAAAACACCTCTTGATTTCTCTTCAGTTAGATAAGACCGTCTTTGTCTTTCGATACTTTTGGGAAAAGCTCCGTCACGTTCTCAAAAACAATTTGAGTAAATTCCTCAAGAGACAGTCCCCGGAGCTTCGAAATAAGCCTAGCCACATGAATGACATTGCACGGCTCATTCGGTTTTCCCCTCTGGGGCACCGGCGCCAAGTAAGGAGAATCCGTCTCGTAAAGAAGCCTCTCAATGGGTATTCTGGCCGCCGCGTCCCTTACCTCCTCGGCCCTCTTGAAAGTCACTATGCCCGAGAAGGAGATGAAAAAACCGAGATCAAGATACTTCTTCGCCGTTTCGTAATCCCCTGAAAAACAGTGAATAACCCCGGGCCTCGGACCAAGGTCGGTCTCCCGGAGCATCGAAAGCAGTTCCTCTTCCGCATCCCTTACGTGAACAACGAAAGGAAGGTCGTGTCTTCTCGCAAGCTCCATATGCGCTTCAAACGACCTTATCTGATCTTCCCTGGGAGAATTCATGTAGTGATAATCAAGTCCGGTTTCTCCAATCGCCACTACTTTCGGGTCTTCGACCATTCCCTCAAATTCCCGCATCACCCCTTCATTGAAACTGGAAGCGGAGTGCGGGTGGATTCCCACCGACACGTAAACTCCCCTGTATCTCCTTGAAAGCTCTATGGTCGAAAGGGAGGACTCAATTCCAGTCCCGATGGATATGATCTTCCCGACTCCCTCGGTCGCAGCCCTTGACACGGCACCCACGGGGTCTTCAATGCTAAGCAGATGGGCGTGGGAATCAACCAGCATGCGGCCTATTTCTTCTCCTTAAGGAGACCCGTTACCTCGTTGAGAAACTCGTTTACGTCCTTAAACGACCTGTAGACCGAAGCGAACCTTACGTACGCGACCTGATCGATATCATAAAGCTTGTCTATCAGCTTCTCCCCTATCTCTTCGCTCGATATCTCCCGCTCTCCCCTCTCGAGAAGCTCCTTTTCGAGACCGGAAACAAAATCCTCTATGATTTCGGTGCTTACCGGCCTTTTCTCGCACGCCTTGCGCATCCCGGCTATTATCTTGTTGCGGTCAAACTCTTCCCTGCGGCCGTCCTTTTTCACCACCATCACCTCGGCGTGGTGGACTCTTTCGTAGGTGGTAAATCTCTCCTGGCAGTCGTTGCACTCCCTGCGTCTTCTGACGGAAAGACCGTCTTTCCCTTCTCTTGAATCAACTACTCTGGTGTCATCAGATTTGCAGAAAGGGCACTTCATTTCTCATCCGCCGAGCCTGTGACCGTAAACGGGAAACCGCAGGCACAGTTCCTTTACGTCTTCCTTTATTCTACCGAGAATCTTTTCGTTCTCATGATTGTTAAAAGCCTCCATTATGAAGCCCGATATCACGTCGATTTCCGGTTCCTTCATCCCCCTTGTGGTAATCGCGGGGGTTCCGATCCTTACGCCGCTTGTGACCATCGGAGGACGGGGGTCGAAGGGAATAGTGTTTTTATTGACCGTTATGCCCGCCTTCTCCAGGGTCTGTTCAACAACCTGACCCGTAAACTCGGTTTCCGTGAGATCAACCAGCACCAAGTGGTTATCGGTTCCGCCCGAGACAAGCTTAAGACCCGCGTTTACGAGATTTTCCCCGAGACGCTGTGCGTTTTTCACTATCTGGCGCTGGTATTCTAAGAACTCGGGCGCAAGAGCTTCCTTGAACGCAACGGCCTTGGCCGCTATCACATGCATCAGCGGACCGCCCTGAGTCCCTGGGAAAACCCTGCTGTTTACGGTCTTCGCATGCCGCTCCTTCATCATTACCATTCCGCCTCGCGGTCCCCGAAGCGTTTTATGGGTGGTAGTCGTTACGAAATCACAGTGAGGCACAGGATCCGAGTGAAGTCCGGCGACCACAAGTCCCGCCGGATGCGCTATGTCGGCCAGCAAAAGCGCCCCGCACTCATCCGCTATGCTTCTGAATTTCGCATAGTCCACATCCCTCGGGTAAGCGCTCCAGCCGGCGATTATGAGTCCTGGGGAATGTTCCAAGGCAAGCTCCCTCACCTCATCGTAATCGATCGTTCCCGTTTCTTTTGAAACTCCGTAGGCAACGACGTTGTAGAGCCGTCCCGAAAAATTAACGGGGTGTCCGTGGGTAAGATGTCCTCCGTGGTCAAGCCTCATGCCCAAAACCGTCTCTCCAGGCTTAAGAGCGGCGAAAAACACGGCCATGTTCGCCTGGGCGCCCGAGTGCGGCTGCACATTAACGGCGTCCGCCCCGAAAAGCTCAAGGGCCCTCTCGCGCGCAAGGTCCTCGGCCACGTCAACGAATTCGCATCCCCCGTAATAACGCCTTCCGGGGAGCCCTTCAGCATACTTGTTAGTAAGCACAGACCCCATGGCCTCCATGACGGCGTCGCTCACGTAGTTCTCGGACGCTATCATCTCGAGCTTCCATTCCTGGCGCTGCGTTTCCATGCGGACAACTTCCGCTATCTGCTCATCAACCCCCATTAGATGACTCATCTGTTCACCTCGAAACAAGAAAAGTATTTAGAAGATGGCCCCTCTGGACCAAGCGCCGTCCGGCACGGCGACCCGTCGGTAATCCAGCATTCCGGAAAAAAGTCACACGATAATTGTGTAAATTTAAAGTGAGAAGCCACGGGATATTCATCTTTCCCGAGGAAAAGAATACCGAATGCCCCGGAAACCTCAATTTCGTTATAAACGCTGATCGATGTAACGGAAAATTCTTCTGGGAGAAGATAAACACGGGAAGTGGCCACTGTAATGGCGAAGACCGAGAAACGAAACGGATACATAGAGATAAAAGGCGCCAGGGAAAACAACCTGAAGAACATAGACGTCCGAATCCCTCAGAACAGATTCACGGTGGTGACTGGTCTCAGCGGTTCGGGCAAGTCATCCCTCGTGCTTGACACCGTTTACAAGGAAGGACTCAGAAGGTACATCGACTGCCTTTCAACCTACGCAAGACAGTTCATAGAGAAAGTCGAGCGCCCCGCGATGGACGACATAGAAGGTCTTCCAACCCCGATAGCTATTGAAAGCCGAAACAATGTCATAAATTCCCGTTCCACAGTAGGCACCACAACCGAAATATACGACTACATGAGACTTCTGTTCGCGAAAATCGGAAAAACCCGCTGCCCAGGATGTGAAGAAGAAGTGATTGAGCACTCTCCCCAGTCCCTCACTCGCCTGCTGCTCGAAAAATTCCCGGAGAAAAGAGCCGTCATCTGCTTTGAGACCGAAGAGGGCGCAGATCTCTCGCAATACATGAAAAAAGGCTACTCGCGCACCTACCGGGACGGAAAAACCCGGGAGATGGAAGAAAGCATGGGAGACCCGGACGCAAAGACCCAGATAGTCACCGCGAGAACCATTATAGGCAAGCGGTCGAAATCAAGAATTACAGAAGCACTCGAAGCTGCTTTTTCCGAAAGCAGCCGGGCGTTTGTACACATCGTTTCAGGGCAGAGCCTGCGTTTCTCAAGAGAACTTCGCTGTGATGTTTGCGACATTGCGTTTGAAAAACCCATCCCGAACACATTTTCCTTTAACAGCCCCTACGGGGCCTGCGAGCGATGCAGCGGATTCGGAAGAAACCTTGAAATCGACCCCGAACTCCTCGTTCCGGACCCCAGTCTCAGCCTCGCCGAAGGAGCGATAGAACCTTTTACGAAAACTTCCTACAGAAGGCAGATGAGAAAGCTGCTTGCCTTCGCCGAGGAGGTGGAAATAGACACGGAAAAGCCCTTCTCGGAACTTTCGGCAAGGGAGAAAAGCCTAGTCTTAAACGGAAACGATTATTACCACGGCGTGAAAGGATATTTCAAAAGGCTTGAGCGGAAAAATTACAAAACCCACATAAGAGTTTTTCTCTCGAGATACCGTTCCGCCTTTACCTGCGAGGACTGCGGAGGAAGCAGACTCAAGGAAAAAGCGCTTAACGTGCGTATAGAAGGGAAAAACATATTCCATCTCTCCCAGATGTCCGTAAAGGATCTAAAATCCTGGTCTAACTGCTTGACCCTGTCCGCTCATGAACTGGAGATTGCTTCCGACATAATGAAGGAAATAAACTCACGGCTGGACTTTCTTATCCACGTGGGACTCGATTACCTGACTCTCTCGAGGCTCACCCGCACCCTCTCGGGCGGAGAAGCGCAGAGGATAAACCTTGCCTGTCAGATGAGTTCGCGGCTTACCGAGACCCTGTATATTTTGGACGAACCCTCGATCGGTCTGCACGCAAGGGACATGAACCGGCTCAATTCGCTGATAAGAGATCTGCGGGGAAGAAATAACACCATCATACTCATAGAGCACGATCTTGACACCGTAAAGTCCGCTGACTATATAGTGGAACTTGGTCCCCGGGCGGGAGACGGCGGGGGAGAAGTCGTGTATCAGGGGACCCTGAAGAGTTTTCTGCGTTCGGCGAAAAACTCAACCACGAAGAAATACCTCGCAAACGAAAAGAAAATAGAAGTTCCCGGTTCCCGCAGAAAGACCACAGGCAATTCAATAAACGTAATCGGCGCGAGCGAAAACAACCTTAAGAACATAGACGTCCGCTTCCCCCTTGGAACTCTCACGTGTGTAACCGGGGTATCGGGTTCGGGCAAAAGCTCGCTTGTAAACGACATCCTGTATAACGCCCTTCTGAGAAAATTCAGAAGGAAAACTGAAAGGGTCGGAAAACACGAACGCATAGAAGGCACAGAGCATATAGACGACGTGATAATTCTTGATCAGGCGAGCATAGGAAGAACCTCAAGATCAAATCCCGCCACTTACATAAAGGTTTACGACGACATACGCAAAATCCTCGCCGGACACTATCAGGCTAAACTCCGCAAGCTCACCCCGTCACATTTTTCCTTCAACGTGAGGGGAGGCCGCTGCGAGAAATGTATGGGCGAGGGAAGCCACAGGGTCGAGATGCACTTTCTCGCCGACGTCATGGTGACGTGCGAGGAATGCGGGGGCAAAAGGTTCGGAAAAGAGGTTCTGGCCTACAGATACAAGGGGAAAAGCATAGACGACATACTTAACCTCACCGTCGATCAGGCTATGGATTTCTTCTCGGGAAGCCCGGCCGTTACCAGGAAACTCAAGATTCTAAAGGATGTCGGATGCGGTTACCTGAGACTCGGACAGCCCGCAACGACGCTGTCGGGAGGAGAGGCGCAGAGAATAAAGATAGCCAGGGAACTCTCGAAAAAAGAAAAAAACAACATCCTCTACATTCTTGACGAGCCCACGGTCGGACTTCACATCGACGACATAGGAAAACTCCTCGACGTTCTTAACAGGCTTGTCGACGCCGGCAACAATGTAATAGTCATAGAGCACAACCTTGAGATGATAAAATGCGCGGATTATGTAGTTGACCTCGGACCTGAGGGAGGAGACAACGGGGGACGCATAGTGGCTTCCGGCACTCCGGAGCAGGTTGCTTCTGTAAAAAACTCCTACACGGGAGAACATCTGAGACCGCTTCTCGGTTAGCCGGGTTATATATTTTTTCGACATGGGGTAGAATAAAACCTTAAAAATAATCTTGTCGGAGAGAAAAAATGCTTGCAGACAGAAAAATACCTTTCAGCGAATCCAAAGAAGAAGAGTGGGAAATCCTTAGACAGAAAACCGAAGGCGGCATAGAGCTTATGCTCGAAGACTCCCAGCGATGGTTCTTGGCCACTACTGAAGGTGACGGAATCAGGATAACTTCCGCAGAGAAAAACGTGAGGCCGCTTGCCGTTCGCGAACCACCGCTTATCAAGTTCGACGAGTTCAAAAGAGTGGCGGAAGTCTATAACGACTCATTTTTCGGCGGCATAGGGGATCTCTCGGCGAGGCTTGAGACTCACAACTCAAGCCCGAACATGCGGTACCTCTTCATGTTGATTTACTACCTGATCTAGAGAACTCCCGAAACAATTCTAGGCTGTTTTAAAAAAGAAATTTGAAATAGCCTAATTTATCCGTTAGACTGCGACTCATTATGATTGATCGCGATCTGGCACCAAAGCTTATTGAAGCGGCACGGAAGCTCCCCTGCATAACGCTTACGGGACCTCGGCAAAGCGGTAAGACCACCCTGTGCAAATCCTTGTTCCCGCGTCACCCGTACTCAAGCCTCGAAGCTCCGGATGTACGAGCTTTCGCGATGGAAGACCCGCGGGCTTTTCTGGCTCAATTTCCAAAAGGCTGTATTATCGACGAGGTGCAGCGCGTGCCTGATCTTCTTTCCTATCTGCAAGGTATAATCGACGAGGACCCGGCACCCGGGCGTTGGATTCTAACGGGCTCACAGAACTTCTCTTTACTCAAGTCGGTCAGTCAGTCGTTAGCGGGGCGGACCGCGGTATACAACCTGTTTCCTCTAGCACGTGAGGAAATTACGCGGTTTGATAAATATCCCGGGAACCTTGAAGAGACCCTTTTTGCCGGTGGATACCCACGCATATTTGATCTTGATCTTGACCCGGCAGACTGGTTCCGCTCGTATGTTACCGCTTACATAGAACGTGACGTGCGGACAATCAGCAATGTGGCCGATATCGCGACATTCCAACGGTTTATCCAACTGTGTGCCGGCCGTACAGCGCAGTTGCTTAACTATTCGTCACTGGCTGATGACTGCGGTATATCACAACCGAGCGCGAAAGCCTGGCTTAACATACTTGAGACGAGTTTTATCGTTTTCCGTCTTCCGCCGTTTCACTCGAATCTGCGCAAGAGGCTTGTGAAAATGCCGAAACTGCATTTCTACGACACTGGGCTTGTCTGCTGGCTTCTAGGCATCCGTACGCCCGAGCAACTGCACTCACATCCACTCCGCGGGCCAATCTTCGAAACCTGGGCAATCTCCGAGATAAAAAAACATCGAAGCAACAGGGGTGAAACGAGAGGTCTGTCGTTTTACCGAGACCGTAACGGGGCGGAAGGAGATCTTATCATTGAGTCTCCCTCCCGCATTATTCTTGTCGATGCAAAATCCACTGCAACGGCATCGTCCAGTCTGTTCAGCGGGGTACGGCGCGTCCGCCGGCATTTAACCGAATTACCCAGTCCGTGTGACACCATCATAGTCTATGGCGGTGATCAATTTCAGAAACGTGCGGACGGAAATATCGTTCCCTGGCATAAACTGCATGAAACAGATTTTTAGGAACAGGAATTTGGCTCCGGCGGCAGGGCTCGAACCTGCGACCCGATGATTAACAGTCATCTGCTCTGCCAACTGAGCTACGCCGGAACTGTAGAAAATAGAAAAAACCCAAGGAGTAGTTAATTTTATATAGATAAGAAGAACAGTCAACAAATCTAATACCAAGTAAAAATGGCCGAAAAAAAAGAAGAAAAGAAGCCGGAGGAAGTGAGTTCATCTCTTCCCGCACTTTCAAACTCCCTGCAAAGCTATCTGGCACAGATCAGGGACTACCCTGTCTTGAGCAGGGAAGAAGAATACGAACTCGCGATGAGGCACAGGGAAACGGGTGATCTTGAAGCCGCTAGAAAACTGATAGTATCAAACCTGAAGTTCGTCGTGCGTATTGCAAACGAATACAAAAACTATAACGTAAACACCTTGGACCTTATCCAGGAAGGCAACATAGGACTCATGAAGGCCGTAAAAGGCTTTGATCCTACCAAGGGATACAGGCTCATCTCATATGCGGTCTGGTGGATAAGGGCTTACATACAGAACCACATAATGAGAACCTGGAGCCTGGTAAAAGTCGGGACGAACCAGTCGCAAAGAAAGCTCTTCTACAAACTTAGGTCAACGAAGAGCAGAATCGAAGCCACAGGAGTTGAGATGGAGGAGGATATTTACTCCGAGATAGCCAAGGAGCTTGACGTGCCGGACAGCCAGGTAATTGAGATGGATCGGATAATGTCCGGAAAAGACCTGTCTCTTGACGCGAACATAGAAGGCAGCACGGAACGCACCTACATTGACATGCTGGGGGACACGTTTGATCAGGAGCAGTTCCTCGAAGATTCCCAAACCCGCCCGCTTGTGGCCAAGAAGATAAAAGAAGCCCTGGCGAACCTAAAAGACAGGGAAAGATACATTATCGAAAGACGGATTCTCACCGATTCTCCCGAAACTCTTGAAAAGCTTTCCCGTAAATTCGGCATCTCAAGAGAACGTGTAAGACAGATAGAAAAAAACGCTCTTAACAAGATCAGGAAGGAATTCCAAAAAGAACATTTTCATGTATAGAATTCCCGGAACAAGTATAGGCCCGAAGGGATTCTTTCCCATAACATACTGAAATCTCTAACTATTTACGAATCTTTTGTTTTTCAATTGCAACCGCAAATTTTAATTGAATTAGTGCCCGAATTATAATATGTTCTTTAGTAGGTGGTGTGGTTCTTTATTCCTACACAGCAATTTATAGGAGGTATGAAATGAGTAGATATCTAACCTTTACCTCTTTTTTACTTGTTCTGATACTGATCTCTTTCTCATCAAACGCCCAGCAGTTGTATATAAGTACTGAATTGGGATTCGGTATCGGGAGTTCTCTGGATACCGACGCCAGTGATACTGATTTCAGCACGCTGTGCGATCAACACTTAAACAATCCGGCGGACGATAACCATTTTGCATCTGGTGTATGTTCTTCCGGGACATCAGTCTGGAATAACAGCTTTGACGGTGCAACTGGAATAATCGCCGGCGCCGCTTTAGGCGTCAGCACAGATTTTGGCGCGAGAATTGAAGCCGAGTATTTTAACTTCGGCGCGCAATACGATACGACATCCTCGGTTGTTGGAGGAGGTCAGGATATTGCGGATAAAGCAAATCAGGAGCTTGTCCGTTCTGATGAGCGCATAGGAGCGGTAAATATAAACAGTCTGTTTGTAAACGTTTACTATGACCTTCCGGTTCCCGGGCAACTCCGTCCTTACATCGGAGGTGGGGTGGGTTTCGGAATGGCCGAAGTGGAATTTGACGCTGTCTGGGCCCGCAATATAAACCCGGATGTAATTACGACCGCGGACGATGCGGAGTATCTGGGTTCCGGCAACGAAGAAGAGGACCGCCAAGCTCTACATCAAAGAATTGCTGGCGTCACGAGCACGGCGAGCCATACTCTCGAAGATACGGTGTTCGGTTACCAGGCGGTGGTCGGAGTAGATTACATGCTGACCGATAGTGCTTCAATCGGAGTCAAGGGACGCTGGGTCCAGTACGCCAAGTTCAGCGGCGGAGATGTATGGGACCAGTTGCGCGGTCACGCCCCAAATAATGGCCCGGGAACGAACACAGTTGAGTATACAATTGAGACTGACGACTTAAGCGCATTCGGAGTCAGTCTGGTAATGAAATATGCGTTCTGATTTCCGTTTTCTCCAAGCGAAGCGGAAAAAGTCTAGCGGATCGAGGTCCCTTATAGTCTGTGGGACATGGCGGTGACTTCATCTAGCGATGAAGGCATAGGGCCGGTCACCGTGAATTCATAGGGGGTCCTCGACCCCGCTTGAGCAAAAAATCTGAGTTTCATTCTTACAATCGCCTCCCCCGGGACCTTTAAACACTCAACATCCATCCCCTTCCATGAATTTTCTGAGTAGAAATGAACTTCTTTGCCCGGACAGCCTGAACACTGCAAAGAGCAACTCTTCAAAGCGTACTTGGAATTCACAAGACAGTCTGATGGATTTATTGAACTCAGAACCGGCGAATTATTGCCAAGCGGGCAATGGAAATTCTGTTTTCAACTTCGTAGGATGCGGCCCTTCTGGGAGTTTCGGGTCCGCAGCAGCGGTTGTTCGCGGAGCGGTTGACAAGATGAGTACTCTCTCCAAAATCCAGATACAAGCCTTCGAGCCTCAAAGCCCAAGCGTCGGACAACGCGGCTTCCGCGCCAGCTCCGATCACCCAACCCATTTCCGTTGAATCCTTACTGAAAGAATCGTCGGGATCCACCATGGAGCCAGAATCACTGGAATCAATATCGGTCACCGAGTTGCTGATGTCGGCAAAAGCCAGTCCCGCGGTTACAAAGACCGTTGCGCGACCAATCGCTTGTTCAACTCCCCCGCGTGCAGAAACGATCCACGAAAATTCCGATTCGGCAGTTTCATCCAAACCTTCGGGATCAAGTTTGTCGGTTGATGCCGACACGTTGGTCAACATACCGTCAAGCTCCATTCTCAAGGTCAAGACACTAACATCGAATTTTTTTCCTACAATAACACCACCGACAAAGCCCGTATCGTCATATTTGGAAACCGAACCGGGATTGCCCCAGTCAGCAAAACCATCAACATCTGTTATCCGGTTCTCCATAAAACCGGGACCGATAAAGATCCCAGCGTATTTGTCGAAGTGTATAGGCCCTTCGTTCTGCGGGGGATTATCCGGCACGCCACCCGCAAAAACGGCATTCGGAATGATCAAAGAAACCGACAGAAAGACTGCTAAACTGGCGGCCAAAAACTTTGCTCTACAAGTCTTCATCAAAACGAGATTTGCAAATAGATCGATAATATTTTTCATATGAGATCTCCCAAGTGGCCAAGCATCTTCGGTATATTTCCAGGCATATTTCCGCCCGCCTGCGCCATCTCGGCACCTCCGCCCCCTTTTCCGCCTACAATTTCGGCAAGCTCCTTTACGATTTTTCCAGCGTGATAACTGCCGACAAGATCCTTGGTAATACCCACAAGAATAAAAACCTGGCTTCTGTTCTCAGCGACAAGTACAGCGATGCCGTTATTCATTCTCCCCTTTAAGTAATCCCAAAGAGAACGCAGTTCTGCAGGTTTCGAAACAGAAACTTTGACCCGAAGCAGATTAACTCCTCCCACATCCTCAACTTTGTCAATCAGCCCGGAGGCCGTTTCTACAAGAGTCCTCGCCCTGAAAGACTCGATTTCCGCTTGGAGCCGGGCGTTTTCATCAATCACTCCGGCAAGTCTAGAAAGAAGTTCGGAGCGGGGAGCGTTAAGAGTGGTGGAGAATTCGTTCAGGATATTTTCCTGACCTTTCATGTAATTCCATGCCGCCTGACCGCTTACGGCCTCGATCCTCCTTACTCCCGCAGAAGACGCGCTCTCCGACACTATCTTCACCATTCCTATCTCACCCGAGGCCCTGACATGGGTACCGCCGCAAAGCTCCTTGCTGTAGTCCCCTATCATTACCACCCTAACCCTGTCGCCGTATTTCTCTTCGAATATAGCGGTAGCCCCGTCCTTTATGGCCTCGTCGTACGAAACATCTTCTTTTGTCACGACCTGGTCGTCACGCCTTATCCTCTCGTTAATAATCTGTTCTATGGAGTCGAGCTGCTGCCTCTCGATCGAGGAATAGTGGCTAAAATCAAACCTGAGTCTGTCGGGCCCGACGAACGATCCTGCCTGGTTAACGTGATTGCCTAGGACTTCCTTTAAAACGGCGTGAAGTAGATGTGTTGAGGTGTGGTGAGCCGTAACTCCCTGTCTGAACACGGGGTCAACCTCCATGTGCACCGTGTCACCGACCTGCGCATTCCCCTTCTCGACAATGACATTGTGAATGAAAAACGTGGGGGTGAGCTTTTTCGTATCGAGGACCTTCGCGTGAAATCCTGCCCCGGCAATTTCACCCCTGTCCCCGATCTGTCCGCCCGACTCCCCGTAAAAAGGGGTGATGTCAGTAATTATCTGGGCTTCCTGACCCTCCCAAGCCGTGTCGGAAATCTCTCCCTGACTTATTATTCCAGTAACCGCGCCTTCAGAAGAGATAGTCTTGTATCCAACAAACTCTGTCGCCATCTCTCCGGCGAGTTCAAGCAAAACAGATGTAAGACCGTTTTCTCCTCCGCCACGGGCTTTTCTTGACTTGGTCCTCTGTCTCTCCATTTCCTTCTCAAAGCCCCGGAGGTCAATATCTATGCCCTCGGTTCTAGTTATGTCTTCGGTTAGATCGACGGGGAACCCGTATGTATCGTAGAGACTGAAAACCACTTTTCCAGAGAGCTTTTTCTTTTTCCCAAGCTTTGCAATTTCCTGGTTAAGAAGTTCAAGTCCCCTGTCCACCGTCTCGAGGAATCTCTCCTCCTCGCTTTTTACAACCTGAGATACAAAATCCCCCTTCTCCCTGATCTCAGGATAGAAATCCGCCATGATCCCCTCAACCGCGGGCAGGACCCTGTAGATAAAAGGTTCGTCTATTCCAAGAAACTTGGAGTGGCGGACCGCTCTTCTGAGTATTCTTCTAAGAACGTATCCCCTACCTTCGTTTGACGGGAATACTCCGTCCGAGATGAGAAAGGCGAGCGCTCTTGAATGATCCGCTATAACCCTCATCGCAACCTCGGTCGAGCGGTCGGTGGAATAATCTCTTCCGGAAAGCTCCTCTATCTTGCTTATTATCCCTCTTAAAAGGTCGGTCTCATAGTTGCTCGGCACTCCCTGAAGAACCGCTGTAATTCTTTCAAGCCCAAGCCCCGTGTCGATGCTGGGACGAGGAAGAGGGGTCATCTCTCCTTTCTGGTCTCTCTCAAACTGCATGAACACGAGATTCCAGAGCTCAAGGTAACGATCGCACTCGCATCCGACGGCGCACCCCGCTTTCCCGCAGCCAAGCGATTCTCCCTGATCTATCAGTATTTCGGAACACGGACCGCACGGACCCGTATCTCCCATTGACCAGAAATTGTCTTTCTCCCCCATCCTCACGATCCTTTTCTTGGCAACACCGATATCTTTGTTCCAGATCTCAAAAGCCTCGTCGTCGTCCTTATAAACGGTGACCCAGAGTTTTTCCTTGGGAAGCCCGTAAACATTGGTAATAAGGTCCCATCCATAACTGATGGCTCCTTCCTTGAAATAATCGCCAAAGGAAAAATTCCCGAGCATTTCAAAAAAAGTGTGATGTCTCGCCGTATACCCGACATTGTCAAGATCGTTGTGCTTTCCTCCGGCCCTGAGGCACTTCTGGGAAGAGACCGCTCTTTTAAAATCCCTAGTTTCATTCCCAGTGAAAACATTTTTAAACTGAACCATCCCGGCGTTGGTAAAAAGGAGGGTCGGATCGTTCTCCGGTATAAGAGTGGAACTGCGCACCGGTTCGTGTCCCCTTTCGGAGAAATACTCGATAAATTCTCTTCTAACCTCGTATCCTTTCATTTAACAAAAACCCCAAGCACACAGTACGGTGAACCGCTACTGGCTGAGAAGCCGGTTTTCAGCCAAGAAGAGAAAATATAACAGGAATGGTAAAAAACTGAATTGAAAGAGCGTAGCAAAGTAAGAAAAGAGTGCTATTTTCCGGTCCGCTGCAACGCTTCTTCCTCAACTCCGGTAACGGCGTAACAGAGATTCCCATCGAGCTTTTCACGTCTCACTTCGAGATAATCGCTTGCGCCTTCGCGGAAACCGGTCGTAACAAATACACTCCAAGTCCTCGCTCCATCGCAAAGAGCCTTAGCCTCGTCCACAAAGGGTTTTGCAAGCGCAAAAACGTCCGATTCATCTGATACCGACAAACACGCCGAGGAAATGCCCATCTTAAGCTTTATATCCGACCCAGTAGAGACTTTCTGACCATCGACCACCCCGACGAAAAGCTGCATCATCTCAACCGCGCAGCATACGCAGTTGAGCTTCGCAGCGGGTCCGGGACCGGAGTTGGTGAAAAAAGCCACGACCTCATCGCGAAATACGGCTTCTATGGTTCCTCCGAAGGAGGCTATAGTGGTTGAAACGGATTTTCTGTAATCGGCCGTAAGAGAGTTGACGCTGGATGGCGAAACATCTTCAATCAGGCTTTCAAAATCCGCGATCTTTACGACGAGTATGCTGACATCTATCTTGTCTCCATCGGAATCCGCAATCTCGGTAACGGCAGAGGAAGTCTCTTGTTCAGGTTCGGCATCCTCCTCATCAGAAACATCCACGATTTCCACCAAGCCCTCATCAAAGGAATCTTCGGGGGCCTGAAATGGAGAAACATCAGAAGATTGCTCTTGGCTTAAGACTATCTTCGGGCGGAAATCCGTCGGCAGTTCATCGGAACGGTCAAAGTCCACATCATCCACATCCTCCGTGTCATCCCGGTCGACCGACCCGCCTTCAAGGGAGGAGGCCATTTCGTTGAATTCACGGCAGATCCACTGAACCCCTGCCCCCGCAATGAGCGAAGATCGTCCATCCAGACGAACCGAGTAATCTCCACTGGCAACAGAACCTACAGCTTCAGAGAATTCCCCCAGGAAACGGAAGGCCCGATCACTTATAAAACGTATCAGGGAAGTAAAAACAACTGCCATCAGGGAAGCGAAAATGAGGCTCCAGAGCAAAGCATCAATGTGGAACTTCCCGCCAACAGAGCTTCTCAGGCCCAAAAGGACAGTCTTTCCCTCAGGCCCCTTGAGAGTGAACTTCTCAAAACCCTTGTCATCCTGAAAACCGAAACTCTTCTCAAGCACCCCGTTATGATCAAGGAGCCTTACGTACCCTACATCGCTCCTCGTATCAAGAACGCTTCTTGCGCGATCAGCGAAAAGCCCCTCCTCGCTGAACACTTCTTCCATCTCCACAACTCTTAGGTCGGCATATCTCTCCGGGAAATAAAAGTACTGGAACGCAAAGATCGCCAAAAATGAAAGTAAGAGACAGAAAATAAATACGGGAAAGAATGGAACTAGATTGAAAGATTTTTTCCGGTTTTTCAAAGGACTCAAGGTAAATTTCCGCCTAACTCATCCAGAAGGACAACATGCCGGTAAAAGTATTAAGTAATTATAATAGGAGAAAAACAAAAAACTAGTTTTACGGGGAATCGCTCAGGCGGGAACTACGGAAACCTTTGTTCTGCCTTTTCCGGATTTCTGAAATTTCACAACCCCATCAGACATTGCGAATATCGTGTAATCCTTTCCAAGCCCCACGTTCAGACCAGGCTTAATGCTGGTACCACGCTGCCTTACTATTATGTTTCCCTTGACAACCGGCTGGCCTCCGAATTTCTTTACGCCAAGCCTTCTGCCTATTGAATCCCTTCCGTTTTTGGAACTTCCGCCGCCTTTTTTGGTTGACATGCTTACTCGCCTCCGCGAATCAAGCGCTTATGCTCGTAATCTCAACGCTGGTCAGGTTCTGGCGATGGCCCGCCTTTTTCCTGTACCCTTTCCTTCTTTTGAACTTGAAGACTACTATCTTATCGCCTTTCTTCTGTTTTACTATTTTACCCTCAACCCTGGCACTTTCAACAACAGGGCTGCCCACCTTAACATCCTCTCCGTCAGCGGACACAAGCAGGACTTCCTCAAAGTTCACTTCTTCGCCGGGTTCGCCGGAGATTTTTTCTATATCAATAACGTCACCCGGTTTGACTATATACTGTTTTCCACCGGTTTTTATAACAGCGTGCATAACATCCTCCGCACTTTATGGAAGCACTATTTTGCCTGTTAGAAAATTCCTTTGTCAAATGCCATCCCGAAGATTCCATGTCCTGAGGCTGGTGTAGCGGGACCCCCGGGGTCCAAGTTCACTTTGAACAAGCCCGACTCTTGTAATGGAGAACTCCGTTCTATCCGGTCGAGGAATTTTCCTGATCCCCTCGAAATCCCCTCTGATCCTTCCCAGAGTCACGTGCGGGATGAATTTTCTTCTTTCCATCTTAAATCCGTTCTTCAGTACCGCACTCTGCACTTTATCAGAAAGAGACCGGAATCGCTCGCTTTTCACAAGACCCAAGGCCAATACTCTGGGATTTCTCGAGCCCGGAAACAGGCAAAAATTGTCAAATCCAGACTCAATGCTCCCCGAACCGCAAACTGCTGAACCTACATCGGCTGATATGTTTTCAAGGCACGATTCATCAACCTCTCCAAGAAACCTGAGCGTGACGTGGAGTTTCTCTTTCGGCTCCCACCTCACGCCTCGAACAAGGCTTCTAAGCGATTGAACATAGTGAAAAAGCACATCTTTTGTCTCCTCGGGAAGAAAGGCCGCGATAAAAAGTCTCAAGAGCAAAGCCTCCCTATCCGCTACTTCACGCACCAAGTGGAAAACGAATCATTTTTGCCCCGGGAAAGCGGAAGCTTGTTTTCACCGTTTAAGTACATGATATATATCCGCCTTTTCCCCAGCCTCTTTGAAGAGAAAGTGATGTAGTGACCATCGGGAGACCACGAGGGATGCTCGTTTCTTCCCGAAGAAGTAAGCCTCTGCTGACCCCGGCCGTCAGGTCCTACGGCGTAGATGTCGGCCTCGGATTTTTTTACTTTCACAAACGCTATACGGTTAACTAAGGGGTTTGGAGACCAGACCGGGTCGGTATTGTAACCCTCCGAAGTAATTCTTATCGCTCGACCCCCCTCGGAACTTATCACGTATATGTTCGGCGCTCCCGCACGATCCGACACAAAGGCAATTTTTCTGCTGTCGGGAGACCAGGTTGGGGAAATATCTATTGAGGGGGATTTGGTAAGTCGCTTGAGTATTTCCCCCGAGGACGAAGCTATGTATATGTCCCCGTTACGGCTAAACGCCACACGCCTGCCGTCTGGGGACCAGCTCGGAGAATTATCGAGGTGAATGCCCCGGGTTATTCTCTTGCCCCCGGCGGGAAGGCGGGTGGCCTTGAAGTTCAGCGAGTAGACGTCATGGTCCCAGCTTCTGTCGGAAGTGAAAACCACTTGCCTTCCGTCAGGCGAACAGTCAGGAGAGAGAACCGAAGATCCGTGATTGGTAAGTCTTTTTGCGTTGTGCCCGTCGTAATCCATGATAAAGAGATCACTTCCATGGCCGTCCCTCCTGACAAACACGATCTCGGAGTCAAAAAACCCGTCGAGGCCGGCAAGCTCCCTCATAAGCTCGCCCGCAAACTTGTGCACCACGTTCCTTATGTGGCGCGGAGACGCCACGTATCTCTTTCTCATACGCTCCTGTCTGCCTAGCACATCATAAACTATGAGATCGTAAGAGACCTCCCGAGGCGAAACATCGAAATTTCCGCTCACCAGATATCTGGTTTTCTGAGCATCTAAATACTCGAAATCTATATCTTCAAAAGGGGATGAAAACAGGATGTTCACCTGGCGGACATCAAAAAGGGCCGCGTTGGTAAGATCGTTTTTCAGGACATCAGTGAAATTTTTCCCGTATACGCTTAAATCCCCCTTGGCCTTAAGCACCGCGATGGCGATCGGTATTTTTTTTATCGGAGAAGCAACCGGGGGAAGCTGTATCTGCGCGGTCGCCAAGCAGGGAATAAACAAGAGCGTAAAGAAAACCGCAAGCGTTGATCTCATTTCTTTCTTTCCAAGCCCCGAGACCGCGAACGGATAATGATCTCGCGGCAAGGGCACACCTGAGACAAACCTTCAGTCAATCAGTTCAACGTTCCAGTAAGACATATCGACAAAGCTCAGAAAAGGCTCCCACTCCTCATATCTCACGGTCTTGAAATGGAGGTTGGAAAAAATACTGGCAGCGGGCTTCACAGGTTTGGCGAGCAGCTTCATGTTCGCCTGCTCGGGAGTTTTTCCTCCCTTTTTCCTGTTGCACTTAACACAACAGCACACTATGTTGTCCCAGGTACTTCTTCCGCCCATTGACCGCGGAATCACATGGTCAAGGGTAAGATCTCTTTTCGGAAAAGCTTTCGCACAGTACTGGCATGTGTCCGCGTCCCTTCTGAAAATGTTTATCCTGTTGAACTTAGGCTGCTTTCTGTGATACCCCTCATACCGAACGAGAACTATCACCCGTGGAGCTTTTATAACGTTGGTAACGGTTCTCACGCAGTCATCAGCATCGACCGAACGGACATCCTTCCACGAATCGAAATCAAAGGTCTCATACTCCCTGTTAACAGCCTTTGCGGCACCACCGTAAAGAAGAATAAAGGCCCTTTTAAGGCTTGTTACCGAGACAGGGACGAAGAACCTGTTCAAAACCAGTACCGGTGACTGAAGCATATTAGCCGACTAATTTACCGGCTTGCGGGGGTTATTCAAGCACGCAACGATACTTTTATTTTCCTTAACTGTTCGTTAAAATTGTCATCGCCCAACTAGGAGGAAGTCCCTTAACATGGAAATGAAAACCAACCTGCTGATTCAGATAATCCTCTGCATAGCACTTTTTCTGTCTATATTCCTTCTCGTAAGATCAAACTCCGAAGCGGAAAAAGAACTTGAATCCGGAGGAGAGAAGAAATAAATGTTCCCTGAACTTCTCAGAATAGGCGATTTTCATATTACATCCTTCGGGGCGATGGTCGCCGTCTCTTTTCTTGTCGCTTTCTGGGTTTCCGGGATGGAATTTGAAAGAAAAGGAATGTCCAGGCGACTTCACGAACAGGGTTTTCTTGCCTGCCTTGTGGGAGGCATACTCGGGGCCAAGCTTCTTTTCCTGATCGAGAACGTTCCCCTAAGCGACCTTATCTCCTACCCCATGCACTATCTTCTTCTAAGGGGAGGACTTACCTTCTACGGAGGATTTTTTCTGGCTCTCTTCGCCTTTTTCGTACTAACAAAAAAGCATAAAGAAAGTTTCTGGAAGGTTCTTGACGCTACCGCCCCGGCTCTCGCAATAGCCTACGCGACTGGAAGGGTCGGCTGTCTTCTAGTTGGAGACGATTACGGAATCGCCTCCACACTCCCCTGGGCGATGCCGTTTCCAAAGGGTTCCCCCCCGACACTTGAGGCGGTTCATCCAACTCAGATTTATGAAACGATCATAATGTCGCTTGTGTTCTTAGTGCTGTGGAAGATAAGGAAAAAGGACAGACCTGTCGGCTGGCTCGCCAGCATATATCTGGGACTCGCGGGTCTTGAAAGGTTCTTTATCGAGTTCATAAGAAACACCACTGAAAGCCCGATATCCGGCCTTTCGGTAGCGCAGGTAATGGCAATTGCACTGATCCTTGTCGGAGCGCTTAAATACATATCTTTACGCAAACACACCGAAGCGTCTTGAACCCGCAATTTCTCCGCTACGCATGAAAACGAGCCGGATAACCAAACCGACCGGAAACGAAATCCTAGCCGCGGGATCCGGAGTGCTTTTTTCCGCATCCCTTTTTTCAAGCACTCTCGGCGTACTGGGCTGGGTATGCTTTGCCCCAATGCTTCTGGCGCTTCAGGGGAAAAGCGCTTCACAGTCACTTCGACTGGGCATGATATCCGGGACATCCATGAATCTCGTCTCGCTTTACTGGCTCGTCGGAACTCTCAACAGGTTCGGGGAAATCCCTTTGGTCCCAAGCATGGCGGCCGTGTTACTGTTCTGCGTGTATTCATCGCTTCAGTTCGGAATTTTCACTTGGTATATATCGAGATTTGGACTCTGCCGAGGAAAAAGTGTCACAAACGCGCTTATGATCTCTTTTGCTTGGGTGGTTACAGAGTTTTTCTTCCCGGTTCTCTTTCCCTACGGAATAGGAGTCTCCCAAGGCTATTACCCAAAGGTAATACAGGTGGTTGATACACTCGGGGTGAACTTTCTGGGATTTCTGATGTTTTTTGTAAACGTATCGGTTTTCTACCTCGTTGACGACTTGCGGCGGAGAAAAAAACCTGCGCTTGCCGCACCCGCGATCTCGATTGCCATAATCGTAATCGTGCTCGGCTACGGGTCTTTCAGAATAAACGAAATTGAGAATTTCCTTGAAACAGAGCCCCGGGTGAAAATCGGGATGGTTCAGGCGAATTTTGATTACGCGGAAAAAAACCTCGTCAATGAACCGATCATAACGGAAAAACACAGGGAGATGTCGCGAAGACTTCCGGGGGCAGACCTCGTGATCTGGCCGGAGACATCGGTTCAGTACTGGTTCCCCAAAGACAAATCCTCATACAGAATCGAAGACCAAACAGATGTAGTGCCGACGGGGCACGTAGCGCACTTCCTCATCGGAGGACTTTCCTTTACCCAAGACCCTGCTCTGCTTGAGGACGGCTGGGATGAAGAGGATCACAAAAAATACAACACGGCCTTCCTGGTCAATCCTCAAAGTGATATCCTCGGCCACTACAGCAAGACCCGGCTTTTTCTTCTGGGCGAATATTTCCCCTGGATAAACGAGGAGCTTAAGTTCCTGAAAAGGGTCTTCCCCATGATGGGAGACCTTACCCCGGGGGAAGGTCTCAGAGTGCTTGAGATTCCGGGGAAAAATATGAGAATAGGGCCCCTTATATGCTATGAGGACATAGTGGCGAAGATTTCGAGTGACTATGTGGAAATGGGAGCCAACCTCCTCGTTAACCTCACAAACGACGCCTGGTTCGGAAGGAGCATCGCTCCCTACCAGCATCTGCTCCTCTCAATTCCGAGGGCGGTTGAAACGCGACGTTACCTGGTAAGATCAACAAACAGCGGGGTAAGCGCGATCGTATCTCCTACCGGGAAGATCGAGGCCCGCACGGGGATATTCACTACGGAGAACCTGAGGGGAGAGGTAGTTCTGATCGATTCACTTGAAACTCTCTACTCGAGGGTAGGAGACATCTTCGCATGGATAGCCCTTGCGGCAACAATTCTCTTCGTAGTGAAAAGCTACCTAGGAAGAAAATATGCTGACTAACAACAGGAATCCATGGTCGTCTTGAATTCAGATCAGCTAAATAACTACTGGACCGGTAGGCGTCAATTCAATTACGAAACGGGGCTTGAAAACCTGACCGGTGACCCTTGCTCCTTTAATACCGCTGACCAGATAGCTGCTGTGTCCGTTTTTATTCACATTGTAAGCCCTAAGGATCAGATTGCCCTTATTAGTACGGCGAAGCGAATAGGGTTCAACGCGGTCTGTATGTCCTTCGTAGTCTAGATCCACGCAAAGCAGACTGGAAGCGGCAAAACGGATGATTTCGATATAGGATTGAGTCACGGCGGAAATCGGCAGGCGCAACATGCGTTCTCGTATAGCCTCTTCACCTTCATCTCCAATATATGCGACGGGAATCCGCGGTAAAGTTCCGTCGTGAAGCCACTCAAAGAAAATAGGTAGCTCGTCCCAGAATGTTACAAACGGAGGCAAGGCAGGCAACTGATGGGACAGCATCTGCGCCCATCTGCTTTCTAGAAAAGGTCTATTAATTTCAAGTTGAGCGAAGACAGGAAAATCAAGATTCTTGAACTCGCACTTTTGACGGAGCAGATCATCTAATACCGCAGCAGAGGGCCGTGCCTCAGGATTGCGGAACAGGTTAACTACATCGTACAAATCACGAGGTCGCCCCCGTTCGGCAAGTGCTCTTATCTTTTCACCGAACGCCTCTTCGTATGCATATGACCGTATGGCGATACCTCCGCTCGGGGCATCGCTGTAAGGATGATAGACCTGTGACTGAATCGGGCTCAGCACCACGAGTTCATCAGCCGTGAGATCAAGCTTAACCCTCGGCATGCTTCTGCCACGTGGCGACACAGGTCCCTGATACCCTATCCGGGCTTGGCAGGATTTACCGCCACGTGGGTTTTGATAAACGTCAAACTTGTGAGAATGCAGTGGCAGTTCGATACCGGTCTGTTCATAGACGCGTTCGCATATCTCCCCAAACACGGTTTTAAGAAAACCATCATCGATATGCGAGGAATCAACAAGAGTAAAATCGAGGTCTTCGGAAAACCTGTAGGTCTCAAAAAAGCATTTTTTCAGACAGGTGCCACCCTTAAAAAGCCAGCTTTTACCCAATATCTCATGATTACATATCCCCCACAGCAACCAACCAAGAACATAGTCCTTCTCGACGATGTGGGGATTGAGTCCCTTAATTGTCGCCGCATCAATGATCTCACGCTTGCTAATCATGTCGTCCTCCCGCTCTACAGTTCGACGGAACCCGAAGACGCCATTTTGAGACCAAGCGAGAACATTTCAATGCGGGATCAAGTTTGGCATTCCCTTTTGTCATATGCTTCAGACAGGCCTCGGTTAAAATCTCGGTATTGGGATATTTTTCAGCTAAGAAACCTAGCCGTTTGAAAACCGCGCCGTTGTCAAGCGCTTTCGCGTAGTCTATTAGTATTTCATCATTTCGATCAGGACACTTCAGGTAAACAGCTAGGCAATCTGCCATGTGTTGACTCCCCCCGCCGATGGACGGTTCATCAAGCATATCGATAATCGTCCGGTGAACGTCAGAAACCAGAATTTTGGACCGTCCGCGCCAGACCGCCTTAGTGCCGAAGAATTTCCGTTCCTCTATATGACGCAACATGAATTGTGCCCCATCTCGTATCTCGTGTTTTCTACGCACTGTTTTCGTGGTCATGACAAGAATTCGGCGGAACAGTTGCTCGGTGAGGTTCCAGTGTTCCGCGGCAGTCCACCCACCAATATAGGCAGGCGCATAAAGAACCGGAACCAGTATCCAGGGATCATCCAGGACCCGCTCGCTTTCAAGAGAATCAAGAGGCACAGCAACATAGGCACCCGTCCCTACACGCCTTAGCCAGCCCTGGCTAGCCCAGCGTGAAAGCAGCTTGGCGGCATCCGATCTCTTTACCGGAAGCGCAGAGACTACATCTTCAATTCGAATGATGTCACCAGCCTCATTGATCACGGCTGCAAGCTTGCGTCTGCCTTGCGGTATCGATCTTTGTGGCATAACTCTATTGTCCATAAATCACCAAAAATGTGAATTATTGATATTAAAATATACACTACTTAAAATCCACATTCAAGCAAAATAGTATATTACATATGCAATAAATCACGTTTCAGGCGAAAATTCGAATATTTATTGTATGAACTTTCCCTCAAAGAGAAGAAGCCAGTCAGGTACGCAGAGAACGGCTTTAAGCAAGAATTTTCGTAGCGAAAAGCTACTTAGGAAGAAAATATGCTGACTAGGGCTTGGATAAGCTGATCGTTTTCCTCCCTGGTTCCAACCGTGATCCTGAGGCAGTTTGCAAGGCGTCCCTCTCCCTTGAAGCGACGGACCAGAATATCGTTTTTGACCAGCTCTTCGAAAAGAAAATCCGCGTCCGTAACCCGTACCAAGAAAAAATTCGCGTCCGTTGGATAAACATGAATTCCCTTAATTCGCTCAAGTGACGCACGAACTCTTTCTCTTTCGCTCAATATAAGGCTTATCTTCCGTTCAATAACCTCTGGGTTTTCAAGAGCAAAAGACATCACATCCTGACTAAAAGAATTTATGTTATAGGGAAGACGCGCCTTGTTCACTTCGTCTGCGATCTGCGGTCGTGCAAAGAATATTCCAAGTCTCGCCCCCGCAAACCCTATCTTGGACATTGTTCTCAGTACCAGCAGGTTTTCGTATTTATCTATATGGGGAATATAGCTTTTTTTCGAAAAATCGCAGTAGGCTTCGTCAACAACCACCGCGCCACCGCTTGCCTCCAGGATCTCGAGCACTTTTTCTTCCGAAAAAGAATTCCCGGTAGGATTGTTCGGAGTCGCGAGAAAAACGATGTCAGGGTCCTGCGCGTGAATCGTCTCCAAGGTCTGTTCGAGATCTATGTCAAAGTTCTCATCAAGCTCAATCTCCGTCACCTGCCTCCCAAGAATAAGCGACGTGATCCTGTACATTGAGAAAGTCGGGGACGGCACGAGCACGCGGCCGCTTTTCCCCCCGAGCACCTCGACGATCATCTGTATGATCTCGTCTGAGCCGTTACCAAGCAATATGCCATCTACGGGGAAGCCTAGAGCGCGGGAAAGAGAAGTTCTTACTCCCAGGGCCTCGGGGTCCGGATAACGATTTACGGGAAGTCTCGCCAGCCGTTCGGAAAGGGCAAGCTTCTCTTCTCCTTCAAGATCGTAAGGGCTTTCGTTTCCGTCAAGTTTCACCGAGCAGTCGATCCTCGGCACAGAGTAAGCAGATATTGACCTTACGCTCTTAGAAATCCTGCTTTTAATCGAACCTGAGTCAGACACTGGCGTCTCCCGCTCTAAAAAGTAACGTGAACATTACTCAGGAATCCTCAATCCGTCTTTTTACCGAAAATGCGTGGCCCGAAAGCCCCTCGGCGTAGGCAAGGTTCATAACGGTCGCGCCGAGAGACGAAAAACCTTTTTTCGACATCGATATGGTGCTCGGCATCCTCAGGAAATCGTAAACGCTAAGAGGGGAAGAAAATCTCGCCGCCCCTCCCGTCGGAAGAACGTGACTAGGACCCGAGACGTAATCGCCGAACGGCTCGGTCGAGAGAGAACCCAAAAACACGGCTCCCGCGTGTTTTATGCCTTTGAGAAGAGATTTGGGGGAGCGTACACAGAGCTCAAGGTGCTCGGGAGCAACTGCGTTTGAAAGCACCACTGCCTGCTCCATGTTCTCGGTTACGTAGATTCTTCCGTTGTTTGAGACCGCGGCGCCTGCGATTTCTTCCCTATCAAGCTCCCTTAGCTGCGAGAGCACTTCCTTTCTCACTTCTTTTGCATAATCGTAGCTGGTGGTCGCGAGAATCGGGATTGACATTTCGTCATGCTCGGCCTGAGCAAGCAGGTCTGCAGCCACCCATTCTGGCGGACACGAACCGTCGGCGATAATCAGAACCTCGGTCGGCCCTGCCAGCATGTCAATGTCGCAGAAACCATAAACCAGTTTTTTGGCTATCGTAACGTAGATGTTCCCAGGACCTACTACCTTGTCCACTTTCGGTATGCTCCTAGTTCCAAAGGCCATGGCCGCTATGGCGTGGGCCCCGCCTATTTTGTAGACGTTGCTCACCCCGGCGATCTCGCACGCCAGAAGAATCTCGGGATTCACCCGTTTCCCGGAACATGGGGTAACAACGCTTATTTCGATTGCTCCAGCAACCCGCGCCGGGATAACGGTCATGAGCACGGTCGAAGGATACGAAGCCTTGCCTCCCGGAACATACACTCCCACTTTCTCAATTGGTCTTATCAGCCAGCCAAGTTCGTTTCCGAGCGAATCCTTGTAGGATCCAGCCCTTGGAAGCTTCTTTTTCTGGTAGGAGCGAATCCGTGAAGCGGCCTTCTTAAGGTCCCTCGCAATGCCAGGCGCGACGGATGCTCTGGCCTCTTTAAACTCGCGATCGGTGACCTTTACGTTTTTCGCAGTTACGTAAGGCCCATCAAATTTCTTCGCGTAGCGAAAAAGCGCCGAGTCTCCCCGTTTTCTGACGTCCTCTACAATCTTTTCCGTTTGCGAAACAAGCTCCGGATCGAAATGTGAGGCCGATTTCTCTATTTCTCTCGACCTTCTTTCCAGATTTTTCGAATTTATCCTTATAATCTTCATAGCTGTAACAGTGCTTTTCCCCCAAGAACCGATTCAGCTTATCCCGTTTGCAGAATATCCCAAACTCAGTTCTCCGGATCGATCCCTTCCCCGAAGCCGCTTTCAATCAGACGGGAGACTTCCTCCATCGCAAGCTCCGAGTCTTCTCCCTCTATCGTAACGGCAACTTTAGTGCCACAAATGGCCGCAAGGGACAAAACGCCCAGTATGCTTTTTCCGTCTATCTCGAAACTGTCTTTCCTTATCATTATACTGGAACTGAATCTGCTGGTCAGGGCGACCAGAACCGCGGCCGCCCTGGCGTGAAGACCCAAACGGTTCCTTATTACGAAGTTTCTTACAAGCGGTTTCTGCGACAAATCAGCGTTCCTCCGCGGACCGGAAAAAAGAAATATCTGTCTTTGAGTTTACCCGTAAATTCTCGTCATAATTCACGTTGAGGCTGTAATCGGCGGTCTCAAAAAGCAGCTTTCTCGGGAAATAGGTATCCGAGTCAATCCGTTTGAGCAACGAGAACTCAATTTTAGCCTTCTCTCCGTCAGAAAGCGCACCCTCTACCCTGGTTATGAAATTTCTCCGGGAATCGACCGTGACCCGGAGGGGAGTACTTCCCGAAAACACGAAGACTATTTCCCCTTCCTTCTCCCCGGCCTGCACAGAGTAACTTTTCTTGGGGATGGCAAACGGGGATCCCCCCAGCAGAAAGTTTACTATCTCCTCAACTCCGAGCTGGGGTGGGAGTCCCGGATAAAGGTAGGAAAGTCTGAAATCTTCCGGATTCTCAAAGATCAACTCTTCCCAGCTGGTCTTCATTCTCACACTTTCTCCGTCGGAAACCACCCTCGCGAGCATCTCGCCGAAAGGAGCGAAAACCGAAACTCTCAGAAACTCCGGGCGGACGGCAGTGCCTACCTGATCGAAAACAATTTTCCCCTGTGGGGATTTTATCGACACCCTCGCCCTGGCTTTTATCGAAGTGAAGCCCATCTGAGTGCGTTTTGCCTTTGCCAATATGGCGGAAGGATCAGGGTGGCCGACAGTAGTGGGCGGAAGTTGGCCAGCGCAGGAAAAAAGGAGAAAAACAAACGGAATAAAAACCCAGTTATGCCTCATTGCGCCTGAATTCCTTTAGCTTTTCTTGAAGCCTCGTGCGGATTTTCCTGTCTTCAACGGTAACCAGTTTCTTGGAATCCAAAAGTTCAAGGGCTTTTGCGTAATTCTCCGCCGCGAGTTCTCTTTTGCCGAGTTTCTCATACACATCACCCACGTGCTCCAGAATGGCCGCATCGGGAGGAGGGATCTCCGAGGCGCGAAGGAGATACTCAAGGGCTCCGGTGAAATCGCCCTTCTGATAGTAAACCCACCCCAGGCTGTCGATTATGTAAGCCCGCCCGGGAGCAAGCTCAAGAGCCTTGTTAATGAGTTCCTCGGCGTAATCAAGTTTTTCTCCCCGCTCGGCGTATGTGTACCCGATGAAATTCATCGCATCGAAACTCTGCGGATTCCTGCTGATTATATCCTCCATTACCGAGAGCGCTTCCGGTATGCGGTCGCTGTAGTAATACGAAACGCCAAGCGAATACAGAACGGATTCGTCATCGGGGTGCTTTTCAAGATACCTGTCGTACAAAGAGATCGAATCCTGCTGCCTCTCCTGCCTTCCGTAGATTTCACCAAGAGAATTCACGGCCTTGGGATTGTACGGGTTTTTCTCATGAAGCTCTTTCAGTATCCTGATCGCCTTCGGTGCTGAACCCTCGAGTTCATGTATATATGCCCCATGAATAACCGCGTCTACGTGGAAATCAGAGGTTTGGGGTATGGAATCGAGAAGCATCCTTGATTGGGAATACCGCCCGAGCTTGGTGTGGGCGACGGCGGAGTAGTATTTTGCCCCAAAATGTGCAGGCAGACGTTCGAAAACCTGTTTTAGTTCTCCGATAGCTTCCTCGTAACTGCCGCTTTCAAGATAGAGGAGACCGATTCTGAAGCTAATCTCGGGATTCTCCGGATCCGCAGCCTCTGCGTTGTGGTACTGCTTTATGGCCTCTTCGAACCTGCGCTGGCGGTAAAGCATGTTCCCGTAGGAAATAAAAACATCGCGATAAGGAGCAAATTTCCTGATCGCCGACTCGTACTGCTCTATTGCCTCTTCTATTCTTTTCGCTTTCTCAAGGGTTTCAACGAGCCCGGCGAAAGCGGGGTAGTATGTCCGTTGAATTTCAAGAGCCCTTTTGTAGTGCTTTACCGCGGCATCCAGATCGTTTCTTCTCGAGGCGATGCTTCCAAGGTAGAAGTGACCCGTGACATCTTTAGGACTTACCGAAAGGCTCTTTTCGGCGTACTTCTGCGCTTTCTCAAGATTTCCGGAATACAGTTCAGTCGCACAAAGAAGCAGATAGGCTTCCTTGTCCCCTGGATTGATCTCGACCGCCTTGAGCAGGAATTTCTTGCCCCTTTTCTTCATGGTTTCGTCCGGATATGCAAGGTAGATGCGGGCAAGGTCCCTGTATGCCGGGGAATTTGATGGGTCAAGAACGATGGACTGGGTGAACTTGGCGACGGCCTTCTCGCGTATATTAAGAACCGTGTAAATCAGAGCGAGACGGTATTTTATTTCAGAGGACTGGGGATCAATCCGTTCTGCCTCTTCAAGGCTCTGCAGCGCACGTTTCAGGTCCCCTTGTTCCAGATATAGCGCTGAAAGCGCAAAATGATAATACGCATCCTCCCGGTCTACGCTCTCAAGACCCCGGTCGGGGTCAACGAAAAGTCCGGCACCGCTGCAGGAAAGACAGAGAAACAGAAATAAAAGAAGAAAAAACTTTTTTTCAGGAAATTTCTTCAAGCCACGCACCCAAGCACATATCAATCCTCGGTTCCGAAACCCCAGTGCGTACTGGTTACGAAAGGAAAAACCGCCGAGATACACCGGGCAGAACCTTCTCAAACAGAATAACAAAAATGGATCAAAATACACAGCAAAGGAAAACAACACCGACTGCTTCCGCGCATCAAGTTAGTCGGACAATAGCTATTGTCTTTCGGGCCGCTGCATCCAGCCGCGCTCCGCAAGGATCTTGGCAAACTCCTCGATTTCCCCTGCGCGCTCCGGATCAATTCGTTTGACGTCACCTTCGTGTTCGACAAAGAAATAAAGCTCTGAAAAGATACAGCCGGCCGGACAATCGCCCCATGCCCTGCGAAACACCGCGTACCATTTCCCCTCCGACCACAGCACTTCAATATCGGAACCATCTCCCAACATGGGCTCGGGCCTGGCGTAAATGACTCCTTCTATTTTCTCATATGATGCGCCCGCGGAGTAGACGTGCTCGCGCGGGTCAAACCCGATCACGATGACCCGCGTATATTCAAAAGGAAGAATTTCCACGCCTCGCAGCCCAAACGCCGTATTAAGAGCGTCAAACTCCGGGTGCCCTGTACAAAAAGGAGCTGAAACACCCTCTTCGGGCAGACTGACGGACACGGCTTCGAACAAAAACGGTTCCAAACGCAAAATCAGCGTCCCGGGTTCCCATCTTGGGCGCGCATTCACCTCGGCCATCTCCGGCCATGTAGAACGTATTATGCCCAAAACCCGCTCTATCTCGTCGATCAGACCGTGTCCGGAAAAATCCGGGATTTCTAAGACGCGACGGGCTAGAACCGCAGAATCAGTCTCGCTAGTTCGTTCGAGACGTCCGCTAGTGACAACCGGGGCCTTGTCGCCGCACGCATCAGGCGGAGTAACAGCAGGTGGGGATACCGGAGAACTTGGGAAGCATGCCGTCACCAGCATCCACAAAACGGCAGCAATTGAGATTTTGACCATGGATATCCAAAACCTCTGAACAGGTACAGAGCATATAGTTTTTGGGAACAACATCTTTAATTCCATGAACTCCATTATTTCTCATTATATGTCATCATAAAAACAGCCGGTGGGGAACCAGTAGAGCCCGCCCGCTTTGACTTCCTTCAAGTTTCTAGGAAACTTCCGACCTCAGTAGGTGCGGGGAATGTTCCCAGCTACGGTTTCCCGTTCAAGCCGTTTGAGGCTCCCGACCTTCTATCAAAATGTGTATCCTCACACTACCAGCTTCTTAAATGTAATACCAATACTGCAAGTAATGGGCAGTATGTAGTGCTTGAATGGTAAGTTGACGCCAACCCCCTGATTGACATCATCTCTGTTTTTGGGTATTGGTACTAACTATTCGGTAGCGCAGCCTTGTATCTGTGTTACCTCCTTGGGAGGGCCAAGGCCCCTTATAAGTGTTTGCGTTTTGAATGGGAAGGCTAGGTTGCTGCCGTAGCTTAGTCTTCCTTTTTTTATTCAAATGAAATAGCTGAGTGGTAAATATGGAGTGCTGGCGGTCGGAGTTCTGGATAAAACCTTAAAATTACACGCAAATGAGCTGTTAAACTTTTATCACATTGCCAGCCCGTAAGCACAGACACCAAATTTCCAAATTATACGTTTTTTCTTAACTGCAGGAATTTTCCGTTCGCACCCGTTTCGAAGTTGGTTTCAGAAACACTGCTTGCGGAATTGACTTTGCCTCCGCTATTAGCTTTATTAATTTTCTCTATGAATTCGCTTGAAAATATCTACGCGAAGGTTTTTGAAGGTAAGCGGATATCGACCGACGAAGCCGCCCAGCTTCTCGGAAAGGCCGACCTGCTCCAGTTGGGTTCCCTAGCCGATATAGTAAGAAAAAGGTTTAATCCGGAAAACATAGTGACCTTCGTCGCGGACACAAACCCCAATTACACGAACGTCTGCGACACGGAATGTCTTTTCTGCGCCTTCTGGAGACCGCCGGGCGCCTACGACGCCTACACCATGAGCGTCGACAAAGTGATTGAGATAATGCGCACATCCTACCATAACGGCGCCACTACCGTCCTTCTGCAGGGAGGCCATAACCCGGAACTGAAGCTTGATTATTACATCGAAATCGTAAAAAGGACCACGAAAGAGATACCAGATCTTCATCTCCACGCATTCTCCGCCCCGGAGATAGCCGCCATTGCCAAGTATGAAAACCTAGACACGAGATACGTGCTGCAAACCCTCTGGGACGCGGGGCTAAGAACAATACCGGGAGGCGGAGCCGAGGTGCTGTCAAACAGGGCGAGAAGGGCTATAAGCCCTCTCAAGATAGATGCCGACACCTGGATGAGAATCACCAGGGAAGCTCATCTTGTGGGCTTCAAGACAACCGCGACCATGATGTTCGGTCACCTTGAGAATGACGAGGACATAATCGAGCACCTCTTCAGGATAAGAGAGCTTCAGGATGAAACGGGGAATTTCCTGGCGTTTATCCCCTGGACATTCAAACCTAAAAACACCTTGCTTGAAAAAAGAATAAAGGACGAAGTCGGCGGAGAAAGATACCTTAGGGTTCTCTCGGTATGCAGGATATTCCTTGATAACTTCAAGCATGTACAGGGCTCTTGGTTTACCCAGGGAAAGAAAATGGGTTCAATGTCCCTGCACTACGGCGCGAGCGACCTCGGCGGGACCCTTTACGATGAAAATGTCCTGGGGTGCGCTGAGAACAAGATCCGCTCGACTGTGGACGAACTCGTTCACATGATAAAAAGCGCCGGGTTTAACCCCGCGCAGAGAAATACCTATTACGAAATTCTGGAACGGTTCTAGAGGCTATCGCCTACCCCTGCCACGGCAATCCTAATCTTCCCTTTCCTGTCCACTCCCAAAGTGAACGGCTTGCTCATTGATTGCCCCTGCCCATGGGACCATTAAGCGCGCCTCCCCAATAACATGTCCGGACATAGCCTTTTCCGATACAGTTCTCCCCAGTACCGAAATTATAGTAATATCCCGTCCGGCTGTCGTAACTCCAAGGGTTGTAATTACTATCGTAACCCCTCATATCCCCATCTGGTTCGACAGTCGCATTCCAGTACGCCCCTGTTTTCGTATCGAAGCCATGAACGGTCGTCTTACCCTTAGAATCTGTATTCCAATAGTAGCTATTCCCCGAATACCAGTCGTGGCCCGTCCCGCTTTGGGCATAAGCAGGTAACGAAAACGCGGTCACCAACATCAACAACAACGGTAAAAACCTCACTTTGCTAAAGTAACAGGTTTTAAGCAAGCCCGCAAAAAAATAACCCGGAAAGGAAAATCAATATCTAGAAACAGCCAAAATAATGAGCGTTTTCAGTCAGTAGCGGTTATTATCCAGCTGTTTCCCGCGAAATCCACACCGCAGACAACTTTAGATCTTTGGGAAAAAACATAGTCAAAGAACTCAAGCGCGCTGCTGGTATGCACCGGAACCCCGAGATACTCCTCTAAATTCTCCGCAGAAACACCCGAACACTCAAAGGCACAAAGCTCAAAGTCGACTGCCCCCTCTCGATTAACCGTCGAGATGCAGGGGGAAAAAGAAGCGCTTACAAGCGAAGTTTCGGAGGCAATCTCCATCCTGACGTCAAAGCCGCCGCCGAAAAGGTAGAAGATCTCGGCAAACACCTCGTCTATTGAATCAAGATAAAACTGCCTTGCCTGCGGCTTTGTATCCATTTTCACGTGGAGAACCGGGAGAACTCCTCGGCCCTTTGTTTTATGGACTGATAGTCGTCTCCTCCGCTCAAAAGCGCCGTAGACACCCCGGCAAGCGCTGCTCCCGCCGAGAGATAATCCCGAATGTTGTCCGCGGTAATTCCCCCGGTGACCATGATATCCATAAATCCGAGAGGCTCCTTTATGGCTTTCACGTAACCCGGACCGAAGCTCGAAGCGGGGAATATCTTTACGAAGTCCGCTCCGATGCTGCGGGCGTTAACCATCTCAGAGGATGTAAAGGCGCCGGAGATCACCGTGATGCCGCTTTTCCGACAATACTCGATTATCCCGGGATTGGTGTGCGGAGAGACTATGAAACGGGCCCCGCAATCAGACATCCGCTCGGCGGAACCGCGGTCAAGAACCGTACCCGCTCCGACGCATATTCCATCCTGTGAGGCAAGCTCCCGAAGAAGTCTTTCAGAACCCGGAGAGATTGATATGACTTCTATGATTCTTATCCCGCCGTCAACGCATCCCCTTGCGAATTCAAGAGATTTTTCGTAACTGGCGGACCTGATAACGGCCACGACCCTGTTTTTCTTCATAAACTCAATGACAGTTTTCTGCATGGCATGCGGTTTGAGACTTAAAGACTTTTAAGGTACACTGAGACTGGCCTGTTTTAATCCCCCTAAAGGGACAGATTATGAAGAATTCGGAACTCGGAACTGAAAACAAGATATCGCAATTCATAAAAAGAAGCAAAGAACTGGGGCTTAAGGTAACTCCTCAGAGAATAGCGATATACAGGGAGCTTGCGGGAAGCATGCAGCATCCCAGCACCGAGATGATCTATAAGAACATAAAGGACTACTATCCGAACATATCCCTTACCACCGTGTACAGAACGCTTGAGACATTCGAGAGGATGGGACTTATATCAGTAGTCAACACCCTGTATCACGCGGCAAGATACGACGCCAACATGGAACCTCACCACCACGTCGTATGTGTAAAATGCAAAAAAATAGAGGACATCTACGACGATTCCATAGCTTACTCGGAACTTGACCCGCAAATAGATAATTACAAAATTCTTGGATACTCGGTGCTTTTCAGCGGAATCTGCGAGGAATGCAAAACCCTTAACAACTGACCGGATCTGGGCCACCTCTCGCAAGGCCGCCTAAAAAAGCGGAAAAATGAAAATCCCCCAAGGCTTTGAACGAGCCATAAACTTCAGTCTTCTGGATTCCATATTCTCAAGAAGGTCGCGCCGTTTCGGTCTCGGGATGGAAATTCCCGAAGGAAACCTTGCCTACAGTTCGGCTCACGACCCAGTCCCCCTTTCCGAACTCGAAGAGGCTTTTTTGATCTGGGCGGGCACGGGAACCACGGGTCTTTCTCTGGGGGACCTTCCGAGAACCGGCATATCATGGCTTTTCCAGTGGACCGGCAGAAGCTGGCCGTGCTCCTGCAATTCCCATTCGACCGAACTTTTCTACACAAACGATGAAGGTGTTTACATGGTACGGCTTTTTGACCTCATACCCCCCGACACCTCTATCTTTATGTCGCTTGACAGAGAAAAACAGCTTGAAAAAATAGTCGAGCTTTTCAGGGCAAGCAGAATTACCCTTGAGAACCAAAGGGCGGACCTTCCGAAGGGAGAACCCGGCCTTTTCGACTTTAACGCGTGGAACACAAACAAGCCGGGAACGACCTTCTTCATCCCGGTAACCAACACCACAGTCGAGTACATGGTGCTTCTGTTCATATATTTCGGAGCCAAGTACGGCTTTAACATCATTGACGAACTCAACGGGGGAAGATCGTGCGGCCTTGATAAGTGGATAGAGAAAGGCTACATAAGAAACGACGTCAGGCTTTCACTGTTTGATCTGGAACTAAGGGTGCTGACAACGCTTAACGTGGAGCAGGCATTCATAAGCCAGAACATGAATCTCGCGCTGCAGGCCCTGGGTCTCGGAGGCTGGACTTTTACGGGACTGCTTCCCCATTACGCACTCGGGGTCGACCCTTCCCACAAGGGACTCGGGTTCCGGTTCGTCCAGCCGGAGGAAAGCGTCAGGAGCACAAACCCGCCTTACCCCGTCGGAAGGGACGGAGTTTTCGAATCCCTCTGCCCTCCCTACGTGGCGGACATGGGTGAAGCTGTCGACAGGTTCCTGGAGGTAAGAGGGGAATTCTGGAAAGAAGATAACCCGTTTCCCTACAGAGATCCCGCATCGATCCTGCGCGATGAGTACCATCCCTCCGAAGTCAGGATACAGATAGTAAAGGATTTCTGCACCTACGTGTATGAGAACTACGGGAGATTCCCGGCTTTCCTTGACCCGATGTTCGTTCGGCTGGTATTTCAGGCCCACCACCTCGATCTTGAATTCTACGACAAGTATTTCGAGAAAGATTCATACCACGACCTGCACAAAGAACACTTCAAGCTCTGGCACCCGGAAATTGAGGACCCGTTCGGGGAATAGGCCGCGATTAACGCCAGACAGCCTTCATTCAAGATTTTGCCCTTTCCAGGCAGCTCTCGCTTCTCATGCTTAACTCCGGGCATCTGTAAAATCTGAATCCGGACTGTTTTTGCCATGCAGAATTTTCCTGCTCCTTTTTTTGTTGTCGTCTCAAGCCCATCCTCTCCGTTTCAATGCCATTCCGGCTTTCTTTTTCCCCTTCACATTCACTTACATATCGTTACCTCTAAAGCGTGAGACAGGATTGCCCGTCATCCGGGACAACCACCCCCGGAGGCATCATAGATTTTTTCTATGCCTGAATTCATCGGCGGATGTTCCGGTTTCCGCGTCAGCCGTCATGACGCGACCTTTTATATTGACAACGACCGGTCCGAACATAATAATATAGTACCGACTATTTGTCGCTACACTTAAATCATCTGAAAAACAGGGGGCTTAAACCATGAAACTTGCAGATATCTCCATGAGCAAAATGGGGGGGGGGGTATGAGGGTTTGGTGGCTCCTCTCCTTTCTCGCGGCAGGGTTAAGGAGTTTTCCGGCCTGGAGACGGCCGGCGCCCGGGGAGCAGGACGGCCGCCCGGGTCCCCCGTCCCGCTTTCATAGTTTTGCCGGGCGGCATGTCCGCGTCCTGGCCGCCCTCATGCTGGCGATAGCCGCTCTCGTCGCGGTTCCGGGCGCCGCCTCCGCCCGCCAGGTAATGATAAGCAACATCAATCAGAATGCGTCTGGTAACACTAACGTGGACCTTACGGCCATAGCTCAGGGTTTCACGACCGGGGGCGCGGGCGGGGGCTACACCCTCGATAGCATCGAGGTCGCGTTCGCTAGGATAAATCGCGAAAACTATAACTTATTGACGGTAACGCTTCACTCCGCAAGCGGGAGCAATCCGGGAGCCAAGGTGGCCGACCTGACCCTACCGGAGAGACCGAGTTCGACGGCCGCGACGACGCTTCGCTTCACGGCGCCCGATAATACGCAGCTTACCGCCAACACGGTCTATTACCTGGTTCTTGACTGCAACACCTCCAGCGGTATTGTCAGCTGCGGCAACGCGGCTGTTACAAACTCCAACGGGCACGACGCGGGCGCGATAACGGGATGGAGCATTGCAGACGGACTTCGTACCTCCCTCAGCAATGCAGACACACAATGGACCGGGTCCTCAAATGCAATAAGAATCCGCATCAGCCGAACAGCCCCTGAAATGTACGTCGAGTTCAACAACGTAGGCATCGAAGACGGCGACACGACGCCGAGGCGCGCCGACAACACGGACATCGGAGAAGCGGATTGGCAGGCGAGCACGGGCTATGCCACAGGGCTGTACCTGATCCACAACACGGGGAGGGATACGCTGGAGCTGACGGGGAACCCCCGGGTGGCTGTGAGCGGCACGGACTCGGGAGACTTCACGGTGATCACCCAGCCGGACGCGACGGTGGAACCCGGCGGCGTTACGAGGGCCGTGGTGAGGTTCAACCCGTCGAGGCGAGGGCTGCACGCCGCCACACTGTCGATCGCGAACAACGACCCGAACGAGAACCCCTACAACTTCACCATCAAGGGCACAGGGACGCACCGGCGAATCGAGTTGCAGGGCAACAACAGGAGGATCGCGCACGACGACACGACGCCGACTCACACCGACCACACCGACTTCGGCTCGATCGGGGTGCCGGGCAGCTTTACGACGCGGACCTTCACGATCTTCAACGCGGGGAGCGATAGTCTGGGGCTGACGGGGAATCCCCGGGTGGCGGTGAGCGGCCGGCACGCGGGAGACTTCACGGTAACGCGGCAGCCGGCGGGGGCGACGGTAAGTGCCAGCGGATTGAGGCGGTTCACGGTGCGGTTCCAGCCGTCGGCGACGGGGGAGCGCAGGGCCACGCTGTCGATCGCGCACAACGGGCTCGACAGCTCCACCAGCGCGACCACGGGCAGCCGCACCCCGTACACCTTCGCGGTCAAGGGCACGGGCACGGGCGTCCCGGAGATTGACGTCCTGGGCAAGAATATGAGCATCCCCGACGAAGACATTTCTCCGAGTACTGCCGACGGCACCAACTTCGGGTCGTTGGCGGCGGCAGGCGGCATGCTGACGCGGACCTTCACGATCCGCAACACGGGGCTCGCGGCACTGTCGCTGACGAGGATATCGGTGAGCGGCCCGCACGCGGCTGATTTCACGGTGACCATGTCGCCCGCTTCGTCAGTGGCGGCGGGCGGCTCGACGATGTTTAAGGATGACCACCCTGAAATTCGACCCGTCGGGGTCAGGGGGGCGGCAGGCCACGGTCTTGATCGATAACAACGACTCGAACGAGAACCCCTATAACTTCGCCGTCCGGGGCACGGGGACGGGGCAAGTGGCGACAGCCGGGATCACGGTAACGCCCATGGTTTTGACGGTGGCGGAGGCCGGCGGCACGGGGACGTTCAATGTTGTTCTGAAAACGCAGCCGAGCGCCGACGTTAGGCTCCACATCACCTCCTCCGACCGGACGGTCGTGACGCTCGACGGCACGACCCCGCCGACGAACATCAGGGAGGTTATGTTCACGACCGGCAACTGGAACATACCGCAGACGGTGACGGTGAGGGGTGTGAACGACGACGAAGACAACCCCGGCGATGAGCGCATGACGACCATCCAGATGACGGTCCTCTCGGCTGACAACGATTACAACACTTCGGTAGGAGAGGACGTGGTGACGGTGACGGTGACCGACGACGATGACGAAGACGAGCCGACGGGCCCGACCGGACCTGGGCCGGGAGGCGGCGGTGGCGGAGGCGGCGGGTCGGCTCCGCAGGAACCGGAAGAAGAAACGCAGGAAGAGATGTGTTCGGTTTCCGACGTGAGCGAAAATGACGATGACAGTCTCATGGAATTCGTGGTTGAGTGCGCCGCGGGGGAAATCGCCGGCAAGGAGGGCTTCGCGGGCACCCTTTCGCTCCTTGAGGATTTCAGGGAGGAGAGATGGAATGACGGCGAAACCTACCTCGTGCTTCTCACCGGACAAGGAGGGGTGTACTTCCACGCCGAAGACAGGACGAAAGAAGACCTCAACTGGTCCGCTCTCAGATGTGAAGGAGGGGGGTCCGTGCTTGAGACGGAGGGATGCTTCATTGAGTACGACGGAGAGAGAAGCGGTTACGCGCATCCGTTCACCTCTTCCCATTTTCCCCTGACGCATGGAGAGAAAGAGTTCATACTGCTTGGAGGCTTCGACGAGTCTCCCGGGGGCAGTGATTTCCCTGGGGACCCGAATATCGGAGTTCCTACTCCCGAAGCCGGGGATGTGGATACCGACGAAGAACTGAAGGGTTTTGTCGGGTCGGCCAAAATGTTTATTGAGCAAGCCATCGGGGATGATACGGACCCCGCGCAGCTGCGGGGGATACTGAGGATGGAGCCGTGGAGAGAGGGGGACGTCTACATCTACATCATGGATGAGATGGGAAGAGTGATATTCGACGGAGGGGACAGGGAGAAGGAACACACAGAGACCGGCTACAGGCTTGTCGCGGTGGATGGACCCGAAGAATACACGGAGGATTCCTTGCTCATAATGGGTTACGCCGTGCGGATTCTTTCGGATGATGGAGACATCCTGTACATAGTGGGTTCCGGCTATAGGGTTGAAGAACAGCCGGAGCGAAGTGACAGCGGCGGAGGAGGCTGCGCCGTCGGAGGAGATCCGGGCGGAGGAGCGTTCGGACTGCTTATCGCGGCGTTCGCGTTGCTTGGGGCCCTCTTGATTAAAAGACGCTCTTTAAAGGATGCGCATATAGGTCAAGGGGTAGAAAGCTTCTTACCTCAGAATTTTCATAAAACCAGGAGTTTTACCCCAGTATCAGATCAGTTGCGGAGAGGGACTAAGTAACTTACCAAAAACACAAGCTGACTTACCATTTTGCGGGGAAAAATCGACAGGGTCTCCGACCTTAACCGACTTATTATGAGTCGGTTTAACCAACTAGTCATTTTTCATAGAAGAATCGGGTTAACTCAGGATTTCGCCCTTTCGAGGTAGTTCCCGTTTCTCGTATCAACTTTTATCATGTCCCCGATGTTGATAAAAAGAGGGACGGCCACCACCGCTCCGGTTTCTATAGTCGCCGGTTTCGTGGTGCTTGAAACTGTATCTCCCTTCACTCCAGGTTCCGTGTGGGTAACCTCGAAAACAACGGCTGTGGGAAGCTCCACCCCTATGAGTTCTCCTTCATGCATCTGCACCGTGACTTCCTGCTGTTCCTTGAGAAACTTCGTCGCATCCCCTATTGCATCCGCCCTGAAGGGGAACTGGTCAAAAGTCTCGGAATCCATGAAGTAAAACATTTCATCGTCCCTGTAGAGATACTGCATGGTTCTTTTCTGGATATCGGGAACATTAAACGTGTCTCCCGCGCGGAATTTCATTTCCCGCACGGCTCCCGTGGCGATATTCTTAAGCCTCGCCGTAACTATCGGGCTTCTCTGCGCCATCTTTGAATGCTTGTACTCAACTATCTCCCAGATCGCCCCTTCAGTCTCAATCTTCATGCCCTTGTGAAAACCACTCGTGTCAACAACAGCCATTTCGGATTCGATCCTCCTTTATGAATTGTAAAAAGTAATTTTTCTTGGAAATTCTTGCTTGCCGTCACCATGTATCAACCCCGAGAATCAAGTTCTCTTAAACATCTTTTCAAGCATATTGTACGATATCCGGGTCGCAACCGGTCGGCCGTGAGGGCAGGCGTGCGGATTCTGAGAAGCATCCATATCCGCAAAAAGAGTCCGCGCTTCCTGCTCCGAGAGCGTTCGGTTCGCGGTTATTGAACTGTGGCACGCCATGGTCGCGCACACGGCATCAAGATGCTGCTCCAAACTCTTGGGGTCGCCCAGACCATCAAGCTCATCAAACAGGTCGCCAAAAACCCGGGCGTAATCGGAGTCCCTTAAAAACCCCGGGACGGATTTCACTCTCACCGCGTTTTCCCCGAAAACTTCGAAATCAAAGCCGAGTTTCTCCATTTCGTCTGCAAACTGCTGCGCCGCATTGATTTCCCGGACCGTAAGTTCGACGACTTCGGGGATGAGAAGTTTCTGGGAGCAGGAAAAAGCTTCTTGGAGATAGGATTTTCTTATCCTCTCGAAGTTAACCCGCTCATGGGCCGCGTGCTGATCAATAAGAATGATGCCGTCCGGATCCTCGCATACAAGATAAAGCTTTCCTACCTGTCCGAGGAACCTGAGGTTTGAATAAAAGCCTTCGGAGAACATATCCTCTCCTGCGGCCTCTGGAGATTTCTCAGATATAGAGGAGTCACCGTTGTTAGGGCGTAGAGACCCCGACTCAGTCTTGTGGGCGGCCTGGGTGGAAGCTGCTTCTGGTGAAGGCCCTTTTGTGGAGTAACCCCTGTTCTCAGAAAGTCCGGGATCTTTTTGCTTCTCGTAGAAATCTTCAAGAGCCTTCTGGGTTCTTTCCCTGTAACCCTTCATCCAGGGTGCATCGGCAAGCATGCCGCCTATCGCGCGGCGGATGCTCTGGCCAACCTTGTACCGGTTCTCGAACATCACCTCGCTTTTGGTCGGATGTACGTTCACGTCCACCAAGGCGGGATCTCTTTCAATAAAGACCGCCCCTTGGGGATATTTCCCCTTTTCAACCATCCTTCCGTAACATTCCATTATAACCCTGTTTATAAAACGGTCCCTTACGGGTCTTGCATTTACGTAAGTAAAGAGCCTGCGCATCGAGGAGCGTGGGTCCAGAGGACTTCCCAGGAAGCCGTGCAGTGCCAGCGTCTCGTCTTCAAAGTCCACAGGGTAAAGCGACGTGCCGGGAATTATCTGTGTTACGCGTTGGGCAAGCGACTCGCTTGCGCCGTAGCGATGGATGGTTCTTCCATCTGAGGAAACCTCAAAAGACACTCCGGGTCGTGAAAGAGCTTCGCGCTGGATAACCTCAAGAACCCTGCCAAACTCGGTCTCCGGCTTCCTAAGAAACTTAAGCCGCGGCGGGGTGTTGAAAAACAGGTTCTTAACCTCAATTGATGAACCCACCGGAGACGCCGTCTCCTTTATCTTCCTTACTACTCCGCCTTCAATGTAGATTTCGGTGCCGGATTTCGAACCCTCGGCGACGGTTATCATTCTGAACCTTGAAACGCTGGCTATGCTCGGAAGCGCCTCGCCGCGAAAACCAAGGGTCTCTATCGAGAAAAGATCCTCGATATCCCTTATTTTGCTCGTAGCATGGCGTTCAATGCTCATGAGAGCATCGTCACGGGACATTCCGTGGCCGTTGTCAACCACTCTTACAAGCCGTTTACCTCCAGCTTCAAGGTGTATGGATATTCTGGTCGCCCCAGCGTCAATTGAGTTTTCAAGAAGTTCTTTTACTACGGAGGCGGGTCTTTCGACTATTTCTCCGGCAGCTATCTTAGAGACAAGTACATCCGGAAGTGTTCTGATTTTGGCCATTAATACTTTAGAAAAACTTGAGCAGAATGAACAGGATGAGTATGGCCAAGGGTAAAATGACCGCGGCGACCGAGAAAAAGGAAAAAGCCGAGAGGGTTTTCTTCGGGTGTGTCCCGAAAACGTCCCGCGACTGTTCTTCCACTACGCCGAAATATTTTTTAAACATCCTTGTCTTCCCCGGATGGCGGTGGGGGCATCTTCTCCGCTCTAGCCCTGTTAAGGGATTCAACCAGAGATTCGACCGAGACCGCCGGAAGAGTTACCAGCTCGACCGTTCCCCTTGAGCAGAGGTCAACCGAAACCTTGCCTATTGTCTCGTTATCGGGGGCCTCCACTATGTTTACAAAATCGTATCTGCCAAGGGTCGCATACTGCTCGAGAACCCTGACGCCTATGTCCTCAAGCTCCTTGTCGACTTCCTTTATTCTCCCGGGCCGTTCCTTTACGGTTTTTCTGCCCTCGGGAGTAAGCCTGCTGAGTAATATGTAAATTGCCATTGAAAAAACCCGCTGTTTCCATGAGTTGCGGCGAATCGCGCGCCGAGAAAATCTTTAGTTGCCGGCTGGCTGCTCTAGATTTATAACCTTTTTAGAAGATATCTCAAGCAAAAAAGCCTTCTCCCGGAACTTCCATAACAAAAACTCTCCGGTATACTACTACAAACCATTCTTTAAGACCTGATGAAAAGCATAATCCGCGTCGCTACAGCCACACTTGTTCTCCTGCTTTTTCCGCTTCTTCTCTCTCCGCAAGCGGAGGTCGCTTATGCGCAGTCAAATCCGCGGGAAGATCTTACTGTAACGGACTACTCGTGGAAATCCTACGGAGTGGGGCGCATGGCAACGCTCGGAGAAATAACCATCGCAAACTCCGGCAAAACCAGCTACAAGAACATTAAAATCAGGGTTGATCTGTTTACAAGAACCGGCAAGCTTCTGGGTTCGCTTCAAGGAAAAATACCCGAGGAACTGCCCGCAGGAAGCCAGAAAACCTTCTTCAATCTGGACCTGGGGCTAATGAACTCGGACCTCGAGAACTCCGAGGCGATGGTAACCGGCGCCGAGGTGTCGGGAAGTTCTTTGTCCGCAGGTGCCGAGAACGCGATTTTCATAAAAAACTGGGAGTTTGAAGGCGCGAGCTTTGGAACGGAGGGTTTCATAACGGAAATCACCCTTGAGAACACAGGACAAAACCACTTTAAGAACATAAGGCTGCTTTTAACGGAAAAAGACGGCGGAACCGGATCGGGCAGTACTCACCTGTCCTCGGTGACTATACACAACGTACTTCCCGCCGGAGAGGAAAGAACCTTTACGGGAATAAACGTCGGTTTCTCGAGTCCGAAAGCCGTTGAAAGGTCCATCGCCGTCTCTGGAGCCGAGGTGATAACAACAAAGGAACTCAATTACATTCTTTCCGGCGGGGGAAGCCTCGGGGAGAGGATAAAGAAAAAAATCAGCTCCGTCAGCATACTCAGGAAAAAAGACGGGGAGAAAAAAGCCGAACGGCGCCAGGAAGCACCATCCCCGGATGAATCCGAAAGCGCTTACGACGAAGGAACCGAGAGCGTCTCTCCTCCGGCCAGCTCGGTCGACTCTGCCGGTTCGGTTGCGGACAAGAGCACGGAACTTTCCGAAGAACAACCCAGAGAAGCCTTCCCAAAACACGATATAGTAATAAGGGAGTTTGAATGGGGAAGCGGAATCCCCGGGGCAACCGCAACGCTCAGCAAGCTGGTCATCGAGAACATAAGCGACATCGCTTACGAGAAAATAGTGCTTGAAATAGAGTTTTTCAAATCCTCGAACACCCCTTTCGGATCAAACCGCTTCAAGATAAAAGAGGTGCTGGCTCCGAAACAGGTGATGTGGCTCAGGAATGTTCAGGTCGGATTTATAAGCAAGCTTCCCGACCCGAATCATATAAAACTCAGAGTGATAAAAGCAAAAGCGATCATGTAGAGAGCTTAAAGCTTGTGCCGGGATGGGGAGGGGTTAAAACTCCTGGGAACTTCTCTAGCCTTCCACCAGTTCGAGGGATTCTTTTATGGTTTCGACCAGCTTGTCCCTGAACTGCTCTATTCCTTCAAAGGGAACAACTATGCTTGAGCGGCCGCCGCTTAGTTCGGTAATCCTAAGGTACTGACCCTTGTGGTTTTCCTTGACGTCAAAGAAAAACCTTTTGGATTCAATATCAACGTGGTTACTTACATGCTCCTTTTCTGTCCTTTCTTCCATCTGATCCTGCCTCCTAGAAAAATTTGTTGGAACAATTATTGAGGCATGACTATAACCCCTGAAAACTAAAAAGCAAACAATTCTTTTATAGCCCCTCAAATACGGATATATTCAGGTAGAAAACCCGCGAAAATGGCAAGAATAAAAATAGACCTGCCGAGCAGATTCGTCTTTTCAACACAAATTCCGATAAGAATAGACGACATAAATTACGGTGCTCATCTCGGACACGACTCGGTGTTAACCCTCGCGCACGAGGCCCGTGTAAGGTTCCTCGCAACACACGGCTACACCGAAGCCGATATAGAGGGAGTGGGAATCATAATGGGAGACGTCGGAATCACCTACAGTTCCGAAGCGTTTTACGGAGACGTAATGGAGATAAGCATCGGCGTCGGCGAGTACGGCAACCATTTTCTAGAGCTTATCTACGTACTCATTAATGGAAAAAACGGCAAAGAGGTTGCCAGAGTCAAAACCTCTCTCGTGTTTTTTGACTACAAAGAGAGAAAAACCGTGCGGATGCCGGAAGAGTTCCGAAGGAAGATCATCTCTGAAGAGTAATCAGCGAAAGTCTCCCGCTACTGTTTATTTTTGGGAGCATAGCCGATGTAAATCGTGTTTTTACCTTTTTTTACCAGAAAAAGATACTGCTTTCCGGGTTTCAGGCCGCTTATGATCTTGTTGTAGTCTTCAAGGTTCGCCACGGCGCTCTTGTTAACCTCCAGTATCACATCCCCGGAACGAAATCCCGCCTCCCAAGCCGAGCTGCCACGGTTTACGTTCGTAACCAGCACTCCGGCCTTATCCTCAACGCCGAACCGTGCGGCAATATCCGGGGTAATATCGCTTAATTCAATATCTTCGTCCCGCCGGGACTCCGCAGGAGCCTCTTCATCCGGCATCTTGCCGAGAACAACGGAAATCTCCTTGCGCTCCCCGTCGCGGAGAATCGTGATTTCAGAAGAAGTGCCGGGAGCTTTCATTCCCACGAGCTTGGATAAAGACGTAAACTCTCTTATAGGCTCTCCGTCAAATTTCACTACCACGTCCCCTCTCCGCAGACCCGCTTTCTCCGCGGGGCTTCCCGGGCTTATATCGGATATAAGAGCTCCGTCGGTGCTCTTATGCCCTATGCTCTCGGCTATCTCCTGCGTTATAGGCTGAATAATGACTCCCAGCCACCCCCTGACCACCTTGCCCTTTTCCATGAGCTGGGATATGACCCCCTTGGCCATGTTGGTTGGGATAGAAAAACCTATTCCTTGTCCTCTAGACGCTATCGCGGTGTTAACACCGACCACATCCCCTCCAAGGCTAAAAAGCGGACCTCCGCTGTTTCCGGGGTTGAGAGACGCATCGGTCTGAATAAAATCATCGTAGGCCCCGAGACCCAGAGACCTTCCTTTCGCGCTCACTATTCCGACCGTCACGGTGTAGCCGAGTCCGAAGGGATTTCCAATCGCCATGACCCAGTCGCCGATTCTAAGCTTGTCCGAATCTCCGAAAACAACTGGCTTTAACTTTTTTTCAGCCTTTATCTTTAGAACCGCAAGGTCCGTTTTCGCGTCCTGTCCCACAATCTCGGCCGTATACCTCGACCCGTCGTAGAGAACGACCTGTATATCTTCTGCTCTGCTGATCACATGGTTGTTGGTAACTATGTAGCCGTCTTTGCTGACTATGAACCCGGAGCCCAGGCCCTTTTTCCTGAACTCTCGTTCCCGGTCATTCGGAAAAAATCTTTTGAAAAATTCCTCGAAAGGGTCTCCTTCGCCGAAATCAGGGACTGCCTTTCCCCGCTTTACGACACTCGTGGTGCTTATGTTCACGACAGAATGCTTTTGTTTTTCGACAAGACCTGCAAGGGAGGGAAACTTTTCAGAAGAGCCGGAAGAAGAGAGAAGTTCCGGTATGTTTTCGCGCGACAGGGATCCAGAGCTTTCTTCGTCTTCCTCTACTTTAGCGCACGAAAGAGAACCCAAAAGCAAAAGACAAACAGCAAAAAACAGGAAAACGGTTTTTTTCATAGTTAAAGCCTCCAGTTTCATTCGAGCATCCCGATTATTTTATCAGCAACTTCGGAGATGCTCATATCATCCGTAAAAACAATATGCGGCGAGAGTTCGTAAATGTCCTTTCTTTTCATGAAAAGCTCATAGAACTCGGCCCTAGGGTCCTTGACATGAAGAAGGGGCCTCCCCTCCTTGCTCCTCACCCTGTTCCAGAGGGTATCGATATCCGCCCGCAGATAGAAAATCTCACCTGAGGCCTCCATTATTTCGCGATTCTGCTCTCGCAGAACCGCACCTCCCCCCGTTGAGATCACGGCCGGGGATGTTTTCTGCGAAAAGATGGCGAGCATCTCAGTTTCCTTCCGCCTGAAGCTCTCTTCTCCCTCCGCTTCAAAAATCTCGGTTACAGAGAGACCTTCGGCCCGCTCCACTTCACTGTCAAGATCGTAGAAATCCATTCGCAGTTTTCCGGAAAGCTCCCTGCCGACGCTTGTTTTGCCCGCTCCCATAAACCCCGTAAGAAAAATATGTCGTTTCTCGCTCAAATCAACCTACAACTTTCTTCCGACGGGAGAACCCTCGGCAGGGGGTTTTGTGCCGGAGAGCATTTTCTCAACATACTTACCTATTATGTCGCACTCTACATTGACTTCCCTACCCCGGCGAAATTCGGAAAAAGTCGTCTCCCGAAGCGTGTAGGGAATTATGTTTACCGAAAACTCAGTGTCTTTTACCGAATTGACGGTGAGACTTACGCCGTCAACAGCGACCGATCCTTTCTCGACCACATATTTCGCAAGGGCTGCGGGAATCGAGAAGGAAAAAACCTTGGATTCTCCTACCGGAGTAATGGACTGAACGACCCCGACTCCGTCCACGTGGCCCGTGACGATATGTCCACCCATCCTGTCTCCGACCCGAAGAGATCTCTCGAGATTCACTCCGCTCCCCGCCCGGAGGCCGGAAAGGTTTGTTCTGGAAAGCGTTTCGTGGGACGCGTCAACGGAAAAACTACCGTCTCCTGCAGAAACTACCGTAAGGCATATACCGTTTACGGCCACGCTCTCCCCCAGATCCAGTTCCCCGGCATCGATCTTCCGAATCCCGATTCTTAAAAGAACGCCCTTGTCCTTTTCCTCAAGCGCCTGGACTGTTCCAATGTCTTCAACTATACCGCTAAACATTCAATTCTCCTTGCCCCGCCACACGACTCCGGAAATCAGGATCGAAATCGCTCCGACCGTGATCGCAGAGTCGGCCACGTTAAAAGGAGGCCAGAGCAGGTCCGGGTTCCCTGGCCAGTAGACCGCGATAAAATCGGTCACGTATCCGTAGGTAAACCTGTCTATTGAGTTTCCGATAGCTCCCCCCAGCACAAAGGCAAGCGCATATCGAAAAACTCTCTGCTCCTCTTCAAGTCTGCGAAGAAAGAAAAAAATCACGATCAGCACCAAAACGAAAACAACTATATAAAAATAAAGCCTTATATCTTCAGACATGTTCCTTAACATGCCAAACGCGATTCCCGGATTTCGCAAATGCGTTATATCGAACCATGAAAACACGTTTACCCTCGATAGAAACGGCACGTGGGCCTTAACGAGCCACTTGGTCAGCTGGTCAAGCAATACTACCAGAAAAGATATAACGAACACGCTTAGATAATTTCTCATGAAAAAAACAGGAGACCCCGACCCCGAAAGAAAATCCCGGAAACTCCCGGCAGATGGTTAAGCCTCATTCCAGCCGAAACTCTATCGGAACCTTGACCCAGCTTGAAACTGCCTTGAAGCCTCTTTGCGCCGGTACGAATTTCCACTTTCTTACAGCCTTCAAAGCAGCATTATCAAGAACCTTGTGACCGGAGGACCTGAAGACGGTTACTTCCTCGGGCTTCCCGTTCGGAAGCACATGCACATTAAGCAACACGCTGCCCTCGTAACCGCGCCTTATGGCAACCGCGGGATAGCCAGGTCTGGGGGTGAAACCGTAAGATGGCCTCGCGATGGCATAACTCTCTTCGGATTGCTCCTCCGGGGCGGGTTTTGCTTCCTTTTTAAGCGCTATGGAATCATCCCGCTTTTTCACTTCCTTTACGGCTTTTTCTTTTTTCTTCTTAACAACCTTTTTTTTCTTTACGACTTTTTTTGCGGGTGCGGGTTTTTTGAATTCAAAATGCCTCAGGGAAACCTCTATGTGATCGCCGTACACGGGAACACTCTTCTGCACGACAATCTTCCCCCAAGCAATAGATATAAGAACATGGAAGACGATTGAAAACAGTATGAATTTCTTGAGATTGTCAACCGGCCTGCCCATACCAAAAGATTATTCTATATTAATAACCAGAAATTCCTTAATTCCCCCGGGAACCCTGACCTGTATCTCGTCATCGACTCTCTTCCCGATAAGCGCACTGCCGACCGGAGAGGTAACCGATATAAAGCCATCTTCGGGCTCGGATTCATCCTCTCCCACAAGCTTGTACTTTTTTATGTCCCCGGAATCGATATCCTCCACCGTAACCGTAAGACCGAAAACCACCCTGTCCCGGGCAGTGATTTTTTCGGGGTCAATTACTTCCGCGCGGCCAAGGCGATCTTCTATTTCCTGTATCCTTCCCTCTATGAACGACTGTCTCTGCTTGGCAGTCTCGTACTCGGCGTTTTCGGAAAGATCCCCGAGGGACCTCGCATATTCTATAAGCTTGATTACTTCCTGTCTTTCGACGGTTTTTAACCTGTGCAGTTCGTCCCGAAGCTTTTTCCAGCCATCAGGAGTAATTAGAACTCTTTGGACACTCATCAATATCTCCTCCTCGCCTCAATCATACCCCAGCCGTGTTAATAGTAGCTTTGCAGAGCCTTTACGTCGAGACCGATTCTCACCAAGGCCTCGATAGCACTGACTCCGGCGACCGCGCCAGCGAGAGTGGTAAAGTAAGGAACATTGTTTATAAGCGCGGTCCTTCTTATCGAATATGACTGCGCGATCTCCTTTTTCCCGAAAGTGGTATTTATAACCAACTGCACCTCACCGTTTTTAAGGTGATCGACTATGTGGGGACGGCCCTGCTTAACCTTTTTCACCGTTCGGGAAAATATACCATTTTTATTGAGAAATTCAGATGTGCCCCCGGTAGCCATTATATCAAAACCGGTATCACTTAGCCTCTGGGCTATATCAAGCATCTTGTCGGACTTGTCCTCGTCTTTTACGCTTATGAAGGCCACTCCGCTGGAGGGAAGGCTGTTGCCGGCCGCAATCTGGGATTTGGCAAACGCCTGGTCAAGGTCGGGAGCAATTCCCATGACCTCGCCGGTGGATTTCATTTCCGGGCCCAGAATCGTATCAACTTCCGGGAACTTGACGAAAGGAAAGACTGATTCCTTTACGCAGTAGTGCTCCGGGACGATTTCCTCCGTGTAGCCAAGTTCCTCAAGAGATTTTCCAGTCATCACCTTGGTCCCTATTTTAGCTAACTGAACCCCTATGGCCTTACTCACGAAAGGAACGGTGCGGCTCGCTCTGGGATTTACCTCGATTATGTAAACCTTTCCGTCCTTTACGGCAAACTGGATGTTAACAAGCCCTTTCACATTCAGGGAAAGCGCAAGTTTTTTGGTCTGGGATTTTATTTCCTCGATAATCTCAGGTTCCATCGAAAACGGGGGCAGAATCGCCGCACTGTCTCCGGAATGAACCCCTGCTTCCTCGATGTGCTCGAGCACCCCGCCCACAACAACGGTTTTCCCGTCGCAGACCGCGTCCACGTCGACTTCCTTTGCGTCCTTCAGGAACTTGTCTATCAATATCGGGTGGTTCGGCGAAACGCTCGCGGCTTCCCGTATGTAAGTCCGAAGAGACTCCTCGTCGTAAACTACCTCCATGGCACGACCGCCCAGAACGTAAGACGGGCGGACCATGACCGGATATCCTATTTCGCGAGCTATGCCAATGGCTTCCCCTTCGCTTCTCGCGGTATCGCTTTGGGGCTGGAGGAGTTCCAGATCCGAAACGAGCTTTCTGAATCTGTCCCTGTCCTCGGCAAGATCTATGCTCTCGGGGGAAGTTCCTATTATTTTCGCCCCCTCCTCCTCAAGCGCGAGGGCTAGGCGAAGTGGGGTCTGGCCCCCAAGGTGAACTATGACTCCCCATGGGTCTTCCCTTCTTATAAGGGCCAAGGTGTCTTCAAGCGTAAGCGGTTCAAAATAAAGCCTGTCCGAGGTGTCGTAATCCGTGCTCACGGTCTCGGGATTGCAGTTAACCATAACGGCCTCGTACCCTTCTTCCCGGAGCGCAAAAGACGCGTGCACGCAACAATAGTCAAACTCTATGCCCTGACCTATGCGGTTCGGTCCCCCGCCAAGTATCACAACTTTTTTTCTGTCCGTGGGAAACGCTTCGCTTTCGCTCTCGAAAGTCGAGTAGAGATAAGGTGTGTAAGCCTCGAATTCGGCGGCGCAGGTATCAACCATCTTAAAAGCAGGCTCAATTCCCTCGCGCAGACGGAAATCCCTCACTTCCCCTTCTTCCGTGGAAAGAATCCTTGCGATCTCAATGTCGGAAAAACCGTGGCGCTTGGCCTCGAGTATGGTCTCGCGGTTAAACCCGTCCTTAGCAATATCCGATTCGAAATCGACGATCTGCTTTATATTCCTAAGAAACCACGGGTCCACGTGAGAGATCGAGTAGATTTCCTCCAAGTCCATGCCCAGACGAAATGCGTCGGCTATGTACCAGAGCCGACGAGGGGAGGGAACCCTGAGTTCTTCCCTTACCTCTTCGGGGTCATCAGACACCTTCTCAAAACCGTAGGAATCTATTTCAAGAGATCTCATCGCCTTCTGCAGAGACTCCTTGAAAGTCCTTCCCATGGACATGGCTTCCCCCACTGATTTCATCTGCGTGGTGAGAGTCGGGCTCGTCTTCGGAAACTTCTCAAACGCGAACCTCGGTATTTTCACCACAACGTAATCTATCGTCGGTTCAAAAGACGCGGGGGTGTACTTCGTTATATCGTTTGAGATCTCATCGAGAGAATAGCCGACTGCAAGCTTCGCGGCTATCTTGGCGATCGGAAACCCGGTGGCTTTTGAGGCAAGCGCGGAGCTTCGCGAAACCCTCGGATTCATCTCTATCACCATCATCCGCCCGTCTTTGGGGTTAACCGCGAACTGGATGTTCGAGCCGCCTGTTTCAACGCCGATTTCCCTTATTATCGCTATGGACGCGTCGCGCATATGCTGGTATTCCTTGTCGGTAAGAGTCTGTGCGGGAGCTACCGTTATGCTGTCTCCCGTGTGAACGCCCATGGCATCGAAATTCTCTATGGAGCAGATTATGACGACGTTATCCATGTGATCCCGCATTACCTCGTATTCAAATTCCTTCCACCCCACTATGGATTCCTCTATGAGTATCTCGCTTGCCGGAGAGCTTTCGATTCCCGCCTTGGCGAACTCCTGGAATTCCTCTTTGTTGTAGGCGACGCTTCCGCCGGTTCCTCCAAGGGTAAAAGAAGGCCGTATGATGACCGGAAACCCTATTTCCTCCACGACGTCCCAAGCCTCTTCCATATTATGCGCGATGCCGCTTCTAGGCACCTCAAGGCCTATGTCCGCTATGGCTTTTTTAAAAAGATCCCTGTTCTCGGCTTTTTTTATCGCCGGGATTTTCGCGCCTATGAGTTCCACGTTGTGGCGCTCAAGCGCGCCTGATTCGGCAAGCGAAACGGCAAGGTTAAGAGCTGTTTGTCCGCCTATCGTGGGCAGAAGGGCATCGGGCTTTTCCTTCTCTATTATTTTTTCCAGTATTTCGGGAACGAGCGGTTCCACGTAAGTGCTATCGGCAAAATCCGGGTCGGTCATTATGGTGGCCGGGTTGCTGTTCACCAGAACCACCCTGTAGCCTTCTTCCTTAAGCACCTTGCACGCCTGGGTGCCTGAATAGTCAAACTCGCAGGCCTGTCCTATGACTATCGGACCGGAGCCGATGACCATTATGGTTTTTATGTCAGTTCGCTTGGGCATGGAACGGAAAAGCTTGTAACAGGTTGCAAGTATATACTTAATAACAAGCTGACAGGCAACATGGAGAGACTATGGATTTCCGAATAGAATTTTGCGTCGTGACCTTGATGACCGAGTTAGCTAGGGTACGTATACCAAGTTTTCCGTATACAGCTTCCAATGTGTTCTGTATTCACGAGCAATAGCCCGTTCCAAAACAAGATCAAACTACTGAAACATAAAGAGTTCTTATGCAGTCCAGAGGTCTGGAAATTTCTTCTCTCGCATGACTGAGCCTATCCCAGATGCTCGTATGATCATCACGCCTGCTCATACTGCACCTCTGCCAACCGCAACACTTCATCTCGAAATCTGGGATGAAGTCCTTTCACGGTGTGCAGTTCCGCGTTGCGACCCAGGATTTCGGTCAGTTCAATTTCCAATCCCGCAAGCGTAATAAAACCGATTCGAGTGTCCCGCTCGAATTCCACCAGTACATCTATATCGCTGTCGGGGCCAAAATCATCCCTGATCGCTGAACCGAAAAGCGACAGCCGCGTTATGCGGTTACGGCGACAGAATTCCGCAACCATCTCTTTTGGTATATCTATTTGCACACTCATTTGTTCATGGCATTAAGGTTCAGAGAAACTTTACACATAGCAACTGAGCCAATTCCGCACAGCTTAATCCTCTTTCTCGCTACCTACAATAAATTATACGGAAGATTACGGCAAAAATACACCAAGAGGGAAGACTTGTTCCAACCGTCAAAGCACCACGAATGCTCAGGAAGAATCCGGGCAGTTTTCACATATCAGGCAGCATGGAAAACTTCCTGCTTTCTGCGTAAAAATTTCTGTTATAGTCTTGGCAAGCGCACCGGTAAAGACATTAAGCACCATGTTTTCCGAATACGGCCTCACAATGTATGCTGTATTCATGAACGACGGACTGTCTCAACAGAAAACCGAACTGCTGGATGGCGACGAACCGTTCCAGGGAGGGGGTGCACCCGCCCTGAAGCTGTCTGACTACTGGAGATGGTCAGGTTCCAATCTTCTGGACAATACCACCCGCGGGATTCTGGCGGAGTTCCTCGTCGCAACGGCGCTCAACCTTCACAAAGAACCTAGAGTGGAATGGGGAGGGTATGACCTGCGCATGGAATCAGACACGACAATTGAAGTCAAAAGCTCCGCGTACGTGCAGTCATGGAAGCAGAAAGAATACTTCCCTATCGAATTCACCATCGCTCCTCGCTTTTGGAGCTGGGACCCCGCAACCGGAGAGAGTACCGGAGGAGACGTTAAGCAGCGCTGGGCAGACATGTACGTATTCTGCGTCTTTACGAAGAAAAAGCCCCCTTTTAACCCGCTTGACACTGCTGCCTGGGATTTTTACGTTCTTTCAACTAAGGTTCTTGACCAAAGATGCCCGGAGCAAAAAACCATTCGCCTAGGTTCCCTGAAGAAACTCTCGCCGCGCGAGTGCAGCTACGCGAACCTGAAGAAGACTATTTCGGACGTGGAACGTGAAATTAAGCGACAACCTTGACGAATTTACAGAATTACTCGACTCAGTTCTGAATTCGGCTTTGTCGACGTGAACGCTATCTCAGGGTCCGCGATTATGGAATCAGTGAAAGAAAGGACAATTTACACAATAGGTCACTCGACTCATGAGATCGGAAATTACATTTCGCTTTTAAAGCAACACCGGATAAAGGCAGTTGCGGATGTGAGGTCAGTGCCGTATAGTCGCTATTACCCGCAATTCAATCGCGAAAATCTGATTGACTCCCTTCGTGTGCACAGCATCGAATATGTTTTTCTTGGCAAGGAGCTTGGCGCGCGAACCGATAATCCTGAATGTTACGAAAATGGAAGAGTAAAGTACCGATTGCTCGCCAAAACCAAGCTGTTCAGGGAAGGAATAGAGTGGGTCCGTAAAGACAGCAAACACAAGAAGATTGCTTTAATGTGCGCGGAGAAAGACCCGCTTGACTGTCACAGGGCGATTCTTGTAGCACGTGAATTAGTGAAAGCAGGATTAGATATCGCGCATATTCTGGCAGATGGACGGGTGGAACGGCACGACGTTGCGATGAAGCGCTTGTTAGAGCAATTGGGAATGGGAGGCCATCGAGACCTGTTCCTCACCGAAGAGCAGTTGATAGATAAAGCGTATACCGCCAAGGAACAGCGGATTGCTTATTTCAAGAAAGAGTCTGCTTGAGAATCGCTACAGGCGTATTATTAAAAAAGGGGCTGTTTCGTCAATATCATCCGCTGCCGTTCGCCAACCTAGTCCGGACGCTCAACGTATATCTCTTTTCCCTTCTCCGCGAATTCTCGGGCCTTGGAATCAAGTCCTTCCTGAACAGCGTCCATCTCCGAGAGACCATGTTCTTTTGCATAATCCCTTATGTCCTGCGTGATTTTCATCGAGCAGAATTTCGGACCGCACATGGAGCAGAAATGCGCAACCTTGGCCCCCTCGGCAGGGAGGGTCTCGTCGTGAAACTCGCGCGCAGTGTCCGGATCAAGAGAAAGATTGAACTGATCATTCCACCGGAATTCAAACCTGGCTTTGCTGAGCACGTTGTCTCGAAGCTGCGCTGTAGGATGGCCCTTAGCAAGGTCCGCAGCGTGCGCGGCTATCTTGTAGGTTATAACCCCGTCCTTTACGTCCTTTTTGTTGGGAAGACCGAGATGCTCCTTCGGGGTAACGTAGCAGAGCATCGCGGTTCCGTACCAGCCTATCATAGCCGCCCCTATGGCGGAAGTTATGTGGTCGTAGCCGGGCGCTATGTCGGTCGTAAGGGGTCCCAACGTGTAGAAAGGAGCCTCTCCGCATATCTCAAGCTCCTTGGTCATGTTCTCCCTTATCATCTGCATCGGGATGTGTCCCGGCCCCTCTATCATGACCTGAACGTTGTGCTTCCAGGCTATCTGCGTAAGTTCCCCGAGGGTGTCAAGCTCAGCGAACTGCGCAGCGTCGTTCGCGTCGGCTATCGAACCCGGTCGGAGGCCGTCACCCAGAGAGAATGCTATGTCGTAGGCCTTCATTATCTCGCAGATTTCTTCGAAATTGGTGTAGAGAAAACTTTCCTTGTGATGCGAGAGACACCACTTGGCCATTATTGACCCGCCTCTCGAAACTATCCCCGTAACCCTGTCGACGGTAAGGGGAATGTAGCGAAGGAGCACTCCCGCGTGTATGGTGAAGTAGTCAACCCCCTGCTCCGCCTGTTCTATAAGGGTGTCCCTGTAAATCTCCCAGGTAAGTTCCTCCGGTTTTCCGTTAACCTTTTCAAGGGCCTGGTATATGGGCACGGTTCCCACGGGAACCGGGGAGTTTCTTATTATCCACTCCCTGGTTTCGTGGATGTTGTCTCCGGTCGAAAGATCCATTATGGTGTCCGCTCCCCACCTGCAAGCCCAGACCGCTTTTTCGACCTCCTCCTCAATGCTCGATGTAACGGCGGAGTTACCTATGTTCGCGTTTATCTTCACGAGGAAGTTCCGCCCTATTATCATGGGCTCGGTTTCGGGATGGTTTATGTTGTTGGGAATTATGGCGCGCCCAGCTGCAACCTCTTCTCTTACGAACTCTGGGGTGATGTGGCGGGTCTGAATGCGCGCGTCAAAATCAACCCCCTCGTGGTAAGCCGCAAGCTGCCCGTAGTCATCCTTCAGTTCGTCGATTCTCTGGTTCTCCCTTATGGCTATGTACTCCATCTCGGGCGTTATGACTCCCTTCTTCGCGTAGTGCATCTGGGTTACGTTTCGCGAGGGCGCGGCGCAAATGGGCTTTTTTATGTTCCCGAAAGTTATCCCGTTTGCCCTCTCAAGTCTTTTCCTCGCGAATTCCGAGGAAAAATCAGGAAGCTCCTGAACATCTCCCCGTTCTCTAATCCATTTTTCGCGAAGCGGCGGAAGACCCCTGTGAACGTCAATATCGACATCGGGGTCAGTATAGGGGCCGCTTGTGTCGTAAAGGGTTATACTGAACTTGTCCGCGCCCGGGGCATCAGAGATAGGATCATCGGTTTCGACCTCTCTCATGGCCACCCTTATGTCGTGGATTTTTCCGTCCACGTATATCTTTTTTGACTTGGGAAAAGGGTCCCTCGTTATTACGGATTTGGCGGGTATTTTCTCTTTTTTCCGGGAAGAACTCATTAGCAAAGGCCCCCTTGACCAAAACGCTTCGGACAATATTTAGTTTAGGGGATTATAAGCCCCTTTACAAATAATTCAGACGACAAAAAACTCCGGTTATGCAGTGGAAATGTCAGCGGGAAATCCTGTAGACAGCGTCCCTGCGGTCATCGGATACAAGCAAAGCTCCATCCGGGGTGACGAGTACGTCAACCGGCCTTCCCCAGGCGGTCCCGTCGCTTCCGAGCCACCCCTGCGCAAACACGTCGTATGAAGCCGCGTTCCCCGATTCGTTGAGGCGTACCGCGGTCACCCTGTAACCTGTGGGCACGCTTCTGTTCCAAGAACCGTGCTCCGCGATGAAAATCGCGTTTCTCCAGGACGCGGGGAACATGGAACCCGTGTAAAACCGCATGCCGAGCGCCGCGACGTGCGCGGGAAGTTCCCACTGGGGAGGAGTAAACTCTTCACAGCTGCGCTCCGAACCGAACCGCGGGTCCTGAACATTCGCCCCGTGGCAGTAAGGAAAACCGAAATGAAGTCCGGATTCCCCGGCACGGTTAAGTTCGTCCGGGGGGCTGTTATCATTAATTTGCGTGTCTCTGCTGATGTTATCCCTTCCGTTATCCGTAAACCAGAGCACATCAGATTCCGGGTGCCAGTCAAAACCCACGGTGTTTCTCACTCCATGGGCGAAAACCTCAAGATTCCTCCCGTCGGGATCAATTCTCGAGATCGCCGCGTAGCGCCTGTCGTCTCTTTTGCAGACGTTGCACGGCGCTCCGACCGGAACGTAGAGTTTTCCGTCCGGTCCGAATCGGATGAACTTCCACCCGTGATGTGTATCCCTCGGAAGCGTGTCAATTATAACTACGGGGTCCGGAGGGGAAGAGAGATGTTCCTCGATATCGTCATAGCGGAGAATTCGGCTTATTTCCGCGACGTAAAGGTCTCCGTCTCGAAACGCAACGCCGTTTGGAGTATTGAGGTTGTCCGCGATTATACGAACGGTTTCGGCATAATTATCACCGTCTGTATCGCTAAGGGCGTACACGGTCCTCGACCTGGTGCCGACAAACAATGTGCCCTTGGCGCCAAGTGCAAGCGAACGCGCGCCGGGTACTTCGTTTGAATAGAGTGAAATGGAGAAGCCTTCAGGGAGAGATATGTGCGAGAGCATTGGGTCTGTAGGAACTTCAGGCGGCGAAGGTGCAGCTGGAACTTCCGGTGACTCCGGTTCCAAAGGATCTTCACCCTGTCCGTCTGTAGCGTCTTTTCCCCCGCAACCGCAGCCAAATAATAGGAAAACAAGAAAACACGGAATCAGCAACTTCAAAATTCTCTGCATTATAAATTCTCTGAGATAAAAACAGCTTTAAACCGGGCCAATGTCAATCGGTACATGTTAGCACGAAACAAGGTAAGAGCGAAAACTTTTCTCCGCGCGTGGTTCACTAAATCTGGCACTTAGGTAAAGTTATTACTCCATTATTTCTAGAAAAAGGTTCGGTTTATGTCTTCTCTGATTCTGGGTATTGAAACATCATGCGACGAGACTTCCGCGGCAGTTATAAGAGACGGAAAACATATGCTCTCAAACGTGGTTTCCTCGCAGATTGACGTTCATAACGCCTTCGGCGGCGTCGTCCCGGAGATAGCTTCGCGCATGCACACCGAAATAATCCTCCAGGTAATCAACCAGGCTCTTGAGAACGCCGAGGCTTCCGTCGGGGAAGTGGATGCCGTAGCGGTAACCCAGGGGCCCGGACTCATAGGCTCGCTTATGGTCGGGATTTCAACCGCGAAGGCACTTGCGTTCTCCCACGGAAAACCTCTTGTGGGAGTAAACCATTTGGAATCGCACATAGCAGTGGCGCATCTGGAGAACGAAATCGATTTTCCGTTTGTCGCACTCATAGTTTCCGGGGGACACACGAACCTTTACATGGTAAGGGGCTTTCTTGACTTCGAACTGCTCGGAAGTACGAGAGACGATGCCGCGGGGGAGGCTTTTGACAAAGGAGCAAAGGCCCTCGGGCTCGGGTATCCCGGAGGAGTCGAAATAGACAGGCTTTCAAAAAACGGCGACCCCGACGCCATCAGTTTCCCAAGACCGTTTAATAATGAATCCCCTGATTTCAGTTTCAGCGGGCTTAAAACCGCTCTTCTTAACCACATAAGGAAAAACCCGGTTAAAAGCGAAGAGAATCTCTTTGACGTATGCGCAGGGTATCAGGAAGCCATAGTGGAAACACTTATTGACAAGACGCTTAACGCTGCGAGGAAAAATGGAGTGGGAAGCGTTGTTTTAGCGGGCGGGGTAGCCTGCAACTCAAGGCTAAGGCAGCTAAGCGAAGAAAGAATAAGAAGCGGAGGAATAAATGTTTTTATCCCCTCGCCTGCTCTTTGCACTGATAACGCAGCCATGATAGCCACGCTCGGTTACCACATGTACGCGGATAACAGGGTGTCTGCGCTTGATATATCCCCTTATTCAACCACTAGAAGGAACCAAAAAAATCACGTTTCGTAGTCGACAACAACCGCATCTATCGTTACCTGCCGGATGAACTGTGCGACCTTTACGTGCTCGGGGTGCTCCTTGTAGATCTCAAGATCTTCCTTGGATTCGAACTCGGAATAAAGAGCAACATCAAACGATGTGGGAAGTTCGTTAGAATTCCTGCCGATCTCCATGGTCTTTATCTCAGGAATGGAACTTTTGAGGCCTTCGAGCTCCTCCTTAATCCTGTCCATAATCTCATCCTTGTCCGTCCCTTCGTGCGACTCCTTGATTTTCCACATCACTATATGCTTTAACACTTGGGTCTCCTTGGGAAAAGTGTCTGTACCTTTCCAAAGCAGTATAAATTATTTCTCGCAGAATTGCGAAAAATCCTCTATCCAGACAGTTATCCGGCTTTTGACAACAAGTATATTATGCCGATAAAAGCGGATAACAGTGTATCCGTGCTTGATATATCCCCTTATTCAACTAGCAAGGGCGGAACCAGAGAAATCACGTTTCGTATTCGACAAGAGCCACGTCCGTTCTTATCTGCCGGATGAACTTCCCGACCTTTAAGTGCTCGGGATGCTTCAGGAAAACTTCGTAATCTTCCTTCGAGTCGAACTCAGAATAGAGGGCTACATCGTACGTGACGGGAAGCTCACTAAAACTCTTGCCAAGTTCCATAGTCTTTATCTCCGGAACGGCGCTTTTCAGTCCCTCTATTTCCTGTTTGAAATTGGCAATGAGCTCATCCTTGCTCATTCCTTCGTGTGAATCCTTCAGTTTCCACATCACCATACGTTTTATCATTGAGTCTCCTTGGGAAAAGTTTCCGTAGTTTTTTCAAATCAATGTAAACTGTTTTCAACAAAATTGCGAAAAAGCCCTTGGTCTTGTCCGAACGGTCAGCTGACTTCCGGCGATAAAGTATATTATGCCAGCAAAAAAGGTATGATTTTATTTTTATGTGGGAAAAAAAAGAGATATTCAGCGAACTTCCGTTCGTTTCGAATTTCGAGAAAGACAAGACCGATTTCCTGCTTAAGATAGGCGAACTGATAGAAGTGCCGGAACGCTATGTTCTCACCAAGCAGTTCGAACCCAGCCATTCTTTCTACTTTCTCGTAGAGGGCCTGGTGAATTTCTCAATCAGCGTCGAAGACAGAACCGATGAATTCTCGGTAGGAAAAAGCGACGAAAAATTCACTCCCGTAGGCTGGTCGGGCTTTCGCTCTCCCAAACGCTACTACACAACAATTACATGCGAGAGGCCCTGCGTCCTGCTAAAGTGGAGTCACCAGAATCTTGAAAAATTCTTTGACCAGGAACCCCTTCTGGGATGCGAATTCCTGCTTTTCGTTCTCGGCAAAAGCATAAACCTTCTAAAACATGTCAGAACCGAGCTTGCAGAATACAACAACGTCAACTGGGACATTGAGACGGGGAAAACGGGCGATTTTTCCCAGGAAGGGAAATACATATCCGTACCCAACCCGCTTCAGCTTTTGAGGCAATCTCCTTTTTTCGAGGTTTTCCCTGATAAGACACTGCGCCAGCTGGCAAAAGCGACCCAGAAAAAATACTATCTGAACAACGAGCCCATATTCAACCAAGGGGATGCCTCAAAAGGAATGGACATACTGGCTTACGGAAAGGCGGCACTGTGCTTCTCTCCCGACGGGGCGCAGGGAGGGATCGAGGAATCCGCCGCGCTTCACCTGATCAACCTCCCGGGATACATGGTCGGATGGATGGGCGCCGCTCCCGCCGGATCAAACGATGTCACCGCAGTTGCGAGCAGAAACTCGGTTATCTATCACATAAGCTCCCGCAATCTTCACAAAATCCTGAATCAGGATTCCCACTCGGCTCTGGCTCTGGCCAGAAGGCTTTTGTGGCTGGTGTCAATCCGGCTTCGAAATGCCCGCGCGGGGCTAATATCGCAAAGATACGAGCGAGAAATACTGGCTATAAGCAACCTTATCGAGCAAAACTCCATGCAGCTAAGTGTAAACTCCCCCATTCATAAACTTCCCCATCTGCTAAACAGCCCGCTTACGCTAGATGACGCTTTCCGGCTTCTGTTCAGACTGGAAAAAGAAGGCGAGAGCCTTGAGAGGGAACTGTCCCGTCTCAGCCTTGATATTCTCGGAAAAATCTACAAGGAATACAATTTTTTCGAGGGTTTAAAAAATGTCTATCAGTCCGTGACCGTAGCGCCCAAGTCACTTTCTCCAAGCGAAATAAGAACCATGGCGGCCAAGCAGTTCGCTGGAGTCTTCAATAGCACTCCTTACGTAATTGAAGGCTGGGAGAACCTGCCAGATGAGCCGGGACACATCTTCATATACAATCATCTGCTGAACCATCCCTATAACACCCTTCCCAACCATTTTCAGATTACGCTCGATTCCCACTTCATAAGTTCGATGGTTCTCTACGCCAAGTACGGCGAGGCCGGGATCCGCGTCGTACGCGTTCCAAGGGCGGAAGAATACGGACATGAATATTACTATGAGAGGCTCGGGCACATAAATGTTTACACCGACGAATCCGATCTCTCCCAAGGAACCCCCGAGCGGAGAAAAGCTTGGAGGAAAAAGTTCTATGAGATGGCCAAGGAGCATCTAGGAAAAGGATTTAACATAGTAATAAGTCCAGAGGGGACCAGCATGACGACAGAGGAATCTCCCGGTCCGTTCAAACTCGGTGCTTTTCTTCTGGCCGCGTCCGTTTTACCTGAGCCCTACATCGTTCCCGTAGCGGTGGCGAACTTTGACAAAAGGATAAACCAGAACGTGTTCTCCCTAGTGATAAAAAAGCCCTTCAGGGTCTCCGATCACGTAAAAAATCCGGGAGAGAACAAAGACAGGCTCTTTGAGTTCGTCAGGGAATACGGAAACGAGTACAGGAAATATGTGGAAGAGGCAGCAGGACTCGCAAAACGGGCGGAATCCACCAAGATAAATTTAAAAACCTTTGAGCAGGTTGAGAAAGAGTTCCCAGCAATCGATAAAAACCTGTTTGAACAGGACATAAGAATCCTTGAGAGACGTCATGTCGGGAAAAAGAATGACGCGACGGTATTTTACGGCAGTTCAAGTTTCCGCCTCTGGAGGGGCATGGCAAGGGATTTCTCCGATTACAACGCCTTGAATCTCGGTTTCGGAGGCGCCAGGATAGCCTACTGCCTGCACTATTTCGAGCGGCTTATAAAGCCTAATGACGTTAAATCCCTAGTCTTCTATGCAGGCGATAACGACATAGGGGATGGCTGTATTCCTAGGCAGGTGCTGAATTTCTTTGTGGATTTCTACTACCGCTTCAGAGAATCCTACCCCCATACGAAATTTACCTTCGTCTCAATAAAACCGAGTCCCGTAAGGTTCCATTTTCTTGACAGAATCAAGGCGTCAAACGATCTCGTAAGGCAGTTTCTGTCAAGAGAGCCCAACACCTTTTATCTGAATGTCTACGACTACATGCTAAATGAGAATGGAGATATAAGAGAGGAGCTGTTCACTGAAGACGGCCTTCACATGAACAGAAAAGGATATGCGTTATGGAAAGGACTGTTTTTAGCAAACGAAAAGGAAATTTTTTACGATCCCGGATCCGAGGAATTTAAAGGGCGGGTAAAAATGCTCCCGGAAACAGAAACCCATACGCAAGCACCCTCCGACCTGACTTGAAATAGCCCCCCCCTATTGCCGACCGCGCTCCCGCCCCGAAGAGGGGATTAGAAGCCACATCTTTTTTTTCGAGTGACGTCCCCAACTGGGAGAGAGCAGAACGTAATTACCCCAAAGTAGCGGCGAACCATCGAGATTAAAAGAGAGTTTGGAGAGTCCTTCGTGACTCGGAACGTACCTTCCGGAAACTGAAAAATCAGCTTTCGCCGAGTAGCACTGCCCACAGAGAAAGGTCCAAAGGTCATTTTCTTCAAACTCGATCCCGATAGCCTTTTCTCTCTTGTCCATCCATTCCGCGTTTGGAAAAACCCAGTGGCGATGACCGTCTGAGAGTTCGAGTGAGAGAACAAAACAGGTGGTTTCCGAGACGATTTTCCTAACAGAGTATCTGAGAGTTGAGTTCATGGAGCAGTCTCAGGCCGTGGAGAGCAAGGTCCTTGTCGACCCGGTTCACGCAGGCGCACTCCTCAGAGATCGCTTCGGCAAACCCTCCGGTAATTACGATTTCGGGAGAAGAACCCATCTCCTCTTTGAGTTTCGCGCAAAGCCCGTCAATCATCGAGGCGTAACCGTAAAACAGCCCCGACTGTATGCACTCGACGGTGTCTTTGCCTATCACCTGCTCGGGTTTCTCGGGATCAACCTTCGGAAGCTTGGAAGTTCCGTGGTAAAGCGCCACCGTGGAAAGCTCGATCCCGGGAACTATGATTCCGCCCAGATACTCTCCTTTTTCGGAAACACAGTCAAAGGTGGTCGCCGTGCCGAGATCAACCACTATCACGCTTCCACCGAAACGGTGGTAAGCCGCAACGGCGTTTGCTATTCTATCGGCCCCGAGCTCTTCGGGACTATAAATCCGAATCGGCATTCCCGTTCTTGTCTCAGGACCCACTATTATGGGCCGGTGACCGAAATATTTCTCTACCAGTTTCGCCACCCCCTCTTCCATCTCGGCGACCACGCAGGAGAGTATGGAACCGCTGAACGAAGAGGGAGATATGTCTTTCTCGTCCATCTTCCCGAATAAGATAATTCCGTAGTCATCAGGACTTTTGGTTCTGTCGGTATCAATTCTGAAACTGTATACGAGATCCTCTCCGGAAAATATTCCGACCATTATACTCGTGTTGCCAACGTCAATTGTGAGAAGCATAGCGAATTAAGCCCGGTCTTTATGATTTTGCCCTTTGAATAAAAGTACAGACACTCTCGGAACGATTGATACATCTATTCCGGCGGAAAAAAAACCGGTTTTGAAGGGAGAGTATAACTTAAAAACCGGACAAACCGAAGCGCAAAGTCTTCATGTGTACCGACACGAGAATAATGCTCTGGACAGGTTAAAAAAATATAGACTTTTCTACCCGGATTGTGCAATAATTTGATATCTTATTATTTGAGGGGGTTTTCGATCATGGAGAAATTTTATAGCAATTCAGCGTGGCGCCGTATACGAGGGTTGCGCGGTCTTGGGATTTTTGTTCTTTCGGCAGTATTTTGCCTTGCCGGATTGCTTGCGCTCTCATCTTGTGATCTTCTAGATGACGATGAGGATGAAGTAGAGCCAATAGAAATGAGAGGATTCTATACAAGTATTGACGCGAACAACAATACGGATTGTACAAGTGAGAGAGTGCAAATTTTTTCGGAAGGAAAAGAGGTGGCTGAGAGGGAATCTAACGTCACGCTCGTCGCCCGCGGCACCCTTTTTGGAGATGCGTACTTCCCGCAAATTGGTATAGAGGTCGGCGAGAGTGCTTATAATCCGAAGACTATCGTATCCGTCTATGTAAGTCAGACAGGAGAGGTTTTTGACAGGCCCGGAGCATACTTTCTTGCCGCAAGGGCCGACGATGATATTCCCGTTGCCGATGGGGAAACGATATATACCGGTTACTGGACCGGCTATGCTTACCGCCCGGGAGGAGAAGATGCACTCAAACCTGCGGTGGTCTGCCCATACGTGCTGATACCGGCAAGTACTGATGTTTCAAACAACATAGAAGACGGCAACTGTGGACCAGAGGACCAAAACACTCCACACTCCGCATTGGCAAAATACCTAGAAAAGGAGGATGGCAGTCTCAAGGATTGCCACATACTTTTGGAAGCGGATGGAGATGGCGTTTTGGATCTTCCTTAACCAATCCAGTTCTATCTCGAATTAATAACTGGAACTCCGCTAAATGGCGGGAAACAGATCAGGAGCGGACATGCGGTCAACAATCAGACTTGGCATGTCCGCTCTCTGGTCTTCTAGACTATTAAACCAGTTCTGAGCTTCGCACTAAGCTACTCTTTGACAAAACCCTAGGGGAAAACTATTATTTCACGGCATCCGGAAGGAAAAAAAGTGAGAATAATAGTTACAGGCGGAGCGGGTTTCATAGGCTCCTGGGTATGCGAAGCGTATATCTCCGAGGGCCACGAGGTTCTCGTGATTGACAACCTCTCCACCGGATCTGAAAGCAATATCCCCACAGAAGCCGAATTCATCGAATGCGACGTAAGGGATTTTACAGGACTCGAAAAAGCGTTTCGCCGATTCCGCCCCCAAATCGTCAACCACCACGCAGCGCAGATAAACGTAAGAGATTCCGTTGAAAATCCCAGCTTTGACGCCGATGTAAACATAGGCGGTTCCCTTAACGTTCTTAGACTCTGCGCGGAACACAAAACCAGGAAGTTTATTTTTTCATCCACAGGCGGCGCTCTCTACGGAGAACCAAAGAAACTTCCAGCCAGTGAGACAACCCCCGCTCTTCCTCTTTCCCCCTATGGAATCTCGAAACTCTCAACGGAAAATTACGTAAGATACCATTCAAGGAACCATGGTTTCGGACATGTGATTCTGAGATACTCAAACGTTTACGGAGAAAGGCAGAACCCCGAGGGAGAAGCCGGTGTGATAGGGATTTTCTGTGAGAAAATAATCAGCGGAAAAACCTGCATCATATTCGGAGACGGAGAACAGACAAGGGATTACGTGCACGTCTCCGATGTCTCGCGGGCAAACCTGCTCGCCGCAACCCTCAAAGAAGAAGGAACTTTTAACATAGGAACCTCGATCGAGATCTCTGTAAACGACATAGTGCGCATACTGGGGGAGGTAACTAAAACCGAATTCACGACTGTTCACGAAAAAGAGCGCCCAGGAGAAGTAAGAAGGATAAGTCTTGACTGCTCCCTGGCAAAAGAGAGGTTCGGATGGAACGCGCAGGTGACCTTGCGCGAAGGCCTTTTTAGAACATGGAACTGGTTCTTGCAGGGAAGAAATTAACGGGAGCCTGAAGTCTCTGTCTTTGAAAAAACCTCGCTCGTGGTTAGAATTGTTTTTCCTTCGGAGGATGGATAATGCAGGATAACGAAGAATTTTTTGATGTACGGATTTACAAAAGATATATAGAAGAAGGGCATATTACCCGGAAGGATTACGAAAAACACGTAAAATCCCTGCCCGACGTAAGTGACAAGGCAACATCCCTTGTCATCGACGAAGAAGAGGAAGCCGGAGACCAGGAAGAATAATGGAGCGCTGGGAATACAAGGTAGTCTCGACTGATGTGCTTGTTAAAAGACCTCAGGACCATGATATAGCGGTCTACAAGGAAGAGGTTGACTCAAGAAGGGAGAATACCAGGGGAAGCCTTGAGGATTCTCTTGTCTCGCTTGGTAACGACGGCTGGGAACTTGCCACCATCACGGGCGAATTCGCCATATTCAAAAAAAGAGTCAGCTAGATTTCACTGCCACTCTATGGTGCCGGGAGGTTTTGTGGATATATCGTATACGACCCGGTTTATTCCCTTTACCTCGTTTATGATCCTTACTGAGATTTTTCCGAGCAGATCATAGGATATCTTCGACCAGTCGGCGGTCATTCCATCCGTGCTGCTCACAGCCCTCAGGGCACAGACGTTTTCATAGGTGCGCTCATCGCCCATCACTCCCACCGTCTTTACCGGGATAAAAACGCAGAAGGCCTGCCATATCTCATCATAGGCCTCCGATTTTTTAAGCTCGTCTATAAAAATGCTGTCCGCGTGTCTCAGTATGGAGAGTCTCTCGCGCGTGACTTCTCCCATTATCCTGATCGCAAGACCCGGACCGGGAAAGGGATGGCGGCCTATGAGAGAGGAAGGAAGCCCGAGAGCCTTGCCAACGCTTCTCACCTCGTCTTTGAAAAGTTCCCGAAGAGGCTCTACTATCTCTAGGTTCATTTTTTCCGGCAGCCCTCCGACGTTGTGGTGGGACTTTATGACGGCCGAAGGACCCTTGACGCTCACGCTCTCGATAACATCGGGATAGAGTGTTCCCTGAGCGAGAAAACGGACATCGGATATCCTCTCAGCCTCTTCCTCAAAGACCCTCACGAACTGCTCGCCCATAATCTTTCTTTTCGTTTCGGGATCCTCAACACCCTCAAGATGAGAGAGAAATCTCTCAGAAGCATCCACGTGAATGAAATTCATTTCAAATTCGGAAAAAGCGTCACAAACCTCCTGAGCCTCATCAAGCCTCATGCACCCCGTATCAACAAAAATACAGTAAAGCCTGCGGCCCACCGCCTCGTTAATAAGAGCCGCCGCGACAGAAGAGTCCACTCCCCCCGAGAGCCCGCATATGATCTTGTCGTTCCCGACCCTTTCCCTTATATCGTGTATTGAATGCTCTATGAATGAGCCTGCCGTCCAGTTCCCGTCAAGCCCCGCCACCTGAAAAAGGAAATTGGAAAGTATCCGGGATCCGAATTCCGTATGCACGACCTCCGGGTGGAATTGCACCCCGTAGATGGTTCCGCCCGCGTTTCTTACCGCCGCGCACTCCGTGTTCTCGGTATCGGCTATCGCTGTAAATCCCTCGGGCACCCTCAAAACCCTGTCGCCGTGAGACATCCATACTCCCGAGGTCTTCTCCACGCCCGAGAAAAGCGGGTCTTCCGTTACCGAGTTCAAGACGGCGGGACCGTATTCCCTCTTCTCGGAGCGTTCGACTTCCCCGCCTAGCTGGAAAACCAGCACCTGGAGCCCGTAACAGATACCCAAAACCGGTATTCCCAAAGACAGTATTTTCCCATCCACCCTAGGAGAACCATCCTCCCAGACGCTTGAGGGCCCCCCGGAGAGTATTATGGCCCCCGGAGGCTCTTTCTTTATTTCGTCTGTGGCAGTGTTGTAGGGTTTTATTTCGGAATAAACCCCGAGTTCCCTCGTGCGCCTAGCGATAAGCTGCGTATACTGGGAACCGAAATCAAGAACAAGAACTTTTTCCCGCATTTTACGACCCCCTCCCCCGTTGCGATAAAATCCGAAGAACCCTGAAAGGTAAACTGCGCTTCCTGAGGCTGACTTTACGAGATAAGAAAACCGTTATCACCCGATCCTGTAGTTGGGAGATTCCTTGGTAATTACAATATCGTGAACGTGACTTTCCTGAAGCCCGGCATTGGTAATCTTTACGAACTTCGCGTTTTCCTGAAGTTGTTTTAGAGTCGCGGAACCGGTGTAACCCATTCCCGCGCGAAGTCCCCCGACAAGCTGGTAAATTATGGCCCCTATATTGCCCCTGTAAGGAACCCTTCCCTCTATTCCTTCGGGAACAAGCTTGGCCTCCATCATCTCATCATCCTGAGCGTAGCGGTCCCTGCTCCCGGCCCTCATCGCTTCAATGGAACCCATGCCGCGGTAAACTTTGTAGGTTCTCCCCTGATAGAGAACAACCTCCCCAGGGGCTTCGTCCGACCCGGCGAGCAGGTTTCCTATCATCACAGAATCTGCTCCGGCGGCAAGTGCCTTTGTTATATCCCCCGAGTACTTTATCCCTCCGTCGGCTATTACGGGTATGTCGTGCTTTTTCGCCACGGAACAGACTTTTCTTATGGCGGTTATCTGCGGCACCCCTATGCCGGCTATCACGCGCGTCGTGCATATCGATCCGGGACCGACCCCCACTTTGAGACAATCCGCACCGACTTTTATAAGATCCTCGGCCGCTTCGGAGGTGGCTATGTTGCCGGCCACCAGAGCTATATCCGGGTACTTTTTTCTTATACGGGCCAAGCTGTCGAGCACCCTTTTCGAATGTCCGTGTGCGGTATCGACCACTATTACGTCACAACCTGCTGCAACAAGTTCGTCCACCCGCTCCTGGCTGTGCTTGTCAACCCCGACCGCGGCTCCCACGAGAAGCCTTCCCATCGCGTCCTTAGATGCCTTGGGAAACTTCTCTATCTTCTCTATATCCTTCATGGTTATGAGGCCGCGAAGCTTGAAGCTGTCATCAACGACCGGGAGTTTCTCTATCTTGAACTTGTGAAGAAGTTCCTTGGCTTCAAGAAGAGTTGTGCCTTCCTTGACGGTAACAAGCTCCTTTTTGGGAGTCATGACCTTGTCGATCTTAAGGTCCATGTTCTTTTCGAATCTTATGTCCCTGTTAGTGATTATTCCGTGAAGCGTGTTATCGGACTTTACGACGGGAAGACCCGAGATGTCGTTTTCAACCATTATCTCTAGGGCTTCGCTAACCCGGGTTCCGGGACGTACGGTCAGTGGATTAACTATCATTCCGCTTTCGTATTTCTTTACCCTCTCGACTTCGCCCGCCTGTGCCGGTATGGAGAGGTTTCTGTGGATTATTCCTATACCGCCTTCCTGTGCCATGGCAATTGACGTGCGGAATTCCGTTACGGTATCCATGGCCGCGCTCAGTATGGGAATATTAAGGTTTATGCGCCGGGTAAGCCTTACCGAAACATCAACTTCGCTCGGCAGAACTTCGGAGTAGCATGGGGATAGTATTACGTCGTCAAAGGTAAGCGCTTCTTCAAAAACAAAATCCTGCATAGCAGCTAGCCGGCCTTCTTCGCGGCGGAAACCTTCCTTGCCCTCGGTTTTCTTGTTTTCGGGGCGGGTCTTGGTTTTGCTTGAGCATCAGGAGCCTCGCTCCCGCTCATACTCTGAAAACCCTTGGAGAAAAGATCCAGGATTTTCTTTCTCGCGTCGGAAGCCTCCACCCCTAGTTCAATCTCTATCTCCTGCTCCTTGTCCTGAAGGTTCAGAAAAACTGACACGATACCCACGTAAGTCGTGTCATCCACTTTTTCAAATCCCATGGATTTCAGAAGCTTCCTCGGAATGAGTGGAAACTGAAAATCAACGGTCTCGACGGATTCTTTGGAGAGCGAACCGTCTTGACTTATGCTTATTTTTATTCGTGTAGATTTCATCGCTTACCCACCGGATTATTTCTATAAAGGGGCTATAGTTTACTAAAAACGGCTTAATAAAGCAATTTAAGATGCATTTGCGCTGTGACGATTTTGGGGGTTTGGTTTCCGTAATAAGAGCGGGGCCGACACTGCATTAGCCGTATTATGGCAATCCGACAGCCGGATTTTCTTGATTCAGACACAATACGGCACTGATTCCAACGGAGTCACCGGGTTCTCAAATGGCAATTACTCCTATAACTAGCCAAAAGTAAAATGAGGAAGGAGGGGGATAGGCTTAAATTTACAAGTCATCCAAACCCTGTATCGCTTCCTCGAGCCCGCAGTGTAGCAGGGGATGGCTCGTTAGGACTGAACGTTTCATATCCTCCTGACACAACTTACTCTTTACTTGACAACCGGTCCAGTTCCTGTTGGACTGCTTTCAAAGTTCCCGGCAAAGCGCCAAACAACGCCTTTCGAATTTAACTCTTAGTCTTTGCCAAGGTAGGCATGAGAGATGAAGAAAGCAATTTCAGGCGAAGAAAAATATTTTGACAATACGGGCTTGGGATGCAGAATCGGGTTTAGCAAGGCCTTGCCGGTGGCGAACCGCCACAAGCTGCAGGACCGCAACGACCATCCTTGGCGCTGTCAGGGCGAGAGGTTCGCAGGATGAAATTGTCTCTCAGGCGCCTTGCGGGAGGAAGTAGCGACGGGACCCCGTTCTCGCTGTCGCTTCCGACGCTGTCGGCCGGGATCACCTCGGGTCTCGGTTTGCTGGTAGTTCAGGCGGCCTTTGGGACATTCATATTCTCCGGAGCGTTGGCTCCGTATTCCTCCCAAGGCATCGGCCTGATACTGTTCGGAAACTTCGCCGCGTGCTTGCTCATCGCCCTTACAGGCGGGTACCGTGGTGCAGTCGCAGGGCTCTCTCCTGTGCTTGTATTCGTAATGGCAACCATCGCGGCCACGATGAAGGCGGATGCCCAGGTGCTTTTTGTGACTACAGCGTGCGCGCTGATCATCAGCGCCGTGGCGACGGGGATGTGCTGTCTTCTGGTCGGTCGGTTCCGGCTTGCCAACCTGCTGCGTTTCATCCCATATCCGGTGGCAGGAGGATTTGTGGCCGGGATCGGGGGGGCCGTCTGCTTGGCAGCCTTGTCCCTGATGGGGGCAAATCTGGATTGGCGGGGGACGGCGTTGCTAGAGCCGACTGTGCTGTGGATATGGCTCCCGGGCCTTGCCTATGGGATGATCCTGTATGGAGCCATTAGGCGTTGGGGAAATCCCGTGATCCTGCCGGCAAGCGTTTTGCTCGCGATCGCTGCGTACCATCTCGCTCTTTCCGCCCTCGGCATTTCCGGCGCCGAGGCCAGGGCGGAGGGACTGCTTCTTATCAGCACAGCAAAGGGGAGCCTATGGCCGGTGTTGTGGCCGGCCGACTTCGCACACGTGGATTGGCCTGCGATCGTCGGACAGATACCGCACATGATAACGCTGATCTTAATTGCCCTGATCTGCGTCATCATGAATGTCGCCGGACTCGAGGTTGCCGTGGACGAGGATCTGGACTGGAACCGCGAGTTCCGGGCGACAGGCCTCGCTAGTATCGTTGCCGGATTCGGCGGGGGGACGGTGGCGACCGTCATTGTTCCAGCATCGCTCCGCAGCAAGCTCTTCCGCGCTACCACCAGACTGACAGGAGTAATCGCAGCCTGCGTCATCGGGGGTGCGCTTTTGTTTGGCGACAAAATGCTGGAACTGGTGCCAACCGCGTTTGTCGGTGGCATGCTGGTTTTTGCCGGTCTCGGCATGCTGGACCAAGGGCTGGTGAAGAGCCGAGAACGCCTACCCGGGCCGGAATACGCAATCATTCTTTTGATCTTCGCCGTCATCCTCTTTTTCGGCCTGCTCGAGGGCGTGGCCACCGGTGCGGTGGCCACCCTAGTGTTCTTCGCCGTGCGTCTCAGCCGGGTGAATACCATCGCATCGGACTTCACCGCACGCGAGCATCGGAGTAACAAGGCCCGCTCGGTCCCCGATCGTGCCATCCTTCTAGCGGAGGGCGACCGGGTGCAGGCGTACCAGCTTCAGGGATACATCTTCTTCGGCAGTGTCAGTACCTTAGCCAACCGTCTCAGGAAGGCCCTAGACGGACCATCACAGCCTGCCTGTCTAATGATTGACTTCTCCGACGTTTCCGGGTTCGACTTTTCGGCGGTGAGCGTGGTGGCCCGATTCGTCCAGCGGGCAAACGCAGCGGGGGTGCGTGTGGTTTTGAGCGGTCTGTCAGAGAAACTGAAGTTCAGTTTGGAGAGGAACATCACTCCTTCGGTGTTTGCGGAGTTGTGGCTGGAATCGAACGCCGACCACGGCTTGGAGCGCTGCGAGGATCTCATCATCGCCGCGTGGAAATCGGATGCGACCACGATGGAGCAACAGCACGCCTCGTTGTTGGAACACACCGTCGATGACCTTGAACGCTATCTGGAGCGGCAGGTTCGCTTCGAGGACCTCATCGAAACGCTTAGGCCGTGGCTGACCCCCCGGAATTATGCCGCCGAGGATGTCATCGCAGGACCGGATGTCTCAAGCGAAGGCTTGCAGCTATTGTTATCGGGCCGTGCCTCCGTCTACGATTCTGCAGGTCTGCGACTCCGCCAGTGCGGCCCAGGTGACGTGATCTGGCCGTCCAATCCGGCAGCTGACACGGAAGCAACAGTAATTGCAGACGAATTATGCTCCGTAATGCTGCTCACCCCCAACGCCCGGAGTTGGATGGAGAAACACGAACAGGGATTGGCAATCGAGTTGTATCGATACATGCTTGCCGAGCACTTAAAGACTGAGGCGGACGAAGGTGTGCCTCAGGACAAGACAGTCGACCGGGAGGATTCCGCATGATAATTCCAGGTAGCGTGTCGAGGGCGATGAAGGCAACCGGGATTTCGACTTGGCCTGACAACCAATAAATAGAAAGATGCCGGCAGGCGGAACCCACAGGCCGATCTTGCCATCCCGCATGCTGCCCGACCCGGGACCACTGCCAGGGCCGGAGCCCCGAACGGCTCCCCCTAACCCTCAGACATCACCTCGAAATCCATAATCTCGATCTGATACTTAAGACCAAGTATCTTGTTCACGGAAAGGTAGAAAGTGTTGAAGAAAACAGTATTGCCGGGCTTTATGTTGAAATTGGCCGAGGCCTCTGTCCCGGTAAGCGCCGAGAGGTCGTCCCCGCCTTTCCTGCTTAATTTCTGAAAAGGATAATCCGTGTCGGCGTTTCTAAGGTCCCGCATCGAAAGGGTGTTGCCCGAGTAAAAGTCCTGAACGTAAACGGTCCGCCCCGATACCTGAAAACTGCTCCTGAGCTTTATGTGGCTGACGGGAACATCGCTTTCGTTCATGATCTCCCCGCGAACGAAAAAAAGATAACCTTTCTTGGTGGTTATCCACCGGGATTCAGTGTTCCTCACGATCAGTTTTCGGGAAATATCGTCGCTCTCCCAGAACCACCGCTCGGGGAAGAACCCGGATTTAAAGGCCCCAAGACCGAGTGCGAAAACAACCGCTATCAGGATAAACCTGCGGGGGGACTTTCTCTTTTTTACTTCATCTATCCCGTAAAATATTTTTTCCGCGTCCATAAAGTCGCGCCCCGGAGATAAAGAATCTGCAAAACGGCAAAGAACTGCCTTCGCAGGCAGATTATAACCGTAATATCCGCTTTTCCCACAAGCGGAGTTTCCACTGGGAGACGGCAGTACGCACCATCGCCCAAGTCCCTCAACCACTTCATTTTACAATGTGTATTCTTCAAGCTATAAATATTGAACAAGAAGAGCTTCAGACTCCTTCTGGAATAAGGATTTAACTTCGTAATAAGGACTATCAGGAGAAAAGACCATGAACAGAACGCTTAAGAATCAGAAGCCAGTTTTTTGGATTTTAATGATTGCGGCAGCGATGATTTTCGGTGTTTCCGGAAATGCGGCTGCACAAAGCGGCAATTTTTATATCGGCGCCTCGGGTGGGATTGAACACGTGAATATAGAACACGCGAAGACCGTTGACAATACTGACGTGCCGGCCAATTTTCTGAAGAGCGGAAAAGTTTACAACACCGACGATTCGGCAAGCAAAACGGGGTTTAGCGGCGGGCTTCTTGTCGGCTACCGCCTTAATCTCGATCCAAGCGACACCTTCTATTTAGGCATCGAGATTGACGGACAGTTCCACAGCGGCACGGCAAGCGGAACACTTCCCGGAGACGGAGAGTCCGAGGGACGAAACCAGTACGGAGAAGCCTGGCCCGATGAGTGGAGCGTTGAGAGAGGAAACAGCTACGGTGTAACGTTGATGTTCGGCGCAAGCCCCCCGTTTCTGGTTTCGCTTCTGGGCCCAGGAGCGGGCATCTACGCCCTTGGCGGCGTGCGCCGCGTGGACGCGGAGTTAAATGTTGATTATAACGGCTGCCCGACCGGCGATGCGATTTGCACCAATCCTGAAGAGTTTATCTCAGGCACCAATTCCTACGACGAGACCTTCTATGCGTGGACAGCGGGAGGGGGACTTGAGAAGATGATCGGGGACAAGATAGGAATCCGGGGCGAGGTACGCCACACGCAGTACGGAAAAGAAGACCGGGAAACTTTTGGGGATTTTAACGTCAAGGTCCCCATATCGCTTGACGGAAGCGAAACCGGTTTTTCAGTAAAAGCGGTTTTATACTTCTGATCGGCTCCCGTCCATCTGTCCTGGAAAGCCTCTCGGCTTTGCACTAGAAAGTGCTTGCTTTTTTAACGACTTGTGCGGCATTCAGGAAAGAACCGCCAGCTCGAGGCCCCATGTGAAAACGTTCCCGTGGCTTTTCTCGCGCCAAGCCCGTCAAAACCTCCAGTACCCGTGCACACCGAAACAGATTGAAAAAAATATCCCTTTATGTAATAATAACGCTCATTGCCTTTTTCAGGAGTGGATGAATGAACCCCGCTAACCCTTTTGCGTCCCTTCGGGAAGAAATGGATAAGCATGTCGTCGGACACGACGAGGTAAAAACCGCCCTTCTTCTCGGAATAATCTCAAGAGAACACATCTACATTGAAGGTCCTCCGGGTACGGCGAAGACTATGCTTTCGGAAATCGTTTCCAAGGCAGCCCAGCTTAACTTCTTTTTCTACCAGCTTCACAGAGACACCAGGCTCTCGGAACTTGTCGGGGACCTGACCATAATCAAGGAAGACACCGAACTCGGAGAAAGGATAAAGCAGGATATTATAAAGGGCGGCATACTGACGTCTGAGATCTGCCTTTTAGACGACATATCGCGCGCGCCCGGGGAATCGCTCAACATACTTCTTCGAATACTTAACGAAAGAAAATTCTTCAGCGAGCCCATTCCCCTTCTGACAGCCATAGCGACAAGCAATCCCACCGCGGATGAGTACTATAACGAACCCCTTGATCCGGCAAACCTCGATCGGTTCATTCTTCAGGTGAAAGCCCTTGGAATTTCCTACGGTAGAAAATGGGATGAAGCCAAGAAAGTCATCGAGCTTTACGCCGAGAAGCCGTTTGAAGAAAAAATACCGAAAAGGGTAAGCAAAAAGCTTTTCGACAAAAGCTACAAAACCCTTGAAAAAATCCTGATTCCACCCGATGTGCAGGAAGGTCTTGCGAATTTCGCAACCATAATGATCGAGGACTTCGGGCTTAACGAGACCAACTCGCTTATTACAGACAGGACGTTTTTTGTAAAAGCGCTCAAGCTTATCCGCTCCCACGCTCTTCTTAACGAAAGGGATGTATGCTCGAAAGAAGACCTTGACGTCTTAAGATACATGACTGCTTTCAGAGTTCCCCCCGACGTCTACGAACAGATGGACAATATTCTTCGGAATATAGTTCAGGATAAAAAAAAAAGCCAGATGACAAGCTGACCCCGGACCCGGATCAGATGCCTGATTCGGAATTCGACCAGGATTTCTCTCAGGAACCCAAGGGGGAAATCCCCGACGAGGAAGCGGACAAGGAAACCGAGAATCCGCTTGCCGAGGCCCAGAAAACCTTCTTCGACGCGCTCAAGGATCTAAAGCAGAACCTTGACAACCAGAACGAAATGGCTCCTCCGGAAGGCCAGGACGTGCCGAGCGACCCCACCGGAAATCCCCAGGACAGCGGAAACACGGAAAGAGAGGACAAATCCGCGCGCGCATACATGAGCAGCAAATCCACCAAGGCCGGAGAAGACGACGATACTGTCATCCCTGGAAGGGGAAATACGGAAACTGCCGAGAACATAAAACGCATCATGAGAGTCCTTGAGGGCAATTTCCAGAAAAGCATGGCCAAGAAAACCTCCCACCCAGGAGGTTCCCCCAGGAAATGGAAACGTATGTCCACCTTTGATGAGGTCGAGGATATAGACCCCGTAGAGGCGTTTATATGGTCACAGCACACCTCTCCCAAGCTGCCACGGGTTCACCTTCGCGAAAAAGAGACGCTCGGAGGAGAAATAGCCATCCTGAGGGATGTAAGCACTTCGATGATGGGAGTTTACAGCGAGTGGTCTTCATCCGTAGTAAAGGGAGTAATAGAGCTCGCGAGAAAAAAGAGAATGAGAATCGGCTATCTGGAATTTAACCACCGTTCAAGAAAACACACGAAGAACTCCCGTTTTTTCACCAGGGACTACAGGTGGATAGAAAAGCTGGCGGAGAGCACAGACTGCTCCGGCAATACCAACTACGAAGAAGCGCTGGGAGCAGCCCTTAAGGAGTTCCGGGGCAGAGGGCTCAGGAACAAGCACATACTCTTTATAACCGATGGGATTCCAACTTCCGGCGATCCCAATGTCGAAGCGCAGAGAGTGCGCGCAAAGAGCATAGGCGTCTGCATACACTCCATATTCATCGGATCGAAAAACTACCCGCCAATACTTGAAATAATCTCAAAGGAAACGGTCGGAACACAGTTCATGGCATCCAAGGGCCGGGACGACATAATACGTATAGAGAGAAAGGACCGGGCTTACCTGCAGGCCGAGCAGGAAAAGATTGCCAGGTCGCAGCATGACGGCTTCGCAAAGGCGTTCAGGGGAGAGTTCTAGCGCACCTGATCAAAGGTGCTCCGGACGCATAACGTCACTGTTTTTCCTTTTTTAGAAGCCTTTTCACGGCATTCTGATGGTCCCCATATGTGCTTGAGAAAACATGGACCCCGTCTCCGTTTGAAACGAAGTAAAGATAGTCAACATCCGCCGGCTCGAGTGCCGCGCGGATTGAATCAAGACCGGGAGCCGCTATCGGACCCGGAGGGAGTCCCGAAACCACGTAGGTATTATAGGGAGAAGGAAAACTCAGATCTTTTTTTCTAATATTGCCGTCGAATTTCTCCCCAAGAGCGTAAATCACCGTCGGGTCGAACTCAAGCTTCATCTCTTTGCGAAGCCGGTTGCGTATTACGGCGGATACAAGAGGCCTCTCGGGGGAAAAAGCCGTTTCTTTTTCTATCAGTGAGGCGACGGTCACAATCTCCTTGATATCGGGTTGCATACTTGCGATACCAAGCGTCACACAAGCTTCCCGAAACCTGTCGAGCATCGTTTCAATTACCTTTTCCGCGGAGCAACCAGGTGCGAAGAAATAAGTGTCGGGAAAAAGAAACCCCTCAAGACTCGAAACGTCCACGCCAAGTTTTTTCGTGGAATATTCACCGTTTTCCGCAAGCGCGAGAAACTCTTCCCGGGAAACTATCTGCGAGGCATCGAGAATCCCGGCCATCTGCACAAGAGTAATCCCTTCGGGAAAAGTAACTTTCCTTAAAGACACTTCGCCGCGACGCAGTTTTCTATGAACAGTATAAGGCGCCTCGCCGGCCGAAAACACGTATTCGCCGTACTTAAGCTTCCGATGGGTTCCGCTTAAAAAAGCCGAAAGAAAAAGAATCTCAGCTTTTCTTATCACTCCCTCCCCTTCAAGCTTCTCCGCTATAGCGGACAGGCCAAGGCCTTGCGGTATGTCAACAATTTTTGTCTCAGTTGAAAAACCGTCTAGGAAATAAAACCAGGCAGACAAAACCAACAAAGCGAAAACAAAAAGCGCTAATCCCTTTGAGAAACGGTTAAATCCACGAGTCTCACTCATCTGGAAAGTATCACCATCTCGTTTCGATGGATTATCTCGTCGCTGTATCTGTACCCTAGGACCTTCTCTATTTCAGATGATTTCTTTCCGAGAATCTTCCTCACCTCTGAAGAACCGTAGGAACAAAGCCCTCTTGATATCTCAACCTCAGAGGGATTAAAGCAGCTCACAAGCTCTCCTATCTCGAATTCCCCCTGAACTTCCTTTATACCCGAAGGAAGAAGACTTCTGCCTTTTTTGGTAATAGCATCGGCCGCACCCTCGTCCAGTATAAGTTTCCCTTGAGGCTTAAGCGTATAGGCAATCCAGTGTTTTTTTCCTGTGAGTCTTTCTTTCGTCGGAAGTATCACGGTTCCGTACTCGTGGCCGCTAAAGATGCTCAGAAGAGAATCTTTTCTTTTCCCGTTCGCAATTATGGTGGGCACCCCAAAGGCGGCGGCGGATCTTGCCGCCTGGACCTTGGTTCTCATTCCCCCGGAAGTGGTTTTGCCGAAAGTGTCTCCGGCAAAGGACTCTATTCTCGAATCTATCTCCGCGATTGTGGAAAGCAGCTTGGCGTTTTCGTCTTTCGCCGGATCCTTGTCGAAGAACCCCTCCACGTTGCTTAGCAGCACAAGAATATCCGCCTCCGTAAGAGAAATCACAAGCGCCGCGAGATTGTCGTTATCCCCGAACATGATCTCCTCAAAAGCAACCGTGTCGTTTTCGTTTATGACGGGGATTATCTCCATCTCAAGCAGCCGCCGGATGGTTTTTCTAGAGTTAAGAAACCTTTTCCTGTCGGAGAACCCGTCACGGGTAAGGAGAAGCTGCGCGACATTAAGGCCGAACTCGGAAAAAGCCTCTTCGTAATTCCTGATAAGCTCGGTCTGACCGCAGGCGGAAATCGCCTGTTTTACGTCTATCTCTATGGGTTTGCTCGAAAGACCCAGTTTCTTCATCCCCGACGCTATGGCTCCCGAGGAAACTATGATTGTCCTCACTCCCCTCTGCTTAAGGTTAAAGACCTGCTTAGCTATCTCCTTAAAAACGGATTCGTTAAGGGACCCGTCGTCGTGGGTAAGCACACTGCTTCCTATCTTGACGACGGCGGTCTTTACCTTTTCAATGAGATTTTTTCTCTCCTGCTCACTCATGGCGGTTCTATTGTACCCAAATACGAAAATCCATCCTATTTGACAACAAAGGAGGCTCTTGATATGTTTTCAGTTCACTTTCATTGCGGGAATAGCTCAGTTGGCTAGAGCGTCTCCTTGCCAAGGAGAAGGTCGCGGGTTCGAATCCCGTTTCCCGCTCCATTCCCCACACTGCTCCGTTCATATTCCGGTCTCTTCGAAAAACTCGCCGATTTTCCGGCGGATCACCATATCAGCCTCGTCGTCAAAAGGAGTCTCCATCAGATTTATGATCACAAGCGCGGCCCCCTTGGAAAGAGCAAGACGGGGAAGTCCGCTTGCCGGGGCGACAAGAAGTGAAGAGCCCATGACGATGAGAACCTCGGAGTCTGAAACGAGATCAATCGATTTCTCCCATGGCTCTTCGGGAAGGGCCTCTCCGAAAAAAACGGCGTCGGGCTTCAGAATCCCCCCGCACTGCAGGCAGAGAGGAGGATTTTCCCCTCCGGCAACCCTGCTCATCGTGTCAGCCATCGGATAGTATTCCCGGCACTGTAGGCAAACGACCCGACTTACGGAACCGTGGAGCTCAGACACGTTCTCAGAACCCGCCTTTGTGTGGAGGCCATCCACGTTCTGCGTTATAACGCCACTGAGCCAGCCCTTTCTCTCAAGACGCGCAAGCGCATAATGGCCCGCGTTGGGTTCGGCAGCCGCTCTCACAGGATAGGATTCCATGGCGTACGAATAGTAATTCTCGGGGTTTCTCAAAAACCCGGAAAGTGAGACCACCGACTGGTCCATTTTCTCCCACATACCGGTCCCGGGGGAGCGGTAGTCAGGTATTCCGGATTCGGTGCTTATTCCGGCTCCCGTGAAGGCAACCCCTCCTTGGGTCTTCTCCAGCAGTTCCAAAAAAAGCTCGACTTCCTTTTCCATAAAATACGCCCGGCACTAACCGGCAAAAGCAATGAAGTTCGGAGTTTCCTCGACGCTCTTGCACCATCTTCTGACCGACGGATAAATCTCGAGGTCAAACCCTCCTTCGCCGCAAAGCATCGTGTAGGGATAGCACGCGATGTCGGCTATTGAGTAGCTCCCGCAGAGAAACTCGGTTCGGGAAAGGTGGTCTTCAAGAATTGAGAGCGCTACGTTTCCCTGCGCGTGAAGCTTTTCCATCGTCCCCGGCGGCACCTGGTCTGGGGGCAGAAACTTCGCGAAGTACCTCGCGAGCGCCAAGTTTGGATCTATAGTTGTCTTTCCGAAAAAAGTCCACTGCGCAATCCGACCGTAGGTCTCCGGATCGTCTGACAGGTAGGGGTTCGGAGAGAACTTTTTTGCCAGATAGAAAAGTATCGCGTTTGATTCCCACATGACGAAATTCCCGTCCGCAAGAACCGGGATCTTGCAGTTAGGATTAAGCGCGGAGAATTCCTCCTTCTTATGTTCTCCCGCGAATATGTCCACCGTTACTCCCTCATATTCGACTGAGAGCTGGTGCAGGAGAAGCTTCGCCTTGTAAGCGTTTCCAGAAAGCGGATGTTCATACAGTTTTATCATCTTTAATCCATCACGTATTGCAGGAATTCTTCGCTCAGGCACTCGAGGCCGAATATCTCACGCAGAACTTCCTTTCGGGGAGAGACGTAGGTCACTGTGGCGCTTGCCAGTTCGGTTCCGTCCTCATCCTTTATGACCGAATCGACCTCGATCCACCTTCCTCTTATTTCCCTTATCTTGGCTCTCACGTCAAGCGTTGTGCCGCTTGGGACCTTCTTCATATAAACCATGTCTATTCTCGCCGTAAGGGCAATCTTACGGGTTTCATTGAACATTGCCCAGAAAGAAACCTCGTCGACAAGGGCGCACTGCACTCCCCCGTGCACTATCCCCGGCCAGCCGCAGAAGTGCTCTTCGGCAGAGACGGTAGTGAACACCTCGCCGGTTTCCTGATCATGAAAAAACTTAAGGCGGAGACCGTACTCGTTGTGCGGAGCGCAGGCAAAGCAGTTATAACCCGGAAAACCGGAGAACACATTTTCGACTTCCTTTATCATCAGTCCCCCTCCGCGACCTTTGCGACCGCGGCCACGAGTTCGTCAGGCTCAAGGTTTATGACTTTTACCCCAACGGCGGCCCGCCCCGTGTTGCGTATCTCGGAAACGCTCGTTCTTATAAGTTTCCCCGCCTGGTCGCTTATAATCATGATTTCCGTGTCGTCATCCACCTGAAACGCTCCGACTACATCTCCGTTTTTCTCGGTTATATTGACGGTCTTTACCCCCACTCCTCCTCTCCTCGTAAGTCTGTACTCGGAGATGCTGGTGCGCTTGCCGTAGCCCATTTCCGTTATGGTAAGTATCTGCGCATTCTGGTTCTTTATGACCTCAAGGCTCACTACCTCGTCACCTTTTCTGAGATTTATGCCCTTGACTCCAGTCGAGACCCTGCCCATGTTCCTTACGTCAGTGCCCTTGAACCTGATCGCCTGCCCGCCCCTTGACGTGAGAAGTACCTCGTCTTCTTCAGACGCAAGCTCTGCCCCCACAAGCTCATCTCCCTTGAGTATGTTAAGGGCGATTATTCCCCCCACGCGGGGATTTGAATACGCCTTGAGCTTCGTTTTCTTGACGATTCCGTTTCGAGTAGCCATGACTATGGAGACATCGTCCGAGAAGTCCTTTACGGGCAGCACGGCCGCCACCTTCTCCCCCTTGTCAAGGTTGAGCAGGTTCACCATGGCTCTTCCGCGCGCCGCCGGGGAAGACTCCGGCACCTGATAAACCTTAAGCCAGTAGCATCTTCCGAAGCTTGAGAAAAACAGAATGCTGTTGTGTCTTGACGCCGTGAACAGGTCGTTAACGAAATCGGTATCCCTTGTGCTCATTCCGGTTCTTCCCCTGCCTCCCCTTCTCTGGTTCCTGTAAACGCTAAGCGGGATGCTCTTTATGTAACCCCCGTAGGTGGTGGTAACCACCATCTCCTCGTCAGTTATAAGGTCCTCGATAGATATCTCTCCCACATCCTCGACAATTTCAGTTCTTCTCTCATCCCCGAATTTCTCTCTAAGCTCGGTGAGTTCCTCCACCGCAAGATCGAGTATTAGCTTCTCGCTCCCCAGTATCTCCTTAAGCTTCGCCACGGTTGCTATAAGCTCTCGTCTTTCTTCAAGTATCTTGTCCCTCTCAAGCGCCGTGAGTCTCTGAAGACGCATCTCCAGAATGGCTTGGGCCTGGCGCTCAGAAAGCGCAAACGTCCGCACAAGACCAGCTTTCGCGGCCGCGGGGCTCTCGGAACCCTTTATGAGTTCCACGATCTCATCGAGGTTATCAAGAGCGATCTTGAACCCTTCAAGGATATGGAGGCGCTCTTCGGCCTTTCTAAGCTCGTACTGGGTTCTGCGGGTAATAACTTCCTTTCTGTGCTCTACGAAGTGGGCAAGGAGTTCCTTTAGGCTAAGAACCTTTGGCTGGTTTCTCACAAGCGCGAGCATTATGATGCCGAAAGAAGTGTACATCTGAGTATGCTTGTAGAGCTGGTTTAAAACCACCTGGGCGTGTTCTCCGCTTTTCACGTCGATAACAAGCCTTATTCCCTCCCTGTCGGATTCATCCCTTATGTCGGAAATGCCCTTTATCTTTTCCTCCCTCACAAGTTCGGCGATTTTCTGGGCCAGCCGCGCCTTGTTAACCTGGTAGGGAAGCTCAGTGACGATTATCACATCCCTGTCCCCTTTTTTCTGCTTCTCTATGCGAACCCTGGCCCTCATCCTGACTATTCCGCGGCCGGTGGCGTAGGCGGTGCGGATGTCGTCCCTGCCGCTTACGAATCCCCCCGTGGGAAAATCCGGTCCCGGCATGATTTCAATAAGCCTGTCCACGGTGATTTGGGGGTCGCGTATCTGGGCCACCACGGCGTCAAGAAGCTCCCCCAAGTTATGAGGAGGAATATTGGTCGCCATGCCCACCGCGATTCCCGAAGAACCGTTTAGAAGCAGGTTGGGCACCTTGGTCGGCAGTACGCTTGGCTCAAGTTCTCCCCCGTCGTAGTTGGGATAAAACTCGACTGTTTCCTTATCCAGATCCTCAAGCATCTCTGAAGAGATCCTAGAGAGCCTTACTTCCGTGTAGCGCATGGCCGCCGGACTGTCCCCGTCAACGGAACCGAAGTTGCCCTGTCCGTCGACAAGCGGAATCCTCATCGAGAAATCCTGGGCCATCCGGACAAGGGAGTCGTAGATCGCAGAGTCCCCGTGAGGATGGTATTTACCCATGACGTCCCCAACCACTCTGGCGGATTTCTTGTAGGGTCGATTCCAAACGTTTCCGACCTCGTTCATCCCGTAGAGAATTCTCCTGTGAACGGGCTTGAGTCCGTCGCGTACGTCGGGAAGAGCCCTTCCGACTATCACGCTCATTGAGTAGCTGAGATAGGACTCCTTCATCTCATCTTCAATGTTTACAGTCTGCACTCTGGATGAAGTGTCCATTCCTGAAAAAACCCTCCGGAGGAAAGAAAAAGAATACTTGCAGGATAAACCGGTTAGATCAGTATTTTACATGAATAAATCCATGTCTTCCAGAACAAAACGCGGACTTTATCGGTAAATTGCTCAGGTTATAGAGAAAGTCGTGAAAAGACGTAATTGAATTGCCGTATCGACAATATGTGACAGAGCTTAAATACATCGATGAATAGATTTCGAGGCTCAGTGCACGACCACCCGCTCAAACATTTTGGCAGATGGCCTGAATATATTGTCATAATTGACAATATATTCAGGCTTATGTATTGTACCCCCCGAGCAATAACCAGAGGAATCATGGCCGGACGACCGTCTAACAAAGATCAACGACAGTCAGAAGTGATGAAGGCCTACGTTTCGGCTATCGCTAAGTACGGTCTCGACGGGACAACACTGGAAATTATCGCGAAAACAGCCGGGCTTTCTCGATCGCTTATTCGGCATCACCTCGGCAACAAGGCTGAGATGAGTGAGATGTTAACGTCTCATGTGTTGAGTGAGTTTGACGAAGCGACTTCGCAATTACTTACATCTTTACCCGAGAAGGGTGACTTAAAAACATTGATTAAGTTTATGACGACGCCTCATGAAGATTCCGACCCAGAACTTATTCTTGCTTTTGCAGCGCTAACGATGAAATGCACCAACGACCCTAAGCTGGCTGAAAGGATTAGATCATCAATTGAAAGATTTGAGCATGCGCTCTGCCAGCTCATCAAGACCGAATATCCCGAAAATGACAAAAAAAGCATTGAAGCCGTTTCAAACGGGTTAGTATCTATCTACTTCAATGTAGCGTCACTTGAATCATTGTCCTTTTCAAAAAACTTCTATCAGCGTTCACGCTTTGCAATGGAGAAGCTTGTTAATTCGTTAAAGGAAACAACGAAATATGAATAATTCACGCACCTTAAACTATGTAACCTTTGCAATCCTGATGATATCCACCGCTTTGGGATATCAATTGTTCTGGGGAATGTTGTTCCTGTTCTGGACGATTTCTAGTTTCCGTTCAGGAAATACTTTGCTGCTAACCTACGTTACTCGCAAGACCGACCCTTTTCTCTTTTGGATCATTCAAATCGCTTGGGTGACTTTAGGTCTAATAATGATTGCCGAGGATTTTTCCTAGCTTCAAATGAGGGACAGATATGACCAGAATGATGCACAAGCTACCTGTATCCGCATATACGAGTCAGGTCTGGTTTGATCGAGAACAGAAAGAGATATTCTCCAAAACATGGCGATATGCCGGCTTTATTGAGGATGTTGCGGAGCCTGGCAATTATATCTCCGTGCAAGCCGGTCTTAACAATATTTTTATCGTAATGGGGCACGACCGGCGCCTGCGCGCGTTTCATAATATTTGTCGTCACCGCGGAACGCAACTGATTAGAGCAGTCGGTAAAACCAAAAAAGTATTGACTTGTCCGTACCATGACTGGACATATGATCTAGATGGCAACCTTATTTCGGTGCCCGATGAAAAACGGGAATTCGAAGGAATAGACAAGTCATGCCTAGGACTTAAGCCAGCTGCCGTCGATGTCTGGCGAGGCATGATATTTATCCATCCGGACCCGGATGCCGGATCTATTACGGAGTGGGTTGGCGATCTTGAACCTAAACTCGGGCCACATGCCGTAGAAGAACTTCCTGAGTATAAAGATGCGCGCACCAGCTATGAAATCAAAGCGAACTGGAAGATTGTGGTTGAGAACTACATCGACGTGTATCACCTGTCACACCTGCACTCCGGAACCCTTAGCATGTATGACCACGCCAAAGCAAAGTACGGGTTTGTCGGTCCTCACTACGCCTTCTGGGAGCCTCTTTCCGAGCGATATGGCACGGATATTAAGGCTAACGCACCTTACCCGCTAGTTATACCCAGCGAACAGGCGGGTGCGTGGGTTCCAATGTTGTTTCCCGGCATCGGGTTAGCAGAAACAGAAAGTACTTGGACAACATTCATCGTAAAGCCGCTCGCTCCGGACCTTACTAGGGTTGAAAATCGAGTTCGGGTCGCAAGTGCTTCGATCTGGGAATTTGGGAAGCAGGCACTACGATCCAGCTCGTTTTGGTCCAGCAGTTTTGGTGGCAAATACAAACCTGATCCAGAGAACAAAGACGACCCTATGACCAGTGGCGATTTCGTCGCTGAAGATGTTTACGCATGCGAGCAGCAGCAGAAATCACTCCAGAGCCCTTATTTTGAAGTTGGCCCGGCGTCTGTCGGAGAAAGCCCCATTATCGGTCATCAGGAGATAATACTCAATTGGCTAGAAAGGAAGAAATGAATACCGGTTTCTACTCGTTAACAGTTCTTGAGACAAAATATAGAGGGATCCCTATGCGCACGTGCATGGCCTTGGAGAACGAGTAAATTCACAAAGGAGCAACCCTTACCTGTCAGCCCATACCATTTTTCAAAAAACGGCGATCAAGTTCGATCGATCAGTGACCCCGAATTTTAAGTAGAGCATCAAGGTTCTGAAACGTTTTAAGTAAAGACGCATCAGCCTATCAACTTCAACAGACGTAATTCGTGATATAATCAGGGGGAAAAAGCAAGAAGCTAATTAAAATGCATAAATACTGCAATTTGATTACGGGTCTGGAGCAAGTCCGGCTTGATCGAGAAAATCGGCATAATCAACATGCGCGTACTTACAGGACAATCCAAGGGAAAAAGACTGAAGGTCCCAAGGGGAAAATCGCTTAGACCCACGACATCCAAAATAAAAAAATCCATTTTCGACATACTGGGTCCCGAAGTGGCGGGAACAAGGGTGCTTGATCTTTTCTCAGGCTCGGGGAATCTGGGAATCGAGGCTCTGAGTCTGGGAGCCGCATTTTGTGTCTTCGTTGAGAAAAACCCCGCCACGGCGGGAATAATCGCCCAGAATCTGCGTTCCTTGGGATACACTGAACAATCAAAGATACTCAATTTTGATTTCAGAAAAGCATTGAGTATGTTAAGTGCGGAAAATTGCGGGTTTGATCTTGTTTTCGTCGATCCCCCGTATGAGCTTTACGAAAAGACGGGGCCTCATGAGCTTGCCCGCGATATACGAAGCGTCACTGGAGAGAAAGGAGTGATGGTTATTGAACATCCATCTGGAAACGTTATTAATTCTGAAGGACTTGACGTGAGAACCAGAAAATACGGAGGCACATCCGTAAGTTTTCTAAGGAGGCTAGATTGAACGGCAAGACGGTAATTTACCCGGGTTCCTTTGACCCTTTCACAAACGGGCACCTTAACATAATCGCCCGGGCCGCGGGGATATTCGAGAAAATCATAATCTCGGTCGGACACAATACTTCAAAGAAAACAACGCTCTCGACCGAAGAAAGAGTGTCTCTCATTGCCGAGGTGACCAAGGATTTCCCCAATGTCGAGGTTGAAAGCTTCGAGGGACTGCTGGCCGACTATATAAGAGAAAAAGAGACAAACACCATACTGCGCGGAATGAGATGCCACTCGGACTTTGAATACGAACTTCAGATGGCCACAGCGAACAAGCTTATGAACGAAGAGGTGGAAACGCTGTTTATGGTGACCGAAAGCCAGTTCTCTCACATAAGCTCATCTCTTATAAAGGAAATCATTTCCCTGGGAGGTTCCGCAAAGGGTTTCGTGCCGGCTGCGGTTGAGGAAAAACTGATCGAGAAACTCCGCCCGGCAAAAAAGCGGAGGAAGAAATAAAGTGAGACTTACAGAAAGAGTAACCAATCTTAAGCCATCGGCGACCCTGACCATAACGGCAAAAGCCAAGTCGCTTCGCGCCCAGGGGGTCGACATCATAGGGTTCGGAGCGGGGGAACCCGATTTCGATACCCCGGAGAACGTGAAAAAAGAAGGCGTGGCCGCGATTAAAAGCGGTTTTACTAAATACACCGCCGTGGGTGGAATCGACGAGCTCAAAGACGCGATAGCGGAGTCTTTGAAAAAAGATCACGGCCTTGAGTACTCAAGGGACGAAATACTGGTTTCCTGCGGGGCAAAACACTCGATATACAACATCACCCAGGCACTTTTCGAACCTGGAGACGAGGTCATAATTCCAGCCCCCTACTGGGTTTCCTATCCCGACCAGGTGGCGCTTACGGGCGCGACTCCGGTGATTATGGACACAGACGAACAAGGGCTTTTCAAAATCACCCCGGAGCAGCTTCAGGCGGAGATAAACGAAAGGACGCGGGCCCTTATTCTTAACTATCCTTCGAATCCAACGGGGACCACTTATCCGCGCGGAGAGCTTGAGGAGATAGTAAAAGTCGCCCTGGACGCCGACCTGATCATAATTTCAGATGAAATATACGAAAAAATAATCTACGCAGATACTGAACACGTATCTGTCTGCTCTCTAAGCGACAAGGCTAAGAAATCCACTATACTCGTAAACGGAGTATCCAAATCCTACTCGATGACCGGGTGGCGCATAGGATACGCCGCCGGAGACAAAAGAGTGATAAGCGCGATGGCGAAGCTACAAGGCCAGTCAACTTCAAACCCCTCATCAATCTCGCAGATGGCAGCCCTTGAGGCGCTTAAAGGACCGCAGGAACTGCTCGGTAAAAGGGCAAGGGAATTTGAGAGAAGAAAGAATTTTATAGTAAAGAGGCTTAATGAAATCCCGGGATTTACGTGTTTTGACCCCATGGGAGCGTTCTACGTGTTCCCGAGCATAAGCGGTTTTGTGGGGAAAGCATACGGAGACAAGAAGATCGACGGATCAGTTTCGTTTACCGAATTCCTGCTCGAAAAAGCGAAAGTGGCCGTCGTTCCCGGCATAGCCTTCGGAAAAGAAAACTACCTAAGGATATCCTACGCGACATCCATGGAGAACATAGAAGAAGGCTTAAACAGAATCGAAGAGGCGGTAAAAACCCTGCTCTGACCTCCACCCCCCGCAAACGACAACAACGGGCAATGTCCATATTGTTCCCCCCGCTTTTATAAGGTTATGCCATGCCGGCCCTCGCCGGACAAAAGCACAGCTTGCCATATACCACCGTTTTATCCCTTGTCCACCGTTTGATCAGCACCCGAAGAGATGACACGGCAATAATGCTTCCAGCGGGTAAAAACCCGGATATTCTTACTCCTGCATCTACCCTTTTCGTTGTTTGACGAGAAAATTGATGTCCGTTAGAATGTAGTATATACTACAAATTTGGAGGAATTCAATGCGCACCGTTTCCCTGAAAACGGCTAATCAGGAGTTCTCAAGACTGGTAAAGGAAGTTGAGCGCGGAGAGGATTTTCTGATCACCCGACGCGGTCGCCCGGTCGCCAGGCTTGTACCCCACACCGCCGACAAAGCGGCCGATGCCGTCTGGACATCAGCTTACCGGAGGATGATGGCACGATTGGACGAAGGCGCTTCTCTCGGCGGTCTCAAGGTAAAGCGGGAAGACATCTATGATCGTTAAAGGACGCTTCTCGGTTGATACCAACATTTTAGTCTACGCGGTTGACCGCGATGCCGGAGAACTTCATGAACGGTCAAAGGAACTCATCGGACGCGTAGCCCGGCTTGACTGTTTGCTTACGGTTCAGGCGCTGGCCGAGTTTTTTCACGTGACGACACGCAAAAAACTGCTTGAATCGTCTCGCGCGAGTGCTTTCGTACTCGATTGGCTGGATGTGTTCCAAGTCATCCGCGCGGACAACGCGGCCCTTGTCGACGCCATGGAAGCGGTAAATGAACACTTGCTCTCGTTCTGGGACGCGATGCTCTGGGCAGCGGCGCGGCGGAACGGATGTTCCGCGATTCTCAGCGAAGACATGCAGGACGGCCGACGACTGGGAGGCGTCGAGTTCATCAACCCGTTCTCCGAGGGTGCCGCGGTTCGTTTAGCGGCATTGTTCAAAGCATGACGCCCGCGATATCCCGGCGACTTAACCAGCAGTCCACGAAACTTCTGTTCCTGCGGCAGCAGTTGGGCATGGAACGCAGCATCCTGAGTAACGCAGCAAAAGAAAATGCACGTGATTCCCTTTAAAATCGGCCTTCCCGCAACGCTCTCAGGACGCCACGCAATCCAGGGCAGGGAAAGCCTCCGGGGAATAAAACTTTTTATCGAGGAACTGCGCGCTAGAGGCGGAATAGAGACGCGGGATGGAAAATCCCTGGTTCCGGAACTCGTTTTCTACGATGACGAGAGTATCCCTGAAAAAACAAAGGAGAACACCCTCCGCCTTATAGAAAAAGACAGGGCAGACATACTGCTGGGGCCGTATTCAAGCAGCCTCACGCTCGCGTGCGTTGAGACCGCGGCGAAAGCCCAAAGAGTAGTGTGGAATTACGGCGGTTCGCTTGACGACATTCCTTCTCGCGCCCGAGGCAAAACGGTAAGCGCAATAACCGGGGCGTCTTCTTACTTCCAGGCGGTTGTGGATATGATCCACGGCTGTTATGCCGAGGCTGTGGAGATCTCCGTTCTGCGCCTCGAGGGAAGCAGGTTCTCCCAAACTGTGTGCGAAGGGGCCCTGCTTCGCGCGGAGACACTAGGTATTTCGGCAGCCGTTTATGATTTTCCTTCCGGCAAAGAAGATTTCTCCGCTGTACTCTCCCGCGCAAAAAGCCGTGGCGCTTCCTGCGTTCTCTGCTGCGGGGGCATGGAAGACGACATAAATCTCGCCAAGTGGATAAGAAGGAACTCAGGCTTTGACTTCGGGGTAGTGGCGACGCTTGCGGCGGCGGTAAACGAGTTTGAAAAACGTCTCGGGCAGGAGGCAGACGGTTTTGTCTCGACAAGCCAGTGGGAACCGACGCTTTCTTTATCCCCGGATTTCGGCCCGAGTCCCGAGGAGTTTTCAGACAGGTTCGCCCGCGCCTACGGATACACGCCCGACTACACCGCCGCACAGTCCTACAACATGGGACTAATAATTCAGAAACTCATCGAGAAAACAGGCAAAACGGACGAACAGGCGCTTCTGCGCCAAGCCCTGCGCTCCCGGTTCATGACTTTTTACGGAGATTTCCGCGTCGACCCCAAGACCCTGCGCCAGATAGGACACCGCATGCTGGTAACCCAGTGGCAGGGCGGGGAGAAAAAAATAGTTTTTCCGCAGGAATATTCAAATTCCAAGTTAATAACCTGAGGGGGTGGTGGAGCCGACGGGAGTCGAACCCGCGACCTCATGAATGCCATTCATGCGCTCTCCCAGCTGAGCTACGGCCCCGCATAAAACAGGATTATAAATCTAGTTTCTAGGCGAGCGCATGTCAAACCCTGAAAGAGTGGTGGAGCCGACGGGATTTGAACCCGCGACCTCATGAGTGCGATTCATGCGCTCTCCCAGTCTGAGCTACGGCCCCACGAAAAACAGGAGTAATTAGTCTATTTCAGGAAACATGACTGTCAAACCCTCAGTGCCAGGCTGGCGCATGGATTTTTTGCGCGGCATGGAAAAGGCACACGGAGACGTGCCGCTCCAAGGGCCGGTTCTCCAGTATGTTCCGTCCGCCGCCTCAGCCTGCCCCGTCTTCCGCCGGGAATCTTCCAAGGGGCAGCAAGAAAAAAAGCGCGAGTCCAAGGAGCAGCAGCGGGAAAACCCTTCCGCCAGAGTCTGCTCCAACGGCGCAGCCGCCTCCGGCGCTTTCATCTCCCCCGACTTCTCCCTCGACTTCTCCCGGCGGTCTTTCTTCCGGCGGCATCTCTCCCCCTCCGCCCGGACCCAGGTAGCCCGAACCCACCACGTACTCGCGGCTTGCTTCATCCTCGCCCGCGTTCACCCTGACGGCGTAACCCCTAAGGAGCGAAGAACCCTCTCTGTACTGAGCGACCCTGCCGAGCGCGGCAAGCCTGTAGAGGGCCTCCGTCTGTTCCTTCTCCCTGTCTCCTCCGTCGAATATCACTCTCCCAGTCTCCTCATCCATGATGTAGACGTAGACCTCCCCGGCCTTCCACGGTCCTTCCCCGTCCCGAAGCGTCGCCCGAATCCCTGAGGGGTCCGCATCATCTCCAATCGCCATCTCTAAAGACTCTTTAGCGTCCTCGACAAACTCCATCAGTTCTCCGTCGCTCGCCACATCCCCGGCTTCCGTTGACGGGTCTGCTATGTCTCCCGAGAGAGTTTCCCTTCCAGAAGATCCGCCGAAGCCGCCCAGCAGCAGAAACTCCTTCTCTCCGTTGGCCAGCGGAACATGGGAAGCCGAAAACCGGTGAGCGTAGCCTCCGCCGCCGACCGGGCATCCCTCCCCGACCTCAATATCAGTCACGCCCCCTCCCTCCGCACACGGAAGAGCAGACCAGTCCCGGTCTTCAGACTCCCTCCGGGCCGCGTGGAAGTACACCCCGCCTTCTTCGGTGAGCAACACGAGATAGGTTCTTCCGTCATTCCAGTTTCCTTCCGGGTCCCGAAACCGCTCAAGCAGGGCAAGGGTCCCCCCCAGAGCGTCAGAGGCCGCGATTCTCCGCGCGGCGCATTCCACAAATTCCACCAAGCTGCTCTCGTCTTCTCCGCTCACGTCGGAAACCCTGCACTCTTCCACCGTAAGGGTGAAGGCGGTGGCCGCGCTGAGCGCGGGACTACCGTCGTCAGAGGCCGTCACCTCGATGTCAAAAAGGGCGGGAGCGTCTCCCGCCTCCGGCGTGCCGGAGAATGTCCGCGTCGCTTCGTCGAAGGAAAGCCACCCGGGCAGAGCGCTCCCGTCCCGAAGCGCCGCCGCATAGTCTATCGGGTCCTCATCGGGGTCGGTCGCCTCCGGGGCGGTGTAGATGAACTCCTGATCCACATACGCCGTCTGCGCCGTGGCACCTGACGGGAAGACCGGCGGGCGGTTGGGAGACGAGCCGCCGCCCCCACCGCCGGTTTCGTCGTCAATCACGTTCACCGTCACCCTGTCCTGCACCGCGGACTGGCTATAATCACTGCTTGACGAGCTGTAAGTCATCCGAATCTTCGCTACGCGCCGGTTGCCGGGATTGTCGACGCTGTCGTCAACGCCGGTCACGGTAACCGTCCGAGGACTGCTCCAGTTAGAGGAGGTGAAGATAAGCTGGGAGTGAGATACCCGTGCCGCCGCCGGGGCGGAGGAAGAGAGGGATACCGTTACGCTTGCGCCGGGGTTCGTGTTGAGAACCACGGTGAAAGTCCCCATGCCGCCGTCCTCATCCACGTTCAGGGAGGGCGGGTCTACCGTCACCCCGGGCGCGAGAGTCACAGTCGCGGTCGGACCGCTTGTAAGCGTCTCGGGATTTCCGAGATCGTCCGTGAAGTTTACGCGAACACGGAGCGTCTTGCCCACGTCGTTGGCCCCTACCAGGTATTGAAAGCCCGAGGCGCCCGAGATGTTCGCATGATTCGATGTCCCGGGATCCCCGCGAAGCCACTGGTACGTGTAGCTTACGAGCGTAAGTCCGTCTGTGTCCATGATCCCTGAGGTATCCGCCGTAAGCGTCTCCCCGGCCCGCGCGGTCCCCGTGATCGTCGGCGTTCCCATGGCCAGGTTGTTTTCCGCTACGGGGGGCGAGAGAGGCGTCCCCGTCGCCACATCCTCGCCGAGAACGACAAGGGGCGGTGTTCTGCGGATCGACACTTCCACTTCGTACGCAGTGCCAGGACTCAGGGAGGGGATTGTGTAGGAACGGGTGGTGGTGTCATAAAAAATCTCAGTAGTCCTTGTCTGGTCTGACGCGCCTTGCACCTTCCACCTTACCCTCTGGAAATTGCCGCCCGTAACCCCGGGCCAGCTTACTTCCAGGGATTCCACTCCGGCCGTCACCGTTATCTCAAAGCCATCCGTGTCGACTGTCACGGAACCCCAGTCGCTGCTGCCCTCGAGGCTCCTGGCCCGCACCTCCACCTCGTAGCTCGTCCCCTTCTCAAGCCCCGTGATCAGAGCCTCCCTCGCCGTCCCGTTGTGGGTCAGGGTGGTGTAGCCGCCGCCGCTCCCTTTCCTGTACCGCACGTCGTAATCATTTATCGGGGGACCCGTGTTCGCGGGCTCATCCCACGCAACCGTGAGAGTCTTGGGTCTGCGCTGCGTGACCGTCGGCGACGGAACGCCCGGCGCCTCGGCCACGTCCCTCACCCTGACGGTGATCGGCCGGTTCGCGGCGAGCGTCCGGCCCGTAACGCCGCTGTTCACCGTAACCGTGACGTTGTACACCCTGTTCCTCCCATCGTCAGTCGGATTTTCGTAGTCGGGCGCCGTTTTGAACGTAAGCGCCCCCTGGTCAGTGATATCGAACTTCTCCCCGTCAGGCCCGCTGACCCCGTAGCTGAGCACCATGTCCCCGGGGTCGCCGTCGCTTGCCTCAAACTCATGCACCTCGGTATCGTTCTCATTCACGGTAAATGCCGTGGGGGTTCCGGCGGCGAAGGTCGGAGCGTTGTCCTCAAGCGTCGCGCGCGTAACGGAGCCCCACGCGCCGTCCCCCTCCGGGTTCCTCGCCCGCACTTCCACCACGTACTCCATGCTCGGGGTAAGACCCGTAATCGTCGCCGTCCTCGTGGTCACCTTGGTCGTCCCCGCGTGGCTCGCAAGGTTCACGAAGGCGCTGTCGTCGGCCGAGGCGAGCTTGTACCTCACGTCGTAATCATCGATCTCCGGTCCATTGTTGGCGGGTTTGGCCCACGCAATATCAAGGGTGGTGGGGGTGGAGGCCGTGACCGTCGGCGAAGGCGTTCCCGGCGCCTCGGGCACGTTCGTCACCGTCACCGTGAGAGTCTCGCTGTCGGAGAGTTCCCGCCCCGTAACGCCGCTTTTCACGATAACAGTGACTATGTACTCGTTGTTGGCCGCATTGTTTTGCGGGTTCGTGCTCGAAACGTCCGCGGGCCTGTCGTAGTCGGGCGCCGGGCTGAACGTGAGAGCCCCGGAGTCTGAGATACTGAACTTCGACGCGTCCGCCCCGCCGAGGCTCCAGCCCGTTATCCCGTCCCCCATGTCCGGGTCGGCCGCGGAAAGCGTAGTCGGCACGGCAGTCTCGTTTTCCGCCACCGAGGGTGTCGTATCCGTCACCGTCAGGACAGGAGGGCGGTCCATGGCCGTCATGCCCGTTACCTGGCCAGAGGCCCAAGCGCTGCTGCCCTCCGCGTTGGTCGCCCGCACCTGCACCTGGTAGCTCGAGTTCGGATCAAGACCCGTGATAGTCGTTGTAAGGCCCGTCCCGCTGTGGGAATGGTCGGTGAAACTGCCGCTTGACCCTTTCCTGTACCGCACGCCGTAATCCGTTATCGCCGGCCCCGTGTTAGTCGGCGCCGTCCACTCCACGGCGAGAGTTCTCGGTGTCGAAGTCGTGATCATCGGCGACGGCGCCCCCGGCGGCTCATCCACGTCATCCACCGTTACCTTGAGCGTCTTGTCGGTCGAGAGAGAGCGCCCTCCCGTCCCGCTCGTCACCCTTACCGTCACCACGTACACGTTGTTGCCCGCGCCGTCCTGGGGACTCATACTCGCAACGTCGGTCGGATTCTCCCAGTCGGGCGCCGTTTTGAACGCGAGCGCCCCGGAGCTTGAAATCTCGAACTTCGACGCGTCCGCCCCGCCGCTGACGGAGTACGCCCTTGCCGTGTCGTCCGAATCCGCGTCCGTGGCGGTGATCCTAGTCACGGAGGTATCGTTCTCATCCACGCTAAACGCACTCGAACCGCCGATCACGGGCGAGGCGTTGGTGTCTTCGCTGTTTACAGTTACGGAAGCGGCGTTGTTCGGAGCCGAAGCGACTGTGTAGCCCGTGCCCGCGGCCAGAGTCGCCGTTACCGCGGCGGGATCCTCTACCTGCCTGTCGTTCACCGTGGGGACGTTGACCGTCTTCTGGGGACTGGTGTCCCCCGGTGCGGCGGTGAAGCTAACCATCTTTTCCCCTTCATTCACCGTCGCCACGAAATCGCTGCCTGAAGCCTCCGCTACCGTGTACTTCACCATGACCGCGCCAGGCGGTCCCTTCGAAAGCTTTATCGTGAACTCCGCCGCCGTCCCCTCGGTTACCGGGGAAGTGCCCGCCGTTATGCTCGCCGTTATCGGTTCGTCGTCCGTGATCGTGCCCGAGATCGTGACGCCGGCCAGGGTGCCCCGCCGGCACCGAACCAGTACCTTCTCGTTCCTCTCGCTCACGGTGTCTCCGTTCACCGTCACCGAAAAGGTAAGCGTCTGGGATGTAAGAAAGGACAGGGTATTGTCATCCTTCGGCTCGTAGTCCCCGGTCACGGTGTCCGTGCTGGGCGTCGCCGTGGTCCGGCTGTCCTCATCCAGAGTGTTGCAGCGGTAGGGATAGGCGCTCAGCCCGCTCAGACTCACCACGAAGTCAAGCGTCACCGTGCCCATGTTCCCCTCAGTCACCGACGGCCGCGTTACGCTCACGGACGGTTCCGCGTCGTTGTCGTTCACAGTCACCGAAGCGCTGGCGGCCGTACCCAGCGTGTACCCCGTACCCGTACCTAAAGAGACCGTCACGCTGCCGTTGGGTTCGTCCACGGCGTCGCCGACCGTGGGGACGCTGTAGGTCGCGCTCGCGGCTCCGGCGCTGATCGTAACCATCTTCGAGCCCTCGTCTCCCGACGCGACGAAGTCCCCGAGGCCGGCCGCGTCGGCGACGCCAAGGCTCACGTCCAGGTTGACCACGGGCGCCGGAGACGCGCTCACCGTGAATCGCGCCGCGGTTCCCTCGGTCACCGACGCCGCCTGCCGCGCGATGGTGATTTCAGGGACGGGTGCCGTCACCGTGCCGGTCGCGGCGCTGGTCAGCGTCTCCTGGTTGCCGACATCGTCGCTGAAACTCACCCGCACCTTGAGCCTCTTGCCCAGGTCGGCAGACTGGATCTCATAGGTCTCGGAGTCAGTCCCGACGTTCACGGGGTTCGACGTGCCGTCCGAGTCCACGCGCATCCACTGGTACATCCAGGCGACAGTGTCCAGCCCGTCGGTGTCTGAAATCCCGGTTGTAACCGCCGTAAGCGTTTTTCCCACCTGCGTCGTCCCCGAAATCGTCGGCGTTCCCATGGCCGCGGTGTTGGCCGCCGCAGTCTTAGCGCTGCCCTTCACCCCGATCCTGATCGCGTGGGTAAACAAGTTCCATCGAGTGCCGCTGTATGAATGACCTCCGTCGCCTATGCTCCATCCCGACGCCGCGCCCGCGTCTTCCGCGTCAGAGCTGGTTCGCCGCATCTTGGCGCAGAAGGAGGTTTGGTGTCCGCATTCGAAGACCACGAAATATGTCGTGTTGGCCGCAAGCATCCTTCCCCCGGGCGACGTGAATTCAAGCGTCTGCTCCCCGGTCGAAGACGGGGTCGGATTCGTCAGGGTCTGGAGGGAGGACCCCGGCACGTCCGAGCTCTCGGAGTAGAGGCTTACTGTAAGCTGGGCTACGTGCTCTGCCGCCATTACCCCAGCCTGGATGCTTTCCAGGGCGTATCCCGCGGCGTTGTCGCCGGTCGTGAAAGCCTGGGCAAGGCCTCCGCCGCTCCCCACGTTACGTATACCGACTTCTCCCGTCTGAGCGATGTTGCTCACCAGCACGCTTGACTGGGCGCGCGCAGTTTCAGGCTGCGCGCCCACAAAAAGGGCGAGCAGAACGAGAAGCGCCGCCGCGAAATGCTGTGGGGGGAAAGATAAGAATTTCGAAAGACCCGGCCGCCCGGGCCGGTAGGAAGAGTCAGGCCGCCCGCGGTCCCCGAAGGATGCGGCCGGGGAAGAAAACGGCGGAAACGGTCCGCGGGTTCTCATACCCCCCCCCCCGATTTTTCGGGGCACGGGGCACAACGCCCGCAAATTCCGTTAACTTCGCTTAAGGACTTCACCCACCTTCCTCCTTCGCGGTGACGCCGATAAAGATACGACCAGTCGGTTAAAAAGAACCAGTCTGTACTATAATTTATTATGAGAGAAAATCAATCCGAAGAGTTTCCGGTCCGCGGAGAGTGCGTTATATGAAAGCGGCCCTTCTGCCATTAGTAGAGCGAATTATGTATAATCTTATTTTTACGCATTATTTTTACGCGTTAGGGAAAAGGAGATTGCCGGATGAATTCCGTAGACATAGGTCTTATAGGCGCCGGAACCATAGGTTGCGGAGTTTATAAAACGATAAGCGAAAACACAGACATAATAGAAAAAAGGACCGGGATAAGGCTCGGGATTAAGAAAGTAGCCGATATCGATATAAAGAGAAAACGCCCGGTAAGAATCCCGAAAAAACTTTTCACCGTCGACGCTCGCGAGCTCATAGACGACGAGAGCATCTCGATAATAATCGAGCTTATCGGCGGAACCACGGCAGCGCGAGAACTGGTCTTGGCCGCGATACGGAGCGGAAAAAACGTCGTAACCGCGAACAAGGCCCTTCTGGCCCACCACGGCGGCGAAATTTTCAGGGAAGCGGCCGCAAACGGAGTTCACGTGGCGTTTGAAGCAAGCGTCGGAGGGGGAATACCCATAATCAAGGCGACGCACGAAAGCTATGTCGCGAACAACATTCTGTCCATACACGGAATAATGAACGGGACGTGCAACTACATACTCCACAACATGTCGGAGCAGAAAAAAGGGTTTGACGAAATGCTGCAGCGCGCCCAGAAAGAGGGATACGCAGAAGCTGACCCCTCGTTTGACATAGACGGCATTGACGCCGCGCACAAGCTGTCGATCCTGATAATGCTTGCCTACGGATTCTTTCCGAAATTCGAGAACATATACGTCGAAGGGATAAGAAACATCTCCTCGACCGATATAAGCTTCGCCGAGCAACTCGGCTACAAGATCAAACTGCTCGCCATCGCCAAGTTAACCGACTCGGGCATACAGGCCGGGGTTTATCCGGCCCTTATAAGAAAAAATACTCAGCTTGCCGATGTGAAAGACGCTTTTAACGCAATCCATATCGTGGGAGACAAAGTAGGTCCGACGATGCTATATGGAATGGGGGCCGGGATGCTCCCGACAGCAAGCGCCGTTGTGGGCGATCTGGTTTCAATCGCGAAAACTGCCCAAAATGGTTCGCAGCCTGCTCCTCCCATGCTTTACGCGGAAGACGCCGGGCACAGGTCTCTTGTCGGCACCGATAGTCTTTCGGGACGCTACTACCTCAGATTTCAGGTCGAGGACAAGCCGGGCACGCTCGGGAAAATAACCACGATTCTCGGGAAGTGCGGAATAAGCATAGAGTCCATAATTCAGCAGACAAGGGAAACAAACGGCGGGGAGGTTCCCATCATAATAATGACCCACGAGTCGGTGGAGAAAAGCCTCAGAAAAGCGCTTGGGAGGATAGAAAAATCCATGACATCCGTTGCCGACGCGATCTTTATAAGGATAGAGGAGATATGAGAGAACAGGCGACCGCAACCGCGAGAAAGATAGTTACGGATATAGAACTGCAGAAACATCTAATGTTCTACAGGAATCTTCTGGATTCCCTTCCCGAGGGAGTGATAATAGCCGACGGGGATCTCAATATAATCTCCGTTAACGAGCCTTCTGAGACCATACTCAATATCTCAAGGCGAAAAACCGTCGGAGAGCATATTTCCAGGTTTTTGCCTGAAGAAATAACCAACCTCTGCTCAAGGGCGGTGGACGAGGAAAGGGTTGTGCAGGAAAACGACCTGCTTTTCCGCATATCAAAGGACTCGTCGATCAACGTGGAATGCACGGCATCTCCCATACACGGAAACGACGGGAAAATGAGCGGACTCGTAATACAGATAAGAAACACTGAAAAAATGAACATGATGTCCATCATCAGCAGAAACTGCAGCCTCGAAGAAAATTACGAAACCCTGGTAAGAGGGCTCGCGCACGAAATAAGAAATCCTCTAAGCGGCATAAAGGGGGCGGCACAGCTTCTAAAAGGCACGTTGTCAAAAACAGAGAAAAACCGGTGTTCCAAGATAATAATAAAGGAAGTGGAGAGACTGAAAGACCTGGTCGACAGGCTCGTCAAACCCTCATCGGTATCAACGCAGCATCTGATGTCGGTGGATATAAACGAGATTCTGATTGACATAATATTTCTCGAATCGAATCTTCGTAAAAACATAAAATTCAAACACAAGCTCGACATTACCATTCCTCCCATACCAGGGGACTACAACTCTCTCAAACAGGTGTTTATAAACATCATTCAAAACGCCGTGAGCTCGATCAAGGACAACGGGCAGATAACGGTCAGCACAAGATGGGTGACGGATTACAAGATACGCAATAAACACACCGTCATGATATCGGTAAAGGACAACGGAAGCGGCATACAGAAAAAAGACCTGAAAAAAATATTCACCCCGTTTTTTTCAAGCAAGAGGAAGGGAAGCGGGCTTGGGCTTTTCATATCGAGCCAGGTAATAGCCAAATACGGAGGAATAATTACCGCGGAGAGCGCAGAAGGAACAGGTTCCGAATTCAAGATACAGCTCCCGGCAAGCTAGAGAATTATCAGCCTCTGGGGACAGACAACGCAATCGCAACTTGGAACCTAGAGAAACCAGATTATGAAAAATCGTATTTTAATAGCCGACGACGAAGAAGACATCAGGTGGATACTCGAGACATCCCTTAAGAAATCGGGCTTTGAAATCGAGTGCGCTGAAAACGGGGAGGACGCCGTCCGAAAAGCATGCGAGGATCCATACTCCCTGATTCTTCTTGACATAAACATGCCGGATATGAACGGGTTTGAGGTTCTCACCCAGCTTAGAAACAGAGAAATCGACTCGCCCATAATATTCATTACCGCACAGAACACCGTCAGCAACGCCATAGATTCAATACAGCTCGGCGCCTATGATTATCTGACCAAGCCCTTTGACCTAGAAGAGGTAAAACTCTTTGCCGAACGGGCCATAAAAAACTATGAGGCCGGGAGAGAAATAAGGCTGTCTCAGGATTCCGAGGAAAGTATTTCGTTCGAAGAAATAGTCGGCAGTTCACCCGACATGCTGAACGTATACAAGCTTATCGGTCGCACCGCCTCCAAAAACATCACCGTGCTGATAACAGGAGAAAGCGGTACCGGGAAAGAACTTATCGCAAGAGCCATCCATTATAACAGTCCGAGAAGAAAGAAAAGACTGGTATCCGTAAATATATCCGCAATCCCCAAGGAACTCATCGAAAGTGAACTGTTCGGATACGAAAAGGGAGCCTTCACCGGCGCCACCGCCTTAAAGAAAGGAAGATTTGAAGAAGCCGACGGCGGAACCCTTCACATAGACGAAATAGGGGAACTTTCAACCGACTTGCAGTCAAAACTCTTAAGGGCCATCGAGGAAAAACAGATCTATAGGCTAGGCAGTGAAAAACCTGTCTCTGTTGACCCTAGAATAATCGCGAGCACGAATAAAAACCTAAGAGATGCCGTCACGGAAGGTTCTTTCAGAGAGGACCTGTTTTACAGGCTAAACGTCATAAGCATAAACCTGCCCCCTCTCAGGAAAAGAAAAGAGGATATAAAGGAACTGGTTCAACACTTCTTGAAGAAGCACTCAGCTGAATTCGGCACCGAGAAAAAGGTGCTCTCCCTCGAAGCGGAGCAGTTACTAGTAAGTCACAGCTGGCCCGGAAACGTAAGAGAACTTGAAAACACTATAAAACGTCTTCTGGTTTTAACTCCCGACAGCATAATAAGCGGTGAGGAGACAAAAGAAGCCATCGATTCGCAAACCAGCTACGGAGAAACGGAAACGGCGGAGAGGAAGACCGAAGAACTTGTTCGCATGATGGTAGAGAATTCGGACTTGTCCCTGCACAACGTCCACGAAGAGGTAATCGGGAAAGTTGAAAAACAGTTAATCAAAACCATTCTCGCAAAAACTGACGGAAACATGAAACAGGCGGCAGCGATACTGGGAATAAACAGAAACACCCTGTCAAAAAAAATAAATGACCTGGGAATAGAAAAGAATTGAAACCTAATATCCAAGCTTCCTGAGCGCATCGCGCGCCGCGGACTGCTCGGACTGCCTCTTGCTTCTGCCCTTGCCCGTACCCGCCAGATCGGAAGAAATTCTGACCTCTACCGTAAAAGTCCTTTCATGCTGAGGACCTTCTTCGCTCAGAACCCTGTACTCGGGCGTTTTTCCGAAAACGCTCTGGGAAACTTCCTGGAGCTGCGTCTTGCTGTCGCGGGGAAAATCGTCTTCCTCAATAGCGTCTCGAAACAGTCGAGACACCATCTCGAAAACTTTCTCGTAGCCCGCATCAAGATACAGCGCCCCTATAAGTGCTTCAAAAGCATTTGCGTTGTTTGACTCCCTTTCCCTCCCCCCGGTGCTCTCTTCGCCCTTTCCAAGCCTTATCTGTTCTCCCAAGCCCAGCATCTCGGCGTATTTCGCAAAATTCGCACCGCTTACCACCCGACTTCTGATTTTCGAGAGGTCTCCCTCTGTATATGAAGGGTATTTTTCGTAAAGCAGCACGCTAACCACGCATCCAAGCAGCGCGTCCCCGAGAAACTCAAGTCTCTCGTTGCTGGGGCATGAGAGCTCGTTTGCATATGAACTGTGGGTAAGCGCCGTTTCAAGCAGAGAGGGATCTTTGAACTCATAGCCAAGTTTTCGGTGAGTCATTGGGAGAAAATATCATTAACCACGTTCAAAATCAACATCTCCGCAGGAGTGATTAAATTTTAAGATGTTATGCACAATAAACGTGCATCGTCGGAAAAATCCAAAATGCCATTCAGGAGAAAAGGAGATTTTTTTACGAACAAAAATATAAATCGAGGCGGCTTCGGATTCTGAAAAATATTTAATTATAAGAGTTAGTTATAAAACAAAAAACTTCCCCTTCTCAAAAGAAACAGTTATTCTATGGCGCTATTTTAAGAACCAGTTCACTTGGAAACAAAAGAAATGGTATATTTTTTGATACTTTATTGTAGTTGAATAATACGCGTAGGAGGATTTTACCACCATGAAGAAGATAGAGGCCATTATCAAACCGTTCAAACTGGAGGATGTAAAAGAGGCTCTCAGGGAGATAGGAATTCAGGGTCTGACAGTTGTCGAGGTAAAGGGGTTCGGCCGTCAGAAAGGTCATACGGAACTTTACAGGGGTGCAGAATACGTCATCGATTTTCTGCCTAAAATAAAGCTGGAAATAGTGGTTTCCGACGATATGGTCTCCAAGGTAATCGAGACCATAAGGGAAAGTGCGAAAACCGGCAAGATAGGAGACGGAAAGATATTCCTCTTCCCGGCCGAAGACGTAATAAGAATTAGAACTGGAGAAAGAGGCGAGGATGCTATATAATTAGCGCTCGCACCAAAGAAACTTTTCTCTGGAAACAATCGCATTAAGGAGGATTATTAATCATGGCTACTAAGTCGGGTCAGCCCGCTTTTCCAAAAAAGCCGGCTGAAGTAATGAAATTTATAAAAGATTACGAGATTGAGTTCGTTGATCTCAGGTTTCTTGATTTTATAGGTATGTGGCAACACTTCACCATACCGGCGGAGGAAGTTGACACGTCATTTTTTGAAAACGGCCTTGGTTTCGACGGGTCAAGCATCAGGGGCTGGCAGGCGATTAACACAAGCGATATGCTCATTATGCCGGATCCCACCACCTGCAAGGTCGATCCTTTCATGCAGGCCCAGACTCTCGTCATTATATGTAATATCGAGGATCCCATAACAAGGGAACCCTACACGAGAGACCCGAGGAACATAGCGAGAAAAGCTATTTCCTTCATGCAGGGCACAAAAGTCGCGGACACCGCCTACTTCGGTCCGGAACTGGAATTCTTCATTCTTGACGATATCAGGTACGACCAGAGCCCGCGCGCCGGATATTACTTCATAGATTCTGAGGAAGGCATCTGGAATTCCGGTGCCGATGAGCAGCCGAATCTCGGTCACAAGCTCAGACATAAGGAAGGCTACTTTCCAACGCCTCCTTCAGACAGCATGCACGACATACGTTCCGAAATGGTAAGCACGCTTCTAAGCCTTGGTATTTCCGTTGAAGCCCATCACCATGAGGTTGCGACATCGGGGCAGGCTGAGATTGACATGCGTTTCGCTCCACTGGTCGACATGGGAGACAACATGAAATGGTACAAGTATGTGGTAAAAAACGTTGCCCGGGAACACGGGAAAACGGCCACTTTCATGCCAAAGCCCGTCTTTGACGACAACGGTTCCGGAATGCATATTCATCAGTCTTTGTGGAAAAAAAACAAGCCTCTTTTCGCGGGAAAAGGGTATGCAGGACTGAGTGACCTCGCGATGCATTATGTAGGCGGAGTATTGAAGCATGCGAGAGCCATATGCGCATTTAGCAATCCGATAACGAATTCATACAGAAGACTCGTTCCCGGGTTTGAAGCTCCTGTTAACCTCGCTTATTCGGCGAGGAACAGAAGCGCAGCGGTAAGGATCCCCATGTATTCTCCCAGCCCCAAGGCAAAGAGAATAGAGACCAGGTTCCCGGATCCCTCATGCAACGGTTACCTGACGTTTTCCGCTTTGCTGATGGCAGGACTTGACGGAATCGAAAACAAGATCAAGCCGGGAGACCCTCTGGACAAGGATATCTACGCATTGGGACCAGAGGAGCTAAGTGATATCCCCTCCGTACCAGGTTCACTTGAGGAGGCCATCAAAGCCCTTGAAGACGACCACGAGTTTCTGCTCAAAGGGGGAGTGTTCACAGAGGACGTAATCGAGACATGGATTGACTACAAAACGGAAAACGAAATCAACCCGATCAGGTTGAGACCCGTACCGTATGAGTTCATGCTTTATTACGACGTATAAGCAAGAAAAAAGCTGATAGAAAAAAGGGGTGTCCTTCGAAAAGGCACCCCTTTTTTTATGCTCTGCCGAAGGGGGGAGTCGAACCCCCACGGGCGCAATGCCCACAGGATCCTGAATCCTGCGCGTCTGCCTATTCCGCCACTTCGGCTCTTATCTTTCTCTCCAAGACGCCACGGTAGGATACGAATTTTTCTTTTTCAGATCTTTACGGATAACAGCCTGAACCTGTCTTGTAACAGGAATTTGCTCTCCCACTATACCCGTGGAAATAGCAGTATAGACATCGCTTTTTCCGCCCTTAAGAACCACTCCCGAAATACCGGAGCTTATCTTTAGACTGGAATCCACTCCCTTTAAGATTTTCGTGGTCTCGCTGGCAGATATGACTCTCTTGGTACTCCTGCGAAGGATTATCTCGTCGGCCATTCTCCCGACTACGCTGTCTTTTATTTCCCGGGGATCGTTCTGCCTCTCGTTGACCGAGACCCCCGCAGCCTTAATGGTAGCCATTATCACTGTCTTTGAAGCAGTGCTGAAATTCACCTTCTTGTCTTTAGGATATACGGTTAGATAGTCTTTGACTTGGAAAAAGAAATCCTTATCCATCCCCTCAATCATCCTAATTTCCTCAACACTGTCAAGCGGTCCGTCCTTAATATAATAAGGATTCTCAAGTCCTGCGTAATAGTTCCCACCGGCTCCATCGGGGTCCTGATCGTTTCCGCTACCCGGCGCCGCCCCGTCAAGCCAGTTCACTAGACTTGCCACGAAGAGATCGGCTTTCTCCGTCTCAACCCCGAGAAAGCGGAAAAGTTCATTTAGCTGCGTTCGGACCTGAAAATCCACCCGTCCAGATCTCTGGTCCACAAGAGCATTGAGATTGACTTTCGATCTCTCGTCTACAACTTGAAGAGATATGTTTCCTTCTCCGATGGGAAAAGAGGTGATGGAAAGCTTCCAGCCGCCGGAACCGTTTTTTGAGCTTATTGCCTGTGCAAGTATTCCCTGCAGTAAGGGTAGGTCCTCTGGCGTTTTCTTTCTCAGCACCCCTCGCACGACTCTCACCCCCGATTTCGCAATATGTCTTGCCTGAACATCGCTTGAACTGTTCGCGGAAATTTCGTAGCTCACGCGGGTCGAGTATATGAAATCAATCACGATTGTGGAAAGTATTGCAATCGTTATGACAACGATAACAAGTACTATTCCCCTCTGCTTTGTTTTCGGATCTGCCCTGCGCATTCAATCAGCCACCGGTATAGCAACAATCATGGAATAGGCCTCCTCCTGATCCCCGACTCCCAAAAGAATAATCTGGACCTGAACCGCTTTTGGAAATCCCCGCATTACTGACGAATTCCACTCCCACACCTCTTGCTCGTTAGCCGAAGCCGGGGACCGTTCGGAAAGGAAATTCACCCTGAAACTCAGCACCCTTTCCGAAATCGGATATGCGGCTCCAGCCTCATCGTTTCCGATCCAGTAATTATCCTTCCTCATAAGGGCAAACATATCTTCGCGCTCGCCACGGAGCGGAACCAGATAGTAGGAGATCTCGCTCTGGCCGGATTGGGTGGAATAATGCGTGGGGTCCTTCGCAAAAGAGGTAAATACTATTCTGCTGTTATCTCCTTCGAGCCTCCCGGTAAAGTAGCTATATGCGAAAGGAGAAGAAACCTCGGAATTGATATTCCCTCTGGGAAAAGCATTCACTAGGTCATGGCGCATCTTAAGCAGGATAGTATTTGCTTCCTGGATCAATTCGTTTTCCGTCTCCACCCTGCGTTTGACTGTTATAAGCTGGGAAAAGGAACTGTAGAGCATCGTGAGCACGATGACTGTTATGGCAACGACGATAAGAACCTCTATAAGGGTGAAACCGCTTTTATCATCCCGAATCGACGAAGCTGATTTCATAGCTTTCCTCCCCGTCGTCCCAAGTTATAAGAACACTGACAATGGTCATTCTCGCTTCGAATTGGGTTAAATTGTAAGGGGAAACTGTGAGATACCACTCAAAACCGGGATAATTTTCAAATTTCCCGCTTCTTTCCGAGTCCGACGGGACCCCTTCAGCGTCGATCCGTGAAGCTATGTCGTCGGCCAGACTTGTGGCTATCAGGTAGTTGGTGGACCTTGTGGCAAGATTTATATTGTGACCTACAATGCTGAGGATTGACACCATCGCGAAGGCAAGCAACCCCACGGCAACCATGACTTCGAGCAACGTAAATCCGCAAATGCTGTTTTTCGAGGCCCTCATACAGTCCTCTCCCTAACGTTCCGCCAGGTTCTGAAACCGGCTGTTAAATTCGACGTACTCATCAAAAACTTTAGTGGCCCCGGTGTAGGGGTTTGTGGAGAGCGTGAAAAAATTGTCCTCATCAGTTCGCAGGTGAATAACCGCCGAGTCAACAATCCCGGTCGGCAGAAAAAGTATAAATGCATCTCTTCCGGAACCAATCTTTCCTTGGGTTCTCTCCGTCTGTATATCGCTGAAAAAAACCCCGCTGGGAAGCTTCCTGAATCCAGATGCGGAGCCCTCTTCCAAGCGGAACTGGTTTTCCTCAAGAAATTCTGCCCAGTATTCTCCGGTATCGATATCGAAAGAAAGCTTGTATATCCGTTTTTCAAAAATGGCTTTGCTGTAAATATGCCTTATCGTAGTGACAAGCCCTCTTGAAGCACTGCGAAGGTTCATGTCACTCGTTTTGAGGACTCTGGGCATCGCTACGGAGAAAAAAGCTCCGAGCAGAAAAACGACCACAAGGAGTTCAATTAAGGTAAAACCAGAGGATTTTCTTCTCATCTGTCTCTGCTGGACAGATCATCGTCTGAATTCCCTATCCCATCCGGACCGTTAGACCTTATATAATACAATCCGTCCTCAGTCTGGTCGACCCCGAAATACACAAACTCGTTCCCCCAAGGATCAAGTGGCACGCTCGCGGATTCAAGATAGCGTCTCCACCTCTTGGCCTCCCTGCCCACCGTTACCGGTTCGACCAGAACGCGTAACCCCTGTTGGGTTTCAGGATAAAAACCGTTATCAAACTTAAACAGCTGGAGCGCCTGCTCAAACTGCTTAATCTGAATCATGGCCTGTTTTTCCTTTGCCCTCTCCCCCTGACCTATCACGTTCGTTCCCACTATGTAGGCAAGCCCCGCTATGATAAGCACGACCACCATAATTTCAATCAGAGTAAACCCCATCTGGGATCTCATTTTTCTCTACCTCCCTGTTCAGCTTATTACAGAAGTTAGATTCAATACAGGTAAAAGTATAGCAAAAACTATAAAACCCATCACGACGCCCATAATCAGTATCATTACCGGTTCAAGAAGGGAAGTCAGCGTGGCGAGCATGCCGTCGACCTCGGTATCATACATATCGGCCACTTTCGACAGCATGATTTCCATTTTACCCGCCTCCTCGCCCACAGACACCATTCTCACCATTAGTGGAGGAAAAATCCCGGTCTGTCCAAGGCAGCCTCCAAAAGCCGCTCCCTCCGCAACCTTGACCCGAACATCCCTTATATTGTCAACATAAAGACTGTTTCCCATAACCGATTCACTCACCCTGATGGATTCAAGAAGAGGAATGCCACTTGAAAGTAGCGTGGCAAGCGTTCTTGTGAAACGGGAAATCATTACCTTCGAAGACATTTTCCCGAACACTGGAATCCTCAGGGAAAATCTGTCGTAGACCTTCTTTCCGGAAGGAGTTTTTACATACCTGTGTCCAAAAAATAATACGACGGCCAAGAAAACCAGCAGAAGGACGAAATTCTCCCTGAGAAAATCACTTGCACCTATAAGCATTACGGTAACAAACGGCAAAGCCTTGTTGCTGGCCTCGAATATATCGGCGACCTTGGGAATTACGAAAGTCATCATGAAAACCAGCACCCCGAGTCCAACGACAAACATTATCGCCGGATATATCATGGCACCCCTGATCTTCGAAGTCAGCTCCAGCTGCTTTTCAAGGAAATCTGCAAGACGGTCGAGCACCACATCAAGAGTGCCGCTAGCTTCGCCGGCACGAACCATGCTCACGTACAGATCAGAGAAAGCTCCTTCGTGCTCCTCAAGTGCGGCGTGAAGAGAACTGCCTTCACTCACCCGGCTCCGCACCTGAGAGAGAATTCCCTTGAGCTTCTGGTCATCGGTCTGCTCGTAGAGGGCCACAAGTGAGGTCTCAAGAGGAAGACCTGACGAAATCAGCGTTGAGAACTGCCTTGTCATAACGGCAAGTTCCGAAATGCTCACCCTGTTCCACGGAAGGCTCACCGACGAGCGGCGAGACCCACTCGCCTCCTTTATAGAGGAAAGATAGATACCGCCTTTTCTGAGCCTGTCGCTTGCGGTCTTGACCGATTCCGCGCTGATAACGCCCTTTACCGATTCACCCTTGTCGTTAATGGCTTTATAGTTATAAACAGGCATTTGAAATACCGATGTTAAAGATAACTGCGGTCTAGCTCTCCGCCAGTTCCTCTTCCGTAACCCTGAGTACTTCGTCAATTGACGTTATGCCCTTTGCGACTTTGTCGGCACCGTCCATTCTAAGGGTAATGAGTCCGTTTCTCAGGGCCTTTTCCTTAAGCGTCGAAGAATCCGGGTGTGTTAGAATAGTGTTTTTAAGTTCGTCATCGATAATCAGTATCTCAAAAATCGCTATTCTTCCCGAAAACCCCGTCTCCATGCACTCCGGGCATCCCTTGGCTCTGTATATCCCTCCTTCCGGACAGGCCTCGCGAGTAAGTCCTATACGGCCGATTCCCTCATCAATCGGCATGTACTGTTCTCTGCACCGCGTGCAAAGAATCCTGACAAGTCTCTGAGCTATGACCGCCGAGAGAGTAGAAGCTATAAGAAAGGACTCCACTCCCATATCGGCGAGTCTAGTCACGGCGCTTACCGAATCATTGGTATGCAGCGTGGAAAATACTAGATGCCCAGTGAGTGAAGCGTTCATGGAAATATCGGCGGTTTCCCTGTCCCTTATCTCTCCGACTAGGATAACGTCGGGATCCTGCCTGAGCATCGAGCGAAGTCCGTTTGCGAACGTAAGATCGACCTTGGTGTTGACTTGGATCTGGTTAATTCCCTGTATCTGGTATTCAACCGGGTCTTCTATAGTGATTATCTTCTTGTCGGGAAGGTTGATTCTCTGCAGGGCTGCATAGAGGCTTGTTGTCTTTCCGCTTCCCGTGGGCCCCGTGACGAGAATGATCCCGTGAGGACGTTTGATAAGGGACTCCACCGTTTCGAGTTTTTTTCCTTCAAGGCCCAGCTGCTCGAAGCTCATCAACACCGAAGACCTGTAAAGCAGCCTCATGACCACACTCTCTCCCCATGAGGTGGGAACCGTCGAAACCCTTACGTCAATATCCCTTCCTCCGATCTTCAGCCTTATGCTTCCGTCCTGAGGCTTTCTTCTTTCGGCTATATCAAGTTCAGACATGATCTTCACACGCGAGATCACCGAAGACTGCACCGTCTTCGGAACTTTCGTCACGTCGTGCAAAATGCCGTCCTTTCTGAACCGTACCAGCACTTCTTTTTCGAAACACTCTATGTGAATATCGCTTGCGTGCTCCCTTACCGCCTGAAAAAGAAGCGTGTTTATGAATTTTATGATCGGGGCTTCATCTTCGGCCTCAATCAGATCCTGGGGCTCGGTAAACTCCATATCGGAAAGTCCCGAACCTTCGTTTATATCCTCCGATACAACGTCTTTGCCCTGCTCGTAAACCCTGTTAATGCTGTCAGTCAGCACACCCTCCAGAGTAATGTAAGTTTCAAGCGAGCAGTTAAAGCGGGAGCGGACCTCGTCAAGGGCGTAGAGTTCCTGAGGCGGAGCGAATACGACTTTGAGCGTTCCATTGTTCTTGTTTATGGGGAGTATTCTGAATCTCTTTGCGAAGCTGATCGGAAACTGTTTTATCAGTTCATAATCTATATCGTCTTCGGGAATTGATTCGATTTTGTCGACTCCGTAAAATTCGGAAAGAACATCTAGAGCCGGGGAGTCTTTGAGTATGTCAGTTTTGAGCAGTATGTCTTCTGTGTTCCGACCGTTTTTCCCTTTAAGCTCTTCAATTCTCCCCATAACCTCGGGGTAACGCCTGCCTATTATTTCGTCAAGGACCTTCATTTTCTAAAAATTTCCCTACTCAAGCGTATTCAGATCCCTTCTATGAAGCAAGGTCTTTCTTTTCTGGTAATCCATAAGCAACTGCTTCATGTCGCTTTCCGTCTCAACTATCCGCGGGGTAAGAAGTATCATCAGGTTAAGCTTCCTGCTCTGATTGCGCTTGAACCTGAACAGGTTTCCAAGCAGCGGAATATCTCCGAGCAGAGGTGTTTTGTTGTGAAGCACCTCTTCTCTGTCCTGAACCAGCCCGCCTATAACGAGGGTCTGCCCATTTTTGACTATAACCGACGAATCGGCGCTTCTCGTTGTAGTCGCAATGCCGAACTGGGCGGTGTTAAGCCCCGCGGGGGCCTCCCGGGTAGAGGAAACCTCGGTCACTATGTCAAGGTTAAGGTACTCTCCTTCGCTTATCTGAGGAGTGATGCTGAGCCTTATTCCTACCGGCAATCTCTCGATTGTCTGAACTGTCACGCCGCTTGTTCCCACGGTGCTACCCATCGGAAACGGTATTATGTCAGCCACCACTATCTCGGCCGGTTCGTTGTCGGTTGTAATAATGCTCGGGGTTGAAAGAACGTTGACGTCGGTCACGGAACTCAGCGCCTGAAACACCGCGGAGAACGAAGGAAGAGACGGAAGCGGACCCGAACCGTCGGGGTCAACTTCCTCTCCCACTACTCCGAGGAAAAGCCCCGAAAGACTGCCTATGGAAGTCGTTGCAATTGTGGGATCGGCCGCAACTCCAAGAAGGCTTGGGATGCCCGGCAGCTGCTGTCCGACGAAACCGAGGTTGTCGCCCTCGATTGTAACGCCGAGACCAAAATTGGTTCCCAGCGCGTTAAGGTTATCAAGGCCCACCTCGAGTATGGCGGCTTCCACAAACACCTGCCTTCTCCTTACGTCAAGCTTGTCCACTATCTGCTTGACCATTCTGTACTGCGTGAGAGAACCGACAACTATGATGGAGTTTGTCGCCGGGTCCGAAGTTATCTTGAGCCCATCGTCCGAAGACACTATGACGGAAGCGCCGGTCTGCTCGTTCCCTCCCCTCTGGATGTTTCCGCCCTGGGAACCCAGACCACCGACATTTCCGCTGCCGTCCCCCGCTTTCCCCTCTCCGAGACGGCTTGAAGCCTGGCCGGTTCTGCCGGATTGCCGCGTTTGGTCCCGGTGGGAAACTGAAGACACTGCACCCCCTTTCCCCTCCGCGAACAGATTTCCCAGAACTTCGATTATCTGCTCAGCGTCGGCGTTTTTAACTGGTATAACGTAAACGTCCTGTTCCGCGTGCTCGCTCTTGATGTCCAAAACAGCAATCGTCTCCTTTATCAGGGGAAGATCCCTCGGGTCGGCAATCACTATTATGGAATTTGTCCTCTCGTCGTTTATCACTTTAAACCCTAAGAGCTCAGAACTTCCGGATATGAGACCGTCATTCTTGCTCTTTGACGGCTTGGCCTTGGCACTTTTAGGGTTGAATATCTCAAGCAGCTTGAAAATAACGTTGGCCGAGCTTGTGTTTTGCACTTTGATGAACTCTATTTTCTTCTCGTAATCAAGATTCGCAATCACTTCGGCTATCTTGTTCACGTTCTGCTCATTATCAACCACCACTAGGGTATTGGACGGTTGGTGAGCCTTCATAAACCCATCCTTGCTAACCAGAGCCCGAAGGATGTTGGAAACTCCTTTGGCTTTTACGCTCTTAAGCTTTATCAGCTTCATCACGTACTTCTGGGAAGATTCTCCGGGGTCGAAATCCAGCCTTAACGGTATGCTCTCTGACTTTATCCCCTTTTTGGGGACGACCTTGTTGACCCCCTCCGCACTTATGACCGAATAGCCGTTCATATCAAGCAGTATTTCAAAAATTCTAAACGCATTTTCTTTCTCGAAACCGCCCTCGGGAGTTATGATCGTCACGTTCTTGTCCCTGATCTTGTCACTCAGGAGATAAACTTCGGAGGTGATCTCGCTTATGGTCTTTACCATCTCATTAAGGGTCATGTTGGAGCGAAGGTTGACCATCCCCTCGTCCTCGGAAATTTCCTCACCCTCTTCACCGAGAATTTCATCGTCTGAGACCGCAACTGTTTCCTCAGGCTTCTTCGTCTCCGGCTCAGGAGCTCTCTCAACTTCGGCTGCAACTTCTTTATCCGCTAAATCGAGCGGCAGGCCGGGGTCCTCGACCAAGTCTTTCAGGGTCTCGCTGCCAGAAACTTTCACCGCATCTTTTCCGAGAGGCCTTAAGTCTTGCTTGCCCGGGTCCTTTGCGGCATCCTCGGCCAGCAACTCCGTGGCTTCCTCGGCAATATCAGCGGGTTTTGCGGGTGAATCCTCCCCGTTCGCTTTTTTAAGCCTTGTGCCCGGGGCGACAACAACCTTAGCCCTCGTAAGATCCGGAAGCGGCTCGGACTTCTCCGCAGGAGCCAGCTGGGGACAGAGAACGGAAGCGGAAAAAACGAGGACCGCCGACAAAACTGGGAAAAGATTTTTATTCAGAAAGTATCTCATAATCTGTTTTAACCTTAAGAAACTGAATTTTTCGTATTAGGCCTAGTAAACCGTGTAACGGTTGCTCTTTCTTTTACCTTTTCTCGTGAAATCAACGGTAAACTCACTCTGGCCCTTCAAGTCGGTAAAAAGCGAAAGAGCGTTCTGCACGTCGTTTAAAGCAACTTCATTTATCTGGTGAACTATATCCCCGTTTCTAAGACCCATTTTATAAAACACGCCCCGGCTTTTCACTCCGAAGATCTTGATGCCGTCATCGCGCGGCACAATCCTAGCCTCGGTTATTAAACTGCTGGGTTCAGCGAGCAGTTCTTCAAACATCACTCTCTCTATCTGGTACAAGCCCTCGCTGACCTTGCTGACCCCTGAAGCCGACGGCTTTTTTGACTTAACAGACGTTTTGTTCCTTGCTGGAGAACTCACGGGGCTTTTTGCAAAAACGGATTCAAGCTCGTTTCCGCAGGTAATCAATTCGGGACCTTCAGCTCTTCGTATAGTTACTTCGCAGTCGTCTATTTTTACTACCTCAACTTTTTCGGATGTTACAAGATCAACTAATTGCCCTTCAGAATAACCCTTTATTTTGCTATTTTCCATATTCTTTATCACGGCGATGCTCTTGTTAGCTACAGAATTAGCGCGGCTTTTGAGTATGAAAGTTCCAAGAAGTTCAAGCTTGAGGGAAGTTTTCGGGGTAATTTCCCCCTCGAAGACTTCCGAGAAATTGCCCGTCTCTATCTGTCCGGCATAGCCGCCCGTCCCAAACAGGTTCGTCCTCAGTATAGAGTCGTAGTACTCTCTTGAACGATAGGGAATCTTAACCCGTCCGTACTTCTCCTTGTAGAGGTGTTCGCCTGTCAGGCCTCCCTTGTCGGACTCTATCTTGTCGCGCAGGCCGTTGTTGATCGTGACCGAAACCGAGTACGCGATGGCAACTATCAGCAAGATGTTTACGACCCAAACATACTTTCTTAAAACAAACAAAAGCATAGTAAATTCCTAAATTAATTTTACGTAATTTAATAGATTACCTTATTTTTTTGGCAATATCCCCATTATTGCAAAACCGCAACTTTCTGGAAACTCAAAATTCTCAAGCGATATCGTACAGAGGTTTTTCAAATGCCTGTGCAACGCTCACCCGCTCCGATTCATCTGCCCCGCCGCGGATAAAACGGGGAAGTTTTCAAGCACGGAACAAAAATACCGCTTTTCAAGACCATATATATCAAAAGCAAGTTCCGAGGCCCGCTCGAACCCTCCTCCGCACGAAGCGCTCTCGCTTATTTCCTTGAAAAGCATTCCCATGTCGTACCACTTCTGACCGATACTGTTCATCTCGTCGGGAAGGCCCGCCCCGTAAAAAGGGGAAAGCACCGGGGAGACTTCCTCGAGGAAATCCCTGTAAAACCACCTGAAAGCAGCACCGCAGACCCCTCTTCTGCATATGACCTGGTAAGTAAACCTCGAGGTCCACTTCCAGTCAGCAAGATCCCTCCAGCCAGGAAGATCCTGGGCCCATTTCCTTATAATCTCAACACCTGAAGTCCCTCTTAGAGTGGTCCTGCCTTCAAGCATCATCTCGGCGTTTTTTCTCACGGCACCGAAAATCACCTCCTCGGCATCGAAGCCGTCTTCAAGAAACCTCACTTCAACACAGTTGTTGGAAAGGGGATACGGACTTGCTTTTGAGCTTCTCGCTTTCGCCATGTTTTCAAAAGAGACAGTCTGGAGATCTTCAAATGAATTGTCTGCCACGTAAAAAACGGATTCGGAGTCGTCGTATCCGCATACCGCTATTATGTGTCCGGGGAAATGGGTCTTGGAGTCAAAGTATTCAAGGTAGCAGATATCGGCCTGTATCAACACCGGAACGTCCATGTCAATAAACTCCCTGAGGTCATCCGAGGCCCGCTTGTTGTCGTCCTCGTACTTCCAATCGGTGACATCGACACCGAAACTTTTCAGGAAATTAATTTCCATCAGGGGACCGCGAGGCTGTATAATCCTGCTCGGGTTCATTCCCTCTTCACAGGAGTAATAAAAACCGAGCCCGGCTCCCAGCCCGAAACACATCTGCTCCGAGAAATCGTGTCCGTAGTAGAGGCATATATCTCTCAGTGCCGCGGAACCGCAGTGCACCCCTTTTAAGTGTTTCCAGCCATTTATTATCTTCTTCATAAGAAGCCGCAGAACCGAGGGAATTAATATAGCCGGAAATCGATATTCCATAAAGACCCAGGAACACTCATCACTCGGGGAAGCCGTCTTGATCATCGCGCCAGAACGGATATTAATAATCATCGCCACGGATAAATCAGCATGCTTGAGAAAATTCTTAGAAATTCGAAAAAAGCTATTCTGCTCGGAATAGGAGGAGGAGGCGATATAGTCGGAACCCTTCCGACGGCAAACCTGCTCGAGATAAACGGAACGCAATGCGTTCTTGGAGGACTTAGCTGGGAACGCTTCACAATAGACCCCGATCCGGGACCCAGAAAACTTGAAGAATCACACAATGTCTGTGAGATAAATGACGTGGTCTGGAGATGCAACAAAGATTCCACGACCCGAGGTGGAGCAAGGTTCGCCGAAGCAGGCATGGCCGAAGTTCTGGGAGAGGAAACTCTTCTCGTCGATATAAGTTACGGTCCGGAGAAGGTTTTTGAGGGAATAACGGATGCCGCCGAAAAACTCGGCGCAGATCTGGTGGTGGGAATAGACGTCGGTGGAGACGTGCTTGGATTCGGAAACGAAAAGGGACTCATGAGTCCGCTTGCCGACGCTATAATGACCGCGGCGCTTTACAGACAGAGTTTCCGGATGCCTACCGTAATGGGAGTATTCGGCTTTGGAAGCGACGGAGAGCTCTCCAAAGAAGAACTTGAGAGGTCATTCGGCATCATAGCACGGAACAATGGAATTCTCGGGAGCTGGGGCATATCTGCAACCACACTGGAATTAATGGAAAAGGCAATAAACATAATACCCACCGAGGCGAGCAGGGGACCCGTTGAATACGCAAAAGGAGCTTTCAGCACCACTTCAATAAGAGACGGCAGAAGAAAAGTCGAACTCGATATAAGTTCCACAGTAACTTTCTACGTAAATCCCCGGGTGGTTTATGAAAAGGTGTCACGACCCGCACAAGCGGTCTACGGGTGCAGAACGATAGGGGAGGCAAACGCAAAGCTTAACGAAGCGGGAATCAGAACGGAACTTGATATTGAAATGGAGCTTTACGAAAATCTCGGGAAAGACTAAGGGGAAACCACTTTCTAGCGGTCGCTCCAGACCGCCAGTTCATTGCGGTTGGGATCTAGAAAATGAAACCGTCGCCCGCCGGGGAAGGAAAATATCGGCTTGCAGAGTTCGCCCCCGGCGGCAGTGATGCGTTCCAGCGTGGCTTCCAGATCTTCCGCGTAAAGCACCACCAGCGCAGCGCCCTGACTGCTGTCGGACCGCAACGGGGAGTGGTAGAACCCGCCGTCCATGCTACCGTCATTGAAGGCGCAGTAGCAGTTGCCGTAGTCCTGGAAGGTCCAGCCAAACACGTCACCGTAAAACGCCTTGGCCTTAGTGAAGTCCTCCGCGGGCAACTCGACATAATTGATCCGGGAGTCTTCTTTCATGATCGCACACCATCAGGCCGCAGACCCCTTCCCTGAGGTAGGATGTCAGGGAGATCGTTTCTGTTGTTCAATAGAGTTTTTCGTGAATAAGCTTGAGTATACGCCTTGATTCTTCCTCATCTCCCCAGATGCCCACGCGGACAATCAGATCGGTTATCTCGGGCTTGTCGTACTTGACGGTTATATAGACCATTTTATCCTGATCGCGAAGTTTGGCTTCGACAAGCGCCTTGCCCACCTTGCTTTCTTTTTTGGTTACCTCAAACTCCTGCTGTTCCACCACTTCCACCACCGCGAACCAGACCTTATCAAACGAGGTGGGCTCCTTGCTCTTTAGAACTCCCTTGAGATAAGCCGCGGTACCGCCGCCGACCACGCCACCCACCACGAGCACGCAACCCGAAGAAAAAACAATTGCAAGCAGGCACAAAAGCACGGCGTGATACTTTTTTGGCAGGAAATTCATTTTCACTCCCGGCAGGCTTTACAAAAAAAACCTATATGGTTACTTAACCTAACTTAGGAAGAAAAAGAGTCAACATCCATGGAATCCTTCATATCAAAAAACAGATTGGTTCTGGGAATAATCGCGGGCGTTTTACTGGGTGGCGCTGTGGGTTCGTTTTTCCCTGAATTCGGTGCGGGAACCCAAATTATCGGAGAGCTTTTCCTAAATGCCCTCAAGATGATTGTGCTTCCCCTCATAATAGTCTCGATCACGCTAAGCATAATGAAAGTCGGCAATCTGGGTTCTCTTGGGCTTAAAACCATCGCCTACTATGCGGTAACCACGGCGATAGCCGTTTCAATCGGAATAGCGGTAGTCACAATGGTGCAGCCCGGAGACGGTAGCGAGATACTCAAGGGAACGATGCCCGAGGTAGTAAAAAGCAAGGAAGGATTCAAAGTAACCGACATCCTGCGGCAGATATCAACGCCGAATCTTTTCAAGTCCGCATACGAATTCCAAATTCTTCCAATCATAATCGCGTCTCTTCTCTTCGGAATAGCGTTTGGGAGACTGAACAAAGAAAAGCAAGTGGTTTTAGACCTGTTTGAATCCATGGACAAGGCCATTATGAAAGTAGTCCACTGGATAATCGCATTGACTCCGATAGGCATCTTCGGCCTCATAGCCGGGAAAATCGGAGAAGCAGGCGGCGGGGATGAAGTGCTGAGGCTCGCAATGCAGCTGGGCAAATATGTGTTCTGCGTTCTTTTGGGACTGCTTATCCACGGGTTCGTGGTTCTCCCGCTGCTGTTGCGGGCATTATCCGGGAGAAACCCGGTTACTTACTTCAAAGACCTGAGCGAAACGCTTCTCACAGCCTTTTCAACCGCCTCATCCTCAGCCACCCTTCCACTTACCATCACCAACGTGACGGAAAACGCCAAAGTTTCGCCAAAAATCTCAAAATTCGTTCTGCCCCTCGGAGCCACAGTCAACATGGACGGAACAGCTCTTTACGAATCTGTCGCCGTAATATTCATCGCTCAGAGCTACGGAATACACCTCGGGGGAGGTGAACTCGTCGTGGTTTTTCTCACCGCCACTCTGGCGGCCATAGGAGCCGCAGGCATACCGGAAGCCGGGCTCGTAACCATGGTGCTTGTGTTGCAGGCCGTCGGGCTCCCCATAGAGGGCGTAGGTATAATACTCGCAATTGACTGGTTTTTGGACAGGTTTCGCACCACCATAAACGTATGGGGAGACAGCATAGGAGCGGCAGTCATAGAGAAACTGGAGCCCGATGAAAACACCGGCTGAAAAGCAAGACAGGATTTCGGGGAGGATAATCTCGCTTGACATAGGAACCAAGACGATAGGGGTTGCCGTAAGCGACGAGCTGGGGATCACGGCAAACGGCGTCTGTACCATAAGTCGGGAGAACGAGAAAAAAGACCTCGCGCAGCTTCGCGATATAATAGAGCGATATTCTCCTTGCGAAATCCTCGTTGGGATACCCTACAACCAGGACGGTTCTCTCGGAAACAGGGCAAAAGGCATAAAGAAATTCTCCGAACGCATTCGAGATTCTCTGGGGCTTTCGGTGAAATACTGGGACGAGAGCTTTTCCACCAAGACCGCGGAGCAAACACTGATAGAAGCCGGCATGGGAAGAAAGAAGCGAAAAACGGTAATAGACAAGATGGCTGCTACAGTAATACTGGAAGAGTACCTTCTGAGCAGAAACTAGTTAAACCTCGGGTCAGACCTGGTATGCCATACGCAAAGACAAATGGAATAAATCTTTATTACAAAGAGTACGGAAAGGGAGATCCTCTCGTGCTCATTCACGGTCTTGGAAGCAGTCTTGATAGCTGGGATGTACAGGTTCCAATCTACTCGGAACATTTCCGCGTGATAGTGCTCGACAACAGGGGCTCGGGCCGTTCCGAGAAACCCGATTATCCCTATACAATGGAGCAGATGGCGGATGACGCCGCGGGACTCTTGGACTTTCTCGGGATAGACAAAGCCCACTTCGTTGGAAAATCAATGGGTGGAATGATATGCCAGTGGCTGGGTATAAAATACCCCGAGAAGGTGAACAGGCTCGTTATGGGATGCTCCTCGGGGCACAGGGACGAGGTCGGAAACCTGCTTATCAGAACCGCAAGGGACATAGTGGATAAAGCGGGACCCGGGGCAGGATGGGTTTTTGCGCTTTTTCTCGGATACCGAAGGAAATACATCGAAGAGAACTACGACTCCTTAATAAGCAGAATCAAGGAAGTTCCCGTTGACCCCGATGCGGCCGCCGGATACAGAAACCAAAGCTACGCGTGCGAGAACCACGACGTATTAGCCCAACTCGGTAAGATCTCCGCGAAAACCTTGGTCATGTACGGAGAGCGGGACATCGTCACGCCTCCAAGTAGATCGAAAAAGCTCGTGGAACTTATACCGAACGCGGTTGAAAAGGCATTTGCGGACGTCGGCCACGGATTCTGGAGAGAGTGCCAAGCCGAGGTGGATAAAGCCGTACTCGGTTTTCTCGGAAAAGACTAGCTGCACGGGAATCCACCCCGAAACAGCCGCGGTTCTTGCCCCGTAATTGATCCAGGTCCTGCGAGTCTCTCTCTGCCTGCCTTAGAAAACGCAGCCACTGTACATGTGTATGCCTTTTTTTCTATGACCTGTATCGGTAGGTTAGCTGCACACCGAAGGTTCTGCCCCTGGAGATCGGCACGAATGCACCTCCCACAGGCGCGCTTGGCAACACTATAGTTTCTATGGTTTCGGGAAGCTCAACATAGCTTCCGTGTTTGACTTTGTTAAGAAGGTTCTTTCCGTAAAATCCAACTGAAAACCCTCCGTCCATTGGGGCGATGTCAATTCCGGCGTCAACAATTTTCTGTTCGGGAGTATATCCCTTGTTGTCATCCGTAAGGTATGATTTGCCTCGATACGAGTAGCTTACCCTTGAAGTTATCTTCGCCCAGTTGGCAAGTCCGGTGTCATGGGTCGCACCGAGGCTCCAAGTCAAATTCGCGGCCCGGGGAAGCTTTAAATCTAGGTCTTCTTGGTCAAGAGTGCCGTCTATATTAAGGTCATATTTTACTTTGGTGTACTCGGGATCTACATATCCAACGGAACCCAAAAGAAAAAGCTTATCGGTAACGGCGACCAGTCCGTCAAGTTCAAAGCCGAAGGCTTCTACGTCCGCAGTGTTGCGAATCTCCTGTGCTATGCCGCCAAAGTCGGAAGGAAGGGTTATCACCCTCTGCACATTATCGATCAGGTTATAGAAAACCGCGCCGTTCAGGATTCCTATGTTTGTTGACATCTTGAATCCCGCCTCGAAGGTATCGATCTTTTCTTCGTCATACGGTCCCGGGAGCTCCACAGGTATCCCGGGTATCACAGTTGTTGGGGGATAGGTGTTTCGCAGATTATAGCCTCCAGAGCGGAATCCTCTGGTCCAGTGCCCGTAAATGTTCACTTCAAAGTCCGCTCCGCCGCCCATATAGTAGACGGCGCCGAGCTTGGGCGACCAGCTGTGCCAGGTCTCCTCGTCGGTGAAATCAAACTGGCATGCGGGTCCAACCGCAACGTTGCATGGCATTTCTATTGTTGGGATCACGGCGCCACTTGTATTGTTAAAGCCGGAGGCTGTCTCAGCTTTCCTCTTGTCATAGCTGTAGCGGGTGCCCGCGATGAGCATTATCCGATCCGTAAGATCGTAATCAAAAGAGAGAAACGCCCCCAGCGTATCGACGTAATAATTCCCTCCCACGTCTTGGATATAGTACGATCCGGCGGGCAGTCTTCCCTCCGCAATAAGTCTGTCAATATGACTTCCAAGCAGGTAACGGCGGTCATGATAATTTACCTCGCTCGTAAAGTAATAAAAACCGGTCGTCACGTGGAGTTTCTCTAAGAATCTGCCCACGTAGCGCAGTTCGTTGCTCCACTGGCGGTAGGGGGTCCATCCACGGATATGCAAAATGCTTTGCGGTGAAGAATCGACATCTATTAAAGCGGTCCCGTCCGCGTCGTAAAAACCGAATATGTTGGTTATTGTGCCATTTCCGAAATCCACATCCCAGTCCGCCTGAGCGGAGACAAAGTGATTTCTATGTTCCCTGAAGCCTTCCCCGTCGATGCTGAAATCGTGACTATTGAGATCAAAGTCGCGCCAGTTCTGTGCCGCGGTACCATCGCTTTCCGAAGTTTCGTGCCGGTAGCGCAGAACAAGGCTTACATCATCCGTCGGATCCCACGTAATCACCGATCGTACCATTCGTGTGTCGTTCTCTCCGAAAGCCTTGCCCGTGTGGAGATTCTTAAACCAGCCGTTATCCTGATTTGTGTACACGCTTATCTTCGCGCCGACGGTCTCGCTAATCGGGCCTCCGACTGTGGCCATGTAATAGCTGTTAAGGCTCTCTCCCCCTCCTTCAAACGAGGTGCGAACGGACATCTCAAGGGTGTCTCCCGGTTTTTTTGTTTTAATCAGTATGGCACCCCCTGTGACATTCCGCCCGAAAAGGGTTCCCTGCGGTCCCCTCAGCACCTCTATGCTTTCAATATCGAAGGTATCAAACAAAACGGTGCTTATCTGCCCTTGATACACGCCGTCGACAAACACTCCCACGGTCGGATCAATAGACGCTATGGAGTTGTTTATTCCAACACCGCGGATGGAGAAGTTGGCAAGCGCCATTCCCGAGACGGCATCGTCAAGTGCCACATTGGGCATCTGCACTGCGAGACTTTCAAGGTCGTCTACCTTTAAAGCTTCAATCTTTTCCGAACTGAAATGGGTGATCGATAGAGGAACGTTCTGAATCAGCTCTTCTCGTTTTCGGGCGGTGACCGTGATTTTTTTGAGAAATACGCCGCTTACCCCGAACACATCCTGTACAGCCGCGTCATCGTCCTGTGCAGATGCGTCACCGCCGCCGAGCGATGCCAGGAACACACCTGCAAGAAGCAGGCACAAAAACTCCTTCACTGTGGACTGGAATTTTCTTTTAATCATTTCGATGCCCCCCTTTTGTCAGAAATTATAACATAATATCATGCGAAAAATCGAAGTCATTAGAGATTATTGGATAATGGAACTTACAGTGTGGCATGAAACGCCCGGTCGTAGCAAACGTACGGGCATGCTTCTCCGCGCAGGCAAAATCAAGCTGCGGGGATGGAACTTTCGATCAGAAGAATCGGTATGTTTTCCCTTACGGGGTAGAGATACTTCCCCCCGCGGCAGATAAGACCCCCTTCGATCTTTTCGGAAACCCGCTCTCCCGACCTGTCAACGAGAGTTCCGATCTCAACAAGTTCGTTAAGCCGCGCAAGGAGCTCCCGACCGGCCTCTTCAAGAGGTTGTCCGGTCTCAGGACACACGAGAATTTCAAGCAGTTCCTTGTCAATCATCGGCTTTGGGATTCGCGGTTTCCGAGGGCATCCCCTGATATGCAGGCGCAGAGGAACCTCCGCTCGCAAGAAATCTTCTAGGTTCCCAGCAGCTTCTGGTCTTCTTCATCCGATTTCTCAAAATAAAACTTGGGATCGTTCCGCCCGGCTATAACGCTCTCGTCAATGACGCAGCGCGTTACCCCCTGCAGCGAAGGCACTTCATAGAAAACTTCAAGCATAATCGATTCTATGATGGCACGAAGCCCCCTGGCCCCAGTATTTCTCAAGACGGCTTCTCTGGCAATGGCTTTTCTCGCATCTTCTGTTATCTCCAACTGCACCTTCTCAATTTCCATCATCTTCTCAAACTGCTTCACGATGGCGTTTTTGGGTTCAGTCAGAATTTCTACCAACTGCTCTTCGGTAAGTTCACTCAGACTGGCGATAATTGGAACCCTACCGACGAATTCGGGAATCAGTCCGAACTGGACGAGGTCCTCAGGCTGGACCTTGTTGAGAAAATTGCTTTCGTCCTCAGCAGCCCTGTTTGACAATTTAGCCCCGAAGCCGATGGACTTTTCTCCGATTCTCGCACGGATAATATCCTCAAGACCGCAGAAAGCACCACCGCATATGAAAAGGATGTTCGTGGTGTCCACTTGAGTAAATTCCTGCTGTGGATGCTTCCTTCCCCCCTTGGGAGGAACATTTGCCAGAGTCCCTTCCATTATCTTGAGCAACGCCTGCTGCACACCCTCTCCCGACACATCCCTCGTGATCGAGGGACTGTCGCTCGATTTGCGCGTAAGCTTGTCTATCTCGTCTATATAGATAATGCCTCCACGGGAAGCTTTTTCGACATCGTAGTTTGCCGCCTGAAGCAGGCTCACTATCATGTTTTCAACGTCCTCGCCCACATAGCCAGCTTCCGTATAGCAGGTAGCGTCCACTATGGTGAAAGGAACGTCGAGAATCTTGGCCAGCGTCTGGGCAAGCAAGGTTTTTCCAGAACCCGTGGGGCCTATGAGAAGTATGTTGCTTTTCTCCACTTCCACTTTGTCGCTTCTTCTCCTGCCGGATTCGTTAAACTGCATCCGCTTGTAGTGATTGTAGACAGCGACGGAAAGTACCTTCTTGGCGTTTTCCTGACCTATTATGTATCCGTCAAGAAAGGACTTCATCTGCTGTGGAGTCGGAAAGGATTTCTTCGGTTTCGGAAAAGCGCTGTCCTTGGTCCTTTCTTCCGCTATGATCTGGTTGCAGAGATCTATGCACTCATCACAGATATAGACGCCGTGGCCCGCTATGAGCTTGTTAATCTCTTCCTGATTCTTCCCGCAGAAAGAGCAGTAGTGCTTCGTTTCTTCTCTGCTTTTTTTAGGACTCATCCGGTCGCCTCCTCCCTTTCGGTAATTATGGCATCCACTATACCGTAATTGATAGAATCCTGAGCGGTCATGAAAAAGTCTCTGTCCGTATCGCTCACTATCTTCTCAAGAGTCTGCCCGGTGTGCTTCTCAAGTATGGAGTTGAGCTGCTTTTTCACCCTGACAATCTCCTTTGCGTGTATTTCTATGTCGCTTGCCTGCCCGGAAACACCTCCGAGCACCTGGTGAATCATCACCCTCGAGTGAGGCAGCGCATACCTTTTGCCCGGCGCGCCGCTTGCCAGAAGAACTGCGGCCATGCTGACCGCCTGCCCGATGCATATGGTAGAGACTTCAGGCTTCACGTACTGTATTGTGTCGTAGATTGCAAGACCGGAGGTGACGTGTCCTCCGGGGGAATTTATGTAGAGGTAAATAGGCGTCTCGGGGTTCTCGGATTCAAGAAAAAGGAGCTGGGCGATTACGACGTTGGCTACCGCGTCATTTATATCGGAACCTATAAAGACAATCCTGTCCTTAAGGAGCCTCGAGAAAATATCGTAGCCCTGATCACCCCTGCTCGTGCGCTCAATAACGTAAGGTATGAAATCGGTTATCATCAACCCGATTATAACTAAGCGGGTTATTCCTTGTCAATCTGCGCGGATTCGGGCTCCACTTCCTCAATCTGGGCCCGCTCCAGAAGAAGATCCAAGACTCCTCGGGTTTTGATCTGGGATTCCAGATGCTCCATAGTCCCCGGCTGTTCATAAGCCTTGTGTACCTGATCGGGGGGAAGATTGTATGAAGCGGCAAGGCGGTCTATGTGTTCGTTTAACTGCTTGCGGGTAACTCTCACATCCTCCTTCTGAGCGATGCGACCGAGAATTATGGACGTCCTGACGCTCTCGGCGGCCTTCTCAGTGAATTTCGGCGCTACGTCCTCCCCGACCTCGGGCTCCGCGACTCCGCTTCTCTGCATGTCGGAGAGAAATCTCGCTTTAAGGCTCTCCTCCTCCTTTTCAAGCAGCGACCGAGGAACATCGAACTGGTTTTTCGAGAGAAGGTCGTCGACTATCTGATCCCTCATTGATGAGAGCTGTTCGTCTTCATGAAGACGCTCAAGCTGCTCGTTTATGGCTTCTCGCAACTCAGAGATGCCTTCGACTTCGAAATCCTTCGCGAAATCATCGTCCGCCTCGGGCAGAATCCTGTCGTGAATCTCATTTACCTTGACGGTGAAACTGACGGTTTTCCCTGCGGCTTCGGATATTAGGAAATCTTCCGGGTAGGAAACCGAGAATTGAGCTTCCTCGTCCGCTTTCTTCCCAAGCAGGTTCTCTTCGAACTCAGGAGCAAACTGCTCTTCGCCCAGCAAGAATCTTACGTTCTGCCTGTTAAGATCGTCTATGGTCTCCCCGTCCTCAAACGCGCCGCTGTAATCTACAAAAACATAATCGCCTTCCTTTGCAGGGCGCTCTTCCTCGACAAGCCTTGACTGCGCGGACCTTTCCCTGAGTTTCTGCACCTCGGCGTCTATATCATCCTCGGTCACCTGGCGGACGGTTTTCTTCACCGGAATTGAGGTGTAGTCGGAAAGTTCAAAATCGGGAATCACCTCGAATTCAGCCGAATAAGCAAACTCCTCTCCGGTTTTCACCTCACCCATCTCCGTAATGTCGGGGCGCGTCACCGGCAAAAGCGAGCGCTGCGCAAGGGCTTCGGACAAAGTTTCCGAGACAAGGCTAGATGCGGTTTCCTGATCGACCTCCTTTCCATACATGGACTCGACCACGTGGCGGGGGACTTTTCCCTTTCTAAACCCCTTGACGCTCACTCCTCCCATAACATCGCGGAACACGGAATTTCTCTTTTCCGCAACCTGTTCGGAGGAAAGGGAAACCCTTATCTTTTTTCTGGTGCTGTCAATATCCTCAATATCTATCTTCATTTAGTCTAAAACCCCTCGGCAAAGAATTCAGGTAACAATATATCATTATTCGCAAAATTCCAGTATCCCCCGTAAACCAAAGTGGATTTTTAAACCCGAAGCTAAAAACCCAACACCACACTTTTTGCAAGTCACGTTTTGAGTGTCGCTAGCAGGTTACAGATGTTTTTCCCGGTATACGTAATTTCGTGCGAACAACGAAAAGGCAAGCAGAAGAAGAACAGCTTGGGGGATCGCGGTCTCATAAGAAGGATATATCCCGAGAGTATCCATGTAAGGAATGAAATCCGCCGTAGTTGAGGAAATAATTCCTGCCTCCTGGAGTTCAAGTATTCCCTTGCCGAGAAGTATGAAACAGAGCAGGTAGAGGAAAACGCTCGTGAAGGAAAAGAAGTATTTAAGAGGGATCCTGAGGGTAAACCTATACATAAGAAAAGCTATTACGAACACGACCGCCACCCCCGCAACAAGTCCATAGATCACGTGTGGCGTGGATGAAGCGGTCTGGTAGAAAAGTGCCTGGTAAAAAAGCATTGTCTCGAAAGCTTCCCTGTAGACGGCAAGAAACGAAACGAAAGCAAGAGTAAGTCCGCTTCTTCGGGTAAGCGCGCCTTGGGTCTTCGAGCGGACGTATTCCTTCCATTTTTTTACGTCCGCCTTTGAGATAAGCCAGTAACTTACGTAAAAAAGGATCACTGCTGCCAGAAGAGAGGTCACTCCTTCCACAATCTCCCTCCTGGCCCCCGAGATATCTATTATGGTTCTTGCCGCAACCCACGTCGCCAGTCCCGCAAAGATGGCAAGCACCCACCCGTAGTGAACGTACCTGATCATCCCGCGGTTACCTGAATGCGCTAAAGCGGCGATAATGGCCGCGATTATCAGCAGAGCTTCAAGCGCTTCTCTGAGTATTATGGCAAAAGAATTGACAAAACTCAGATATTTGCCGAGCGATGAGCCACCTTGCAGGATGCGTTCCGACTCGCGAAGATCCTCCTCTATGCTAGCTTTCAGATCATGAAGCTCGGAGGAGTCCCGGTCGGACATCACTAATGACCTAAAAAATCCCATTTTCTTCTCAACCTCAAGAACAAGCGATCTTTTTTTCGAAACCAAAGCGGGTTCAATTTTCTGAAATCCTCCCAAGTAACCGTCGAGAGCCTCCCTGAATGCTTCATCTTTTCTGCCGGCCTCGTAAAGATCGATCGCTTCCGCAAGCTTCCTGATGGTATGGTCTATAGCTTCGGAGGCGCCTCCGGCAATTCCGTCTCGAAGGTAAGCAGTTCTAAGATAGAAGAGAACATCTTCGTTACTGCCTCCCGCCCCGGCGTTAAGAAGAATCTCCGCATTGCTGGCTAGGGCAAGATTTTCAAGTTTTCTTACATCATGGGGAATATTCTCCGTGGAAAGTCCAGAAGTACCTCCGCCTGAGGGAATGCCTGGATACCCGAGAGAGAGAACGTAAAACGCCACATCCCACTTCTGTTTTTCGTCAAGCACCTTTTCGAACGAGGTCATGGCGGTACCTTCAATCCCGAAAGTGGTGGTATTGTAAACTTTAAAAGGTGAAAGCCCGAGATTTATGTCAGGGTCTGTGAAATCCGTGGGAGGAGGGTTGAGACTCTTGGAGAAGGCATCGTCCGGCCTTCCCGAGAGCCCGTGACAGGAGGAGCAGTTCCTTACGTAAAGTTCTTTCCCGCTTTGGTAATCCGGTATATTCGCCGGGTAAGGCTTGATATCATAGGCAGAAATAATCCGCTCCTTCAATTCATTTGCAAGACTTTCCACCTCGGAGGTGGGCCCCTTGGATACTACAATTGAGTGCAGGCGAGCAAATTTTTCGGAAAAATCTGTGGTTTCTATCTTTTTCTCAGGAATCTTCTCCCACAAATCGATCACGGCAGAAGAAAAGTCCAGCATTTCCTGATACTCAAATTCGTTTATGATTTTCCCTTCTTCTACGGCGTTTGCGTAATCTCCTCCGATGTAGTCAACAAGAGAGAGAACCCTATCTATCTCTGCGGCAGAAGAAAGCGCAGGAAAAAGAAAAAATATGAGAACTGATAAACAGAAGAAACTTTTTTTAAGCATAGTCCGCAGATATCTCCCCATCTTGGGGATCAGGGAAGGTACTTTTTACCATTCTAGACCTTTATTGTCAATAATTCTCATCGTCGTCATTTTCGCCTTTATACACAGTTCCGGAAAGAAAATCGGACGGGTAATTCCGCCGATTTTCTTGTTTGCAGATATTTTTTAAAAAATTCTTGACATCATCACTCCAGGATGTTATTAATCATGCATCATGGATATTAAATATCCAGAATATCTACTAATTGCGCAACCCTAACAGGTCGCAAAAGGAGGATGTCAAGAGATGGTTAATTATACAAAAAGGTGGAAAATGCTTTTTGTCTTTTTCCTGATTTTTTCACTCGCAGGCACGCAGATTTCCCTAGCGGGCACAGCTTCGGAGGAAAAGATAAAAAGGCTTGAGGAGCAGATAAAGGTTCTGGCGGATGAGATAGAATCCATAAAGTCTGCTTCGGTAACGGAACCTCCGGTCTATGAGACGGAATTCGGGGTGGCCCCCGCAGCGTCAAAAGTCTACAGGGTTGACCAAGGAGTATCGTTCGGAGGGTATGGTGAGTTGCTTATAGGAAATGTAAAAGAGGATGGGCACGACATAGTGGATACCCTGAGACTGGTTCTCTATAACGGCTACAAGTACAACGACCACATAGTTTTCAACTCGGAAATAGAATTCGAGCACGGTACAACGGGAAGCAATAAGGATGGAAAAGCGGGGTCGGCATCGGTTGAGTTTGCACTGATTGATTTTCTTATAAGCGATGAATTCAATCTGAGAGCCGGACTCCTCCTGACTCCTTTCGGAATCGTAAACGAGATTCACGAGCCGACGACGTTTTACGGAGTGGGTAGACCCGAGGTGGAGAGGCGGATAATTCCGAGTACATGGAGAGAGTCCGGAGCCGGGGCACACGGAACGTTTGATCTGGGCAGCGCCGGGGAGCTTTCTTACAGGGCCTATGCAATGTCGAGCGCCGATGCTCGGGGATTCAAGGCATCGGACAACAGAAGTCTTCGGATCAAGGGAAACAGGGCAAGATTCGACGACATAGCTTTTGTCGGAAGGCTTGAGTACGACCCTATTCCAGGGCTGAAAGTCGGCGGGTCCGTATTCTACGGCAACACGGGACAGGACGAAAAAGTTAACGGCCAGACGATAGACGGCCTCTTCCAAATGTACGAAGTTGACGCGCAGTTTCAGTATGCGGGGTTGGATCTGAGAGCTCTGTCAGTCTGGACCATGCTGGATGACGTCGCACTTATAAACCAACTTAATGAGTATGAAGGCAACAAATCCGTCGGGGAGGAACAGTCCGGCTGGTATGTTCTGGGAGCATATAACATTTTCTCCGCGCTTAACTCCGGAAGCAAGTACATGGAGTATCTGGCGCCTTTTTTCCGGTATGAAAAATTTGATACCCAGAAAGAGGTTCCCGCCGGGTATGAAAGAAACCCAGCGAATGAAAGGACCCAGTACACTATCGGGGTAAATTACAAGCCGATTCCAAACGTAGTCGTAAAAGCCGAGTATCAGAAGCTTGATAACGAGGCGGATGAAGCGACGGACCAGTTCAATTTCGGGCTTGGATATGTGTTTTAGGATATAGGACTTAAATCCGCGATAAACGGGCGCGGGTTTATGCTTCTTTTTTTTCTCTCTCTTTCTCTCTCTTCAAAAGGGCAATATTCAGATAGAATGTTGCCCTTCTTTCATCATGAATACGAAAATCCTTATCTTGATAACGCTTGTGTTTTTTCTGCATGGTGCCGGAGATGCCTCCGCCAAGGTCTTTCTTACCAAGGGCAAGGCGCTTGAACTTGTTTTCCCCGAAGCAGAAGAAATAGAAAAGAGACACGTTTTCCTCACCCAACCCCAAGCCGAGAGAGTACGCGCAATGGCAAAGGTCGAGGTAGATTCAAGGCTTTACACTTTCTACATAGCAAAATCCGGCGGGAAGGAGACGGGCTACGCCGTCATCGACACCCACCCCCTTCGAACACTTACCGAAACCGTAATGTTCGTAATAAATCCTGACGGGACGCTTCGCCACGCCGAAACTCTCGCATTTTTCGAACCCACAGATTACATGCCGAGCGGAAAATGGATAAACTTGTTCCTGGAAAAAACCAAGATGGACAGAATGAAGGTAGGAAAAGGAGTTCCCAACATTACCGGAGCCACGATAAGTACGGTATCTTTTTCGCAAGCTACGAGAAGGGTTCTCGCCGTTTACAGAGTCACGTTCGGCATTCCGGCTGATTCCTAATTATCCATCTGGGAGAAAAAATGAAGTTTTTCATTTCAGCGGACATAAGAAAAAACGACCTGTTGAAACTCATCGTCTTGCTCACGACGATCTTCTTTCTCTTTTTGTGGCTAACCAACCTGCTGTTTTTTCTGAAGATAGGATTCAGCTTTGATAGCGTGGTTGAGTACTACAGGGGATCCGAGGAGAGTTTCAGGCCTCCGAGAAGCTATTTTGGGCTGCTTGAGGAAGCCCATTTCCATTTTTTCTCAATGGCCATTTTACTGGTGACACTTAACCATCTTTTTCTTTTTACGAACAGAAGCTCCGCCGAAAAGCTCCTCGTCATAATAGCGTCGTACGGCTCAGCGTTTCTTGATATAGCCGGCGGCTGGCTCGTAAGATACGTAAGCGCCGAATTCGCCTATGTTAAAATCGGTTCTTTCATCGTCCTTCAGATATCTCTTCTTTACCTGATCATTTTCGTAACGTATTACCTCTACAGGAAAAAGCCCGAGTATCCAAAGCCGCCTCAATAACCCCGGCACACTAGCGGCACGCATAAGACCCGAAGCAGGATTTTTTCTTCCCGCTTTTCCCAACGACCAGAAAACCCAGGGACTTATTTCTCTGGGCAAACATCCGGGCGCCGCGCGGACCAAGAACCGAGACGGCGGTTGAGAAAACATCGGCTTCCGTAGCGCTTCTCGAAACGGCAACGACGGAAGTCACGTCCTCGGCAGGCCAACCCGTTCTGGGATCTATTATATGGGAGTATCTTTTCCCCGAGTGCTCAAAGTAGCGCTCGTAATCCCCCGAAGTCGCGACACCCTTGTTCACAAGATCAATCTTTGAGATGATTTCACTGCCGCCGCCGGGTTTTCTTACCCCCACGTCCCAGAATTTTCTGCCTGCGGGAGGATCCATCGCGTATATGTTTCCCCCGAAATTCACAAGTCCTCTCGTGATTCCGTTCTGTCTGGCTATCTTTACCATCTCGTCAACCGCGTAGCCCTTTCCTATAGCGCCGAAATCGAGTCTGACGCAGTCTCCCTCGAGAAAAACCTGAGACTTGGTTTCATCTATCTTTATTTTCCGAAAACCCGTACACCCAAGCGCGTCGCGGATCCGGTATTCCTCGGGAAGCCGTCCCGAAGCGGTCTCCCCCCGCCAGAGTTCGAAAAGACTGCCGATAGTTATGTCAAAAGCTCCGTCGGTAAGTTCCGAGTACCTAACCGAGGTCCGCACGAGACGGAGAAACTCCCCGGGGACGGAGACGGGACGGACCCCAGCATTTCTGTTCACCTCCGTAAGAACGCTGTCGTCCCTGTAGTTGCTGAAAAGCCGGTCTATTTCCTTGGTTCTCTCCACGCAGGAGTCAACAACACGGTGGAAAAGCTCCTCGCTCGGGGAATAGAACTTGAGCTCTACGGTTGAGCCCATTGAATGAAAGGACCTCTCGTAGAGAGTCTCCCCACCGCGGGAGCAGGAACAGAAAAGCAGGACTAAACAAAGCGCTAGCAGGCGCATGCCTTCACAATTACCTAAACCGTGTTTCTGCGAGAGGAGGGAGTCGAACCCTCACACCCTAAGGTACTAGATCCTAAATCTAGCGCGTCTGCCTGTTCCGCCACTCTCGCCCTTTAAAGTCTCAAAATCGGCAAGGTCCAGAATCATGGTTCCGGACAGCGCCGTAAGACGCAAAACGAAGTGGGCTGCGAGGGATTCGAACCCACGACCGACTGATTAAGAGTCAGCTGCTCTACCAGACTGAGCTAGCAGCCCGAAATCAGAATAACAGAAAAGAAAATAAATGAAACCCACAACACCATTCAATCAAGACTCTCTCACGCTGGAAGAACCGGGGGTCGAGTGCGGTAAAAGGGAAAAAGAGAGTGGAAACAGTCGCGCGGCGGGAAGAATGGGCTCCCGGGACGGCGCGAAAAACCCTTGCATGTGACGTGGAACGCTGTTACGGGCGCGACAAAGTACTTATCAGTCGAGGCACCTGAAAAAATCCCGCTTTTTTGAACTCTCCGCCAAGATTGTATACTTTTGAAGTTATGGAAAACCTGACAACTCACTTCAAAGAATATCATAACGCCTACCAAACGCAGATAGAAAACCTGCTGCTTTCTATTCTAATAGTGGCGATTCTGTTCTTCCTCAGAAAAATTCTTATCTCACTAATAACCAAGAACACGAAAGATCCCAAGACAATCTATTACTCAAAACGCATTATAGGGTACGTCTACGGCTTTCTTGCCATAATACTGGTCGGTAGCGTGTGGATAAAGGGCCTGGGCCCTGTAGGAACCTACCTTGGTATCGCAAGTGCCGGTCTGGCTATAGCCCTTCATGAAACCATAGCCAACATTGCCGGCTGGTTCTTTATCCTCTGGAGAAAACCCTTCGTAATAGGGGACCGCATACAGATAGGAGAAACCAAGGGAGACGTAATAGACTTAAGGCTGTTTCAGTTCAGCATAGTCGAGATCGGAAACTGGGTTGAAGCCGAACAAAGCACGGGAAGGATAATACATATTCCCAACAGCCACGTGCTAAAGGAGAGAACCGCAAATTACCACGGCGCATTTAACTACATATGGAATGAGATACAAGTCCTCATAACGTTTGAGAGCGACTGGAGAAAAACCCGCGAAATTCTTGAGAAGGTAGCGAAAGAAAAAATCGAATCCTCTTCAACGCAGGCTGAACAACAACTCCGCCTAGCCGCCGAGAGATATATGATACATTTCTCAAAACTCACCCCGGCGGTTTATATGTCGACAAGAGACAGCGGAATTCTGTTCTCGATGAGGTACATGATAAACCCGAGACAGAAAAGGGGCTCCGAACAGGGTATCTGGGAAGAGATACTGACTGAGTTTGAAAAGTATCCCGATATCGATCTCGCTTACCCGACGACGCGTCTTTATACCCCGCCTGAAAGCACAACAAACCCCGCTCTCTGAATTGGGGAAAACGAGCCCCCTACTGCCCCTTCTCGGAGGAATCTTCCCCGGGTCTCAGGATAGAAACCGCGGCCGCCTCAGGATTTATGTACTTCCTGGCCACCCTCGCTACGTCATCTGCAGTCACGGCAAGTATTTTCTCCGGGAACTTTCTGTATTCGTAAGTGCCTATTCCGTAAAGCTCGTCAAACCCGACCGTGGACGCCTGGGCGGAATTTCTCTGAAGCCCTATCTCGAAGCTGCCGACTATGTAGTTTTTCGCCCTCTCAAGCTCCTGCTCCCCGACACCACCCAAGGCAAGCTGGAGCTGCTCCGTTATCGATTCAAGCGCCTCTTTTTCCTTCTGCGGAGCAGTTCCTATGTAGACGCCGAAATAGCCACCTTCCATCCCGGGAACGTAGAACGAGGTAACAGCATAGGCAAGGCTTTTTTTATCCCGAAGCTCAATGAAGAGCCTTCCTCCCTGACCTGAGAGCACCGAATTCAGCACCTCGAACGCATAGCGGTCGCGGCTTTTAAAACCCGGGGCGTGAAAACCCGCGATAATGTGGGTCTGGGCCTTGTCTCTCTCAAACTCGACTGTTTCCCTCGCGGCAGAGAGCGCTGACTCACGCGACGGCCGGGTCTTTTCGAAACCTCCCCGCTTCATGCTACCGAACAGCTTTTCAAGAGTCCCGAGAGTTTTCTCCGCGTCAATGTCGCCCGCAACGGAGATGACCATGTTCTCGGGCCTTATGACTTTTTTGTAAAACTTCCGGACATCGGATGAGACAAACCTGTCTACGTTTTCCTCGGTTCCCAGAACGTTGAACCTGTAAGGATGCTTCAGAAAAAGAGTCTTTAGAAAATTCCTGACCGTCTTTCCCGTGAGGTTGTCCTCCTGTCTTTCCAAAGCGGCCAGAATTTCCCTTCTCTCCCTATCCATTTCCTCATCGGAAAAAGAAGGATTAAGTATCACGTCCGAGAGAATGTCCATTGCCCCTTCAAAGTTCTCACTTAAGGCTGAGAGAGTCACCCCGACACTGTTTTTCCCAGAAAAGCCGTCAACCGTTCCCCCAAGCCCTTCTATCTGAGTGGCTATATCTTCTGTGGAGCGGCTCGAGGTGCCGCGGGTAAACATCCCGGACATGAAGTTCGAAATTCCGTTTGTGTTTTCATCCTCATACCTGAGGCCCCCCAGGAAAACCGCGTGAACGGAGAAAAGCGGAACGGCCGGATTGCGTTTCAAAAGAACCCGGATTCCGTTTGAAAGTTCGTGTTTCTTAAACTCCGCCTGCGTTGAGGAAACTTTCTTCCTTTCTTCTTTCTTGGCCCCTCCGGGAAAAACAAGGGCTTTTCTGAAGCCCTTCTCAACCCCCTTGGTTTTGTCTTCTGGAAGCAGAACTCCAGCGGTGAGATTTCTCTGCACGAGGTATTTTCCGGCCACGCGCAATATGTCCTCCGGGGTCACGTTCCTCACTCTCTCAAGGTAGAGGCGTTCGTAGCCGTAATCTCCCGTTTCAAGCTCGAAGTAACCGAGCTTTCTCGCCTGTCCCTGCATTGTTTCCTTGGCGCGGATGAAGTCCCGTTCTATGTTAGTTTTGGCGCGGGCAAGCTCCTCGGCCCCGACGGGTTCGTTTTTTATAAGATCTATCTCCGCCACTATCTCCTTTGAGGCTTTTTGCACTTTCCCGGGATCAAGTACTCCGCCCACGAAGAAAAGACCGTTTTCCTTGAGGCTGTAAGCGTAGGCGTATATGTCGTTTACGGTGGCGTTTTGCTCCTTTAGCTTTCTGTAGAGCCTGGAGCTTTCCCCTGTGCCGAGTACGCCGCTTATAACGTCAAGAACGGGAGTGTCGGCGTGGCTTGCCGAGGGGGTATGAAAGGCAAAACTGAAGTAGCCAGTGCTTACGTCGCGGCCGATAACGAAGGTTCTCGTGCGTTTCTGCTCGGGCTCTGGGGGAAGTTCGCACTCAGGAGTCTTTCTTTTCTTTATTTTTCCGAAAGTCCGGGCCACCGAGTCCTTTATTCCCTCAGGATCAAAATCCCCAACCACAACGAGAATCATGTTGTCCGGGGAATACCACTTTCTGTAGAAATCCAGTATTCCGTCTCTGGTGAAGCTCCCCACGCTCTGCTTGCTTCCTATTATGGGCCTTCCGTAGGGATGAACGCTGTAGGCCGTGGAGAAAAGCTTCTGGCTGAGCACCCTTGAGGGAGAGTCCTCTCCCCTTCTTATCTCTTCCTGGACAACCTCAAGTTCCTTCTCAAGCTCTGCAGGGTCAAAAGTCGAGTTCTCCATGACGTCTGAGAGCACGTCAAGAGCCATAGGCAAAAAGCGCCGTGCACTTACGATGTAGTAAACCGTCTGGTCAAAGGAAGTAAACGCATTTATGTCTCCGCCCCCTGCCTCGACCATCCCGGCTATCTCGCCGACCTGTCTTCTTTCCGTCCCCTTGAAAAGCATGTGTTCGTGCACGTGCGCAAGGCCGTACTCGCCCTCCACCTCGCACGCGCTTCCGGTCTTCACCCACACGTTAACGGCGACAACCGGAGAAGAGTCGTTTCTCTCAAGAAGCACGGTCATGCCGTTAGAAAGACTGTATTTCGTTGCTCCTTCGACACCCGCAAAGGTCTGCGCATTTAAACTCATAAGACTTGCTCCCGTAATCAGAATGAACAAAAAAAGTAATTTGAAAACCCTTTTCATCGACTCCAGCCTCCAGAGGAAAAGCCCCTAGGACTCGTCGCCAGCCAGGGCTTCTGACTCTTTATCCCGAGATGTAGCCTTTGCGGCCAGCTTCCAGGCACAACGTCCGAGGTCGAGGATAAAATAGCAGTAAGTTATAGCGACCGCGATCACTCCGGGATTGGTAATAAGCGCCGCAATTATTATGGAACCCGCAACAAGAGTGCTGAAAGGTCCGAATCTGGCGATTCGCGGGAACTTTCTGTATGGAACCTCGCTAACCATGACAAGTCCCACAACAGGAACGAAGAAAAGATAAAAAGATTTTATAAGCGGCGTAGCGATGATCTGAAACTCGGAGAGAAGAAGTATCGGAGAGAGAATAAGCCCCGCGGCCATAGGGCTCGGAAGACCCGTGAACATGCGCTTTTCCTTGGTCGTAAACTGCACGTTAAAACGCGCAAGCCTGAGCGCTGCGCAAACCACGTAGAAAAGCATCGCCATAAGTCCCGGATTTCCGTATTCCGAAAGCCCCCAAACGTAAAGAAGCACCGCCGGAGCGACCCCGAACGATACAAGATCGCAGAGTGAATCATAGGACGCGCCGAAGCGGCTCTCCGAGTTAAGAGCTCTTGCTATTCTGCCGTCAAGCATGTCGACAAGTACCGCCATGCCGATAAATCCCGCCGCCCACCAGAAGCGATTAAAAAGCCATTCCTCAGAAACTACGGCCGAGGCACGGTCCCCGTGAATGGAAATCGAAGTCACTATGGACGCAAGCCCGAACGCAAGGCCCACAGTCGTGAGCATGCTTGGCAGCAGGGGGATAACCCTCCCCGGACGGGGAGATCTTCTCCTTCTTTTTTTTCTTAAGTTAGCCATGCTATAATCGTCCTGCCGGCCACGACTCTCTGTCCCACCTCAACACCCACCTTCACATCCTCGGGCAGGTAAACATCCACCCTTGAACCAAACTTTATAATCCCGAATTTTTCCCCGATTTCCAACACGTCGCCGAATTTCGCACGCGATACGATCCTTCTCGCGAGAAAACCGGCCACCTGAACTATGACCACCCGGACCCCGTCCTCGCATTCAATCAGGGTCGCAAGCCGCTCGTTGGCCTCGGACGAATCCCCCTCAAAGGCCATTTTGAATTCCCCGGGGTAATAAGTGGTTCCGGCGACCTTGCCGGAAACGGGAAATCTGTTTATATGGCAGTCGAAGATGGAGAGGAAAATGCTTATTCTTCGGGTGTTCCGCTTAAGATAGTCGTCTTCAAAGGTCTCTGAGATATCTATTATTTTTCCGTCCGCGGGACAGATCACGGAACCGGGCTCAAGCGGAGGAAGCCCCCTTTCGGGATCCCTGAAAAAAAAGACGGAAAAAGCGGTAAGCAGGAAGAATACTAAAAATAAAGAGAAAGACCCCAGAAGCGCAAGGAGAATACAAAGCGCGGCTGAAACGTAGATTATACTGAGTCCCTCGCTTGCGACCCTCACGAACCGGAAATCCATCAATTCTTGTCTTTATCGACCAGTTTCTTCTGGAAAAGCGAACTCATCATCCCCCTGAGCTCGGCGCCGACTTTTTCGATCGGATGCTCTTCACCCTGCCTGAGAAGCGCGTTATAGGAAGGCCTTCCAGCCTGATTCTCAAGTATCCATTCCGAGGCGAACTGTCCGGACTGAATCTCCCCGATTATCTTTTTCATCTCCTGTTTTACGGAGTCGTTTATAAGCCTCGGGCCCCTGGTTATGTCTCCGTACTTGGCCGTATCGCTCACCGAGTAACGCATGTTGGCTATCCCGCCCTCGTATATGAGGTCAACTATAAGCTTTACCTCGTGGCAGCACTCGAAATAAGCCATCTCGGGCGGATAACCGGCCTCAACAAGCGTCTCGTACCCGGCCAGGATAAGGGCCGTGAGCCCTCCGCAGAGAACTGACTGCTCCCCGAAAAGATCGGTTTCCGTCTCGTCCTTAAAAGTCGTCTCTATAACTCCCGCTCTCGAGCATCCGATGGCCCTAGCGTAAGCAAGAGCGAGATCTTTAGCATTGCCCGTAGGGTTCTGGTGAACAGCAACGAGTCCCGGCACGCCGGCGCCTCCGACGTACTGGTCCCTTACCGTGTGGCCCGGGGCCTTGGGAGCGACCATGAACACGTCCACGTCCGCGGGCGGTTTGATCTGTCCGTAGTGAATATTAAAACCGTGACTGAACATAAGCGCGTTTCCAGCAACCAAGTTCTTTTCGACATGCTCATGGTATATCGCCGGCTGGTAAGTGTCCGGAGCCAGCATAACCACTATGTCCGCGGATTTGGAAGCGGCGGAAACCGACTTCACGTTAAAACCGGCATCCTTAGCCTTTTTCCAGTTGGCACTGTCCTTAATGTCCGCAACCGTAACCGAGAGTCCGCTTTCTCTCAGGTTCTGGGCATGGGCGTGACCTTGGCTTCCGTAGCCTATGATCGTAATCTTCTTTTTCTTAAGCTTAGACGAATCAATATCCTCATCGTAGTAAACTTTCACCGGTTATATCCTCCTTTACTTGCTCTTCTTGTTCGCCCGGGACATGGCGACGGTTCCCGTTCTCGCGATTTCCTTTATCCCGAAAGGTCTTTGAAGTTCAACAAACGCCTGAATTTTCTGTTCATCCCCGGTAACCTCAAACGTGTAGGATCTCGGAGACACGTCGACGACCTTTGCCCGGAATATGTCGGCGATCCGCAGAATCTCCGGCTTGGAATCAGCCTTCGCATCAACCTTGATGAGAACCATCTCTCTTTCCACGCGGTCAAGTTCGGTCATGTCGACAACCTTGATCACGTTGACCATGTTGTTGAACCTTTTTATTATCTGCTGAATTATGGCTTCGTCGCCGGTTGTGACCAGAGTTATTCTGGACGTCCCCGGTTCCTGGGTTTCCGCAACGTTAAGGCTCTCTATGTTAAAGTCCCTCGCGCTGAAAAGCCCAGCGATTCTTGAGAGTACTCCGGCCTCATTATCTACCGTTATGGATATGGTGTGTCTCGATTTCATGGAACCTCCAAAATGGTGAAAAAATTATCAGGGAAACGCAATTATACCGAATCCCAAAAAAATGTTAATACCCACCGGCCACCACCGCTAAAGCTCCTCAGCTCCCCGCATCTCCCTTGAGAATTTCCCCCAACTCCCCGTTTACGTGCATGTCGGTGCATATATCGCATCCGCCTATGAAATTGCCGTTAACGTAGAGCTGCGGAAGCGTCGGCCACTGCGAGTAGTCCTTTATTCCCTGGCGGATCTCCGGATCCAAAAGAACGTCAACGGTTTCGTAATCCACCTTGTAGTAGTTGAGAATGTTTACCACCTGCGCCGAAAAACCACACTGCGGCGCATCCTTTGACCCCTTCATGTAAAGGATAATAGGGTTCTCTTCGATCTGACGCCCTATTTTTTTCTGTATATCCGACATTGTCCCGCTCCTTACTTTTTAAGCTTCTCCCACTGATCATCCGTGTAGGTTTTTATCGAGATGGCATGAATCTCGGATTCCATGGCGTCTCCAAGCGCCGCGTAAACAAGCTTGTGACGCTCAATAGGAGGCTTGCCCCTGAACTGCTCCGATACGACTACCGCCTGAAAATGCGTTCCGTCCCCGTCAACTTCGACAAACGACGCCTGAATGCCTTGCTCTATCATTTCGCGAATCCGCTGCGTTTCCATCACAGCGGGGAATTATATACGCATATCAGTGCGTTTCCAAGAAAAGGAGCCGACGCAATCCGCCTTGCAAAAATCCCCGGCTGTCTTATCCTTAATCTGTTTGAAAAAAGAGGTTTCCATACACAGATGAAAGTAAAGGAGATAATGAGCAGCCCCGCGGTCACCGCCAACGAGAACGACTCCCTTGAGCGGTGCGCGCGCAAGATGCTTGAACTAAGAATCGACCAGCTTCCGGTGGTTAAGGACGACGGAACGCTCACGGGATTCATAGCCGCAAGCGACTTTGTCGCCAAAAAAACCACGGTCTCCTTCTCGAGAACCGAAATCCTTGAACTCTTCGGACAGTGGTTTGACCAAGGAGCAATTGAAAAGATATACGAGGATGCCGGGCGTATCACAGTGAAGGAAGTAATGAGCAGCCCAGCCATATCCATCGGCCCGGACGCATCGGTAAAAGATGTGTTCGAAGAATTAGCCGGAACTGGCGTCCACAGCGTCGTCGTGGTCGAGGACGAAAAGCCCGTGGGACTCGTCTCGGTATCAGATTTTCTGAAACTGATCGTAAGATAATCCGCCTTCGGCCCGCCGTGCCACCATCATGAAAAGCTTCGGAGTTTCAAAGGAAAAACAAACGGCGCTCTGGCGGGAAATGAAGCGTCTTGGCATAAGAGAAGAAGATATCGAGGAAACTTTCACGAGATCTTCGGGACCTGGCGGACAGAATGTAAACAAGCTGGCCACCTGCGTTCACTTGCGACACCGTCCAAGCGGCATTAGCGTAAAGGTTATGAGGGAGCGCTCCCAAGCGCTTAACAGATTCCTCGCGAGGAGAAGTCTCGCCGAGAAAATTGCAACGCAGGTTCACGGAGAAGACTCAGCGGAAAGAAAAAAAGCGCAGAAAATAATAAAACAGAAAAAAAGAAGAAAAAGAAGGACGGCGAAAAAGCTTGCCGGGGATGGCGGAAACACCCAGTGATAAACCGCCAGCTGTCGGGTGCGTAATGAAAAAGACCCCTGATTCAAAGTGCGATCCCAGATTGCTCTGTCAATTACTGTGCTTAACGCTTCTCCTGCTGCTTTGCCCGATTTCGGCGGAAGCCGGAACCCTGACGGGTAAGCCTTACGTTACAGACGGCGATACGGTCAAAATTTCGGGGGAACGGATCAGGCTTGAAGGAATCGACGCGCCGGAGTGGAACCAGCGGTGCAAAGACGCATCTGGAAAAGGCTATGACTGCGGCATTGTTTCAACCGCGGCTCTCAGAACCAAAATAGGGCGCAACTCTATTAAGTGCAAGGGAACAAAGCGCGACCGCTACGGACGCTTTCTCGGGATCTGCTACCTAAATGAGCTCGACCTAAACGGCTGGATGGTCCGAAACGGCTACGCTCTCGCCTACGCGCGCTACTCGGGCCGTTATGTCTCCGCCGAGCAGGAAGCCCGCGAAAACAGCCGCGGCCTGTGGGCCGGGGAGTTCGTCGCGCCTTGGAGCTGGCGAAAAGGAGAACGGCTCGCGACTGGTTCCCGACCGCACGGTCAGTAAGTAGATAGCAAAGTATTGAAAAACCGGGAGTTCGTGTCAATCTTACCTTCATGGAAAACGAAACCGCAGTTCCTCCCGAGGAAAGTAACGGATTCTCCGAAGACTGGGTGGTTTTCGGACCGGCTTTCATTCTCATCGCTCTCGGGCTCCTTTTTCCCTATATCTCTCTTCCCAAGTTCTCGTGGACCCCTGATTCCGTAGGCAGTATCCTAAGCGCAGAGAACATTTCTCTTTCCCTCTCGCTGGGAGTGGTCTTTTTATTTTTCTCAAGCTTCGGCATCCGTATGATGGGCGGGTCGGTCGCCCGCTATATAGCGGGCTTCCCCATAGTGTTTGCACTTGCGTGGGTATCCAAGTTTCTCGCCGGAAACGCAATGGCCAAGGAATGGGGTATAAGCTATGTCATCTTCGCCCTTTTCATCGGAATGTTCGTCGGCAACGTTTTCCCTGAACGCTTCCGGGAGGCGATCCGCACCGAATACTACATCAAGATCGGACTCATTATTCTGGGTTCCGGCATCCTGTTCGGCAAGATACTCTCCGCGGGGTCGGCAGGGATTCTGCAAGCTCTGCTAGTAGTCCTAGTCATCTGGTATGCCTGCTACTGGATCTGCAGGAAGCTTGCCGTGGATTCCGAGTTCGCCGCCATGCTTTCCACGGCCGTTTCCATCTGCGGAGTCTCAGCCGCCATTGCGGCCTGCGGAGCCATAGGCGGAGACAGAAAGAAGCTCTCCTACGTAACATCCATCGTCCTCATAGTGGCCGTCCCCATGATGCTGATCATGCCTTGGGCCATAGAGCATTTCCAGATTCCCGCAGCAATCGGAGGAGCGTGGATAGGAGGAACCATTGACACCACCGGAGCAGTTGTGGCAGCGGGGGAACTGGTGGGAGAGTCGGCTATGAACGCCGCCGTGGTGGTGAAATTCTCGCAGAACGCCATGCTGGGTCTAGCAGCCTTCGCTCTTTCCCTGTGGTGGACGTTCCGCCAAGGCGCGGATGAAGGGGTAAAGCCGTCGGCAGGAGTCATATGGGATCGCTTTCCAAAGTTCATTCTGGGTTTCATGGCGGCGTCGCTTCTTTTTTCTTTCGTCGTGGGAGACGATCTCGTCTCACAGACAAAGGGTCTCATGAAGGGGCTTCGCGGCTGGTGGTTCGCCCTTGCTTTTGTCTGCATAGGCCTTGAGACCCGCCTTTCCACCCTAGTCGGCATGGAAGAAGGCCGTCCGGCCTATGCGTTTCTCATAGCGCAGGGAATGAACGTCATCTGGACGCTGATCGTGGCGTGGATTCTCTTCGGCGGTTTACTATTCCCCGCCCCTGTTCTGTAAAAATGTTTTGATCGTGTCGCAGATTCCGAGGACGTCCGCCACCTGTTAAGTTCTCGACCCTATCGGCAGTATAGCTCCCCTTATTGCCAAACCCTCAAAGCCAAGTACCTTAATCCGACAAATATTCAAAAGGAGTTCACAAGAATGAAAGCTGTTATCTATCACGAATTCGGAGAAACCGATGTTCTTAAATACGAAGAAGTAAGCAAGCCGGAGCTTGGACCGGGAGAAGTGCTTGTAGAGGTGAAATCCTCCTCCATAAACTTCGTCGACCTCAGGCTCAGAAGCGGGAAATCACCCCGCCCGGTACCCCTGCCGCACGTGGGGGGAGTAGACGTGGCGGGTATTGTCTGTGAGAAAAGCGATGACGTGTCTGACGTGGACACGGGCGATCGGGTCATAATCATGCCGGCCGTGCGCTCAGAGAGAGGACTTGAAATAGTCGGGGTCAACCTCCACGGAGGATTCGCCGAATACGTAAAGATACCTTCATCTAACGTGGTCTCGATCCCCGAAGGGCTCTCCTTCGACGACGCGGCGACCATTCCAACCTGCTACGTTACCGCCTGGTACGCCTTCTGCGAAAGAGCGAATATCGGCAAGGGAGAAACGGTGCTCGTGCACGCAGCGGGAAGCGGAACGGGGAGCGCCGCGATCCAAGTAGCCAAGCTTTTCGATTCTTTTGTGATAGCTACCGCGGGAAGCGACGAAAAGCTTGAGAAAGCAAAAGAAATCGGAGCCGATGTCACCATAAACTATAACTCCTCGGATCTCGGAGAAGAGCTAAAGAAAATTACAAAAACGCATAAGATAAACATGATCTTCGACCCCGTGGGAGCTTCGGTATGGAAAGAGAACACGCAGTATCTGGCCCCCGGGGGAAAGCTTCTGCTGATCGGAGTCGCGGGAGGAGGTGCTACGGAAGCAGCCATCGGCCCACTTATTATGAAAGATCTCTCCGTACTCGGAGTAACGGTGTTTAACGCCCGGGCGGAACATTTCGAGAAAGTCGCGCAGCTTGCCGGAGAAGGTACCCTGAAACCTTCAATACACAGCAGGTTCCACCTGAGCGAGGCAGCGGCGGCGCAGAAAATTCTTGAAGACCGCCAGCAGTTCGGAAAAGTCATTCTGAACCCATAAGGAAAAGCCTGATTTTCAAGGTGAGTATCAAAAATCTGTTCGCGGCGATCCTGTTCGCCCTCGTCGCCGCGCCAGTTGTGTGCCTAGCAAAACCGCCTTGCCCAAAAAGCATAATATCCCTCACTTTGGCTTCAGACGAAATCCTGGTCGATATAGTCGGCGAGAGAGAAAAAATAGCTGCACTCACTTATTTCTCGACCGACCCGCTGATCTCGAATGTTGTGGAAAAAGCGCGGGGAATTCCACAGGTCCGAGCAAACCTCGAGCAGGTAATCGCAAAATCTCCGGATCTCGTGATAGTCGCAGGCCACACCAACCCGAACATACGGGCGCATCTTGAGGCAGCAGGAATAAAAGTATTGGTGCTCCGCGAAATCGTCTCTCTTGAGAGCATAAAAAAGAATATAGAACTGGTTGGAGAGACTGTATGCGAGGAAGCCGCGGCGAAAAACCTCGTAAAAAGAATGGAAACCCTGATCGCGGATGCCAAGGCAAAGATTCCGCCTCACGCAAAAGCCCCGACGGTTCTTTTTTACGGAGCCCCCGGGTTCACGGTCGGCAAACGCTCAACCATAAACGACATAATAGAAAGTTCCGGAGCCATTAACCTCCCGGCACGCCTCGGGCTAAGCGGATACAGCAACATATCTACCGAATACGTAATCCAGAACAATCCTGACCTAGTGCTTACAAGTAGTTATAATCCATCTCACCCGGATTTTGTCGGCCAGATGTTCAAAAATTCCGCCTTCAGGGACAAAAAAATCATAGTCGTCGCGGGAAAACATCTAGACGCCGCGTCTCATTATGCGGCACGGGCCGTAATTGATCTGGTAAACCTGATATTCGGAACAGAGAACAATGCCGACCGGTAAGAAAACGCTTTCCGTATACGCAGTACTCGCCTCCCTGCTAATGGTGACCGTCATCGTGTGCGTATCGCTCGGGGCTGTGAACGTTCCGTTTGACAAGGTAATCGGTATAACAGCCGGCAAGCTGCTCTGGCTCGATACCGGAGCGGAAATCGAAAAATCACAAGAACTTATTGTTTGGAACGTTAGGCTCCCCAGGGTTCTGCTCGCTGCCACCATAGGAGGGGGACTCTCAATTGTGGGAGCGGTAATGCAAGCGATGTTCAGAAACCCCTTAGCCGAACCCGGGATACTGGGCTGGTCAAGTGGAGGGGCTTTTTTCGCCGTTCTGGCGATCTACACCGGTATTCATCAGCAGTGGTTTCTCCTGCTCCCGCTCGCAGCGTTTGCAGGCACACTTCTCACGGCATACGCAGTCTACGGAATATCACGTTACAGGGGATTTGTCGAGAACACGACGCTTCTTCTCTGCGGAGTGGCGCTTGGAACACTTTTTGTTTCTCTCACGACTTTCGTACTCTCGGTATCAAACGCGTGGTCAATGAAGGAAATGCTTTTCTGGATAATGGGCGGAGTCGACTCGCGCACTTGGACGCATTTTGCAATGGCAGCGGTACCCGTGCTTGCCGCCTCGGTCATGCTGCTTTTTTACGCTAAGAATCTAAACGCAAGACTCCTAGGCTACGAAACGGCGAAGACCGTCGGTATCGACATAGAGAAAACAACCAAACATCTCATAGTCCTGAGTTCCTTAATAGTTGGAGCAAGCGTGGCGGTAAGCGGCATCGTGGGGTTCGTCGGACTTATAATTCCGCATTCTGTAAGACTGCTGATCGGGGTGGATCACCGCCGGCTTCTGCCCGCAAGTTTTATCGCCGGGGCCATATTTCTGCCCGCAGCAGACCTCGTAGCGAGAACCGTCATGAGCCCCCAGGAACTTCGCCTCGGAATAATCACCTCCCTCATCGGAGTTCCTTTCTTCGTGTTTCTGTTGAGGCGAAATTTCAGCGGGAGGGGAATCTTGTAGAATGGAGAAAGGGTTAATAAAAATATCGGGCCTAAGTTACGGCGTAAACGGAAAAACCATAGTTGACGACGTAAACTTCGAGATTAAAAGAAACGAGTTTCTATGCATAGTCGGACCAAACGGCGCGGGGAAATCCACGCTTCTTCGCCTTCTTGCCCGTATAGTCGATCCCACCGCAGGCCGCATCCTGCTTGACGGAGAGGATATCTTGGAATATGAGACAAGAGAGCTTTACAGAAAAATATCGTTTCTCCCGCAGACCTCGTATTTCGATTTTCCGCTGAGCGTGCTCGAGGTAGTGCTTACGGGGAGATATCCGTACCTAGGAATTTTCGAGAGCGAGAGCGAAGAGGACATAAGGCACGCCGAGGACTGTCTTTCGCTCGTGGACATGGAAGGGTTTTCCCGAAGAAAGGTAACGACGCTCTCAGGGGGAGAACAGCAGAGAGCGTCGATCGCGAGGGTGCTTGCGCAGGGGACCGATTTTATTTTCCTTGACGAGCCTTCCTCCCACCTTGACATACACCACAAGTTCGTCCTCATGGAACTGCTCGGGTCGCTGGCGCGAGAAGGAAGAGGGGTCACGGCCGTTCTCCACGACCTTGATCTTGCGAGCAGGTTCTGCGACAGGATCCTTGTGCTTGAAAACGGCCGAGTTTCCGCCCTGGGAGAACCGTCGCACGTGCTTTCCGAAAAGCTTCTCTCCTCGGTATTCAAGGTAAGAGGTTCCTGGGACCCCGAAAGGGGAAATCTCCTTGTTTTCCGGTGAACTCGGGGGGCCTGAAAATCGCCTTCTACATTTTTTGAACCGGCAATTTGACAAAAAAATTCGATTAACTATATTCTGTTGCCTAGTTTTATTAGGGCCCATAGCTCAGTTGGTTAGAGCAGCGGACTCATAATCCGTCGGTCCCTGGTTCGAGTCCGGGTGGGCCCAGAATTGAGAAATAGAGACCATGAAGGTCAATATAGACAAAGCCGAAGCAACTCCCTCCAACCAAAGCCCCCGAAATACCATTTTTCTCCATAAAAAGCGCATCGGGACTGCTTCGCCTGAAGTAAAAAATTATGCAACAGCATATTGAAAGCCTCCAGAAGCTTCAGACAGTTGACTTAAGAATCAGAGAGTTAACTGAAGGACTGGAAAAATACCCGAACGAAATCAATGACCTTAAAAAAGACCTCCTTGAAAAAGAAGGATCGATAAACCTCAAGGAAACCACCCTCTCGGAACTCAAGTCGCAAAGAGACGGTCTTGAATCCTCTCTTCGCTCCAATCAGGAATCCATAAAAAAATCCGAGGAAAGGCTGTTTGCCATAAAGACCCACAAGGAATACGAGGCGCTTCAGAAAGAAATAACCGATAACAGAAAGGAGAACCTCGAAATAGAGGATCGCACGATCTCGGTAATGACGGAGATCGAAGAGACCGAGGCAGTACTTTCCGAAGAAAAAGAAAACTACGCGACTCTAAAAAACCAATACGCAGAGCAGATCGCGGAAAAAGAAAAAAAGATTGAAGAACTCGAGATTTCCCGCAAACCGGCAGAGAAGGAAAAAAGTGAAATCCTATCCACCATAGATCCGAAAATACTCCCGCTTTACGAAAGAATCTTCAAAAAAAACGGCAGGGCACTTGCGCTTGCCGAAAACGAGAAATGCACAAGCTGCAACATAAACATTCCGCCTCAACTCTACAATGAAATACTGAAACAGACAAAACTGGTTCAGTGTCCGAACTGCAAGAAGATTCTTTACACAAAATCGTAACCACCCGAGTGGTTACACAAATTAAGAACATGTCCCCAGAAAAAACAACCGAAGTCTATATAGATGGAGCGTCAAGGGGAAACCCGGGAGAATCCGGCATCGGGGTTCTTGTTATCCGCCCGGATGGAACAAGAGAGGAGATAAGAGAGTATATAGGGAGGGGAACGAACAACGAGGCGGAATACAAGGCGCTCATAAAAGCGCTCGGCCACTTGGTGGCTGAAGATAGCACCGAGATAAAAATCCATACCGACTCCCAGCTTGTCGCAAGCCAGATGAACGGGCTCTGGAAAGTAAAGGATTCAAAGCTTAGAATACTTCACTCGGAAGCGAAGAAACTCGCTTCATCCCTTCCGGCACTCGAAATAGAATATATCCCTAGGGAGAATAACGCAGAAGCCGACAGTCTTGCGAACGAGGCGATAGATAGATATTTTAATGATTAGCGAGTCGGCCGTGCGGTCGCCCGCGGCTTGTACGCGGGAGGAAAGTCCGAGCTTCGCAGGGCAGGGCGCTGGTTAACAACCAGGTGTCGCGAGACAACGGAGAGTGCAGCAGAAAGTATACCGCCTGGGCGCCGCAGGCGTTCCGGTAAGGGTGAAAAGGTGGTGTAAGAGACCACCGCTCCGAAAGTGATGGAGGAGGCAAGGTAAACCCCGCCCGAAGAAAGACAAATAGGAAAACACCCGGACAACTGTCCGGTCAGGACGGCCCGTCCTGGTTTTCGGGTAGTCGCTTAAGGTATTCTGGCAACAGGTATCTCAGATGGATGACCGTACTTGACAGAACTCGGCTTACAGGCCGACTCGCTTTTTTACCTTCGCACCCGGATTCAAGTCCGACTACATGCTGCTACGGGTTTCTTGAGGATTTGGCCTTCATTCCTGCTCCGTCTGCTGTGATCGGTAGCGCTCGACATTGATCCGGTCCTCGCCCTTGCGCGCTTGTACCAGATCGTAGGTGGTCTGGCGACGCAGCCAGAACTCGGCATTGGACCATCCCGCCTTCTCCAGCCTAATGGCCATCTCCGGTGAAATTGCCGCATGGCCGTTCAATACGCGCGAAAGCGTGTGACGGGCAACGCCTAACACCTTCGCCGCTTCGGTAACGTTCAGACCAAGCGGGATCAAGCAGTTCTCCCTAATGCTACGGCCGGGATGCGGCGGATTGTTCATCGTCATGTTGCTGCTTCCTCCTAGTGGTAGTCAACCAAGTCGACATCGTAGGCATCGCCATCGTCAAAGCGGAAGATGATCCGCCAGTTACCGGAAATCGAAATGCTCCAAAATCCCTTCAGGCTCCCTTTTAACGGGTGAAGACGGTAACCAGGCAAATCGAGATCCGAGGGCGTGCGGGCATCGTCAAGATCCGCCAACGCAAGCGCTATGCGTTCCGCTTGGTCCGCGCGCACTCGGCCCGGGTCACCACGCTCGTACAGCCGCTTGAGACCACGATGGCGAAAACTTCGAACCATAGAGCAATGTACCGCGTGCCGGCACACATGTCAATAAAAATTTCATCGGCCACCACATTGATAAGGCAACAGGACGGTTTTAGAACTTTCCGCATAGGGAAAGGCGGCATGGTAAGAGCTATCTGCAAAAAGGGAAAACCGAGACAGATTACTTGATAACGACTTTCAGGAACTCTTTTTTTCCGATTTTAACCTCGAAGGCGGCTTTGTCGGGAAATTCCAAATTCGGATCGGTGTACTTCTCTCCGTCTATGACAAGCCCTCCCTGGGATATAAGCCTTTTAGCTTCCCCCTTAGTGTTGACGGAATCGGATACTCCCATAACAAGATCAACTATCTTTCGGGAATCAGCAACGTAATCCTTTTCCTTCGCATCTTCTGGAAAAGATCTCTTTGAGAACTTGGTTTCGAAATCCCGTTCGGCTTCAAGGGCGCCCTGGGAATCATGAAGCCAGGAAACAATTTCCCTAGCAAGTGCTTTTTTCGCATCCATAGGATGTCCGGCTTTTAACTTTCGTATCTTTTTTTCATTGCAGGTACTTAAAAGAAGATAATATCTCCACATAAGGTCATCAGAAATCGACATCATTTTCCCATATATATCCTGCGGAGATTCGTCAAGACCTATATAGTTTCCAAGCGACTTCGACATCTTCTTTACCCCGTCTGTTCCCTCAAGTATCGGAAGAAAAACTCCCACCTGAGGAGACTGTCCGTAATGTCTCTGGAAATCGCGGCCGAGCAGTATGTTGAAGGTCTGATCCGTGCCGCCGAGTTCAACATCGCAGCGCATCTGCACCGAGTCGTAAGCTTGCACCAAGGGATATATGAACTCCATGAGAGAAATGGATATCCCTTCCCTGTACCTCTTTGAGAAATCATCCCGGTCCAGTATACGCGAAACGTTAACCAGAGAGGTAAGCCCGAGGAACTCTTCCGGATCGAGTTTGCTGAGCCAGCGGGAGTTTGAAAGAATCTGAGTCTTTTTCCTGTCAAGAACCTTGAAAACCTGACGTTCGTAGGTCCTCGAGTTCTTGACTATCTCCTCTTTTGAAATCGACGGGCGGGTTTCGCTTCTGCCCGAGGGGTCCCCTATATAGGCGGTAAAATCCCCTATAAGGAAAAGAACCTCGTGGCCCAGAGTCTGAAAATCGCGGAGTTTCTTGAGAATTATCCCGTGACCCAGATGCAGGTCGGGAGAGGTGGGGTCAAACCCTGCCTTTACCTTAAGGGGGCGGTCGTTTTCTTTCGAGGCTTCAAGTTTCAAAAGAAGCTCCTCTTCTGGAATTATCGCCTCGGTTCCCCTTCTTATTACCTTTAATTGTTCTTCTGGATCAGCGAAGGCCATCTGGAAATTCCTCCTCGCAGCAGGTTTAGCCTATTTATGGAAGGTCGGTTGATCCCATAAGATACCTGTCGCACTCTCTTGCGGCTTCTCTTCCTTCGTTTATTGCCCACACCACAAGGCTTTGTCCCCTGCGCGAGTCCCCAGCAGCGAAAACTCCCTCGACGTTCGTCATATACTTTCCATATTCCGCCATGGCGTTTGAGCGCTCGTCGGTACGGATATTCATCTGCTGCAGAAGTCCTTGCTCGGGCCCCAGAAATCCGAGGGCCAAAAGCACGAGCCCGCATGGCCATCTCTGCTCGGAACCTTCAATTTCTCGAAAAGTCATCCTTCCTTCATCTCCCATGTACCACTCAATGCGCACGGTCTCAAGTTCCGCCACCCTGCCCTCTGCATCTCCCACGAATCTTTTGGTAAGAACCTGGTACCTTCTCGGGTCCTCCCCGAAAACCGCCATGGCCTCCTGCTGACCGTAATCAAGCCTGTACACCCTAGGCCATTGCGGCCACGGGTTATCCGCAGCCCTCTCGAGCGGGGGCTTGGGAAGTATTTCAAACTGAAGAAGGCTTCTGCATCCGTGTCTCATGGAAGTCGCGACGCAATCGGTTCCGGTGTCGCCGCCCCCGAGAACAATGACGTCCTTGTCCGCGGCGGAGATATAGCGACCGTCGTCGAGGCCGCTGTCAAGGAGGCTTTTTGTGTTGGCCTTCAGGAATTCCATAGCAAAGTGGATTCCATCAAGGTCCCTTCCCTCAATCGGAAGGTCTCTAGGTTTCGTAGCTCCCGTGCATATTACGACCGCGTCAAAGTTCTCCACGAGTTCGTTTCCGTCGATATCCACTCCCACTTCCGTGTTGGTGACAAACTCGATTCCCTCCTTCGCAAGTATATCGACGCGGCGGTCAACTATTTTCTTATCGAGATGGGGGTTGGGAATTCCGTACATGAGCAGTCCGCCGATACGATCGTCCCTTTCAAACACCGTGACCAGATGTCCTGCCTTGTTAAGCTGCGCGGCGCAGGAGAGTCCTGCGGGCCCGGAGCCTATGACGCCGACTTTCTTCCCGGTTCTAATTTCGGGGGGTTCGGGCGTTATCCACCCTTCCTCAAAGCCCCTGTCAACTATTGCGCACTCTATGCTCTTTATGGTGACCGCGGGTTCGTTAATGCCGAGAACACACGACCCCTCGCAGGGAGCCGGGCATATCCGGCCCGTGAACTCGGGAAAATTGTTCGTCTTGTGAAGTCTCTCAAGAGCCTCTCTCCAGAGTCCCGAGTAAACCAGGTCGTTCCACTCGGGTATAAGGTTGTTTATGGGACACCCCGCAGTCAGACCGCCGATTACCTGGCCCGTCTGGCAGAAGGGAACCCCGCAGTCCATGCACCTTGCGCCCTGGGTGGCAAGCTCTTTTTCCGGGAGATGGCCGTGGAACTCGTCCCAGTCGCTGATTCTCCGGGCAGGATCCCTGTCAGGCTCGAGCTTCCTTTCGTAATTCATAAAACCTGTGGGATCACCCATTGAAAAACTTCTCCTCCGTTAAAGCTTCCGTGTCAGTTTCCGCTTACGCGCGCGAGATCTCGTTTGTTTTCTTCAAAGGCTGCCATAAGAGCTTCGTCGCCCGAAAGACCGCTCTGCTGCGCGCGCTTTATGTGCTCGAGCATCCTCTTGTAGTCCTTCGGTATCACCTTAACGAATCTGGGAAGATTCCCGGACCAGTTCTCCAATATCCGCTGCGCTACCTCGCTTCCGGTGTACTCAAGGTGGTTTCTTATCATCCCAAGAAGTTCCGCTTCGTCATCATCCTCCACGAATTCAAGGAACACGGATTCGGTATTGCACCTTCCCTCGAAATCTCCCTCGGGATCGTAAACGTACGCTATGCCCCCTGACATTCCGGCCGCGAAATTCCTCCCGGTCGGACCCAGCACCGCGACGCGCCCCCCGGTCATATATTCGCAACAGTGATCCCCGACAGATTCTACCACGGCGCGGACCCCGCTGTTTCTCACGCAGAACCTCTCCCCAGCAACACCCCTCACGTAGGCCTCCCCCCCTGTGGCACCATAGAACGCTACGTTTCCGATTATGATATTCTCCTCCGAAGTGAAAGTGGATTTCTTCGGTGGATAAATAATCATTTTCCCTCCGGAAAGCCCTTTCCCCGTATAGTCGTTCGAGTCGCCCTCAAGAACAAGTGTCATACTCTTGGGAACGAAAGCTCCGAAGCTCTGGCCCGCCGAACCTGAGAAATGAAGTCTTATGGTATCCTCCTCCAGCCCGTCAAGGCCATATCTTCTGGTAAGCTCGCTTCCGACTATGGTCCCTACGGTCCTGTTAACGTTTCTTATGGGAACATCGGCGCGTACCTGCTCACCCTTTTCAATCGTCGGGCGGCATATATCCATCAGGACGGTTTCGTCAAGAGAGTTCTGTATGCCGTGGTCCTGTTTGATCTGGCAGTAGGTTCCCCAGTCCTCGGGAACTTCGGGACGGAAAAGGATGCTGCTTAGATCTATGCCCTTGGCCTTCCAGTGATCAAGCGATTTTCTCATCTCAAGGCGGTCCGTTCTACCTATCATCTCGTTTACGGTCCGGAAACCCATCTTCGCCATTATCTCGCGAAACTCCGCGGCGACAAAATGCATGAAATCAACCACATGCGCTGGATCTCCAGTGTATTTCTCTCGAAGCTCGGGGTTCTGCGTGGCGACCCCGACGGGGCAGGTGTCAAGATGGCAGACCCTCATCATTATGCATCCGAGAACTATGAGCGGGGCCGTGGAAAAACCGTACTCCTCGGCGCCCAGAAGGGCCGCGATAGCGACATCCCTTCCGGTTTTCATCTGACCGTCCGTCTCGAGAACCACCCTGCTTCTCAGGTTGTTAAGAACAAGCGTCTGGTGCGTCTCGGCTATGCCCAGTTCCCATGGAAGTCCCGCGTGGTGTATGCTGCTTTGCGGGGATGCTCCCGTTCCCCCTGAGGTTCCGCTTATGAGTATCACATCCGCGTGACCCTTCGCCACGCCCGCAGCTATGGTCCCTACACCAACCTCGGAAACCAGTTTGACGTTTATCCTCGCGTGCTTGTTGGCATTTTTAAGATCGTAGATGAGCTGCGCCAGATCCTCGATCGAATAGATGTCGTGGTGCGGGGGCGGCGATATGAGCCCCACTCCCGGGGTCGAGAATCTCACCTTGGCTATCCACGGATAGACCTTTCTTCCCGGAAGCTGTCCCCCTTCCCCGGGCTTTGCCCCCTGGGCTATCTTTATCTGTATCTCGTCCGAGTTCACCAGGTATTCGCTCGTGACGCCGAAACGTCCTGAAGCGACCTGCTTTATGGAACTTCTCCTGAGGTCCCCGTTCGGATCCGGAGTGTACCTGTCGGTGTCTTCCCCACCTTCGCCCGTGTTGCTCTTTCCGCCTATGCGGTTCATCGCGATCGCGAGGCTCTCGTGAGCCTCCTTGCTTATCGCCCCGTAGGACATGGCCCCGGTCTTGAACCTTCTGCATATGCTCTCGACCGACTCCACCTCGTCAAGAGGCACGGGGTTATCCGAGTACTTAAGTTCCATCAGGCCGCGAAGCGTAAAATGCTCTTTTTCTTCGTCGTTTGCAAGCTTCGTGTATTCCTTGAACTTCTCGTAGCTTCCCGTCTGGCAGGCTTCCTGGAGCTTGTGCACAGTGCGCGGATGGTACATGTGGCGCTCTCCGTCGGGTCTCCACCTGTAAACCCCTCCGGTCTCAAGCGTCGCCGTTTCAACGTCCCTTTCTGCATAAGCCTTAGAGTGGCGTTTTATCGACTCCTCCGCTATAACATCGATTCCCACTCCCTGTATCCGCGAAGCCGTCCAGGTGAAATACTTATCAATAAACTCGGTATTTAGCCCGAGAGCCTCGAATATCTGGGCCCCGTGGTAGCTCTGCACCGTGGAGATTCCTATTTTGGACATTATCTTCACTATTCCCTTAATGAGACTTTTGACGTACCCGGAGACCGCTTCCTCGTAAGATATGCCCACAAGCATGTTCTGGTGGATCATGCCGTTTATGGTCTCGTAGGCCATGTAGGGAGCGACGGCGCTTGCGCCGTAGCCTATAAGAAGCGCCATGTGGTGGGTCTCTCTCGGCTCGCCCGACTCTACAACGAGTGCCGTGCGCATCCTGTTTCCGTTTCTTATCAGGTGGTGGTGAAGCCCCGAGACCGCGAGCAAAGCGGGAATGGGGGCGTTTTGTGCGTCAAACCCCCTGTCCGAGAGGACCAGGATGTTGGCGCCCTTTTCTATGAGTTCGTCGGCACGGGCGAATATCCCGGATAGGGCATCCTCGAGTCCCTCGGTTCCCTTTTTGGGATCAAAAAGGGCGGGGATCACTTCGCAGCGGAATTTCTTCCCGCGAAGAGTCTTCAGCTTCTCGATTTCCGGATTCGTCAGAAACGGAGTCTCAAGCTCTAACTTCTCGCAGCTTTTTGCCTCGGGGCGCAGTATGTTGGCTGTCATCCCCAGCGTAACCATGGTCCCGGTTATAAGTTCCTCGCGTATGGCGTCAATAGCGGGGTTTGTGACCTGGGCGAACATCTGCTTGAAATAGTTGTAAAGAAGCTTCGATTCGTCAGAGAGCGCCGCAAGCGGAGTATCGATTCCCATGGCCCCTACAGGCTCGACCGCGTTTTTCGACATCGGACCCAGGAGAATGCGCAGGTCCTCAAACGTGTAGCCGAAAACCCTCTGCCTCGCAAGGAGCCTCTCGGGGTCGTACTCGGGCGGAGTCTCTGCGGGCTCTCCTTCCATAATCCCGGAGAAGCTCTCCATGTTCTCCTTGAGCCATTTTCCGTAGGGATTTTCCGTCGAAAGTCTTTTCTTAAGTTCCGTGTCGCCAACGATGCGGCCTTCGCACGTGTCTATAAGAAGCATCCTTCCAGGAAGCAGGCGGCCCTTGTAGCTCACCCTCTCGGGCGGTATGTCGAGAACTCCGACTTCCGAGCCCAGCACCACGGTGTCGTCCTTGGTGACATAGTATCTCGTGGGACGAAGTCCGTTTCTGTCAAGTACCGCTCCCACTTTCTCGCCGTCTGTAAAAGCTATGGATGCGGGACCGTCCCAGGGCTCCATGAGACAGCTGTGAAACCTGTAAAAATCCTTTTTCTCCTCGGACATGCTCTCGTGTTTTGACCACGGTTCGGGAATCATCATCATCACGGCGTGCTCTATCGAGTAGCCCGACAGGCACAGGAATTCCATTGCGTTATCAAAGGAGGCGGAGTCGCTTCCTTCTGGAGCTATCACTGGAAAGATCTTTTCTATGTCATCGCCGTAGAAATCGGATTCCAAAACGGCCTGCCTTGAGTGCATCCAGTTTATGTTTCCCCGGAGCGTGTTTATTTCTCCGTTGTGTATCACGTACCTGTAAGGGTGGGCCCTGTCCCAGCTAGGAAACGTGTTCGTGCTGAAACGCGAGTGCACAAGCGCTATCGCGCTTTCCATGAGATCGGACGCGAGGTCCGGGAAATAAGGCTCAAGCTGCCAGGTGACAAGCATTCCCTTGTAAACTATGGTCCTCGATGAAAGGCTCGGCACGTAGAAATGCTTGTCGCGCCCAGCGGCATTTATTTCGTTCTCCGCGCGCTTTCTTATTATGTAAAGCCTCCTCTCAAAATCGTCCCCGGCAGGGGTCCCGTCATCCCGGCCGATGAATATCTGCCTTATCCCGGGCTCGCATCCGAGAGCGGTCGCACCCAGAGAAGAGTTGTCGGTGGGAACATCCCGCCAGCCCAAAACGGTCTGGCCCTCCTGGGTGACTATATCCTCAAGCCTCTTTTTCGTTTTCTTCTCAACGGACGGATCGGGGGAGAGAAATATCATTCCGACCCCGTAATCTTCCTCTGCCGGGAGAGTGATTCCCTCGGCTCCCAAAGCCTCGACGAAAAACGCGTGGGGCTTTTGGAACAGTATTCCGGCACCGTCTCCCGTGTTCGGCTCGCACCCGCAGGCCCCGCGGTGCTCGAGATTTTTTAGCACGGTTATGGCATCGCGGATTATGGCGTTTGACCTGACGCCCTTAACGTTAACAACAAATCCTATTCCGCAGGAATCGTGCTCAAACGCAGGATCGTAAAGCCCCTTTTTTTCGGGAAGTTTCTTGAAATTCATATAACTGTCCGCCTGTTGTGTTTTTATGAAAAAACAACGTGAGAACTAATGCGGCGTAAGCAACCTCTTCAGACGCCTTCCGGTAATTATAACATAAATCCGAAACTCCGCACACGCTCTGCCCGTGGTTATAATAAACAAAAGGAGATGAAGGCTAATACCGAAAAAATCAAAGGGGAAAAAGACCCGGAAAGCATAATCCTCTCTTTTCACATGGAGTCAAGCGCAACTTTGTGGAACAGGATATTCGAGGGTTTTTCCTCCGAGATGGTCCTTGTGAGCAGGTTCGAGGGAAAGGATAGAAAGGCCCTCGAGATACTCTACAGGTTTGGCTCCATCGTCGCGGAAAGATACGGAAAATGCGCCGTAGAACCCAGGGTCTACGGAATAGTCATAAAAAAAGACGTGAGCGACGAGACCGAAGAGATGATAAATGAATGGATGGACCTGATGCGCAGGCTTCGCCACGAAATAATCGGGGTTCTCTAAAAAACGGTATCTCCCGCAATCACCTTGCGAAGGTCGCCTACATCTGTTCTCAGATAAAGAAATCCGTTTGCGTCGACGCGCTCCACAACCCCGCTGATAATCTCCCCCAAGACATCTACGGATATCTCCTTTCCGATAAACCCCCACCTCTCGACCCACATATCTACAATCACCTGTGTCCCGCGGCGGCGAAACTCCCCGTAGAACCGGTCAAGGGCGTTAATAAGCTCCGCGCAGAACTTCTCTCTGTTAACTTCCTCTCCGAGGAGTATAGAAAGAGAGGTAGTTTTCTCCGAAATATCCTCCATTTCACGGCGGATGAATTCCTCGGGCAAATTGAGATTAACCCCGATGCCGATCACGAGGTAATCCACAGTGCCGTCGGAGGTCCCAAGTTCCGTGAGCACCCCCGAAATTTTCTTCCCTCCGACAAGAATATCGTTCGGCCACTTTATCTTGGCGTCTACTCCGTAAGCTGAGAAAACCTCGACAAGGGCGCAGGATGCAAGAAAGGTAAAGACGGAAGATTTCTGCGGGGAGACCTCCGGGCGAAACAAAGCGGAGAGATAAAGATTCACTCCCCCGGGAGATAACCACTTTCGCCCAAGCCGTCCCCTACCCCCGGTCTGCGAATCGGAAACCAGCACCGTTCCATCCGCGTCTGAGCCTTCCGCTATGAGTTCACGCAGGACGTCATTTGTGGAACCTACCTCATTGAAGACAAAAAGCTGGTCGCCGACCTTTTCCGCCTGAAGATGTTTTCTTATTCTCGAGATTTCCATGCAGACAAACACTCCTTTTGCGCCATATTCAAGTATTATAGTCGGAACCTCGGCTCAAGAAAAAACCCGGTTCCGTGAAACAACTTCTTTCGAAAAATCTTGCGATACCGTTTGCCGCCTACGGGGTGGTGATAGCAACAATAATAATCTCAAAGGCTACGATTGGCCGTGAGTACGCCCTTTTGCTCTCGGCGGGGGTCATGCTCTGGGTCCCGTTTCTGCTTGATCGCGGTGCGGTGGACGTTTTGAGGTTCGATCCGCGGGGGCTGGTTCGGGGAGCGGTAATTTCCATTGCGGTTCTTTTTTCTTACCTAGTCTTCCTATACCTTCTTTCAGCCTACTTGGGAAAAACGGTTAAGTTCGTTGAACCGACGGCGCTTTTTGTGCTCACACACCTTTTAGTTATCGCGTTTCCCGAGGAATTTTTCTTCAGGGGATACCTTCAGAGAACTCTCGGCGGCGGATGGGGCGCGATTATCGCGGCAAGCGTGCTTTTCGCCTTGGCGCATCTTCTCGTGATCTGCGTGTTCTCCGGCGGGGGTTACTGCGCGCAGAACGCCCTCACCTTTTTCCCTTCGCTTGTCATGGGATATCTATACATGAGAACCGGAAACATCTGGTCAAGTGTTTTCTTTCACTTCGTCGCAAATATCATTTACCTGTCTTTTAGACTTGCTTAATCAGAGTTTCCCTTAAGCCCGCAAGCCGTAGAATTCTCGAAATATCCTGCGGTTACAAGTATAATTTTCAGATGAAACAGTTACGGGCCGGGCTCTCCCAGATCAACCCGAGCGTGGGGGACATAACCGGAAACACGAAGAAAATAACCGAAGTGATCGAGGCGGCGCGAGGTCTCGATATAGACATTTTGTGTTTCCCCGAGCTTGCCGTGACCGGCTATCCTCCCGAGGATCTTCTTCTTAAAACCGAATTCATCAACGACAACATGCGGGCGCTTGACGAAATAAAGAAGCACTGTCCGGATAACATGGTCGTCATAGTGGGCTTTGTCGATAAAAAGGACGACATATTCAACTCAGCAGCCGTAATCCAGAAAAAAGAGATAATAGACGTATACCACAAACTTCGCCTTCCCAACTATGGAGTATTCGACGAGAACCGCTATTTCCAGTCAGAAAGACGGTTTCCCGTTTACTCAATGGGGAAAATGACTTTTGGGGTCACGATCTGCGAGGACATATGGTACCCAGGAGAACCCATAAGAAGCCAGGTTCTGTTAGGAAACGCCCAGATCATATTCAACCTCTCGGCTTCACCCTACTACATGGGAAAACCTCTGGCGAGGGAGAGGATGCTCGCCACAAGGGCGGTTGACTACAACACAATAATAGCCTACTGCAACATAGTCGGCGGGCAGGACGAGCTTGTGTTTGACGGAAACAGCATGTTCATAGACGAAAAAGGCAAGATCGTCGCCACCGCACGACACTTCGAAGAAGACCTGCTGGTCTGCGACGTTAACGCCGAGAGAGTTTACAAATCAAGGCTTAACACTCCGACCATAAGAAAAACGAGATACGAGCTTTCCTTCGAGGAAAGCCAGCTGGAAACATTCACGCTTAAGCCTGCGAAAACAAAGCGCAAAGTGAAAATCCCGGGAAAACAAGCCGACCCTTCAGAAGACCCTCTAAAATGCGCCTTCTCGGCACTTGTCCTCGGCACCGGGGATTACATAAGAAAAAACAGCTTTGAAAAGGTGGTGCTCGGGTTAAGCGGCGGGATAGATTCTTCGCTTACAGCCGTCATTGCCACAGAAGCCGTCGGACCCTCAAAAGTCGTCGGAGTTTCCATGCCTTCAATGTACAGTTCAAAGGGAAGCGTCACCGACGCGAAAAAGCTCGCGCGCAATCTCGGAATCGAGCTTCTCAGCATTCCAATAGAAGAAACTTTCAGATGCTACGAGGAAATGTTCGCCGAGTTTTTCTCTGGAATGGATTCAGACGTAACGGAAGAGAACATTCAGGCGAGGATAAGAGGAAATATCCTCATGGCGCTTTCAAACAAGTTCGGGTGGCTAGTGCTTGCTACATCGAACAAAAGTGAACTCGCGGTCGGCTATTCTACCCTCTACGGAGACATGTCAGGGGGCTTTGCGGTGATAAAGGATGTGCCCAAGGCCATGGTTTACGAACTCTCTCATTATTACAACCGCCTGCGGGGAAAACAAATAATACCGAAATCTGTGATCGAAAAGCCCCCTTCAGCCGAACTTCGCCCAGACCAGAAAGATACTGACTCGCTTCCCGAATACGACACGCTCGACAGGATACTGAAAGCCTACGTGGAAGACGGCCTCGGGGTCGAAGAGATAGTAAAGCTCGGGGAGAAAAGAAGCGTAGTGCGGAAAATAATCAGAATGGTAAATATGAACGAATATAAAAGAAGGCAGAGCGCCCCGGGGGTAAAAATAACGTCGCTTGCTTTCGGAAAGGACCGCCGCTTCCCGATAACCAACCTCTACAAGAAATAAAAGGACAAATCACTTAAGCGAGCGAATAAACTCAGAGAGGCTCTCAACGGTCTCAAGAATTCCGGGGGGAATCTCGGACTCGTCAATTGAGACCCCAAATTCCTCTTCAAGCTCCATAATGAATTCGAGCGTCGAAACGGAATCGACGCCAACTCCAAGTTCGATCAGCGACTGCTCAGCCGATATATCCTGGGGACTGATGTCGAGATTGAACTTGCCGATGACAAGCCGCTTTATCTTTTCCCCAAGAACTTCTTTTCGCTCGGTCACTTAAGCTTCTCCCTAAGCACTTTGCCTGCCGGGCTTCTCGGAAGTGCGTCCACAAATTCCATCTTCGCGGGGATCTTGTAGTCGGAAATTTTTCCCCTGCAGAAATCGACAACCTCCCGCCTTGTGAGTCCATCCGCAACGATAAAGGCCTTCACCTCTTCTCTGCCCTGGGCTCCAGGGGTTCCTATCACGGCAGCTTCCGTTATTTTCCCGTGAGTCATAAGCAGGTTTTCAACTTCGAACGGGTCAACCTTGTTCCCAGAAATGTTGATGAAAAGCTTCTTTCTTCCGCGAATGAAAAGATACCCGTCGCCGTCGAACATTCCGAGATCCCCGGTGTGGTAAAAACCGTCGACAAAAACCCTCTTGGTCTCTTCCGGAAAATCAACGTAGCCGTCTGTCATGGAAGGGCTCCTTATTATTATCTCGCCGATCTGCCCGACTGGAAGTTCGTTCCCGGTTTCCGAAACCACCTTTATAACAACGTTTTCAACCGGTACTCCGACTGAAAGACGCTTCTCCTCTATATTTTCCGCGATATTAATTGCCATCACCCCGGTCTCAGATGAACCGTAGAGCTGGCGGGGGTAGACACTGAAAGCCCTGTGGAAGGAAAAAAAGGTCTCCTCGGGCAAGGGAGCCCCGGCGGAAATAACATGCTTTAGCTGCGGGAAATCATAATCACCACGGCTCACGCTTCGAGCGAGAGTCTCTAGCATGAATGGAACGGCGGGAAAGACGGTTATCTGTTCTTCTTCCAGCACGCCGAGAACCTCTTTTCTGGTAAACCTCGGGAGGAAATAACAGCAGGCCCCGACGCTTACGGCGCTTACGAAGTTCCCGAGACCATAGGTATGCGATATTGGAATCGAAAAAAGAATTCTGTCCCCGCTATCCCAGTTTATTGTGGCCGTGTGATTCTGGGCAAGGGCGATCATGTTGGTGTGGCTTCTCGCAACGCACTTGGGCTTTCCGGTTGAGCCCGTGGAAAAAAGGTAGATGGCTTTCTCCGAAGGATGATTTCCAGGCAGATCCGCGGGAGCGTCACCCAGAAAGTTGTCCCGGGTCACGCAAACAGTGGTTATGCCTCCGGAAACGGTATTCACGGTATGCGCAAGAGATTCGTCTGTAACGATCAGGAGCGGCTTCGAGAACTCAAGGTAGTGTCTCATCTCTTCGGTTCCGCAGGCGCTATCAATTGGAACGCAGGCGGCTCCAAGTCTTGCTATCGAAAAAACGGATACGGCAAGAGAAAGTGAATTGGGAAGGAAAACGCATACCTTGTCCCCCCGTGACACCCCCAGCTTGGAAAGAAACGAGGAAAAACCGTCAACAAAGTCGCAGAGCTGCGCGTAACTGTAGATTTCTCCTTGATACCAGACGGCCGCTCCCCGGGGATTTCGCTCCAGATTTGAATACAGTATTTCGCAGTAGTTTCTCATCGCCCCGTCACGGGAAAAGGGGAACTTGTCCGAGTCCAGTGTCCTCAGGAAATCCAAAGACTATATTCATGTTCTGAACGGCCTGGCCCGCGGCCCCCTTCATTAGATTGTCAAGAACCGATACGATGACAAGGTGCCCTTCTCTCTCACAGAAACCTAAAGAGATATAGTTGGAACCGGAAACAGACGCTATCCCAGGGGGCCCGTCGCAGACCCGGACGAAAGCATCATCTCTGTAGAATCCGGAGTAAAATTCCCTTACCTCATCGGGGGAGATCTCCGAGCGGAGCCTGAGATACGAAGTGGCCATTATCCCCCTCTTAACCGGAATACGTGTATTGAAGAAAAGGAGCTTTTTCTTCACGCCGCAGAAATCGTAGAGCACGCGAAGAATCTCATGTTTTTGGTCATCCCCTCCAGCTCCACGAGCGGATACGTCCTCTTTTACCTCGGTGTAGTGACTCTCGGGTTTCGGCGCTCGTCCCGAAGTCGAAAAAGAAGATTTTACGTCCACTATAATATCGGGTTCCACTTCATGCTCTTGAAGAAAAGGCACTACGGCGAGAGAAACGCAGGTAGAGTAGCAACCCGCATTAGCGACTAACGGGGCGTTTTTTATCTTCTCGCGGTTAAGCTCGCTAAGTCCGTAGACCGCCTGTGAGAGAAGCTCGGGAAAGCGCGGCGCCACGCCGTGAGCCCGGGAGTAGTCAGCAGGGTCAGGGAATCTTAAGTCGGAGCTAAGATCGATCACCCTTACTCCTTTCTCAAGGAACTTACGCACGAAAACACAAGAAGTTCCCCCGGGAAGACAGGAAAACAGAAGATCCACACGTTCTGAGTCAGGAATTTTCGATACTGGGCTTAGGATAAGATCCGAGTAGCCCAAAAGATGCGGAAACGCCTCATCCGCCCTCCTGCCCGAGAACTTCTCAGACGTAAGCACACGCAGGTCAATGTTAGGGTGGCGCGCCAGAAGGGAAAGAAGCTGCTGGCCGACATAACCCGTAACTCCCAGAATTGCCGTCTTGAGTTTCATCTTCTCTTGGGAAACCAAGCTGCCCATCGCAAATCCACTTTGATTAACATGGTACTTGCTATCATTGGAATTAATATAGCTTTAAAAGCGGAAGGGAAAAACCAAGTTCAGCGGAAAAAATGTTGGCTTCCGTCCTCAGACGTTCTGAGCAGTTGCGGTTCTAAATACCCTATCGATCCACTGCTCTATGTTCTTGCGCGAGGTCTTTCCTATGAGCTGCCTCACTTCTTGTATGGGAATCACGGCCTTGGCGTAGGATCTGTGTCCTCCGGCGCTTCCTATTTCGTCAAAAAGCTCGAAAAGCAGACGCCCGGCACTCTTGACGGACCCGCTGTTTCTTACGGACATAACTACATGGGAACCGGAAACAATCCCAAAGGCAACAGACCATCTGACCCCCTCCACCTTCATCCCCATGTCAGCCACCTGGGCAATAAGATGCTCCTTTTCTATCCTTCCCAAGTTCATGAAAATTATTCCGTCATTTATCCAGTGTTTTGAGAGCGCCTGGCCGTAATGCTTGATCTCTTCTGAATACAGGTTTTTGGACTCTATTTTCCTGAGCAAACCCAAGTCGGCCTGATTGTAGAGATATGTGAACGCTTCTAGGTCGTCAAGATCCGCACCCCTGTTGAGAATCATGGTGTCGGTTTTTATTCCGTAGAGAAGCGCGGTTGAAAGTTTTGCGGAAATCTCAACCTGGGCGGCCCTGAGGAGCCGGGTCATGATCGTCGCGGTGGCTCCTTCTTCGGAACTTATCTCGGTGAATTTCGCGTCGCACTCGGGGGTTATCGGATGATGGTCGATCACCGAATCGACATCTGTAATCTCCCCTCTAAAATAAGAAGGCTGCACATCAACAAGTGCTATGGAATTGAAATTTTTTATGTCATTTTGGGAAATCACCTGCAAGTCTATGTCCATAAGCTCCACCATGGCCACGTTCTCGGGTCTTGAAATTCTCTCCCCCAGATATCCTATGGTCGCCGTTTTCTTGTTTCTTCTAAGGAGGGTCCGAAGGGCCATGGCGCTTGCGATCGCATCCGGGTCAGGCTGGTTATGAACGAGTATGAGAAGCTTCTTCGCGTCGCGGTGAACCTCTCTTATCAGTCTTACGGAGATATCGGATCTCGCAAGCTTCTCCTCAAAGGATATCTGGTTGGTTGCAACTTCATCGAATTTCACATATCTCGCTATATAGCCGTCCTTGCGCCGCTCACCGTCGGCGGAAACAACTATCGGGCTCTCGGGATAACTGTAAGCAAGAGATCTCAGAAACTCCTTGGTTGCAAATTCGTTGTTTACAACTATAAGCGTAAAGACTCCCTTCTGATTAAGCGCATCATCAGGAGAATCAAGTTCTGTTACCTGGCCCCTGTTCTTAAAAAGACTCATCAGGAGAATGTCAAATTCTCCGATGAACATATATCGCCTTTCCCCGTTCGTACTCATCGTACCTGGAATTCAGAACGTCTACCTGTAGCAGGCGGCGCTAAGTTCCTCCGTAAAGCTTGAAATCCTACCCAGCATTTCCTGCCTCTCCTCTCCACCGCTCTCGATTATTCTCACAAGGGCGCTTCCCACGATAACAGCGTCGGAAAAAGAGGCTATCGCGGCGGCCTGACGCGCGGAGGAAACCCCGAAACCTACCCCGACGGGAAGCTCCGAGCGGCGCTTTATTCTTCCCACCAGATCCTCGAGATCGTAGTCCATGTCAGGACGCGCTCCTGTGACCCCGGTAACCGAAACCACGTAGATAAAACCCGAGGCGTTTTGCGACACCATCTCTATCCTTTCTTCGGTACTCGTAGGGGCAAGCAGAAAGATTCGGTCAAGCCCTTCCTGCTCAACATGGATGCTCAGTTCCCCAGCTTCCTCGGGTGGAAGATCAACGACCAGAACTCCGTCCGCTCCCGCCTCGCGGGCGTCGCGTGCGAATCGCTCGGTGCCATAGGAGAAAAAAGGGTTGTAGTAGCCGAAAAGTATCACGGGAATATCCGAGCGGGACCTTATCCTTTTAACAAGCGAAAGCACGTCGGAAACGGATGTCGAGTTAGCAAGAGCCCGTTCCGAAGCAGCCTGGATTACCGGCCCGTCCGCCATGGGGTCCGAAAAGGGTATGCCGATTTCCACCATGTCAACACCGCTTGCCTCCATGTGATCAATGATCTGCTCGGTCAAGTCGACATCAGGGTCCCCGGCGGTAACATAGCAGATTAAAGCCGCTTTGTTTTTCTCCCGAAGTTCGTGGAATTTTTCCTTTATTCTTCCCATGTGCTTTTATAAGAAGCCGGCAGCCTGGAAACGCAGAAATCGCAAGCAAACAGAATAAAAACGAACCTCCAACCTTCGGAAGCTTTATATACGCGCGTATGGGTATTGTCAAGCGGGTTGACAGGGGAGAAAAACCAGAAAAACCGGTCAGTCCGAATCGCTTCATATAAGAGAGGAAGCGGTATGTATGTCTTTATCCCCTCTGCCGGAGAGACAGATAACTATAATCTGCTCTGGAGACATGGACGGAGCGATTTTGCGCACGTGTGCTATTGCGTGGGCAGTCTCAAGCGCGGGTATTATTCCCTCTACTTCCGAGAGATAGGAAAACGCCGAGAGCGCTTCTTCGTCCGTTACAGAAACGTAATCGACCTCGCCCGCGTCTTGGAAATACGAATGCTCGGGACCCACGCCAGGGTAGTCAAGGCCGGCGGCAACGGAATGGGCTCCCTTTACCTGGCCGTCTTCGTCCTGGAGCAGGTAGGTTTTGCTTCCGTGAAGAACCCCTACCGAGCCCGCAGTTATGGTCGCGGAGTGAAGGCCACTCTCAAGACCATGGCCCGCCGCCTCCACACCGATCTTCCTTACCCCGGATTCCTCTATGAAGGGGAAGAAAAGACCCATGGCGTTTGAGCCGCCCCCAACGCAGGCAACCAAGGTGTCGGGGAACTTTCCTTCCGCGGCGAGTATCTGCTCTATCGCCTCATGCCCGATCACGGATTGAAAATCCCTTACCATCATGGGGTAGGGATGGGGACCGGCGACACTTCCTATTATGTAAAAGGTGTTCCTCACGTTCGTAACCCAGTCTCTCATGGCCTCGTTCATGGCGTCTTTGAGTGTTTTCGTGCCCGAGACCACGGGCCTTACCTCAGCACCCAGAAGCTTCATACGGAAAACATTAAGCTCTTGGCGTTTCGTGTCCTCCTCCCCCATGTATATCACGCATTCCTTGTTCAAAAGCGCCGCAACAGTAGCCGTGGCAACCCCATGCTGTCCCGCTCCGGTTTCAGCTATTATCCTGTCTTTGCCCATCCTCCCGCAGAGAACCCCCTGACCTATCGTGTTATTTATCTTGTGCGCGCCAGTGTGGGCAAGATCCTCTCTTTTAAGGTAAACCTTGGCGCCTCCGAGACTCTCTGTCATCGCACGGGCGTAATAAAGCGGAGTGGGCCTTCCTGCGTACTGCTTCAGGTAGTAATCAATCTCCTCGTGAAAAGTCTCGTCAGCTGCGGCTTCCTCGTAAGCCCTTTGGAGCTCAATCAGAGCGGGCATCAGGGTTTCTGAGACGTAGCGGCCGCCGAAGTCTCCGAAATGACCTCCCGTATCAGGGTAGCTGTATTTCCGGTTAGCCTTGCCCATAACTTGCGGCCTCCATGAACCGCTTAAGTTTAAGATGATCTTTTATCCCCGGCGAGCTTTCAACCCCGGAACTCACGTCAACGGCGTAGGGATTCACCGCCCGTATAGCGTCTCGCACGTTATCCGAGTTAAGTCCTCCGGAAAGTATAACGAATTTATCCTCAAGTTTCCGGCGGGAAAGAACGTCCCACGAGAAATTCTCTCCAGTGCCTCCGTAGGCATCCGGCGAGTAGGTATCGAAAAGAAAAGCGTCCGTATCGTAGAGTTCCACCGCATGAAGGCTTTCCGCGTCCTTAACCCTTATTGCCTTTATGTAGTTCTCTGCGAACGCGGCGCAGAACTCCGGGGTCTCATCCCCGTGGAACTGATAGACGTCAAAACCTGCAACGTCCCTTGCTTCCTTCAGGTAATCCGCCTCGGCATTTACGAAAACCCCCACCTTGGTTACAAATGGGGGAATCTGTCTTATTACTTCTCCCGCCTCTTCGGGGCTAATGAATCTCGGGCTTTTTTGGTAGAAAACAAAACCGAGCGCCATTGCTCCCAGCCGCACCGCACAGAGCGCGTCCTCCGAGTTAGTTATTCCGCATACCTTTACTCTTGTCATTTGCGGTTAATCCTAACCGATGGGGCGGAATTAATTAACCGTGCCCGAGCATGAACAAAAAAAGCCCCTCGCACCGTCTCCGGAGCGAGGGGCTTTGGCCTAACAGATTAAAAGGAAGGAGAAAAAAACTTGTTCCTTCGCGCGGGTTCTAGAAGTAGGCCTGAACCTGCGCTCTTACCATCGATTCATCAGACTCTGCGCCAGCGAGATCCTCTTCTCTCTGGAACGTGTAGTCAAGCTGTATCTTCCACTTGTGATTGCCGCTGAGGTAGTAGTTAAGCCCCTGCGTGAACGTCCAGACATTGTCAAGATCATTTCCCCCGAGAACTCCTGCGTCAGTGTCAAACATTACCATCGCGTACCTGGAGGCAACCTCAACCTTTTTCGGAATCACGAAGAAACCGCCCTGAACCCTGAAACCCTGATCATAGGCAGTACCTACTCCGCCTTCATCGGGATTGGCCCACCTTCCGATATACTCACCGGTAAGGTTAAACCTCGGGTCCCTGTAGTTTATATCTGCCGTTAAGGAAGTAACCGTACCATTTTCAAGCGCCCTCTCTCCGGATGGAATTCCGATATTGCCGTCACTTCCATCTTCAACATCTATGCCCGCGACAGCGGCTCCAATCATGAGCGTGGGCTTCTTGGTGAAATTCTCTTTTACCTTCTTGGCTTTTCCGCCGATAACGGCCGCCTGAACCCTGGCAGCCCAGATCATACCGGTATCACCCTTGTCGTTCTTGGTGTTTGTGCCCTCTCCCTGGAAAAGACCTAAGTCGTAGCGGAGCTTCCCGCCGCCCAGAAGACCGTAAGCGCCTACACCGATATCCCTGTCGTACTCAAAGTAGTCGGTTATGATCGAGCGGCCTACGACCTGAAGTGCGGATGAAGAGTTAAGAACCTCTCTGTTAAACGGAACCTTGTACTGGCCCACCGTGGGAACGAACATCTTGTTCTTTGCGAACGAAAGCTTCATGTCCTTGAGTTCACCAGTTCTTCCGAAATCGTACTGAACCTTGTATTTCATCCACGGGGCAAAGGCGTTACCGTCCCACGTTACCCTGAGCCTTCTTACCCTGAAACCGAGACCTTCGTCATCTTCTCCGTCAGGATTTATGTAATTAGTCAAGAACTGGCCGCGAAGCCTCATCCTCATCTTGTAGTTCTTGTCCGCGGTCTGGAAAGTAAGACCTGTGCCTTTTTTGGTCTTGACCTTTATCTTGTTGTACCAGGCCTTGGAGTCCGTGGCCTCGTACATCTTCATGTTCATCTGCTGGCTCTGCTCCTCGAGCCTCTCTATCTGCTTTTTCAGTTCCTGAATCTGTTCCTCGATGCTCATATCGCCGCCGGCCTGAGCGGGAACAGGCATAAAGGAAAGCAGCGTCACAAAAGACACGGCTAAAACTGCTAAAAATCTCATCTCATATCCTCCTTGATGTGTTTGTTGCTCTGCTTTTAACAACTCTGACCTAATGATATGCGTGAATGATTAATTCAGAATAAATAAATTGTTAGTTCTATGTTAAGAGGCCTTGGTACGCAATTGATGTACGCATTTGTATTCTGTAAATTAAGAAGGAACACAGATGAGAAAACTCATAGCGGTAGTAGATGACGAAAAGGACATACTTAACCTGATAACCCATCACTTAAAGCGCGAGGGGTACCAGGTAAAACCCTTTCAGAGCGGAAAGGACTTTCTGCTCTACATAAATTCCGTCCCGCCCGATCTCGTGCTGCTCGACATCATGCTCCCCGGCATGGACGGCCTTGAACTCTGCAGGATACTTAAAAGCAAACCCTCGACGGAGTCAATACCTATAATAATGATCACAGCAAAATCCACCGAGGCCGACGTAGTAGTGGGTCTTGAACTCGGCGCCGACGACTACATAGTAAAGCCCTTCCGGACCCGGGAGCTCGTCGCCAGGGTAAAAAGCCTCTTGAGAAGATATGCGATGAAAAATTCTGGGGACGGGGCGCTTCGGATCGGCTCTCTCAGAATAGACCCGGCAAGCTACGAGGTTTCGGTTGACTCGCGGAAAATCGAGCTTACCACAACCGAGTTCAGAATACTTGAGACTCTGGGGGAGGCGGAGGGAAAGGTGTTCACCCGTGATCAGCTGCTCAAAAGAAAGACCCTCTGGGGAGATGAAAGGGTGGTTTTTGACAGGACTATAGACGTTCACATAAAAAACCTGAGAGAAAAACTCGGTTCCGCCGGCAAGATGATAAAGACCGTTAGAGGAATCGGTTACAAGCTAGAAGAGATCCAACCGGTTTGAAGATATTCAGAAAACATTTTCTCTACCTGCTCTGCCTCGCCGCCGCCGCGGCGCTGCTTGCCGTGCTGCTCTCCCCTGGCAGCGGGACCCTAGGCTACATCGCGTACACAGCAGCATTCGTTGTATTCGGATTCGTCCTCTGCTGTATCATCGAGAGAGACGTCCTAAAGGACTTCTCGAGGATATCAAAGGCGCTTGAGCTTCTGCCGGAACGACAGAAAAAGGCCCGAAAGACAGGGCGCAAGGTAGGCGGCTTCGAAACGGGAGTCTCAATCTCCATAAGCGAGCTATCTGAGAGAATTTCCCTTCAGATGCGCGAAACCGAGAGGGAGGGAAACCAGCTCAAAAGCATAATCGAATCCATGAGGGAAGGGGTTATAGTGATATCAAGGGAAGAGAACCTCCTGCTCGTAAACGACGCCGCAAAGGAAATGTTCACGATAGACGACGCAGCAATCGGCCGCCCCTACATGGAAACCGTAAGAAACCCGGACCTCCAGGGACTCATCTCCCGCATGCAGCGAAAGAAGAAATCGGCTACTCAGGAAATCTCCGTTCTCTATCCCAAGGAAAGATCGTATCTTGTAAGCGTCAGAGTAAGTCCCCGCTACAGGGAAATCATAGTGGTCATCTTCGACATAACGGAATTCAAGAACCTTGAGCGGATAAAGGCGGATTTCGTGGCGAACGTCTCCCACGAGCTAAGAACCCCGCTTACGTCCATAAAGGGGTACATAGAAACGCTCCTTGACAAAAGCTACGACACAGACGAGGAGAAAAAGGAATTTCTCGAAATAATAGAGGAAAACACCGACAGGCTGATAGCAATAGCCTCCGACCTGCTGGTGCTCTCGGAACTTGAAAGCGGGGAGGCAGACCCCCGGGACTCAAGGAAAGGATACGAAGAGATCGACATAGAGGAAACAATTGTCCGCTCCGTGGGCTCGCTTGGCTCTCTTTTCTCAAAAAACAGAGTCGCTCTCTCGCTTGAAATTGAGGTCGGCATGCCCCCCTACAGGGCAAACAGATTCCTCGTGGAGCGCATGATCATCAATCTTGTTGAGAACTCGGCCAAGTACACCCCGCAAAATGGCTCGGTGTCTGTACGCGCCGCAACCCTAAACGGCACCCTCCGCATAGAGGTTGAAGACAACGGAATCGGAATTCCCCCCGAGCATCAAGAAAGGATATTCGAGAGGTTCTACAGGGTGGATAAGAACCGCTCAAGAGAAATAGGCGGGACGGGGCTTGGCCTCAGCATAGTGAAGCACATAGTCATACAGCACGGGGGAACCATAGAAGTTAGAAGCACGGAAGGAGAGGGAAGCACTTTTACGGTTGAGCTTCCACGGACCGAGCAGTAAAACGGCGGTCAGTTCATCTCCGAAGTGTGCTGGTGCTTAAGCATCTCTCCGGTAGCTATGTAGTAGGCGTTCTCCGCTATGTTCGTCGCGAGATCCGCCACCCTCTCAAGGTGCCTTGCGACGTAGATATAGCGAAGAGCCCGGTTAAGCGTTGAGGGATCCGACATTATGAAGGTTATGAGCTCCCTAACTATCTGGGGCTCGTAGTTATCGACCTCGTCGTCTTTGCGACAGACCTCCACGGCGAGTTTCGCATCTCTTCTTATAAACGCGTCAAGGCTTTCCCTCAGCATCTCCATTGCCTTGTCCGCCATCTTCGGAATGTCCACAAGCGGTTTTATAGGCGGGTAGTCGGACATGAAGATGGCCATCCGCGAGATGCTAGAGGCGTGATCCCCTATTCTCTCAAGATCGTTGTTAACCTTCATTATCATGGTGACGGTACGAAGATCCTTGGCCTCGGGCTGGTAAAGGGCCAGGATCTTCACGCAGAGGTTATCTATCTCGATCTCCATCGCGTTTATCTGCTCGTCGGTGCTGATCACTTCCTGAGCCAAAATCATGTTCCCTTCCCGAAGAGCCTTCATGCTCTTCGCGATGCGGCTCTCGACAAGCGACGCCATCTCAAGCAGCTTCCTGTTAAGGAGCGTGAGTTCCTCTTCGTACTTTATCATCCGTGATCGCCTCATTGGAACACCCCCTAGCCGAACTTGCCCGAGACGTAGTCCTCGGTGTGCTTTTTGGCGGGATTAAGGAATATCTTCTCCGTGGTATCAAACTCCACTATGTCGCCTATGTACATAAAGGCCGTGTAATCCGAAACGCGGGCGGCCTGCTGCATGTTGTGGGTCACGATCACTATGGTGAACTTGCTTTTAAGCTCCGTAACCAAGTCCTCTATCTTAGCAGTCGCTATGGGATCAAGTGCCGAGCACGGCTCATCCATCAAAAGCACGTCCGGCTCCACAGCTATGGCTCTTGCGATGCAGAGTCTTTGCTGCTGACCCCCCGAAAGACTCATGGCGCTGTCGTTAAGCCTGTCGCTTACCTCGTCCCAGAGGGCAGAGCGCTTGAGGTTTTTCTCCACGATATCGTCAAGAACGGATTTCTTGTTGATCCCTGCTATCCTAGCCCCGTAGGCAACGTTCTCGTAGATCGATTTCGGGAACGGGTTTGATTTCTGAAACACCATGCCGACCCTTTTTCTAAGGTCGGTGATGTCAACATCGGAATCGAATATGCTTTTCCCGTTAATCGATATCTCCCCTTCGATCCTGCAGTCATCAATGAGATCGTTTAAGCGGTTAAAGCAGCGAAGCAGAGTGGATTTGCCGCAGCCCGAAGGGCCTATAAAAGCCGTTACCCGGTTTTTCGGGATGTTCATGTTGATATCCTGAAGGGCCTGCTTTTTGCCGTAAAAAAGATTCAGGTCCTCAACTTCAACCAGAGGGTGGGGGACGGCCTTTACCCTCTTCAGTTTCTTGGCCTTGGGAGCCGGGACGGATCCGTTTGTCTCCGGGGCTCTGAATTCTTGTCTCTCCATCGGTTCTCCAGACAGCATTAAATCTTCCTCCACTACTTATACACTATTAAACTACACCGCGGAAGTCGCATATTTTTTCCTTAGCCTGTTTCTTATTATTATCGCCGTTATGTTAAGCACAACCACTATCAGTATGAGCAGAAATGCAGTCATGAAAACCATGGGTTTCGCAGCCTCGGCGTTTGGAGACTGAAAGCCGAGATCGTATATGTGGAATCCCAGATGCATGAACTTTCTCTCAAGGTGAAGAAAGGGAAAGTGCCCGTCTATGGGAAGATCAGGCGCAAGCTTAACGACCCCCGTTATCATAAGTGGCGCCACCTCCCCCGTGGCCCGGGCGACTGCGAGGATAAGACCCGTGAGTATGGCCGGAAGCGCACTCGGGATAACAACCTTCCAGATAGTCTCGAACTTTGTGGCACCGAGCGCAAGAGACCCCTCCCTAATGTTTCTCGGAACTGCCGCGAGTCCCTCCTCAGTCGCAACTATCACCACCGGAACAGTGAGGAGAGCGAGGGTAAGCGACGCCCACAGTATTCCTCCCGTACCAAAAGTCGGGCTTGGGAGAGCCTCTTTGAAAAACACCGCGTCGATTATGCCCCCTATTCCGTAGAGAAAAAATCCCACTCCGAAAACCCCGAACACTATGGAGGGAACACCCGCAAGGTTGTTAACGCATATTCTGACTACTCTCACCATCACTCCTTGTCTGGCGTATTCCCGCAGGTAAAGCGCCGCTACGATTCCGAAGGGCATGACCACTATGCTCATGATAAGCACCATGAGTACCGTGCCGAAAATGGCGGGGAATATCCCACCCTCAGTATTGGCTTCCCTCGGGTTATCGGAGACAAATCCCCAGAATCTTTTTATGTAAAAACCGGTTTTCGCCGTAAATCCCATATCGTTTGGGCGATGAGCCATGACGATCTTTCCAAGCGGCACTACCTTCTCGTCTCCACCAGCTGAGAGCATCACCACCTCGTTTCTCGAAAGCTCCGCATAGAGTGTTTCAAGTTTCGACTCGCTTGCCTCGTAGCGCTGCTCGTACTCTCTTATTCTCAGGCGGTACTCGGCCTCCTTCGCCGGATTATCCTCGCCGCGCACTGAAAGGCCGCGGAGCTTTAGACGCTGCCGCTCGATTCCGTAGTTTATGTCTCCTATCTCCCCTTTTTCTATCTTGAGTATCCTCTCGTGTATCCTGTTCGCGTCGCGTATCAGACCCAGAAGCATCGAGAAAGCGTCTGGATTCCCGCCCGGGATTACTTCGCCGTTTTTTCTTATCTCTTTTAAGTAGCCGTGGTAATCTCCCCACTCGCGTCGCTCAAGGACCACCGCATCGTTGGGATAGTCGCGCGACGCTATGTCCGCCTCGTCTATCCACCTGAAGTCAAGGCCGTAGACATCCCTGTTTCCTATCTTGAGCTTGACGCGGAACTCGGAGCCCCTCACGCCGTCCCCTCCCCGCACGGATTCTCTCGCGCGAAACTTCCCCAAGTAAGTAGAACCGTCTCTAAGCTCGTAGCGTCCTATGTCCGCCGGCCACATCGAGCCCAGACCCTTTGTGGCTATCAGGAACAGAAGCCCCCCTATCATCACTAGCGTGACCATGAGGGCAAGTCCCGATATCCATATGTAGGAGTCGCCTGCTTTCCAGAGTTTAGGCATCGGACTGCGCGTACTTCCTCCTCAGTCTCTGGCTGAGAATCTCCGCCAGGGTATTAAGCAAAAAGGTGACCACAAACAGCAGAATCGCTGTCAGGAAAAGCACCCTGTAGAGCGTCCCCCCGTGCGGAGCCTCGGGAAGCTCAACCGCTATGTTGGCAGAAAGCGCCCGGAAGCCGTTAAAAAAGCTCCAGTCCATAACCGGGGTGTTCCCCGTGGCCATGAGCACGATCATCGTCTCTCCCACGGCTCTTCCGAAACCTATCATGATGGCCGAGAATATTCCGGCGCTCGCGGCAGGCACAACTATCCTCATGGCCGTCTGCCACCTGTTGGCTCCCAAGGCCAAAGATCCCGAAGAAAGAGTCCTCGGAACGCTTGAGAGCGCATCTTCGGAGATGGTGAATATTATGGGGATCACGGTAAAGCCCATCGCGAATCCCACGACCAGCATGTTTCTCTGGTCGTAGCGAAGATCGAACATTCTGAAAAACCAGTCCCTGAAATCCCCTGCGAAAATAAGGCTCTCAAGCGGACCGTTTAACCACAGAGAAAGCGCAGCCGCGATCCCTATCACACCCACAAGCGTGAAAAGCTCAGCCCCCACCCGGAACCTCCCGGAGAGCGAGAACGGAAGACGGTACCAGAGGAAAAGCGCAAGAAGGGTAAGACTGATCACAATAAACGGCATTATCAGGGTCGCAACAAAGATTTTCTCAAGCAGCGGCGCAAGCCATAGACCCGCGAGAAAACCGAGCACCACGCTTGGAAGCGCCGCCATCACCTCTATCACGGGCTTCACCACATTCCTTATGGAGGGATGGAGGAACTGCGAGACGCAGATTGCCGCGAGGACCGCAAGCGGAATAGAAAGTATCATCGTGTAAATGGCGCCTTTCAGAGTTCCGTAGGCAAGCGGTGTCAGGCTGAACTTGGGCTCGAACTCGTCCGTTCCCCCCGTTGACTGCCACACGTACCGGGGCTTGTCGTAGCCCTCATACCATACTTTTCCGAAAAGAGTGTGGAAATTCGTCTCGGGGTGCGGATTGTCAAGATAGTAGCTTGAAAGCACCATGTCGGAATCTACGGCCACCACCCCGTTTGCCTTCGGAGAAAAGCTGAGCCCCGCGTAAGGCTTTCCCCGGCCCGGAAAATCAAGCTGCTTCGTGGCGGAAGTGGCTTGGTAGAGGGCTATGTTTCCAGAAGTATCGGAAGCCAGAAAGCCCCTTCCTCTCTGCGACGCGGAAAACCTGTCAACCGCAGCGGGAAGCGGGGGGAGAACGTGTATCTTCGCAAGTTTGCTTTCCCCGCCGCCGCCCGTGGTCTCAAACCACACGCTCACGTTTCCCGCGGCGTCACCGACAATGAGGGAACGGTGACCCAGAAGGAACCCTATTTCAGTAACTGCCACCCCGGGATCCGCTGTAGCCGCAAGCGTGGATTTGAGTTCCGGAGAAGAGGGATCTGAAAGCGACCAGTGATAAAGCTTCCCGTTTGCTGTAGAGACGTAGAGGTTCTCCGCTTCGGAATCGACCTGCACTCCGGTGACCACCGCTCCTCCAAGCTCCCCGGCAAGATCGGTCGTAAAAACCTCGGTTTGGCTCTCGCCTAAAAACCCTTCCTCCTCAACCTCGGCGTATGCAAGAAGGCGCCCGGAAGCCGTGTAGGCCACAACCACGGGGGCTCCTGTTTCGGGCGAACTCTGATAGGCGAAGATTTCTATCGGTTCTTCCGTTATCCGGAGAGCCTCTCCCTCCGTAACCCTCGATACTACGGTTCTTTCGGTTCCCTCGCGGAACTCGACTCTGAAACTCACCTCGAACGGAACCACGTAACCTTCCCTGTCGGCAATCGCATAGGACGTGTTGCTTCGGGAGTTGTAAAAAGATGTGTAACCTGTTGTCTCGTGAGAGACCGTGTGGGCCTTAATAAGCTTAGGTTCTTCTTCGAGGGTGAAAAAGCGTACCGACCCGAGAGAGTCTACCGTGAAAAACTGCTCTCTGTACTCATCCACTCCTACATCGAAAATACGTACTCTGTCGGCGACCGCCGCGGAGCCCAGACGGTCCTTCATTTCCGAAACGCTTTCGAGCTTTTTCCCGGGACTTTTCCACAGAGGAACGGTCTCGATCCCTATGAAAAAAAGTATGGCTATGATACAGAAGATGATTCCCGCACCGCCGACAAATACCACGCGTCTCGCCAGCCTATCGTAGAGCTTTCTTCTCCGTATCTGCTTCTGCTTTGAACTCTCTTCGATTCCGAGTTCGTCAGTTTTATCGCTTGACAATGAAGTTACCTTGCATCTGGGATATCAGATGCGAAAAAGACGGCCTAAGATCCGACCTCCCCGGGGTAAACGGCCAAACGTAGGCGGACCCGAAACACTTCCGGATCCGTCCGCGTAAGGAACCATAATAGTATACCTACTTCGCACCTATAAGAACTCTTAACTCGGAAACCTTCTCAGCGGTCAAGGGCAGATATCCGTCTTTTATGACTATTTCCTGTCCCTGCCGGCTAAGAACGTACTTCAGGAACTCGAGGCGAAGCGGATCAAGAGCTTCGTTCGGCTTCTTGTTAACGTAGAGAAAGAGGTACCTTCCGAGCGGATAGCTCCCGCTGACTACGTTTGCAAGATCGGGTCCGAAGCAACCCTTCTCGACAGTCTTGGCAAGCTCGATCGCTTTTACCCCGGATGTTTTGTATCCGATGCCGCTGTAGCCGATTCCCTGAAGATCCTCGGTAATTCCCTGCACGACGGCGGAAGATCCGGGCTGCTCCTTAACGGTGTCCTTGTAGTCGCCCTTGCAAAGCGCCTTCTTCTTGAAGTAGCCGTAGGTGCCCGACGCGGAGTTTCGCCCGTAGACGCTTATCGGCTTCCCGGCCCAGTCGCCACCGAGTCCCGCAGTTCCCCAAGTGGAAATATCGGAGCCACCCCCGCATTTCCTGTTCTTTGAGAAAATGGCGTCTACCTGCTTTATCGAGAGACAGCCAATCGGGTTATCCTTGTTCACGTAAACCGCAAGCGCGTCAATCGACGTCGGAACCGCGGTCGGCTTGTAGCCGGCCTGCTTTTCGAATTCGTCAACCTCCTTTGATTTCATCATTCTTGACATGGGTCCGAACTGGGAAGTCCCCGCTATCAGAGCCGGAGGAGCGGTACTCGAACCCTTGCCCTCTATCTGGCATCTAACGTTGGGGTAGAACTTTGCGAATCCCTCGCACCAGAACGTCATAAGGTTGTTCATGGTGTCGGAACCCACGCTGTCTATGTTCCCCGAAACACCCGTCACCTTCGTGTAGGAAGGTATGGCCTGGTCAACTGTGACCGTCTGGGCAGAGGCGACCGGACCGAGAGCAAGCGCGCAAACGATCGCAAAAAGCGTAAAACACGATTTAACACTCAAATTCTTCATTACGAGAATCCTCCTTAAGATAGTGAAAAGCAAACCAAACAATTTGAGTTAATTTAAACCCCGAAAGGTTAAGCGGGTGTTAAGAAGCAATTAAAAAGGGGTAAAAAAAGAATTCGAGAAGAAATGTGCCTTCATTTGCGCGTGCCCGGTTTACTCGGCGATTACGATGTGCCTGTTGGGAGCCTTCTGGCTCGCCTCGTAGTATTCGAGCGCCTCGGGCATCCACTTGCGGATGTTTTTTATCCTGGTCCTGTACCCGGGGTGGGTAGAGAGAAACTCGGGCGGAGCGCCCCGTCCCGCAGCCCCCATCCTCTCCCAGAAGGGGATGGCCTCGCGCGGGTCATATCCCGCTTTCGCCATGTATATGAGACCTATCCTGTCGGCCTCCGATTCCTGCTTTCTTGAAAACGGCAGGGCGACCGCGAGCGTTGTCCCCACTCCGTAGACGGCAAGAACCCTGCTTGTGGTTTTTTTGTCCTTTTTCTTCATAGCCGACGCGAGCGCTGCGGAACTCATCTCGAGCAGAATTCCGAGAGTAAGTCTCTCCCCTCCGTGGCGCGCCGTCGCGTGGGCGACCTCGTGGGCCATCACGGTAGCGAGTCCCGCCTCGGTTTTGGCAACGGGCATCATCCCGGTGTAAACCCCGATCTTCCCCCCGGGAAGCGCGAATGCGTTTACCTGTTTGCTGTCAAAAACTGTGTACTGCCACTTGAGATTGGGGGTGTGGGAAACTGCGGCTATGCGCTGTCCGACCCTCCTCACGACCCCGTTGTAGTGCGCATCACGCGAGACCTTCTCGGTCTCAAGCAGATTCGCGTACGCGCTTGCGCCAAGCTGCATTTCGAAGGCTTGGGGGAGCAGTATAAACTGCGTCCTGTTGGTAATCGGGGCCTTGGCGCATGCAACGAGGAGGAGCAGAAAAAGCAGAACCCCGGCCGGAAAAAGACTTTTTCTTTTAAATATCGACCTCAATTTCCGTTAATTCCTCAAGCCCGCAGGCTCGCGGGCCCAAGGTCAAATAAAAAGCCTAACTTTCTACACACTAATGGATTCAGGAAAGATCCGCTTCCCTCATCCTCTTCATTCCTTCGTCTATATCGTCGTCAGAACACGCGTAGGTGACCCTCACGTAACCCTCTCCCTGGCTACCGAAAGCCGTGCCGGCCACCACGGCGACCGCCGCGCGTTCAACCAGCCTGTCGGTGAACTCCTGAGAGGTAAGTCCCGTTCCCGAGATGTCGGCAAAGGCGTAAAACGCTCCGTCGGGGGTATCGCAAGTTATGCCCGGAACGCTGTTCAGTCCGGCGACCATGCGGTCCCTTTTCTGCTCAAGCAGAACTAGCTTGTTCTCGACCCAGTCCTGCGGTCCCGTGAGCGCGGCGTGCGCCGCTTTCTGTATGAACGCAGCCACGTTTGTGATCGAGTCCTGAAGGAATATCGAGAGCTGCTCGATAACCGGTCTCGGGGCCACGGTCCAACCTATTCTCCAGCCCGTCATCGCCCATGTCTTTGAAAACGTGTCTATGCAGATCACCCTGTCGCGTATGCTCTCTATCGAGGAGATCGAGAGATGAGGCTTTCCAAAGGTTACCTGGGAGAATATCTCGTCCGATATGATCATCACTTGGGGATGGCGCTCAAGCATGGCGGCTATCTCCTGGGGGTTCTCCACTAGGTGGCCGTTCGGCCTCTGGGGTGTGTTTATGATCACGAGCTTTGTTTTCGGGGTGATGAGTTCTTCCAGCTTCTCAACGTCGAACTGCCAGTCGGGCTTTGTAAGCGGGGTGTGCTTTATCACCGCGTTTGCGTACTTGGCCCATACCTCATCGGGGGGATATCCCGGGTTCGGAAATATCACCTCGTCCCCGTCCTCAAGAAAGGTAAGAAGGTTCATCGTAAGGGAGTGTTTAGCTCCCGCCGTCACTATGACCTCGTCGGGTTCGGTGGGTCTTCCCCGCTCTCCCATCTTCTCCGCTATGGCCTCCCGAAGCTCGGGAAGTCCCGGCCCTGGATCGTACCTTACGTAACCGTCTCTAAGCGCCTTCTCCGTAGCGTCAAGAACATGCTCCGGCGTATCAAAATCGGGTCCCTGATAATCACCCTTTTCAAAGTGAATGATCTTTTTCCCCGTTTTCCTCTCAAGTTCCCTCGCGACCCTCATGCTCGCCCACTGCTTGGGCGGAACAAAGTGCGAGGTGCGCGAACTGTATGCATATGATGACATAACTCCTCTCCTCCTTAAATTTTTTCAAAAAGCTAAGAGTCCTCGTTTATCAGCAGTCCGGAAGCAAGCTGCGAGAAAACCGCGTCGGCCACCTCTCCCGCGTCCATCGAGAAATCGTGGTGAACCATTACCGCGCCCACGGCCCCGTAGAGCATTAGGGCGCGAAGCCTCGGATTCTGCTTCACGAAGCTTCCTTCGTCTATGCCTTTTTCTATTATTTTTTCGTAGAGTCTCACCCGCCGCGTTCTCCACCTCTCGGTAAGCTCGAAGTGCTCCTTAAGAAGATGTGTCTCGTCGCGACTCAGTATGCGAAGAACCTTCAAGTTCCGTCTGTAGAAAGTGAATATGGTAGCGAGCAGCTTGCGGAGCTTCAGGGGGGCTGGGTCAGAATTCTCTACTTCCTCATGCAGAAGCGCCTCTATGGCTTCGAAGCTTCCCTTAAGGATTTCGAGGTAGAGATTCTCCTTGGAAGAGAAGTAGTTGTAGAGGGTTCCCTTCGATACGCCCATCTCCTCGGCTATCTCTTCCATGGTGACCTCGTGGTAGCCTTTCTCGGAGAAAAGATCGGTCGCGGCCCTCAGTATCTCGTCGCGGCGCCTGAACTTGCGGGATCTCTGTGTGCTCTGCGCACCCCTCTCGGGAACGCTGTTAGTCTGAACCATATTCCTCACCCACTGACTGACTCGTCAGTCAGATTAACAAGTACTTAAAAAATTGTCAAGGAGAAATTTAGGCTTGTTGAAATCAGGGGGCAACTGTCCCGCGGCAGATGAAATCCCCTAAGAAGACCAAAATCTTTAAATTCACGAAAATTCCCTTACCATATTGTTTTCAGATGAGAAGGATAATACTGGTTGTTTTCGTGCTCGGAGTGATTCTCGCAGCGGGGGTTTTCCTCTCGGAGAACGTGTCGAGGCATGACGCTGAGAGACCCACTCACAAAACCCCGGCGCTTGAGCCCCTTGCGGAGCATCTTTCAAGAGCAACTATCCCGGTCTCCGTTTCCATAGCTGCTGTAGGGGAAGCGCTTGAGCGCAAGACGCCGAAGCAGGAGTCGGGTTCAAGGAAAAACAGTTTCGGAAGATCTTTCGCCCAAAGCGAACTCAGCTGGAATCTAAGCCGTTCCCGTCTTCAGGTATCGGGTCGAAGCGGAGCGCTAAACATAGCGACCGAGCTTAGCGGAGAGGCTCTCGCGACGGGGGCCATTCAGCTGGCAAGGAAAATCGACTTCAGCGCAAGCGGCGACGTACTTGCAAGCGCCTCCCTAACCGCGAGTCCGACCCTCGAAAGCAACTGGCGCGTCTCCCCGAACCTCTCCGAGGTAAAAATAGATATACAAAGGGCCGACATACCGATAAAACGCATTGGAAACCTTAACGTAAGAGGAGATATACTTCCCGGAGTTCGAATCACGGCCGATGCGCTTCGCACGCAACTTAACCAGAGCGTGGCCCGAAGCGATTTTTTCGAGCAGGCGGCAAGAAAAGGCTGGAAGAGACTTTGCGGTTCAACACCGCTTGGAGAAGACTCGGATCTCTGGCTTGAAACAAGCCCCGTAGTCGCGCGCGCGACGCAGGTCCGCATCGGCCGCAAAGACATCCGGACCACGATTGGGGTTGAAGTAAAAACGCGCATCCTGACAGAGCAGACGCAGCCAGAATGCCCCTTCCCGAAAACCCTGCTCCTGGAAAAACCAAAGCCGGGGGGCTTCGAAATCGTTATGCCCGCCATAATTGACTACGAAACGCTTGAGCGAACACTTGCCGAGGAGGTAGTCGGCAAGTCTGTGGGCAAAAACATCTCCATAGCCATAAAGGCAGTAAGGGTCCTCCCGTATGGAGAAAGGCTTCTGCTTGAAACCGAGGTGGCTGTGGAGGCTAAAATACTCTCAGGCACGGAAGTGAAGGGAATTCTGTACGTGGTTGCCGAACCGGAACTAGACGCCGAGACGCAGACCATAACGCTGGAAAACGTAGCACTCGATATCGACTCGCAAAACGTGCTATTCTCAATGGCTGGAAAGGCAGCGGAGCCACTACTGCTGGAAGCCGTCTCAAAGCGTCTTCCATTTGACCTAGGGCCTAAGCTTGAAGAACTGCGAGACGGTGCGGAGGAAGCGATTTCCACACTTTCATCAGAGAACGTCTCGGTTACGGGCAAGGTGCGCCAAGTGCGTATAACCCGCCTTGACGTGGGACCCGAGCACCTGCGTTTAGTCCTCACGGCAGAAGGCAGGGTTAGGGCAAGAGTGCAGGCAATTCCCTAGCGTATTTTTTCGCGTCCGGGAGTCCTGGAGGAGATTTCGAAGGGAAATTTTTCTGGTACATTTTTTAGAGGAGAAAATCACATGAGCATATGGGGAAAAATAATCGGCGGTGCTGCGGGCTTTGCTCTCGGCGGCCCTATCGGGGCGTTGCTCGGTGCTATGGCGGGCCACGCGTTTGTGGATACCGGGGAGCGACCAACCGACACGCGCTCGAGAAAACAGGTCGCCTTCACGGCCGGAGTCATAGTGCTGGCGGCCAAGATGGCTAAAGCCGACGGGGTAGTGAGGGAAGAGGAAATCCAGGCTTTCCGAAAGGTGTTTCATCCGATCTTGAGAAACGAGGTAAAAGAAGCTGAGGTCGCCCGCGTCTTCAATATCGCTAAGAAAGACTCGGAAGGTTTCGAGCCCTACGCACAGCAGCTTGCCGAGATGTTCAGGGGCAACCCCGCGGTTCTTGAAGAGCTTTTAAACTGCCTGTTCCTCATCGCCAAGGCCGATAACGTCTACCACCCCAAGGAAAATGAGTATCTCGAAAGCGTGGCCGAGATATTCGGACTGAGCGAAGCGGCATTCAGACGGATCCGCGCCGCACATGGCGTCGATAAGCCAGATCCGTACGAGGTCCTGGGAGTTGCGAGGGACATCCCGGACGACGAACTTAAAAGCAAGTACCGCGAACTTGTCCGCGCGCACCATCCCGACACCCTGATCGCCCAAGGCGTTCCCCAGGAGTTTGTTGATACGGCAAACGAGAAACTCGCGATCATAAACGATGCCTATGACCGGATCGAGAAGGAGCGAAAGGCGGTCTGATTCCTCTACGCGGGCGATCCCCTATGACACTCTGAAAGGAGTATTATTCAATTGAGCGAACCGATTGCCCTTTGCTTCAGCGGCGGCAAGGACAGCGCCATGGCGCTCCAGGAAATCCGAAGGCGCGGGGAATACCGCGTGGCGGAGCTTGTGACGACGGTGACTGACACCTACGACCGGGTTAGCATGCACGGAGTGCGTCGCGCACTGCTTCGCAGGCAGGCGGAGTCTCTGGATCTGCCGGCAACTGAAGTCGTGGTGCCACCGGAATCGTCAAACGCCGTCTACGAACGGGAAATGGGAAAAGCATTCTCCAATATCCGCAACAAGGGCATTCGCCGGATTGCCTTTGGCGATATATTCTTGGAAGACCTTAGGGATTACAGGGAACGGCAGCTTGCTGCCTTGGGATTAACCTGCCTCTTCCCCCTGTGGAAAAAGCCGACTCGGTCGTTAGCACGGACCTTTATAGACGAAGGGTTTCGTGCGGTAACGGTATGCGTTTACTCCAAGGTGCTAGATGAGTCTTTCGCCGGACGCTTTTTCGACACAGCGTTTCTTAACGACCTTCCAAGCAGTGTCGACCCCTGCGGGGAGAACGGAGAATTTCACACGTTTGTTTTCGACGGGCCGACATTCTCCCGGCCGATTGAGTTCGCGCACGGTGAAACAGTGGAAAGAGGCGGTTTCTTTTTCCACGATCTATTGCCGGACACTACCCAGAAAACCATCTAAACCCATCCGCGGTCCGCAGTATTAGCAACGCGAACCGCAGATGAAGTACTGTTTCTACGCTATTTGTCGGCGCACTGACCGGAATCTTTTTTCTTGTCTTTGTGCTTTTCTTTCTTGGCGGTCCAGTAGTTCTTTACTTCTTCCTTTGTAAGACTGCCGTTGCCGTCAGCGTCTATCTTGGCGAATTTTTTCTCCGCACTGGACATAAACTCAGCCTTTGAGATGACGCCGTCAGAGTTTGTGTCTTTTTTCTCAAACATTTTATCCATTTTAGCGGACTTCCTAGGGCAATCTGCTTTCTTACCGCAATCTCCGCAATGGGCCGAGGCAAATGTCGCTCCGCCGAGAAACAGAACTGCCAATACGGAAAACATCAATACTTTTCTCATTACACACCTCCATGTGATTTATGAGTTTAGAACTAGTTTACAAGTTTATACGAACGAAAGAAAAAGTGTTTGCGGTGAACAGGATGGTTCATTAAAAAAAAACGAAAAAACTGTCCTAAAATTAGGGGTCCACTCCTCGAGGCCCATTTAAGCTTGACCTCGCATTACATTCAGACCAAAAACTTACTCGACAGCAACTCCAACCCCATCAATTATTTTTTCAACCCTCTTCTCCCACGTGTACCCGACCGCGTCCGAGCGGGCACGCTCCGAAACCCGTGTGCAAAGCTTTGAATCAGCAAGCACGAGGCCAAGCACCCGAATAAACTCCCCACTGTCATCAGGAGGAGTAACAACCGAGTTCTCTCCCGGACGCAGTATCTCAAGAACCGACGGAACCCCGGTCGCAACAATAGGTTTTCCAGCGGCCATATACTCGAAAAGCTTAAGCGGAGAAGTAAACCTCCCGGCCTCTGTTCCATCCCTTATAGTTATCTTGGACGAATAGGGCATGACCAAAACATCTGAGGCAAGGAGGTAAGAGGGTACTTCCCGTTGTTGCACAAACCCCTCTATTCTGAAATTGCCCGATCCCTGCTGTCTCGCCATCTCGCGCCAAAGCACGTTGTCCCGTTCCCTGCCTCCGACAATGAGAAACTCAACCTCGGGCATCTGCGCCGCTGCGCGCACCAGGATCTCAATCCCCCTTCCCCTGTAAGTGTTTCCACAGTAGCACACTATTTTTCTCTCGAGTGGAAGACCGAGGCGCTCCCGAAGCGAGGGGATGTCGTGTTCTCCCTCAAACGCCTCCCGTTCGAAGCCGTTCGGCGCCACTATGGGATTTTGCCCCGTCATCCCGAGGCAGAAGTATATGTCGTGTAGTCCTCGCGAGTTAAAGGACATCCCGAGCAGGTTCTTTGAACGGGAGAAAGAGCTTATTATTGTTTCAGCCGCCCAGTTAACCGGAGGGTGGTGAGCGTCGTAGACCGTCGGAACCTCGAAAACCTTGGTCGCAAACCAGGCAAAAATAAGGTCCCTGGTGAGCACAAGATCAAAATTTTCTTTTTTTCCGCAAGCGTAAAGGGCGCTTAAAAAACCATGGAGCGGCCGCCTAGCCAGTCCGCCCGAAAGCGCAATCGAGGTTACGCGAAAAGGATTCTTGATGCCGTAATACGAAAAAAGTCTTTTCTTGTTAACGCGCCCCGGCAGAACGCACTCAACCTCGATTCCAAGGTTGGCCATCGCCTGGCACATCTTGAGCATGTGAACAGCACTTACCCCTTCTGTAAAAAGCGGGTGGCTTTCTACGCAAAGTACCCTAAGTCCTTCGTATTTTTTCATCCGGGCTTCAAATTCATTTTCCTTCGTCTCCGGAAACATAGAGAACAATTAAACACGATCTATTTTATAAAGCACCCATGGCTTCTCCTCAAAGAAAGCTTTTTCCGATGCCTTACCGTGCTCGGAGAAAGCCAAGCAGAAAGAAAAAAGAGAATTCAATAAAAAGTTTCGTGAAAATCTCCTCACGGTACTTCACCTCAATTGCGAGTGCGGATTTTTCCACGACGGACTATTCGGAAGAGTCAACGATTCTGAGAAGATTTGGGGCACGGTATCCATCTTTCAGGAATCTGTCAGCCTGCTTCTTCGCCCTGAAAAGATCCATTGGGCAGTCAACATCCATCCAGTAAAGTTCGCCTATATCAAGAGGCTTGATTCCATACCCCTTGCTTATAAGCCTGTGTATTGAGGAAATGTACCATTTCCCCTCAGCCCCGGGATTCCTCATCTCCTCTTCAACCGCTCTTTTGAGCAGCTCAACCCCCGTATCCCGAAACACCCTTATACCGACCGATTCAGCAGAGGTCTCGCCGTTTGATATATCCTTGCTGATCTTTGTAATCCTGCCGTCGTCAACTATAACTTTCATGTCTTCTCTCTCGTACCGAGATCTCCTCTTTATGGGAAGACAAATTTTTTCATTTCTTACCGAGAGTGCTTTGTCCAGAACATCTATCTCGTAAACATCGTCTCCGTTCATAACCACTATATCTTCATCAAGTTCACTTCGCGCTATCCAAAGGGACACAAGACTGTTGGTAGACTGATAGAAGGGGTTGTAAAGGGTATTGATTCTCATTCCCAAACCGTCGAAACTTCTTAGAAAATCCTCCACCCTTTCGAAACGGAATCCGACGACGATAACAATCTCGTTGATACCGCAGTCCCTTATGTTGTTTATCTGGTGCTCAAGGATCGATACACCGCCGATATCAAGAAGACACTTGGGCTTGTCGTGCGTGTAGGGATACATCCTGGTACCACTGCCCGCCGCAAGTATTATAGCTTTCATAAATCAGGCCTCACAAAAAAATGATTTCCACCCAAAGAACTGTGAAAGACAAACTGCATATCCTGAGAAAAGGAGAAGCGCAACTCCTTGTTTTTCACAATATATTTAGCCTGCTAGTATAACCGCGCCGCAAACCATTTCATTACGTATGCTAGCCATGTTAGCGACTCAAGGGCAATTGGTTACAATTAATTTCATGAATCTACTGCTCTCAGTTGAGATTTCATACAGGGCCATAAAAAGCAACAAGATAAGATCTTTTCTCACTGCCTTGGGAATAATCATAGGCATCGCGGCGGTGATATCGCTTGTCTCCATAACCGGCGGCGCAAAAAACATGATAGAAGGCCAGTTGGCGTCTCTTGGGGCAAACTCTCTAGTGGTAAATACCGGGAAAAGGACTAAAAGCGGAAAAAGCATTGTTTCTGGCAACGTGAAACCGCTTACGGGTAAAGACGTGGAGGCAATAAGGAATCTTGAAGCAACGAAATACGTGTCTGCAATATCCAACACGAACGCGAATGTTGTCTCGGGAAGCAGTAATGTCTTCACCGCGGTTATAGGAGTCGGCAAGGACTTTATCTTCATAAACGACTGGTTTCCAGAAAAAGGAACATTCTTCAACGAACTTGACGTAAGGAAAGCAGCTCTTGTCTGCGTACTTGGCAAAACGGCGAAGCAAAACCTGTTTGGAAGCCAAGATCCTGTAGGGAAAAACGTGAGGATTGGCAAATACACTTACAAGGTCATCGGGATAATGTCTCCGATCGGCCCCACCCCTAGTGGAAAAGATCAAGATGATATAGTCCTTCTTCCTTATACCTCGGTTCAGAAAAGGCTTATAGGCGCAAAATCTCTTAACAGAATCTCGATCTTCGTAGACCCCGACTACGATCTGGAATACGCCAAGGCGGAAATAGAACAAACCCTGCGCAGGGAACATGGAATCAAGGGTGATATGCAAGACGATTTCTACGTAAAAACCCAGCAAACGCAGATAAAGACCATAGAGAACATCTCGAGAATCATGACCGTACTTCTTGGAAGCATAGCCTCTATCTCTCTTGTGGTAGGAGGAATAGGGATAATGAACATAATGCTTGTTTCGGTCGGAGAAAGAACCAGGGAGATAGGAATCAGGCTTGCCGTTGGGGCCAGAGAGAGAAATATACTGGTTCAGTTCCTAATTGAATCCGTGCTGCTCTCCCTTATAGGGGGCGTAATTGGAACAGCGGTTGGGATACTGATCTCAAAAGTTGCTTCGGTTCTCACGGGCTGGCCGACGCAGATATCAGTATTGTCCATACTAGTGGCTTTTATGTTCTCCGCACTTGTGGGAATCATCTTCGGAATATATCCGGCGAAAAAAGCGGCTGCGCTTAATCCAATAGAAGCTTTGAGATACGAATGAAAAAACCTACAGTCTTCTTTGTGAATTGAATCCAAGGTCTATGAAAAATACGGGTCAGCCATTTCTCTTTCTCTATGTAATCACAGGTCTCTTGATTATCGTCTTTCTGGCTATATTTCTGGATAGCGCCACCGTGGAACGGCTTTCTCGGGAAGGCAACTTGATAGAGAACCTCACCGTCATTTTGTACCTCAGCGGGATCGCATATCTTTTGTTTATCGCCTCAGGGGACTGGAAATTCCGATACTACTCGGCTTTTGTAGTCTTGTTGTTTGTGCTTCGTGAGCTTGACATGCACAGTAGGCTGACTTCCTTGAGAATCAACAATCTCAATTACTACATAGAACCTACTATACCGCTCGTGGAAAGAATTGCAGTAGGCGCTGTGCTGCTGATCTGCGTATATGCTTTGATCCGTTATATGACGAACTACGGTAGACATTTGGTATCTGGACTGCGCAGCCGATACGGGTACTCGCTAACAATTGCTGCAGCGCTGCTCGTTATGCTGATCGCTAAGTTGCTTGACTCAGCTCCGCGAATCCTGCGTGAGAATTTCGCAATAATCCTATCGAGCGAAGTGAAGACACCAATGCGCGTGATTGAGGAAATACTAGAACTCGGTATCCCTCTCCTTATATTGTTGGCCTGCTTGCAGTACTGGACCTTTACGCGCGGCCGGTAAAGCAGACAGCTTTATTTACTCTTGACATATCACTTCGGTACCGTTTATGGAAATGTTGTTCAATGCTCAAAAAAAGCTTGTTCTGCCTCGTTCAAGCCATCCGCTTGTTTAATTCCCAGGTGGTAGCGTTGAGGGGTTTTTGCGAACTCGGATTCCTGTGAAGCCCTGACATATGAGTGAGAAAACCAAGCTCCGTCAAACTGATTTATTTACACTTGAGGCAATCGCAGTAAATCACCGAATTCCGCATCCCAATATTCTGGAGAAAACCTTCCGCCCCCATTTTTCGGATAGAATGTTACTTCACCAAAAACTGCTTTTCCCTCAACTTCATACATATCAATACGCGCAAATGTGAAATCACTTGAGAGTACACACGCAATTTCAGTCATGTCCGTCAAAGAGTCAGGACGTTCAAGCTCTTCTTCATAGTGACGGACTTTTCTGCTCTTTGCCAGAAAGAAATCTAGCTTTTGCCATTCGGGGTTGTAGAATACTCTCCCGTGCCCAGTATATCTGTCGAAATCTACTTGTATAAAGAGAGGGTCTCCATTAAAACAGTAAAACTTATAGTCATTTAGTGACCCGTCCTTGTTCTCCATGTATTTTTCGCAAACTATCCGCGGTGGAATATCTTTGTAAGCCCATTCCCTTTTTTTCGTGTAAAAATTCCTCCCCAGCCACTTTTTCATCTTCTTTTTTGCTTCTTCCCTTTCAAAAACCGATTTGTTTTTGACTATTATGTTCCACCCGCTACCGTGCGTTGCTTTTAGAACGAAAGATTCAGGTAATGAATCGAAATCTATTTCGTCCGGACTTTCAAAAACACCGTACAGTTCATTTAGTATGTGCGGCCCGATTTTTTTCTCAACAATCTTTCTGACTTCATATTTATCCGCATACAATGTCATCAGGGGGTTTTTTTCATACAGTTTTATCCACTGTATTTTCTCGTTGAAAGTCTTCGGATTTCTCAAATTCAGAAACTTGCCGAAATTGTATATAAACTCTAAGCGGACAAGCGCTTCATCAGGCAACAGTCTCAGCAATGATCTTGCTAACGGTTCCATTTTTATCATGGCTGCTCACGACTAACCAACAGATGGAATGAGTTGTTGTCAAACCTGGCGTATGGGGACATGATTCAAGCGACGGTCTCGTCTGTTGTCATCTTTGCCAAGAAATCAAAACCATATAACCAACTCCGGTTCTTCTCCGCGCACATCTCCCATCTTGAATAAAATATACAATACCATCGCAGTCCAGCCATACCTTAACGGCTTGATCCTGCAACATATATGGAGCATAGTTCAGAAATGTTGAGAAAAGAGAGAATGCCTTTCATTTATCAAAATTTTTATCTGCCTGATTCCTTTATGAGTCTTCTGGTCCCCAAGCATCTACATCTTCAATTTGCAACGGCAACCGGTTTTTTATAAATGCCCGGAACACTTTCAATCCCGCGGTTGTTTCGGAAGGTTCTCTCCTTAAGGAATGACCCGGCCCCCTCCAAAATTCATTGAAGAATATGAATCTTCTTCGCTTTCATAATATTTTTGCGCTTTATCAGGAAATACCTTTTATGCTTTCTGTACCAGCCGAGAATTCTTATCCTGCTTCCGTTCTCAATACCTTCCACGAAACCCCTTGCGTAGACATTTATTCTTTTTTCGGGATCATCTTCAAAAAGCCAAAACAGGGTGAATTTCTTTCCGTCTCTCATTTCCTTGAACTTTATTTCGCCCACCCGCCCCTCAAGGGTAAACACCTTTCTGTGAAACTCGTCACGGGAGGAAAGAACCTGTGAGATGGTGAGGGCAGGTTCCTCAAGTTCTCCGATGTCGGTATAAGTTCTGTAAACCTCTTCTTCCGAATAGGAAGGGACTGAAAACAACAAAAAGAATGGAAGAATCAAAAGGAGCTTTTTCATCTTTCTCCCCACGCCGCACTTATACTGTTTGAACCTGAAGTTATTGTCAAATTCGGCACTCAAAAACTTGAACCGGCCCAAGCCTGTTCGTTCCTTGTCAGGGAAAGCCTCAGGCTTTTTCAAATGCACAACTCTTAGTCCGGTCACCTCAAGCCGGCCGGCGGAAATGAGCCATGCTTCTTATCCTTCCAGTCACCGCTTGACATATCACCGGAAAAGTCTGTTGTCCGTGTCGGCTACCGCCGCACTCTCCACCCCCATGCAAATCTTTTCAGCATACCGCTTGCAAAAAAAGCGCGTGCCGGACACCATAGAAACCTTAAGACACCAGTGAGGTATGCGCAGAAGTGAAAATAATGATCGTAGCTCCCCGTCTTAATCTCGGGGGAGGGGGTTCCGAAAAGCAGACCATAGAGCTTGCCAACGGGTTTGCCCGCAAGGGGTGCGAAGTTACGATTCTGCTTACCGATAAAAAGATGGATATGACTTCCCAGATCTCAAGCGGGGTTAAGATCATTTCTTATAATTCTAACGCGAATTTTCTTTCACGATTCCGTTTCGTCTACAAAACCGCTAAACAAAAAGAGCCCGACATTCTCTACAGCAGGTTCTGGACAACAAAACCAGCAGTGGTCTTTGCGGGCAGGATTCTCGGAATCAAGACCGTTGCGGTTGAAGTTAGCAACATAAAGGAAAGTCTCAAACGCTGGCCTCCTATCGTCAGAAACGCAATCGGATTTGCCAAGGTCTTCTGCTACAGAATGGCGGATATGGTAATAGTGCTTTCGAATGGAGGAAGAAAAAGCCTTGCACAGCTAGGAGTCGGAGAGAGAATGCGGACAGTTCAAAACGGTGTGGACATAGAACGCATAGAGAAGCTATCTACGGAAGAAGCAGAGCACCGGTGGTTCGATGAGGAAATCCCTGTGGCAGCGGCGGTGGGAAGACTGTTTCCATCAAAGGGATATGAAAACCTGGTGAAAGCAGTAAGCGCAGTAAACGATGTTACTCCGCTCAGGCTTCTTCTTGTAGGCGACGGACCGCTGAAAAGCAAGATCGTATCCACAGCAAAAGAATTTGACATGGGAGACAAAATCGACTTTACCGGTTCCGTTCTCAATCCCCACAAGTATGCCGCAAGATGCAATATTTTTATCTGCTCCTCGCTGTTTGAGGGGTTTTCAAACTCACTGCTAGAAGCTCTTGCCTTAGGACTTCCGGTCGTAAGCACCGATCACGATTTCGGGGCAAGAGAAATTATCGAAAATGGAAAAAGCGGAATTCTCGTTCCGGTCGGAACCCCGGAAAAGATGGCAGAAGCCGTTTTGAAGTTGCTTCAGAACAGGACTCTCGCAGCGAAAATGGGTGAAGAGGCAAAAAAACGAGTGGGGAAATTAAGCGTCGAAAAAATGACTGAGGAAAACCTTAAAATATTTAGAGAAATCCTAGAGAAGCGGAGATAGCACACCTATTCAGGTAGAATAAATCAAGTTATATCGCACGGTGTTTTACTCTCCTAGACGGAACTTTTCATATGCCGGCCTCGGGCAATTCAACAAGAAACCTTTTCAAAAACGCGTCTTGGCTTTTCAGTGGAAGCATGGCAGCTTCTCTTTTCTCGGCAGCCGAACCCATACTAATCGCCCGTTTTCTAGGGGTTGAACAGTTAGGTCTCTTCACCCTGATAATAGCTTACGTCGGCATAATCAACGGACTAATCGACCTGAGGTCCCCCGATGCCGTCGTAAGGTATGTCGGACAGTACCGAGAACTCGGAGAAAAGGACAAAGTCCTCTCGTTCATCAAGTTTTTTTACGTGCTTGATTTCCTAGTGGGCATTGCAGCCCTAGGAGTGTGCCTTGTTCTCGCCGGAGTGGCAGACGACCTCTTTATCCACTCTGAGAACACGTTCAAATTCACGCTCATTTATTCAGCAAGCATCTTAGTATCAAGCGTCAATAAGAGTTCGGAAGCGGTTCTCAGGGTCTTTGACAGGTTCAAGACTATAGCCTTTGTGAGAACTTCCCGTACCGGATTAAGAGTTGTCCTGATAGCGGCTTCCCTTCTTGCTGGATTCGGAATAGAAGGAGTTTTTGTCTGCTACGTGGTAGCAGCTTTTGTGTTCTTCCTGATGCTTCAGGTAGAGGTGCTCAGAGTTCTCAGGCAATCGGGGTTAAAAAGATGGACAGCCGCCAAAGTCAAAGATTTGGGAGTTACTTTTGAAGAAGTTCGCTCGTTTGTTCTTGTTTCAACTTTTACCGGTTTTCTTAGCAATGCTTTCAGCAGGCAGATTCCCGTGCTGATTCTAGGACATTTTACAAGCAAAGAGGCAGTTGGATTATACAGAGTAGCAATAATCTTTTCCGGCGTAAGCGTAAAATTGCGAAAACCCGTACAAGACACCATATATCCAGCCCTTGTGGCTGCGCAAAGTCGTGCTTCAAAAGAAGCTTTCAGCGAGATTGTTTCCTATTCTACTAAAAATCTTCTGAAAGTTTTCCTGCCGATTGGGCTAATATTTTTTCTGTTCGCGGACAAAATCATTACGATTTTCTTCGGTAGTGCATACGAACCCGCCACATTGGCTCTGCAACTAATTGTCATTTCTGAAGTCTTATTGGGTCTTTGTTTCTGGATTGATTCAGCAGAACTGGCACTTAACAGACTGAGACAAAGAGTGATTAGGGTCGCTCTGTCCTCTATGTCTTATGTAGCAGTGCTTTTGGTGTTGGTTCAGGAGTACTCCTATAACGGAGCCGCCGCATCAAGACTCGTACCTGCAATTTTAATACTTGTGTTTTCCTTGTTTACGTTTAACAGGATCCGCCATAGAGCCACCCCCCCTATTTCACAGAAACCGCAAGATCCTATTAAGTGAATTTCCTGGACTTTCGCCCCGTGAAATAGGACAACTGACTTATATCTGCACTTGTCAAATGAAGTTGCGATTAGGGCGACCGGGCATGTTCCCCTTGCCGGAGTCAATTTTTTACAGAGTTATCCAGAACCGCGTTATTAACTGGAATTTCCCGTAATAACCGTAAGGCGACCATAGCTGGCTACGGTGAAATCCGGATAGTTTTGGCGAATCTGCGAATGTACATCCTTGTTGTCTTCAACAAAATATACGAATTGATCAGAGAGGTAAGGAACAACGCATTTCATGGTATTCATGATAGCCTCGGAATCATGAATACCATCATCGATAAAAATATCGATCCTGTCATTTCCCAGAATACTTCTCAGGTATTCGCCATTGCTTTTATACTGATCAAAATAATACAACTCCGGGTAGTTGTGTATAAAAGCGCCTAAGCGTCTTAAGTTGCCAACATTCGCACTGAAGTATTCAAGATCAATATCAAGACCTACTATACGTCCATTTTTAAACAGGTCACACCAGATAGCAAGACCCGTTCCCCTTAAGATACCAAGTTCTATAAGGGTAACAGTGCGGGAGAAACAGCTGGAAACAAAGGGGGCCAGATACTCCGCATACTTCTTTCCGTAACCATGATACAACATGCGATCCCCACCCTGCAGAAATCGACGAAAGAGCTTAGCCCTTCCATGCGAGTCATGGTGGTCACTTATAACCTTACGTTGCAAACCTCGTATGTATCCCCCATATTTTGCCTCAGTCTCGATTAGCCATTCTAATTCCCCAGGTTGTGCAATGTTGTTTTTGGGAAAAAATCTCTGCTTTCTAGCCCAAATCCTAGCAAAATAAACTTTACGTTTAACAAAACTCTTAAGACCCAAAAATTAGTCCCCCTTGAAGTTAAATAAAAGCGTCAACAGTACCCGGCATGGGTCCATTAAGTCCGGCATATCGGCGACAAAAACAGGCCATGTTTTTAGGCGGTTTACGGGAATTTTTTCTTTCCGTTTGATTAATTCTCCTTACAATAAAGCAATACATGCCGCAAAAATTGCCTAACAAGAAAAAATATTCAAAAAAGAACGAAACTACTGATTGACATAAAGCCTGCAACTTTTACTAACGCGGTGCAGCCATACAAATCCGTATCCCTCGAAGAACTCATCAACAGCTTTCCTGGACCCCGCCCAGCGCCCATAATCATCGATTATAAGCACGCCTCCCTTTTGAAGACGAGGAAACAGAACTTCAAGCTCCACTTTCGTACTTTCGTACCAATCCGTATCCAACCTCAAAATTGAGATTTTCTCAGGAAGATTGTTTTCTACCGTGAGAGTGTCTTCAACTTTGCCGCTGATTAATTTGAGGTTGTCCGTACCAACCTCCTTGCTGAAACTGCTTGCGACTTCATCCTTTGCCACATAGTTCCAGTCCGTTATTCCCTGCGACTTCTGTTTGGCCAACCATTTGTCCCTTGTGAACGAAGAATTCTTTGACCCGGGATTGCCTATCAAGTAGTCGTCCTCGGTTGGTTCACTCATCCCGGTAAAAGTGTCATACCCCCATATTAATCTATCAAGATTCAGGCTCTTAAGCATCAGACCGCAAAGTATCAGATTTCCTCCTTTCCACACTCCGCACTCAACTATGTCGCCTTCTATGTTGTTATTCGCTATCCATTCGACCGACTGTATTAACGCCCACTGACGACTCCTTGAAGTCATAGTGTACTTTGAGCACGTGTCCATAATCTTAAGGTGTTCGTCCGTAGCTTCCGGCGTAGACTCGCTTCGAGGAATACCGAAAAGATGTTTCTTGATCTTTTTTGTGACTTTTTTTAACATAGTTCTGAGAAAAACCCAAGAGACCCTGTTGACAGAAAATGCCGGTGTGATTATACACAAAAATGCAACCAGGGGAGGGGTAATTGAAGACAGAACCAGCCTAAAATAGTTCTACGCTGAAACCCGATTATCACAGCCAAGGCAGTTTCCGCTACCCTCTGGGTTTGATTCCAATCATGCAACTTTCTCTTGATTTGCAGCCGACTTCAGACTCTTGTCCAACAGGATGTCAAGCAGTTGACAGCGAGTGTCATTGCAAGTAGATAGGCTAACTTCCAGTTGGTCACATAGTGTCATCAATTCATTAACTTTGGTAACGATGCGGTATTGTTCGGCTAATGGGGGAAGAGGGAATGGTGCCACAAGGGCATCTTTCGTGCGGAGACGCGGCATTTTTGTTCCCTGACCTAGATTGGTTACGTAGTTCACAAAATCCGATCGACGTAGTGCTAAGGCACAGTACTCTGAACACAGCGGCAAATAAGAACGAAGAGCAACTATCTCTGTTGTTGAATATCCAGGTTCATCCGCAACTAACGTCTTGTTAAGATAGGGTCTTAACTTCCCATAAAGAATATCTCCAACACGAAATTCTGATTTGGTACTCTTCGATTTCCGCTCAGATGCCTGAACACGAGTCAGTAACCGCCCTGTATCTTTCTCAATGTCTTCAAGTTCCAGCAACCACATGTTTGGAGACAAAGCTTTCGGTTCCTGCTTGATTCCAGCGTCATACAGAAAAACAGTGCTAAGTGCTACCCACTTCCATGATCTAGGAAGATCTTGATCTGGTTTGACCATTTTGACTGATTTGGCCCTGTTTTTCTTAATTTCCCCGACTTCAACTAACCGTTTCTTCTCCAATTCAATCCGTTTTAATAACTCCGATGCCGGTTCATCATTGGAATCTTGTTCTACCAATTTGCCGCACATAGCAAGGTTAAGAATTGTCTGGCGCAGAAGCTTGATCTGCCTAGGGTGGGTAGTAAGTGGGACGAGGTTGTCAAGGACAAAAGTGACGTGATTCTGAAAAACAGTCGGGTTAGTATTGGACACATTAAGGCGACCAAGACTCATCTCTGCAAGCCGGGCCCGTATCACTTCTCGCTCTGACCGTTTAGACTCTAACCAACCGCATAGCAACATCAGTTCATCGACTTTCTCAACGATGCGGTATTGTTCAGCTAAAGGCGGGAAGGGAATAAGAATGTTTGAGATGCTACTTTGATTGAGTGTCGCCCCTTTGACCGCTCCTTTAGTGTCACCTCGACGGGCAAATTCAGGAAGAACTCGCATAAGGTATTCTCCTGTTTCAGTGTTGAACGGACGGATCGAGATGATAGCTTCGTTGTGGTAAGCGGCCATTCCCAATCGAGCTATTTTTCCGATTGTTAACTTGAAACTCATTATAATTGTGCCTAAAGCAGAAGGTTGCGACTTAAACACCTTCTGAGCCGCGAGTTGACTAATCGTCTCCTTTGTCTCTACAACTATACCTCCGTCATTAATGTCGGAAATACTGATCCAAGGAAAATCTCCAGTATTCCAGAAAGTTGGCTCATTTCGAGATGGAGTTCTCCCTGCCGAAAAGTCGGCAATATAGGCAAATCGAACCCAGCACCACGAAGGCGGAATTATGAATGGTTCGGGACCCACTTCAACCATTTTGACTGATTTGGCCTTGTTTTTTTTAATTTCCCCGACTTCAACTAACCGTTTCTTCTCCAATTCAATCCGTTTTAATAACTCCGATGCCGGTTCATCATTGGGATCTTGTTCTACAAGCCTTCCACGCACCGCTAAATCCATTACGAACTGCCGCAACCGTGAGATGGCACCAGGAGCATCGGCAATTTGTTCGTAATAGTCCAGCAACTGATCGGCGTTCATCGTTTCAGCGCCTCCGCCAATACTGTCTTTAGCTGATCACGCAAAGATATTGCCTCGGTCTCGGCAATAGACAAATTTGCCAAAAGCTCTTCAGGATCACCGTAATAATTATTCTCTGTACGTGGATTCTTGATATCTAGGTTGTAACCACTCTCTTTGACCTCATCCGCTGTTATCCTCCATGAACATTCCGTCTCTTTGCGATCCTTGCGCTTAGCCCCACCCCACCAGTCAATGCAGTCTTGTAGGTGTTTCAACAGGATCGGCTTCGTCATGGAATAAGCTTTCTGTCCCTCAGGCACGCAATGTTCCCAATACCAGATGTCGCCAGTCGGCACCCCTTTCTCAAAAAACAGCAGATTGGTGCCGATGTGAGCGTAAGGGCGGAACACGGAATCGGGTAGGCGCACAATAGTGTGGAGGTTGCACTCTTCCATTAAATGTTTCTTAAGACGAGTTTTTACGCCCTCGCCGAACAGCGAACCATTCGGCAGAACCACTGCGGCACGTCCGCCAGGTTTTAAAAGGCGCACTATAAGGGCAAGAAACAGGTCTGCCGTTTCTTTGGTCCGAAAATGCTGGGGGAAGTTGCTTTCAATGCCATTTTCCTCCTTGCCGCCGAACGGTGGATTGGTAAGTACAATATCCACACGGTCTTTCTGCTCCCAACTGACATAGGGTCGAGCTAGGGTGTTATCGTGACGGACGAAGCCCGGATCCTCAATGTCATGCAAAAGCATGTTGGTAACGCAGAGCATATGTGGAAGCGGTTTCTTTTCAACAGCGCGGAGAGCAGACTGCATGACCCTCTCGTCTTTGGGCTTTTTGACGTAGTGTTTGCGCATGTGGCGCAAAGAACAGGTCAGAAAACCTCCGGTGCCGCAGGCGGGGTCAAACAGTGTCTCACCCGGTTTCGGATCGATGCGATCCACCATAAATGCAGTAACAGCTCGGGGAGTATAGTATTCTCCTGCATCGCCTGCCGACTGCAAATCATTGAGAATCTGTTCGTAAATATCGCCAAAATGCTGACGCTCACTCAGGTCGTTGAAATCAACTTCATTGATCTTGTTGACTACTTGACGCATCAACTGACCGGATTTCATGTAGTTGTTAGCATCTTCAAACACATCTCGGACGACGCGGCACCGATTGCCTTGCAGTCCTGTAGTACGAAGATCCTTAAGAACTGGAAACAGATCGTTGTTTACAAAAGCAAGTAGGGCCTCGCCCGTGACACCCTCAGGATCCGCCGCCCATACGCGCCACCGGTAGGCCTCCGGAATCGGTGAGACGTAATCACTTCGCATCAGTTCCAGTTCTCTGTCTTGATCGTCAATGATCTTGAGGAAAAACATCCAGCACAACTGGCTGATACGCTGGGCATCGCCGTCAATTCCAGCATCCTGACGCATGATGTTCTGAATGGATTTGACAAGATTGCGAACAGACATGCTCAAGCTGTCTCCTGATAGATGGCGGACTGGAGTTCGTGGACAGCCTCGGAGAAGCCGTCCTTCCCGCCGAAGGCTCCGATAAGCTGAACGGGGGTGCCTAGTTCATTGAAAGGCGAAATGCGCAACACGGTGACGTCGTCAATATTGAGAAAACCCTCGTCGGCATATTTGGCCAAAAGCGCATCCAACACGGCTCGGGCACGGTCGCCGTATTTGCTCAGAAGGTTAAGCCTCTTGACGTTCTCCGCCCGCTCGTGTCGAGTCAAAGGCCTAGCATCAAAGGCGATATGACAGATCAGATCAAAGGGATCTATATCTTTCCCCAGTTCCTTGGCAATAAGATCAAGTGGCAGACCCTCGGCCTCCAACTCATCAATAATTGCCTGTTTGCGCTCCGCCGAATTCCAGCGTTTCAGAAAATCCTCCAAGCTGGCGAAGCGCCTCTTCAGTGCCCTTTTCGTGAAGTCGCGCAGAGATTCGGTGATCAGTCTGCCGTTCTCGTCAAGATACTCTACCCTCTCGGCAATTATGGTTGCCCCGACCCCGTCCACATAAATCTTGCGCACACTACTGCCATCGCTCGGGAGAATGATATCGGGATGCAATGTGTCAATAACTGAATCGTCTTCACCCGGTTCGTGCAGAACGATATCATTAGCGTCGCCTTCGGGTGGAATTACTGGTTCATTTTCGCCCGGCTGGTAAATCTGCACAGGTTCGCCGTCAAAATCAGGGTCGGCGAAATGAACTGTCGCGCCCCGGAAATCCATCAGGGTAAAATAGAACTTGCTGGTGTCTTCGTGCACACGGGTTCCGCGACCGACGATCTGCTTGAATTCGGTCATAGAACCGACTTCGCGGTCAAGCACGATAAGTCGGCAAGTCTGCACATCAACGCCGGTGGACAGCAATCGCGAGGTGGTAACCAGCACAGGGTATTTTGAATACGGGTCAATAAACTCGTCCAGATGGTCCAAGCCCTCGGCGTCGCTACCTGTAATGCGCATGACATAGCGGTGATTTTCATCCACCAAGTCAGCATTCTCATTGATAAGTGCCTGGCGCATGCGACCTGCGTGCTCCTGATCAACACAGAAGATGATTGCCTTCTGGAAGCGATCGCGACTCTCTTTCAGGAATTCGGTAACCCTGCGCGCAACCAGCTTCGTCCGGTCGTCCAGAACAAGAGTATGGTCAAAATCTCTAGTGTCGTAGACCTTGTCTTCAACCTCTTTGCCATAGCGGTCCAATTGCCCCCTCTCAGGTCTGTAGCCTTCCACGTCGCGATCAATATGGATTTTGATGACCTTATAGGGAGCGAGGAACCCGTCCAGAATGCCCTGTTTCAGAGAATAAGAGTAGACAGGTTCGCCGAAGTAATTAATGTTGGAAACATATTCCGTTTCCTTTGGCGTGGCTGTGAGACCGATCTGGGTAGCCGACGTGAAATAATCCAAAATTTCACGCCAGGCGGAATCTTCTGCCGCGCTGCCGCGATGGCACTCGTCAATCACAATAAGGTCGAAAAACTCGGGCGAGAACTCGCGATAGATCTTTTGTGATTCTTCCGGCCCGGTGATTGCCTGATAGAGGCCGAGATAAATTTCATATGATTTATCAATGCGATGCTTGCCATCAATGGCAGTGGTCAGGTCTTCTGAGAAATCCCCAACGCGGCTTATAGTTTTAGATTTTGTCGAGAGCTTGGCCATCGCCGGTCCGAAAGACCGAAAGTCGTTAACCATGGTCTGATCAATCAGGACATTGCGGTCAGCCAGAAAAAGGATTCGTTTCTTACGCCGCGCTTTCCAAAGACGCCAGATGATCTGAAAAGCGGTATAGGTTTTGCCCGTCCCCGTCGCCATGACCAACAGTATCCGTTTTTGTCCCTTGGCAATAGCCTCAATAGTGGCATTGACTGCATTAACCTGGTAGTAGCGCGGCACTTTACGTCCCCCGTCGTCAAAATAGTCCTGAAGGACAATCTCTTCCGCCTCGGGTGTAAGTTTCTTCCAAGCGCAGAAGCGCTCCCATAAGCAACTGGGCGAAGGGAAGTCGTCAAGGCCAAGAGTGATCTCCCTTTCGGCGCCTGCTCCCGTGCGGTCGTGGAACACAAAGCCGTCTCCGTTAGAAGAAAATACAAAGGGAATATGTAGTGTCTCGGCATAATCCAGTCCCTGCTGGATGCCGTCGCCGATGGCGTGTGAGTTGTCCTTTGCCTCAATCAGCGCAATAGGAATGTTGGGCTTGTAATAGAGTACGTAATCAGCACGCTTGCGCTTGCCGCGACTGACTAGCTTGCCGCGAACAATGATGCGGCCCTTAGTGAAACTGACCTCCTCGCGGATTTGCAACATCTCGTCCCACCCGGCCTTTCTGAGCGCCGGCGTGATGAACTTGGTGCAGATATCACGTTCGCTTAGACTTTTCTTGTCCATAGCAGATTACTACAAATCTTCTTCAATTGTATTATCCTACATCAGAATGCTTATTTATGTCCATTTCCATTGGACTTTTAGGTATGTATGCAGATTATGCGGAGTTTGAATTGCGAATAAAAGACGAATTTAAAAAATCTGGCTATTTTTGGCTTCCTGCGAACCCAGAAAAGAAGGTGCCTGGGACACTCGTTATCACGGAAGGTGGAAGAATTCGGCTCGAATTAGTTGGATTATTTGAAGAGAGCATCAAAGAAACATACAACCTTTTTAGCGGCAACGATTACCTGAAAAGAATTCTTGGACATGTAGAAAAGGATAGCTTAGTTACACTTGAGAATTGTTCATATACGAACAGAAATATCTCTTTTTCCGGAGGTATTTCCAAGTCAACAATTCGTGCTGATATGGCTATGGTCGGCACTGCTTACGAAGGAGAAGACATCCTTATCAATACTTTCAGATTTTCGGTAGAAGGCATTGATGAATGGGTTGGAATAACCGGAATAGAAGTGAAGCATCAAATTGAAAAGAAAACGGCATCTGTGCAATATAGACAACCGGAAGATTTATCGCTAAATCTCAATAACGGAATGAAACTTTTGGTCACATTCTATTGGACTCCTCCACCCACATTTCCGAACTTAACAGATGCAAAGATAACGCAAAAGACGTATTTTAAGCTTGTCTCCGAACAGGAATGTTCATTAAGCGATTTTATCTCGTCAGCTTACAAAATTACTACTTTCCTGAGTTTTGCGATGGATCAACCCGTCTGCATAGACAGCGCATACGTAACTTCCAAGACGATATGCAAGGATATCGGCAAAGGGGATACCATCCCTCCTATATCCCTTTATTATCGAAGTCTGCCTTATACGGAAACTGAATCCAAAGTTGACCGGCATAAAATGCTGTTTGGGCTTGAGCAGATTCAAGAAGATGCAGAAAGCATATTCAACAAGTGGTTTGGTGCTTATGAAGAGCTTAGTCCTGCGTTGGGCCTTTACTTCGCCACAAGGACAGGTGCATACCAATTATTAGATGGTAAATTCTTGGCATTAGCACAGGGACTTGAGGTCTACCATAGCAGAACATCGAATATAAAAAGAAGGGAGCTCCGTAAAAGAGTAGAAGAACTTATCGAACCATTTAACAGATTCCTTGGAACAAGCGAGGAACAAGAAGACTTAAAAAATACAATAGTAGACACAAGAAATTATCTAACGCATTATAACAAACGCCTAAAACCAAGAGCGGCAACAGGCAAAAATCTCTGGCTGGTCTACATCAAAATGGAAGCAATTCTCCAGCTTCATATACTTAAGATGTTAGGTTTCTCGGATGTGGAAATCGACTCGGTTTATCGTAATAGTCATCATCTGCGGGGAAAGCTTGATAAAAGGCAAATTCACACCGCTTGAACTCCAAAGGGCATCGCTGAATCTCCTTTTAGGGAGTTGCAGCTATTCGCAGAAGCCGTGAATGGGCGACGCCCCATATGTCAGGGAAGTTGTCGCAATTTTTGATAATTGAAAAAGGAGAACTACTGACATGCAGTACAGTTACTAATTCAAGGCCCGTACTAGCGAAAAATTTTGAACCGACAACCCAATAATTCCGTTGCGCAAATCATTGTGACTAGTTTTTTTCCGTATCTTGCGGTTGTTCCCAAAGGCACCTTGGTTCTTTCTTGCTTAGCAATTTCTCCGTGCCATCAAAGTCAAACCCTATTTTTATCACCCCTTTTCCAAGAACCTCATGGCTAAGAGGCGCAGCAAAAGATCTTGGGAAAGAAGAACACCTTAAACCCAATAACAAGAAGACATCTCTAAACCTGTGTCTTCCTTCAATCGGCTGAATTAACATCTCGCGAACCACGTTCCCCAATTTGCAATACTCCTGTTTCGCCTCCTTTAGAAACTTGTCCTTGGTTCCCAGAAAACAGACAATGTCCTCCACGTTAATTCTATACATCGCGTGCCTAGAGGAAAGCAATGCCTGAAGTTCTATGCAAAGGCGTTCAAACCTGCCATTTGCAAGGTCTTTCTTCTTAGAAACCACACAAGGAGTTCCATCTGCTTGTACTACAGCTTCTTTCAAGTTTTCTGTTATTGTTAACCCATCCCCACGTTTTGCCATATAAATATCCTTGAAACCATCAAGTGAATCTGCTGCCTCTTTTGCAAGCCTTAAAATATGGTTTTTGGTCTGTTCCTTCAACCAGTACAAGAACACCCACTGACCTATCAAAACGATAACACCAGAAATTATTCCAGCGACAATTTCTTTTGTTTCTTTCATTGCTCTAACTCCTCACGTGCTTTCAAGTTTGAAACGCAACTTTCGATGTACATGGCAGAGGAATGCTGTATGCAAACCGTATTTCCGCTATCAAGCCCAAAGTCCTCGTCATGACAGAGAACTCCAGCTTTAGTGATGAGGTCTTGCGCAAAATCCGCACAAACGCGCCAGTCGCGATTTTTTTTGCCTCGGCACTATCGTTCCCAGAGTTCCTTAAGAGGAACGGCGAGAATCCTCTTGTCCTTGAAATTGAAAACGTCAACACCCGCGTAAAACAGGACCCCGCGTGCAAAATCCGCTCCGCAACGGTCCGCGAGCCTTCTGAGCCCGCGACCGTCTCTCGGTGTAACGGCGCCTGACGCCTTGATCTCGATTCCCCAGGTTTTCCTGCCGCGAGTAATAACCAAGTCCACTTCTACTTTATCCTTGTCGCGATAGTGCCAGAAACGGAGATCGGGATCCGTCCATGTCGCCTGAGCGACAAGTTGCTGCAAAACGAAAGTCTCAAGCAAGTGCCCCATGCGGTTTCTGTCGGACGACCAGTCGGAAATCCCGAGGTTCGTAAGCGTCGCGGCAAGCCCGCTGTCAAGCAAATGCACCTTCGGCGATTTGATCAGGCGTTTTGAGGCATTGGAGTGCCAGGCGGGCAGGCGGCGCACGAGGAAAAGACGCTCAAGAACGGCTAGCCAGTTCTCCACCGATTCTCTGTGCACTCCAAGATCGCTGGCTAGGTTGCCGACGCTCAGCAACTCCGCGTTTCGCAGAGAAACCAGTTCCAGCAGGCGGAGCAGTTGTTCGGCGTCTCTCAGATTCAGCACATCACGAGCGTCACGCTCTATAACGCTCGACAGATATTGCCTGTGCCATTGCCTCGCGCGTGCCGGAGTTCTGGTTAACGGCTCCGGATAGCCGCCCCTGATCAGCCGTTCCTCCAAAGGCGGCCCCGAAGATTCCTTGCGCGCCGCGATGCTCGGTCTGATATTGTCGTCAAGCAGTTCCTTGAGAAAATGTCCCGGCCTGTGATTCTTCTCCGCCTCGGTCAACGGATACAGCCGGACAATCTCCATCCGCCCCGCCAGAGATTCAGTAACAGTCGGCAGCAGTAAAAGGTTGGCCGAACCGGTCAGCAGGAACCGTCCGGGTCGACGGTCATGATCCACAGCCAGCTTGATGGAGTGGAGCAGATCCGGAACCCGTTGCACTTCATCAAGAGTCACGGCATCGGGAAGGCCCGCCACAAAACCGTCCGGATCCTCGGCGGCGGCAATGTGGTATTCGCGTTTTTCAAAACTGATAAAAGCTCGCTCGGGAGCCATCTGCCTAACAAGAGTAGTTTTCCCGCTCTGTCGTGGACCCAGAAGGCAAACAACGGGCGTATCCCTCAACGCGGTCTGGATGGCCGGGGTGAGCAACCTTGGAATAAATGACTGTACGGAAACCATAAGGAATTATTTTAGCGTCCAATTTACGGTTTCGCAAGCGTCCAATTTACGGTTTCACGAGCGTCCAATTTGCGGTTTCGCAAAATCACACCGCGATAATCCACATTCAAAACCGGCTGAAGACAGTCTCGCCCGGTGGTTTTCGCAATCCGGTTAATCGTACTGTACGTTACGAATCAATTCGGACACATTGTTTTCTTGATTTCTCTTCCTCGAAAATATCATTGAAGGGCGTTTTGTTACCCCACCTACGCTTTTACAAGGAGTAGACAGAGTGGTGGCGATAAGACGTATCCGGGACAAGCTGATTGCCCGGCAGTGTTTTTATAAAGTCTACAGCGATACGGGATTTAAGGGCAATAGACTTCAGGAGGTTGTGAATATTGAGAGGGGAAGAAAGTAATTGACTCTCCGAAGGGTGTGCCCTACAATCCTTCTCTGTCTGTTGAGAACTGACGAAAAAAATACGGGAATAGCTGTGGATAATACCGGTATCGTTAACCAGAGCGCATACCCTTTAACCTACATTTGTACAACGGAAGAAATATTTGATGCGAGCAACGCTGGTCGGATTTAGTGCAATCCTTATGTGGTCGCTGCTGGCCCTTCTGACGGCCTCGTCAGGAGAAGTACCGCCCTTCCAGCTTGCCGCAATGTGTTTTTCGATCGCCACCTCCATCGGGCTGATAGCACTTGCCGCAAAGCCGTCGGGTTTTCGCAATCTGCGCCAGCCCTTGCACATATGGTGTCTCGGCGTTGGAGGGCTGTTCGGCTATCACTTTTTCTACTTCACCGCACTGCGCAACGCACCGGCTGTCGAAGCGAGCCTGATCGGCTACCTTTGGCCCCTGCTGATCGTCGTCGGTTCAGCATTGCTTCCCGGAGAACGGCTCGGCTGGCATCACATAACAGGCGTACTGGCAGGTCTAGCAGGAACAGTGCTGATTGTTTCGAAAACAAGCCTTTCCTTCAATGACAGTTTTGCCTTCGGCTATGGCGCGGCGCTGCTTTCCGCCTTTACATGGTCCGCCTACTCGCTTTTGTCACGGCGGTTCGGCGCGGTTCCGACCGATGTCGTCACCGGATTTTGCGCGATAACGGCCATCCTTTCCCTCATCTGCCATCTGGCGCTGGAACAGACGGTCTGGCCGCAAGGGACCGCACAATGGCTGGCCGTCGCCGGCCTCGGCCTGTTGCCGGTCGGTGCCGCCTTTTACGCTTGGGACTTTGGAGTCAAGCACGGCGATATCCAGGTCTTAGGCACCGCGAGCTATTCAGCACCTCTGCTTTCAACCTTGATCCTGGTTGCATCAGGTGTCGGTCAAGGCGACTGGCGCATTGCTCTTGCCTGCGTCCTGATCACCGGGGGTGCCGTGCTGGCCGCAAAGGACCTGTTGTTTTCGTCGGCGAGCCGGGAAGGTCAGAAAGAAAAATGATGCGGATATTTGAATGCGGCCTCGATTCACCGAAGCTCCCCAGTCTACCGTTTTCAGCCGCCGCGGCATTCCTCTGTTTTTAAGCTCTCTATATTCCGCTTCGAATAGATTTCTCGATCTGTCAAGGAATATGGCGACCGCCCGGGTCATCTCGCCCCGGAAGGCGCTTTGCCCTCGCTTGTCAATTTGATCAGAGGGCACGGTTGGCTTGCGACAGCATAAGTTCGGCCACGGACCCGGGCTGTTCAAACCAAAAATGTTTGTAGTGAAGTGCAAACGGTCTCGTTACAAGTACGAGTCTATCGACAGAGACAGCAAATAGTTAGTTTGCGTAGATCAATGCGGCTTTTAATAACTGTTCGCCTCATTCACATTCGCTTCCTCCTCCGCGGTTATAACAGCCCATCCCTAGGATATAAGTTTTTTCGCCCATTTTTTGGTACCAACAAAAAAACTGACACCCAAAAAACAAGGCCGACTACCCAACCTAACCCTGTTCTAAGGCATTGTAATTCATACAAATCTGTGATATGTTCTTCAACGGACTTACCGATCGTACCACTGAATGTGAGTGGATCGTGAAGCCGGAAGGGAGGAGCAAGACGAAACCGTAATAACTACGTGTTGACTCACCCTGAAACGGCTACACCTGCAATTGTGATAGTCACCGCCGTGATTCTTATCCTCCCAAGGAGTGGAAAAGATTAAATGAAGGAGTCTATAAGATGAAATGCAAAGCTTTTTTCAATACTTTAACCACCCGATTTGATTACAATTCATATATTCGAGGCGACTATCGTTGAAATTAATATCGTTTTCCGTAGAAAACTTTCGAAGCATAACAACAGCCAGGAAAATACCTCTTTCCGATTACTCGTTGCTGGTCGGGGCAAACAATGAAGGCAAATCCAATATACTTCACGCTCTGACGCTCGCTATGAATGCCTTAGTGGAGTGGAAGAGGCATGTTCGCCGCGCTGCCGATGGTCGTTTAATCAAGGTCCGACCGAGCATCACAAGCGGCCCCTATAGGCGTAGTATCTATGATTGGAATACGGATTTTCCTGTAAGCAAACAGAGTAAAGCTACTCCAAATGACACTACAAACATTACTTTAGAGTTTGAACTTAACCCTGATGAAGTTGAGGAGTTCAGGTCGGAAATTAAAAGCAATCTGAACGGTGCATTGCCTTTAATGGTCTCATTCAGTCAAAGGCAATTTGATGTATCAGTAAAAAAGCAGGGTCGAGGGCAAGCTTCTTTAACAAAAAAGAGTATCCGAATTGCAGAATTTATCTCTAATCGTATCCGTTTTGAATACATTCCTGCTATCAGGACTGCGGACTCTGCGGAAGAGGTGATTTACCAATTGGTCGGACGAGAGTTGCGTCGACTCGAAGGCAATCAAGAATATAAACAAGCTCTTGCTAAAATTGAGGAGCTTCAACGGCCCGTCTTAGATAAACTGGGAGAAGCTATTCAAAAGACCGTTTCAGATTTCTTACCAAAAGTGGAATCAGTTCAGTTGAAAAGCCGACGTGAAGAGCGTTACCGCGCACTTCGCGGGAACTTGGAAATCGCAATAGATGATGGACACCAAACTGAGCTTAAGCGTAAAGGGGACGGTGTTCAAAGCTTAGTAGCATTGGCACTGATGCGTTACGCATCGGAACAAAACGCCTCCAAACTGAGTACTGTAATTGCGATAGAGGAACCGGAATCACATCTTCACCCGCATGCAATTCACCAATTAAGATCGGTAATTGAGAATCTTTCTGAGAAAAATCAGATTGTGCTGACCAGCCATTCACCGCTGTTTGTGAATCCAAACAACCTTGACAATACAATCATCGTGAAAGACCGCAGAGCCGTATGCGCAAAGCATATCTCTGAAGTAAGAGATACTTTGGGTGTTCGTTTTTCCGACAATCTTCAGAACGCCAGAATAGTATTACTCTTTGAAGGAACCGACGATGCGCTTGCCATGAGGCACATTATTGCTGCTAGAAGTGAAATTCTTAAAAATGCTCTGAATTCCGGGACAGTGGCAATTGATCATCTAGGTGGTGTCAGTTCTCTTCGCTCAAAAGCTTCATTCTATAAATCTTCAGCATGCTTAGTCCAATGCCTCGTTGATAATGACCAAGCTGGAAAGAAGGCTGTGCAAAAAGCAATAGATGACAAGGTTCTAGATACCGTTAATGTTAACTATTGTTCTGTCCCCAGTCTTGAAGAATCAGAACTAGAAGATATTTACAACAAGAGGGTTTATGGTCCTTCTTTTGTTGAGAAATTTGGAGTTGACCCGAGAAAAAGACTAAAGCCAAAATGCAAAAAGAAGTGGTCGAGCTTAATGAAAAAACTGTTTGTAGAGGCCGGAAAACATTGGGACAACCAAGTTAAAAGAGAAATAAAAAGCTGGCTTGCAAATTTTGCAGCAAAACATGCTGAAACAATCTTGAAGGACGAACTGTACGGCCCTCTAGAAAATTTCATTGAAACAGTTGAAGCAAGATTGCCCAAAAACTGAGCTATGGCCCCACCTAAAATTCTTCAATTAAAAGCATGAAAATGACACCGGAAGAGTATCTCAAGGATCGAGTCGAGAATCAGATTAATTGGTACGACCGCAAAAGCATAAGAAACAAAAAATGGTTCTGTTTCTTACAAATTATTGTTTTGGCAATGTCCGGGGCTGTGCCGGTGGTTTCAATGTTATCCATAGTCTTTGAGGACATAATGAAGTCAACCTGCTACGCGGTCAAGCCAAAAACGAGAACACCGATATCGAATTCAATGATTGGTCTGTTAAAGAGCCCTTTAACAGCGAGAGAGCTGAGTACATTCGACGTCGTATCCGGGAACGTATCAGCAGGCAGTGTTCAGTCACAATTGTTTATGTTTTCGAAAAAACAGCCAGCAGTAAATGGGTCGATTGGGGAATAAGAGAAAGCCTTGCTATGGGTAAAGGAGTCGTTGCCATGCACAAAGGTTCCACACCACCCAAACGATTTCCAAAAGCTATTAAGAATAACAATATTCCAGTTGTGCCTTGGAACCAGCGGGAGTTAGCAAAGGCTATTAAAAAACAGTCAGAAGATTGATGAGCAATTCCTAAAGGCAAAGATGAAAATACGCCGACTCAAACTCAAAAATTTCCGTAGCGTTGCCAAGGGCGAAATTCTGTTTCCTGACCACACAGTCATCATTGGCGGTAACAGTGTTGGTAAGTCAACTATGTGCGAAGCGTTGGATCTATTGCTTGGCCCCGATCGCTTAGCTCGCTCCTCACCAATCGACGAGCATGACTTCTTAGAGCGCTGTTATCTCGACAGCGAGCAAGCACCCATTCTCATTGAACTGGAAGTTGTGCTCACCGATCTCACTGCCGCTATTCTCACAAAATTCCGGACACACCGCGAGTATTGGAACACGGCTACTAACAAGCTGTTGGATGAAACGGCGGTGCCAGAAGATCTAGACGACGAAAACGTCGTACCGGCCCTGCGGATCAAGTTTGAAGGCTGTTACGATATTGATGAAGATGAATTTAAGGCGGAAACCTTCTTCGCCAGTCCTCCACCGGAGGATGAATCTCGTCGTGCGAAAGTCTCGCGTCAAGCTAAGAGGACTTTCGGCTTCATCTATTTACGCGCTCTTAGGACAGGTGCAAGAGCTCTCAGCCTAGAGCGTGGCTCATTGCTCGACATCATCTTGAAGCTCAAGGACGACGACCGGTCGGCTATGTGGGAACAGACGCTTGTTTCCATGGAGAACTTGGACCCAGCAATTGACGCAATCCCACAGCTTAGAACCATACTCGATGAAATTGACACTCGGGTCCGTCGTTTTATCGGTCTATCGGCAGATGACCGCACTTTCCGCCTTTATCCATCCGCATTGACAAGGGAAAGCCTACGTCGGTCGATCGCACTTTTTGGATCCTCTGAACGCTCGAACACTCCTGTTCCATACTGGCGATTGGGGTCGGGCGTAGTTAACTCAATGGTATTTTCTCTACTCACCTTCATCGCCGAGTTAAAATCAAATGTAATTTTCGCAATGGAAGAACCCGAAATTGCAATCCCACCGCATACACAGCGGCGAATTGTCCAGTTCCTTCAAAAAAGAATGGACCAATCGATCCTGACGACGCATTCGCCATTTGTGCTTGAGCAATATGATCCGGCCAATGTCATTCTCCTAGAAAGAGGAAGCAACGGTGTGGTTTCAGGACAGCGAATTGAGGTCAGCGGTATCAAGGCAAAGACCTATAAGGGGAACCTGCGCCGAGCTTTAGCCGAAGCCATCCTTGGAAATGGCGTACTCTGCGTGGAAGGCGTTTCAGATGCGGAAGCATTGTACTCTGCATCCACTATCCTCGAAGAACATAGCATAGAAGGAACTTACACGCCACTTGATCTGTCTGGCGTGACAATCGTTCAGTGCGAGGGCGGTGGAGGTCTATTAAGTTATGGAAAGTTTTTCTCCGAAATTGGACTCAGGATCTACGCTTTCTACGACCGGCAAAAAAATGAATCAATCAGCGACGATATTGAGAAAACTTTCGATAAAGCCTGGGGGCTGGAGCATACCGGCATCGAGTATCTGCTTGTAGAACAGATACCAATCAAGGTCATCCGACCCTTCATGACCGAGGTTTCGTCATGGGCAGACTATCCGCATAATGCAAAGAATCCGACATTGTTTAAATATGATCCAGATGCAGACGATAACGAAGTTCGAAAACTCTGCAAGAAAGTGCTAAAAAACCGAAAGGGTTCAAGTTATGCGCAGCGACTCGTAGAACTCTGCTCTGACGATGATCTGCCTAATATAATCGTAGAAGCCTTGGAGCACATCAGCGAGGATCTGCCGAACGATCTCCCGGTAAACAGCGGGGAAAGTGATGAAGTCGGCACATCCAATATTGATGAAGAACTGACTGATCCAGATCATTAAGTATGGAAAACCCAGAGAACCGCTTCAACATTTGTGATAAACGACTTGCCATCCTTGAAGGCAGCGGTCACATGTTGGTCTTAGGAGGTCCAGGTTCTGGGAAGACAACTATCGCACTTTTGAAAGCTCGCAGAGATGTTCTTGAGCGATTGAGGCCCGAACAATCGGTTCTTTTTCTAAGCTTTTCCAATGCTGCAATAAGGCGAATCCTGGAGAGCGCAGGAAATATCCTGTCCAATGATATCGGACGACAGGTAGAGATAAAAACATATCATTCCTTTGCTTGGGACATACTTCGTTCGCACGGCTACCTGTTGTCGTCGCAAAGGAAATTGGCCATCGTAGCAGCTCAGGATGCCGCAGTGTTGCGCGGCGCCTTGAAAGAGGACGATTGGATGGCCGAAGAAGAGCGGTTATTCACTGAAGACGGTCGGGTGACCTATGATCAATTTGCACCCCGCGCCGCGGATCTTCTTCAGCAATCAATGGTAGTACGCAAATGTTTCGGCGATGCTCATCCGCTGATTTTCGTCGATGAATTTCAAGATACGGATGAAGATCAATGGAGACTTATTCAAGTGCTGTCAAATAACTCTGAGATCATTGCGCTTGGTGATACAGATCAACGTATATATTCTTGGCGTAAAGGCATGAGCACCACACGTCTAAAAGACTTTGCTGAGATCTTAGACGCCACAATATATGATTTCCAAAATGAGAATAACCGCAGTCCAGCAACAGGCATAGTAGGCTACGCCCGCAGTCTTTTATCGCCAGAGGTTCAACTCGACTTGCCAGATGATATAGAATTCAAACGTTTTCAGCCCAGACACTTCGCATTAAGCCTACGATTTGCACTATTGCAAACATGGAAGGTGGTGGTCGAAAAGGCGGGGCATCGTGATATAACCATCGCTGTGGCTGCACGTAGCAGAGCAATGGTCCGCATGATTTCAGATGCCTTGGCTGTGAAATTTACGTTCAAAAAAAAAGAATACAAACCCGTACCACATGACGTCATGTTTGATCATATGCAAATCACGCTTGCGGCTAGAGTAATTGCTTTTATAATGGCTTCTAAGAATAAACCGATCAACGAAACGCTGGCTGGCGTATTGAATCGTATAAGTGCAGTCTTTCGGTCGTCCGCAACGCAGACATCAATACAAACATCAGATCGCCTGCTTAAATGGGTAGATAAGTGCCGACAAGGAAAGCCACCGAAAACCAAATGCGTCAACACGTTAACTAACATATTAAAAATGCTTTATGCCACCGGTTTTTCAGGTTCGCCGACTGAAGACTGGCTCACCGTTAGGCATGCACTTGAGGATGCCGACGCCCATGAATTGAAACGAACAGGAGATCATTCCCGTTATCTAAGGTTGCTGCGTCGGGGATCAGCCATTGAGGCTCAACTCGCCGATCTCTGGAAGCAAAACGGGAATTATGCTGGTGCCGAAGCCGCTTTGGACGAAGCAATTCTTCAAAACCAAATTTCGGACAACTATCATGAAACGCATGGCATCAGCGTTTTGACAATGCACCAGATGAAAGGGCGTGAATATGATGCGGTGCTTCTTGTTGAAGATCATCATCGGACATTTCGTGGGCGCGACAACACACCACCCTACATGGAGACAAGACGGCTCCTTCAAGTATCGCTTACTAGAGCACGCTTCTATGCATACATTCTATCAGCGACTGGAAAATCAACGCTGGATGTAATTTTCGAGGATTGAAGTCTCGTTATCAATGCGACGATTGGTTCATAAAGAACGTAACAATTTTCCTGCTTCCCAAGAAATCTCACATGCCCTCGGCTACTTCCAGAGAGCAGAGGAAGGAACGGCCAGGAACCTGTCGCCGAAAGGAATCACGTCCTCTCCCGAGTACAACACGATATCGCAGACAAAATCATGTTTCGCCAAGTCCCAGAGCGCTTCCATGCCCTTAAAATCGGCGGAAACAACCCGCTTTGAAGCCTTTACCTCTATGCCGTCAAAGTGGAACCCCCGGCACGAAAAGTCATGAGAGCAAAGCATTTACCGGGCAATGAGACAGCAATTTCCCTAGAGTCATCGGCCCGGATGTTTTCTCACGTACCAGCCGCGAAACCCTCACCGCAAGACTCTTTTGCCGAGAACCTCCACAGAACCGTTACACAACAACAGCATTCCCATCCCTTGTCCAAAGCGAATGAGCGTATATATTTCAGAATAGATGAACGAACTGCTCGAAAGCTTCATAAAACACCTCTCGGACGAAAGAAACTACTCGGAACACACGGTAAAAGCCTACAGGGGCGATCTTGAGAATTTCCGCGATTTTCTCTTAAAGGAAGAGAAAGAAATCGAAGATGCGGACATTGCGACCATAAATGCGTACGTCTCGACACTCTACGGGAAAAATTCCCCCTCTTCGGTCGAGAGAAAAGTATCGGCGATAAGATCCTTTTTCTCGTATCTGGTAAGAAAAGGCCTCGCAACACAGAATCCCGCAAAACTCGTGCGCACCCCTAAAAAGGAAAAGTACCTCCCCGTGTTTTTAAGTGTGGACGAGGTGTTCAATCTGGTTGACGTAAAAGATTCTGAGAAAAATCCCCTTCGCGTGCGCGACAGGGCGATTCTCGAGCTTCTTTACTCAAGCGGCCTCCGGGTAAGCGAACTCGCGGGGGCCACGCTCGCCGATCTCAGCATGGGAGAGGCGATAATGAGGGTTCGCGGGAAGGGAAACAAAGAGAGAATCGTTCCCGTGGGATCAAAGGCGCTTTCCGCCCTAGGTGAGTATCTTGAGATAAGGGGGACGTTGAAACCCGCATCCGACCACATATTCCTTAACTCGAGGGGAGGCGGGATAACCACGAGAAGCCTCGCGCGCATAATAAAGAAGTACGGCCTAGTATCGGGAATATCGAAAAACGTGAGTCCCCACGTGCTTAGGCACTCGTTTGCCACCCACCTGCTTGCGGGCGGCGCGGACCTTCGGGCGATTCAGGAGATGCTCGGCCACGCGAGTCTTTCGACGACCCAGAGATACACCCACCTCTCGGTCGAACGGATAATGGAAGTGTACGACAAGACTCACCCGAACGCCTAGAGGTGCCGGGAGGAGAAGAAAAAATTATGAACCAGTTTCACGGAACCACGATACTCTGCGTTAAAAAAGACGGCCGGGTGGCCCTCGGGGGCGACGGCCAAGTGACCATGGGAGCCACAGCGGTAAAGCATAACGCGAACAAGATAAGGAAGATGTACAGCGGGAAGATCTGCGCCGGGTTCGCGGGCTCAACGGCGGACGCGATGACGCTCTTTGACAAGTTCGAGGGAAAACTAGAGGAATTTCGGGGAAGCCTTGAGCGAGCCGCGGTAGAGCTCGCGAAAGAATGGAGAACGGACAGGATACTGAGAAGGCTCGAAGCCCTGCTAATAGTCGCTAACTCTGAAACCATGCTCATAATCTCGGGAAGCGGAGACGTAATAGAGCCCGATGATAGCGTGATAGCAATAGGATCGGGGGGACCTTTCGCACAGGCAGCCGCTTTGGCGCTTGCCAGGCACTCGGAGCTTTCCGCCCCGGAGATAGTCGAGCGCTCACTTGAAATCGCGGCCGGAATCTGCATTTACACAAACAGTCACATATCAATAGAGGAAATAGAGTAAATGTCCCAGGAATCCTACCTCACCCCGAGAGAAATAGTATCGGAACTAGACAAGTACATAGTCGGACAGAACATGGCCAAAAGGGCCGTCGGCGTGGCGCTTCGGAACAGGTGGAGAAGACAGAAGGTATCGCCCGAGCTTCGCGACGAGATATCCCCAAAAAACATACTTATGATGGGACCCACCGGCGTGGGGAAAACCGAAATAGCCCGGCGCCTGGCGAAGCTCGCCCAAGCCCCCTTCGTAAAGGTCGAGGCATCCAAGTTCACGGAAGTCGGCTATGTGGGTCGGGACGTTGAGTCGATGATACGGGACCTAACGGAGATAGCCGTCAACATGGTAACAGAGGAGGAGACCCTTTCGGTTAACACGAGGGCCAGGGAGCTTGCCGAGGACAAGCTCATTGACCTGCTCGTCCCGACGCGCCCCGTCACCGAGGCGGAAGTAGACATGGACGAGGCCAAGAGAAAAATGAGCGAGACCAAAAAGAAGATGAGAAAGCTCCTTTGGGACGGAAAGCTTGACGACAGGGAGGTCGAAATAGAGATAACGGCCAGGTCCCTTCCCATACAGGTGTTCAGCCAGGCGGGAGTTGAGGAAATGGACCCTGGGATCTCGGAGATGATCGGAAGCCTCATGCCCAAAAAATCGAAGGTAAGAAAGGTCAAGGTACCAGAGGCCATGGACATCCTCACCGAGGAGGAGGCCCGAAGACTGATAGACATGGACAAGGTTACCCAGCTAGCTCTCGAGAGAACCGAGAACTCGGGGATAATCTTCATAGACGAAATAGACAAGGTCGCCGGGAAAAACGGCGTCTCCGGTCCCGACGTTTCAAGGGAGGGGGTGCAGAGGGATCTTCTCCCCATAATCGAGGGAAGCAGCGTAACCACGAAGCACGGGATGGTCAGAACCGACCACATACTCTTCATAGGAGCGGGGGCGTTTCACGTCTCAAAGCCGTCTGATCTCATACCTGAACTCCAGGGACGCTTTCCCATAAGGGTTGAGCTCGAGGCGCTCACCAAAGACGACTTCATACGGATCCTCACCGAGCCCAAAAACGCGCTCATAAAACAGTACACCGAGCTTATGAGGACCGAGGACATAAAACTCTCTTTCACTAACGAGGCGATAGAGAAAATAGCCGAGACCGCGGCCGAAGTTAACAGCTCTACCGAGAACATAGGGGCAAGGAGACTTCACACCGTTCTTGAGAAGCTGCTTGATGAAATCTCCTTTAACGCTCCCGACATGAAGGAGAAAAAATTCACCATAGACAAAAGCTATGTTGAGGAGAAAATAGCCGACATCGTCAAGGACAGGGATCTAAGCAGATACATACTCTAGGAAGCTTTTGCATAACCTTCACTTTTAGTTAGGTTTTTCGGAAAAATTCCTTGGAACCGAGATGAATTTCAAAAACTACGACACGGAAGGCTTTTACGACGAGGTATTCAAGGATAACGCCACCCCGCACGAATGGACCCGCTTTTTAACCGACAGGATAGAAAGCCTCTCGGACGGAGAGCTGATAGACAGGCAGAAAGCGGCAGAGATGAACCTGTTCGAGATGGGAGTCACCTTCACGCTCTACTCGGAAAAAAAGAAGGGGGCAGAGGAAAACATCTTTCCCTTCGACATAATTCCTAGGATAGTGTCGGCCGAGGACTGGGAACTCATAGAAAGGGGCCTCAAGCAGAGAATCCACGCGCTTAACCTTTTCATAGACGACATATACAACGACCGGAAGATCCTGAGGGACAAGGTGGTTCCCAAGGAACTCATACTCTCAAGCAGGGAGTTTCGCCTTGACTGCGTCGGTTTTTCCCCGCCGAAGAAGATCTGGTGTCATATCACGGGAACGGACCTGATAAGACATTCTGACGGGAACTTCTACATACTCGAAGACAACCTGCGCTCCCCCTCCGGCGTTTCCTACGTGCTTGAGAACCGCGAACTGCTGAAGCGCACGTTTCCCAAGGTGTTCGGCACCGTCGAGATAATGCCAATAAGCGATTACGGACTCCACCTTCATGACACCCTCCAGTACCTGCTCTCTGACAGAACGGCCAACCCCAAGGTGGTGCTTCTCACCCCGGGGATCTATAACTCGGCCTACTTCGAGCACTCGTTTCTGGCAAAGGAGATGGGGATAGAGCTTGTCGAAGGGAGAGATCTTGTCGTGGTAGAGAATTTCGTTTACCTGAAGACCACTAAGGGGCTTGAAAAAGTGGATGTCATATACAGAAGGATAGACGACAACTTCCTTGATCCTCAGGTGTTTCGCCCGGATTCAGTGCTCGGAGTTCCAGGGCTTTTCAGCGCGTACAAGGCCGGAAACGTCGCCATAGCCAACGCCCCCGGAGGAGGAGTGGCCGACGATAAGATAATATACGCCTACGTTGAGAAGATAATAAAGTACTATCTGGGAGAAGATCCCATAATCCCCAACGTGCCGACTTATATCTGCGAGGAGGATGAAGCCAGAAAATACGTGCTCGACAATATAGAGAAGCTGGTAGTAAAGCCCGCGAACGAATCGGGAGGATACGGGATAGTGTTCGGACCCAAGGCGACAAAAGAGGAGCTGGCCCAGGCCAAAAGAGACATAAAAGCGGATCCCAGAAACTACATAGCCCAGAAGACAATGTCCCTCTCCCGGGCCCCCGTGATAGTGGACGATCACTTCGAGGGACGCCACGTCGATCTGAGGCCCTTCATTCTCTATGGAAAAGAGATATTTGTCCTGCCCGGAGGCCTTACCAGGGTGGCGCTGCGCAAAGGTTCGATGATAGTCAATTCGTCCCAAGGCGGTGGAAGCAAGGACACTTGGGTACTTGCTCCCGTAAACAACTCCAAGGGCAAAGGAGGCAGAAAATCCTAAGTCGCGTCGCAGAATCTATATACTGGATGAGCCGCTACGCCGAGCGCGCCGGGAACACAGCGAGGCTTATAAGCGTAAACCTAGGCCTCGCCATTGACACCCATGATTCCGTTGAACAGGAATGGGACCCCATAGTAAAGGTGACGGGGGACATGGAGCTTTTCAGAAGCCTTTACGACAGTACTACCCGGGAGAACGTAATAAACTTTATGGTCCTTGACCGCAACAATCCGAACTCCATCATCTCCTGCGTTAACTGCGCCCGTGAGAACGCAAGTTCCGTGAGAGAAATAATCTCCTCTGAGATGTGGCTTCTAATAAACCGCTTCTACCACAGGCTAAATAGCGACGAAGCCAAGCAGAAGCTGCTCGACAACCCCGGAAAGTTCTGCGAAGTGGCAAAAGTGCAGAGCCTTCTTTTTCACGGATCCGGATACATAAGCATATCCCACGGCGAGGCGTGGCATTTCTCGGAACTCGGAAAGCAAATGGAACGGGCCGACAACACTTCCAGGATCCTTGATGTCAAGTACTACACCCTGCTTCCCAAGGCTGAACTCGTGGGAACGTCGATAGACAACATGCAGTGGATAGCCCTTCTTAAATCAACAAGCGCCCTTGAGACCTACAAGGCTAAGCACCAGCAGATATCAATAGGCAACGTGCTCGATTTTCTCATCCTTGATAACCAGTTTCCACGCTCGATAATCTACTGCGTCGCACAGGCCGACGAGTCACTTCACTGCATATCCAACAGCCCTGCCGGCTCCTACAACAACGAGACCGAAAAAGAGATGGGAAGGCTTTTATCGGACCTTCGGTTCATAAGTGTCGGGGAGATAATACAGCGCGGAATGCACGAGTTCCTAAGCAGCTTCCAGGCCCACATAAACGAGGTCGGAAGCCGCATATACGACGATTACTTCGGCTACAGCGTAACAGACAGCGCTCTTAAGGGCTTTGACGATATCTGAGAGGGAGAAAACAGATGACTTTCTGCGTGGGAATGAGACTAAAAGAAGGGATAATCGGGCTTGCCGACAACCTCATAATAACGGGAAACGAGGCCATACGGGCAAAGAAGGTCACCACCCACCGTGCCGGGGACAGGTCATTTTTCCTAATGACCTCGGGGCTTCGCTCCGCGAGGGACAAGGCTATCACCTATCTTGACGAGGCCCTTGAGCACTCCCAGGAATCCCTTGACCGCCTCTACAAGGCAGTGAACATTTTCTCAAAGGAGCTTCGGAGGGTGAAAAAAGAAGACGGAGAGGCGCTCTCCGAATCGGGATTTGCCTTCAACATGTACTCCATAATAGGAGGGCAGTTCGAAAACGACCCTGAACCCCAGCTTTTCCTCGTCTATCCCCAGGGGAACTGGATCAACGTGGGAACCACCTCCCCCTACGTTATAATAGGCGAGTCGAAATACGGAAAACCGATAATAAAAAGAACCCTTACCTACGACACTAGCCTCGATGTCGCGCTTCGCATCGCATACCTCGCGTTCGATTCAAGCCGCATAAACGCTATAGACGTCGATTTCCCGATAGACATCATAGTCTACAGAAGCAATTCATTTTCCCTCGAGCAGTACAGGTTCAACGAAAACGAACTGGCAGACATATCCGATTGGTGGCAGGAGAGGCTCAGAAAATCGGCCGAGGAAATGCCCGCCGAGTGGGTAAGAAAAATTCTTAACAGAAGCCCGAAAAGTGCTGCTTAGCATAGATCACAACACGACTTACTCCTACGGAAAAAAAGTGGTCCTGGCCCCTCACACCGTGAGGCTTCGCCCGAGAGACAACGGGGGGCAAATGACCCATATGTTTTCTCTCAGGACGAATCCCCCCGAAGCGGGAAGAAGCGTGAACTCGGATCTTGACGGAAACACTACCGTTACCTTGTGGTTTACGGGCGAGTTCGACAGTCTCACAATCGATACCAGCTGCGTCGTCGAGACGCTTCGGGAAAACCCTTTTGACTTCATAGTTTCCGACGTAAGGTTCCTTGATCTGCCGATGGAGTACCCCCGCGAGCAGAAGGCAGCCCTTCGTCCGTACCTGGCGGTGAGCAAAAAAACAGCCCTAGCGGTCTCGCCGCTTCGCGAAGCGATTCTCTCGCAGACCATGGGGAAAACCACGGATTTTATTCTCTTGCTCTGCGAGCACATACACGACAACTTTCCCCACACAGCCAGAGAGCAGGGCGGCCCTTGGTCCGCAGAGAGAACCCTCAGGGAAAAAAGGGGGTCCTGCAGGGACCTCGTGGAACTTTTCGCGGCCGTATGCCGCTCGGCCGGTCTTGCGTGCAGACACGTAAGCGGCTATGCGCTCAGCGCAAGAAGAAAAAAAGGAGAAGACCTTCACGCCTGGGCCGAGGTCTACATACCGGGCGGAGGATGGAGAGGATATGATCCTTCTTCGGGTCTCGCAGTCTCAGACCGTCACGTCGCGGTCGCAAGTGGCCCCAACCACGGGCTCATTGCCCCCGTTTCGGGAAGCTTCTACGGGGACGGAGCCGAAGTCAAACTCCGGTTCCGTGTAAGGGTAAGAGAAACGGGAAAACGGCAGAAAAAAGCCCTGGGACTCCTCTAGACAGTAAAAATCCTACAGCAAGTCCTCCTTAAAAGTCGTGCAATTGCGATTAAATTCATGCTATAATGGAAATTTCAGAGGAAGGCTAAAAAACTAATGGGCCGTAACGGTAAACTGTAGATCATACTATCGAAAAAAGGGGGGAGGGCTTCTCAATGGTTCCCAGAAAATTTAAATCTAGGTTAAAGGCACTCTTAGGCACTTTCGCCGTGGGTGCGGTTCTTACTCTTATAAGCGGCGTCTCGGCAAACGCCCAAGAAGCATTCGGCATAAGCAGCGTTCTGCTTGAGAAGATTACAGTCACGGCGCGAAAACGAGAGGAACTGATTCAAAACGTTCCGCTTTCGGTAACGCATTTCAGCTCCGAAGAGATTGACACTCTTAAGGTAAGGAACCTTGAAAGTCTGGCTGTAAAGATGCCCAACGTCGCGCTTGACGACATTGGCACCGTGGGAGGAATCGCCAACTTTTCCATTCGCGGACTCGGGATAAACAGCTCCATACCGTCCGTTGACCCGACCGTGGGAGTGTTCGTCGACGGCGTGTACTTCGGGGCCAACATCGGCGGCGCCCTGTTCGACACGCTTGATATCGAGAGCATCGAGGTGCTTAGAGGTCCGCAGGGAACGCTTTTCGGGCGTAATGTGACTGGGGGCGCGATACTCGTCAACACGAAGAAACCCGGAGACACTCTGGAGGTGTCCTTTCGCACCTCTTTTGAAGGGGGAGGAGAGAGCCTCAACAGCTACTACATGGGCACGGTGGGAGGCCCTCTGGGCGAAACCGTTAGCGCTAGGATAACCGCGTACACAAACCAGGATAACGGCTGGTTCAAGAACCTCCACACCGGCAAAGCTTTCGGAGATTTAGACGTCCGAATGGTGCGGCCGGTGCTCGTCTGGGAGCCCACAGACGACCTGAACCTGGTACTCCGATACCAGTACGATAGCATCAACGGCGACGGCCCCGCGGCACAGAACCACACAAACGGATTCGGCGTCTCAAACGCGGCGGCTAACTTTGACCGGGACAGCCACGACTTCAGCATCAATAATGAAGGCAAAAGAGAAAACGAAGCTCATTTTTTCAGCGCCCAGGCGGACTGGGACGTGGGTTTCGGCAACGGCACGATAACAAACATCTTCGGCTGGCGCGATTCAGAAACCTTCTCGTCAGTTGATCTCGACGCCTCGCCGCTTGAACTAATGAGCGCGCAGGCATGGAGCCATTACAGGCAGTGGAGTAACGAACTGCGTTACACGGGCAGGTTTTTTGAAAGACTCAATGCGACTACGGGAGTCTATTACTTTAGCAACAAGATCAACTACCACGAACACCGCTCTCTGCTTACCGACGCTATTGCGGCATCGGGTCTTCCCTTTCCGCCAGGGACGGACGTGTCCCAGTTCGGGGGCGGAAACTACGACGTTGAAACTCTGGGCCTCTTCCTCTCTCTGGACTATGATCTCACAAGCCAGCTGACGCTCACCGCGGGTACGCGGTACACGCGCGACAAAAGAGATGGCGAAATAGCTTTGATTCCCACCAGCAGTCCCCTTGCGCCGCTACCGTCTTGCAATATCGTCGAAGGTCCCGCCTGCGAGTTTGATTTCATAGATGAGGAGACATGGCACAGCTGGTCGCCCAAGGTCGGCGCCACTTATTACATAAGCGGCGAAGCCAACGTTTACGGGCACTGGACCAGAGGATTTCGCTCCGGGGGCTACAACCTCCGCAACCTTTCGCCCATCCACTCCCCGGGACCGTACGATGAAGAGACAATCGACAGCTTCGAGGCCGGATTCAAGGTCACAAAAGACCGCGGCCGTCTATACGGAGCAGCCTTCTACAACATGATTGACGACCTGCAAAGGGAAATTAACTTCCCCGATCCAGCACTCGGTATAGTTCAGTTGATCGACAACACCGCCGATGTTGAGACCTATGGCTTTGAGCTTGACGGCCTGTTCGCCATAGCGGAGAACCTGTTCCTGATCGGTTCCGTAGGGTACGTCAATCCCGAGTACACCAAAGTAAAAGAGGACCTTAATCGAGACGGAACTCTTGACGAAAAAGATCTAGCTTTAGAGCTTCCCCGCGCCGCGAAGTGGACTTACAGCGTGGGACTTACCCACGACACGGGAGCAGCCAGTTGGGGGCGGATGACGTCCCGAATAAGCTACGCTCACCGCGACAAGTCATACTTCACTGATGACAACAGGGGCTATATACTGGAGCAGAACATACTTGACGCCGGGATTGACATCATTCCCGCAAACGGCCGGTTCTCAATCGGCCTTTACGGCAAGAACCTGCTTGACGAAGTCAAGCATGGGGGCGACAGCACGCTGCCCAGCACCTTGGGCCTTCCACCTCTGTCGGCACCTCTTGGCGGCACGTTCTCACCGCTTGCAAAAGGCAGAATCTTCGGAGTTCAGCTGACCTACCGGCACAAGAGCTGACGCACCGGCAATTGCGCCCTGGGGCGATTATGAGTGGCCGCAGTAGCGGTGGGTGAAACGAGAATTCCCAGGCGGAAATCCCTTCTCCACACCTGAGACGTTCTTGCGTCTTTAGGAGATTCTTCAATCCCGGGTACTGCTGTCTTCTTTTCGGCCCCGAAACCCGAATTCTCATATATGATTATCCCCGGGTGTTGTAATAAAAACCCCGGTTGCTATATAATGTTTTTTTTCGCAGAAAGGAGTTTTTCATGAACAGTTCAACCCAAAGGGCGGAAATACTGGTCGAGGCCCTCCCCTACATAGAGGCGTTTCACGGCAAAACCGTCGTGGTCAAGTACGGCGGAAGCATAGCCAGGGCGGATCTTTCGAATTTCGTGCGCGACCTCACACTGATGAAGTACGTCGGGATAAAACCTGTAGTAGTGCACGGAGGAGGACCCCAGATCCAGGAGCATCTCGACACTCTGGGAATAAAATCCGACTTCATAGCAGGACTCCGCGTTACCAGCAGAGAGGTAATGGAAGTGGTCGAGATGGTGCTTGTCGGAAAGATAAACCAGCAGATCGTAACGTCGATAAACCGCCACCAGATGGGAACGGTGGGGCTCTCGGGCAAGGAAGGAAAGCTTATAAAGGCTAAAAAGTTCGACCTTCAAAAATTCGCCGCCGGACATGGTATAGATATTCCCGAGAACGCGGACCTCGGCTATGTGGGCGAAGTTCACGAAATAAATCCCGAGGTGATCAGGACGCTCGAAGGCGAAAATATCATTCCGATTATAGCTCCCATAGGGTGCGGGGAGGACGGAACCACCTACAATATAAACGCAGACCACGTGGCGGGGAAGATAGCGGGAGCGCTTCGCGCCACAAAGCTCATACTGCTGACCAATGTTGACGGCATCCTGGACAAGAAAGGAAAGCTCATATCCTCCGTGACTAAAAAGCAGGCCGAGAAACTTATCAGGAACGGGACGATAAACAGCGGAATGATCCCCAAGGTAATGTGCGCGCTTGAGGCTCTGGAAGAAGGGGTCAGCAAGGTGCACATAATAAACGGGGGAGTAAAAAGGGCTCTCATACTCGAGCTTCTTACCGATCTGGGAATAGGGACGGAGATAACTCTTTGAGGCAAGGGAAAATGGAAGACCCGCGGGGAAAATACCTGATGGAGACCTACAGCCGTCTTCCCATAACGATGCGGAAGGGAAGCGGTTCGTGGCTCTGGGATACGGAGGGGAAAAAGTATCTTGACTACACGACCGGGATAGCCGTTAACAACCTCGGGCACTGTCACCCCAGAATCACGGACGCCATAACATCCCAGGCCGCCACTCTGATCCACACCTCAAACCTCTTTAACATAGAGAACCAGAGCGCACTCTCCGAGATGCTCGTTTCAAACTCGTTTGCGGACAGGGTGTTTTTCTGTAACAGCGGAACCGAAGCAGTTGAAGGCTCGATAAAGCTCGCCAGGAGATGGGGAGCGCAAAACGGCGGAAGATTCGCGATCATTTCAACCGAAGGAGCTTTTCACGGAAGGACTTTCGGGGCGCTCAGCGCCACGGAATCGGAAAAATACAGGGAGGGGTTTTCCCCTTTCCTTGAGGGATTCCACTTCGCTCCCTACGCTGATCCCGACGCGATTACCCGCCTAGCCGCCGAGACAAACCCCTGCGCGGTCATTCTCGAGCCGGTGCAGGGAGAAAACGGAGTCATCGTTCCGCCCCCGGGATACCTAAGGCAGGTAAGGGAAATCTGCGGGAAAAGCAACATGCTGCTCATACTTGATGAGATCCAAGTCGGGATGGGAAGGACAGGAAAACTGTTTGCGTATGAACACGAGGACATAAGGCCCGATATAGTGGCGCTCGCAAAGGCTCTCGGCGGAGGAGTGCCGTGCGGAGCGGTTCTGGCCACGGAGGATGTGGCGAAGCACTTCACCCCCGGAGCGCACGGAAGCACTTTCGGCGGAAATCCACTGGCCGCGGGAGCAGCCTGCGCAGCAATGGAAACGATACTTCAGGAAAACCTAGTCGAAAGAGCGCGGGAGCTCGGAGACTATTTTCTCGGCAAGCTTGAAGATGTCAGGAAAAAATATTCCGAGCATATAAGAGAGGTAAGGGGAAAGGGGCTTATAATCGGGGTTGAGTTTTCAGACACGACCTTCGCACGGGACTGTTTTTCGGTCTCAGTTAAAAACGGGCTTCTAGTTATACTTACCGTCGAGCGTGTGTTTCGGATTCTTCCTCCGCTTACCACGAACGAGGAAGAGATTGACTTTGCCGTCGCCGTCATAATGAAATCCATCGAGGAGGTAGTTTCTAGTGGGTAGGAGTCTTCTTGCCGTCTCAAACCTTGAAAAAAACGAGATCAGGGAAATAATCCGTCGCTCTGGTGAACTAAAGGAACTGAAAAAACAGGGCGTGAGCCCAAGAAGTCTCGCGGGCATGTCGGTGGGTCTTCTTTTTGAAAAACAGTCGACCAGGACAAGACTTTCCTTCGAAGCGGGCCTTTTCGACCTGGGCGCCCAGGGGATTTACATGAATCCGGCAGATACCCAGCTCGGAAGAGGGGAAACCATAGCCGACACGGCGAAGATCCTCTCCTCTTATCTTGACGGGATAATAATAAGAACCTACGGACAGGAAAAAGCCCTCGAGCTCGCGGAGAACTCGACAGTCCCCGTGATAAACGCCCTTACCGACCTTGAACATCCAACGCAGATAATCTCCGATCTTTTTTCAATCTCGGAGCAGGGAATAAATCCCGAGAAGTTCAAGCTTGCTTTTCTCGGCGACGGAAACAATATAGCCAATTCCTTCGTGGCTGCCTCCGCGATAATGGGCTTTGACCTTTCGCTTGCGGTTCCCCCGGGACATGAGCCTAACCCGACGATTATGGAAGAGGCCTCAGAGCAAGGAAACTCGGAAATTGAAGTCACCTACGACCCCGCCTCCGCGGTAAGGGAAGCCGACGTGATCTACACCGACGTCTGGGTAAGCATGGGTGAAGAGGGAAAAGGCACCCAGATTTTCAAGCCTTTTCAGGTAAACGAGAAACTTCTTTCCTTCTGTCGCAAAGAGCCCTTGATAATGCACTGTCTTCCGGCCCACAGGGGAGAAGAGATAACCGCAGGAGTAATGGACAATTCCAGCTGCATCGCCTTCACTCAGGCTGAGAACAAGCTTCACGCGGGAAAGGCCATACTTGAATTCTGTCTTCTTGATTAGCTCGCATCTTAAAACGGCAGCACTTTCGTTTAGCAGAAAGAAGATGAATTCGTCGTCCGGTTAGCGCAGAAACTCCTTTACGTTGCGCGCGGCCTGTTTCGTCATGCCCTTTATGGAGGCAAGTTCCTCGGTGGTGGCCCCTTTTATCTTCTCCACGCTTCCGAAGTGATTAAGAAGCAGGAGTTTTCTCTTTTTTCCTATGCCCGGAACGCCGTCCATCTGCGAAGCCAGAGTCTTGCCTTTCCTTAATTCCCTGTGATAGGTGATCGCGAAGCGGTGCGCCTCGTCCCTTACCCTCATCAGGAAGTAAACGCCCTTTTTGTTTGACGAAAAATCGCAAGGTTCGCCCTTTCCGTGCACGTAAATCCTGTCGATCCCGCCCCGGCCCTCGGTTTTCGCTATCGAGACGAGATCGACCTCGTTTTCCACACTGCAGTCCCGAAGCGCCGCGTAGGCGGCATTCAGCTGTCCCTTCCCTCCGTCTATAAGCATGAGATCCGGAAGATCCCAGTTATCATCTCCTACCCGAAGAGCCCTCCTGTAGACTACCTCGTACATCGACCGGAAATCATTCTGGCCCGAAGTGGCCGTGATCCTGTACCTTCTGTACCTGTCCCGCTCAGGCCTCGCGTTTCGGAACCTGACGAGCGAAGCAACCGTCTGCTGCCCCTGAATGTTCGATATGTCGAAGCACTCTATGGCATAAGGAACCCGTTTTATCCCGGCCGACTTTCTTATACCTCGAAGAAGTGTGCCTTGCTTGGCCTTTTCCTCGGCTTTTCTCGCAAAACTCTCCCGCGCGTTTTTCATCGCGAAGCGGACGAGCTCGCTCTTAGGTCCCCTCCGGGGAGTATCGACGTAAACCCGCTTCCCCTTTTTCTCGGTAAGCCACTCCGAGTACCCCTCGCGGTCCCTTATGGAAAGAGGCAGGAGAACTCTCTTTGGAATATAGTGATCAGAGAAATAAAATCTGCCGAGAAATTCCCTCACGCATTCCGCCTCATCGCCGTGGGGGCTTTTTACGGAAAAATCGAGCTTGTCGACCACCGAGCCGCCCCTCGAGAGCAGGACGGTAAATTCGTAGTGCTCGGAGTCCCTGTAAAAACCCACTATGTCCATGTCTTCGAACCTCGAGGAAGTAACCTTCTCTATCTCGGCGTTTTCCTTCAGGCTTACAAGCTGATCCCTGTAGTAGGCGGCGTTTTCATACCTTCCCTCCTCTGAGGCTCTCTCCATCATCTCCCTGATCATTCTCACCAGTTTTTTTCTCTCGCCCCGAAGGAACGACGCGGCCTGGCTTACGAGCTCCCCGTAGTCCTCCTCCGAGATCTTGCCCGCGCAGGGGCCCGAGCAAAGCTTCATAAAATAGTTAAGACAGGGGCGGGTGCTGTGCCTTTCGAACTTGCTCTGGGTGCAGTCCCTGAGAGGAAAAAGCCTGTGGACTAGGTTTACCGTGCTCTTAAGAAATTTGCCCGAGGCGAACGGACCGAAATAAAGCGCCCCGTCGTCCCGTATTCTCCTCGTGCGCGAAAGCCTGGGAAACCTCTCTCCCACCGAGAGGCGAAGAGACGAAAACGTCTTGTCGTCCTTAAGACGTATGTTGTACTTCGGCTTGTGACGCTTTATAAGGGAGTTCTCGATGAAAAGGGCTTCGCTTTCCCCCTCGGTCACCACATAGTCGATCGAGTCGACTTCCCTTACCAGATACGGTATCTGTCCCCTGTCGCTTCCCCTCTGGAAATAGGACATCACCCGGGTACGGAGGTTCTTGGCCTTGCCTATGTAGACAGGAGTGCCGCCTGCCCCTTTCATTATGTAAACCCCGGTTGTGGAGGGAAAGGATTCGGAAAGCTCAAGAATTTTTTCGCGCATGAGATGCAAAAAATCAAAAGCCGCTATATGTCAAGTCCAGGAAGCTTTTTAACTCAATCATCCAAGTATATTTTAAATGATTTTGAGAATACTTTTCAGATTATAAAGCTATACAAACAGTACTGAGCCAGCGTGAAAATTGCTGGAGGTCCGCATTGAAAGGAGGAATTCAGGCGGGACAGCCCTTTAATAATCCACGGCCTCAAGACATCTGCTGGAATGCTTTATTCGTTTTTTTCAGTTCGATTAAAACCACTGAAATCGTAACCAGCGTATTGATGGCGAGCAGTATCAGATCTATGCGTAAACCCATTATCATTTTCGGTACGAGCCCGAAAAGCGACAGTAAGAACACAATCAGGCTGATAACTGTAACAACCGGGATTACGGAATTGAAGCTTCTTCCCTTGCATAGAATTGCGGTAAGAACCATAGGTGCCATGAGGGCAGTACCCATGAATCCCGCCACAGCAAGAGATATGATTCCCTGAGAACTCTTCATAGCAACAATGAAAGAGGCTATGCAAAATACCAATATAACCAGCTTCACAAAAACAATGGGAGATACTTTTAGCTTCCTGCTAAACCTGCCAAGAGCATTGTTAATCTCAGATCCAAGAGCGAAAAACTGAGAGTCAGATGTGGACATGGCTGCCGCCAGAATGCCTATCAAGGCAACGGCACCTATAACAGGATTCTGTTCAAGTATCAGTTTGCCAATGAACTCCGGACCCGTTTTAGCCGGTATTGCAATTGCACCGTATAAACCAATTATAAGCCCTGCTATCAGAAGCAGGAAGGTGAAAGACGCGTGCAAAACCGGAATTTTGCGTCTCTCGTTCAAACCCTTCAGGATGCTGAGCCTAGAGGTCAACTGAGGTTGAGACACAGGTAGCAGCACAATTGATATAAACCCCGCAATAAGCCACTGAACCGACAACAACCCCTTGGGGCCGGGAGTAGATAACAGCGCAGGTTCCTCCTCCGCCACGGCCTGAACTAACTTTCCAATACCTCCAAAGTTATCCAAAACAATAAATGCCATTATCCATATAACGGTAAACAGTACAACTCCCTGGAGTGAATCACAGTACATAATGCCTCTGAGCCCTCCTATGGAAGAGTACAGATACATAAGAAACAGTATAATGACAGCCCAACCCCACTGGGGAACTTCATAGGGGACAATGTGGGCTAGAATGCCCGACGCTCCTTTTATTTGAATTGCTATGTAGGGAACGAGAAATATGACGAGGCCCAGAACATACACGAAAACTCCACGGGTACTAAAAGTTTCACGTAGCAGATCCGATATGCTCCGAAAATCCGTTGAAGAGATCCTTTCCCTTAATTTGAGTGAGAGCCAAAGCGTGAAAACGGCTAAAGCCATATCGGTAACGCCAAGGAATATCCACGTTCCCACGCCGTGTACGCGGAAAAAATTGGGCATCCCTATCAATATGAATGTACTGTAGAGGGTAGCAAAAAAGGTTAAGAAGCCAATTATAGTTCCAAGACTGCCGCCCGCAAGAAGGAATTGGTACTCATCCCCTTTGTTTTTCCTGTTTCCTATGACAGCGAGGGATATCAACACTGCAAGATATACCAGTGCAACTGCAACAAATGCCATTCCCCTGTTCATGTCTATTTTTTCCTCTTATATAAGCAGGCTACCCTTGGTCACCGGACGTAAGCATTGCCAAAACGAGCAGCACATATATGGAAAGTGATATTCCCAACCCAGCCCAGAGAGTCCTAGGGAGTCCCAGAAAATATGGCTCCGCCACTCCATAGGGGATTACCAAAGGAGTAAAAGACACCGCTGCCAAAATAGATACCGCCACCCCAAAGAATATCCATCGATTTCTATTATTCATGTCTGAAACACAACTGCCTATTAACGTTAGCTTCTGAAGAAGCCAATCTACTAAATCTACAAAAAAGTGTCAAATAAATTAAAACTAACTATAAATTTCTTTGCAATTATAGACAAGTTAAATATGCCGATAACCTCTTCATATGTAAGTACCGTTTTCCCGATATTGATGTAACTGAAAAAATGATTTTGCCATTTGATCCTTTTCGTTATATCCGCAACAGGCAGGGTAAAAGCAATCGAGGCTGACGCTGCTGGAATTTTCTTTTAGAAAAGCTCATCTCGCCTTTCTTGATACTTATATTCCCATGCGTTAGGATTTCCTTTAACCATGAAGACCAATACCCTTTACCTTGAAACCTACGGTTGCCAGATGAACGAGTATGACTCGGACAGGATACAGAACGCCCTCGGCGCCAGTATCACCGAAAACCCCAAAGAGGCCGACATAGTCATCGTAAACACGTGCGCCATAAGGGAAAAGGCCGACCAGAAGGCCCTCAGCAGCCTCGGGCGCTTCAAGCACCTCAAGGCAAAGAACCCGGAGCTTATAGTCGGGGTGTCAGGGTGCGTGGCGCAGCTCTACGGAGAGGATCTCATCCGCAGAATGCCGCATCTTGATTTCGTGCTCGGACCCCGCGCGATTCCGGAACTTCCGCGGCTTATAGAAGAGATAAAGGAAAAGAAATCAAGGCCCGTCGAAACGTCCTTTGACGTTCAGGAACCCTTCGATGTCCTTCCCTACCACCAGGAGGGAAAACCCACGGCGTTTGTCTCCATTCAGCAGGGATGCAATAAAAAGTGCGCTTACTGCATAGTGCCCACGGTAAGGGGCTCCGAGGTTAACAGGCCCCTCGAGGACATAATCGCCGAAGCGCGCTACCTTATCGCAAAGGGAGTGAAAGAAATAACCCTCATAGGACAGACGGTGAATTCGTGGAAGCTCGGCGGGCTTAAGTTCGGGGACCTGCTTCGGGTGCTCGGGGAGCTTGACGGTCTTGAGAGAATAAGGTTCACGACCTCTTATCCGAGAGACATAACGAAAAAAATGGTGGAGGCAATGGCAGACGTGCCCAAGGTATGCCGTCACATTCATCTGCCCGTGCAGTCGGGCTCTGACAAGGTGCTGAGGCTCATGAACAGGACCTACACAAGGAACTGGTACATAGATTCAGTTAACAGGCTCAGGGACGCCATGCCGGACATAGCCGTGTCCTCTGATATAATAGTAGGGTTCCCCGGGGAAACAGAAGATGACTTTGAGGAGACGATGAGCCTCGTCGAGAAAGTGGGGTTTGACAGTTCCTTTTCGTTTAAATACTCACCACGCCCCGGAACGGTGGGGGAGGATCTTTGGAGATCTGGAGAAAGGGTGGAAGATTCGACTGCAGGCCAGAGGCTCACGCGCCTTCAGGAATGCCAGCGGGCAATTACTCTTTTGAAGAACGCGCGGAGAATAGGCAAATTCGAGCAGGTGCTGGTTGAGGATGCGAGCAGAAACGACTCCTCGTGGCTTTCCGGGAGAACCGAGCATAACAGGATAGTGAATTTCCCCGGAGAAAAAGAGCTTATCGGAAAAATGGTGGACGTAAGGATAACTGAAGGACTTGCGAATTCGCTTAGAGGACAATATCTGAATTAGCACAGGGAGGGAGAAAAAATGTTTCTTGAAATGAAAGTTTCCTGCATAGTCGCCGACCCTTTTACCGATATGCCCGTCGTCATTCTGAATGAAGAGGAAGGGGAAAGGAGTCTTCCGCTTTGGATAGGATTCGAGGAGGCAAGCGCAATAGCAATGGAGATCAAAAAAACCCCGAGACCGAGACCCCTCACCCACGATCTTCTGAAAAACGTAATCGCCGCCACCGGCTACGAAGTCATTGAAATAGAGATCACGGAACTTCGGGAAAACACCTTTTACGCCCGCCTTCGCATCAAGAAAGACGGAGAGGAACTCCTTGTGGATTCCCGCCCGAGCGACGCCATAGCGATAGCGCTCAGGACCGGGTGTCGCATCATGGTTGACGAAGAGGTGATAAAAGCCGCTCTCAGCGTAAAAGTCGGGGACAAGGGCCAAAGCGCAGGCGATGTCCTGGAAGACATACCGGATGAGGATTTCGGCAAGTACAAGATGTGATCAGCGGTTGCGGAGCATATACTCCTCAAGGAATTTTCTGTCTCCCTCGATCACATCGAAGACCTCCCCGCAACGGTCACACTCTATGTTGATCCGCCTCGGCGGGTAGCTTATCCCGCAACTCATCACGAACCAGCCGAAAAAAGAGTACCTCTGCTTCGGAACCACCCAAGGGTCCCCGACGGAGTAGCCGCAGGAACAGACCATAGTTTCCCGTGCAGAAGGGCTCATACATAAACCATGCGAGCGCAGGTCTCCACCCCCACTCTAGATGCCGTGGTAGCCCTCTTCTCCGTGATCCGTTATGTCAAGACCCTGGCTCTCTCCATCCTCATCAACCCTGAGTCCTACGAGCATGTCAACAATCTTGAGCACTATATAGCTTACTATAGCGGTGTAAACGACTGCGAATATGCCTCCGTAGACCTGTATGCCGAGCTGCGCACCTATGTCTAGGTCCGCGATCGACCCGCCGTAAGACGTCGACGCGAAGATTGCAACCAGTATAATTCCGACAAGGCCTCCGACTCCGTGGACTCCCACAACGTCAAGCGCGTCGTCATACCTGAAACGGAACTTGACGTATGTGGCCGCTATGTAGGCAAGCACGGAAGACGCGCATCCTATTACTATGGCTCCAATCGGTCCCACGGTGCCCGAGGCGGGAGTTATCGCCGCAAGACCAGCGATGGCCCCAGTCGCAAAACCCAGAGCACTCGGCTTGCCCGATCTCACGCTTTCCAAGAATATCCAAGTAAGAGCGGCAACGCACGGGGAAATCTGGGTCACGACGACCGCCATGGCCGCCTGTCCCCCCGCCGCAAGAGCGCTTCCTCCATTGAACCCGAACCATCCAACCCAGAGCATTGCGGTTCCTATCATTGTAAGAGTGAGGTTGTGCGGAAGCGGAAGTTGTCTGGGGTAGCCCCTCCTGGCCCCGACCAGTATCGCTGCCACAAGGGCCGCGGTACCCGCTGTGATATGGACGACTATTCCGCCTGCAAAGTCAATCACTCCCATATCCCCCAGGTAGGAACCCTCTCCTCCCCAGACCATATGCGCGATCGGGAAGTAGCAGAATATCACCCACAGAGCGCTGAACAGAAGCATGGCCGAGAACTTCATTCTCTCCGCAAACGCCCCGATTATAAGTCCCGGGGTAATGATTGCAAAAGTAAGCTGGAAGGCGAAGAACAGTACTTCCGGAATCGTTCCCGAAAGAGTATCGAGGCTCACCCCATGTAGAAATGCCTTTGAGAAACCTCCCACAAAGGCATTTACCCCAAGCTCTCCCGCTACCATACCGGTGGTGTCAAAAGCCATGCTGTAGCCGAAAAACGTCCATATAATCGTCACTACAGCGGTAATGGAAAAGCACTGCATCAGCACCGAAAGAACATTCTTTTTGCCGACCAGCCCTCCGTAGAAAAGCGCAAGTCCGGGAATCATCATGAAAAGAACAAGCCCGGTTGAAATCAGTATCCAAGCGGTATCGCCCGTATCAAGTTCGCTCGCCGAAGCGGGGTCGGTAAAAGAAAAGAAAGCTAAAACAAAAAAGAAAACCAAAAGTGAAAGCGTTTTTTTTAAACTCATCGCACACTCTCCTCCTCTTATTCCGTGTTCAACCTGCTAAGTATATCACATAATGGGACCGTAAAAACGAAACTTCAGAATCTCTCATCGAGCATGCGCAACTGCTCCGGGGAAAGTCTCCATCCCGAGCCCCCGCAGTTCTCGACCGTTCTCGCCACCGAATCCGCCTTGGGAATGGCGATTACGTTCTCCCGGCAAACGCACCAGTTAAGAGCGACCTGTGCCTCCGTCTTCCCGGTCTCGGCCGCTATCTGGGACAAAACCCTGCCCACGGGGCGGCAGAGCCTTCCGGCGTCAAGCGGGGTGTAGGCCATTACGGTTACACCGTTATCCAGGCAGTAGGGAAGCAGCTCTTTTTCTATGTCCCTTGATCTGAGGTTGTAGAGCACCTGATTTGAGACTATGGGGTAGTTGGGAAAATAGTGCTGGGCCTCGCGCATCTGCCTCGCGGAAAAATTGCTCACCCCGACGTAGCTCACGCATCCGCGGTCAACCAGTTTCTCAAGCGCCCTCATTGTCCCTTCTATGGGATAGGCGGGATTCGGCCAGTGTATCTGGTAAAGATCTATGCAGTCCGTTCCAAGCTTCTCAAGACTCGCCTCGCAGGATCTAAGAATGCTGTCGTGAGCCAAGTTCCTTCCCGAAACCTTGGTCGCTATAATGACCTCGTCCCTGAAGGGCCGCACGGCCTCGCCGACTATATCCTCCGTGTAGTACCCCTCGGCGGTGTCTATAAGCGAAGCCCCAAGCTTGATGCCCGCCCTCAGAGGTTCCACTCCTCCCTTGTAGTTCCACGTGCCGAGTCCGATCTCGGGAACGAGAATTTCCGTGTTTCCAAGCTTCTTAAAATTCATCCTACGCAGTCCATACGCTTTGTGCCGCGAAGTCACTCGTCTGGGTGAATAAGCCTGTAGATCGCCGGCGCGAAAAAGCCTCCAATAAAATTCGCACACAGGTAAATCCATATGGAGGAGGGATTCACGATTCCCATCATGATTATCCCAACCGCCACCGCGGGATTGAAAACTCCCCCCGAGATATTCCCGACTGCGTACGTCCCTGCCATGACCACGAATCCTATGGCGATGCCGTAATAGGAATTGCCTTGTGTCGCCTTCGAGGTCGCGACTTCGAGTATTACCATGCAGAGCGCGAAGGTAAAAAGCGCTTCCGCAATGAGAGCCGGCAGGGGAGATATCTCCATGGGCGAGATCTCCGGGGCTCCCTTTACAAGCAGAACGGCCAAGGCAGCTAGGACGCCCGCAACAACCTGCGTCACCATATAGGGAAAGACATCACCCGAGTTTATTTTTCCCCTGAACCAGAACGCCATCGTCACGGCCGGGTTATAGTGAGCTCCCGAGATGTGTCCCCCGGCGTAAATCAGCGCGGTGAGCACTGCTCCTATGGCCAGGGGCGCGAAAAGCCCGGCACCGGGAGCGATAACGACATTCCCTATAGTGAAGACGAGAAAGAAAGTTCCTATGAATTCGACAAGATACTTTTTCATCTGAAATCTTCCGTCAGTACGCTTTTTCGTCCGCCACGCGAAAAGCCCCGCAAGCCTCTTATTCCGGAATTCTTTTTCCGTAACCGTCCAGATGAAAGACCTCGTCCGGACTTTTCCTCAACTTCCCGGCAGCGACCCGCCTTTTGTCGAAGTAACCGAAGGGAAGCACGGTAAGGACGTCGAGTTCTTCCGGCACTCCAAGATACCTTTTAAGCTCTTCCTTCTCTATTCTTCCTATCCAGCAGGACCCAAGTCCGTGGCTCCACGCCACTAAAACCATGTTCTGCGCGGCCCTAGTGCCGTCAATCTGGTGCCACTTGCTTCGCGGATCCACCAAGAGCACCACCGCGAAAGCCACCTGCACGATGAAGCTGCCGCTTGTGCAGTACTTTCCCATTTCCCGGAGCATTGCGCGGTCCTTTATAAGCACAAATTCCCACGGCTGATTGTTGTGGGCGCTCGGCGAGAGCCTCCCTGACTCCATGACCTCCATGATGACTTCGTCTGGAACCTCTGCGTCGAGGTAACTTCTTACGGAACTAAGCGATCTTACGCACTCGTAAACGTTCATAACCGCCTCCACCTGTGAAATTGATTGAAAGTTAGTATACCGGCTTTGACCTTACGGCAGAACAGGAAATACCCGCTCTAAACGAGTCCTCCGCCCCGCTATGTCCAGACAAGCTTGGATTTCCCTCTGGTCAGGGAGGCAACTTTCTCTTCAAGGTTTGCGATGACGCCAAGAGGCGCCGTGAAACCGAAGCGAACATCCTCTCCGCGCTCGACGCTGGTTATCGTAACACCCGATTTCTCAAACAGAATCCGTATGGAATTCTCATGCGCATAGGAAAAAACCAGGTGCCCCGCCCGCACCGGGACATGGTCCTTAAGCTCAAGCTCCCCCAAGGCCGCCCGCAGGGAATCCGTGTATGCCCTCAGAAGCCCGCCGGGGCCGAGTTTTATCCCTCCGAAATACCGGGTTACCACGACCGCTATCTCCCCTATTCCGCTGTGCTCCAAAAGAGTCATCATGGGCCGCCCGGCGGTTCCCGAGACCTCCCCGTCATCGCCGAAACCGATATCCGTCCCCCCCGGGGCGCAGGCCAAAAACGCATAGCAGTTATGACTCGCCGTGGGGTGAAGAGCCCTTACGCTCGCTATGAAATCTTCGGCCTCGCCTCTTGTGCCTGCCCGCCCGACAGTGGCTATGAACCTGCTTTTCTTTATAATCCGCTGCGCCGTCGAAACCCCCGCAGGAACCTGATAGGAAACATCCTCCACGCTATTTGCCTCCGCTCGAAAAAAATACCCTATCTCCGACCGTCCGGGCAAAATCCGCCCCCCAGGACACGGCAGATTATCCTCTGCGGATTTTTCACTGTATAATGATTTAGCGGTCGAGTGCCGCCTGAAATTTGCTTTTTATCCGGCGGGACCAAGGCTTGGTAGCCGTCCGGCTTTTTGGTCCTGTAAGATATTCTCGTATACCGTTGATCAGAAAAACAAGCATCTCCTCCCTTATTTTACGGTACCGGTACTCGTTTCTAACCGGTCTTGTGTCTCTCACGCTGGTGGATATGGCGCAGCTATCGGTTCCCATAGTAATCCAGTGGATAATAGATGAACTCACCCTGCAGAGCACAGATTTTTCCCTCATAACCAAGTACTCCCTCTACATACTCGGTCTCGGGCTGCTCATGGCGTTTTTTCGACTTGGCTGGCGGTATTTCATAATGGGCGGGGCGAGAAAAATAGAGTACTCCCTCAGAAACGATTTTTTCGAGCACGTCCAAAAGCTTAATTTCGATTTCTTCTCGGGAAGAAAGGTCGGCGACCTGATGGCGCACACGGTAAACGACATAGAAACTCTCAAGTTCTCCTGCGGCCTGGGGCTGCTCATAGCGTACGACGGAGTCTTCTTGTTTTTCTTCATCTTCGCCGCGATGATCTACATTTCTCCCGAGATGGCCCTCTACGCGTTCTTGCCGTTTCCCGTGCTCGCTGTCTTCATATACAAGTTCGGGAACATGATAGAGAGCAGATTCCAGCGTTCCCAGGACTCCTTCTCAGAGCTCACCGAAAGTGCGAGGAAGCCGGTCTCGGGAATCAAGGTGGTAAAGGCATTCGGGCTTGAGCAGGCCGAGGAGCGGGATTTTGACCGCGCAAGCGCGGATTATCTTGAAAAAAATGTACGCCTGGTGAAAATCCGGGCGGGCTTTCAGCCGTTTATATATTTTGTACCCTCATTAGCAACGGCCCTGTTTCTTTTCTTCGGGGGAGCAGGAGCGATCGGCACCGAAATAACCCTCGGGGAATTCTCCGCCATACTGGTTTACCTCATGATGCTCGCCTGGCCCATGATGGCCATGGGGTGGGCGATTGATCTACTAAAGAGGGGAAACGCTTCGATAAACCGGCTGAACAACATTTTCGCAGTCGAAGAAAAAGACGAAACCCGGGCAGGGGAGAAGGACTATGAGCTAAAGGGAGACATAAAATTCTCCGGGGTTTCCTTCTCCTACGGCTCCACCCCGGCTCTGCGCAATGTTAACCTGCACATACCCCGCGGCGCGACTCTGGGAATAACGGGGCTTGTGGGCTCGGGGAAAACCACCCTGATGAAGCTGCTCTTGAAGATCCACGAGACCGAGTCGGGAGGAATAACGATCGACGGGATCGACATAGGGGGAATATCAAGAAAAAGCCTTCAGGAAACCGTAGTCTACGTGCCGCAGGAAATAACCGTGTTCAGCGGAACGGTTTATGACAACATCACCTTCATAAACCCTGACATAACCCGCGAGCAGGTAGAGCAGGCCGCCAAAACGGCGGGGATATACGAACAGATAATGGAGTTTCAGCAGGGATTCGACACCGTGGTGGGAGAGCGGGGACTCAGCCTTTCGGGAGGGCAGAGACAGCGCCTGGCCATAGCGAGGGCCCTGGTGCTCAGGCCCGAGGTCCTTATACTCGATGACGTGCTCTCGTCCCTTGATCCCCAGACGGAGAACACCGTGATAACAAATGTGATAGAGGCAATGCGCGGGCGCACGGTGGTCATAATCTCAAACAGAATATCTTCTGTGGTGGGACTCTCGCGAATCGCGGTCATGAAAAACGGGCAGATAATCGAGAGCGGGGGGCGCGGGGAACTTGTGGAGCGACGCGGAGTCTACTACGCGCTTGAAAAACTGCAGTCTGTCTAGGATGTACAAATGAGCGAGTTGGAAAAAAACAGGAAATCAACCTACGATCTTAAGATTCTGGGGTGGATTCTGGGCTTTTTGGGGAAGTACCGCGGTTACTTCACCCTGTCGCTTCTTCTGATGATGGCTACGGCGGCGCTTGAAATCACGGTTCCCTATCTCATCAAAGTCGCGGTCGATGACTATATCTATCCTACATGGAGCAGGGCAGAGAGAGGGGAAGAAACGGAGCGGGCGCTTTCGGGGCTCGGGGCGAAATCCACGTTTGCCCTTGCGGACGGAGGGTTTCTGGTCGATTTCTCAAAGCTCTCCTCCTCGGAGAAAGACAGAATCGAGCGCTCGGGCGTTGAGTTCTCAGAGACAAAATACATCGTGGTCGACCCCGGAGAATTTGGGGGAGATGAAAAGCGGGAGGTTTTGGGAATAATAGCCCGAAACGCGTCCTTGTTCGAGGAAACCGAGGGGACCGCGTTTCTTGCTCACTCGGACCTTGAGTCGCTCGGCAAAAAGGAAGTGTCGATTCTTCGCTCACAACAGACAAAAAGGCTCAAGACCCTCGCTTTATACGTGGTTTTATCCGTAGTCGGAATTTTCATCTTCACCTGTTCTTTTACCTACATTCTTCACTACTCGGGTCAAAAAATAATGCATGACATGCGGAACCACACCCTCTCCCACATATTCACCCTCCCTCAGCAGTACTTCGACCGGAACCCCGTGGGCAGGATAACCACCCGCGTTACAAACGACGTGAATGCCATAAACGAAATGTACACCTCCGTCCTCATACATTTCATAAAGGACATCATAATCATAATCGGCACCCTGGTGATCATGTTCAGGATGAACGTCGGACTCACGCTTATAATCGTCGCGCTTACGGCGTTTCTTACTTTCACGGTCTCCATTTTCCGAATGAAGCTCCGACTGGTGTACAGGGAGATTCGACGAACCATAGGCAAGCTTAACGCCTTTGTCGCCGAAAGCATGAGGGGAATAGTGCTCCTCAAGCTTTACGGAAAAGAGAAAAGAAACTTCGAGAAATTCTGGGAGGTAAACACGGAGAACTACAGGGCCAACATACAGCAGCTCTGGGTCTACGTGTTTTTCCGCCCTTCAATAGAGTACGTGGGCATAGCGGCAACAGGGATAATACTTTGGTACGGGGCAATCGGGGTTATGAACCTTGATCTCTCCCTGGGCGCCCTGCTCGCGTTTCTTTACTACGTGAGGATGATATTCAAGCCCATCCAAGAGCTTTCTGAAAAATTCAATGTCTTCCAGTCCGCCGTTGCCGCCTCTGAAAACCTCTACGACACTCTGGCGGAAAAACCCGAGGCAAGCGGATCTCTGGTGCCCGCAACAACCGAAGGCTCTCTTGAGTTCCGGGGCGTATGGTTTTCGTATAACGAGCGCGAATGGGTGCTCAAAAACGCATCCTTCGTAATAAAACCGGGGGAAAGCACCGCCCTTGTGGGAATCACGGGAGCGGGGAAGACGACCATCGTGAACCTGATCCTTAAATTCTATAAACCCCAAAGAGGCCAGATTCTCTTCAATGGCATAGACATCGAGGAACTGTCAAACCGGTATCTGCGCTCGAATATAACCGCCATCTTCCAGGACCTGTTTCTGTTCGAAAAGGACGTATCCGACGAGAGGGATGGCCAAGCAGCCGAAACCGTAAAGCTTTCCTCGGGAGAAACCCAGGCCCGATCGATCGAAAAAGCGGTCAGGAAAGATTCGAAACTCCTTATAATGGACGAGGCGACTTCCCACCTGGACGCGGAAACTGAAGAAAGGATACAGGAAGTGATAAGGAAGAACGCGGGCTCCCAGGCAAGGCTCGTGATAACCCACAAGCTCTCAACCCTAAAGAACGTGGATAACGTAATAGTGATCCATAAAGGAGAAGTGGTGGAGCAGGGAACTCACGAGGGACTGATACAGAACAAAAACATCTACCACACACTGTACGAATTTCTGAGAAAGACCGAGGCGGATCCCCTCCCAGGCTCAGGCGCATGACATCCACCCAGCGCTTAAAATACCCCGAGTAGCTTAAGAGCCATAAGCCCGACGGCAACAACAAGTACCATCCTTATGTATTTTTCGCCGCCCCTTACAGAAAACGTGGCACCGAACCATCCGCCAACCGAATTTCCCGCGGCAAGACAGATACCTATGAACCAGCTTATGTTGCCGCTTAGAAAAAATATAAGGATTGCCGGAATCGTGTAGATAAGCACCACAATCACTTTGTGCGCGTTTACCTTGGCGAGTGATGCTCCCATAAGATGGTAAAGAGCCGCCATTATGAAGATCCCCACGCCGACTTGTATAAAGCCGCCGTAAAAACCTATAAGCACAAGTGCCGGATAAAGAATCCATCCCTGTCCCTCCCCGTCGTGTCCGCCGAGCAGCTTGCCAAAAGAATCAACTTTAAGGAAAAAAGAAGCGCAGACAAAGATAAGTACGACGGCCAGAATTTTCTCGAAAAGCTCATCCCCGACCCGTACCGCCGCGAAAGCTCCCACAAGAACGCCGGGGAGAGTGAAAACCGCAAGCTTGACGCTGGTTTTTATGTCGGCAACACCCTCTTTTTTAAAGGAAAGAGTCGCGAAGAAATTCTGAAACAAAATCGCTACCCTGTTTGTTCCGTTTGCGACAGTGGGATCGATTCCAAGAAATATGAGCACCGGAAGAACAATGCTGCTTCCGCCGCCCGCCATAACGTTTATCACTCCCGCAAGAACGCCCGTGAAAAAAAGCAGAGCCAAAGAAAGAAGATCGTATTCGTACATGTTATCCAAGCACCTGATCAGGATAATCGCTCATAGTTTTCCCTAATAATGGTTTCCATTGAAAAAAGTTCGTCATCATTCAAGAAATCAAAATGTGATTTTCTTTTGTTCGCAGACAGTCTGCCGTTGTTTTCAAGGCAAATACGGATAAACAAATCTATCAGGCGGTCGGGCATATCGATAATATCCTGAATCGCTTTTTTAGTACTGTCGTAGTTTGCAAGGAAACTCAACTCCTCTACAAGTTCGCTCTCAACGGTCTGAATGACAAAATCATATAAGGCTTCCGCTTGTACAGTCATATCAATGTAACGATACCAGTCAGCAGTATCGTTGTGGACAGTCATCCGGGCAAGCTCATCCAGACTGTATTCCACAAGTCGGTTTAAGGGAAGTGAAAACACCTCTAAAGAATCATTGTAGTCTTCTGGATTGTTAAGCATTACCGCAGATACGGGAAACATCAGACCTTCCGGAACCATTCCTTGAAGGGAGAAAATATTGTGGATCAGAAACCGGTGGATTCGGCCGTTGCCGTCTTCAAACGGATGAATAAAAACAAAGCCGTAGGCTACTACAGCAGCGTGAACAATAGCTGAGACACCGCCGGTCATCATAAACCGGTGAGAAGTCAGAAGCCCCCGCATCAGGTCAGGAAGATCTTCCGGCTTGGGACATACATAATGAATTAACTCTTTTTGATAGGAAATCGTCTGGCCTACATAGTTCTGAACCGTTCGATAATCTTCGTTCATGAAACGTGGATCGACAATTCGATTCTGCAGGGCGATTAACGACTCCTTGTCGCAGAAATCCTGCCGCCGTGCCATCTCCAAAGACGCTATGAATTTTTCAGTCCGTGATGCGTCGGGTTTAATGTTTTCTATTTCAAAAGAAGATTTGGTTTCTTTGCTGTAAAGATAACTTAACGCCCTTCTAAGTAGTTGCGGAGGGTATGATTCGACTATCTTCTCGCATCTCTCTCGAAAATCGGTCTGATCCATTTCTCCAAGCTTCTCCGTTTTCCTGACAATAGGACAAAACTCCCTTGTTCCAAGCAAATTATTGATGACGCGGTGTCTTTGAGATTTTTCACCTTGAGGGAGGGTGTAATAGGTGTCCGGTTCAAGTGCTTCCAGATAATTCCCCCCGGACAAATCTTCAATGGGGAGCCTGCGGCCAGTTAAAAACTCGTAAAAAAACCAGATGCGGCGAGCATACTTCCCCGTTGGCTTGGATTTGATGTAATCGACGAGTTCATCTTCCGCGACAGCATCGAAAATAACCTTTAAAGAACTCAGGCTTACGCCGTCATATTTCAAGGCAAATTCCAGATGGTCCCCTATTTTTTCACCGGGCCAGTATTGAAGAGAATAAATATCTTCAATCCTATCATCCCGCACTTTCTGTTGCCGACCACCTGTTGCCACAACAAAAGAACTGTGCGGGTTAGGCATTGCGGTCAATCCGAATCTGCTCAGGAGCCAAGCGTAGCCTGCGGGGCGTATTTTTGAAACGTTTGTTTTCATGAACTAATCCAATAAAATCGTTATTTTCCTCATAATATAATTAAAAAATTGGCTTTTGCAAAATAAATAATTATAAATTTGCCTATTTCCAATAAAATGATTACAAATTCAAAAATTCCAATAAACCTTTTAATTTCTCTGGTATTTCTAAAAAAATGATTATAAAACTAGAAAAACAATTAAAAAACACCGCTTCCCGAATAAAACAGTTACAAACTCTGGTTTACCTAATCGAAAAGTCGCATTTAGAAGCCATCTCATCTTCTTTTATTCTCCCCCTTTCGGAGTTATCGTATTCGCATGAGCAGCTTCAAAATCGCCCTCGTTCAGAGCCGAGTGCGCAAAAACAGAGAGGAGAATCTAGAGGAAGCCATATTAAATGTAGAAAAAGCTTCTGCGCTCGGAGCGAACATAGTCTGTCTTCCTGAGCTCTTTCTCACTAGGTACTTCTGCCAGTCCGAGGATACAGCCTGTTTCGATCTCGCCGAACCCATACCCGGACCCACAACGGACAGATTCTGCGGGGAAGCGGAAAAAAGAGGGGTTTTCATCGTGTGTCCGCTCTTTGAAAAAAGAGCCTCCGGAGTGTATCACAACTCCCTTGTCCTTATTGACCCTGCGGGAGAGGTTTCCGGCATTTACAGAAAAATGCATATACCGGATGACCCCGGCTATTTCGAGAAGTTCTATTTTGCTCCTGGAGACACGGGGTTTTCCTGCTTTGAAACCGGCTTTGCGAAGATAGGCACACTTATCTGCTGGGACCAGTGGTATCCCGAAGCGGCACGTGTAGCCTCGCTCAAGGGAGCAGACCTTATCTTCTATCCGACCGCCATAGGGTGGCACACGAACGAGGATGAACGCTCGAAAAATACTCAGCTTGAAGCATGGAAAACCGTTCAGCGCGCCCACGCAATCTCAAACGGAATCTATGTCGCGGCCGTAAACAGGGTGGGCTTCGAAGAATCGGGAGAAAACGGCGGAGGAATAGATTTCTGGGGAAATTCCTTTGTTTGCGACCCCCAAGGAGCGGTGATTTGCGAGGCTTCTGGTAATAGAGAGGAAATCATACTGGCCGACATCGATCTTCGTAAGCTTGAGGAAACAAGAAGAAACTGGCCCTTTCTTCGAGACCGAAGAATTGACGCCTACTCCGAGCTTCGGCAAAGGTTTATCGACAATGATTCCGGTACCTGAAATTGAGTGATTCTCCGGCGGTTCGCTACAGACTTCCGGCTGAGTGGGAACCTCATAGCGCGACGTGGCTTGTGTGGCCACAGAACGTAAGCGACTGGCCGGGGAAATTCTCGGGTATCAAGAGGGTTTACCGCGAAATCGTAAGCCACTTATCAGAATCAGAGAAGGTGAAAATAATAGTTGGCCCTGGAGAAACACAAAAGCGGGCCGAGGGTTTTCTGAGAAAAAAATCAACTGATCTTGCCAACTTGGAGTTCTACGAGTGCCCCACAGACAGGTCCTGGATACGGGATTCCGGTCCATTTTTTGTAAAAGATGATTCCAGAAGACTGAGCGTCCTTGATTTCGGGTTTAACGGATGGGCTAGGTACACAGACTGGGAAAACGACAACATGGTTCCGGGATTTGTGGCCGAGACGCTTTGTGTCGACTCGGAAACCCCTACGCATCTTGGAAAGAAAATCATTCTTGAGGGCGGAAGCATTGAAGTAAACGGAGAGGGTTTCCTAATAACGACTAAGCAGTGTCTTCTAAGCACGGATAAACAGGTAAGGAATCCTTCTTTCGAGAAAAACGACTACGAAGCGGCGTTCTCCAAGTATTTCGGCGCAACGAACATTCTCTGGCTTAACGGAGGCATAGAGGGAGATGATACAAACGGCCATGTTGACGATATATGCAGGTTTACGGATCCCAGCACGGTTGCCTTATGCCTTGAGAACAGTACTGAAGACCCAAATTACCGCTCGCTTCGCGAAAACCTTGAGATACTCCAGGACCTAAGACTTAACGACGGAGGAAAAATTGAAATCGTCCCCATCCCAATGCCCTCACCGCTTTTTTTCGACGGCGAGAGACTTCCGGCAACTTACGCCAATTTTTACATCTCAAACGAAAAAGTTCTCGTCCCCATCTATAACGATTCGAAAGACCGCGAGGCGCTAGGTATACTGTCAGAGCTTTTTCCCGCAAGAGATGTAGTGGGAATTGACTGCGTCGACCTTGTGTGGGGATTTGGAGCTATACACTGCATGACAAAGGAAGAGCCTCTCAGCTGACCGCGCAAACTTATACCGAGTTCGTCACTGCGAAACCAGGTTAACCCCTTCGTATTCAAGAATCGCCCTTTTCACGTCAAGCCCCCAGCGGTAGCCGTGAAGATCCCCCGCCTTTCCTATAATACGGTGGCAAGGCACCAAATAAGCAACCGGATTTCCCGCCACGGCGTTTGATACGGCCCTTACGGCAGTAGGTACTCCTGCGGACTCCGCAAGTTCTGAATAGGACAAGGTCTCACCCTCCCGGACCTCCATCAGCTTTTCCCATACCTTGAGCTGAAACCGTGTTCCAAGGAGCAGTACCGCCGGCGGCTGTCTTCCCGGGGAAAACAACAAGTTCCGCAATACTTCAGCCGTCTTTTTGTCATCCCTTTGGTTCTTCGGGTTCCGCCATACCTTCCTGAATTCTTCCAAGTGGGTTTCGGCATCGGTGCGGAAAAAACTCATATGACATATACCTTCTTCGCAGATCCCGATAAGACATTTTCCAAACGGGGTGCCGTGAATTCCGTAAATAAGGCGCATCCCGGACCTAGCTTCTCTCTTTTTCCCGGAGGAGACCTCTTTTGTGTTAACCACAACATCCCGCCATAAGTGATTAGGGAAGCTTTTCAAGACTTCATTACCGTGGGTTTTCTCATTTATTGACTGCAAAGCAAAACTACCTCTTTCCGAAAATCGATCTCGCTATTATCATCTTGTGTATCTCGTTTGTGCCTTCGTATATCTCCCCGACCTTGGAATCCCTGTAAATCTCCTCAACCTTGTAGGTGGAAGAATCGTGGGCAAGTTCCACCATAAGACCGAGACCTCCGAATATCTGAACGGCGTCGCGGGCCATGGTAACGCTTATCTCCGAGCCGTAGTACTTAGCAGCGGAAGTCTCGAAAGTCGGGAAAGGATCCCCATTGTCAAGACAGAGCGCAGCCTTGAGATAAAGGTTCCTAGCGTTTTCTATCTCAACAGCCCTCTGCGCTAGCAAAAACTGCCAGTACTGAAAATCGGCTATCTTTTTTCCGAAAGCCTCCCTCTCGTTCATGAATTCCACGCATTCATCGAATGCCGACTGCGCCATCCCGACCCCGCTCGCCCCGATTCCCGTCCTCCCGTAAAGAAGGGAATTAACGGCGACCCGAAGGCCATCTCCTTCCTTCCCTATCAGGTTTTCCCGAGGCACCTCCACGTCTTCAAGATATATGTCGTAGGTAAGTTCTCCTCTGTTCCCGAGTTTTTTATCCGGGGCGCTTACGGAACAGCCCGGCGAATCAAGGTCGACCACTATCATTATGGACTTGTCCCCCGCTGAAGCTAGCAGAGTCACGAAATCAGCCACCCCGGCGTTGGTTATGTAGCGCTTGCGGCCGTTTATAATGTATTTTTTGCCCTTCCTGCGGGCTTTCGTTACAAGAGACTCGGTCCTTACGTCAGAACCCGACTGGGGCTCCGTCATCGCAAATGACGCCACCGAGGTTCCATCAAGAGCCGCAGCGAGATATTTTTCCTTTATATAGGGTGACCCCATAGCCAAGGTTTTTCCGGAGAGCAGGAAGTGGGCGTTTATCGTTCCCGCAACGCTCGCGCTTATGTAGGCGAGCTCCTCTGCCATGACCGCCGCTGCGCACGCGGGGTAGGAAAGACCCAGTCCCCCGTCCTTTTTTGAAAACGGAATCCGGAAAAACCCCTCCGCGGCCATTTTCCTGAAAAGCCTGCGGGGAAAGTTCCTGTTTCTCTCTTTTTTCTCTCCTATATCCCGGGCCAGTGGAAAAACCTCTTTTTCCGCAAAAGCTCTCACCTTCTGCCTGATTTCCCTTGTTTCCTCTGGGAAAAGGTGCTCCTTGTAAAGCCTAGCCTGCATTCTTTGGGGTAACTTGCGCATTGTGCTAACTCCCGTAGTAAAGGATTGTCTTTCTTTGAAGACAGGTCAGTAGATAGTTCCGTAAAAGTTTAACCAACAATCAGGTGAACGTTAAAGACACATCGGAGGGGGCAGGACCCTTGGGTTGAAAACAGGGTCTGTGCCTTCTCACAGTCTTAAAACTCAAGTAAAATGAACCCGAGCAAACCCATGCGGAAGGAGGAGGCAATTGTCTTCGACAGGAATAGTCGTGCCTTACTGGGCGGACGTAAAAAAAGATGATCTTATCTATTTTTCGAAACTGGCCGAGGACCTAGGATACCACTCGATCTGGGTTCCCGAGATGTGGGGCCGGGACGCATTTTCCCTTATATCCCACATGGCATCGGTCACAGAAAAGATAAATCTGGCCACCGGCATCATCTCCGTTTACAGCAGGTCTCCGGCACTCATAGCCCAGACGGCGGCCACTGTGGATGAGTATTGCGGGGGGAGATTCATCCTCGGACTCGGGATAAGCAGCGTTTACCTAAACGAATACTGGCACGGCGTGAAATTCGAGCGTCCCCTGAGACGGACGCTTGAGTGCGTCGAGATAATAAGGACGATACTCGCGGGAAAGAGGGTTGACTATGAAGGGGAGATTTTCAGGCTTAAGGGCTTCAGGCTTCTTTTTAAGCCCCGAAGAAGCGAGGTCCCCATATACATTGCATCCATGGGACCGAAAAACATCGAGCTTACCTCCCGGGTCGCTGACGGCTGGATTCCGTATCTCTGCCCCGTGAGCCTTATAAACGAAAGAAAAGAGGTGCTCGCTTCCGGCGGAAGAGAAATAACCGTGGCCCCGTTTCTTCCGGCGATGGTTTCCGAGAACCGAAGCGAGTCAAGAGAAATCGTAAGGGAATTCGTGGCCCTTTATGTATGCTCCATGGGAGATTATTACCACAAACTCGTAAGCAGCTACGGATTCGGGGAGGAAGCGGACAGGGCGAAAAAGCTCTGGCGGGAAAACAAAGCAGAAGCTATAAAAAGCATAAGTGACGAACTGCTCGATCTTATTTCCATAAGCGGTTCCCCGGAGGAGGGAAGAGCAAAGCTCGGGGAGTTCGCTGAGAACTCCGATCTTCCCATTCTCATGTTTCCCTACAACGCTTCGAGGGAGCAGGTAGCCTTTGCAATGAAAGCGCTTGCCCCTTGAAAAGACAATGCGTCTTAAGGGTCAGGTCTTGACATAGTTTTTCCTCCGCATTATAATCTTCTTTATGGCAAGGCCGTTAAGACCGGAATACGCAGGGGCCGTCTATTACCTCTCCTCAGTCGGGAACAGAGGACAGAGCGTCTTTCAGAACTCAGCCGACGGCAATGCCTGGATAGAAGTCCTCGAGGGGGTATGCGGAAGGTTCGGATGCCGTTGCTTTGGTTACTGTCTCATGTCCGACGGGTACCATCTGGTCATCGAGACCCCGGAGCCTAACCTCTCAAAAGCCATAAGACAGCTAAACGGCGTTTACACCCAGCGCTCAAACAGGCTGCACGACACAGACGGCCATGTTTTCCGGGGAAGATATAAATCCATAGTTGTCCAGAGGGAAAAATATCTTCTGCCGCTTATGGCCCATATTTTTCTTCTCCCTCTTCAAGCCGGGTTCGTAAAACATCCCAACCAGTTCAAATGGAGCAGTTGCAGGTATCTTTACGGAAAAGACGAAGTGCCGGGGCACATAGACCTCGAGTGGTTCTCGGAAGGATTCTCTTCGGATACAAGCGCTTTTGATGAGTTTCTGGAAGAGAGCAACTCGCGCGACGTGATTTCAGAAACCCGAAAGCAGATATATCTCGGCGATGATGGATTCATAGAACTTGTGCAGGAAAAAACGAGGGATTCGCAGTCAAAGGATATTCCCAAGTATCAGCTCACAAAACCCGTACCGGGCATGATAAACGGTTTCATGCGAAGCGGACACTCAAGAGAGGAAGCAATAGCAAAAACCTATCTTACGGGGGACTACACGCTGAGAGAGGTTGCCGATGCGGTCTCGGTTCACTACTCGGTTGTGAGCAAGATCGTAAGCGAATACGAGAAAACTTCTTCCCTCTCCCAGTAAAAACCCTCAGCCGAGTCCGGACTGCTCCGCGAGTTCTTCAACCTCGTCCACCATCGCACCTATCACGTCAAGCCCCGTCTGCCAGAAACCAGGGTCGTTTATATCCACTCCCACTCCAGAGAGAAGTTCCGCGGGCGAGGCGCTTCCCCCGGACCGAAGAAGCTCCATGTAATCGGGCACAAAAGACCTTCCCCGCTCTAAGAACATTCCGTAAAGAGCTAGGGTGAGCAGCTCGCCGAAGGAATATGCGTAACAGTAAAAGGGAGAGTGTATAAAATGGGGAATGTAAAGCCACCAGTAAGCGTAGTTTTCGGTCAGGGTGACAGAATCTCCGAACATCTCGCGGTTAGCCTCGATCCAGAGTTCACTTATTCTTGTGGTCATAAGCTCTCCCTGATCTCTTCTTTCGCGGTGCAAGCTCTGCTCGAACCTTGTAAGCACCGCCTGTCTGAAGACCGTGGCCATTATATCCTCGAGTTTCTCCGCTACCAAAACCAGCCTGCCTTCCCTTCGCGTCTCTTCCTCCTTGAGTCGGTGAAACACTAGCATCTCCGCAAAAACACTTGCGGTCTCGGCCGTGGTAAGGGGCGTGTGGGCCTGGAAATAACCCTGTCGTCTCGAAAGATACTGGTGCACGCCGTGGCCAAGCTCGTGAGCCAGAATCATTACGTCTCTCGGTTTTCCGGTGTAGTTCATAAAAACATAGGGATGTACGCCGGGAACCGTACCGTGGCTGAAAGCTCCCCCTCTTTTCCCATCCCGAAGCTCGGCATCTATCCAGTTTTTCTCGAAAAATAAAGACGCGGTCTTTTTCATCTTGGATGAGAATTCACCGAACGAAGAAAGCACGATTTCTTCTGCCCTGTCCCATGGGACCTGCTCCCTCTCCGAACCCAGGGGAGCGTAGCGGTCGTAGTCATAGAATCTTCTGTACCCGAGAAGTTTTCCCTTGAGTCCGTAGTAGCGCTTTACGAATCCGAAGTTTCTCTCGCACGATTCAAGCAGGGCTTCCACGGCACTGTGGGATATCTCGTTACTTAGGTGACGCGCCGACATGGGGTCCTCGTAGCTTCTAAGCCTGTCGTTTATCGAGTGGTCGTTTACAAGCGTGTTGAATATGTAGGTAAGCACATGGGAATTCTCTTTAAGCCCCCTTGTGAGACCGGACCAGGCCGCCCTTCTTTTCTTTCTGTCCGGGTCGTAAAGAAGCGAGAGGGTCCGGGATTGGTTGAGCCTTTCGGTCTTGCCCGAGAGTCTCACACGAAACTGGATATTGTTCACGACCTCGTCAAAAAGCCTTGAAAACGCCTTTTGCCCAGTGTTTGATTTCTCCTGAAGTATTTTTTCCTCGGCTTCCGAAAGAGTGTGGTCTCTGTACTGTCTTTCCTGCTCGAGAAAATGCCTGTACTCTGAAAGTTTCGGGTTATTAAGAAGTTTCTTCGCTCTTTTCTTCGGAACCGAAACCCATTCAACGTAAAAGAAAATAAGCTTTTTCTGAACTTCCGTCGCCTTCTGCTGCATTGATGAACGAAAAGCGCCGTTTTTGGGGTCCCGCGTGTCGGCCGCGAAGATAAGATGAGCAAAAGAAAGCATCTTTCCGATTCCCTCCGATAAGCGCTCAATCTCTTTCACGGCTCCCGCGAGCTTCCCCGCGGTAAGCGAAGGAGACTTTATCTTCCCTCTGTACTTTTTTTCAAATCTGTCGGCACGCGCCGATATCCTTTTGAAATCCTTCTCTAAGCGCGGGTCGGAAATTCCTTCGTAAAGATCCGAGAGATCCCAACTTATGCCTTCTGCTTTCGCCATGTCCGTCTCCGTAGTTTTTTGTCGGGAGCAAGAATGAAGTTATTCCTGAAGCAGGTATATATCCTCAAGCGATCTTCCCCTCTCCATGTAGTCCATTCCGTAGCCCACGAGAAACCCTTCATCCACCTGGAAACCCGTGTAATCCGGACCTGAATCCGTAGCGCCCTTTCCTCTTTTGTCTATAAGCGCGCATATCCGAAGCGAACGCGGGTTTTTAGACCCTACGTGCCGCAGGATAAACTTCGCCGTCTCCGAAGTGTCAATTATGTCTTCAACTATTATAACGTCCCTGCCATCCACTTCGCATTCAACATCCCTTAAGAGTTCGAGGCGTCCCGGCCGCACTCCTTCTCTGTAACTTGAAACCCTGAGAAACTGCCTCTCGACCGTCACGGTTACCTGCGCCAGAAGATCTTCAAAGAAGGGGCGCGCTCCCTTGAGAACGCAGACCGCAACGGGAGTTTTTCCCTCGTAGTCCCCCGAAATCTGCTTGGCGAGCCTAGAAACTGCGTTTTTTATGTCATCTTTTGAGAAAAACTTTCTAAGCGCGACGCCTTCCAGGATTCCGGTTTCTTCAGGCAGGACCCCGTTCCTCCTTCAACGTTTTTCCAAGTTCGGGACAAAGTTCGATCACGGAGCGGCGGAGAAATTCCCGCTCGTAAACGTCGGGATCGACAATCTCTCCGTTCCACACGAGTATATCCAGGTCCATTTTTCTCGGGCCGTAGCGATCCTCCTTGACGTTTCTTCCAAGGGAAACCTCCATCCCCTTGAGCAGGGTTTTCAGCTGCTCACGGCCAAGACGGGTTTTTATCAGCAATGAACCGTTTAGAAAATCCTGCTGCTGTCGTGATCCTATAGGCCTGGTTCTCACGAATTCCGATTCTCCGAGAACGTTGAGTTTTTCCCCGAGCATTCTTTTGGCGGCACTTACGTTCCTCTCGGCATCTATGTTTGAGCCAATTCCAACAATAACTGTATTCAACCCAGTTACCTTATATTTAATGGTTTAGAACCCGGAAATTATAACTGAAAGCTTAAGGAAAAAGGCGAAAGAAACCGAGCCCTCAAACATCTCCCTCCTTGCTTTGGAAATGTTGCGGCAAACCATACTGAACAGACCGCATGTCATATTGTCAGAGGATAAGGCCAGCCTGATTTGCTATCAAGAGAGCAGACCATATACGTAAGATTACCCCGGCGGATGCGATATGATGCCCCGGCACCCGGGCTGACTATATAGTTCTCCCCTTCGGGATAATAAGCGCGAAAGGCTTCCATTGCGTTGGTAGTGAACTTTTCGGGATTGATCTTGCATTCCACAGTATCCACCTGTCCTCCGGCAAGACGTATGATAAAGTCTATCTCGCGGGCTGATTTGTCCCTCCAGTAAAAAACGGCGTTATCCTCATGAGAGCTGCGTAGCGTATCGAGAACAAGATGCTCCCAGAGCAGACCGCGGTCCTCCTCTCTTATATGGTCCCAGCCCCTCTCGTAGCAGACAAAGCCGGTATCAAACGCATAGCACTTTGGACGGGCCACTATCTCCCTCTTCCCGCCGCCGTGAAAGGGCGGAACGAGATGTATCGCGCAGGCAGTCCGCATGGATTCCATATGAGTCTTTACAGTAGGCTGACTCAGCCCGCTGTCAGAAGCGAGGCGCGAATAATCCACCTGCCCACCGCTCTGGCGCAGCAGCAGTCGCAGCAGCGAGAGAAATCCCTGCCGACTTCGTACGCCGAAAAGTTCCTGAATGTCCCGGGCATAGAAGCTGTCTATCCACTCGCTGTAGAAAGCGGGGTCTCTTTTTTCCGAAAGCAGCAGTTCCGGCAGACCGCCATGAAGCAGGCGGCGGTCAAGGTCCTTTACCTCAAACGCCTCAATGGATTCTCCCCAGAGAACGGGAAACAGATGAATGGTCCGTTTTCGGCCCGTAAGCGTATCGCGGAACTTGCGCGTGGCTGCAAGCGTGGAGGAACCGGTGGCCAGCACACGCATCCGAGGGTATTCGTCCGCTGCGATTTTCAAGCACAGACTCGGGTCCGCCAGCCGGTGAACTTCATCTAGGATCAGAAGCTTGTCCATCGGGTGACTCCGCAAAAACAACTCGGGGTCCTGCAAAGCTCTCCGTGTGGAAGGCAGGTCGCAATTCAGGTAAGTCGCTTCCGGCAGCATTTTTGCCAAAGTCGTCTTGCCCACACGCCTTACGCCGGCAAGCCAGATAATAGGGCGGCGAGACCAAGCTTCCTGCAATCGATTTAACCAGTATTTGCGTCTAATCACAACTATATTTTATATTTAGGCGTCTAAATGTCAAATACAGTTTCAGGGTTTCGGAAAACTCGTACGCGACGCTACTTTCACGATAACCGGCAAAATTCCGGTTGTTTACCTCTCCCTCGCTTCAGTCACCGAAACGGAATCGGCAAAGCGAAGTGCCCCGGGTTTGTCCACCTTCACCGACGCCCACCTCACCGCCGGATTTTCAAAAACTATATCGCATATGCCCCCGGCGACCCTCTCAAGCAGGTTAAAATCATTTGTCTCCACAAAGCTTATGATCTTTTTGTTTATGGCCTTGTAGTCCAAGGTGTCGTCTATGTCGTCGCTCTCGGCAGCCTTGCGTCCGTCAAAATCGATGGTGACGTTTATGACCAGATCTTGGCGATTCTCCTTCTCCCAGTCATAAACCCCTATTATAGTGCGAAGCCTAAGGTTTTCGATCTTTATTATCATCTCACTAGGTAAGACTCATGCCCCCGTCAACGAAAAGACACTCTCCGGTGACGTAATTATTCTCCAGAAGATAGTTAAACGCGTTAATTATATCCTCAATAGAACCCGGACGCTTCATCGGAGTTCCCTGCGCCATCCTGTGAAGATAGTCATCCCCGAACCCCGGGGGAGCGAGAACGGCTCCTGGGCACACGGCGTTTACCCGAAAATCGGGAGCGAGTTCTCTTGCGAGCATTTTCGTCAAGTGATAAAGGCATTTCTTGCTCAGGTTGTAGGAGAAATGCTCGACGGGATTTTTCCTGACTCTCGTGTCAAGGAAATTGACTATAAGCCCCCCGCTCGTCTCGGTGGAAAAAGACTGGGAAAGGAAAAAAGGCGCCTTGAAGTTTATGGCCATATCTGTTTCAAGAAATTCGGGGGTCACATCACGGAACCCGACGTTCTCAAAAATCGAGGCGTTGTTAACGAGAACACAGAGCCCCCCGAAGCTTTCCATGACTTTCGGGATAAGCTCTCTCGCATCATCAGGTGATGAAAGATTGCACCTGAAAAGCTCGCACTGAACGCCAGTCCCGAGAATAAGTTCCCTTGTAGCTAGGGCCTCCTTTTCGGAGGAATTGTAGTGAAGGGCGATATAGTAGCCCTTTCGGGCAAGATTCAGGGATATCTCCTTTCCTATTCTTACCGCCCCGCCTGTAACCAAAGCCGCCTTTTTCATTTCGCACGGGAAACGGCGGTTTTCAAGCCACAGATGCCTCAAAAACCGCCTCCGGATATATGTTGATATATTATCCCCATTGTTTATTATAAGTAAATTTAAAAACGGCCCGCGCAAGCGAAACCCCGGCCGTCGTTTCATATGAATCCGACGCGCGCTGCCGCGGATTTTTAATGTTTGCGTACGGATTTCTCCCCGAGGATGAGAAATTGGAGAACCTTGTAATCAACTGTATAAGAACTCTCGCAATGGACGCCGTGGAAGAAGCGAAGTCCGGCCATCCGGGAACCCCGATGGCCCTCGCTCCCACGACCTTCGTACTTTTCGACAAGTTCTTAAGGCATAATCCCGAGAACCCAAGTTGGCTAAATCGCGACCGCTTCGTCCTTTCCGCCGGTCACGCTTCCATGCTTCTTTACGCTGCCCTTTATGTAAACGGATACGACATCTCGATTGACGATATAAAGAAATTCCGAAGTCTCCACAGCCGCTGTCCGGGTCACCCCGAATTGGGAATCACGGCCGGAGTTGAGACCACGACCGGGCCTCTGGGACAGGGAGTATCGAATTCGGTTGGAATGGCAATAGCAGGTAAATGGCTTTCGCAGCACTTTAACCGTCCCGGCTACGACATAATAAATCATCATGTGTATTCCATCTGCAGCGACGGGGACATGATGGAAGGAATTTCCTCAGAAGCCGCATCCATAGCGGGACATCTGGGGCTCGGAAATCTGATCTGGATATACGACAGCAACAGCATAACAATCGAGGGCAACACCTCGCTTGCGTATTCTGAGGACACGGAGATGCGGTTCGGATCCTACAACTGGCACGTGGAAAAAGTCTCGGACGCAAACAATCTTGGGGAAATTGAAAAAGCCCTCGCGCGCGCGCGGTCCGAAACCGATAAGCCTTCCATTGTAATATTGAAAAGCCAGATAGCGTACGGAAGCCCCAATAAGCAGAACACGTGCGAGGCCCACGGAGCGCCGCTTGGAGAAGAAGAAGTCAGGCTGGTAAAGGAATTTTACGGGTGGGATGCCCCGGGGAACTTTCACATTCCCGACGAGATCCTCTCTTACAGGGAAGGAGCGATCGCCAGAGGAAACGATGCCGAAGCGGCTTGGAGGGAAAATTTCAGGAAGTATTCAAACGAATACCCGGAACTCGCTCACGAGTTTGAGATGGTTGATAAAAAGAAGCTGCCTGAGGGATGGGACAGCAACATCCCGTCTTTTCCTTATCCCGCAGACCCGGTTGCGACCCGTTCTGCGAATTCAAGCATAATTAACGCCATAGGAGAAAAAGTGCCGTGGTTCATGGGCGGCGCCGCGGATGTAGGCTCCTCGACAAAAACCTATCTTAAGTGTGCGACGAGCTTTTCCGCCGAGGACCGCGAGGGAAGAAACTTTCATTTCGGAGTCAGGGAGCATTCAATGGCCGCGATAGCAAGCGGCATGTGTCTCAGCGGACTCAGAGCCTATGCCTCGACCTATTTCGTGTTTGCCGATTACATGAAACCTTCGATAAGGCTTGCGGCCCTGATGAAACTTCCCGTGATCTACATTTTCACTCATGACAGCATAGGGGTAGGCGAGGACGGACCCACTCATCAGCCGATTGAGCATCTGACAAGCCTCAGAGTCACGCCCAACATCGATGTCATCCGTCCCTGCGACGCGAACGAGCTTGCGATTCTTTGGAAACACGTGATGGGACTTTCTGACCGTCCCGCCGCGTTCGTTCTCACAAGACAGAATGTTCCGATAATAGACAGGGACCGTTACGCCGCGCCCGAGGGAGCGCTCGCGGGCGGCTATGTACTTGCAGATTCAGACGGCATGCCTGACATCGTACTGATATCCACGGGTTCCGAAGTTCATGTCTGTCTTGAAGTTTATGAAAAACTGCGCGAGATGAAGAAAAATCCAAGAGTTGTAAGCCTTCCGTGCTGGAGTCTTTTCGAAGCTCAGTCCCAGAAGTACAAAGACAGCGTCCTGCCGCCTTCTGTCAGTACAAGATTAAGTGTCGAAGCCGGAGCAACGTTCGGATGGGAAAAGTTCACGGGACCGGGCCCTGCCGCCAAGGCCTACGGAATAGACTGCTTCGGAGAATCCGCACCAAGCCGCGACGTGATGAACAACTTCGGGTTTAACGCGGAAACCATCCTCAAGGAATGCCTCGAACTGCTTGGTAACTAGTGCCGTGTCCACTAAGAACAAAGTCAGTTTCGAGTCACAAAACTACACTGAATACGCGGGCAATTACGAAAGTATAATCCAATCTCAACTCCTCGAACTTGAGAAAAACCGTTTTGCCGAAAGATTCTTCGACTACGATCATCTGCTCTGGGCAGACAATCCTTCCGAGATCACAAATCGCCTCGGCTGGGTCCATCTTCCGAAGCAGATGCTCACGGCAATAAACGAAATTGACGACTTCTCAGAATCCATAAGAAAAAAAGGGTTCACCGACGTCGTTGTTTTAGGCATGGGAGGCTCAAGTCTCTCCTCCGAGGTGTTCAGAAACATATTTACCCTCCGCGACGGCTTTTTGCGGCTCACTCTTCTTGATACCACGGATCCCGACTTCATTCTTAAGACCCGGGAAAGCATAGATCTTCTGAGAACTCTCTTTGTAGTTTCTTCAAAATCAGGCTCGACCGTGGAAACCGTTTCCCTCATGAAATACTTTTACGGAGAACTCACGAGAAAAACCGGCTCCCCGGGAGAACATTTCATCTGCATAACGGACCCTGGCTCAAAACTCATCCAAACTGCCGACGAACATGGTTTCAGCAGGGTTTTTATCAACGATCCGAATGTCGGCGGGAGATTCAGCGCGCTTTCCTACTTCGGCCTCGTTCCCGCATCCCTCGCAGGAGTCGATATACGCAAGATACTTCAATCGGCATCTTCCGTACTGCTTGAACTTGAAAACTCAGTCGGAGGAAAATGCCACGAGAGTCCTTCCTTTCGCCTAGGGACCTTTCTCGGGGTCATGGCCGAACAGGGAAGAGATAAACTGGGTTTTGTTTTTTCGGAAAAACTTTTTCCTTTCGGCTACTGGGTGGAGCAGCTGATCGCTGAAAGTACCGGAAAAAACGGCGTCGGCATACTTCCGCTGCTTGATGAAGAGGTCTCGGACTGTCCGCGGCCCGGAGATGACAGGGCATACATTCTTCTTTCGCTGAGGGAAGACAGAACTGTGGATATGGTCGCCTCGCGCATCAAGGACTCTAAGATTCCCTTCGTGAAGATAGTAGTTGACAGTCCCGACCAGATAGCCGCAGAACTTTTCCGCTTTGAGTTTGCCGTCGCACTTGCCGGAAGCATAATGGGAATAAATCCCTTCGACCAGCCCGATGTCGAATCCGCAAAAGCCTTTGCAAGAAATTTTCTCAAGCTCTACAGGGAAACGGGCAAACTTGAATCCAAAGAACCCGATTTTTCTAAAAACGGGCTTGCTTTCTCCAGCAACAGAAAAATAGAATCCCCAGGACAGCTAAGAGATATCATCTCTTCGAAGAAAAGAGGTTACGTATCGATTCAGGCCTACGTAGACCCCGCAGAAGAAAATTCAAAAGAGCTTCTTTCCCTGCGCACGCAGATCGAAAGCATATCATCCGTGCCCGTAACTCTGGGTTTCGGCCCGAGATTTCTCCACTCAACGGGCCAGCTTCACAAAGGAGACTCCGGAGAAGGGTTTTTCATTCAGATTGTAAGCGATAACAAAAACGATCTGTGCATACCTGATGATGTCGGTTCTGCGGAATCAGTATTCTCTTTCCAAGTACTCAAAATGGCTCAGGCCACGGGAGACTTCAAGTCTCTTGACGAAATGGGAAGGGGCATTATAAGAATCGGCATTACGTCTGACGCCTCAGAGAGCATACGGAAAATCGCCCGTTTTTTTATCTGATCCTTTCCCCAGCAAACTAGATTAAAAAAATCGTTCGTGGCAAAAAACACGATAAATTAAGTAATTCACTTAAATTTACGAGCCTGGTTGCCAGTGCTTCACTTCCCGGGAGAAAGCTACTATGATATCGTTCGCGGTACCTATGAAAAGGCCGTGCTCGACTATCCCGGCCCTTGCTGACAACCGGTCGGCGAAAAAAGAGGGGTCGTCCATCTCTCCAAAACCCCAGTCGACAATAAGATTGCCCTGATCTGTCAAAAACGGGGAACCGTCGCGAGCGAGTCGCAAGTGGACCCCTCCTCCAAGACTCTCGAGGTAGCCCTTTTCAGCTTCAAGGGCAAACTGAAGCACCTCGACGGGAACGGGAAAACGCTCTCCGAGCCGCCGCGATAGCTTCGATTCGTCAGCAACGATTATGTTTCTTTTGCTGTTCTGCGCGAGAATCTTCTCCCTTAGAAGGGCGCCTCCGCCCCCTTTAATAAGGTTAAAATCGGAATCGATTTCATCCGCTCCGTCAATAGTGACGTCAATCCTCCTTGCCGAATCGAGCTCAACGAGATCGAGGTCCATGGCTTCGGCGAAATTTTTCGTTCTCTCAGAGCTTGGAACGCAGGATATGTCCGAAAGCCGGCCGTCTCTTACCCGCTTTGAGAGCTCTTCGATGGCAAACTCCGCAGTCGACCCGGTGCCGAGTCCGACAAGCATTCCCGCGCGCACGAAGTCAACGGCTTTTATACCCGCGGCCTTTTTAAGTTCTTCGGTCTTACCCATTGCGAAAAAAAGTTAGTAAAGTCATCCCGCATACCCCGACAATTAACATAGACATAATACTATACGAATAATTCCCAGATACTGTAAAAAAGAGATGAAATATCCTGAAGGCAACTACGAAAAGCAAGTGTCGGTTCCCGATACCATCAGTTCGCTTCGGCCACCCCCGCCTACTGGGCGTATGCCGTTTGTTTTGCCGCAAAAAACTTATATACTTGATAATATAGATTGCGAAACGTAAAAGACAGAGTGCATCATGGAAAATCTAAGACACATACTTAAACACAAGGGCAGCAGCGTATGGTCGATAGGACCGGATGAAACCGTGTATAAAGCCCTTCAGATGATGGCGGAAAAAGAAATAGGTGCTCTGCTCGTGCTTGACGGGGAAAAAGTCGTTGGGATATTCTCCGAGCGCGACTACGCGAGGAAGGTTATCCTTCAGGGAAGGTCATCGGCGAACACGAAAATAAGCGAACTCATGATCAGGGATGTGATCTACGGTTCGCCCGACGACCCGATTCAGGAAAGTATGGCTATCATGACGGCGAACAAGATAAGGCACCTTCCGGTAATAGAAGATGGGAAACTTTGCGGGATGGTGACGAGCGGCGACATCATAAACCACATTATCTCCCGTCAGAAATTCGAGATCGAGGCACTTAAGAAATATATAACCGGAGGCTACTAAGCCACACCTGAACCAGCCTTACGCGGTCAGCTGCTCCTGAACCTTCTCGCAGTCAGAGTGGAAACTCTTTGCGACTTCAAGGAACTCTATAGCTTTTGACGCCGAAGCCTCTCCTCCCCTGTATTCGCTGAACTTGCGCGAGACATCAAGCCATTTCTCATCAGTCTCCCCGGTTCTCACGATAAGGTTTTCAAACTCCCATATCGTCTGCTCAGGAGTGAACGGATCGATAAGCTTGGTGTAGAGAGGAACATGGGCACTCTCGGAGCATGCCAGATAAAGCTCGTTTATGCATGCCTCGTAGTCGCCGTGGAGAAAAAGAGCCTGGGCCTGCTCAAGACGCCTCTCAGCATCTGAGAAGACCGGGATTTTCTCCTCGACGGTAACCCCCGCGCACTCCCCTCTTACTCCCTGCTGCACAGCAAATTTTTTCTCTTCGTGTCCCCAGTCGGTGTAAAAATCGGGATCATCCTCGTACGAGGGGATCTCGTTGAACTCGGAAACCGCTTCCTTGATGTACTTGGCGCCGAGCCTTTTCATAGTGAGGTCAAAATGTTCACCGTCTTCTTTTTCCCTCTCGTATATCTCAAGCAGTCTCTGGACAACCTTGGGAGCGTTTCTGGTCGGAATTTTGGTAACCGGCATAGCAAGGCGCGAGTCGTCTCCGTAAAGTCCTCCGCCGAGGAAAAGCATCTCCGCAGGAACGCTTCTACCTTCTCTGGTTATGGACGCTCCCTGGAACCCTATGCTGGCCGAAACATGCTGAGCGCAAGCGTTGGGACAGCCGGATATTTTGATCCTGAGATCCCCGAGAGTCTCCTTGTATTTCCCAAGACCGTTATCCATCATGCTGGTAAGCTTCGTCGCAAGGCCCTTGGCCGAAGTGATGCCCAGACGGCAGGTATCGGCACCCGGGCAGGCGGTTACATCTTCGAAAGTGTCTGCACCCGAACCAGAAATGTCCGCTTCCTTAAGGTCGGCGTAAAGCGAGGGTATGACCTGATCGGGAACCCATCTAATCACGAAATTCTGCTGGATAGTTATCCTTATGGAGCCGTCTGCATAAGCATCTATCATGTCCGCAAGCGCTCTCGCGGTATCGGACGGAACGTCCCCCAGAAGCACCCTCACATTAACGATTGAATATCCCTCGACCCCTGCCGGAGAAACGTTTTTTTGCCGCCACTCCGTAAAATCCGGGTCATCCTCCACCCAGCCAGGAGTGTCCGGAAGATCGTGCCCGTTCGGCTTTGGAGTTTCGTGCTCCCGGTCAATCGCCTCAAGATAGTCGTTCCATGAAGGATCGACCTCAAGCGAAGCCCTTTCCTGCTCGACTACCTCTCTGAACTTCTCAAAACCGAGCTTCCTCACAAGAAACTTCATCCTGGCCTTCATCCTGACCTTTCTCTCTCCGTACCTGTCAAAGATCCTGACGACCGAAGCCGAAAAAGGTATCATCTCCTCAACCGGCATGAACTCCGTCCAGAGATGTCCAAGCGAAGGCGAAGCGCCGAGCCCCCCGCCGACGTAGACCTGAAAGCCGTGCTTTCCATCCTCTTCCCTTACCCTGGCGCGAAAACCCAGATCATGGATGCGGATTCCCGCATTGTCGACATCCGGATTGCTCTCAAAGCAGACCTTGAATTTCCTTCCCATGTTCTGGCATATGGGGTTTCGGAGCATAAACTGCTTAAACGCCTCGGCGTAAGGAGTCACGTCAAAGGTTTCCGTAGGCGAAGCTCCGGTTATCGGGGAAGCCGTGACGTTTCTTACTGTGTTGCCGCAGGCTTCACGAGTTGTGATCCCCGCACTTGCAAGATCCCTCATCATGTCGGGAACTGTTTCAAGGTTGACGTAGTAAAGCTGAGTGTCCTGACGGGTCGTAAGGTGAAAGAAGCCACTTGCGTACTTGTCTGAAACGTCCGCAAGTTTTCTCAATTGAGCAGAACTCAGTTTCCCGTAGGGAATCTTTATCCTCTGCATCTGGACTCCTTCCTGGCGTTGTGCGTACACTCCCAACTGGAGTCTTATCTTCTGGAATTTCACCTCGCTTATCTTCCCGTTCATGTAGTCAGAGATCTGCTGTTCGAATTCGTCGATCTCATCCTTTACAAGCTTGGGCAGAGTTGGCGTCTCTTCATCCATGGTTTCTGGCTCCATAATATAAAATCTTTTATATCTCCCGATATTCTAACATAAAACAATTTTTTTTTGGAAATCACTCCTGCGGGCTGCTCTGAGCCGAAAGCCACATTTCAATTGCCAGAAGAATATAATCAATTTCCCGTTCCGTAAGCTTTCTTTTTTTAGGGATGCCGTGCCATTTTAGTAGGCAGCTCCGACAGCACGTGGCCGTGGCATGCTGGGCACGAAACACAGGATGTCCACCCCATGGAGTCTGCTTCCCGTCGTTAGGGGGCAGAGAGGGGGCAAGCCTTTTTTCAAGAAAATCCCTTCCGTGCGAAAGCACCTCGGGGAGGCCTTTTTGCCTGAGATACAATGTTTCCTTGGCATTCAGCCTGAACCCAGAACGGAACCGGGACCTGCCCAGTCTTCTGAAAACATTCTCCAGCCGTTCCCTTTCACCGTTTTTCGCTTTATACATGTAAGAAATTCAATGCTTTCGCTCCTCGGAGAAAAAATTCCGCATCCGCCCGAGTATCTGCTCCGTCTTTCCGCAGAAAAAGTCACTCCCCGCAACGGAGTTGATAAAGAATTTCCCGTAGTACTTCGACACGATACGCTTATCAAGAACCATAACAACACCGCGGTCCGTCTTGGTGCGTATGAGTCTTCCGAAACCCTGCTTGAACCTGAGTACGGCATGGGGAAGTATGTATTCGCGGAATGAATCTATATCCTGATTTTCCATGTACTCGATTTTCGCCTCCGTAACCGGATCCGTGGGGACCTTGAAGGGAAGTCTGCATATGACGACCATCTTCAGGGAATCCCCGGGAATGTCTACTCCTTCCCAGAAGCTGTCGGTTGCGAAAAGCACCGAATTCCCAAGCGTTTTGAATTTCTCAAGCAACAGGCCCCTAGGCATTTCTCCCTGCTTGAAAAGACTGACCGGGACGGTCCCGATGCTCTCAAGGATTTTTCCTGTCTTTTCATAAACCCTGTTAAGCGAGGAGTAGGAGGTGAAAAGCACCAGAGCATTTCCGTTCGTTACAGAAATCGAGTCTGAGAGTATCCGCGCAAGGGAATCTTCGTAGTCCTCGCGCCCAGGCTCGGGCATGTCCGAGGGGACCAGCAGTAAGGACTGCGTTCGGAAATCAAACGGTGAATCAACAATAAGCCCCCTGAATCTTTCATTATCCGAAAGTCCTATGTTTTTCCTCTGGAAATCGAAGTTCTTATCCACGGCAAGCGATGCGGAAGTCATAACGACGGTTTTGGTCTTCGAGTAGAGCTTTTCATCAAGCTCCTTGGATACATCAAGGGGGGAAAGGTTGATGGAGCAGAAAATCGCCGCCCTTCTGCGGTTCCCCTCAAACCACCTTATATAACTCTCGTCCTGCTCGCCAAAAAACCTTCCTATGGCTTCGCGGAAAGCAAGGGATCTCTTGGCGATGCCACCAAGTTCAGCGGTGAGTTTTATGTGGGAATCCGCGTGCGGTGAGCCCTCGACTACTCCCAGCAGGTGGGCAATCTCCCTTTCAAGCGAAAAAAGGGATTTTTCAAGTGCCCCGAAGCGCTCCTCAACGGCAGGCCATTTCTCGTGCCGCACAACCTCTTCTGTGAGCCTCAGGCTTATCGCTGTCTCACCCGAGAGCTCCACCCCAAAACCGTAAAGCGAATTAAAGACCTCTTCGCTTACAACCTCTATACGCTCAACGGCCTTCGCAAGCCCGCCACCCGAGCGCTCGAAAACCTCCCTGAGGGCGGAATCTTTTTCTTTCTGCGCAAGGTGCGAGATGTATGATACAAGCCCCTTGTCCCTATTTTTCCGGGAACGAAGCTTTGAGAGGGTCCTCGCAATCCCGTGCTTGCTAAGCTTCAGGCTGAAATGTGAAGTAGCCGCCTCGGCAATGTTGTGCGCCTCATCAAAAACGACCTTTGCGTAGCGGGGAATTATCCCGAAATCCGAATCGGGTCCCGCAGTTCCTTTTATCGCAATATCGGAAAAAAGCATGTGGTGGTTGGCAACCAGCACCGAAGCCCTCGATAGCTCCCTCCGCGACTTAAAGAAAAAGCAACTCGAATAATGAGGGCACTTGGTCCCCGGGCAGCTTTCGCTTTCCGCAGATACCCTGTCCCATACATCGTCAGGGGGTGTAAACGCAAGATCGGAAAGTGAACCGTCCGCGGTGGTCTTGGCCCACTCAAGCACATCCTTCATCGACCCTCTTTCACCGTCGTCTATAAAATCGAAAAGATCCTGCCCGACGGCTTCGCCCCGGAGAAGACAGAAGTAGTTTCTCATTCCTTTAACGAGAGCATAATCAAACTTCCTCGGAAAAAGATCCCGAAGGAGAGGAAGATCCTTGTTTATCAGCTGTTCCTGAAGATTGATGGTATTTGTTGAGACCAAAACCCTCTCATTGTTGCTAATTGACCAGAGAATGGAAGGTATGAGATAGGAAAGAGTTTTTCCGGTTCCCGTGCCGGCCTCTATCATTGAGAGGTGCTCGTCGTTGAATGCATCGATTACGTTTGAGAGGACTTCCAGCTGTTCGTCCCTGTGTTCGTATTTCTCTCCCAAGACACGGGCCACGGGACCCGCAGGCAGAAGATATTCCCTCGCGGATTCATTGTCAACGCGTACCGTTTCCCCCGGAACAAAAGGCTCAACAACTACGTACACCTTCTCGACCTCACTGTCCACTATGTAGAAACCGACGCCTTTGTTTCCGAAAGCCGAAGCGACTGCCACATCCTGAGGTGAAGGTTCGAGGTTGCCTGAGGGATGATTATGCACAACGACGTTCCCCGTTTTCGCCGCGTCAAGGATGGCCGGAACCGCTTGGCGGTTACCGCGTGCAAGGACTTTCACATCATACACCAGAGAGCCTTCGTCTACCTTGCCGACGAAAAAAACCTCGTTTCCGTGGGCCTCGGTTATCGACTCTCTGATGAATTCAGCGGCTTCGGGGGTAAAGTAGTCCTCAATCATATCCGCTTAATTTTACACGGAGGGGTTAATAACAAAACTTCCCGGGAGATGTTGCCTTGCCCCTCGGGCTTCGGTAGCCTGTTTTGCGGGTCGGGAGGGATGGCCGAGTGGTTTAAGGCGCTGGTCTCGAAAACCAGTGGGGTCTTTTTGGCCCTCGTGGGTTCGAATCCCACTCCCTCCGCCACTCAGTACAGTTGTTCACATTCTCGAACTCTGAGAACGGGAAACACATGGCTTTATTCTATTCTAACGCATCAGATTTTAGTCATATGCATTTCCGCATAATTCAAATCCTAGCAACATTCATACGCTTCACAGGATTTTCTACTAAATGGCTCTGTAGAGCACTCTTTATATTTACCCAGAAAAGTTTCATCAGATAAATAAAAACCCGTAAAAGCTTTCTCAAAATCATCTGCAACCGAGTTTGTCACCACATCCGTTTTTAAAAGTGAAGCCTGCCATGCCTTGACCTTCGGATATTGAGCCAAGAAATCATAGCAGCTATGTTTTTCAGTAATTGCCGCGCGATGAAGTAAAGGTATCCAGGCAACATCAACATTGCTGAATGTTTTTCCTTTAAAATATGGACCTTCGCCCAGAGCTTTTTCGGCTTTTTCAAACGCTTTACCCAATTTTGCTGAACGCTCTATAAGAGTATCTTTATCAGCACTACGTTGTGCAGAACATTGCACAAGGTAATGTTTTGTGGCTTGATAGTTCCATGCGCGATCAAGAGCACGTTGTTCCGGCGTAAGATCGGATTCTAAAGGTTCAAAAACCTCATCCAGATATTCAACGATAGCATCGGATTCAAATAATGCCGTTCCATCTTCCGTAATCAGCACAGGAACTTGTCCTGTTGGTGATATGTCTAAAAACCATTGCGGTTTCTTGCCTAGGTCAACGTATTCCAGTTCATACGGCAAATTCTTAGCTTCAAGCAAAGCAGTCACGCGCTGAACGAATGGACAAATTTTGAAGCTGATAACTTTAATCATCTTTAACTCCTATTTTTTGGTTGCTTTACCTGTAAGACGTGCAGCAAACAAAAAAGACGAAAAAAACTTAACAATTTTTACAATCGCCTGACTTTGGAGTGTATTCAATAACTCTGCCAAATTGGTCAAAAGATAAATGACAGCAATCATCAAAGAGCTTTCGCAACAAATCTCGGCTTTTTTGCACACGGGATTTAAGTGTGGAATAACTAACGCCTGTCTCCTCTGCATACTCTTTTTGCGATCGACCTTTTATATCAATAACTGTTAAAAGTTCTGCATTCTGTTGTGGCAGGTTTTTAATGAAAGACTCTATGCACCGCGCAAGCTCATCTTGTGTATCAGAATCTTCTTCATCCAAATGAAAGTCGTCATGTATGAACTTATTCAGACGTCCTTTTTTGCGGTAAAAGTCAATAATCGTATTGTTTGCAACCTGGAACAGCCATGGCTTGATGCTGTTTTCTGAGGCAAGCGTGTCGAGGTTTTTGTAGGTTTTGATTAATACCTCCTGCAACAAGTCATCAACATCGTCTGGATTAGAAACCCTTGAATGTAAAAATGCTTTTATATTAGCTCTATATTTCTGCCAGAGTGTTTCAAGTTCCATCACATACTCCACGATAGGCAATGATACAAATTACAACCTTTGAAATATAATCTACCATGCAAATTTTATGTTTTATTTGATGCATCCTGCCGGCTGGATGGATACGCTATCAAGAGAACTTGGCGCTATGCGGTGAATAGCGATTTCATTCACCGCATATTTTGCGGCAATTTTTCTTGCTTCTACGGAGAACAAGGTTATAATCACTGCAAATAATACGGTGAATAACATGTGGATATACAAACATCAGAGTTGGCCGGACTTCACTTGGGACAGCGGAAAACTCGCTTCTAAGCTTGCAGATATTCGGCACCGTCAGGGCCGTTTATTAGGCAGAATGGAAGGATTAGGTTTTGAACTGAAGAGAGAAGCAAGTCTAAGCACTTTGACAAGCGACGTTGTTAAATCATCGGCCATCGAGGGGGAAAATCTGAATCCCCGAGAGGTTCGTTCGTCAATCGCCCGCCGACTGGGCATTCATATCGCTAGCCCCGTGCCAGTGAACCGAGATGTCGAAGGGATTGTCGAAATCATGCTGGATGCGACTCAGCAATCTGCCAAACCCTTAACAAAAGAGAGGCTGTTTGACTGGCATGCCGCGCTATTTTCAACTGGTCGTAGCGGCATGCGTCGTATCGCAGTCGGTGGATGGCGCTCCGCGGAATCAGGTTCAATGCAAGTGGTTTCTGGCCCTATTGGACGTGAAAAAGTTCATTTTGAAGCCCCGGATGCGGAGCGTCTTGAGCATGAGATGACAGAGTTTCTGGCATGGTTTGAGAGCAAAGATGATACTGACCCTGTGCTCAGAGCCGGTATTGCTCATTTGTGGTTTGTGACGGTTCATCCATTTGAAGATGGTAATGGACGTATTGGTAGAGCGATTGCCGATATGGCCCTGGCGCGCGCTGACGGCATGCCGCACCGCTTTTACAGCCTTTCATCGCAATTTGAATCTGAGCGTAAGGATTATTATGACCAACTGGAAAAGCAGCAGCGCAGCGCGCCGGAGGTAACGGGTTGGCTTGAATGGTTCTTGGATTGCTTCGGCCGCGCTATTGCCAACGCCGAAGAGGCACTGAGCGCTGTCTTGTTTAAAGCGCAACTATGGGAAAAAGTTAATCGGCGACCTGTCAATGAACGTCAGCGTCTGATTATTAATCGCATGCTAGAAGATGGTTTTAAAGGGCATATGAATACCTCAAAATATGCTAAACTGGCCAAGTGCTCTCCCGACACGGCACTAAGGGATATCCAAGACCTAAAGTCACGCGGGATTTTTATTCAGAACCCCGGTGGCGGACGAAGCACAAGCTACCGCTTGCCGGATGCTATCTCAAGGTAAGCCGTCAATGACCCTAAAAAACTTCGCCCAGCGCAAGTCTTTGAAGAAACCGGAAAAAACGGTCAGGATACCAGATCAAAGGTGAGCCTTCTTCTTTCCAGATCGGCCGACACGAGCTTTACGCGAACACCTTCTCCGAGTTCAAACCACTTTCTTTTCTTGCCCTTGTGTTTGTAAAAGTGCTCGGGGATGAGTCCTTCGACGAAGTGTTCCTTTATTTCTATGAAGACTCCGAAGGGATGTATGCTGAGTATTTTCCCGTGGAAGACTTCGCCCACGCGGGTTTTCATGAAATTCGCGGTCTCGAGGTTCATAAACTGACGTTCCGCACCCTCGGCCGTCCTCTCCAGAATTGAGCAGCGTTCGGCGATCTTTTTGAGAAGAGCAGAATCGTAGGAAGGGTCTTTTTTCTCCAGTATGTCGTCGACAATCCTGTGAACAACAAGATCGGGATATCTTCTTATGGGCGAAGTGAAATGAGTGTAATCGTCTATCGCAAGACCGAAATGGGGAATATGCTTTGTCGAGTAGACAGCTTTTTTAAGCGCGCGCAGAATCATGAAGTTTATCTGCTCCCGGTCCCGTCTTCCCGAAGCGGTCTTCATCACCGCCTGGATGTCAGGCTGTTTTGCTCTTGCTCCCAGGTTCGCCTTGATTCCTATTTTGAGAAGGCTTTCGCGCAGCTGCTTTATTGAATCCGGATCCGGGGGCTCGTGAATTCTGTAGATCGATTCAAAACCGTTTCTAAAGACAAACTCCGCAACTACGGAGTTGGCCATGATCATGAACTCCTCTATTATCTCGTGGGCCGTGTTTCGCTTAAGCCTGTCGACGTCCCTTACCTCTCCTGAGGAATTGCGAAGAAGCACGGCCTCGGGGAAATCAAAGTCAAGACCTCCTTTTCCGATTCTAAGCTCCTTGAGCTTGCCATAGAGCTCTCTCATCACAATCAGGGAAGAAGTTATACTTTTACTGAGCGAGGATGAGGCAGTGCTGTTTCCTTCCAAAACGGCCGCGGCCTTGGAATAGGTAAGTCTCGCAGAGCTTTTGATCACGCTGTTGTATATCCTTGAGTCCTTAAGCCTTCCCGAGGAATCAAAATCCATCTCGACTGTTTTGGTAAGCCGTCTTTTTTTCGGCCGCAGGCTGCAGAGATCATTCGAGAGCCGCTTGGGAAGCATGGGAATAACCCTGTCCGAGAGATAGGTGCTGGTAGCCCTGCGCGCGGCCTCCTCATCGCACGCACTCCCGGATAGCACGTAATGAGAAACATCCGCTATGCTTACCCAGAGTCTGTATCCCTTGCCCTTGCGGATTCTTTTTATGCCCACGGCATCGTCAAAATCCTTTGCGTCATCCCCGTCTATGGTGAAAATGTTTTCCCTCTCAAGATTCACCCTCGCCGAAAGATCACCGTTTGGAAGTTCCGCGCTCAGGTTGCCGACTTCTTTGGTCACGCTGCGCGAAAAACCCTTCGGAAGACCATACTCGGAGATAATCCCCTTCTTTTCAGTTTCAATCTCTCCGGATACCCCAAGACGCTCGGTCACTCTCGCCGATGTCTTCCCAAGTCCAATCTCTATAACCACGAGTTCCCCGTCGGAGAAGCTCCTTTCCCCACCTCTGCTTTCAATCTCACACTCGGGAATCTCCGCCTTTCTCGGGCATGCAACAAAACCCTTTGGGGTTTTTCGCAGATCGGCCAAAACCCTCAGGGAGTTCCCGTTGGACAGGCCGTTCGATCCGATATTTTTCCGGTTCCCGTTTAAGGTGTGACCGGGAAAATTCGGACGCCGGTGGTCTTGCCCGGCGGGTTTTTTTTCATATTTTCCGAGGCGGTAGCGCCCTTTAGAAGTCCTTCTGATCGTGCCCTCAAGAACCATACGCTCAAGTGCGGCACGGAGATTTTTTCTTTTTCTCTCGGGCATATCAAGCCCTCGGAGAATATTGCCCTCGGAGAGGCTTCTTCCCTCTTTTTGACTGAGCAGTTTTAGAATCCGCGATTCTCTTTTACTTGCCATGATATAAACCCGGCTTTCCAGCCACGGGAGATTCCCTGCTTTAAAAATTGAAATTTATGGGGTCTTGTATACAATAGTGCCGTTTTTATTAATTCTGCTTTCTGGAGTTTCTTATGCTTAGAACAAACATCCTCGGAGGGATCCTCATAACCGCGCTTGTTCTCTTTATAGTAGGTTTCGGAATCTCCCTCAAATTCTCACTTGACTGGTCTTTTTACTTTAAGGTTCTCTCGGTAGTCGGCGCAGTCGCGCTTGCGGTCTCTCTGATAGTCCACCTTATACCGTCAAGAAACTGATCCGGTACGCGGAATTTCTTACCAGCTTTTTCTTCTATTCACAAACCCCTGAGCGCAAGCCCCACCGCAACCGCCATCTTTGGGGCCAGATGTTCAATGTATTCAGGATCAAAATGCGAATCCGAAACAGTGATGTTTCGAAAAGGATTCGAAATCTCGACCGGAACCCCCGTAGCCTCTCCAAGCGTATCGGCGAGAGTTGCTATTCTTGAAGATCCACCGGAAAGAATTATTTGGTCGATTACGTCTCCAGCTTCGTCAAGAACCATCTTTATCTCATCTATGGCACGAGCAACGAAATCAGTGAAAACACTTTCTATCTCGTCATATCTGCCATAACCCTTAATGCTGAACTTTATTCTCTCCGCCTCCTCGTAGGTAATTTCGAATTTCTCCATCAAACGAAGCGTAATCCATTGCCCTCCAAGCGGAATATCCCTCAGTATAAAAGGCACTGTGCCGTCCAAAACGCTCAAGTTAGTCCCTGACGCTCCGATGTTCACAAGCGCCACCTTTTGACCGCGACCTCGGCAAAAAGTTGCGTAGCTGTTTGAAAGAGCCATGGCGTCAACATCAATTACCCGGGCGCGAAGGCCCGCCGAGAAAAGCGAACTTTTATACTCCTGCGCCGTTTTTTTCGAAACTGCCGCAACCAGCACCTGAGTCTCTTCGGATTTTCCGTTGCGGCGGAAAAGCGGAGTGTAGCTGTAATTAACCCCGTTAACGTTTCTGCAAAGACTGGTTCTCACAAGGTCCGGAACAAGCTTTTCCATATCCTTTCTGAGAAAAATTCTGGGAACATTGACGACTTTTAAAGCAACAGCTTCGCCGGAAACCCCTATAACCGCCTTTTTCGTTCTCACACCGAGCCTAGAAACGAGACTTGATACAACCCCCGAAACTATGTCGCCCCTTGAAATCGACTTGCGGATTACCGCATCTCTAGGAAGCATAGCCTCTCCCATATTCTCAAGCCGGTAGTTTCCACCCCTGTAGGAAAGTTCCACAACCTTAACGGAACTTGAGCCTATATCTATTCCAGCCACGGCATCTTTCCCTTCAGGGAGCGAATCTGGGCGGTGAAGTTTACCGAAAGCCAATTTTTTAAAAGGAGAAATCAACAAACCGGGGATAGGAAACTACTCTTCCACAAGATCGTAATATATTTGCACTTCCCTAGAATGGGCTTCCGGGGGAAGATCATCGAAACTGGCTGTGAAGAAAAAGCTTTCCGTAGGATCAAGTCTTTCCCCTTCCTCAACAAGAGCGGAGGTCGCGGCAAGGGCGTTTCCATCCGAATCCTTTGCGAATATAACGACGTAAACCGACTGTACCGGAAAATCCGCTGTGTTCACCACGGCGCCGTTAAAATCCACGCTTCCGTCAAAGTTCTCGGTCTGGAGAACCGGCCCGTCGAGTTCAACGGCGGATTCCTCCGCGGTGCAGGCCGCAAGAACAAAGGCCGCAAGGAGAAACAATGAAGTGATTAGGAAGCTCTTTTTCATTTTTCCAGTTTAGTACCCGCATTTGAAATCGAAATTACGTTTGGCGTATCCACGGTTTTCTCTTTCGCGGTTTTTTTATCTTCAGAAGCGTGGTCTTCTATTATGTCTCCAAGCACCTTGTGCATCAGCTTAAGCGCGCTTATGGAGTGTTCCTTGAGATAACCCTCGCTGAAGGGAATCTCCTCCTTCCTCCTTCTTAAGAACAGATGAAGAATGAAGGCCTGATTGTTGAGCACCATCAAAATGGCTACGTAAAGCAGGAAGTTGTCGGCGAAAACCTTTTTCATCAATGTTTTCGTATCGGAATCGATCTTAACTATGCCGAGCGGCCCCTCGACCTGCGGGGAGAGAAACGGAACAGAAACGGAGATCTTTCCTGCGTATTTTTCAACCGAATACCCCTCGGGCGGATAAGTGCTTTCCATAAAGTGCCCGGAAGCCAATTCGTTCTCCGGCTGTTTGGTGAAAGTAACGCTGAAAAACTTTGGCGAGATCCCGAAGGTGTTAAACAGCTTCTCCCTGCCCAGCCTTTCGTCAAGAAAAAGATAGAACTCGTCGCTTGTGGGTGCCTCTCCGTGATCCTGATAGAAACTGGTCGCCTGGTCGCCTATAGTCTCGGCTATGGCTCTGGTCTTAGTGACAAACTCTTTTTTTGCATTGTCAAACTGAAAATAGAACACCACCCCTATAAGGGCTATGATGCCCAGCTCAACCATTGATATTTTGAACAGCAGTCCAAGTTTCTGGTTCAGGCGCATTTTACAAACTCTTCAAGTATCTTGCGTAGCTTTTTGTCCTGAGAATGTCGGAGAAGCATGAATACCATTCCGGCAAAATCCTTTTTTATTTCTCCGTCAAGGCTTCTGTAAAGCTTAAGGAGCATCTTCTCCTCATTCGTGAGAACTTCGAGTTCCTGTTCGGATATGGCCTCTTTTTCGATGAATCTTTTGAGTCTCTCCGTCCTGGAGACGCTCCAGATTTCCTCAACCTTGACTTCCAAGATTGAAGATATCTGCTGGCAGCGATCAAAGGAGGGTGCGTCAACCTTTCCAGTTTCAAGCTGATGTATGTACACGCTTGAAACCTCAAGAGATCGAGCGAGGTTCTCTTGGGTAATCTTTTTCCTCTTCCTTATCCTCTTTAGATAATCTCCAAACTTCATTTAAAATTCCTCCGAGAATAAAACAATCCTGTGTAAGCTAATACTAACCTAATGTACATAACAAAACAATCCGCTCAGACCAACTTTAGATACAGGAGTTAAAACAAAGAAAAGAAGGTAAGAAGTAAAGCCGGAATAAGGCAAGAGGGTCAGAAGGATGCGCAGGTATCTATTACCTGGCGCAGCACCGCTTGCTGGGTGAACCTTTGTTTGTATTCATCAATAATTGTGTCTATCTTGGGAGCGGAACCGGAATTCGGCGAGACGAGAATTATAAGTACCTTCGTATCTTCCCTTATCAGTGTTTCGGCGGAATCTGTATACTGTCCACGGGCGTCCAGAACGGTAAGGCCGGCTGGGAACTGAACAGTAATCGTGTCTTCAAGGAATTCTCCCCAAGCATCATCGCTCACAACCTGTGCCGAGTCGTCCCCACGCCCGAAAAAAAGTCTGTATTCAGTATAAGGTTCGGTACCGTCCGGACACGGATTTGTCTGAGCCTCGGAAGAACATGACACGATGAAAGCGCAAGCCGCAAGAAGAGCCGCGATAGCAACTAGAGCATTAGCTGTCTGATTAAGCATCTTCGGCATAAACCACCTAGCCTAGGCAGAAAAAAGGGAAGATTCCGCTTCTCCCGCAAAAATACCATGAAAATAATGTGCCCGGAGGCGGAATCGAACCACCGACACGAGGATTTTCAGTCCTCTGCTCTACCAACTGAGCTATCCGGGCAGAAACAAACGGGGTTTAATTCTACCCGAAGAAAATATTTTGTTTCAAGAAACAAAATTCCTTCATTCATAAACAAAAGGGCCCCGGCCCTTTTCTAAAGAACCGAAGCCCCATGAACACAGAAAAAAGAGGTATGGAGAGATGGTTTTTTTCTTCTGCGTTGTGTTTTGTTTCCTCTATTTATACGTCAAGCCAGTAAAGAAGCTGTACGGCAAATCCGTGCTGATCCTCTTCCCCGGCAAAATAAGAGTCGTCGCCGTTCGCGTTGTCGTACCTGTACTCAACCCTCGTCTCGAAATTCCCCATGGACTCGAAAGGAGTCAATATAAGAGTCGAGGTGAACTCGTAGAGCTCAAGGTCCGGCGTATCAACTCTTTCCGACTCATCAACGTACTCACCCCTGAGAGCGAGTGACATGGAGTCCGCAAGACTTACTATCGCGTAACCGGCAAAACCCCAACGGTCTCCCCCCGCGTCATGCGACGTGTACTCGAAATCGGCTATCAAGGTGACCTTCTCCATGAGGGTCATGGTACCAACGACCGTCACAAGGGTCCTGGTATCGCCATCAGTATCACCGAAGTACCCGGTAACACCGAGCCAGCCGTCGTTCGCGAAATTAAGCGCAATCTGCGATTCAAACGTCTTGCCGTCATCCACATCATCAACCGCGTCCCAGTCGTTGCTTAAGCCGAGAGCGAAATCGAGTGATCCGGCACTGAAGGTCGCCCGGACACCGCTGTGCGCAAACGGAATCCTGTAAAAAAGCAGGGATCTCGTTATGTTGGTGTTGTCCTTGGCTTCTATAAGTTCCCAGCCCGCAAGCGTGGTGAACTGACCGGCGTAGATGTTAAGACCGCCGGCACCCGATGGAACGAGCACGTTTATGTAAGCCTGATAAGGACTTACCGCGCCGTCGCCGTCGGTGTTAAAACCGAAGCCGAGACGTTCAGCCTGCTCGCCAAAAAGAACATCAGCCCTGAAACCCACCTGATCCATTGCTCCGTCGCCGACGGTCGGAACCTTTTCAAGCGAAAGCGTAAAGGCATCTATAGAGAAATCGTTGTGTTCGGGATAAAGACCCCTCTCAGCAATACCCTCTCCGACTTCCCCGTTCGAAACATACTGATAAGTCGTGTCAAGCGAAAAGCCGAGTCCGATCGACTCGAGGTTTCCGAGATCAAGGGCGTTTGCCCTCGGGGCCCCGAACTGGGTCCCGAGCAGCAAAGCCGCCGCGATCATCATCAATGAAAGTTTAGAAACTATACTTCTCATTTTTCTCCTCCTATAAGAGTTGTTATTTTCCTTTTTCCTGTTTTCATGCTGCTATTAAATCTCCGATGCGGCTTGGAAATCCGGATAGGACTCCATTCCGTGCTCGGTTATGTCGAGCCCTCTTCTCTCTTCTTCCTCGCTCACCCTTATACCCATAACCATCTTTATGGCGTAGAAGATGATGAAGGCGCAGACAACCGTGAAGGCTCCGTATGCCAGAACTCCGATAAGCTGGACCATAAAGCTGAAATCCGGTCCTCCGAAAATTCCCACGGCAAGCGTTCCCCATATACCGCAGACCAGGTGAACGGAAATCGCACCCACCGGGTCATCTATTCTTATCTTGTCGAAGAAACTGACCGCGAAAACCACTATTATTCCGGCCACAAGTCCTATGATGACCGCCTCTCCCGGAGAGACCACGTCGGCTCCGGCGGTGATTCCCACAAGACCCGCAAGCACACCGTTTAGAGCCATGGAGAGGTCAGGATACTTAAAAGTTCCCCACGACGTGAAAGCCGCTCCTAAAGCGCCCGCAGCAGCCGCAAGCGAAGTCGTCACTATGACCAGCGAAATCAGTTCCGGATCCGCGCTCAGCACCGAACCGCCGTTAAAACCGAACCACCCCATCCAGAGCAGGAACACGCCGATAGCAAGAAGAGGTAGCGAATGACCGGGAATCGGTCTCATCGCTCCTGAGGCGAGGTATTTCCCTATGCGCGGGCCGAGAAGATAGGCTCCGACAAGTCCTCCCCATCCGCCTACGCTGTGAACGAGCGTGGAACCGGCGAAATCGTAAAAACCCATCTGATCAAGCCATCCGCCACCCCATTTCCAGGACCCAGCTATGGGATACACGATGGCGACGAATATGGTTGCGAAAATAAGAAAACTTGAAAGCTTTATACGTTCGGCAACAGCTCCAGAGACAATCGTGGCCGCTGTTGCGGCAAACATTGCCTGGAATATGAAATCGGTGTAGTAGGTATAGCCACCATCTGCATACTCTATGAGCCCCTCAGCCCCGGCCGGCGATGAAATACCGAAACCGGCAAAGCCGAAGATGCCGCCACTTATAAGGTTGAAATCCCCCGGGTACATAAGGTTAAAACCCATAAGTGCGTAAGTGAGAATGCCCGCTGAAATGATAAACGTGTTTTTAAAAAGTATGTTTACCGTGTTCTTTGATCTGGTAAGTCCGGTCTCGAGAGAGGCAAATCCGAGATGCATTATAAAGACAAGAAAAGTCGCAAGCAGCATCCACACGTTGTTCGCCACGAAGACAGAATGGGCCGCACCTTCTGACGCAAAAGCTGAATAGCCCCCCAGAACAACAAAAGCGAAAACCGAAAGAAACAGCACGCGGCTGCATCCGAAGGGTTTTCTTAAAAAATCTGCGATATTCATAACCAACTCCTCCATGTTTGGACAATTTTCTTCTCAATACCTTTTGCAATTAAAGGGCCATAAAACCAGAAGACAGGAAGTGCTCCCTCTAACCCTCTGAAATAACTAGAAAAAAATAAATCCCCAAGGGCTCGAGATTTTCAAGTAGACTTAGAGCCTGCAAACCATGCCTAAAAAATGTGCACAGTGTGCACTGAAAAAAACCGTTTAGAGCAAAAATCGCATGCAGGCGCAAAAATATGGAGACTGAAGCAATCGCTTCCTTTAAGAACACGGAAAAATGAGAATTCTTTTCGCCGGAACACCAGAATTCGCCGTACCATCGCTTGAGGTACTTTGCGATTCTCTCCACGAGGTAATCGCGCTTCTCTCGAAGCCGGACAGGCCAAGGGGGAGAAGTCGAAAACCCGTATGGCCGGAAACAAAAAAAATTGCCGCGGAGCGCGGAGTCCCCGTTTTTCAGCCCCAAGACTTAAAAACACCCGAGTTCGAAGAGACACTGAAGGCCCTTTCCCCCGATCTCATAGCGGTCGTAGCCTACGGAAAGATGCTTCCCACCGCCATGCTTGACGCACCCCCTTTCGGTTGCGTAAACCTTCATGCATCGCTGCTTCCCAGCTACAGGGGAGCAGCCCCGATTAACTGGGCGATAGCGAAGGGAGAGAAAAAAACGGGAGTTACAATCATGTATATTGACGAGGAAATGGACACGGGAGACATTCTCGCTCAAACAGAGGTGCCGATAGGGGATGAGGAAACCGCCGAGGAACTTTCAAAAAAACTTTCGCTTGAAGGAGCACAGCTTCTTTTGCAAACGATCGACCGCATCGCAAAAAATGAAATATCTCCTGTAAAGCAGGATCCGGCCGCAGCCACCTACGCACCTCTTATTTCGAGAAAAGACGGCCGGGTGGACTGGAACCGGGACGCAGAAGAGATAAAGAACCTAGTAAGGGCGATGACTCCGTGGCCGTGCGCCCACACCACGCTCGGGGGAAAAAACCTCAAGATATTAAGGGCACTTTCGGGCCCGGGGCAGGGAAGACCCGGAGAAATAGTATCGCTCGGGGGAGAAAGCTTGGATGTTGCAACGGGTAATGGGATCTTGCAGATACTCTCCCTTCAAATCGAAGGGGGGAGAAAAATGGACGCTCCTGAATTCAAACGGGGCAAAAAAGATCTTCGGGAAGGGCAGTTCATGGGAACGCCCGGAAGCTCCCTATATCCTGATTGAGACCTCGAAAGTTCCTATTTTCACTTTGCCGGCGAGCCCGCATTTCCAGCAAAGATCTGTGACGTGGGTCTTTGACTTTGCGGGAACGAGCAGGATAAGCTGGACTGAAAGCTCCGAGAGCGCTTTCCAGTACTCGCTTCTTTTTTCGTCGATAGTGGCTTCGGTCTCAACTTCAATAATCTGCACGACCTGCCCATATGAACCGAGAATTACGTCGGGGAAAAAACCCTCGAACTCACAGAGTTGCTCTTCGCCGGGGTTGGTACTTATCTCATTATAAAGGGAGGAGTATTTGTGCTCCACCTGACTTATTACCCAGTCATGGATTAACTTCTCCTCACTCGGAATTTTCATATCTCCCGCTCCACATAAGCTTTGTCTTCAGAATGTTGAAATAATCCCTGAAAGGAGATTTTATGATATTCACGTAGCTCTCCGAACCCTCAAGAACAACCTCGTCGCCGAGATAAAGAGGAACTCCCACCTGACCGTCAAGCGTGAGGTAGGTGTTCTGTATGTCGGTAAGCACCCTCGTCCTTATCTTTTTCGTGTAGGGAACCACGATAGGCCTGTTGGTAAGAATATGCGGACATATTGGAGTGACGGTTATCACGGGCAGCGTCGGATAAATTATCGGCCCGCCCGCAGAAAGAGAATAGGCGGTTGAGCCGGTAGGGGTCGCGAAGATAATTCCGTCAGCCTTAAAGGTCGTAACGTATTTTTCGTTTATATATATGGAGAGATCCACAACCTTGGAAATTGGACCGTTGTTTATAACTACGTCGTTTAGTACCGTGAATTCTTCCCGCTCTCCGTCCTTTCTGTCTACGCAGCACGATATCATGTCCCTTTTTTCTATCTCGTAGTCTCCGGCTAGCACTCTCTCCATCATCGGAAAAAACTCATCCACAGTGAATTCAGTGAGAAACCCGAGTCCGCCGAGATTGCAGCCCAGTATTGATACATCGTGGCCCTGCACCATCCGTGAAACCCAGATAAAGGAACCGTCACCCCCGAACACAACTATTATGTCGACGGCCGCAGCTAGGTCGCGCTCCGCAAGCACGTTCTCAGCGTCTATGCTCCGCCCAAGATTCTCCTCAACGAAGAACTCTATGTCTCTTTCGCGAAGCCACCCGCACAGCCGCCTGGCAATCTCGTAGACTTCCGCGCTATCCTTTTTACCCGTTATACCGAACTTCAAGTCGCTTCCTCCCCTGGATTTTCAGTCGCATCATGCAAAAGATACGATTCTATAAAATCATCTATCTCTCCGTCAAGTATCGCATCAACCCCTGAGGACTCGAAATTGGTACGGTGATCTTTCACCATGCGATAGGGGTGCATGACATACGATCTTATCTGACTTCCCCAGCCGATTTCCTTTTTCGAAGAATTGAGTTCATCTTCTTTTTGTTTTTCCTCCATCCTGCGCAGTTCGTAGAGCCTTGCCTTGAGTATCTTCATGGCACTTTCCTTGTTCTGGCGTTGCGACCTCTCGTTCTGGCAGCTGACCGCAACTCCGGTGGGCAGGTGGGTGATGCGGACCGCGGAATCCGTTTTGTTAACGTGCTGTCCGCCCTTTCCGCTCGCACGGTAAGTGTCAATCCTGAGGTCCTTTTCCTCTATGTTCACCTCTATTGAATCATCTATCTCGGGAGAAACAAAAACCGAGGCGAACGACGTGTGCCTCCTTTTATTCGAGTCAAACGGGGATATCCTCACCAGTCTGTGAACCCCGGTCTCCGCCTTGAGATAACCGAAAGCAAACCCCCCTTGGGCAAGAATAGTGGCGCTCTTTATGCCGGCTTCCTCTCCGTCCTGAGTCTCAAGCAGTTTCGCTGAAAACCCCTTTCTCTCCGCGTACCGAAGGTACATGCGAAGAAGCATCTCGGCCCAGTCCTGAGCTTCTGTCCCCCCCGCCCCGGCGTTTACCGATACTATGGCGTTTCGAGCGTCGTCAGGACCGCCAAGAATCCGGGTGAACTCAAGTTCGGCAAGCCTGGCTTCTACGGACGCAAGCATGCTACCTGCCTCTTCAATCGAATCCTGATCGTCTTCACCGACCGCAAGTTCGAAAAGACACGCCGCGTCCTCCATGTCGGAACGGAGCTTCTCGAATCCCGAAATACGGTCCTTGATTTCGGATTGTTCCTGAAGCGTCTTGCGCGCTAGTTCAGAATTGTCCCAGAAGCCGGGACCTGAAGTAATTTTTTCAAGTTCTTTGAGTCTGTTAGCCTTGGAAGGCAGGTCAAAGACAGTCTCCTGTCCTGTGGATTCTGCTTCTGAGGTCTTCTACAAGACCGCGCAGTTCTTCTTTCATCTAAGATACCTCCTTAGAACGCACCGAAACATAGTACGCAAATAACCTGCGAATTCAAAAAAACGACATGCGGATCAATTGAAACGCCGCAGGTTTGTGGGTATTTTATCCGCTTTGATTTAATCCTTTAATAATGTGAGGAGAAACACCAAATGAAAAGATTGCTGCTGACCCCGGGTCCTGTCGCGGTCTCAAGCGAAATAATGGTTGAGATGGCAAGACCGCTCATTCACCACAGAACCAAGGAATTCGAAGCTATATTCGAGCGGGCAAGAGAAGGGCTGAAACACATTTTTCAGACCGAAAACGAAGTTTTTATACTGGCGGCTTCGGGAACCGGCGCCATGGAAGGAGCAGTTGTGAACACTCTCCGCGCAGGCGATAAGGTAATCACGGTAAACGGCGGGAAATTCGGAGAGAGGTGGGGAAAGATCGCAAGGGCCTACGGACTAGAAGTGGATGAGATAGGCGTTACTTGGGGCGAGGCGGTTTCCTCCGCAATCATAGAGGAGAAACTCGACAGCGACCCCTCGATAAGGGCGGTTCTGATGCAGGCAAGTGAAACCTCCACCGGAGTCAAGCACCCAACCGATCAAGTCGCGGCGATTACCTCGAAAAGAGACGACGTGCTGTTGATAGTTGACGGCATAACCGCCGTCGGGGTGTTTCCTCTCCCGTTTGACGAGCTGGGAATAGATGTTCTCGTGGGCGGTTCGCAGAAGGCTTTCATGCTCCCCCCGGGGCTTTCATTCGCAGCGATGAGCGAGAAAGCCTGGGAATTCAACAAGACCTCGGACCTCCCGAAGTTCTATCTCAACTTTGCTGACTACCAGAAAAGCGCCCAGAAAAACACGACACCTTGGACCCCGGCCGTCACTCTCATAGTCGGCCTCGGCAAAGTTATAGAGGGATTTATGGAAGAGGGAATGGAGAACATTTACAGAAAACGTGAGATGATGTCGCTTGCGACCCGCCAGGCGCTGCAAGCGATCGACATAGATCTCTTCACCACTGATGCGGCAAGCCCGGCACTTACCGTGGGAGTAGCACCCGAAGAAATAGGGGCAGGAAAGATCATCTCCGAGCTTCAAGCGAAATTCGGTATGACCGTCGCAGGCGGACAGGATCATGCCAAGGGGAAAATCTTCCGGGTATCCCACATAGGAGACGTCGACCGAAACGACATGGTAGCGTTTGTTTCGGCCCTTGAATCCGTCTTGGAATCTTTGGGACACGACTTCACGGGCGGAGCCGGTGTTGCCAAGGTATCGGAAATGTTGGGAACGGCATAGGCGCCGTTACTATGTGACGTCCGCAAGTCAAGCGGACTGAAGCCGGACAGCACCACATATGAAGCGCTTCTCCTCAGAAACCTTCCGTTTTCTAAAGGATCTCAGCAGTCCGCGCGACAAGACATGGTTTGAGGAAAACCGCGGGCGGTACGAGGAAAGCCTCCTCGGGCCCTTGCGCCAAGCCGTCGCCGACATAGGTCCCAGTCTCCGCGAAGTGATCAAAGACTGCGAGATCCGCCCCACCGTCAACAAAACGATTACCCGGATAAACCGGGACATGCGTTTTGCCAAAGGGCAAAGTCCCTACAAAGACAACATGCTCGCTCTTTTTTACAGAGAGGGGCGCAAAAGACTTGACGCTCAATTATTTCTGGGCCTTCAGCCGGAAGGCGTATGGCGGGGACTTTACGTGCCTACCTCGCTACTCGCCCCCGACGCCCCGATGGCCGAAGAAATTGAAAATGATTCACAGGGAGTCATCAATTTGGCCCAAGAAATCGGCCTCGGAACTGATATTGATTTGGTCGCGTGCAAAAAGTATGGCGAAGTTGACCGGACGCTCGACCCGGCAAAGGCGGAAAGTTTTCTTGAAGGGCCGCACCTTTGCGCTCTTCAGACGCGGGAACCGAGCGAGGTAGCAGCGGATCCTGCCGCTTTTATTCTCGAAACCCGAGATCTGTTAGTGCGGCTTGTCCCTCTGTGGGATCTGTATTCAGGAAAAATGTTTTGAGACAAGCGGGTCATTGTCTATTTCCGAGATCAGGTAACCGATCCCGTAATAGTCGCCCGAGTTGTGGTAGAGTCGTATTCCTTGGGGAGTAGTAAGGTAGTTTCCCGTTTTTACGGTTTGCTCAGGAAGATCAACCTCGTAAACCGTATAGCCGATCGTTCCGCTTCCTATGTTAACTTTTTTCCGCTCTTCCCTTAGCCTCTTAACGCTTTTGGCGATCTCCCAGGCCTTGGGATAGATGTGTCCTTTAACGAGAAACTTCATGACAGCCTGAAAAACTAAAGAACCTCCATCTCCACGCGGTCTATCAAACCGATGCACATCATTATCTTGTCTATACCCGGATCCCTTTCATGAACGAAAGTTTCCGAGAACTCTCCGTCGCAGTCCCCGCACGCACCCCCCTCATCAGACTCTTTTTCGCAATCCCCGCAGTAATATGTCTTCAGGTTATACCAATGTAAAGAGGAATAAAGAAGCTCCCTGAAACCGCTTTTGCTAAGACACTCCCCCCACTCGGAAATTGCTTCGACCAGATTGCGGCGGTAGTAATCAGGTACGTCGGCCAGATGTCCCGAGTATATCTCTTGCTCTCCTACGTAAATTCTGAACAGTTCCGACATGACAGTTAAATTCAGATAGTCGACAGTTTTGAGATCAGCAGGTGATCGACCAGAACAAGATTGACCATGGCCTCCGCTATTGGAACCGCCCTGGGGCAAAGACACGGATCGTGCCTCCCCTTCACCCGCAATTGGGTTTTCTCTCCCTCTTTATCCACGGTGTCCTGAACCTGGGATATGGAAGAAGTGGGTTTTATGGCTATTCTCACGACCAAGTCCGCCCCGCTGGTTATTCCTCCCAGAAGGCCGCCCGAGTTGTTCGTTCTGAAGCCGAGGGTTCCGTCTTCCTTTTTATACATGAGATCATTTACCTGCGAACCTTTTCTCTCGACGACCCCGAAACCCATCCCCACTTCGAAGCCCCTTATTCCCCCTATACTCATAAGAGAGCGCGCGAGGTCCGCATCAAGTTTGTTAAACACGGGCTCGCCGAGACCCGTAGGAAGCCCTTGGGACACTACCTCTACGGTTCCTCCAACGGAATCTCCCTCCTTTCTAACTGATTCTATAAGATCGATCATCCTCTCCGCGGCTTGCGGGTCGGGACAGCGTACGGGGTTTTCCTCGATCCGGTCAAAATCAATGTCCTGAGCGACTATGTCTCCCACCTGCTTTACGTACCCTGTGGTAGTCACTCCGTGGGAATTAAGAATTTTTTTGGCTATCGCGGCGGCAGCCACCCTGCCGACCGTTTCCCGCGCCGAGGAGCGCCCGCCTCCACGGTGGTCCCTGCGCCCGTATTTCTCGTCGTAGGTGAAATCGGCGTGGCCGGGACGGTAGACATCCTTTATGTCCTCGTAGGATTTCGATATGGCGTCTGTGTTTCTAACCATCATGGATATGGGAGTTCCAAGGGTTTTTCCTTCAAAAACACCCGAGAGTATCTCGATTGCGTCGGCTTCCTTTCTCTGGGTCGTGATCCTGCTCTGCCCCGGGCGCCTTCTGTCAAGTTCATACTGTATGTCCTCGACGCAAAGCTCAAGTCCCGCGGGACAGCCATCAACTATAACTCCCAGAGCGGGGCCGTGGGATTCCCCCCAAGTGGTAATTCTGAAAAATCTTCCGAAGCTGTTTCCCGCCACTTTTCTCTCTTTTTTACTTCAGATAGCCGTTTTCCCTGAACCATTCCACGGTCTTCTGTATAGTCTGTTCGATCGGACTCACCGTGAATCCGAGTTCCCTTACGGCCTTTGAATTGTCAGCGTGCCAGTTAAACCTTGAAAGCTTTATGGAATCGATATCCAGTGTGGAATAATTCGGAAATCCGAGTCCCAGGACCCTCTCAAGGAGAAACGCAGTGGTGTAAGCGAATATGTAGGGAATCTTGATTTTGGGAGCAGAGATGCCGGTTATTTCTTCTAGAAGGGCAAAATAACCTTGCACATTGACGTTCTCGTTTGCGAGTATGTAGCGCTCTCCGGGCTTTCCGTTCTTCTCCGCAAGCAGGTGTCCGTTCGCGACGTCTTCAACGTCGACAATGTTAAAGGTGCCGTCCATGTAACCAGGGAATCTTTTCTTGCAGAACCACAGAACCGATCCCGAGCTTGAAAGATAGATGTCCCCAGCACCGAGAACCACCGAAGGATTCGTTATAACCACTGGAAGCCCCTTTTCACTGAAGCTCTTTGCCTCCCTTTCCGCGAGATACTTGCAGTTCATGTACCCTATTCCCTCGGAGTAAAGATCGTACTGGGTGGATTCGGTTACAGGGGAACCGTCCCGCTCGACCCCAATGGCGGCTACGCTGCTTGTGAAAACAACCTTGGATACGCCCACGTCCATGGCGGCGGAGAGAACGTTTGAAGCGCCGCGGACGTTTATATCCAGCATTTTCTGGTGATCCGATTTCTTAAACGACACGAACCCAGCCGTATGGAAAAGCGTATCGCATCCGGAAAAAGCAGCCTTAAGAGAATCCGGATCTCCAACATCCCCGTAGACCTTCTCAACATCGAGAGAGTCTATGTTTTTAGTATTGCTCGTCTTTCTGACGAGAACCTTGACCCTGTCTCCTCTCTCAACCAGTTTTCTGGTTATGCGCGATCCTATAAACCCGGTCGCTCCCGTAACTACTGTCGCCATCTGCTATTTTCCTCCGGGAAAATTAATTGAAGAAAAACATTTTCCACAAGAGTATAACAATTCCGCCTGATAATGTACAAAAACAAACCCGAGGACGGGCACGGTTAAAAACCCCCTCACACTATCATCATCGAGTCGCCGTAACTCAAGAACCTGTAACCGCGCGATTTCGCCTCTTCATAAGCGGCGAGGGCCAGCTCCCTTGTGCCGCAGAACGCGGAAACAAGCATAAGAAGGGTTGAGCGGGGCATATGGAAATTAGTTATAAGAACATCTACAAAGCGGAACTCGTAAGGAGATCTTATGAAAAGATCCGTCCTTCCGGAAAAAGGCCGCATTTCCCCTACATTCCCCTCTGCCGACTCAAGGGCTCTGGTAACCGTGGTCCCGACGGAAATAATCCTTCTTCCCTGCGCCTTGGCTTCATTTACCGCTTCCGCGGTCTCCTGTGGAACAGAGACGCGCTCTGAATGCATTGCATGGTTATCGATAAGCTCATCCTTTACGGGCCTGAAGGTTCCCTCCCCCACATGCAGAGTGACATATTTCATCAGAATGCCCTTTTCGCAAAGATCCGAGAGAAGTTCCGGGTCGAAATGAAGCCCGGCCGTCGGAGCGGCGACCGCTCCCTCCTCGGTTGCGTAGACAGTCTGATAGGTCTTTTTATCCGACGGTTCGGGTTCCCTTGCTATGTAGGGCGGAAGCGGCATCCGTCCTGTGCTGCTGATAATCTGCTCGACGGGTTCGCTGAATCTTATAGTCCAGCTTTTATCGGGTTCCTTCTCAAGACTGCCCGACACCCCTCCGTCAAGGGAGACCCTAAGACCCTCGGCCGGATTCTTAAAAAGCACCTTCCACTGTGTTTCACTCTTTTTCTCCGTAAGAAGAAATTCGACGATCCCCCTTCGTTCCACGCGTCCCACAAGCCTCGCGGGAATCACTCTGGTATTGTTAAGAACCATGAGGTCACCGGGGCGGAGCAGGTCCCTCAGATCAGAAAACTTGGCGTGGGAGAAACCTTGCGTTTCCCTGTCAACCACAAGGAGCTTTGAGGAACTGCGGTTGGAAAGCGGATACTGGGCAATCAGCCGCTGGGGAAGATCATAGTCGAATTGATCCGTTCTCATCCGCGAAAGGGGCTATTCCCCCTCAAGAAGTTTTTTTACGGAAAGCCGGAGTGAGTTTAGCCTTATGAACCCGGTAGCGTCCGACTGATCGTAAATCGAATCCTCTTCGAAGGTCGCCAAGTTCTCGCTGTAGAGAGAATTCGGAGACTTTCTTCCACAGACTGTAACGGTTCCCTTGTAAAGCTTAAGCCTTACTGTACCGCTTACGTCTTTCTGACTCTGACGGATGGCGGCGGTCAGCATTTCCATCTCGGGAGAAAACCAGAAGCCGTAGTAGATAAGTTCCGATATTTTCGGAATCAGGGAATCCCTGAGTCGCATTACTTCCCTGTCCATGGTAATCGACTCAAGAGCCCTGTGCGCCACATGAAGAATCGTGCCGCCGGGGGTCTCGTACACCCCCCTTGATTTCATACCGACGAACCTGTTTTCAACAATGTCTACCCTCCCGATGCCGTTTGCTCCGGCGACATCGTTTAAGCAACCAAGAAGCGCCGATGGAGAAAGTTCTTTTCCGTCAACTGAAACGGGAATGCCGCTTTCAAACCCGATTTCCACGTAAACCGACTGATCGGGGGCCGCCTCGGGAGAAACCGTCATCTCGAACATATCCTCAGGAGGTTCAGCCCACGGGTCCTCCAAGATACCCCCCTCATAACTGACATGAAGAAGGTTACGGTCACAACTGTAGGGTTTTTTCTCGGTCACCGTAACGTCTATTCCGTTTTCCCTGGCGTAATTTATCAGGTCGGTCCTCGATTTGAAATCCCACTCGCGCCACGGGGCTATAATCTTTATGTCGGGGTGGAGCGCGTAGAAAGTAAGTTCAAAGCGGACCTGATCATTCCCCTTGCCTGTCGCTCCGTGGGAAACTGCGAAGGCTCCCTCGCGCTTGGCTATTTCAATCTGTCTTTTCGCGATAAGGGGGCGCGCTATGGAAGTTCCCAGGAGATAGCTGCCTTCATACACGGCGTTTGCGCTTATCGCAGGGAAAACGTAATCCTTAACGAACTCGTCTCTCAGATCTTCGATGAATACGGCGCACGCGCCAGTATCCCAGGCTTTCTTCTCCGCCTCCTGCAAGTCCTCTTTCTGTCCTATGTCAGCCACATAGGCTATAACATCGGAGTCGTACTCGTTCACGAGCCACTTAAGGATTACGGAGGTATCAAGCCCCCCCGAATAGGCGAGAACTATCTTCTTTTTCTCAGACATGTTACTGGTACTCCGGTATTTCTTCGCGCATGAAAAGCTTAATCAAGGCATGTCCTGATTCTGCTCGGAGATCGGGCGAAGGTCTAGAAGGTAGAATTTTATTCCCTTGTTCTGGTAGAACTTTTCAAGCGAAAGGCCAGCATACTCTATTTTCTGGAGGTCGTCTCCAGTGTAGCTAAGGTTCTTTACCTCTCCCGAGAGTTTGCACGAAAAGGGTATGTCCTTATCCGGTCTTTCCTGACAGATAAAACCCATCTCTATCTCCCCGCTCAAATCCATGTCAAGAGGAACAATGAATCCCACCACCATCTTCACGCTCTGCAGTTCGACCACCATGATCTTTATCCTGCTCGAATCTTCCTCGTCTCCGACATCCATCACGTAGCCGTAGTAGTTTATTTCTTTGTTCTGCTCGCTTAGGGAATTCATGTACCAGTAATCTTCCGCATCGAGCCAAGACATTATTTTCATTGTTTTTTCCTCCAAGGATTCACATGGATATTTTGGGAAATTATATACTATTATCCCATCTTTGGGCAACGATGCGAGATTGATTTAAACTGCCTTTTCCGTCATGCTCTTAAGAATCCCGAGAAAATCTTTTTCTCATTCTGCAATCTCTATGACAAAACAATTGCCATTTTTTGTGTGTCTTATATGTTTATCAAGTCATTACAGGGTAAAACGAATCATTGTTCTCGGACAAAATGTGTGCCAGAAAATACAAAAAAACACATCTACGAGCGATGAGGTCAGTTTTGCTTAGAGGTACGCCATGCGAAAATTCGCAATTCGTCTTCTCTCCTTGTTCCGACAGACATCTCTCTTCATCTGGAAGCTGCGGGGCAAAACGGAAGATGACTTAGCCGCCGAGCGGGTAGTTAGCGGAAAGTCATGGGATGAGTTCTGCGACACTTTAAAAGCTGCAGGGGCGGCTTTAAATTTTCCAAAGGCACCCAAAGACGCGTTTAATCAGGCAGAAGGGTATCGGTACTTAAGCCGTATCGCCCGGGCCGGGCTGATGGCGTTTGTCGAGCATGCCGACCCGAAAGCACCTGTGCTTCATCGCGTCGTCAACGAAACAACCAAGCTGGGTGCAGACAACCCTGACAACTTCTACCAGACAGCAAGTCTGAGCGGCGAGTATGAATACAAAATCACAGGTCGGCGCAATAATATTGCATACTTAAGCTTCGGCACTCAATCTGGCAATTACGGGCAAGGAAGAGGGCTGCCTCCCACCGGGCATATAGAATCTGACCAAATAGAAACCGACGAAGATGGGTACTTTGAGCTGATACTCAGCTGCAAACCTCAAAGCAGTAACTGGCTTCCTATGACACCGGAAACCGGCACATTAGTGGTACGTCAGACTTTCCTTGATCGCAAAACAGAAACTCCAGCAGACTTGCGAATAGAACGGATCAATTGTTCCGAAGATGAACGCCTCCCTTCTCCATTGACGCCGAAACAGCTCGACGAAGGATTGAAAACCGCGGGAACGCTTGTAGCGGGCGCACCCTTGCTGTTTGCCAAGTGGGCCCGTGATTTTCAGAAACACACCAACGAACTGCCAATGTTTGATCCGGAAGTATCGCTGGCCGCCGGGGGTGACCCCAATATCGTTTACTATCACAGTCATTGGAAAGTGGCGGAGGACGAAGCACTTTTGATAGAAGTAATGCCGCCAGAATGCGAACATTGGAACTTCCAGTTAAACAACTACTGGATGGAATCACTGGACTACCGCCATCACACGATACATACTAACAAGCACCTTGCCCACTATGAAAATGACGGCTCTGTGCGCCTGGTAATAGCTCACGAAAATCCCGGTCATCCCAATTGGCTTGAAACGGCTGGCCATTCTTCCGGCACGATGTGCTTTAGATGGGTGCGCGCAAAGGAACATCCTCAACCGCGGACCAGATTAATCAAATTAACTGACCTTAAGCAGTTTTTGAGTTGAGCAAATCGCGATGGCTAAAAAGAATCTAGCGACTTCTACAGACTATGAGAATCCCTACCGTCCTCTCCCCGTTAAGATTTTCAATTCCGTAGGGAAGCTAAGTGAAAACCTTGGATTGTCGAGTTCTTTGAATATTGAAAAGCTCACCGCCAGCGCGATTCGAAAAACCCGGGCTGAGGATTTCGGTGACGACGGTCATTTTGAAGCATTGAAAGTTCTCGTAAATTCGATTAATGAAGAAGCCGAGCTAACCCCAACCGGCAGGTTGATACAAAAATTTCGACTTGCAAGCGCATTAGTTCATCGCTTGCGAATCGAGGAGCTGCTAAAACAACACCCTGAAATACATGACATCGATTTGGGGAAGATTGTCTTGATCACAGGATTGCAGCGAAGTGGAACTACAATATTGCATAGGCTGCTGAATTCTCATCCGAATATTCGAGGCGTGTCAGGTGTGGAAGCACTCAACCCGTTACCGCCAGGCAACAAGGCCAGAGGAACGATCACTCGAAATGTGCAGGCAGCTCTCGCACAACGACTGATTTCGTATTTGTCACCGCAGTTCATGGCGGTTCACCCCATTGACCATAATGAGCCGGAAGAAGACGTAATGCTTCTTGATCTTAACTTTATGAGCCAGGCGCCGGAAGCCACAATGCATGTGCCGGGTTACTCCCGGTGGCTCGAGAAACAGGACCACACGCAGACCTACGAATATTTCCATAAGGTGCTGAAGATTCTGTGCTGGCAACGCCCCAGCAGTAACTGGGTGCTCAAAACACCGCATCACATGGAATATCTGGACGTGTTTCTTAAAGTTTTCCCCTCTGCGATAGTCGTCCAGACCCACCGCGACCCTCGAAAAACCATGCCTTCTTTCTGCAGCATGGTTGCTCACAACCGAGGCATATTCAGCGATCATGTGGACCCAAAGGAAATCGCCAGGCACTGGTCCAGAAAGGCTCGCAGGATGGTCGAGTTAACCATCCAATCTCGAGATAAAGCAGATCCCGATCGGTTTGTCGACGTTTCGTACTACGACTTGATGAAGGATCCGATTGCTGAGCTTCACCGGATTTATCTGAAGGCGGGGATTGATTTTGATGCCGAAGCGGTGCAGCAAGCCGAGACCTTTATGAAAATAAATCCGCAGAATCGCTTTGGTAGGCACGTCTACCATTTAAGTGATTTCGGATTGAGCGAGGAAATTATTGAAGATTATTTCTCCTTTTATCGGGAGAAACATGAAATTCCTTTCGAATAGTCCATGCAAATTCAGGCAACTACAAAGAACTGAAAAAACAATGCGGAGAAACTCATCATGAAGCGAAAAACAAACCAAATGGGTGATGGTTCTTTCATAGACGCTATAACCATCGCAATTCGAGATTTGAAGCAACCCAAGGTATCGGAAGTAAATCCTGTTCCAAAGCACGTACGTATAGATGGCAAAACTTGCCTGATAACCGGAGCGAACAGCGGGCTGGGTAAAGCCGCTGCCGTTGAGCTTGCGAGGCGAGGCGCAAACATGATCTTAGCCTGCCGACCCGGTCATACGAAGACATGCGACGAAATAAAGACACTGTCTGGTTCCGAGAGTGTGGAAATGATGGAAGTAGACCTATCAGATCTTCGGTCGGTACACCATCTTTGCGATAGTCTGAGCAACCGCGACATCAAAATTGACATTGCGGTTTTCAACGCAGGCCTGATGCCCAAAAAAGCAACTAAAACACCGCAAGGATACGAAGCAATGTTCGCGGTTCATTTCCTGTCGAACCGCATCATGATTGACCGGTGGCTGAAAGACAGCGTGATTTGTCCATCCAGCCAAGCTGGAAAGACACCGCGAATTATCTTCGTTTCATCTGAGGCTCATCGGTCATCTCATACTATCGATTTTGACCACTTCGGGGAAATTGCCGACTATGGATTGTGGGATGGCTTCAAGTATTACGGCATCAGCAAGCTTATTTTGTGTATGTTCGCGACTGAACTCTCACGCCGTCTGAACACAGGCGGCAAAACTGAAGTTGCAGTTCACTCGATGTGTCCCGGAGGCGTTGCTACGAACCTTTCACGAGGAACACCGTCGATTTTGAAGCCCATAGTTAACCCATTGCTGAGGCATTTTTTTCAATCTCCAGAAGAAGCTATTGGACCGGTAATCTACTTGTGCTGTGCAGAAGATGCTGGCACCGACACAGGCATCTACCTACATTTAATGCAGCGAAAGTCCGTGTCTCCTACGGCACTGGATGAGGAAAACGGAACCAAGCTGTGGGAAGCAAGTGAGCCATTAGTCGCCAATTCCCAGGAGTGAATCCTGTAACTGGGATAGCAGTCTGCCATGCAAGTATCAGATGCGCATTTGTGTTATATAAAGAGTCGTACGAAGACCATACCTTACACATAACGTCGTTCCAGAATGCCTAAAACGTTCTCAAAATCCATAACTCATATCCTGCAGCTGTTCATGAGTAAGCCGATGGCGAAAGAAGTTGACATGTCGAGTAGGAACGTCATCGTTACAGGTGCTTCTCCTAATTCAATTGGTTACGAAACGGCTAAAGTCCTCGCAAGCTGGGGAGCTACGGTCGTTGTCACCAGTACTGACGATATTGAACTGATGGAAAGCTCTTTGAGGAGAGACCTGCGAATCATTGGCGCTGCCGAGAAGAAGATTACAGCCCATGCGTTAGACCTGTGCGATGTTGACAGTGTTAATAATTTCACTACGTGGTACCGAAAAAATTACAACGACCGACTGCACGTACTTGTCAATAACGCGGGGATTCACAAGAATATTCTTAACCCAAGAAAAAAGCCGCCCCTGACAAAAGACGGTTTCGAAATTCATTGGCGAACCAATTTCCTTGGGACTTTTCATCTGACGAGTTCATTGCTTCCAATTCTTAAGCAAAATGGTTTGGAAAGCGGAGATGCGCGAGTCGTCAACGTGACTTCCCACTTGCACGACAGAGTGAAAAACAAGAGCATGTTTAACGATGACGGAGACTACCACTCCTGGAACGCTTACGGGCTGTCAAAATTAGCACTAATTCATTTTACTTTCGAGATCCAGAGACGGTTTGCCAAAGAATACAACCTCCAATCGGCAGCGGTGCACCCAGGGTCTGTTATGACTAATCTTACGCAGATTAAAGAGTTCAAAGGAAAAATCGGGTATCTTCTAAACCGAACCTGTTCCGCACTCGCATCTGTTGTCCTGCTAAGCCCAGTATCGGGCGCGCAAACTTCCGTGATGTGTGCCAGCAAGCATCCCCTTCAAGGTGGAAGTTATTACGTGCGCTGCGAAACAGCGGAATCATCCGGCGAGACAAAAGACCAGGATGTATCGAAACTTCTTTGGGACAAATCAGATGCATGGGTTAAGACTCTAGTTAAGGCCAGCAGAGATGGGCATGAATAATTCTACCGTACGTACCGACCGCATTCAGATCAACACACCCATTGATTTCGTTTGGGAGGTCCTGACTGACGTTGAAAAATACGGTGAGTGGAATCCGTTCACATCTCAAGCCAGAACCGATTTTAAAATTGGATCGCCCGCTCATCTGTTGGTAAGAATGGGGCCTACAAAATTCAGAATAACCGAAACTGTATGCGCATTTGAAAAACCACGCCTTGTTGCTTGGAGCAGGAAATTCGGAGCTTCCTGGTTTTTATTTGTAGTGCGAGAGCAGCATCTGGAACCTATAAGTGATACCAGTTGCAGCTACCATAATGTCGACCTGTTGAGCGGTGTATTTTCATCAATCGTCTCGCTGTTCTTCGGCGGTTATATGCGCCGCGGTTTTAGCGATGTAGGCGTGGGATTAAAACTCCGCGCAGAAACTCTGTATCAGGAGATGAAGAACCAAAGCTAACCTAATCCCCCGAAGTACTGTGTTCCGTCTTGGCGTGCAGGGTTTTCGGAAGATACCGAACTAACGCTGAAAGAGGGAAAAAGACTCTACTAAGGAGAAATCCCGATAAAGCTGATCATCTTGTCCGTACCGGAACCATCTCTTCTGTATGAAGGTAGATCCTGACAGCAGGTGCACATGTCCATCGTCTCGATTTCTGAAACTCCCGCGTCGCGAAGCTCGATTCTGTTAAGTTCCGCAAGATCTAGAAGGAATTTCCCGTCCCCTTTTTCAAAAAGCCAGTCCCCGCCACCGAACCTTGAGACAAACCGCGACGCCACGTCGTCCCGAACCTCGTAGCAGCATTTTCTTATGGCCGGCCCTATCACGGCCAAAGAGTCCTGCGGTCTCAAAGAATACTTTTCACAAACGGCGGCAAGACAGTTTTTAACCACGTGCGAGAAGGTTCCGCGCCACCCCGCGTGGACGGCGCAGACGCATCCTGAATCGGGAAAGCAAAGAAGAATCGGAAGACAGTCAGCCGTGAGAATCCCAACCCCGACGCCCTTCTGGCGCGTAACGATAGAGTCAGCTTCAACAAGTTTCTCACCCGCATCACGGTCGGCGAAAAAAACGGAGTTCCCGTGAACCTGATTGACCGTAAGGATGTTTTCAAGCCCGTAAGCAGAAGCAATCTTCGAAATATCTGGTCCTCCAGGATCATGCACGAAACCGTGAATCACGCCGTTATACTTTTCAAGCATAGAAGAACGAAAAACCCTCATCCGCCCTGTCTCCTCAAAAAATCGATCACGGAAATCATATCTTTGGGAATTTCAGCTGAGAACTCAATCCGCCTTCTCGTGGCCGGGTGCGTGAATCCGAGGCTTTTTGCGTGAAGGGCATGTCTTTTTATTAAGCTCCCTGCGGTCCCGGAGTTTCGCGGACGGCTTTTTTTGCCCCCGTAAACCTTATCGGCAAATACGGGAAACCCGTTCTCGGAAAAATGGACTCTTATCTGGTGGGTTCTTCCGGTCTTTGGCCAAACGCTCACAAGCGTCGCTCCGCGCAGCCTCTCGACCACTTCCCAGCGGGTCTCTGCATCTCTTGTGGCCTTGGAAGAAGAGCTCATTTTTATCCTGTTCGAGGGACTTCTTCCTATCGGGGAACTGAAAACTCCCGAACTTTTCTTCATCTCCCCCGAAACAACGGCTACGTATCCTTTTTCCGTTTCCCTCCTTTTGAACTGCTCGGAAAGACTCTTGTGCGCGCGGTCGTTTTTCGCAACGACCATGATCCCCGAAGTCTCTTTGTCAAGGCGGTGCACTATCCCCGGGCGCATTTCGCCTCCTATTCCCGAAAGATCCTCGCACATATGGACAAGGGCGTTCACAAGCGTACCGCCCGTCACTCCCGCCCCGGGATGAACCACCATGCCGGCGGGTTTGTTGACCACGATCATGTCGCGGTCCTCATGGAGAACCTCAATATCGATTTCCTCTCCCTCGACGCCACAGGGCTCGGGAGGCGGAATGTTGACGCTCAGGCTCTCTCCGCCGCTTATGATCTTAGAAGGCTTAAACGTTTTGCGGTCAATAAGTATGTTTCCCCGCTCTATATGCTTTTTGATGCTCGAGCGGCTAAGCTCCGTCAGGAAACCCGAGAGAAACACATCCGCTCTTTGTCCCGCGAATTCCAGGGGTATTTCCGTTACGTTCTTTTCCTCGGGAGGTTTCATAATTCCTCTCAGTTCTTCTCCTCAACGATAATGACTTCCGGCGGTTCTTCGCCGAAGACATCACACGCCCGGCCTTGGTTAACCGATATCTCGATATATCCGCTGCTTCCTCCAACGGCGAGAATCTCCCCAAGCTCCGCCGAAGAATAGGACTCTGAAATTCCGGCGATCCGTTTCCCTCCGACGGTCACCAAGGCTCCGGCCCCGTTGCCAACGGCCTCAGTCGGTATGCTGGTCACAAGGTTCCCGAATTTGTCGGTGTAAACTACCGTTCCGCGAATCTCATTTCCGGTTACCGAGTACCCGTCGCGGGGAAGAGTTTCGGGATCCTGGATCTGGGGTCCGATTTCCGAGAACGGAACCCCGAGCGAGAGATGCGCCGCTACCGGGGCGAATATGTCCCTTCCGTGAAAAGTCGAGCTTATCTCTTTTAGACAATAATCAAGGTTTTTTATCTCGCGGGCACGGAAATCTTCACAGGAACGAATGACCGAACTGAAAACGCCGTTATCAGGTCCCACGAAAAAATGACCGTCAGCAAAGAGCGCTAGAGGCTTTCGTCTGCTCCCGACTCCTGGGTCTACCACGACCAGATGCACGGTTTTTTTCGGAAAATACCGGTACGAATTGCCTATAACAAAAGACGCGGCGCGAACGTCATGAGACTCGATGCAGTGGGTTATATCGACCGGGTGGACTTTTTCGTTTACGGAAAGCATCACCCCTTTCATCGCTCCCACATAATGATCCTTTAACCCGAAATCGGTTGTCAGTGTTATAATGTTTCCCATCTGAACGGCTCCGCGAGTAAGATTATGGAACGGAGACAGGATTATATCAAGTCAGATGGTGAAACTTACGGTCTTGGGTTCGGGAACATGCGTTCCCCACGAAAAAAGAGGTTCCTCCGGATATCTCCTGAGCACCGATACCGGCGCGTCCCTCTTTGATTGCGGAAACGGCACGGTATGGAAACTCGAAAAAATTGGGGTCGACTACCTCGGAATCGACAATGTTTTCATAACCCATTTTCACCCCGATCACACATCAGACCTGATCCCACTTCTTTTCGCCACGAGACATCCATACGGGAAAAAAAGAGAAAAGACGCTTGGAATATGGGGGCCGGATGGATTCTCGGAATTTGTCGAAAAGCTGCGGGTTCCCTACAGGGAGTGGGTAAGACCCGAGCTCGTGAAAATCCATGAGATAGGAAAAAAGAAACAGAAAATCGGCGGCCTTGAAATAAAGACATTCAAAACCGTTCACACTGAAAACAGTATCGGATACGTAATAAGTGCTCTGGGGAAGAAAATCGTTTACACGGGAGACACGGGTTATTTTCCCGGGCTTCGCAAGGTGGCCTCGGATGCGGACATATTCGTTACGGAATGCGCTCTTCCGGACTCAGAGAAAATGGCCGTTCATATGACTCCTTCAGACATAGCGGAAATTCTTCGGGAAAACAATCCAAAAAAAATTGTCCTCTCGCATCTTTACCCTTCAATGGACGGGAAAGATCTTCCAGAGGAAATAAAAACGCTTTCGGGAAACGAAGAAACGGAGATAATAACCGCAGAAGACCTTATGGAAATCATTGCGTGAGCTGTATTGCAAGTACCGTAGCTTCCGGAATCAAATTCGGGATTCTTCTTTCTCACTCGATTTTATAAACTCGTGGATCATACAAGAGTATTTATCCCACCCCAAAGCAAGGTTTCGGATCTTACTATAGTCGCGCTGCCTGTTAAACGCACCCCAGCCGCTTGGATGATGAGTGTGGAGCCAGAAGACCTTTCGGGAATTTATACTTATAATTGACGCGTACTCATTGATGCACTTAAGCGGTTTGTAAAACGACGCAACGGCTTTTTTAGCCTCGGCACCCTGCGTAACGATGACGTCGGGACAAAGTATTTCCAGTTCACCCTTCAGATACTTCCGGCAGTTTCTGAACAAAACCTTGTCGGCTTGTTTCCTTCCCGGTTTATTCATGCAACACTTGGCGGAATTTGCGTGTGCAAAATATCCTTTCGCATCTTCAATTCTGATATTAGGATCAAACTGCCTGAATATATACCAAGCAAGTTCATGCGTCCTGTACCAGTGCTTGTGCTGTGGCAGTGCCAGCACGTCTCTTTCTATTTCTTCCTGCTGCCGCAGGGCTTCCGGCAGCCTTTTCCTATCGTCCTTATCCCCATCGCCGGAATCAAGTGACAAAAAAAGCAGTCGGGGTAAATCAGAACTTTTATTCTCATAGCCTGTGCTTACAAATGCCGACTTCGGACCGGTAAACTTCTGAGAACCGGCACTGCACTGCTTCTTGTGCGGACAGGTAAACGAGGTGGAAAGAATCCCGTTGTCTTTGTAATAACGGCGCAGGCGCTGAAACATAGTTTCAGCCATCAGCCCCTACTGGCAAAAGCCATATTGGCTTCCCTGATTATGGCATCCGCAATCCCGAGGCTGTTATTTGCCTCGGTAACCGGGCGTCCTACGACCAGATAATCGGCTCCGTAATCAATAGCCATCTTTGGGGTGAGCGCTCTTTTGTGATCGTTTCGGCTTTCCCCCTCGGGGCGTATTCCGGGAGCGACTATCACGAGGCGGCTTCCGAATTCCCGCCTGATTTCACGTATCGACTCTCCCGAAGCCACGACTCCATCACAGCCGGCTTCAATCGACCTTCGCGTAAAGACCCGCACGTATTCATCGAGTTCGAGATCTTCGTTCATCATAAGCGCCCTAAGATCATCCTGGTTAAGGCTTGAAAGAAAAGTAAGGGAGAGAATAAGAGGTCGGTCTCTTTCGCCGCGGCCTTCCTTTGCAGCAGCCACCGTTGCCTTTCCGCCGTTTATGGTAACGAATTCCACTCCCTCCGGCACCGCCCGAAGCGCGGCCGTGATCGTTCGGTCTATGTCTCCCATCTTAAGATCAAGGAAGATCTTCTTTCCAAGTCTCACAAGCTCCTTTACGAAGCTCATGCCCTCACGCATAAAAAGCTGGTAGCCAACCTTGTAGATGCCGATCCTTTCGCCGAGAAGCTTCACCAGAACAAGGGCTTCTTCCCTTGAGTCAAAGTCAAGGGCTATTATCAGCCTCTCGCAGCTCTGCGGGGTGTTCTCTCCATTGTTCTCGGCGGTCATAGCTTGAAAATTCCTTTGTGTTGTGTTGTGTGCCGTTGTATCGCTCCGGCGAGAATAAACGGGATAAAGCATACCCGGCAAACGCGCACCGTGCTTGTGGTTACAGCCCGATCTCTCCCGTGTTAGCCGGAAAGCCATTTTGCTTGACCTGCGTTGTCACGGCGTTATCATCTACGGTGACATGCGAGTCGTAGTCGCTAAACCCAGAGGATTCTGCGCCGGAGTCGAAAGGGCGATCGAAATAGTCGAAATGGCCCTTGAGATGTACGGTCCCCCTATCTACGTCCGCCACGCCATAGTGCACAATAAAAGGGTAGTGGATTCTCTAAGGCAAAAAGGCGCCGTTTTCGTAGAGGAACTCGACGAAATCAACGATCCTGAGGCGCGAGTCATCTTCAGTGCCCACGGCGTAAGCCCCGCGGTTATCGATGAAGCCAGAAAACGAGGCTTCCAGATAGTGGATGCCGTCTGTCCGCTCGTGACCAAGGTCCACAACGAAGTAAGGCACTACTCCGAAATGGGGTACACGATAATACTCGTAGGCCACAGGGACCACGTAGAAGTCATAGGAACGAAGGGCGAGGCGCCAGACAGTGTCGTGGTTGTGGAATCGGCAAGCGAGGCCTTCTCGGTTAACGTCCCGGACCCGGAAAAAGTAGCCTACGTGACGCAGACTACCCTCAGCGTCGACGACACTAAGGAAATAGTGGCGGCGCTTGAAAGGCGTTTTCCGAAAATCGCAAAGCCTTCCAAGCTCGATATCTGCTACGCCACCCAGAACCGCCAGGATGCCGTAAAAAAACTCGCCGAGATCTCAGACGTCATTTTCATCGTGGGATCGCCCGAGAGTTCAAACTCAAACAGGCTGGTTGAAGTCGCAAAATCGTGCGGCGTAAAAAAAGCCTACCTAATTGAGGATACAGAAGGGCTCGGCGGCGTGGAAACGCTTGAGCGGGACATGACCGTGGGCATAAGCTCCGGCGCGTCAACTCCCGAGGTAATAATCGAAGAGCTGCTCGCAAAGCTAAAGGATTTGGGAGCCTCCACCTTTGAAGAGTTCAGCTTGAAGGAGGAATCCACGAAATTCCCCTTTCCACATTCGCTTGAGTTCTCAACAAGCTGAGTCTACCGAGAATGCAGGAACAAACCTCAAGATACGTAGCCGACATAGAGGTCCCGGAGGGGATAGTGTCAATAGACTGCGAGGTGAGAAACGGGGATAAGCCTGAGGTTCTCTTTATCCTGAACAGCTCAACATGCGAGGGAAACGAAAACCCGTCGCCTGCCGGGGATTTTCGGGGCTCTCTTGAGAACCGCGGAGAAATCCTCGTGGAAGCCGAAACGGACGATCCCGAAGCCTTTATAAGAAAAACCCTCTCCGCCGCGTACGGACCCCTTGCCGATATAACCCTTACAGATACAGATACCGACTGACAGGACAGGATCTGGGCCAGAAACTGCTTCCCTAGTTAGCTATCCACCCGCCGTCAACGGAAAGCTCCGCTCCCGTCATATACGCCACGTTTTCACTGTCGCAGAGGAAAAGCACCGCGTGCGCTATTTCCTCGGGGGTCGCGAAACGGCCCAAGTGCCCGGTTATAGGCTGGAGTCCCTTCAGATACGCATCAAGCTCCGGGGGCGAATCTTCGAGAAAGGCCTCTACCATCGGAGTCAGTGTAGTGCCGGGATTTATGGCGTTTACCCTGATGCCGTTTGCCCCGTACTCAAGGGCCATGCTTCTTGTGAGCTGCGACACCGCTCCTTTGGTGGAATTATATGCGGCGGTACCCGGTATGGCCTTAATTCCAAGTATGGAGGAATTATTGATTATTGTGCCTCCACCCTGCTCGATCATGTGTGGAATCGAGAACTTGGACATCATGAAGGTGCCCCTTACGTTAATGGCAAATACCTGGTCCCAGTCTTCAATAGATGTCTCGTGAGTATTTGCGAGAGGAAGCACCCCGGCATTGTTAAACAGTATGTCGATTTTGCCGAAAAGCTTTATGGCGTGCTCCACAGCCTGCTCGCAGTCCTCCTCCTTTGATACGTCGCTTACAAGATACTCTATCCTGCCGGGAGAATCCTTAGCCAGTTCCGCAGCTTCTGCAAGAGTGCTTTCAGTTCTGCCGGTTATAAGAACATCTGCGCCCTCATTTGCAAAAAGAAGCGCAGTGACCTGCCCTATTCCCAGACTGCCGCCAGTAATTATTGCGGATTTACCTTCAAGTTTCATTTTACCCCTCCTTGATGTGTTGTTGTTTGTGCAGGCGGCAAGCGCCGGCAACTTCAGGGTTAGTTTAAAACATCATGGGTAGTTGCGTCAATTCCCAAATGGCTTTTTTCACCGTCCCTGATGCAAAGCACGGAAAATATGGAAAACTCAGTCGAAAAAAAGTGGAAGTGGTAGCCCCAACGGGATTCGAACCCGTGTTTCAGCCTTGAGAGGGCTGCGTCCTAAACCCCTAGACGATGGGGCCAAACTCAAAAGGAATTATCAAACTATCATAAAAAGGGTTCAATTTCAAAATGCCCTCTAGAAGTACCAAAGGACCTAGCTGCGTTTTGTGTGGTTTTTCGCAGGGAATAATGCTGTATAATTAATCCGCATCAAAAATGCCGTGGGTGAAACTCCTCTTCGGAAAACAGATATGAAAGCGCAGGCCCTTAAGACAGAACTTCCAAACGGAGAAAGCGTCTTCTCAAAAAGCAACTGCGATGCGGTTCTTTTCGATCTTGACGGAGTAATTACCACGACTGAAAAAGTTCACTCGGCCTGCTGGAAAAAGACATTTGACGAGTTCCTTCGCACTTGGGCAAGCAAGAAGGGCGAGAACTTCGTTCCCTTCAACGAAACTGACGATTACCTTGAGTATGTCGACGGCAAACCCCGCTATGAGGGCGTGCGCGGCTTTCTGCTTTCGCGCGCGATAGAACTTCCCGAGGGCGATACAAACTCCCCTCCGGGAGAGCAATCAGTTTTCGGGCTCGGAAACAGGAAAAACCAGATGTTCACGGAAACCCTCGAAAAAGAGTCGCCTGGAATCTACCAGACATCCGTCGCGCTGGTACGTCATCTTAAGAAATCCGGGTTTCGCCTGGCAGTCGTATCTTCAAGCAGAAACTGCCGGGCGGTAATGGCGGCCGCGGGAGTAGAGGACCTTTTTGAGGTAACGGTGGACGGGGTAACGGCGGCCGAAAAAGGTCTTCGAGGAAAGCCGGAACCAGATACGTTCCTTGAAGCCGCCTTGGCTCTTGGAATCAAGCCCGCAAGGAGTATCGTTATCGAGGATGCGGCGGCAGGAGTAGCAGCGGGAGCGAGTGGGGGGTTCGGAGTGGTAATCGGAGTAGCCAGAAAGCAAAATGAAGAGGAACTTTTTTCAAGCGGAGCGGACATGGTCGTCAGAGACCTGGGGGAGTTCGGATTTGGGGAGTAGAGTGCGAGGAGTGCAAGGATGATAAGAAGAGAGAAAAGAGGAATATACGCGGCACAGCACATATATCCGCCGGACCCGTGGAGAATAACGGAAAAGCAGTTTTATCCCGAATTAATCGGCCTTGCGGAAACCATCTTCTGCACATCAAACGGCTACATAGGAATGCGGGGCGCTTTTGAAGAGGGAAACCCGAGTTACCAGAATTTCACCATAGTAAACGGCTTCTACGAAACATGGCCCATTATATACGGAGAGGAAGCCTTCGGGTTCACGAAAATGGGACAGACCATAGTGAACGTTCCGGACTCGAAGATAATTAAGCTTTACGTGGACGACGAGCCCTTTTACATACCGACCGCGACTCTTCTTCACTTCGAGCGGGTCCTCGACATGAGAAACGGCGTGGTAGAGAGAAACCTCATATGGGAAATGTTCTCGGGCAAACAGATATCGATAAGATCGAAAAGGCTGGTTTCCATGGAGCACCGCCATCTGGCCGCCATATCCTACGAAGTAACGGTCCTCAACGACAAAGCCCCCGTAATCATATCTTCGGAAATAATTGACCACGAAAACTATGCGGAAGAGGACGAAGAACAGCAGGTGCAGGGCAACGGAGGAGATCCGCGCAGGGCCAGCAGGCTTGAGCACCGGGTTCTTGAACCTTGTCTGAACGAAGCGCGGGACACGAGTGTCATTCTCTGCCACTCAACCCGAAACAGCAAGATGACGATAACATCGGGTATCGAGCACACGCTTGAGACAAACTGCGATTTTTCCTATACAAGCAGGGCGGCAGATGACCGAGGAAAAGTAGTTTTCATGGTTGACGCCCAAAAGGGAGAACCGATAAGTCTTACCAAGTACATGACCTATCACACCACAAGAACCGCTCCGCACACAAACGAGGAACTTCGAGAGAGAGCTAGAAGGAGCCTTAAAAGAGCCAAGAAATTCGGATTTTCGGATTTGCTTGAGGGACAGCGCAAGTATCTCGACAAATTCTGGGAAAGAAGCGACATATGCGTGGAGATGGACAGCGATGAGCGGACAGTGTCCTTCCAGCAGGCGATAAGATTCAGCCTTTTCCAGATGTACCAGTCGTCGGCAAGGGTTGAAGGAGCCGGAGTCCCGTCCAAGGGTCTTACCGGAGTGGGCTACGACGGCCATTATTTCTGGGACATGGAAATATACTTAATGCCTTTTCTTATCTACACTTCGCCCATTATCGCCGAGAGCCTTCTCAAGTTTCGCTACAGCATGCTTGACAAAGCTAGGGAATACGCAAGGAGACTCAACCAGAAAGGAGCGATGTTTCCCTGGAGAACCATAAACGGGGAAGAGGCTTCAGCTTACTATGCGGCGGGAACCGCACAGTACCATATAAACGCTGATATAGTCTACGCACTTAGAAAATACGTTAATGTCACCGGAGATCATGATTTTGTCTCCAAGTACGGAACGGAAATTCTGATTGAAACGGCAAGGCTGTGGAGCGATCTCGGATTCTACTCGAACTCGGGAGAAGCAAAGTTCGAAATACACGGTGTTACCGGCCCGGACGAGTACAACACCGTGGTAAATAACAACACCTACACTAATCTCATGGCCCGCGAGAACCTGAGACTCGCTGCAGCCACGGTTGAAAAACTCGAGGAAACCGAACCCGAACTTTTTAAAAGCCTCGCCCACAAAACCAACCTCCGCATCTCGGAAATCGAGGCCTGGAAAAACGCCGCCGAGCACATGTACATACCATATAACGAAGAACTCGGGATCCACCCCCAGGACAACTACTTTCTCGAGAAGGAAAAATGGGATTTTGAAAACATCCCGGAAGACAAGTATCCCATACTGCTTCACTACCACCCGCTGGTCATTTACCGTCACAAAGTAGTCAAGCAGTCGGATCTCGTACTCGCGATGTTCCTCCTTGAAAAGGAGTTCTCGCAGGAAGAAGAAAGACGGAACTTTGATTACTACGACCCTCTCACGACGGGAGACTCTTCGCTTTCAGCCTGCATACAGGGAATAGTTGCCGCCAAGGTCGGACACATGGACAAGGCGATGGAATACGCGGAAAACGCGGTTTTCATGGATTTGGGAGACATGGGACGAAACACCGTTGACGGCTGTCACATAGCCTCCATGGGCGGAACATGGATGATGTTCGTGTTCGGATTCGCCGGGCTCGCCAATACCGGGGAAAGACCCGAGTTCATCCCCAATCTGCCCGAGAAAATGCTGAAACTTAGTTTTTCCATCTCAATCTTGGGCAATCTAATAGAGGTGAACCTAAGCCACTCCGAAACTAGATACACGCTTAAAAACGGAAACGGAATAGCGCTTTCCCACGCGGGAGTGGGTTTTGAAATTTCACCGGAGAGCCCGACATTCGTAGCAAAGACCTGAAAAACCACCGCGATTTTGTCCTAAAGACGAAATCCAATACAAATGGGCTTTGAACTTGAAAAAAAGACGGGTCTTGACGCAGTAACAAAAGCGGCAAGGGCCTGCGCACGAATGAGCGGGAAACCTGAGTTCCGCGAAGCCTTTTACAAAACAGACGGTTCTCCAGTCACGCTCGCAGATTTCTTCGTGCAGGCTTCAATAAACGATGAGCTCACGGCCGCCTTTCCCGAAATTCCAATAGTCGCCGAGGAAACCTCGTTTTGTCTCGAGGGCAGCTGCGGAGAAACGCTCAGAAGAAATCTTGAGAAACTCCTGCCCGAAAAAAGCCCGAACGAGATTTTCCGTGCTATCAACAGGGGAAACCATAGGGGCGGAAGTCACGGCAGATTTTGGACGCTTGACCCAATTGACGGAACAAGGGGATTTCTCGCGAAACGCCAGTACGCAATCGCACTCGCGCTCATTGAGAACGGAGAAATAGTTCTCGGAATCCTTGGGTGTCCAGAACTGGACGCAAGTGACGGCACAAGTGAGGAAAAAGGATTCATGTTTTTCGCGGAGAGAGGACAGGGTTCCTACCAGTTTGGACTTTCAGGAAGCCCGCGGACACGCATTTCGGTATCAAGCGTTGAAAAAGCCTCGGACTCCGTTATGTGTGAATCGGTTGAAGCCCCCGCTGCATCCTACGAATTTTCGGGGAAAATCGCCCGCTTTCTCGATATAAGCGCAAAACCCGTAAGAATGGACAGCCAGTGTAAATACGCGGTTTTGGCTAGGGGAGATACTTCCATTTACCTTCGTCCGCCGCCACGAAAAGATTACAAAGAAAATATATGGGACCACGCTGCAGGATACATAATCGTCAAGGAAGCCGGAGGAACCGTCACCGACTCCTCGGGTAAGCCGCTTGATTTCTCCACTGGCAAGAAACTCCTCGAAAACAAAGGAGTCCTAGCGACGAACGGCACCATCCACGAAGCGGTCTTGCAGGCGGTAAAAAAAACCGTTTCCAAAAAGAATAAGCTAACAGACCAAGTTTCTCGCGAATAAAACCCCGAGTTGCTTTAATCGAAGCCTTTTAAAAAATTATCGCTCCGACGGACTCATGAAGACAATGTCTTCTACGCCCACAAATACACCGTAATTATGACGATGGAAAGAATTACCCTGTAGACTACAAAAAGAGTGAATGATCTCGTCTTCACGTAACCCAGCAGAAATCGGATGGCAAAAAGAGCCGCCAGAAAAGAGGTCGCTACACCGAGAACGAAAGACCATCTGAACATCTCCGTGTATCCGATATGCCTTATCTCGAAAATCCCGGCCGCAACTATGACAGGTATGGCCAGAAGAAATGAAAAGCGCGCGGCTTCTTCTCTTTTGTAGTTTCTGAAAAGCCCTCCGGTAATCGTAACGCCCGCTCTTGAGGCTCCGGGCAGGATCGCAAGAGCCTGAGCCACACCGAAAAAAAGCGCGTCGCCAAGGTTCATGTCGGAAATAGTCTTACTCGCGGTCGTCTTTCTGTCGGAGATGTAAAGAAGCACCCCGAAGCCCAGAAGAAAGGCGGCAACCAGAACAGGGTCGCGAAGCACGCCTGAAACATAACCTTCGAACAAAAACCCTGCCGCAACAGCAGGCAGGGTAGCGACCACAAGATAGACTCCAGTTTTTCCATGTTGGCGCCCATCAAACGAAAAAGATCTCAAGCCGCAGAAAAAATCCCGTATGATAAGCACAAGCTCTCCCCTGAAGCAGTAAAGGATCGCAAAGAGGCTCCCTACGTGAAGCGCAACCGTGAAAGGCAGGCCCTGATCCTGCCAGGAAAAAAGCCACGGAACCAGAAACAGGTGAGCTGTGCTGCTTACGGGGAAAAACTCGGTTATCCCCTGTATTAGGCCGAGGACTATCGACTGCGCTATCTCCAATCTTTAACTCCCTGCAATCCCGTTTTCTAAAACACCTCTAAGATAAAAAGCCGTGTGCGAACCGCTTACCCCGCATATCTCCTCTGGGGTGCCGCAGGCCACAAGCCCTCCTCCGTCCTCTCCGCCCCCAGGACCGAGATCAATCACATGGTCCGCGCACTTTATGATGTCAAGATTATGCTCTATGACAACCACGGTGTTTCCTAGGTCCACGAGTCTTTGTATTACCGAAACGAGCTTCTGTATATCATCGAAATGAAGCCCGACCGACGGTTCGTCAAGTATGTAGAGAGTTTTTCCAGAGGTTTTTTTTCCAAGTTCTCTCGCAAGCTTTATGCGCTGCGCCTCCCCTCCGGAAAGAGTAGTTACCCGCTGCCCGAGTCTCACGTAACCGAGGCCGACGTCGTTCAGCACCCTGAGCTTTCCTGAAATCTTTGGTATGTTCTCAAAAAAATCCGCCGCCTCTTTTATATTCATCTCAAGAACGTCCGATATGTTCCTTCCCTTGTACTTGATCGCCAAGGTCTCGTCATTGTACCTCCTTCCTCCGCACACCTCGCACGTAACGTAAACATCGGGAAGAAAGTGCATCTCGATCCTGACAGTTCCGCTTCCCCTGCAACCCGCACAACTTCCTTGGGAAAGATTGAAGCTGAACCTGCCCGGCCCGTATCCCATCACCTTCGACTCTGGAAGCATGGAGAAGATTTTTCTTATCTCAGTGAGCACACCGGTGTAGGTAGCGGGATTCGATCTGGGGGTTCTGCCTATCGGGCTCTGATCAACCTTGATGACCTTGTCCAGATTTTCGGTGCCGATGATTTCTTCGTGTGGAGCCGCACGGTTTTTGCTCCGGTTAAGCTTCCTTGACAGGCCGTTATAAAGGGTGTCAACAACGAGGGTGCTTTTTCCCGAACCGGAAACTCCTGTGACGCATATGAACGTCCCGAGGGGAAAATCGACGTCAATTTTCCTAAGGTTGTTCCCGAAAGCCCCCCGAATCCCGACCCGGGTGCCGGAGGAGCGTCTTGAGCCGGGCACCGGGATCTTCTTTTTGCCCGAAAGATATCTTCCGGTAACCGAACCGGCACACCGGGAGATCCTCCCGACGCTCCCAGAGCAGACAACCTCCCCTCCGAGTTCCCCTGCTCCCGGACCGACGTCGAGCACGAAATCTGCGCTTTTTATGGTTTCCTCGTCATGCTCAACGACGATTACGGTGTTTCCCATGTCCCTTATGCTCTTTAGCGTCTCAACGAGCTTTTTGTTATCCTTCGGGTGAAGTCCTATTGAAGGCTCGTCGAGCACGTACGTTATTCCCGTAAGTTTCGACCCCACCTGGGTTGCGAGCCTCACCCTCTGAGCCTCTCCGCCCGAAAGGGTCGGAGCCGTGCGGTCAAGACTCACGTAGCCAAGCCCTATGTCCCCGAGAAAACCGAGGCGGGAGGATATCTCTTTTATTATCTCCCCCGCGATCTTTCTCTCCCTCTCGGAAAGCTCAAGCGACTCGAAACAAGGTATGAGATCGCAAACCGCCATACCGGCAAGATTCGATATGTTCTTTCCCCTGAAAAGCACGGAAAGGGCGATTTTGTTGAGCCTGGATCCGTCGCACTCTCTGCACGGAACCGTTCTCATGTATTTTGAGAGTTTTTCCCTAAGCTCTTCAGAATTGGTCTGCGAGTACCATTCCGTAAGCATGCCGACGATTCCGGGGAAAGTCGCGGTGTATTCCCTTTGCCTCCCCCTCCTCGCCTTCCTGAAGCTTATATTCTCCGTCCCGGAGCCGTAGAGTACTTTTTGTCTGTGCAGAGAGGAGAGTCGGGAAAACGGGACGTCGAGTGAAAACCCGTAATGCTCGGAGAGCCCCTCGAGTATACGGGCAACATATTTTGAATCCTCAAATGGCTTGATCGCTCCTTCGCAAAGGGACTTACCGGGATCTTCCACTATGAGTTCGGGATCGAAAAACGTTTCGAATCCAAGCCCCTGGCAGTTCACGCATGCGCCGTAGGGACTGTTAAAGGAGAAAAGCCTAGGGGATATCTCCGGGTAGTTTATCGCGCAGCGGGGACAGGAAAAATGTTCGCTGAAAGTGAGAATCTTCCCACCTTCGATCTCGCATTTCAAAAGCCCGCCCGATCTTTTAAGGGCAAGGGAAACCGCGTCTGAGAGTCTTTTTTCCGAACTCTCCCCGCGCAAAACGATATTGTCCACCAGAAGTTCGATAGTGTGCTTTTTGTTGCGGGAAAGCTCTATGTCGTCTTCAAGGTCGTAGGTCTCTCCGTCGATTCTAACCCTGACGAAACCCTCCCTCCTCATGTCCTCAAGCTCTTTTCTGTATATCCCTTTTCTTCCCTGAACTACCGGAGAATATACGGACACGGGTTTTCTGCCCGCTTCCTTGCAGATTCTCTCGATCATGCTAGAGGGGGTCTGGGAGGATATTTCCTCGCCGCACTCATAGCAGTGCGGCTCTCCGACCACGGAGAAAAGCACGCGCATGTAGTCATATATCTCCGTTATGGTCCCGACGGTCGAGCGTGGGTTTCTGTGAAAGGTCTTCTGATCAACCGAAACAGACGGAGAAAGGCCTTCGACGAAATCGACATCCGGCTTGTCAAGCTTCTCGACAAACTGCCTGGCGTAGGAGGAGAGCGACTCCATGAATCTTCTCTGCGCCTCGGCAAAAAGTATGTCGAAAACCAGAGAAGATTTCCCCGAACCACTCACTCCCGTGACAACAGTGAAGCTGCGCCTCGGTATCTTGACGTCTATGTTCTTGAGATTGTGCTCCCGCGCACCTATTATGCTAATGAACTTCAATTTGAAGGCTCCCCGGGGGAAAATACGCAGATAAAATTACCCGATACTAGGGGAGCCGTCCGCCGTCCGTGCTGCCTCGGAGAGGAACCGGGTGAAAATCAGTTCGGACAGGCGGGTCCGCTCAAGCTCGGGATGCCACTGAAAACCCATGATACGGCCGTCGGCCGACTCAAACCCCTCCACTATTCCGTCCGGGGCCAAGGCGTTTACCCTAAGATCCTCTCCAACCCTGTTTATTGCCTGATGGTGGTAGCTCTTTATCTCGAATTCCTTTTCTTCCGTGAAACCGCCGAATACCGTGTCTGGAAGAACCGTGACATCGTGAACCTCGCCCCCTTCGTGACAAAGCGCGTCGGGCAGAAGCGCTTTTATGTCCTGGTGTATCGAACCTCCGCGGAAAACATTTATGAACTGCATGCCTCCGCATATCCCCAAAACCGGTATGTCTTTTTCGAGAGCAAGGCCAAGAACGCTGAATTCCGTTTCCGTTCTCTCGGGACTCATGGGGTTTATGGCAGGATGCGGGGATTCACCGTAGAACTTCGGGTCCATGTCCCTGGAACCCGGTATCAAAAGCCCATTGACTGCGGAGATTATATTGAACAGAAAATCCGAGTTTGAAGCTTCGGCAACCGTGGGAATAAGAACCGGGGCGCCACCGTAGAATTCAACCGCCTTCGAATAGGCGGATTCTATAAAGTTTGATTTGTCCTCAAGGTCAGTCGTTATGCCGATAAGCGGTCGTGCCTTCATGTGCTCCTTTTCAAAGAGTCTTCTCTTCCGGTTTAAAGGGAAGCACCGCCGACCATCGCTTCAAGCCGTGCGACTCTCTCTTCCGTAGGAGGATGGGTGCTGAAAAGCTTTGCGAAACCTCCCCCGATCATCGGGCTCACTATCATCATATGAGCCGTGCTCTCAGCCGCCTGCTCGCTTACCTGCAGTGGAACTCTCGAGGCTCCCGCCTGCAGCTTCCTGAGCGCGCCGGCAAGATAGAGCGGATTTCCGCATATCTCGGCCCCGGTCTTGTCCGCTCCGAATTCTCTGGTCCTCGATATGGCCATCCTCACGATCATTGCCGCCATCGGGGCGATAATGGCCATAGCCAGAAGTCCCAGCATCCCTCCGCCTCTTCTGTCTCCTCCCCCTCCTCCGAAAATGGCTGCAAACTGCGCCATGTAGGCAAGATAGGTGATAGCGCCGGCGATTGTCGCCGCCACGGAACCGATCAGGATGTCTCTGTTTTTTATATGGGCAAGCTCATGAGCAATTACGCCTTTAAGTTCGTTCCTGTTCAAAAGACGCATGATTCCCTGAGTAACCGCAACGGCTGAGTGGTGAGGGTCCCGGCCCGTGGCAAAGGCATTCGGGGCCTGTTCGGGGATTATGTAGACACGAGGCATTGGAAGTCCCGCTATCTGGGCAAGTTCCTCGACATCGGAGTAGAGGTCAGGCGCGTTGTCCCTTCCGACCTCGCTTGCTTTGTACATCTTGAGAACGATCTTGTCGCTCCACCAGTAGCTCACGAAATTCATAACTCCCGCGAGAACAAGTGCTATCAAAGCACCATTTTTGCCCCCTATCATGCCCCCTACCCAAACCAGAATGGCAGAGAGAAAAGCGAGCAGAAAAAGACTTTTAAGAGTATTCATTTTCTATAAATGCCTCCGAAATATTTCCGTTTCTTTTGAAAACCAAGTTTATGCTATACAGGAAAATATAATACTAGCACCAGCAAATTCAACAAAACGGGGAGGCTAGCGTTAGGTTGAGGAATTTGCTTGGCGACTCAGGTCAAAAATCGACTTTAAGTCCACCGGGTTTCCCGAAAGGAATTTCTGCGACTTTGCAGACTTTTCGCAAAATAGAGATTTTCCCATCAGTTGACGAATGGGTGCTTAACCACCACCCCCCGGGGAATCGCTTGGCCACTTTACTGCCAATATCTCCCAGGTCCGTGAGATTTCGAGATAGGCGTTTGTTTTTCCTGCCCGCAAGTTCTGGAGCTAAGCGCGCTAGGAAGGTTCCATCCCGCTCGGCAAGAATTTCAAAGATTTTCACGAATGCGGAAGTTACGTTTTTTTCATCCCTGTACTCTCGGCCCAAAAGGAAAAAAGAAGGTTTCTTGTTTTTCTTCTTCCTCTCCGCAGGATCCTCAGACCAGTGTTTCTTTTTCTTGCGCGGTTTTATCTCGGGAGGAGTCTCTTGTCTTCGTTCAGCGTTTCTGAAATTCTTCAAAAACTTCTCCACGTCCGATCTCTCTGGAGCGGATGAAATCAGCGATGTTTCCTCAATCAAAAGATTAACGAGCTTATCGGAAGCTCCACCCAGCAGATTCTCCCAAGCAGTTGAAATGTTTTTCTTCGCCTCATCTTTGGCAATACGTTTATCAAGGTCGTTCTCCGCGTTTTTCTTGGCCTGCCCCGAACGCGTATTATCAAAGGAAACATAACGCACTAACCCCTCACCCAATTCCTCAATTGAGTGTTCCTCGAAATCAAGAGTGCGTACAAGCCTTTCCTTATATTTCCCGGCGGCAAGGGGCAGATAGAATCTCCACAGTTTTCCGTCAGTAAGAATTGCCAGAGGCGTGCCAGCGTGAAACGCATACTCAAAAAGCTGGCGGTCTGCTTCCACTATATTTCCTACGGCCTTAACCTCTATTATGCATCGCAAACCCTCTTCCTTGCCCTCGGATATCTTGAGACCGTAATCAACCTTACGCCCTTGGAGCCGATACTCGGGGCATACATACGAAGGGTTGTCCGCTGGCCAGCCCAAATGCTTAAGAACGGGCAGAACTATCATCATGCTGACCGTAGCCTCGTTCTCGTAGACATTTTTCCCAAGTTTGTCTTTAACTGAAGATACAAATTCTGAGAATTGAGAAGAAATCATTTTCAAAATTTTAACAATTTCGCATAGTTCGGTCAATTTTAAAGCGCAAAAGAAGCACAATTTCCATTGAAATATCCTAAGTTTTATCCCACGAACACCCTAGCTGTGTATAATATCCAAGCAAAATGTCGAAGGATATTTTCCAAGACACAGTAGAACAAATAAAGAACTTCTATCAAGAACATAGCTATGAACTTGGTTGGAGATTCTTGACTTGCTCAAAGTCCGTCTTGAAAGACAATCCTGAGATAGCCTTTATTACATTGAATCCAGGCGGGAGCAGAATACGCCACGACCACCCCTCCCCCAGTTGCGAGGAAGGCAGTCCCTACTTAGATGAAAGCTGGGGCGGCAAGAAGCCAGGGGAGAGCAAGCTACAAATACAAATTCAAAAAATGTTTGGAAAAATCCACAAAAAAATAAATTATCCTGGTAACAAACGCGAACTTATAGAATCCACTTTATCCGGACACTTTGTACCTTTCAGGTCTCCAAATCTAGAGAACCTAGAAAACAAGAAAGAGGCATTTGATTTCGGAGAGAAAATATGGTCGGAAATACTCACATCTGTTCAGCCGAGGCTATTTGTGTGTATTAATACAGAAACTAGAGAACGCATCAGAAAAATAATTGAAAACGTCTATAAGTTGCCCGAGAGAAAATCGTACAAGCTGCAAACAGGTTGGGGTGACTACACAGCAGATATTATCGAGTTCGGCGATAAGGCCCAAACCAAACTTTTAAGGCTCCCGCACTTATCCAGATTCACACTGTTTACACGTGAAGCGAGCGAAGAAAAAATTGAAAGCATCTTCTCGCAGTTTTGTAGCTAATAGTCACCTCTCGGTTAAAGTCCTGAAGAGGTTCTAGGAAAAAAGTTCCAAAGGCTTTTCCCCGTTTATCCGTCGAGGTTTGGCGGTTATAATTGGCGTTGGAAATCACTCAGGTGATTTAGAAAAATGTCTCTTATAAGTTCAAAAAAATACGAAGTGATAGTGATCGGAGCCGGCCATGCGGGCTGCGAGGCGGCACTCGCCGCGGCAAGGATGGGCTGTACGACCCTGGTTCTCACGGCGAACATAGACACAATCGGACTTATGTCGTGCAATCCTTCAATAGGGGGTGTCGGAAAAGGTCACCTTGTAAAGGAAATAGACGCACTGGGCGGAGAAATGGGGAAAGCCGCAGACACCGCGGCCATACAGTTCAGGAGACTCAACACCCGGAAGGGAGCGGCGGTGCAGGCAACCAGAATACAGGCCGACCGCCAGAGCTACAGAACCTACATGAAAAAGGCTCTTGAGAGCGAAGCGAATATAGAGATAAAACAGGCGATGGTCGAGGAGTTTCTGGTTGACGGCAAGAAAGTCGCGGGGGTTAAGACCGCCCTCGGGGAAAGATTTTTTTCAGATACCGTCGTGGTTACCCCTGGAACTTTTCCCGGTGGACTCATACACATAGGCCTTACGCGGATTTCGTCCGGCCGCGCGGGGGAAGCCGCCGCGGGAGCCATATCGAATTCCTTCGCGGAGCTGGGTTTCACTACAGGCAGGCTCAAAACCGGAACTCCTCCGCGCTTTGACGGAAGGACCATCGAGTGGGACAAGCTTGAGAGGCAGGACGGGGACGAGGACCCCGTACCCTTTTCCTTTTCCGCCGGAGAAATCACGACTGAGCAGATGCCGTGCTACATCACCTACACTAACGAGGAAACCCACCGCGTTATAAACGAAAACATCGACAAGTCCCCTCTTTACTCCGGCCTCATAAAGGGAATAGGACCAAGGTACTGCCCCTCGATAGAAGACAAGGTAGTCAAGTTTCCCGATCGGAACCGCCACCAGATATTTCTCGAACCTGAGGGAAGAAATACTTACGAAATCTATCCCAACGGAATTTCAACCAGCCTTCCCATTGAAGTTCAGCACGAGTTCTCAAGAACCATGGAAGGACTTCGCAACGTGGAAATAATGAGGCCGGGATACGCAGTCGAATACGACTTTCTCGACCCCACGCAGCTTGCTGCCACTCTTGAATCAAAACTTCTTGAAAACATATTTTTCGCGGGACAGGTAAACGGGACCACGGGCTACGAGGAGGCGGCAAGCCAGGGACTGATAGCGGGAATAAACGCGGCGCTTCGGGTAAAGGGGAAAGATCCTTTCGTGCTCGGACGCTCGGAGGCCTACATAGGAATTCTGATTGATGACCTGGTCACAAAAGGAGTCGATGAGCCCTACAGGATGTTCACCTCAAGGGCAGAGTACAGGCTTATACTGAGGGAGGACAATGCCGACTTAAGACTCGGGGAGCTTGGACACTCCATAGGGCTTCTCAGCGACGAGCGGATCGAGGAATTTCGCATCAGGAAAACCGCGCTTGAGAACGAACTCGCAAGGCTTGAGAGCGAGAAGGTGGTTCCAAACGAGAAAACAAACAAGATTCTCGAGAATCTCGGTTCCCAGAGAATCAAAAAGCCCCAGAGTCTAAAAGAGATACTCAGAAGGCCCGGTTTCACGTATGAAATGCTGGGCTTTATAGACTCCGCAGCGAATCCGGACATCTCCCCGAAACTCGGTGGGCAGATAGAGATGGAAGTAAAATACGAAGGTTACATAAAAAGGCAGAGAGAAGAAGTCGGGAAATTGCAGAAATTCGAGAATATGAAAATCCCGGAAACCTTTGAGTACAAAAACATTCCGGGACTTTCAAACGAAATTGTTCAGAAACTCTCAAGAGTAAAACCCGAATCCGTAGGGCAGGCAAGTCGGGTTTCGGGCATAACTCCCGCCGCTATATCAGTACTGCTTGTTCATATCAGGAAAACGCGGGGGCTTGAGCAGGAAGCTCAGTTGAAATCAAGTTCCCCGTCGTAAAAGCTGTCGGCCCCCTCCATCTCCTCAAGTTCCTGCTCGTAAAGTTCCATGGTGTCGCAGTCGCTTCCGATGTAGCCGGAACCTTCGGGATCTTGCATCATCTCGACAAGATCTCTTACTTTCTTATCATTTCTTCTATTAGCCATTTGGTCCCCCCTGAAAAAAATTTTACATAGATTATAGGAACAGTTTTTACAAATGCAACAGTTTCGACAAAAAAAATAGTTGCTGTTGACCGCTCGATGCAATCACAGCAGCATCCCGTTCGTCTTTACTAAGTGAGTACACACTTTAAAGGAGATATTCAATATGAAGAGCATAATGGGAATACTGGTTTTTCTGGCTTTCACCCTCACAGCCTTTGCCGCCGACGACCCAAGTATAAAAGGAGACAGACGCCGCGGCATCCAGACAGCGATGCAGGAGCATATTGACCACAACACGGTGAACGGACATTATGTCCTGTATGACGCAATCACGGGCGACCTCCTAAAGCTCAAGCTCACAAAGCTGCATGAAGGAATCGTTAAAAAGGCCGATTACTACGTCAGTTGCGCGGATTTCCACGATCGCAACGGCATCTATTTCGACCTTGATTTTCTCGTGATCGAAAAAGACGGTAAGTTCCGGGCCTTACAGGGTATCGTACACAAAGTCGGGAAGGTCAAACGGGCGTATCATTTGGAAAACTGAATCGGCCACGGAGTATACGGACTTGGAAGCGGTCGCGGCCTTCCATGCCCGCATGAAACCATGCCAGCATCTCCATCACTCAGTGCAGAAGAACTGTTACAAAGCGGGTTCCGATATGCCTACGCACTCACCCATCACCATCACGACGCTGAGGATCTAGTGCAGACGGCTTGGCTTAAGTTGCATCAGAGGTATAAAAAAGTGAAAACAAAAGCCCTTTTTTTCACAACTATCCGAAATCTGTACATCGACCAGTATCGCAGACGGCAACGCGTCCAGTTTATCACACTCACTAGCGAACACGAGGGTCTCTCGGCTTCCGGCGCCGCCACCGGGGGAGACACCAAGGTCGCCATAGATCAGATGCTTTCCAAGCTGCGGGATATTGAGCGCGAAGTCCTGTTTCTACATATCGTGGAGGGCTACTCGGCTAATGAAATTGCCACGCTGACCGACAGGCCTCGGGGAACCGTCCTGAGCCTCATACATAGAAGTAGGAAAAAACTGGCCACCCTAGACGCGGCCGACTGAGACAATGAAGAACTTGGAACAAGAACTCAAGAACTACTATCGAAGCAAGCGCCTTGATTCGCACAAAATCACGGCAATGCAAGCCTCCGTCCATGAGATGGAAAGAACGCGCCACAGTGTTTCTTATCTTATCCCAATTGCTGCGGTCATATTGCTAACAATCGGAATTGGGTTGTGGCTGCACATTAGTACGGACAGCAGCCTTACCCATCAGGTGGTCGCCGAAATCGGACACAATCACCGCCAACACGGTGCACTGGTGGTGGAATCAGACCAGTACGCCGTTGTACAGGCCGCACTCAGCGAGTTGGACTTTCCCATCCGGCCCCGCCGCGACGAATTTGTTCAGGATTTCGTCCTCGCAGGGGGCAAGTACTGCACCATTCAAGGGTCTCAGGCAGCCCAATTGAAGTTGAGCCACAGCAAAAGCCAGATTATTCACACCTTATATGTCTTGCCGATAGCAGACAACATAAAGGATGTGGAGCCGGGGATCTATGAAACAAACGGTGTACAAGTAGAACTGTGGACTGACCAAGTGCTGCTCTACGGCCTTGCCCACGGTCAATAATCGAAACCTAGAATTACAGAAAACAGCCTTAGTCTGTCCGTATCAAGTTGTCTAATTGAAGTATTATGAAGTGCGGATTGCCCGTGTAAACATCCCTATCCAGGCACTTTATCGATACTTTTCCCCCCTCGTATAAGCTCAAGCATCCGTACCGGGTCATCCGTCGGAAGACGGCACTCGTAATTTGAGCATATGTACGCCGCGGTTTTTCCGTTAATGGGGCTATGGCCCTGTGTGTAAGGGGCAATTCTTGAAATTTCCTCTTCGTTTTCTTCGTCTTTTAATATCACGACCTTGTTCGGCAAGTACTCGCCCGAGAGGGCCTCGAGAAACCGGCGGGTCTCGGGGGAGTTCCTGTCCCCCGCTATGACTATCTCGAAAGAAGGACCCAGCATGAAATCAAGAGAGTTCATATGCATTGAAAAAGAAGCAGGATGCTTTGAGATCTGGGGAGAAAAAGCCGCGGTCATTCGAGCCGCCCTGTCTTCAAGTTCGGAGTCGGCGGTCAGCCTCGCTATCTTCAGGATGTTAAGTATCGAAACCGAGTTTCCAGACGGAAGCGCTCCATCATAAATTTCCTTCTGTCTGGTTATCAGAGCTTCACCGTCGTCGGCCGTGAAGAAAAAACCCGCGAATTCCTCATCCCAGAAATGCTCGAACTGGTCCCGGCAGAGAGAAATAGCCAAAGCGAGGTATTTTTCGTCAAAAACGCTTTCGTAGTATTCAAGAAGTCCCCATATGAAAAAGGCGTAATCATCGACGCTTGCCATTATGCCCGCTTCACCCTCGCGGTAGCGGTGAAGAAGCCTTCCATCGCGGAAAAGGTTCCGCATTATGAATTCTATCGAGCCCCGTGCGGCGTCAGAATATCTTTCCTCTCCGAAAACCGCAGCCGCTTTTGAAAATGCCGCTATCGCTATTCCGTTCCAGTCCGTGAGGATCTTGTCGTCTTTATAGGGATGAACTCTTTTTTCCCTGCAAGCAAAAAGCTTATCCCGCAAACCCTCAAGCTTCCCCTCAAGCGCTTCAATCGGAACACCGCGCCGTGCAGCGGTGTCGGCCAGAGGTTCTTTGAGGTGAAATATGTTCCTGTCGCTTTGCTCTCCCGTTGCCTCGTCCGTGAAATTTCCGTCGCTAGAGAGATTGTAGACGTCCGAGAGGAACTCTGCGTCCTCAGCTCCCACCAGTTCCTCTAGCTCCCCCAAGGTCCAAAGATAGAACTTTCCTTCCTCCCCTTCGCTGTCGGCATCTTCGGCCGAGTAAATAGCTCCTTCGAGAGATGTCATGTCCCGAATCAGGTATTCGAGTATTTCCCTCGCTTTTTTTTCGTAAAACGGATTTTTCGTGATCTGCCACGCTTCTGTGTAAGCAACTGCTAAAAGCGCCTGATCATAGAGCATCTTCTCGAAATGGGGAACAAGCCATCGCGAATCGGTCGAATACCTGTGAAAACCGAAGCCCACATGGTCATATATGCCGCCCCTTCCCATTGCAAGAAGAGTCCTCTCAACCATCCTCAAGGAAACATCTTTCCTAGTGCGTCCGTAATGCCTCATCAGAAACATCAAGTTGTGAGGAGTCGGAAATTTCGGAGCTCTCCCGAAGCCGCCTTCATCGGGATCGAAAGTCGAAAGAAAATAACCGTAGGCCTGATCGAGAGTTTTTTCGTTAAGCTGAGAGGCTTCGGCTTTCCGCAGCGAATCTCCAAGGCTGCAGACGGCATCGGTTATCTGCCGGGCAGATTCCAGGACCTCTTCCCTTTTGTCCTCCCAGAGTTCTTTTATCGCCGGCACAAGTTCCTTCATTCCGACTCTGCCGTAACGGTTCTCCTTAGGTATATAGGTTCCGGCGAAAAAAGGTTCCCCTTCAGGCGTCATCACTATGTTAAGAGGCCAGCCGCAGCCTTTTCTTGAAATCACGTGACAGACAGTCATGTAAATATTGTCAATGTCGGGACGCTCCTCCCTGTCGACCTTGATCGAGACGAAGTTCTCGTTCATGAGCCCTGCCACCTCGGCGTCTTCAAAGGATTCGCGCTCCATAACGTGGCACCAGTGACAGGTCGAGTATCCTATGGAAAGAAATATCGGCCTCCCTAGTTCCCGCGCTCTCTCGAACGCCTCCTCTCCCCACGGATACCAGTCAACTGGATTCTCCGCGTGCTGGAGAAGATAAGGACTCTTTTCGTTTTTAAGTCTGTTTGACACTCAAACCTCCGCTTCGGGGAACGGGGAAATTATATAGTACGATCAGAGATAAGTTCTACTCGATGCAATCACAACAGCATCCCGTTCGTCTTTACTAAGTGAGTACACACTGTAACGTAAGGCGCTCCCAGTTTTGAGAAACCTGTCGGAGAAATTTCTTCCGATCAGGAAAATAATAATTTCTTTCTGTTCATATTCTATTTTTAGGCTAACATTCTCACCTAAATGCGTAAACCCGTACAAAAGGCAGGCGTCGTCGCTTACAGGGAAAACAGCCTCGGGAAAATTGAAGTCATTCTAGTGAGTTCAAGAAAACTCAATGATTCATGGGTTTTCCCCGCAGGAGGAGTCGATTACGGTGAAACTCCCGCTGAGGCGGCGGAGAGGGAATGTCTTGAGGAAAGCGGATACAAGGTGGAAATAGAGCAACCTCTCGACATAATGATCATTGAAGGGGGGAAAAGACACGTTCTCTACACTTTTTTCTGCGCCAGAGCCATTGAGGATACGGGAGATTACGAAAGGGACAGAAAAAGAAAATGGTGCGGGATTGATGACCTTCCCGACACGGTTGCTTACTTGTTTCGGGAAGTCGCGGAAAGTTTTCAGAAAAACATCCTAGACTCGCAGCCTCGGGGCTGAAACCCTAATCAACCGAGCGCCAATCACAATTTCATACTCACACCGGAGAGGAACGAATGAAAAGCCAACAGTTCATAAAGAAGACGCAGGGTCATTACGCGCGAGTAGCGGCCATCTACAGGTCTCTGAGAATTACAGACTCAGAACCCGTGCTCTACATAAAGGGAATAATAGGGAACAAGGGAAAAATAAAAGCTGCCGACGTGGGGGCAGGAGCCGGACGGTACGCAAGACTTTTCTTCGAGCACCTGGGCAAGGAAAACCTGTTTCTTTACTGCTATGACACAAACGAGTTCATGCTCGAGAGCCTCGAGCAGTACCTTGAGGACCACGACATCCGAAACTACGTGACCAAAATCGCCATGGCACAGGAACTCCCCATCGGGGACAAGGCGCTTGACGCCGTATTCTGCTTCAACGCCATACATTTTTTCAACGCCCCGAAATTCCTGAGGGAAAGTGCAAGGGTGCTCCAAGAGGGATCGTTTCTTTTTATCTACACAAGAACCAAAACCCAGAGCATGAAAAGCATATGGGGAAAACACTTTCCGTCGTTTAATCAGAAGGAGTCGGACTTTTACAATACCGAAAGACTTGAGGCTGAGATTAAAAGGACAGAGGGACTTGAGCTTATTGAGACGAAAACATTTATTCTCGCCAGGGAGAATTCCCTTAAGGAACTGGTTGAGAGGGCGCAGAGCAAGCACTACTCGACTTTTTATCTCTATGAGAGCCAGGAGTTTGAAAGATCCCTCGCGGAGTTCAGGAAAAACATCCGTGAATCCTATGAAGACCCCGACAAAATCAACTGGTCCGATGAGAAAACCATGTACATCGTCCTTAGAAAATAACTCGGGAGTAGGGTAGAACCGGCCACGAACCCTTTTTTACTAAAAGTGTAAACGATGTCTCCGGTATAAACTGTCAACTATGTCTTCGGTACATACCCCTACCTGTTGTGGCGGGCGATGGGGGATTCGAACCCCCGACCCCAGGCTCCGGAGGCCTGTGCTCTAATCCACTGAGCTAATCACCCGCTCGTAGGTATTCCAAGTTCCCTCATCACAAGCTTCATGTCTTCCCAGACAGGTTTTTTAAGAGACGGGTTTCGCAGAAGCGCGGCCGGGTGGTAAGTAATCATAAGTTTTGAGTCTCCGTACTGGTGAAAAGTGCCTCTTAACTGCCCCATCTTGAAGTTCTTAAGCTTGAGCATCAACCCGGTAGCGACGCTTCCGAGGGAAACTATTACCTCGGGATTTATGCTTTCTATCTGTTTCATAAGAAACGGCTCGCAGCTTGCCACCTCATCCGGTTGCGGGTTCCTGTTTCCCGGGGGACGGCACTTCACCACGTTGCAGATGTACACGTCCTTTCTCTCAAGCTTCATCGCCCGGATTATCTTCGTAAGCAGCTGCCCCGCCCTTCCGACAAAGGGTCTTCCCTGAATGTCCTCGTCCCTTCCGGGACCTTCGCCGACAAATACGAGCCTTGCCTTGGGATTGCCCTCGCCGAACACTATGCTCTTTCTGGTCTCGCAGAGACGGCACCTTGTGCAGTCCCCGAGTTCCTCCCTTATCTCGGAAAGAGTCTTGACCACAGATGAATCTCTCGGCTTCCTGCTATCATTAAAAAGAACAGTTCCGTTTTTCTCCGTATCCGCTATTTCGGTTCCTCCCGCGGCCAACCCAGCCGGCAACTCCTCTATGCCAATCTCCTTGCAGAACCGAAGATAGTTCTCAACCGCCCGCGCCGTCTCGTCAAATTCACTGGAACTCATTGCTCGCCGGGAAGGAAGTTTAACACAAATGGTGGTAGGTAGCGAAGGGGTTTGAAAGCAAGGCGGGTTTTAATTACAATACAACCGCGTTTGTAAAAACCCAAGACCTAAACCCGTCAAACGCTTTCCCCTAGGAATGGAAAGAGAATACAGACCGCAGGAAATCGAAAAAAAGTGGCAGGATTTCTGGGCGGAAAAAGACACCTACAGGGTCTCCGAGGAGACCTCCGGGGAAAAATACTACGTTCTTGAAATGTTCCCGTACCCCTCAGGGAGAATCCACATGGGGCACGTGAGGAACTACACGATCGGGGACGTCGTCTCGAGATTCAAAAGGGCTAGGGGTTTTAACGTTCTTCACCCCATCGGGTGGGACGCTTTCGGGCTGCCCGCCGAGAATGCGGCGATACAAAACGCCATACATCCCTCGACCTGGACGCGGGCCAACATAGCCCAGATGAAACAGCAGCTCATGCGCCTCGGGTTCAGCTACGATTGGAACCGGGAAATCGCAACGTGCGACGTTGAATACTACCGCTGGGAGCAGTGGCTTTTCACCAGACTTCACCGCGAGGGGCTAGCGTACAGAAAGACCTCCGTTGTTAACTGGGATCCGGTTGACCAGACAGTGCTCGCAAACGAGCAGGTGATTGACGGAAAGGGATGGCGCTCAGGAGCGGTTGTTGAGAAAAAAGAAATACCGCAGTGGTTCCTGAGGGTAAGCGATTACTCAGAAGAATTACTGAACGAACTCGAAAAGATGAAAGGGTGGCCCGATGCGGTTAAAACCATGCAGAGGAACTGGATAGGAAGATCCGAGGGAGTCGAGGCCGAATTCCGCGTGGACGGGGAGAAGAGCGTCTTGAAGATATTCACCACGCGCCCGGACACTATCATGGGGGTGACCTACCTGGCTCTGGCCCCCGAGCATCCGCTTGTAGGAGAAACGGCTAAGAAAAACTCCGAGGTGGCGGATTTTCTCGCCCGGTGTGGCAAGGCTCCCGTCTCTGAGGCTGAGATTGAAACCATGGAAAAAAGCGGCGTCCCTCTGGGAATAGAGGCCGTTCACCCCATAAGCGGGGAGAAAATACCTGTATGGACCGCGAACTTCGTCCTCATGAGCTACGGAACGGGTGCGGTAATGAGCGTTCCCGCACACGACCAGAGGGACTGGGAGTTTGCGAAAAAATACGGTCTCGGGATAAAGCAGGTGATTTTCCCTGACGACGGAAGCACCTTCGACATAGAAAAAGAAGCATTTACGGAAAAGGGAATTCTTGGGGATTCCGGGTGGCTCTCGGGACTCACCTCCCAGGAAGCCTTCGGGGAAATAGCCGAGTTTCTCCAGAAAAACGCCGCGGGCGGAATCAAGATCAACTACCGTCTTCGGGACTGGGGAATCTCAAGGCAGCGATACTGGGGAGCACCGATACCCATAGTTTACTGCGAGCACGAGCAGTGCGGAGAGGTTCCGGTTCCGGACTCCGATCTTCCGGTGGAACTCCCGCTCGAGATAGATATTGACGGAGAGCGAATCCCGGCTCTCTCCAAGATCGAAAGCTTCATTGCAACAACCTGTCCCGCCTGCGGAGAACCTGCGAAGCGGGAAACCGACACAATGGATACGTTCATGGAGTCATCCTGGTATTTTCTGAGATACGCCTCTCCCGATTTTAAAGGTGGCATGTTCAAACCCGAAAAAGCTTCTTACTGGCTTCCTGTGGATCAGTACATAGGCGGAATAGAGCACGCCATACTTCACCTGCTTTACTCAAGGTTCTTTACGAAGGTGCTCAGGGATATCGGCGTTTTCCAACTCGACGAACCCTTTGAAAACCTTCTCACCCAAGGAATGGTGGTAAAAGACGGGGCGAAAATGTCAAAGTCTCTCGGGAACACCGTGGACCCAGACGACATGATAGTTCGCTACGGGGCTGACACCGTAAGGACGTTCATGCTCTTCGCCGCCCCCGTTGAAAAAGATCTTGAGTGGAGCGAACAGGGAGTAAACGGAATGTTCAGATTTCTCGGCAGGGTCTGGCGTTTCGCAACCGGGTTTTTCGCCGAGGGGGAAAACGAAGAGCAGGTCCAGAAACCGCCGCCGGAGGGAAAACCCGCTGCTCTCGCCGCCACGACTAACCGGACGATAAAAAAAGTCACAGAAGACATAGAGAACTTCAAGTTCAACACTGCGATATCGGCCGTAATGGAGCTTTTCAATGAACTCACCACGCTCTGGAAAGAAAAAAGCGTGGAAAGAGAGCACGCCCGTGTGTCGCTACTCGCGATAACGAGGCTTATCTACCCCATGGCCCCCCATTTCGCCGAAGAACTCTGGGAACTTTCGGGAGAAAACGGAAGCCTGGTTGACAAGGAATGGATAAAGTGGGACGAGAGCGCTTTTGAGAGTGCGGAGATAACCATCCCGGTGAGGGTTAACTCCAGGGTAAGGAACCAGATTTCCATAAGCGCCGACGCAGATGAGGAAACCGCGAGGAAAGCGGCACTTTCGGATAGCAGGGTAGCGGAATACATAGCGGGGCGGGAGATAAAGAACTTCGTCTATGTGCCGAAAAGGCTGGTCGACATAAGGGTTTGACGTTAAGGAAAAAAGCATGGCGGAAAATTCTGACTATCTACGAAAAAAGGTAGAAGCGATAGAGGTTTCACCCGGAAAGCCGATCTCAGGGCTGCTCGAGGAAATGGCGAAGACAGGATTTCAGGGCAGAAGCCTCGCCAGAGCCGCCGATGTTCTTTGCAGGATGGTGGAAGACCCGGACCTCACCATTTTTTTCGGCTACGCAGGCTCTCTTTCCACGACCGGGCAGTGGAAAATAATAAACTGGCTGATCGAGAACCGCTACATAGACGTTCTCATTCCCACGGGCGCCAATATCTCCGAGGACATAGTGGAAGCGATGGGTTTTTCGTACTGGCAGGGAAACCCGAATGAAGACGATGCCAAGCTTTTCTCCGAGGGAATAAACCGCTACTACGACGTTTACGGAACCGAGCCCGACTATCTTGAGATGACGGAACTGTTAGCTGAATTCGTAATGACCCTTGATAAGTCTCGAAGTTATTCCTCAAGGGAATTTCTCAAAAGATGCGGACAGTGGCTCGACAAAAAAAACATAAACTGCATCATAGCCGCGGCGGCGAGAAACGAAGTCCCCGTTTTCTGCCCCGCCATAGCCGACAGTCCTTACGGAGACGCAGCCCTCATAGCAAAAAGCAGGGGACATCATCTCACAATTGACGCCATACAGGACTACGTGGAGTTTATGGGGATGGGAGAGTGCGTGGCTGAGACGGGAGTGGTTTACATAGGCGGGGGAGTGCCGAAAGATTTCATCCAGCTTTTCGCCGTCACGGGAGACCTTCTTTACGAAGACAGGAAGGTTCCTGGCAGAACGGCCGGCCTTAACCGCAAGGGGACCGGGGAGCAGGAAACCTACTATCCTCATAAATACGCAATCCAGATTACAACCGACTCCCCCCAGTGGGGAGGACTCTCGGGGTGCACATTTGAAGAGGCTGTTTCTTGGGGAAAGGAAAACCCCGAAGGCAGCCTAGTGCAGTGCTACTGCGACGCCACCATAGCTCTTCCCATAGTTTCCCACGCTCTTTCGGAAAAAACGCAAGTAAAAAGAAAAGGGCTCGTTTTAAAATTTGACGATTAACCCCCTTTTCTCGCAGATATAATGATTTGACCTATTTAACCAGAAAAGTCTTAGCGTCTTCAGACAATTGAAGGTCTGAAGATATAAAACAAGGTCAAATCATAAATGTTTAACACCCTAATATCTCGGCTTTAACAGTTGAAAACATCTGAATCTTTGTGATAGGATAAAAGGTGATTGAATCTGATGGGTTGATTATCGCACTGAATCTAACGAATTTATTGCTGTTACCTTCAAGTGGTTTTCAGACCCGGTAGGAGGTATTTCGTCTCGAAAAATCGAATAAGTTTTAACTAACTGAACATATTCAACCTTATGGTAAAAGGAGGAGAAAAATGAATTATCTTATCAAAAGGGTTTTAATGATTTGTCTGCTGGCATCCGGCATGTTGGCAGTGCCGTTTTCAGCATTTGCGGGAGGAGGAGAAGCCGAGGAGCCAATTGCTGAAGAACCGATGGCTGAAGAACCGATGGCCGAGGAACCGATGGCCGAGGAACCGATGGCCGAGGAACCGATGGCAATGGAAGAAACACCGGTCATCAAGGATACCGACGTTTCAATTTACGGCAGGTTCTGGCCTAGGCTTACTTATGAAAACAGCGACGGGAGTTCAACCGACATCACCGACGCGCTTTCACGAGTCGGCATCAAAGCCAACACGCAGATAACCGAAGGTCTGTCCGCGGTGCTACACGGAGAGTGGGATGTTGATATTGAGCAAAACGGCAATTTCGGCGACGCGCGCCAAGCTTACGTGGGTATTAAAAGCGAGGATCTGGGAATGGTAGCTATCGGTAAGCAGTGGGATCCCTATTTTAACACTGTAGCCGAAGTAACCGACATTTTTTACCATCGGGCAAGCCCCTTTGGATATGATAATCAGGGTCCTTTCCGAAGCGGCAATCTGGTAACATACTCAAACAGTTTTGCGGGTTTAAAAGTAAACGCGGGCATGCAGGTAGACGGTGAGGTCGGAAACGGCGATGATTCCGCCTCTCATGCTGACAATGTTGACGCGGCTTCAATCGGCGCTGGCTTCAGTTCCGGCCCGATTTACATCGGCGCATCCTACTTGCGGCAGAACCAGGATGACAATGATCGCGAGAGAAATTTCTTCGGCGTCGGCGGCAGTCTGAATCTAATCGAGAATCTGTATCTCGCCGTTACTTACCAGTACATAACGGACAATTACGATGACGGCGCTGAATTGAACCCATATACTCTCGACGTAGCCGGTGCTTACTCTCTTGGCAGCATTAAGGCGCTTCTGGGCTTTTTCATGTCTGACCCAGACGACGGAAGCGACAAGATGGGCTACAACGTTACTTTGATTAAAGAGGTACACCCTGCCTTAGACGTCTTTGCCGAATGGGTGTTAACTCAGAACGATCCGGGGGATGACGTAAATACTTTAAGCCTCGGTTTCCGCTATGACTTTGACGTTGCGATCTTCTAACTGTCTCAGAAGGTCGGGTTGCGGCGGTTTCGCCGCGCGCGGTTAATATTCCCGGGGACATGTCAAGAGAAAAAACTCCTGATATGTCCCCTTTTTTTATCCTCTTCTCAGGCGGTTTTTTCTTTCAGAGAATACGGAAAATTGTTTTTAGACGGTTAAAGTGTAAATTCAATTAGATTCCGAAAATCAAGACGGAGGAAACGCAAGTCATATGAACGAAAAACGCATAGGGGTGGATTATTCGGAGCTTCACCAGCTCGACAGCCCTGCAAACAGGCTCATAAGACAATCCATCTGGGGAGTAGAGGATGACATAGGACAGCAGTCGTTCATCACTCCCCGTTATCTTGACCAGTTGATTCCCCGCCTGGGCATAGAGAAAACAACGCATGTTCTTGACGTCGGAAGCGGAGCGGGCGGTCCCGCGGTATACATAGCCGACAGGACCGGATGCAGGGTATCCGGAATAGAGATTAACGAGGTGGGAGTTGACGTATCGAGAAAACTCGCGAAAAACTCCGGGCTCCGGGAACAAACGGAATTCCATCTGGGCGACGCGATGGAAATGCCATTTACAGAAAACACGTTTGACCTAGCAATAAGTCTTAACGTGATGAACGTGTTTTCCGACAAGACGGGGCTTTTCAGGGAAGTTCTCAGGGTACTTAAGCCTTCCGGAACGTGGGCGTTTCTAAGCGGCACCTTCGAGATATCCGGTGACGGGGAAACAAAGCAGAAAATGGCCAGAGGCTATCTTATCCCGCAATATTACGATTCGCTTGAAAGTTACAGGAAAAAGCTTGAATCCGCCGGATTTCGTATCGAGGAAATAACCGAGTACGTGGCGGATTTCCGGGTTCAGGTCAAAAACTGGGGAGACGCTTACAAAAAGCATTCCGCCGTGATTGCCGAAGAGCAGGGCGAGGAAAACACCCGCTACCACATTGAGTATTTCGATACGTATCTGGGACTGGTTGACGAGGGAAGAGCTTCAAATCATCTCGTCATATGCTCAAAGCCCGAATAAGGTTTATCAACCCAGGGGCCAGATTATTAATTGCTCATCGCAATCCGGTTCTTCTGTCCCCGCTCCCGGTCTCCCCACATGGTCACACAGCCGGGTGATCCTTAAGAACGGAGCAAAGATCCCTCGAAGCACCCTCCGGGTCATCTGATCCAAAAACGCTCGTTATGACTGCTACGCCGTCCACCCCGGTAGCAAGCACCTGTGCCGCATTATGGGGGAATATTCCTCCTATAGCAAATATCGGAATCCCCGTGATAGCGGTTTTCGCCTCGACCAGAGTTTCAAAAGGGGTGGGGATTCTGCCGGGTTTTGTCGGAGTGGCCCAAGGAGTTCCAAAAACAACGTAATTGGCACCCATTCTCTCGGCGTGTATGCCTCTTGGAAGAGAACCGTAACAGGAAACACCTATGATAGCACCGTTACCCAGTTTCTTTCTCGTGGGTATTATGTTCGGGTCGTCTTCGCCCAGATGCACTCCGTCGGCTTTTATTTCCATCATGAGTTCCGGGGAGTCGTTTATTATAAGCGGCACGCCGTATCTCTTTGTAATACCAAGAAGTTCCCTGCCCAAGGCGACGACTTCCGAGCGCGGGGAAGTCTTGTCCCTTAACTGAACAATGTCAGCTCCCCCCGCCAACGATTTCTCAACTGTTTCGCAGAAAGAACCGCGCGGAATCAGTCCCTCGTCGGTAACCACGTAAAGTCCCCCAAGTTCAAAACCCATGGCGCACCGCAAACAGAATGGAAACCACCGCCGACCCTCTCGGAAAAACGGCTACATGCATTTTTTGAGGAACCTTCTGGCTCTTGCTATCTCTTTTCTAACGTTCGAGGTTGAAGTGCCACCCAGGGAGCTTCTGCTCTCAACGGAACCCGAGAACGTTATCACCTGAAAAATGTCCTCGTCGATTTTTTTGGAAAACCTGCGGAATTCGGAGAGCTTAAGATCTGAAAGCTCCTTTCCGTCCCGCTCTGCGTAGGAAACTATCTTCCCCACGGTTTCGTGGGCCGAACGGAACGGGACACCCTTGCGGGCCAGATAGTCCGCCACGTCGGTCGCGGTGACGAAGCCTCCCTGAAGGGCATTCTTCATGTTTTCTTCCTTGAATTCCAGTGTCTTCAGCATCTCGATATTAACCCGAAGGCAAAGTTTTACCGTGTCAACCGTATCGAAAAGAGGTTCTTTGTCCTCCTGCATGTCCCTGTTGTAGGAAAGCGGAAGTCCTTTCATAAGAGCCAGAAGCGCACTCAGGTTTCCGTAGACCCTGGCGGTTTTTCCCCGGGTGAGCTCCGACATGTCGGGGTTCTTTTTCTGGGGCATTATGCTGGAGCCCGTGGTGAACCCGTCCCCGAGGTCAACGAAGTCAAACTCCTTTGTGCTCCACAAAACAAGTTCTTCGGAAAGCCTGCTCAGGTGCATCATCAGAACCGAGCAGCAGAATACGAACTCCGCGCAGAAATCACGGTCGCTTACAGCGTCAATGCTGTTTCTGGAAACCGATTTGAATCCCAGATCTTCGGCGGTCATCTCCCTGTTTATCGGAAACGAGGTTCCCGCCCCGGCGCAGCTTCCAAGCGGGCTCACATTCACCCTTGCAAGACAGTCAATAAACCTCTCGCGGTCGCGCTTTAGCATTTCGTAGTAAGCCAGAAGATGGTGGGACAGAAGCACCGGCTGTGCACGCTGCATGTGGGTGTACAGAGGAACAACCGCCCCCAAGTTCTTTGCGGAAAGTTCAACGAACTGCTCCGCCAAGGCGCACACAAGTGAAATTATCTCTTCTGTCTCCTTCCTCAGGTAAAGCCTCGTGTCGGTTAAAACTTGGTCGTTCCTGCTCCTGGCCGTGTGTACCATGGCACCCGAAGATCCCGTTTTCTCGATAAGCCTTTTTTCTATGTTGAGATGGATATCCTCGTAGCTCTCGCTGAAAGCAAACTCCCCGCGGTCTATTTCCTTTTCGATCTCCCGAAGACCCTTGGTTATCCGGGATGCGTCCTTGCGGGAAATAATTCCGGTTTCGCGAAGCATCTTCACGTGGGCGATACTTCCCCTTATGTCTTCTTTGTAAAGACGCCTGTCGAAACTTACCGATTCTGAGAACTTCTCGGCGATATTGTGTGTCTGGGAAGCGAAACGGCCTCCCCACGCTTTTTTGGCCAACTCAGTCTCCTGCCTCCGCGTCGGTCGACGCAGTTTGCGTCGAATCAAGAAAAACCTTCCGGGTGGGATAAGCGAACTCTATCCCCTCCTCGGAGAACCTTTTGAATATCTTGAGGTTAACGCTCTGTTGTATATCCATGTAATCGTCAAACGACGGAGTAAGAACAAAGTAAACTATATCGTAGTTAAGGGCAAAATCACCGTAACTGCTGAAATGCGCCCTTTCGAATCTCGTTTTCGGTTCCGCGTCTATTATCTCCTTTATCAGTCCGGGGATTCTCGCGAGGTTATCGTAGGATGTCTCGTAAACGACGCCGAGGGAAAAAAGGATCCTGCGGTTGTTCATCCTCTTGTAGTTTTTTACGCGGCTTTGCAGCAGGTCGTTATTCGACAAAACAAGCTGTTCGCCCGAAAGGCTCCTGAGGCGGGTGGTCTTAAGCCCTATGTGCTCCACGTCTCCCCTCATATCGCCTATGACTATGAAATCACCGACCTCGAAAGGCTTGTCGAAAATAATGGAAAGCGAGGCTATGATGTCGCCCAGAACGTTCTGAAGCGCAAGCGCCACGGCTATGCCTCCGACGCCGAGACCCGCGATTATTGTGGTCGGGTCAAATCCCAGGTTGTCGATCGTCAGAATTCCGAGAACTATCCAGAGAACCGATTTCGCGAAAAAACCCAGGCTCCTTACGTGCGTTATGGAAGCGCCGCCGCCCGCACCGATATCCACAAGCTTCTTCGAGACGTAATAGTCGATGAAGCCGCCTCCCCAGAAACCGACCTGAACAAAAAGGCAGATGACTATCACGCTTTTCCGGAAGTCCCTTATCTGCTGGGTAAGGTCAAGAAAGAAAGTCGCCACGTAGACCGAGAAGATTATGATCAGCACTATGCTGGTCTTCTCCACGAGCGCCGAAACCAAGTCGTCAAGATCGGTCTCGGTCTTCTCGGCAAAACCGGCAAACGACCTCACAAACTTTTTCAGGATGAAGTTGAAGACAAAGGCTAAGACGATCGCAGCTCCGAGTGCCCAGAGCCACGTTTCAGCGGAATTGCCGAGATAAGTCCGGCTTAGTATTTCCTCGATGTTCAATCAAACGCTCTCCCTGACCGAAAAATACGCGCGTCCCCGCGTGCGGTCATCATATAAATACCCGCTTGAATAACCTTAAACAACTAAAGAAAATCAGTGGAAAGAATCAGAAGGAACTTCCAGGCTGTTTTAGAAACTCGGTTTCTTCCGGGGTGGATTCCCTCCCCAAGGCCGCGTTCCTGTGTGGATACCTTCCGAATCTTTTTATTATGTCTAAATGCCGTCCCGCAAAGTCTGTGGAACAGGCGAGGGTTTCCCCGATTTCCGGGCGCGGGGCGTACTCGTTTTCAAGAGCGGAGTACTTCTCAACGCTCAGGCTCTGGATCTCCAGGTTCTCCGAGTGCATAAGCGGCAGGTAGAAAAACACCCTGTGCATGGGGTGAAGGTCCCGGTCAAATCCCTTCTCAATGCCCTCGAGGCACGCGCGAAGCGCAAGGGGGTCTCTTGAAAACGCGCCCTCGGTGTCGCGGTAGATGTTCCTTGGAAACTGATCGACAACTATTATAAACGCCACGGTGCCCAAGGGCGTTTCGAGCCAGCGGGAAAGCTCTCCTCTCTCGGCAAGCAGCACGTATTTTTCAAACCTCCGTCTCACGAGACCGTCAAACTCCTCTGACTTCATCCACCAGGTCATCTGCTTCTTTTCATCCGGCAGTTCGCCCTCGCGCAGGTCGCCGAACCAGAAACGCAGCACTTCGGAGATTCCCTCAAGCTCGTCCGTCGCTGAAACTTCCTTTTTCATGGCTCAGAATTATACCACGCAAAAGCGATACTCCGTGGAAACCATTTCTTCCATAAGCGCAATTTAACGCAAAGCGAAACTTAAGAGAGCCCGGCCAAGTCAAACCGATCAACCTGAACTTCATTTTCTCTCATCATAGATCGGTGGAATTCAATTTGGAGAATCTGGAAAATTCAGATCTGCGAAGACTGCTTACAAGACCAACCAGCATCGGATATTACATCTTCGCAAGATACTAAGGAGAGATAATTCTTTGTCGAAATCTTGTCCCGAAAAACCCGTAGAGCACGCTAATCATGACGATTTAACGATCAGACTTCTCATCGTTGCGCAGGAAGACTCGAACGGTTCGATGGAATTGTCGACCTTCGACAGGAGTATGGCTCCTTCGATCTGAGAGATCAATAAGCCAGCCATTTGTTTGGGATCAATTTCTTCCCTGAAAAATCCCTGCTCCACCCCGTCTCTCAAGCATTGCTCAAAACAGTCTTTCCATCCCTTGAAGTAATCACTCAGAACAGAACGAAATTTCTCGTTTATGCCGCTCTGCTCCAAAGCGAGATTCCCGAAAAAACAGCCTGCATAAGGAGGCTGCGAAAAAAGAGAATACTGAAGGAAAATTGCTTCCCCGTAAAAGCCGTCGAGACGTTCAAGAGGGTTGAGGTCTTGGTTCAAGAGGGTTTTCGACAACATTTTTTCTTCAAACTCAGAAACCACTTTCTCAATCGCAAGCAACCCCAAAACTTCCTTGCTTTCAAAATAATAATAGAAATTGCTTCTGCAAATACCGGAGTTTCTCATGATCATATCAATGGAAGTTCCCTCAAAACCATGAGAGTGAATCAACTCGGAAGCAACATTGACTAATTTATCTCTATTATTCATAAACCCTAACCATACTAAAAAGCGTGCTCCGGTTTTTCTTAAACATTTTTTGCTAACACGCCCAAGCTCTCTCCATACAGAAAGAAACAGACTTGGATATGGAGGGATAATTATTGATATGAGGGCATATCTTTACACAACTTTCTTTCAAAATCAAACATTTTTAAACAGAACCGGTCATTCATATTATCCCAGTTAGAACTGGTCGACCGTATAACCCTGAAATTATTTAATAATTTACCCAAAAATCCCTTGACAAACCATAGGCTGTTTTTATAGAATCTCGAAAAACAATCTGGTGGATACCCTCAATTAGATTAATAAAAACAAAACTACAAGGTGCATCTTACTATGCCTCCTACCCAACTGAAGCCGATATGTATGCGAAAGCTTGAAAATTCGATATCGGTTCACGGTCGCGCCGCGGTGGCATCGGCACCCATGCCGTTCTGACCGCGCGCGCGGTTGGGGCAACAATTTTCTAAAGGCAAATATCATGTAACACGAAGCTAGGTTAGGGCTCATATAGAAAACAAAAAATTGGGACAGATAAAATCAGCAACAACGTATTTATCGTTGATTAGCCGTCTGGTTGCAAGAGCAGTTTCATGTAAAAACCCGTAAACTGTCAGCTTTGATAACTTGTGCCGCAACATTTAAAATCTTGAGGGTTGGGACTAAATCGCAAAAATTGCTAGCATTCTCTCTGCAAAGCTAATTCACACAGTGTAATTGCGAATTTTCATGGAAAAAATTTTAACAGTACAGCAAATATCAAGAAACTTTTATGATTCTAGGTTAATCATTTGATCTCATTGAAATTTTAATGCTAGCGGGCTTCCCCTTCAGAAATTGAATTAATCCAATCTTAACGAAAATAAAATACTTGACAAAGCCCTATATGTTGTGTTTAAATAAATCCCACGCCACAATATAGTAGTTCTTACACAAGACATTTTCTATAAATTGAACAAAAAAAATTACACTCAACGGAAGGAAGACTTAAAGGAACAAGAATTAAGGAGGAGTGTATAGGGGTAAGTTGCTGTCTTCCTACGCAATAAAACGCAACTAGAAAAACAACTATTAAGAAGAGGAGGAAGAATGCATGCCCGGAGATAAGGATCCCGCTGAAATCGTGGCAAACGGAGTCTCGGATCACGAGACAGTCGCTGTCGAGGAACAGAAAACCCAGACTCAGGAAGCTTCCCCGGAACACGTAAAAGCTCCAAGCGACACTATAGAAATTCCTGCGGAAACCATTGAAGCATTCGGCGGAGACAAGCTCAGGGCACGTGTTTTCTACGAGAAATACGCTCTTCGCGACGCAAATGGAGAAATAACAGAAAAAACTCCGGAACAGATGTGGCGAAGGGTGGCCAAAGAAATAGCATCTCCCGAAGAAAAAAAGGAACTGAGAAAGCAATGGGAGGAAAACTTCTACTGGCTCCTCTCCGACTTTAAGTTCATCCCCGGCGGGAGAATCCTCTTCGGCGCCGGGCAGAAAAGAAGGGCTACGCTACTTAACTGCTACTACATGCCAATAAAGGAAGACTCCATAGAGGGGATATTCGAGTGGTGCAAGGAGGCCGCCAGAACTTACTCTTTCGGCGGAGGAGTCGGAACCGACATATCGGTTCTTAGGCCGAAAGGTGCCCCGGTGAACAATTCAGCCATATACTCGACTGGGGCCGTATCGTTCATGGACCTTCTGTCGACCACGACCGGAACCATAGGGCAGGCGGGAAGAAGAGGAGCTCTCATGATAACTATGAAGGTCAATCATCCCGATATAATGGACTTCCTTGACATAAAAAACGACGAAGCAAGATCAAAGGTCCAGTTTGCCAACATCTCGGTAAAAGTGGATGACAAGTTCATGGAAGCCGTTGAAAAAGACGCGGATTACGAGCTCACCTTCTCAAATGAGAAAACCGAGATGAAAAAAACCGTACGGGCCCGCCAGATATGGGACAGGCTGGTTAAATCTGCTTGGTCTTCGGCCGAGCCAGGACTTATTTTCTGGGACACGGTGAAAAGGTACTCCCCTACCGAATACGCAAACATGGAAGTAAACGGCGTGAACCCCTGCAGCGAACAGGCGCTAGAGGACTATGGGAACTGCTGTCTCGGAAACGTGAATCTCTCCATGTTCGTCAAAAACGCTTTCGAGGAGGATGCCTCAATAGAATGGGAAAAACTCGAGAAAGCTTTTCAATACAGCGTCAGGTTCCTTGACGACATACTGGATTACAACATTGAAAAGCATCCCCTAAGTTTCCAGACAAAAGCGTCTTTGAGGTCGAGGAGAATAGGGGTCGGGTTCACCGGACTGGGGGACATGCTTGCTAAGCTCAACATAAAGTACGACACGGACGAAGGTGTAAAATTCACTGACGAGCTTTTCGAGCACATAAAGAACATCGTTTATGAAGCCAGTTCCGATCTTGCCAAGGAAAAGGGAACTTTCCCGGTGTTTGACCTTAAAACGCACATAGCGAATCCGTTCGTAGAAACCATGCGCGATAATGTAATGAGCAAGATAAAAAAGCAGGGCCTTCGAAACGCGTGCATACTTACGGTCCCACCCGTTGGAAGCGGTTCGGTTCTAGCTGGAACCACAAGCGGCGTCGAGCCCATGTTCGCTCTGTCTTACCTCCGGCGCTCGGAATCCCTGTCGGAAGAAGAATTCAAGGTCTACCACCCGCTTGTTTCTGAGTACATGGAGAAATTCGGGTTGGATGACGAGGCGGATCTTCCGGACACGTTCGTCACCTCTCACGAGATAAAGCCGGAGATGCGGGTGCGCATGCAGGCCGCGATCCAGAAGCATATAGATTCATGCATATCAAGTACCGTAAATCTCCCCAAGGATATAAGCCTTGAGGAAGTCGAGAAAATATATTTCCTCTCCTGGAAGCTCGGCTGCAAGGGGGTAACCGTCTACAGGGAAGGCTCCAGAGAAGGGGTACTGATAACGGAAGAACAAGCAAAAGAAAAACCAAGCTCTCCACCCCGGGATGAAGGGATGTCAACCACCCACTCCAACCTCACACCATCCCCTCATCCCCCTCAAAAAGAAGCGGTAAAACCTGTCACCAGACCCCAAGTGCTGGAAGGTTTTACCGAGGCGATAAAAACTGGGTACGGGAATCTCTACGTAACTGTCAACAGTTACGAAGGCAAGCCGTTTGAAGTTTTCGTCCAGATTGGAAAATCTGGATTTACCACAATGGCCGATGCCGAGGCAACTGGAAGGCTGATATCTCTGTCTCTGAGGTCTGGGGTTGATGTCAGAGATGTCGTGGAACAGCTGGAGGCCATTGGAGGTTCCTCACCAGTTTTTTCGGGAGGACAGGTCATAATGTCCGTGCCCGACGCCATAGCCAAGGTGCTGAGAAGACACTTCATCCCCGAGGGAAAAAAAAACGCTGATGAAGGCGGACCGGAAGTAACGGCGGCAAAAGCAAACGGCGGCGCGGGCAAAGTTTCCACGGACCTGATGCTTGAGCAGTGCCCGGACTGCGGAAGCAGGGCGCTCGCATTTGAATCGGGGTGCGTCACGTGCCGGAGTTGCGGATTCTCAAAGTGCAATTAAACCACTTTTAGTGTAGTTAAGGGTAAGTTCTAAAGAAAGGTTATTCCCCAGCTCGAGCGCGTGCTATCCTGAGCTTCCTATCAAGCTCTTCTCTTTCCGAAGCTTCCGTATCCTGAAGCTCATCAAGTTCCTTCTGAAGGGTCTCAGAGTCTTTTCTAGCTGCCGCGACGTCAACCTCTTCGGGATTCTCCGACTGGTCGGTAAGAATGCTGATGGTGTCATCCTTTACGTCCGCGAGGCCGCCATGGATTATGAGAGTGTTTTCTCCCGACTCGTCGGTTTTGAACCTGAGCCTTCCCGGAAAAAGCACGGAAAGAAAAGGCACGTGACCTGGCAAAACGCCGAATTCCCCCATCTGGCCGGGGGCGACAAGTTCCTCGACCTCGCCGTCAAACACGAGCTTTTCCGGGGTTATGATCTTAAGTCGCAGTTTCTCAGCCAATTTTCAGGTCTCCCGTCAGGAGGCGATTGCCGTCGCCTTCTCGCGTACTTCGTCAAGATTACCCACCATGTAGAAAGCCTGCTCGGGGATATCATCCATGTTGCCCGAGATAATCTCGCCGAAAGCTTCTATGGTCTGGTTAATGGGTACGTACTTTCCTGGGGTGCCCGTGAACTGCTCGGCCACGTTGAAAGGCTGCGAGAGATATCTCTGGACCTTTCTGGCTCGGGCAACTGTAAGCTTATCCTCTTCTGAGAGTTCGTCCATACCGAGAATTGCGATTATCTCCTGGAGCTGCTTGTAGCGCTGCAGAACTTCCTGAACTTCCCTGGCGACCTTATAATGATCGTCTCCGACTATTCTCGGATCAAGAATGTTCGAGGTCGAATCAAGCGGATCAACAGCAGGATATATCCCAAGTTCGGTCAACTGCCTTGAGAGAACGATGGTTCCGTCAAGGTGCGCAAAGGTAGTTGCGGGAGCAGGGTCCGTAAGGTCGTCCGCCGGAACGTAAATCGCCTGCACGGAAGTAATAGAGCCTTTCACAGTCGAAGTGATTCTTTCCTGAAGTTCCCCGAGGTCGGTCGAGAGAGTCGGCTGATAACCAACAGCAGAAGGAGTTCTTCCGAGAAGAGCTGACACCTCGGAACCCGCCTGGGTGAAACGGAAAATGTTGTCGATGAAAAGAAGCACATCCTGCCCCTGGGTGTCGCGGAAATACTCGGCAAGCGTAAGCGCCGTAAGGGCAACCCTGGCTCTCGCTCCCGGAGGCTCGTTCATCTGTCCGAATATGAGTCCGGTGTTTCCAAGAACCCCAGATTCCTTCATCTCCCAGTAAAGGTCGTTTCCTTCCCTGGTTCTCTCTCCCACTCCGCCGAAAACCGAGTAACCGCCGTATTCCTTAGCTATGTTATGGATGAGTTCCATCAGCAAAACGGTCTTGCCTACTCCCGCTCCGCCGAAAAGACCGATTTTCCCACCCTTAAGAAAAGGAGCGAGAAGATCGATAACCTTTATGCCCGTCTCGAAAAGCTCCATTTTGGTGCTCTGCTCGACGAATTCGGGTGCGGGACGGTGAATGGGCCAGCGCTCCTCAGTCTCTACGGGGCCGGCTTCATCTATTGGTTCTCCGACCACGTTAAGCAGTCTCCCGAGAGCTTCCTTACCGACTGGGATTGTTATTCCATCGCCGGTGTTAAGGGCATCCTGCCCCCTTTTAAGCCCCTCGGTCGAATCCATGGCTATGCATCTTACGCGGCCTCCGCCCAGTTGCTGAGCGACCTCCAGAACCAGGTTCCACTCGGTTTCCCCAAGGGCCGGGTTCGTTACCTTAAGAGCCGTGAACACGGTGGGAAGAGCTCCCTCCGAGAATTCGACATCCACCACGGGACCCGTTACCTGAATTATTTTCCCGATTCCCGGGTCGGCACCATTTGCCGCTTCGGCTCCCCCACCGCCTGCTGTAAACGCTGATTCAATACTCATCTTTACTCGTTGCCTCCTGTCCTTTGAGCTTCCGTACCGTTAACGATATCCATAAGCTCCGTTGTAATGATCGCCTGCCTGGTCTTGTTAAAAAGCAGGGTAAGTTTCGCTATTACCTCATCCGCGTTGTTGGTTGCGTTTTCCATCGCGGTCATGCGCGCCGCATGCTCGCTCGTGAGCGACTCGTTCATGGCGCGCTCGATTCTCACCTGAACGTATTTTGGAAGAATCGAACCTATTATTCGTTCTTTCTCCGGCTCAAATATGTAATCTGAAGAAGTCTCCGCACCACCGTCGTCGGTTTCCTGCGCCGAAAGCGGAAGAAGCCTCTCAAAAGTCATCTTCTGGGAAATAGCGGAGACAAAGTGATTATACGCAAGCACTATTTCGTCGCTCTCCCCGACCCTGAACTCCTCTGTGAGCGCCGCGGCCAGTTCCTCTGAGAACTTCCGGGAGTTCCTTTCATTGACTCCTGTGTAGTATTTGCCTGTGGCAACCCCGCTTTTCGAGAAGTAATCCCGTCCCCGCCTTCCGACGAAACTCAGCTTTATGTTCCCGAAAACCCCGCTCTGCTCCTCGACATAGCTCTGCATGTTCCTTATCAGGGCGCTGTTGAAACTTCCGCAGAGCCCCCTGTCGGAAGTAAAGAACAGAACGTGCAGGTTCGCTTTTTCCTCCGGGATCCGAAGAAGGGGATGATCTTCCGATTCTGAAAGCGCCGCCACGTTTAGGACCACGTCGCGGTACGCGTCAGAATAAGGCCTGTAGGCCATAAGAGCGGCCTGGGCCTTCTGCAGACGCACGGCAGCTATGAGCTTCATGGCACCCATTATCCGCCGCGTGCTTCTCACGCTCTTTATCTTTGTCGTTATCTGTTTAAGGCTCGGCATTATCCTTTCCCGCTACTGCGTCAGGCAAGCTCGCCCAACTGGTTTTTAAGCTCGTCAAGTGCTGCCACGAGCTTGTCCTCAAGTTCGTCCGAAACAACTTTCTTCTCTTTTATTTCCGCAAGATACTCAGGATGCTTCGATTCCATGAAAGAAGAAAGCTCCCTCTCGTATTTTCTCACTGCGGATACTGGATAGTCGTCAGCATAGCCGTTTGTAACTGCGAATATGATCAGGATCTGCTTTTCAACCCCCTGCGGTTCGTACTGATCCTGCTTGAGGGCTTCAACGAGCCTGCTTCCGCGGGCAAGCTGGTTCTGGGTTACCCTGTCAAGATCGGAAGCGAACTGCGCGAACGCCTCAACCTCCCTGTACTGGGCAAGCTCGAGCCTCAGGGTTCCGGCGACGTTTTTCATCGCCTTTATCTGAGCGCTTCCCCCTACCCTTGAAACCGAGAGACCGACGTTAATGGCAGGACGCACACCCGAGTAGAAAAGATCGCTCTCAAGATATATCTGCCCGTCGGTGATGGAAATCACGTTCGTGGGAATGTAGGCGGACACGTCACCGGCCTGCGTTTCGATTATCGGAAGCGCCGTAAGGGAACCGCCTCCGTCTTCGTCTCTCATCTTGGCGGCGCGCTCAAGAAGCCTAGAGTGAAGATAGAAAACATCTCCGGGGTAAGCCTCGCGTCCCGGCGGTCTTTTTAGAAGAAGCGAAAGCTGGCGGTAAGACCACGCGTGTTTCGTCAGATCATCGTATATTATGAGCGCGTGGCGGCCGGTGTCTCTGAAATACTCTCCCAGGGCACAGCCGGAGAAAGGAGCAAGAAACTGAAAAGGAGCTGGGGTGCTGGCCGTGGCGGAAACTATTGTCGTGTACTTCATGGCGTCGTGCTCCTTGAGCTTATCGACTACCTGAGCCACGGTTGACTGTTTTTGCCCTATGGCAACGTATATGCAGTGAACATCTTCTTCTCTTTGGTTTATTATCGTATCGATCGCGATAGCGGTCTTTCCGACCTGACGATCTCCCAGAATAAGCTCTCTCTGGCCTCTTCCTATCGGTATCATGGAATCAACGGCTTTAAGTCCCGTCTGAAGGGGCTCGTTTACCGACTGGCGGTAAATAACTCCGGGGGCCTTCACCTCGATCTGCCTTGTTTCAGTGGCGGCTATTTCTCCGAGACCGTCAATCGGTCTTCCGAGAGCATCGACCACCCTTCCGCCGAGAGCGTCTCCGACAGGCACCTCGGCGATGCGTCCCGTTCGCTTTACCATCCCTCCTTCGCTCAGGTGGGAATCCTCTCCGAAAAGAGCGACACCGACATTATCCTCTTCAAGGTTAAGAACAAGTCCAGTGATTCCGCCGTCAAACTCGACGAGCTCTCCCGCTACCGCCTGATCAAGACCGTAAACCCTGGCGATACCGTCGCCGACGGAAATAACCGTCCCGACTTCTTCGGTATCAACTTTCCGTTCATAGCCCTTTATCCTGTTTCTCAGAATCTCGCCTATACTCTCTGCTCTTAGTTCCTGCATTACTAGCTCCTTTGGAATTATTCGGGTCAGGACGGAGAAAGAACGCCTCTTATTCTCTCAAGCTGCGTCCTGACGCTGTTATCGTAAACCTTGTCACCTACCTGCGCTTTTATTCCGCCTATCATGGAAGAATCAACCTTAAGCGACACCTCAACCGTTTTTCCGGTCGCCGCACGAAGCGCCGCGCTGAGCCTCTCGACGTCGTTTTGGCTAAGATCTCTGGCCGAGGTAATTTCGGCCGTTACTTTTCCAACCGCTTCGTCAAGTCTCGCAAGCACGGCTTCCCTTGAGCCGAGAAGCACCGAGACCTTCTCCATCTCCAAAACCAGCAGAAGAAATCTTCTCGTAATCTCAAGAGAAGACACCGCCTCGAGGAAATCCCCCAAGACCGCCTTTTTCTCCTCTATCGAAAACACCGTGCTTAAAAGAACATCTCGAAGCTCGCCCGAATCGGCGACCCGCTCAAAGAAATTCTCCATGTTGGCTCTTACGCCCGAAAGTTCGCTTTCATCCGCCGCGGAATCCACAAGCGCCGAGACAAGATCTCTCAGTGTCGCAACTGTTGCCATTTCCCTTCCTCAATCATTTTTACAAAATCGTCGACCGAATCGGTCGTAAAATCCGTGTCCACCCGCTCCTTTATCATTTTTTCGGCAAGCGCAAGCGCCGAGTCGACCACTTCGGACTGTATCTCGGAGACCGCCTTCGTGGTCTCAAGACGAACCGTGTCCTCAACCTCTTTTTTTATCATCTCGCAGCTTTTCTCCGCCGCGGAGACAAGATCATTCTTTTCATTTTCACCCTGGTTTCTTATATTCTCCTGAAGAGCCGCTATTTCCGAGGCAACCGCATCAAGTTTCGCCGAGTATTCCTCAAGCGTAATTTTCGCCTGCTCGGCCGCCTCCGCGGCGCGGTCCACCTCCGAGCGCAGCCTTTCCTTCCTGTTCTTGAGAAAGGACAGAAAAGGTTTTCTGATAAGGTATATGAGAAGGGCTATAAGAAGACCCAAGTTAACAGCGTACTTTATTACAAACGCCCAGTTGAAATGGCTATCCAATCTCTGGTTCCCCCGGAAAATTAAAATCCGCAGCTGGCATCAGCACTACGCCCCCTTCCTCAAGACACGGTTGCTTATCTCCGCTGCAAGCGACTCTATCTCGCCCTGCAGGTCCGCTCTCATCTTCGCGACCTCGCTCTCAAGAGTCCCTCTCGCACCCTCAAGTTCCGCCTGGGCAGCCTCTCTAGCTGAAAGAAGCATCCTCGAAGATTCGCTCTGCCCCTGCTGGCGGAGTTCGTTTCTTGTCTCAGTAGCCTGGGTCCTCGCTTCAGCGATTTTCTCATTGTACTCTGCGATGGCGCCCTCGGCCTTGCGGGTCATCTCCTCGGCTTCCCTGAGCGTGCCCGCGGTAAGTTCCTCCCTTCTGTCCCAGACCCCGAGAAGCGGGCGGAACACGAGCCTGTTCAGCAGAAAAAGCCCTACCAGAAAAATAACAAGTTGAATTATCAGGGTTTCATCAACACTCAGCATGTTCTCAGCGGCATTTGCCGAGGGAACAACCGCCAAGGCGAAGATCGCAGCATATAAAAATGTCCTAAGACCGTAGAATCTCATGATTAATCCAGCTTTAAGATTATTTGCTAGACCGTGTTTTCGGCCAGCTTACGCTCCTTGTCCTCACTTTCGAACATCCATTTTAAAAGCGGGGGCACTATAAAGGTTGTCAGTATTACCATAGCCGTGACGGCGGAGAAAAGATCGGTTTTGAAAACGCCATGCACAAGACCGATCTTCGCGAAAATAAGCCCAACCTCACCTCTTGGGATCATTCCGACGCCAATTATACTTTTTCTTATGCCTTTTTCATAGACCACGTAACCGCTCACGTACTTGCCTACAACCGCCACCACGAAAAGAATTAAAGCGATTGATATTACCATAATATTTTCAGATACAAAGGGGTTAAATACAGAAACATCCACGGCAGCCCCTACCATCACGAAAAATATCGGGGCGAAAAAGTGAGAAACGGGCTTTATTCCATTTTCAATAGTCTTGAACTGATCCGTTTCGCGAAGAACCAGACCGGCCGCAAACGCCCCCACTATGGGAGCTAGAGAAAAAAGATTTGAGCAGTAGGCATAGACAAAACAGAAGGCTATTGCCATGAGCCAGACGAGATTGTTTCTGTCGATCCGGGCGAAAAACCCGAAAATTCTGGGAGCGATAATCCTGCCGAGAACTATGGAAACGGCAAGAAAACCGAATGCCTTCGCGGTTATAAAGGCCACGGAACTCAAGGTAATTCCCGCCGCCCCCGCACTATCTGATCCAAAAGAGCTCACTATGCCGCTTACGACTCCGAGAATTATAAGCCCGAGCACGTCATCTATTATGGCGGCGGTAAGAACTATCCTTGCCTCTTTTGTCTGGAGCCGGTCAAGGTCGGCTAGAACCCTGGCCGTGATTCCGACGCTCGTGGCGGTAAGCGTTGCTCCCGTCACTATGGCCACGAGCCCTACCATATTGGCTTCAAGGCTGAGTATGGCGAACTTCTGGAAATAAATTATGCTGAAATATCCAAGCACAAACGGAAGCACCACACCGACTATGGCCACAAGCCCCGAGACAGGGCCCACTTTTATCAGGTCCGCAATCCTGGTCTCAAGACCTATTTCGAAAAGAAGAAGAACAACCCCTATTTCAGCTAGCAGGTGAAATACGTCGTATCCGACCATGCCTTCCGTAGAAGGAATAAGCGCCAGAACTCCTGCACTCAGAACTACCCCGGCGAGAAGTTCCCCGAGAACCGAGGGCTGTCCGATTTTTTCTGCCAGCCGGCCGAAGGCCTTGGCGAAAACAAGGATTATCAGAAGATAAAGAATGAAATTTTCTACTGATAAATGCTGTATGTATTCCATTGTCTCGTCTTGGGAAACTCGAGGACTTTGTCAGGTTAAAATGCAGTTTAGTATCACAAAACAGGCACACTGTCAAAAAAGCGCTGAATTGCTCGGAAAATCGCGGGGAGTTTCAACGAATAGCGGAAATTGTATTTAAGCTCTCCGGTTTAACTTTCTAAAGCCGTGCTAACTCGAGTCACAGGAATTTTTCTCCCGCATGATCGCTGAAACAGTCCGCATCCCGAATGTATCTCATCAAGGTAGCATATGATATCTTGCCCATCACGAAAAACTTAAATCCAATAATTGGCAAAAATTGACAATTTCGCCTCTTTTGAGTATTTTATGCTTCGTGGAGATAGACACATGCCTACTCGTAATATAAATCTGACTGACCGCTATGATGCATTTTTAACCCGGCAGATAGACTCCGGTCGGTTTAAAAACGCCAGCGAGGTTGTCAGAGCGGCTCTGCATCTTTTGGAACGAGAGGAACAGGAAGTAAAAGCTAAACTCGAGGGATTGCGTCGGGAAGTTAAGGTAGGAGAAGAAGCCTACAGTCGAGGGGAAACTTTTCTTATTGAAGATGATGCTGCTTTGAACCGGTTTTTTAGCGACATAGCACGGGAAGCAGCCGAAACATGATGGAGATTCGGTGACCATGCGTAAAATCACGATCACCGAACCGGCCCGTTCCGACCTGCTCGATATTCGTAAATATACGGTTAACCGTCACGGGCACAATACGGCTAACTCTTACGAGACTCTTCTCAAGCAGGCCATTCGCAACATAAGAGAAACCCCTATCGGCTAGGTAGTAAAAGCCGCCCTGAAATCAGTAAAAACATTCGCAGCTATCACATAATGCTGAGTCGTGCCAGAGCCGAAGGAACCGTGAGAAAACCTCGCCATTTCATTCTTTATTTCCTGCCGAACGAAAATGAAATAGTTATAAACAGAGTTCTTCACGACTCCAGAGATATTATTCGTCATATCCCCAAAGAACATCTCAAGTAACCGCAGAAAGGTATTCACAAGGAATCAGGCGGAAAATAACTGGAACGCACTTCAGCAAGCCACGCCCTCCCTGCCACTTTGATCTATATACTAGCTTGGGGGTAAAAGAACTTTGCATTTTCTGAATTTACCGACATATTTCCCCGTTTATGAAACCATTTAGAAAAACAAAAATAATCTGCACCGTAGGTCCCTCCACAAGTTCGTACGAAATGCTGATGAAAATGTACAAGGCTGGCATGAACGCCGTGCGCCTCAACATGTCGCACGGCACTCACGAAAGCCATCTTGAAGTAATCAACACGGTGAAATCCATCAACAGTGAAATCGAAGATTCAATCGCCCTGATACTTGACACCCAGGGACCGGAGATCAGAACCGGGGTTCTGCAAAGCGACCTGCATATAAGCCAAGGAGATGTAATTACGGTGTCCGTGAGGCCCGGTGACGTTGAAGGATCTTCAATTCATATTAACTACGAGGACATTATCAACGAAGTTCGGATAGGAGAGAAAATAACCGTGGACAACGGTCTCATAAACCTGCAGGTGCTCGAGAAGGACCACGGAACCATGAAATGCAAGGTAATTGACGGCGGAACCATGAAAAGCAAACGCCACGTCAATCTGCCCGGGGTAAAGGTCAATCTTCCTTCGATAACGGACAAGGACAAGACCGACATAGAGTTCGGAGTAAGAAACGAAGTTGATTACATAGCTCTTTCTTTTGTCAGGGAAGCACAGGACGTTTCGGATCTCAGGGCACTCCTAGGGGCCAAAGGCGAAGGAATAAAAATCATCTCTAAAATCGAGGACCAGCAAGGGGTGCGCAACGTAGAGGAAATCGTTGATGCATCGGACGCGGTAATGGTTGCGAGGGGAGACCTCGGTATCGAGATAAGCATTGAGGAACTGCCAGACGTGCAGAGAGTGATAGTCGGCAAATGCCAGGAAAAAGGCAAAAGAGTCATAGTCGCCACCCATCTCCTTGAATCAATGATTGATAACCCGATTCCTACCCGGGCGGAAGTAACGGATATCTCAAACGCGGTCTACGAGGAGATCGACGCGCTCATGCTCTCGGGTGAGACAACAACCGGGAAATATCCCGTAAGGTCAATAGAACATCTCGACAAGATAGCCTTAAAGGCGGAAAGTCTCACAAGTCTGCAGATGGGCAAGCTTCTTGTTAAGCAAGATCTCAAGCAGCATATAGCGGCTTCAGCGGTTGAGCTCGCCGAATCAATTGATGCCAAATGCCTAGTTGTAATAACGAAAAAGGGATTGATGGCTCAGCTGACAACAAACTGCAGGCCAGCCAAGACACCTATTCATGCGGTAACTTTCGACGACAGGATAAAACGGCAGTTGTCCTTGAACAGAGCCGTAATCGCGCATTGCATGGACGAATCCGAAGATCCCGAACAGAGGACCGAAGAAGCCTTCGAGCTTCTGAAGCAAAAACGGATATTAAAACCGGGAGACCGCGTCGTGCTCGTATCCGACGTTATCACAACCGCCGGTATAGATTCAATCCAACTGAGAGAGATAGCATGACTTATCCAATTTTGATCAGAAGCAGTAGCGACAAACTTGCTCCCCTGCCGCCCCATGCTAATTTGTTTTCCAACACTGTTGTATATTTTTACTCTTTTGTTATCCTTACATGTAAGGAGATATGCCGTTATGGAAATTTCTAAAATCACCTCAAAAGGCCAAGTCACTATTCCTCACGCGTTGCGTAAGGCCGCACATTTTAAAACAGGTGACAAGCTTGTTTTCGAATTAGACGGAGATCGCGTGATTGTAACCAAGCTCAAATCTGTTAAAGATGATTATTTGGACAGCGTTTCTTTAAACCTTAAAGAATGGCTGTCGGACGAGGATGAAGAGGCTTGGAGTGACCTTTAAACCCCATGATATCGTAGTTGTTTCTTTTCCCTTTACTGACTCCTCCACCAAAAAGCGCAGGCCTGCTTTGGTTATATCATCCGAAGAGTTTAACGAGAATCACGATCAATTGATTTTAGCTATGATTACGACTGCTAAGCATAGTTCTTGGCGAAGCGATATAAAACTGAAGGACTACGCTGAAGCCAATTTAATCGTACCGTCAATAGTACGCTTAAAACTCTTTACGTTAGAGAAATCGATGGTTGTTCGGCAACTAGGGTACTTATCGAAGAAGGACAAAAATGCCGTTAATGCTTCCTTAAAACAATATATGTTTGACCCACCACGCTAAGCTCTCCCTCCCTAAAGCATAATTGCGCACACGGCCGTAATAATAAACGCGCCGATAAAGTTAAGGGCCAGTCCATTTCTTGCCATTACTTTTGTCGGAAAGGCTCCCGTGCTGAACACCACCACATTGGGAGCAGTAGCAACCGGAAGCATGAACGCGCAGCTTGCGCTCATTGCCGCGGGCACCATCAGCAGTGCCGGTTCGATATTCATCGCCATTGCGGTAGCCGCGAGAATCGGCATCATCAAAGTCGTGGTCGCGGTGTTGCTTGTGAGTTCCGTGAGAAAAGTAATCGCAAGGCAAATAACGGCCAGCATCAAAACAATGTGCAGAACGCCAAGACCGGAGAGGGCCTCGCCGAGCGCAACGCTTAACCCGGACGCGATAAAAGCCTTTGCAATCGCTATGCCTCCTCCGAACAAAATGAGCATCCCCCAGGGAATTTTGCTTGCCGTTTCCCAGTCAAGCAGCCTGCCCCCCTTGCCGTTGGGCACGAGGAACATCACTATGACAGCCGCAAGCGCTACACTGGCGTCATTCGCTCCCGGAACACCGAACCAAGTTTTCCAACCGCCAAACGGCTCGCTACGCGTCATCCAGGCAACCGCTGTGAGGAGGAACACGATCAGTACGCGCGCTTCGTGACAACTCCACTTCCCAACTTCCGGCATGGTAAAGCCACCCGAACCAGTGAGATGACGAGTAAGATAGAGCCCTATTATCGGAACGAAAATCACGACAACCGGAATCCCCCAACTCATCCAGGTCAAAAACGGGATTTCCACTCCGGTGTTCTGGAAATAAATCTCGCTGAACACCAAGTTAGGAGGAGTTCCTATGGGTGTTCCTATGCCTCCGACGCTCGCCGCGTGCGCTATGCCAAGCAGAAGAGGCACCGTAAGGGCTCTATCCCTGGCTTTTTCCAGTACCGCTATGGCCACGGGAAGCATCATAAGAGTTGTGGCGGTGTTTGAAATCCACATGCTCAGCACCGCCGAGGCCGCCATGAAACCAAACACCAGCCGGCGGGGACTTGACCCTCCGAAAAAATTAACCATGGTAAGAGCCAGGCGTCTGTGCGCACCGCTTCCCGCCATTGCCGTCGACAGTATGAATCCCCCGAGAAGCAGCAGTATGAGTGGAGCCCCGTAGGATTCGCTGATTTCCTTGGGAGAAAGAACGCCCAGAACGGGGAACAGGGCAAACGGCAGAAGAGAAGTAACCGGAATCGGCACAGGTTCAAAAATCCACCATACCGCGCATACCGCGGAAACCGCGGCGGTCCAGCACGCGTCGCTCCCCCAGCCAAGGGATTTTAACGTGAGAAAAAGAACTGCGCCGAGAACAGGACCCGTGATGAGGAAAAAAAGAGAGAGTCCGCTGGTCGGAAGCTGTTTTTTTCCGCACATCTCAGCAATCCACGTCCCTAAGGACTTTTTCTATCTCGTAGCCCGCGGCGATAGTAGCAACCTTGGAGACAAGATCAAACGCCGGAGGAATCCCGTTTGCGAAGGAATCTTCGCACGGCAGAAACTCCATCCCCTTTGAATTGAGGTTTTCAAGTTCGCCTCGAAGGGGATTAACCCTGTAGAACATTCCCGCCACCTGAGACTGAACAAGGTAAACAACCGGTTCGCCGACAAGATCGTCCCCGACGCGAAGCGAGGTCGGCACTCCCTCCTGTATGACCACGTCCCGAACCGGCACTCCTCCCTTCGAAACCCGCATCCTCTTGCGGTCGCGCGAGTTCATCCCTAATATGCTTTGCGGGTCGCTGACGCTCGCAACAGCCATGCCGTAGGTACCTGAATTGCTTTTGACGAAAAGCGAGGGCTCGTGGTCTATGTCTCTTTTGGAATACCCGTCTCTCACCCTTGAGAGAATTTCCCCGGCTCTTTCGGAAACCCGCTCCCTGTCCTCGGGAAAATCGAAATCCACCCCGCTTTCCAAGACGGTTTCAACCGACATCACCCAGGGGTCAACCTCCAGTATTTCGGCAAGTTCGCAGCTGAGACGATTATAAAACTCGAAATGCACGTCTTTTTTTCTCGCGTGCCATCCTATTTCAACGGGCGGCAAAACAGGCTGGCGTAAATTGTGCAGGGTTTTCGGACACTTCTCAGAAAAATCGTTGTTTATCATCACGATATCGGGCACGAATCCCTCTATCATCGCCGAACCTTCCTCCTGAAAAATCCGCTTCGCCTCGATCACCTTCCCGCTTGCCGAACTGAACGAGACAGTCTCCCTTCGAAATTCCTCGTTCGCAATGCCGACGCGCACCTCGTAGCCTTCGTCCTCCAGAACAGACTTTATTACCCAGACATTTTCCCAGTAGTAGGTGTTTTTGGTATTGAGCTCTGGAACCAAAAGGATCTTTTCGGCGCTCGGGTACCTGGAAAAAAGATATTCCCTGAAGAGCTTTCCCGCGTTTTTTCTGAATCCCGCAGAAAGGTTGTTAAAGCCTGCGGGAAAAACATTGGTGTCTATAGGGGCAATCTTATGATCGGAGAAACGCAAGTCAACGGAGCTGTAAAGCGGTACCATCACCTTTTCGCAATGGAACTCTATCCAGCGGGAAATCTCCCCGCGTTTGCCAGCGATAGTTCTTTCAAGCTGCTCTATAAGCATAGTACGCCAGATCAGGCCCTCACGACGAAAGTTCCGCAGAGACGGTCGCTGAGAGTCTTACGTTGCGGGTCAAACATCGAAAGCGCGAAACCCGTGAAAACTGTGGTCACAGAAAAAATCCAGCCGACCCATCTGAGCAAATTCGTCTGGAATCCGGCAGGAGAACCATCCCGCATCACCACACGGATACCCGCAACCGAGTTTCCAAGAGTCGTTCCGCACCAGGAGGGAAGAAAAACGAAATATGTGGTTGCCAGCACGTAAGCAGAAAGACATATCCACCCCCATATGGAAACAAATTCTCCGAAGCCCGGGAAAAAAGTTTCTCCAATGAGATTCGCCCCCGAGAAAAGCGCGGCTGCGGCAACGCAAAGAGTAAACAGAAGATCGACGGAAAATGCGAAAAGCCTCTCCCCGGAGGTCGCGGGAACCATACCGTGGGGCAGGGGAGGTGGACTCTCTTTTTCTATCTGCTCTTCCTTTTCCTGCTGCTCTTCTTGTTCCGTGACCTCCTCGCCCATATCTCTTTCAAAGGCAAGAAAATCCTCAAGTTCGTCCTCGGGAGACCCTTCATCGCGAGGATCGCCCACAGGGCTGAGTTCAAACGTCGTCCCGACTGTCTTGACCCCGGCTAGAACATCTTCGGCAAAAGGCTGCACGCTCCTGTCAATAATCACCTCCGTGCTCAACTCGTCTTCATAGAGATACTTGAAAATAGGTACGGGAGACAGGGCGGCCCCGCATTTCTTGCACTCCTCAAGATAATCAAAGCTCGTGTAACCGCACTCAGGACATTTCATGGTCGGAACCCCGCCGAAGCTACATCCCGGAACTTTCAGGCTTCAGGGAGAGTCGATAATCCACGGCGTTTCTAATCGCTTTCATGTTAGCCCCTCCCGAGATCACGAAGCCGTCAACCACGAATGTCGGAGTGCCGCTTACCCCGATCGACCTGCCTTCATTCATGTCCGAAGCTACCCTCCGCCTGGTTTCCTCGGATTTAACGCACTCATCGTATTTTTTCATGTCGATCCCGAGGTTGCGCGCCATTTCTGCAAAGGTCTCCTTGGCGCCGGCAACCTTTATTTCACTCTGCTTTTCGAAAATGGCGTCATGGAACTCCCAGAATTTGTCGTTTGCCTGGTCATACACGCAAAGAGAGGCGATCGAGGCATCCTCGGCCCACTTGTGAAACGAAAGGGGGAACTGCTTGTAAAAAACCCTGACTTTGCCTTTGTAATCCTTGAGCAAATCTGCGACCCCGGTTGCGGCCCTGGAGCAATAGCCGCATTGAAAATCCGAGTACTCAACTACGGTTACCTGAGCCTTGGGATCTCCTTTTGAAGGAACATTCTCAAGAGAAATTTTCCGGGCGGTCTCTGCTGCAGGATCATCTTCGAGATTCTCAAGCTTGCCGACCATTATCGTTTTGCGGTCGCCTGAAACCAGAATCGGAACCTGTCCGCCTTCCGAGGCAATAAACCCTTGCCTGACTCCCTTGACACCCGTTTCCTTCATCTCATCCACTTTTATGGTGGGCACGTTGCCCATTATCAAAAAATTCCCGTCACGACTTACAAGAAACGGGAAGCTTCGGCTTTGGCCGTCGGAAAATCCGACTTCGTAGCTGCCCTGTTTGAACCCTTTCATCTCAGAATCCTTCCCTTTAACAACCTTTACCGTAAAGCCGGCAGGAAGGTAAACCCCGTAGCGGTTCTTGAAGTGGTACTCAAGTTTTCCGGGGTCAACGTTATCGAGCGCAAAGAGGCTCGCGGGGGAAAGAAAAACCGTTGCCAGGATCGCTAAAACAACCGTCGCAAAAACAGATCCTCTCGCCTTTGGGGCGAATACTTCTTTTCTCATTTTGTGGAAACTCCTTGCTATTTATGACTCGCCGAAAACGGTGGCGAAGATATGGTCTATGTTTTTCAGATCTTCTTCAAGTTCAAAACACGAATCGATCTCTTTATCCGAAAGAATACCCGTTATCTGCAAGTCGGTTTTCAGCAGATCCCGGAAATCCTTTTTCCCCTCCCAGCACTCCGTGGCGTTTCGCTGCACGAGCAAGTAGGCCTCCTCCCTTGAAAGACCCTTTTTTACAAGCTTAAGCAGAACCTTCTGGGAAAAAACCAGTCCCCGGGTAATCCAGATGTTGCTCTCGAGCTTGTCGGGATAGACCCGCAGGCCCTCGATCAGGCCGCAGAGCCTCTCAAGCATGAAATCAACAAGTATCGTTCCGTCGGGACCTATGACCCTCTCGACGGAGGAGTGGCTTATGTCCCTTTCGTGCCAGAGGGCTATGTTTTCAAGGGCCGCGACAGAGTGGGATCTTACTATCCTTGAGAGTCCGCAGAGGTTTTCCGAAAGTACAGGGTTTCTCTTGTGCGGCATTGCGGAAGATCCCTTCTGCCCCTCGGTAAAGGGCTCCTCCATCTCTCCTACCTCGGTTCTCTGGTAATGTCTTATCTCTGTAGCAATTTTCTCCACCGAAGCCGCTATGAGAGAAAGACAGAGAAAATACTGCGCGTAAATGTCTCTTTGTATCACCTGCGTCGATATTCCCGCAGGACGGAGCCCAAGCAGCTCGCACGCGTAACGCTCAACCCCTGGAGTTATATTGGCGTAGGTACCGACGGCACCCGACATCATCCCCACGCTTACAGCGTCCCGCGCGGCACTCATTCTCTCAAGATTCCTTCTCATCTCGTCATACCACAGGGCAAACACCAGACCCAGAGTCCTAGGTTCGGCGTGTATGCCGTGGGAGCGCCCGATCATCGCAGTATCCTTGTAGTCAAACGCCTTTTTGCGGAGAATCCCGAGCAGCTTCTGAAGACCCCCGGATATCAGCCCGCCCGCATCGCGAAGCTGTATCGAAAAGGTGGTATCAAGAACATCTGAAGAGGTCATTCCGAGATGAATGAATCTCGAATCGTCTCCGACGTACTCGGAAACGCAGGTGAGAAAAGCCAGAACGTCGTGCTTAAGTTCCCTTTCAAGCTCGGCGATTCTTTCTATGTCAAAGGCGGCTTTTTCCTTTATGCTGGAGAGAGAATCAGCGGGAATCTCCCCGTAATGCGCCCACGCCTCGCACACGGCGAGCTCCACCTTGAGCCAGATGCGGTAGCGGTTTTCATCCGACCATATCCGCGACATTTCCTCTCTGGAGTACCTTGAGATCAAATCGTTATAACCTCCCCGGCCGCGCTTCGCGGAGCCACCGCCAAAGCGACACGGCCTTCAGCGCCTCTTTGGCGCAGAACCTCTAGCGAGCATCCAAGCGCCATCTCAGGAGTGTTGTTCCTCGCGCTTAGGTGCGCCAGCAGAACGTATTTCAACCCGTCGTGCAGAACATCGCCCAGAAGGGATGCTGACTGATCATTCGACAGGTGTCCGTGCCCCCCGCTTATTCTCTGCTTGAGGTACGCAGGGTAGGAACCCGAGAAAAGCATTTCCCTGTCATGATTCGACTCCAGAACGAGCGCATCACAGTCCTTAAGGCTCTCTCTCACAAGAGCCGTGGGTTTCCCTATGTCGGTAACTATGCCTATTTTGACGCGGCCATCGGTTACGGTGAAACCGACCGGATCGATGGCATCATGCGCCACTGAGAAGGGAGTAAGGGTAAGGTCGTTTATACGAAACGGCTCTTCTGAGTCAAATTCCCTCAGCTTCTCTATACCGCCATTGGGCAAATGTAGACTCTTTGCGCTGTTTCCGTTATTGCGTCCGTTTCTTTTTCCTTCCCAGAAGCCAAGGGTTTCACCCGACACGTAAACAGGCACTCCGGACATTCTCCCGACAGCTCTTGAGTGGTCCTCGTGCTCGTGCGAAAGCACTACAGCGTCAAGATCGGTCACGGCTATACCCATATCCCCGAGACTCCGCGAGATCCTTCGGAAGCTAATCCCCGCGTCAATCAGTATTTTCGAGTATCTCGACTCAAGATAAAGCGAGTTGCCAGAACTGCCGCTGGCAAGAGTGCAGAATTTCATCATGTTTCGTCCACGCGAAAACCCGGCTGTGTGGAAAATCAAAGAAACCGGTTCATTTCGCCCGGAATGCAGTAATTATAACTGACCAGCAGAAATCGGTGAAAAACCGCCGACCGTCTCCCCAGGCCCGCAACTGAGAACTTGTTAAAACTCAAGCCTTCATATATTCTATAACTTGCTCCCTCGGAAGGGCCGGATTATTAATGAAACTTTCTATTACACTTTCCATAGCGTTTGCACTTGCGGCGTTTGCTCTCAGTCCCGACTACCTTTCATTTTCCCACTCGGTTCTTACGGCCGTCGGCTGCGGAATATTAGCTTTTGTGGTTCTTGCGGGTTTCCGAATGCTTTTCAGGAAAATCTCGCTTCGCCAGGCACTCGGAATGTCAGTCGGAATCCTCACGGCCACTTTCATATACCTCGCGGTGCTCACCATTCTTAACAGCTTTCCAATAGCCGGGCCCCTGCTTCCGCATGTAAAAGCGGGAATCTTCTTGCTTCTCATTTGCATAGGCACGGTAATAGGTTTTGACAAAACCTCCCTTGCCACGGCAGCATCCGACTCGTTTTTCAGGCAGCCGGAGGCGCTTGCCCCGAAAATACTTGACACCAGTGTCATAATAGACGGGCGCATCGCCGATATCGCTGAAACGGGTTTTCTTCAAGGAGAACTGATAATACCCAAATTCATCATCCAGGAACTTCAGTACATAGCGGATTCCTCGGACCCCGCAAGAAAAACTCGCGGCAGAAGGGGACTTGATATCATAAACAGGATGCAAAATGACATCCCTTCGATAAGCGTCAGCATGACCGATCATGATTTCGAACACATAAAAGACGCGGACATAAAACTCATTGAGCTCTCGAAGAGATTGAACGGAATACTTATCACCAACGACTACAACCTAAAGAAGATCGCCGACCTCGAAAAAATCACCGTGCTTAACATAAACAATCTAAACCACGCCTTGAGACCCGTCGTGGAACAGGGGCAGACAATAAGAATAAGCCTCGTAAAGCCCGGGAAGGAGCAGCATCAGGCGGTCGGTTATCTCGACGACGGAACCATGGTGGTAACGGACAACGCTTCAAGACAGATAGGAAAAGACGTGGACGTTTCAGTGAGGAGCATGGTTCAGACGCCGACCGGAAGGATAGTTTTCGCAAAACTGAAAAAAGAGGGCTGACCCTGTGAGTACCCCAAAAGTCTCAGCTGTAGTGGCGGCCGCCGGTCTTTCTAAAAGATTCTCCACTCATGGAAAAAAACAGTTCGCCGCGCTCGGCGGAAAACCTCTTCTTACCTACTGCCTTTCGACTTTCGAGTCGAGCGAACCCATAACAAGCGTAGTGGTCGTAGTGCCCGAGGACGAAATTTTACGCTCAGAGGAACTGCTCGAGAGCTTCGGGTTTGAAAAAATCACCTCTGTTGTCGCCGGGGGCGAAAAAAGGCATGTGTCCGTAAGAAATGGTTTTCGTGCCACACCCCCGGACAGTGACATGGTGCTCATTCACGACGCTGCGAGACCTTTTGTCGATAACGACACGATTAAAAGAGTCATAGAGGGGTGTACCCGCACAGGCGCTTGCATATGCGCCGTTCCCGTTACAGACACGTTGAAGCGGGCACAGGAGCCCGGACCGTTCATTTCGGAAACGGTTCCGAGGGAGGAACTCTGGAGGGCCCAGACTCCACAGGTTTTTCGCCGGGAGATACTCGCGGAGATCTATTGCTCAGACGGTATCGCGGATCTTGACGCAACTGACGAATCGGCGCTTGCGGAAGCAAGGGGAATAGGGGTAAGCGTAGTGGCGGGAACCGACCTTAACATGAAAATCACAACCGCAGCCGATTTCAAAATAGCTGAAATTATCGTAAGCAAAGGAGAAGTGGTCAATGCACAGAATAGGAACGGGGTTTGACGCACACGCGTTTTGCGAGGAAAGAGCACTCATACTGGGTGGCGTTGAGATTCAGGGCTGCCGGGGACTTGCCGGTCATTCCGACGCCGACGTGCTTTCCCATGCGGTTGCCGACGCTATTTTGGGAGCCATCGGCGAGGGAGACATAGGGAAACATTTTCCACCGAACGACCTGAAATACAAAGACGCTTCAAGCCTAGCGATTCTCTCCCAAGTCGCCCGGATGATGGCAGACAAGGGCTACCGTATAGAAAATATTGATTGCACGGTGGTGTGCGAGGAGCCAAGAATTTCTCCTCATTCATCCGCTATGGAGGAGAAAATCGCCGATGCCCTAGGAATTTCGAGCGACGCCGTAAACGTGAAGGGAACTTCAACCGAAGGCTTGGGTTTCACGGGAAGGAAAGAAGGTATAGCAGCTATGGCCTCAGCGTGCCTAAGCCCATATTCACCGAAATCATAACTCTTCGGAAAAGCTTCTTCCCCACCATTAGAACTCAAGAGTTAGTGCAGATTTTCCTTGACAAAAATCAGGTTTTTTTGTTCAATGAAAGAGAATAATCAGCACTTGGAAGTATTACTAAAAGGAGATCTAAAAAAAATGAAAAATTCTCTACTGCTTTTCTGCTTCATGTTTGTTCTTGCTGTTGCTTTTGCCGATACGCATCCCGCTTCCGCGCATGAAATGCATACAACAACTGCCCAACAGGCGAGTGAGATGAATACCGAGCAAGCTATGAAAGACTTCGTGCTGCACGTAAAAGAGCACCGGGAGCAAATCAGAGACTACGATGAGGAGGCTGAGTTCCGCAACGCCATGAGAGCTAATGATGGAGTTTGGAAGAGCGGCGCTACATACGTTATCATCGTTAATCGAGCATCAAGCGGACTCCAGAACCTCAGAGCAGGTGAAGTTATAGGTTTCCATGCGGACCAGAACGCTGCCCTGGATGGGTCTTTGAGAAACATCGGAGTTTTTGACCGACTCATGACGGAAGTAGAGCAATCAGGCGAGCAACCAGCCTGCGTTAGAGATGAGACCGGGGAACATGGCAACCATATCTGCGCCGTTCAAACTACTAGTACAAGACAAACAGGAGCCCAAGGTATTGTTTATACGGTCGCGGGCTTTGATCATGAGCCGGGTGATGTGGATTTTTCCAAGGCGCTAGGCGCGTGTCGTGATTTCGGCCCCCAATACTTTAGCGAATCCGGAACAGACTCCGATGGAGAAAGCTTTACACGTGTAAGCGCTGGAATGCTTGATATGGCTGCCGACAGGGAGACTCTTAAGAATTATGTGAAAACGGTAGAGGAGCATATTACCGAGGAGATTAACCGTTTTCGCAGACTCTTCCCCGGATATGACATGCTCTCAGATGAGCGGCAAAGAGGAGCTGTAACCGGAAGATTAATTCGACTCAGGCCCTGCTGGAGGGAGGAAACTTGGAGATCGGGGTCCATATATTTCGTTATGTTCAGACATGAGGGCAAACGATACAGTGTCTTTAACGGGCTCTCTCCGGCACTTAAGGATTCAGCGCTTATTGCCTATGACGGCTGTGTCGATGTCGATCAGATCGTTGCTCAGAAATTAGAAGAACAGGACGAGAACAATCGTTTTGTCGAATACTATTGGTCTAACCCTGTTAGAGACGATGACAAAGTGCTTGCTGAGGATGGAAACCCTATACCGGGCTTATCCCCTGGTACGTCGCTCAAGGTGAGCTACGTTTTACCAACAACCTTCGGCGGCGCCACGAGAGCGAACTTTGTTATTGTTTCCGGTATTTACCCCGAGGACAGGGAATATTACGAACCCGAGGGCGGGACGTGTCAGCCCATCCCTGATGACTTATCAGCATTTGCCCGCGACCAGCTTCACAGATATCCGGTTTTCCCAGGACGCGATGACGGAGATGGCGGAGATGTTGACGGTGGAGATGGCGGAGATGGAGGATGTGCAATTGTCTCTGGGGACCAAAGCAATCTCAAGGTCGCAGGGTTTAACCTGTTTTTACTCACCGCGGTTCTGTTCTTTGGGCTTTGGGGGAGGAGCCGCTCGGGTGGAAAGTCCTAGGCTTCGAAGCCCTGAGCGCTGCGGAGGGACCAGGGCTGAAAGAACTTAAGATCCTGCTTTAAATTGTTGCGTTGCATGGGACAGCGGGCAGGTTCGTCGCTTGCGGGCTTGCAATGAAAGTGCGCGCCCAAGAATCTTAGTTGTCATCGGACGCAACTACGCCTTGTCTGATAGCTAAAAACTTAGCGTTGGATGAATTTGAAAGCCGGATAGAGAGCCAATCGCAGTTACTTCGATCGAATCCAGCTGCAAGGCCTCTACATCTTGCTATCGAGAAAATTCCTGAATGTGGAAATATTGCTCTCCCGGGCCTCGGGCACAGTTCCCGTGAACACAATTTCTCCCTCGTAAAGAAACGCTATCCTGTCAGAAACCTCGTAGGCGGTTCCTATGTCGTGGGTAATAACGACCCCGGTTATCCTGAGCCGGTCTCTCATGCTCTTTATTAACTTGGCGATCCTTTTTATATTGGGAGGATCAAGACCGGTCGTGGGCTCGTCGTAGAGAAGAATCTTCGGGCGGGTGGCGATCGCTCTTGCAAGAGCCACTCTTTTTTTCATCCCTCCGCTTAGTTCCCCGGGGTACTTGTCTTCGATTCCCGGAAGATCGACCAGTTCAAGGTTGCGGGCAACCGCTTTTTTTATCTCCTCAGTGGGAAGATCCGAGTTTTCAATCAGAGGATAGGCTATATTCTCCTCTACGGTAAGCGAGTCAAAAAGGGCAGAGCCCTGAAACAGCATGCCCGTTTCCTTTCTTATTTTCACAAGCTGCCTCTCATCCATTTGCGCCGTATCCTCTCCCAGAACCACTACCTTCCCGCTGTCGGGTTTAACGAGACCGTTTATCTCCTTGAGCAAAACGCTTTTCCCAACTCCGCTCTCCCCCAAGACGGTAATGATTTCTCCCCTTCTTACGAAAAGATTTATTCCCCTGTGAACCGTCTTTCCGTCAAAGGACTTACACACGTCCGTCATTTCAATAATGTTTTCCGACATGGGAACCTCAAGGGTTTAAATTTACTTTATCGCCACTATATGTAAAAACGTGGGGTAATTTCTGGTATAATCTACTTGCAACTGTCAGCAGTTGTATATATAATCCCAAACTTGGCTTTTTATTTCGAGAGATTAAAAGGAGAGGAAAATGGCGCACGAACTACCTGGTCTTCCTTATGATCATGACGCTTTGGAGCCGCATATAGACGCGGAAACGATGAGAATCCATCATTCAAAGCATCACCAAGGGTACGTAAACAACTTAAACGCAGCGCTGGAGAAGCATCCGGAGTTGGCAGGCAAATCGCTCGAGGAACTGCTCGGCGATCTTGACTCCGTTCCCGAAGACATAAGAACTGCGGTAAGAAACAACGGTGGAGGACACGCGAATCACAGCCTTTTCTGGCCGTGCATGGCCCCCGGTTCCGGAGGAACGCCTTCGGGCGAGCTTGCCGATGCAATAGATTCCGCGTTCGGAAGCTTCGATGCTTTCGCCGAGACATTCTCCAAGGCGGCCGCCACCAGGTTCGGAAGCGGCTGGGCGTGGCTTTGCGTGGACGAGGGCGGAGGGCTCGTGGTAACATCCACCGCAAACCAAGATAATCCGGTTTCCGAGGGACTAAAACCCATTCTGGGTCTCGATGTCTGGGAGCATGCATATTATCTGAACTACCAGAACAGAAGGCCCGACTACGTGAAGGCGTGGTGGAATGTGGTGAACTGGGAACAGGTTTCGGAGAACTTCGCCGGGGCGAAGTAACTTCCGCGAAACCGCACTCGGAAAAAAACGCTTACATTTTAGCTCGAAAAATCTTATAATTCCCTAATAGGGACGGAAGGTGCTAATTTTCATTGCCCGCTTGGGCTTTGAAAACCTTTTTTGTTGCCTCCGTTTTTCAATCAGGGAATTGGTGAGAAAGTAAGATGGACATCAAATACAAAGATTTTCAGGATAATGCGGAACACGACGCCGGGTTTGAATCCTATGATGTTGATGACGACATCGAGGAAAACGAAACCGAAGAGAGTTTTGACGGCCCGGGCGAAGAGCGACTGAAACCCAGGGGAAAAAACAAAGAAAAGGACAAGTGGATCCCCGATGAACAGCTCCGGCTTCTTTACGTCTATTTTAAGGACATGGCCGTTGAGCCTCTTTTCGCCGCAAAGCAGGAAGTCGAGATATCCGCGAGAATCAAGATGTGCGAAATCAGGATGGCCAAGGTACCTAAGAGCATTGAAAAATACGAGAAAATCCGCACAAGAAGAAACTCGGCCAAGGCGCGTGCGATAGCACACAGAATAGCGGTTCTGCGCGCGATGGAGAGAATTTACGTCGACTGGGCGCTCAAACTCAAGCAGAAATTCGTAAAAGCCAACCTGAGGCTCGTAATAACGATTTCGAGAAGATACATGAGCAGGGGCCTGCCCCTTCCGGACCTCATTCAGGAAGGAAATCTCGGTCTAATGCGTGCGGTTGAAAGATTTGATTACACAAAGGGGTACAAGTTCTCCACCTACGCCTCATGGTGGATACACCAGGCCATACTCAGGGCCCTTCAGGGACAGACCAGAACCATAAAGGTCCCTGTTTACTTGCTGGAGCAGGCAAACAGAGTTTACAAGACGAGCGCAAAGCTCAGCAAGGAAATGGGAAGAAAGCCGACGCCCAAGGAAATAGCCGAGGCCTCGGGAATCTCAGCAGAGGTTATAAACAGGATTCTCAATTCCACAAACGACGCCATAAGCCTCGACACTCCGGTTCTCGACGGGGAGAAAACCACGCTTCTTGATTCGGTCGCGGACAAGGAAGCTAAAATCCCTGACACGATAATAGCGAAAATGTCTCTCGCGGAAAAACTGAAGGAAGCACTTACCCTTCTGAATCAAAGAGAAGAGGAAATCATCAGGCTTCGCTTCGGAATAGGACGCCAGAGCACCTACACTCTCGATGAGATCGGCAAGAGGTTCAATCTGACCAGGGAAAGGATAAGGCAGATAGAAAAGGCCGCTCTCGGGAAACTCGCAAGTTCCGGCGTGAGAAAAGACCTGGAAAGCTTCCTTAAGCAGTAGAGCAGAACCGGTTTAACCGAAACCGTAGTAATCAATCCCCAGATGGCTTATCAGTTCTTCGCCCTGCAGGTAGCGAAGCGTGTTCTGCAGCTTGGTGAATTGAACGAAAAGATCGTGCTCGGGGTAGAGCTTCTTATCGACCATGGGGCTTTTGAAATAAAAGGAAAGCCACTCCTGAACCCCGTAGATGCCGGCGCGATGCGCAAGGTCTAGGAACAGCACGAGATCAAGAACCACCGGTGCTGCAAGTATGCTGTCGCGGCAGAGAAAATTGACCTTTATCTGCATGGGATAATCGAGCCATCCGAAAACGTCTATATTGTCCCAGGCCTCTTTTTCGTCTCCGCGCGGCGGGTAATAGTTTATTCTTACCTTGTGGTAGTAATCCGAATAAAGCTCAGGATTTATCTCGGGCTGAAATATGTACTCAAGTGCGCCCAGCTTGCTTTCTTCCTTAGTTTTGAAAGAACCGGGATCATCAAGCACCTCTCCGTCCCGGTTACCCAGTATATTGGTTGAAAACCACCCGTTGAGCCCGAGCATCCTGCTTTTAAGGCCCGGAGCCAGTATAGTCTTCATGAGTGTCTGGCCGGTTTTGAAATCCTTGCCGGCTATGGGAACCTCGTTTTCAATCGCGAGCTGCTGAAGCGCGGGGATGTCCACGGACAGATTCGGGGCCCCGTTTCCGTAGGAGGCGCCGCATTTTATGGCCGCGTAGGCGTAGATCATGCTTGGGGGAATATCGTCGTGATTTTCCCTCAGCCCCTTCTCGAAACTCTCTACGGTCTCATGAACTTCCGACGGCTCAAGATATACCTCGGTACTCCCGCACCAGAGCATTACCAGCCTTTCGATATCGTTTTCCCTCTGGAATCTCTTTATGTCCCTGATCAACGCCTCGGCAAGATGCATCTTCGTCTTGCCCTTCTTTACGTAGGAACCTTTGAGGTTGCGGACGTACCTGTTATCGAAAACAGCCCGCATGGGAGACTCTTTTTCAAGATCCCGTCTTATCTTCTCGAGAAGTTCGGGATTGAGCACTCCGGCCCGAAGCGCTGAGGCGTGGCAGTCTTCATCGTGTATGTCCCATCCGGCAAACACCATGTCCTGAATTTCCGCCACCGGAACCAAATCTTTTATGAAAGGAAAATTCTTCTCGGTTCTTTTGCCGAGCCTGATTTTCCCCATCTGCGTCAGGGAGCCGATGGGCCTTCCCACTCCCTTTACTACCGCCTTTACGCCCGCTATGAAAGTTGTGCTTACCGCCCCGCTCATCCCGGGAATCAGCACCCCAAGCTTTCCCTTGGCCGGGCGGATGTCGAATTTTCTCTGGAACTTCTGGTTTGGATCGGTCAAGTATAAATTACCTTTTGGAGAACTGCTGTCCCCTTCTTGCCTTGCGCTTCCCATACTTTTTGCTCTCAACCATCCTGGGATCGCGTTTCAGCAGTCCAGAAACCTTGAGTTTCTTGCGAAGCGACTCGTTGGCCTTGAGAAGGGCTCTGGCAAGTCCGTGGCTCATGGCTCCCGCCTGGCCGGTAAGTCCTCCTCCTTTCACCCTGACCATCACATCATACTCCATGGAAGTATCGGTGACGCTAAGTGGTTCGCGGGCCTTTATCTGCCATGCCTCTCTGGGAAAGTACTCTTCCACGGATTTCTTGTTCACGGTAATGGAACCGCTACCTCTCCTAAGCCAGACTCTTGCTATTGACGTTTTTCTTCTCCCCGTGCCATTGTAAATAACGGTTTCAGGCATAATGAATCAGACCTCCAGAACCTCGGGATTTTGGGCCATGTGCGGATGCTTGTCTCCGACATAGATTTTCATCCGCTGTATGAGTTTCTTCTGCCACCTGTTTTTGGGAAGCATCCCCCAGACGGCCTTGCGGATTATCTCGCCCGGCTTTTTCTCGGCCAGCTCTTGCGCAGTAACGGATTTAAGTCCCCCGGGATAGTGGGAATGGCTGTAGTAGGTTTTCTGCTCCCATTTCCTGCCGGAGAACGTGGCTTTCTCGGCGTTGACTATAACGACAAAATCTCCGATATCCGAATGAGGAGCAAACTGCGGCTTGTCCTTGCCCCTAAGAATCGAGACCACTTTGGTCGCAAGCCTTCCGACGGGTTTTCCCTGAGCGTCAATCAGGTACCACTTCTTTTCAAAATCGTCGTTTCTGGCCATGTATGACTTCATAGTATTCTCTCTTCGGATAAATTAAGGGTATCGATTCTACCGAATGTAACCTCAAAGTCAAAGAAATTTAAGCGGGCCGGGGAAAAGATTAAAAGTCATAAAAAGCAATAACGAAGATTTTCGAGAGAATGAAGTCGAAAAGTATTATCAGAAAAAGCGAGATCACAACAGTTTTAGTGGTGGCGTTTCCGACCCCGCGTGTTCCCCCCTCGGCCTTCATTCCCACATAGCAGCCGGTAATCGCCACTATGATTCCGAAAAACAGCGTCTTGGAAATGCCGGTCATCAGGTCTTCAAGAGAAACCCAGCCTCTTATGCTTTCGATGAAAAGAGTGGGTTTCACGTTAAGTTCCATCTGCGAGATAATCATCGCCCCTCCTATGCCCGCGAGGTTAGATATTACTGCAAGCAATGGAAAAGATATGATGCACGCCATGAGTCTTGGAGAGACAAGTTTTCTGATCGGATCGGCTCCAAGGGTCTTTATGGCGTCTATCTGCTCTGTTACCTTCATCGAGCTTATCTCAGCTGTAATGCCGGAACCGACCCTGCCACCCACAAGAAGAGAGGTTATTATGGGACCGAGCTCCCTCACGAACGAGAGAGTAACCACGGGACCCACAAGTCCCTTCGCCCCGAACCACGCGAATCCCCACGCCATCTGTACCACCATCACCATTCCGATCGCCATGGCGGAAACCACGACTATCGACACAGAACGATAGCCTATATCGTATATCTGAGCCGTCAGAAGACCGTAATCATAGGGAGGAGTAACAGTGGCTACGATTGAATTCCATAAGAAAAAGCAGACCTCTCCAACGCCGAGAACAAAGTTGAGGAGACTGTTGACAACTTCGGATGCAAACCTACTCATTTAGCCCAGATCTCCTCGAAACCTGAAACGAAATCAATGAATTCCCCAAGATTCGCCTTGAAGTCGGCCGGGCCCGCGGAATAACTGAAGTCATAATCGCATTTGCTAGATTTATGTACTACCGTCGCAAGAGCGAAATTCTCACCACTAAGCGACGCCTCGTACTCAGCGTAAAGCCCCGCGGCACCACCGACCTCGATATCCTTTCGCAGTTTAATCCGCTTCTTGCTCAAGCCCACAACTAGGGAATCCGAAAGCGTCTGAAGATCGTAATCCCGGTCCGAGCAGAGAGAACTTACCGTTAAAACGAGATCGTTCGCCGGGTTGTAAAAAGCTATATCCCCACCTTCTATCGGTACTCTCTCCCAGTCCTGCGAAAGGGGTGCGACACGGTAACTGCTTAGCTCCGTGGTGTATACCCAGCCCTTCATTTTTCCGGGTTTCTTGTCATCACCCGAGGCATAGTTCACCAGAAACTTCGTGGCAGAGCATGAATTCATAAGGAAAATCAGCGAAAGCCCTATGAAAAAAAAGACCTTTTTCCGCATAGTGCAAAAACTCCATCGCCCAGTAAGGACACGTAAGTGCTTAACGTACTTGAATATATACTAAAAACCAAGCATCATAGGACCCAAAAACAAACCGAGGTGTGATATTGAGTTCCGTAACGATATACACAAGTTTTTACTGCACTTACTGCAGAAGGGCAAAAAGACTCCTTGACAGAAAACAAGTGGATTACGAAGAGATAAGGCTTGATGAGGATCCGGAAAAAAGAGAAGAACTTGTCGAGAGCCTCAACTGGAGAACGGTGCCCATGATCTTCGTAAACGAGCAGTTCATAGGCGGCTACGACGAGCTTGCGGCACTTGAGCGCTCAGGGGAACTCGACCGCATGCTTGCTTCCTAAGCGCAAGGCGATTCCTGATTACGCCTTCCCGCCGACTGGAAGCTTTTGACACCTCCACCGTCAACCTGTATCTTTATCTTCAGATTCAGGTTAAGGGAATCGGGTGAAAATCCCGAACTGTTCCCGCAGCCGTAATAAGGGTTTTTTCCAGCCCATGCGAGGCGTACCTGCGCTTCGGGTCACTGGCTTCAATACAGCCGGGAAGGCCGCATCTGGAAAAGTCGCTCTGTTTTTACAACAGGCGGCCCTTTAAGTCGGAAGACCTGCCTGCGTCAATCTAGTGGCTTTGCCTCGGGAGTTAGGCGTATGGCGATTAACAATACATTTTTTATTTTTCGTGCTGCCGCACGGTTTTTGTTTCCTGCCTCACACGTTCATTCATATAACTGCTCTTCCAGGGAAAGCTGTCTGCCAGCACTTGGAGGAGTGAAAAATGAACAGACTTAAGATATTTTTTGTCTTTATTTCGATCCTGGTTCTGTTTCCGTCCGCGGGCTTTCCAGAAGAGAACGAAGTGGAAAAGATTGTAGTCACGGGAACAAAAACCTGGATTGACGCCGAGCTTCTCGGTTCTTCCGTTACCGTTATCGACAAAGAGGAAATTGAAAGAAGCGGGGAAAAGGACATTGCGGCCATACTTTCCAGAGTCCCTGGATTCAACGTAGTCAGTTCGGGAAGCCGGGGAGGATTTACTTCCATTTTCGCAAGGGGCGGCCAGTCGGATTACAACCTCGTTATGATCAACGGTGTCCAGATAAACCAAGCCGGCGGGGGATTTGACATTTCCTCTCTTACTACTGAGAACGTGGAGAGAATAGAGATAATAAAGGGAGCGCACTCGTCTCTTTACGGTTCCGACGCGGCGTCTTCCGTTATAAACATAATAACGAAGCACGGAAGCGGAAAAATGAAAAAAGCAAGCTCCGTGGCCTTGGGATTCCGCGCCGAAGACGCGATGATCTTTGAGCATTCCTCAAGCATATCGGGGAGTCTCAAGAAACTGGGCTACTTTATTTCCCATCAGAGAATCATCGATGAAGGTATCTTAGAAATAAACAACGATTACAAAAATAACAACTTCACGGCGAACCTGAGCTTGGAAGCAAACGATGATTTAAATCTCTCCTTTTTCTCCATATATAGAGATTCGAAGTTTGAATTCCCGACCGGAGGCGCGGGGGACAGATTTGACGCGTTCGCTGACCCGGACCAAGGAACCAAGGAAGAATCGCTCGTCATGGGTTCCGACATCATTTTTTCCCCGACGCAGTGGTGGGAAAACTCATTTAAGCTCGGCTACACGAGACTTGATCGGGAAAATTATGACGGACCCCGGCCCCTTGAATTAGATTCGCCCTTCCCTTCGGAGACCCTCGACAAAAGGATAGTGCTTGAATTCGGGTCAAGTTTTTTTGTCGACTTCGATCAGGCCTCGAGCATAATCTCGACGGGTTTTGAGTACGAGAAAGAAAGTTTCAAGACGGACTCACTGAACGAATCAAGAAAAAACTACGCCTTCTACGCTCAGAACAACTTCGCGCTGCTAAAGAGATTCTTCGTAACAACCGGCATAAGGTATGACGACAACGAGTCGTTCGGGAGCGAGTGGAGTCCAAGTGTCTTCGCTAGGTGGAAAATTAGGGAATCCGGAACCGAGATAAGAGGAGGAATCAGCAGAGGAATCAAGGAAGCCAATTTTTACGAAAACTTCAGTGCGGCCTTCGGAACAATACCCAACCCGGATCTAAAGCCTGAAGAAACACTGACAGCGGAAATAGGCCTCAGGCAACCGCTGCTTGATAACGCCGTTGAACTTGATTTGAGCTTTTTCCAAAACAGGTTCAAAAACATTATCGCTTACAGCTTCACTCCATTTGAGAATGGAACCAACTACGAAAACATAAGCCACGCAAAGTCAGAGGGAACCGAAGCCGCGATACATTTCTACCCAAGCAATAGCTTAACTCTAAGCGCAGCTTACACATACCTTAAAACCGACGTAACCGATGACGGCGACCTCGGGTCCCCGTCCTTCTCCGAGGGAGAAAAGCTCATACGGATCCCCGAGCATTCGTTTTCTTTTAACGCGGGATACTCAAAAAATGCCTTTAATCTCGACCTTTCGGGAAACTATGTCGGCACCAGGGATGATGTGAACTGGAGCGAGTTTCCCTCCACCAGAGTCAAAAACGATTCTTTTTTCATCGTTGACGCTGCGGCTTCCTATGAAATCAACATGAAAAGGTTTGTCGACAAAATCAGGTTGTTTTCAAGAATCAATAACCTGTTTAACAAGGATTATGAAAATGTTTTTGGCTTTTCATCCCCGGGGTTCAGCATGATTTCCGGAGTTTCAGTAGTCCGGTAGTAAAGCGGGTTCGGGAAGCTGTCTTTGCGGAGAAAAATCGAGGCTGATCTCAACGGCCAGGGTGGTGGCTTGAGTTGATATTGCCAAGAAACCGTTCAGGACGCAAAGTCCACAAGGCAGCTTCCCGGATACGTCCGCATCCACCGTCTTTTTAGGTCTTTACGGATTAAGGTTTAAATTCGGGAATAACCTCTTTTCCAAAAAGCTCAATCGAATGCGCTATGACCTCGGCGGGAGCCTGGGGAAACACCATCCTGCACATTATGTTGCGGATTCCCGTTTTCTCCGCGTATTTTTTTACCTCCTGAGCACAATGCTCAGGGGTGCCGATCATAAAGCGGTCTTCCGCCATGTATTCGAAGAATGGGTCGTCAGGGTCGGTTATATTTTTTCCCCTTATCACTATCTTGACCCCAAGGCTCAGGTAAAACCTGTACATATTTATTACGTACTCGGTTCCGCCCGCAATGGCCTCTTCCATGCTTTCACGCACGTAAGTCTCCCGAAGCAGTATATGCTGCACTTCGGACGGATTGCGACCGGCCTTCTCGGCCCCATCGTTATACCACCCTAGAGTATCTATTATCATTGGAACCGTCCTGCCGGGGCCGATAAGAAGCGGATACCCGAGGCGCCCGGCCCGCCGCACGGCGGGTTCCTCGAAAGCCCCTATGTATATGGGTATAGGTCTCTGTACGGGCTTGGGAGTAACATCTATGTTCGAGAAGCTGAACCTCTTGCCTTCATAGGAGAAGGGGCCGTCCTCCCAGCATTTCTCGATTATCTCTATGCCTTCTTCAATCCTCGAGGGTCTTTGCGACACCGGGACTCCGAACCCTTCGAATTCTTCTTTCCTGTATCCTATCGCAACTCCCAGATCGAATCTTCCCCCGGAAATGAGATCGACCGTAGCAGCGTCTTCGGCCACCCTCACGGGGTTATGAAGCGTGAGTATGAAGGCCCCGGTACCTATTCTCACTCTCTCAGTCACAGCGGCCATCGCGGCGGCCATCCCAAGAGGTGAAGAACAGTAACCATCCTCAAGAAAATGATGTTCGGAAAGCCAGACCGAATCGAAATTCACCGCTTCGGCAAGTCTCACGTGCTCCAGGGAATTTCTGTAAAGATCCACATGGCGGTAATCAAGATCCTTGTGGGTCTGCATGCTGAAGAGTCCGACTCCGAATTTCATTTCACACCTCCGGGATATTTGCTGGATTATTTGCGTTTAAACCGCAAATTAACCATAATTCTACCGTGATCGCTATCTACTTCCAAAACTACAATCGAGGTGCTACACAATGGGAAAAGAAATAAAATTTGGGCTTTCGGCTCCGATGCCAGGAGCTGACGTTGACGGACTCGTAAATTTCTCGATAAAAGCTGATCAGCTTGGATTCGACACCATATGGTACCCCGACCATCTGCTTTTCGTGGCGCCGGGAGCAATTGCCCCCGAGGCATGGACCGTGGCTGCGGCTGCGGCAATGAGAACGGAAAACATAGCTTTGGGAACAGTTTCTGATCCTCACAGAATGCATCCCGCTGTTTTCGCCCAGAGACTCGCAACCGTTGATCAGCTTTCAAAGGGCAGGGTAGTGCTCTCCCTAGGAGTCGGAGAATCGATGAATCTTGACGCGTTCGGAATCGAGTGGGGAAAGCCCCTTTCGAAACTCAGAGAGTCCATAGAAGTCATGGAACTTCTTTGGGAAACCGACGAACCCGTAGATTTTGACGGAAAGTTCTACAACCTTGAGAATGCGTTTTTGCAGATAAAACCCTACGAGAGAAACAAAATACCCTTTTACATGGCTACCCACACGCCCAAGGGGCTTCAGTTGACGGGAGAAAAAGGTGACGGATGGCTGCCGATAGACCTGAATCCCGATCTCTATTCCAGTTACTTCGGTGAGATAAAGGCGGCGGCGGATAATGTGGGGAGATCACTTGACGACGATTTTGACCCAGCCCTGTGGGTATTCACATCTCTTGGAGAAAGCGTTGACGCCGCCTACCAGACTCTCGAACCCTTCAAATACGTGCTGGTTATGCAGGACCAGCTGCTGAAAGCCGGCTACGACGTCGAGATACCCGAAGAATATCACGGTCTTAACTACTTCAACATAGTGCCGACGGATGAAGAGGGAAGGCAGAGGTTCAGGCAACTCGGGCAGCTTTTCCCGAGAGAAGCAATACTTGATTTCACTATTACGGGATCGAAAAAAGACTGCATAGAGAAAATCGAGAAGTTCATAGATGCGGGAGTAAGGAATTTCGTGTTGTTCTACAGGTTCAGTCCCGATCCGGACTTGGCGCTTGAAACTTACTCAAAAGAGATAATTCCTTACTTCAAATAAGCTCTTAAGAGATGCTTCAATGAGTTTCCGCAAACAGCATTTCTGCGTCTATTAGGACTTATCGCTTTATATCACCCTAAAATCACATTAAAAACGAGGTGTTTGAATCTCGTTCTCATGCTATAGCTACAATAACGGATTAAACGCGTTAAGAAGGAACAGTTGCCAACTTCCTGATCTTTCTCAACTTATTGACAATCGTCAAAGCTCTTAGTTAGTATAGAAAATGTGCGGTTGGTGGGATCGCCGGGCTCAAAAACCCTGCAGGGAAGGCGCTTATGAAGAAAACGGCCGCTGTTATAGTTTCTGCAATAATTCTTTTAGTCTGGGGGGCTGTGTCATGGATGGTTCTTCCATGGCACCAGATGGTAGCTAATGAATTTACCAACGAATCCGAAGTTGCCGAAACCATAGAGGCAAATGCCCCGAAACCGGGCATTTACTACCTGCCATTCTCGCATAAAGATCACAAGGCAGGGGAAACTGCCGCTTTCGTAAACGCCCTACCTCAGGGCTACGCCCCCGTCATGACAAGGCAGCTTCTGATCCAGTTCGCTGGTGACCTCGTAAGCGTTCTGATCGTTATCTATCTGCTCTCCAAGACAGCTGGCCTGAGTTACTGGGGGCGGGTAGGGTTTGTCGCCTTGCTAGGAGCGGCTATAGGTTTTATAAGCCATTTTCCTTACTGGAACTGGTTTGGTTTTCCGACTCCCTACGTAGCAGTCATCGTCATTGACAGTCTTATCGCCTGGTTTTTGGCAGGGCTAATGATAGCAAGACTGGTCGCAAGAAACACGAAAAAGGTGACCTCCAAGATAGGTGTTATCGTTTAACCCGCAGAGGTGTTCTCACCGAACTCCAAGTCCTCAGCGCTTGCCGGATGTGGAATGGTCCACAAACTCGACTCTGCTAAAATAAAGGAAATTCAGGCGGTCAGGTTCAAGCCCCTTTACGTACGGCTTGATCATGTTCTGCTGAACCGAGTTAAGATAAGGAACTATCGGGACGCCGGTTTCCGTAAGAATTCTCTGGGCGCTGTTGTAAAGGTCCGTTCTTTGCCCGCGATCCAGAATCCCAGCTGCCTTCTCCACTAATCGATCGTACTTTGGATCGCACCACCTAGTACGGTTATTCCCGCTCTCACACTCAAAGAGGTTCATGAAATTGTGAGGGTCAGGGAAATCCGCCTGCCATCCGGCTCTGAATACGGGCGGAGGATTCGTTCTAAGCGTGCTTAGATAGACAGTCCATTCCTGGTTCACAAGCTTCACCTCGATGCCGAGATGCTCCTTCCACATGCTCTGGAACGCCTCGGCTACAATTCTGTTGTTCCCGGTATCCGGATAAAGGAAAGCAGTCTTCGGAAAATTCTCTCCGCCCGGATAGCCAGCCATCTCAAGGAGTTTCCTTGCCTTGTGTGCATCAAACGAAATACCGATCCGGGGATTGTGGGCAAGCATGTCGATCGGTATCCATGAAGTTACAGGCACTCCCGCCCCTTGGAGAAGTCCCGCGAGGCTTTCCCTGTCTATCGAACTTGCAAAAGCCTTTCTCACCAGAGGATTGTCAAACGGAGCTTTTTTTGTGTTAAACCCTATGTAGTTGTTTCTGAAAACCACGCTCTGCTTAAAATCCGGAAGCTTCATAACCCTTGGAACCTCAAGCAGGGGAATTCCCTTGCTGTCAAGAAAATCGAGCTCTCCGCTTTCATAAAGGGCGAGGGTGGATACGGGATTCTCGTTCATTATCATCTTTACCTTCTTAGCGCTTTTGGGTTTATCCCCCCAGTAGCCTTCATATTCCTCGATAAGAACTTCCTTATGATGCTTCCATTCTTTTAATCTGTAAGGTCCCAGAGTTACCATGTTCTCAGCCTCAGTCCATCTGGTTCCATATTTCTCAACAATATCCTTTCTCATCGGAAAAGTGGACATGAAAGTGACTAGGCTCAGAAAATAGGCTCTCGGCTTTTCAAGAGTAACAATAAGAGTATGTTCATCCGGAGCTTTTACCCCGACTTTGGCAAAATCCTTTATTTCCCCCGAGTTAAACTTCCTAGCGTTTTTTATGTCAAAGAGAAAGTAGGCATAGCTTCCGGCAGTTTCGGGTTTAAGGATCCTTTTCCATGAATAAAGGAAATCCCGGGCTCGAAGCGGCACCCCGTCTGTCCAGAGGACTTTTTCCCTTATTTTAAAGGTATAAGTCCTTCCATCCTCACTTACCCCCCAGCTTCTCGCGAGAGCGGGTACGGGCTCGTATTTTTCATCAAACGCCGCGAGACCGTCCATTATGTTCTCTATGATTGTAAAAGATGTGACATCTGTAGCGAGAGACCAGTCAAGCGTGGGAGGTTCGGTGCCGATATTTATGTTAAGCGTGTCCTTGCGGGAAATATCCACGGCGTCTGGGGCTTTGTTCCCAGAACCGCAGGAAATGAAAAGAAGAATGCAGAGAATCGGAAGAAATTCTTTCGATCTTTTCATAGCAACAGTTTGAAAACCTCACCTCTTAACGATTGTCTTACAAAAACACTCCACAAAGCTTAAAGAGTCGAGCGTAATGTGCTGGCTTAACTATTGCCCTATAACTTCGAATTTGCCGTCCTTTACTCTCGCAACAATCGGCTCGTAAACCGCATCCCCGTTACGGTCAAAATAGAATTCGCCTAAAAGTGTATTCAACCTGAGGTCGGCCATCGCATCGCGAATCGCCCGTGGATCGGTTGAAACAGCATTAGAAACAGCTTCGGCCAGTATATAGACCGAAACGTACGACAGCGCGGAAAAAGAACCGGGCTCACCGTCGTATTTTTCCCGGTAATTCCTGAGAAATTTTCGATTTTCGGGAATGTCCACAGCGGCAATCCAGCTCGTAGAGGTAATTGAACCTTCGGCGGAACCGGGTTCAGTGTTATTCGCCGCCCCCACGACACCTATTGCGAGATGAGTGATGATAAAAGGAACATCCGCTATCCCGAGCCGCCGCGCCTGGACCATAACCCCAGGCTGCTCAGGAGGCAAAGCAGAAACGAAGATAGCATCGGGGTCCGTATCCTTTATCCTGATCAACTGGTCGGTCAGGTCGGGGAGTTGGCCGTCGCCGGACAGGTCAAAAAACTGCTCACTCACAATCGAGACGTCCTCATACTTGTCAATCTCCCGTTTCAGCAGTTCTAGATTGCTCTGCGAAAAAGCATCCACGCGGTTTGCTATCGCAGCCACTTTTCTGTAGCCAAATTCCTCCCTGATAACCCTGACCCCTTTCGGCACCAAACGCTCGACTGTAAGAGAACAGCGGAAGAGAAAATCGCTTTGGGTGCTGAGACCGCTCGCGGCAGAGGTGGGACTGAGAACCAAAACTCCGTTCTGACTCAGGACCGGAATAATTCTTTTAACCTCGCTTGAAGTATAGGGACCCAGTATGGCCACTACTTCACCCCGTTCAATAAGTTTTCTGTACGCTCTTTCCGCTCCATCCGGAGTACTTTCAGAATCCTCAAAGATGAACCTGATTTTCCTGCCGTCAGGCAGCAGCGATGCGTTAACTTCTTCAAGAGCCAGATCCAGAGCATTTTTTAGATCAAAGCCCGCATGCGAACCTGTGAGAGAAATGATGACGCCGACGGGAATCTCCTCGGTTTCATCTTGAGCGCAGGAAAGAAAGCTGAGAACCATGGCTACTGCAATCAACATGAGAGTAGCTATTTTTTTCATATCAAGTGCCCCTTTGTTTCTGGTGACATTTGCCATACGGACGGGTCAACTAAGAAGAATGTGTGTTCAGGTTCTCTCTCCCCCCACTAAACACCTGAAGGCAAACTTATTGAACCGACTCAAACCGGTCATGGTCGGTCGAAAACTTCAAACATGCCGTTTTCTACTATTCCCACAATCGGTTCGTAAACCGCATCCCCGTGGCGATCAAAATAGAACTCGCCTAAGAGCGTGTCTGCCCTAATATCGGCCATCGAATCGCGTATGGCTTCCGGGTTAGTTGAAGAAGCGTCGGCAATAGCTTCGGCCAATATGTGGGTAGCCGCATAGGATAGTGCGGCAAAAGCGTCGGGTTCACCGTCGTATTTTTCCCGGTAATTCCTGAGAAACTTGCGGTTCTCGGGTGTGTCAATAGCCGCAATCCAGGTCGTAAAGGTAATCGCGCCCTCGGCCGCATCTGCAGCTTCGCTCACGTCATCCAGAGTAGACAGGGTAATCAGAAAAGGAATATTCATATCCATTCCGAGTCGTCGCGCCTGAACCATAATTCCTCTGCGGCCTGGAGCCAGAGCTGATATGAAAAGAGCCTCGGGTGGAGGGACGGCATTTATTATGTCGGTTAACTGGCTAGTCAGGTCGGGAAGTGCACCGGTTGGTCGAGAATAAGCCTGCTCGCTCACGATCCTGACACCATGCTTTTCAAGCTCCTCTTTTACCTTTTCGTGGTTACTTGAGGAAAAAGAATCAGCTTCATTCACTATCGTGGCTACGTTATTGTAACGCAACTGCTCTCTGGTAACCATAACGCCAGCCTGCACAAGCGGGTCGACGGTGAGGGATGCACGGAAGGCAAATTCGCTTCTGGCGCTGAGACCGCGCGCCGCGGATGTGGGACTGAAAGCCACAACCTTGTTTTGCTGCGCGACCGGAATGATTCTTTCGGTGGCGCTCGACGTAAAAGGACCAAGGACGGCAACCACTCCATCCTGCTCAATAAGCTTTCTGTAGGCTCTCTCGGCGCCGTCTGGGGTACCCTCGGAATCCTCAACTATGAACCTGATTTCTTTTCCGTCAAGCAGTGGCGATCCGTTAATTTCCCCAAGGGCAAGCTCCATGCCGTTTTTCATCTGCAGGCCGTTTGAGGAAAGCGGACCGGTAAGGGGAACAACAACACCGACCTCAATCTCTTCGGTTTCGTTCTGGCCACAGGAAAAAGAACCGAGAAGCAGCAGCACAACGGCTCCGGCAGCAAACATAAATGCAGTTACTTTTTTTATGTTAAAGTCCTCCGACAGCCATCCATTCTCCAAGAAAGATACCCGTTCAAACGCTCAGGATCAAAACCGTGCTGACAGGCCTGAATAACGAGATTACTCTAGGGTTTCAAACTTGCCGCCGCGGACTATCCTTACCACGGGGCTGTAGATCCCATCCCCGTTCTCGTCGAAATAGAATTTCCCGAAAATAGTGTCGTCCAGAGCGGATTCCGGACCGATCATCTGCAGGGCCGCCCTTATATCCTCAGAACTGTGGGTTGAAGCACGTGCGATGGCGGCGGCCAGTATTTGGGTGGAAGCGTAGGAGCGCGCCGAGTACGCATCGGGGTCCTCTTTGTATTTCGCCTTGTATTTCCCGACGAAATCCTCGCTCCGAGGCGTGCTGTCGCCTACCCAGCTCGTAATCGTAACAACGTCTTCGGTCGACCCCTCCAGTTTCTTCTCGGCCTCCGCCACGCCCGTCTCCGTGAGCACAATTACGATCAGGGGAACTGTTATGCCCATCTCGCGGGCCCTGACTATTACCCCCTGGCGCCCCGGCGAAAGCGCCGAAACGAATACCACGTCCGCACCCGAGTCCCTTATGGCACTTAACTGCTCCGTGAGATCGGGAAGCTCGGCATTCTTTTCGCGGCTGAAAGTCTGCTTCGTCACGACCTCAACGTCCGAGTGCTCATTTCTCATGAGTTCCTCAAGCACCTTCTTGTTGCTGCTCACGGAGAAAGTGTCGGCTTGGTTGACTATGGTCGCCGCTTTTGAATACCCCAGAGCGTCTTTGGTTTTCCTTATTCCTTCGGGCACCATTTTGTCCACGCTAAGGGAAGTACGGAATATGAAATCGCCGGGAGCGGTGATCCCGCTTGGACTCGCGGCGGAGGTCGGACTTATGGCCACCACCTCGCTTTCGTTCGCAAGCGGGGCGATTTCTTTCGTCGAGCTGGAACTCCACGGACCGATTATCGCACTCACGGCGTCCTCACCGATAAGCTTCCTGAAAGCCCTCTCAGCACCGTCCGGGGTGCCTTCGGTATCCTCAAAAACCGGTCGGAGATCCGTCCCGCCGAGAAGCGCCGACGCGTTGATCTCCTCTATGGCGAGTTCGACGCCTTTTTTCATGTTATCCCCGAGCCCCTCTGACACTCCCGTAAGGGGAAAGGCGACGCCGACTGCAATCTCCTCGTCGCTATCCTCGCCGCAGGAAACAAGACCGAGGACCGCAGCCGCGGCCACCACGGCAAAAAACAAAAGCGTAGCTACTTTTTTCACTTTAAAACAACCTCACTTTCTGATGATTATTCACTATCGGAAAGGGCAACCAGAACAGAGTCCTTCTCAACCGTATCCCCTTCTTTAACCCTTATTTCCTTTATGGTGCCCGAGGCAGAGGCTTTAAGCTCGCTTTCCATCTTCATCGCTTCAACCACTATGACGCTGTCCCCAACCTCGACGCTGTCTCCCTGTTTCTTAAGGATCTTCACTACCCTGCTGTGCATAGGCGCCGTTATGTTAAGACTCCCCGTGCCTTCTGCCTGGGAAGCGTCCCTTCCGGAAACGGCCTCCAGTTCGTAGAGATCACCTTCGTGGAAAATCTGTATTTTCTTTCCTTCCCTGAATATCCCTACGGTGATGCTCTTGTTGTCAACCAGGATCGAATAGGTGTTTTCGTCTATACGCAGAAATTCTAATTCCTTCTGCTCATCGTCTATGCTGAAAAGGCTCAGTCCTTCCTTCTCTTCGAAACCTACCCTATAGGTTTTGTTTCCCAGTTTGAAAGTATAAGTCATAACAGCGGATTCCCGGATACGCCGACCCTTCTGGCAAAAAGCTTCCAGCTCGAAGAAGTGGCGGTTTTCCCCTGCACAACCTGGTTCGAGCCACCGTTCATGGCGACGGCGGCGGCCATGAGTATGAGTTCAGGATCAGATTCCTCGGGCACCAGAAGTTCTGGATGTCTCTCTATAAAGCCTGTGTCAATCTGCGCCTTGCGGAACTCCGGATCCCGCATCATTCTGATCAGAAATCCGAGATTGGTTCGCACTCCCAGAACCACGTATTCCCTTAGAGCGGAAAGCATCCTGTCTACCGCATCCTCCCGGGAATTTCCCCAGACGACAAGCTTTGAGAGCATCGGATCGTAAAAAGACGTTATCTCGCAGCCGCTGTAGACGGATGAATCATCCCTCACTCCCGGACCGCTGGGAGCACGGACGTAGTGAAGGGGTCCTGGCGAGGGAAGAAAATTGGTGGCGGGGTCCTCCGCGTAAACCCTGCATTCAAGAGCATGGCCCTGCATTTTTATGGCAGACTGCTTGAAAGGCAGTTTTTCCCCCGAAGCTATCCTTATCATCCATTTCACTATATCGATTCCCGTGATCATTTCCGTGACCGGGTGCTCGACCTGCACCCTGGTGTTCATTTCCAGAAAATAGAAATTCTCCTCCTGGTCCATTATGAACTCGACCGTGCCGGCCCCGAAATAGTCAACCGCTTTTGCTATGCGAAGTGCGACTTCGCACATGTTTTTTCTCGTTTTCTGGCTTATGAATCCCGAGGGAGCTTCCTCTATCACCTTCTGGTGGCGTCTCTGTATCGAGCATTCGCGCTCGAACAGATGCAGCAGGTTTCCGTGCCTGTCTCCGAGAACCTGGACTTCGACGTGTCTCGGTTTCTGAATGAATTTTTCTATGAATACGGAATCGTCTCCGAAAGAGGAGAACGCCTCGCTCCTGGCCATACGAAGGGACGATTCGAATTCCTCCTTGGAATTAACGAGTCTCATCCCCTTTCCGCCCCCGCCCGCAGAAGCCTTTATCATCACCGGGTAGCCAATTTTCTTCGCCACCCTGGAAGCTTCAACATCTGATACGGCTCCCTCGGACCCGGGAACAAGGGGTAGGTTCGCTTCTCTGGCTATCTTCCTCGCGGTTACTTTATCCCCCATAAGCCTTATCGCTTCCGCGGAAGGCCCTATGAAAACCACGCCCTCTTTCTCGCACAGCTCGGCGAAGGAATCGTTTTCGGAAAGAAATCCGAACCCCGGGTGTATTGCTTCGGCCCCGGATTTCTTGGCGGCCGCAACTACCTTCTCCCCTGCCAAGTAGCTCTCAGAGGGTTTCGACGCTCCTATATGGTAAGCCTCATCCGCGAGCATAACGTGAAGAGCGTCTCTGTCAGCGTCTGAATAAACTGCCACCGTAGCGATTCCAAGTTCCCGGCACGCCCTGATGATTCTTACCGCTATCTCTCCCCTGTTTGCTATCAGTATTTTTTTGAACATTTTCTCACCCGACCGTTCAGAGGGGAATGTTCCCGTGCTTTTTCGGCGGAAGTGTCTGTCTTTTTCCGTTCAGCATCTCAAGCGCCGCTATCACTCTGGGTCTCGTGTCCTCGGGTTTTATGACCTCGTCTATGTAACCCAAGCTCGCAGCGCGGTAAGGATTCGCGAAATTCTTCTTGTACTCCTCAATAAGCCTGATTCTCTCTGTGTCCGGGTCGTCCGCAGCGGCTATTTCCCCCCGGGAAATTATGTTTACGGCCCCGTCAGGTCCCATGACCGCGATTTCCGCGGTGGGATAGGCAAGGTTCACGTCTCCTCTTATATGTTTCGAGGACATGACGTCGTAAGCACCTCCGTAGGCTTTTCTGGTTATCACGGTAATTCTCGGAACCGTTGCCTCGCAGTAGGCGTAAAGCAGTTTCGCGCCGTGCCTTATGATTCCTCCCCACTCCTGCGAGGTTCCCGGGAGAAAACCCGGTACGTCGACAAAGGTAAGGAGAGGAATATTGAAGGCATCGCAGAACCTTACGAATCTGGCAGCCTTAACCGAAGCGTCTATGTCAAGACATCCCGCAAGTACCTTGGGCTGGTTTCCAACTACGCCGACCGGCTGCCCGTTCATCCTCGCAAATCCTATCACTATGTTCTTTGCGTAGTGCTCTTGCACCTCAAAGAAATACGAATGGTCGACTATGGGCCGAACCACATCCAGTATGTCATAAGGCTTGTTGGGGTTATCGGGGATAAGCCCGCGAAGGCTCGTCTCTTTTCTGTCCGCGGGGTCATCACAGGGAATAACCGGCGGGTCCTCCATGTTGTTTGAGGGGAGAAAACCGAGGAGTTCCTTTATTATCTCTATTGAGTCGTCGTCATCCTCCGAGGCGAAATGCGCGACGCCGCTTACAGAATTGTGAACCATGGCGCCGCCGAGTTCTTCTGAGGAGACCTCTTCATGGGTAACGGTCTTGATCACGTCGGGGCCCGTAACGAACATGTAGCTTGCTCCTTTCGACATGATCGTAAAATCGTTCATTACCGGGGAGTAAACTGCGCCCCCGGCGCACGGACCCATGATCGCGGATATCTGAGGTATGACTCCCGAGGAAATCACGTTTCGAAGAAATATCTCTCCGTACGCGCCGAGACTCTTTACCCCTTCCTGGATTCTCGCCCCGCCGGAATCGTTAAGCCCAATGATCGGCGCCCCGGTTGAAAGCGCAAGATCCATTATCTTGCATATCTTCTTTCCCTGTTCGAGACCCAGGGAACCTCCGAAAACCGTGAAATCCTGAGCGTAGACAAACACCTGGCGTCCCTCAATCTTTCCGTAGCCCGTAACCACGCCGTCGCCGAGGATTCTCTTTTTTTCCATGCCGAAGTCCGTGCAGCCGTGCAGGACAAACTTGTCAAGTTCAACGAAAGTATCCCTGTCAAGAAGTTCGGCTATTCGCTCGCGAGCCGTGTGTTTGCCGGAATCATGCTGTCTTTTGATTCTGGCTTCCCCACCACCCAGATTTGCCTCTTTTTCCTTATCTTCAAGAATTCTGACTTTTTCTTTCATCGGATGTACTCCAGACCCACTCACAGTTGAAAACGGATCAGTGAATCATAACACGCAGAGGCGCCGTTTCAAGGTTCCGCAGCGCAAAGAGCCTCGAACAGAGCACGGACTTGGGCACGCAGACTCTCCATGCCGGAGGAGTTTTTTATCAGAAAATCGGCCTGAGCGGCCTTCTCCTCTTCGGGTATCTGGGAGTCCATGCGGCGGCGGATTTCCCCAGGCGGCATGCCATCACGGACAGCCACTCTGCGCTCCCTCAATTCCTCGGGACACGTAACTACCACCAGACCGTCGATTAGGTCATCAAGACCACCGCTTCCGCGATCTATAAGCGACGCCTCAACAAACACAATCGGTTCGCCGCCCCGGGCGGATATCTTCTCCTTTATCCGCTCAAGAATCCTCGGGTGGGTTATCCTGTTAAGCCGCTTGCGGTCCCGCTCGTTTGCAAACACTATTTCGGCAAGGGCGCCGCGGTCAAGCGTCCCGTCAGCGCTGAGAACCTCCCGGCCAAAACAGTCGACGATTTCCGAAAGCGCAGGCTCTCCTGGCCGCACGATTTCCCTCGCCACCTCGTCCGCATCCACGGTGAACGCCCCGAACTCGCGCAGCATCCCCGCCACAGTCGATTTTCCCGAACCTATATTTCCTGTAAGCCCGTATATCTTCATCTTCAGGCAATGCGGGAGCTTATAAAGTCAATTGCCCTTGCGAGGCGCAGCGCGACGGTGTCTTTGCCCAGTATCTCAACAACATCGAAGATCCCGGGACTCTTCGTCGAACCGGTAAGGGCAACCCTGGCGGGCTGAGCTATTTTCCCAAGCCCAAGGCCAGTTCGCTTCATCACGCGCTCGAAACCCCCGTGAATATTATCATGGGAAAAATCCTCTACGCCGGAGAGTTCCTCGGCCAGAAGCATGAAAATCTCGCCGTTTCGCTCCACCAAGAACTTTTCCGCCGCCTTTTCGTCGTACTCGAAATCGTCGGTGAAAAAGTAAAGAGACTGATCCACTATTGCGTTAAGAGTCTCTGAGCGCTCGCGCATCTGCGCGACTATTTTACAAAGCCGCTCGGAAGACGGCTGGGGAAGTCCCTTTTGCGTGACAAGAGGAGCTATTTTCTCTGATATACTCTCCTCGGGCAGGTCCCTTAAGTATTTTCCGTTAAGCCAGAGAAATTTCTGAGGATCAAACACCGAGGGAGATTTTCCGATGCCTTTCAGGCTGAATTTTTCAACAAGTTCCTGCTTTGTGAAGATCTCCTGATCCCCAAAAGACCAGCCCAGCCTCACGAGATAATTAAGCACCGCTTCCGGAAGATATCCGCGCAGTCGGTACTCCGTAACGGATTCCGCACCGTGGCGCTTCGAGAGTTTTTTTCCGTCCGCGCCGAGTATCATAGGAACATGGGCGAGCTTTGGCTTTGAGAAGCCGAGTGCTTCGGCTATCAGTATCTGCCTCGGAGCGTTTATTATGTGGTCATCGCCCCTTATGACGTGAGATATATCCATCTGCGCGTCATCAACCGCCGCGGCGAAATTGTAGGTCGGAAATCCGTCGGCTTTCAGTATCACGAAGTCTTCTATTTCAGAAGAGTCAAAAACTATCCCGCCGCGGACAAGGTCCTCAACGGAAATCTTCTCTCCGGGGAGCACAGAAAGCCTTACAGCGTAAGGTTTCCCAGGAGCCGCGCCGACCTGCGACCACTCTCTTCTGTACCTGAAGACCTCTCCTTTCTCCCCAGCCTCTTCCCTTCTTCTCCCGAGCTCCTCGGCAGTAACGTAGCATCTGTAGGCCTTGTCCTCGTCAATGAGCCGCTCGGCAAGCCGACCGTAATCGGCAAGCCGCCCTGACTGCCGGACGATTTCCCCCTGCCACTCAAGCCCGAGCCACTTAAGAGATTCGATAATCTGCCGCTCGAATTTCTCCTCGGAGCGCGCGCGGTCGGTATCCTCGATTCTGAGCAGGAAATCTCCGCCGAGACTCGCAGAAAAAAGCCAATTGAAAATGGCGGTCCGGGCCGCTCCCACATGAAGAGCACCGGTGGGGCTGGGAGCGAATCTTGTTACGATCTTCACGGATACTATTTTACACGCCGGAGCGGCAAAAAAAGAAATGCCGCCGAAGGACTTGGGGATCTTTCCCAGTGGATTGTATAATAACTGCCATGAGAATATGTTCGCTTCTTCCCAGTTCAACCGAGATAGTATTTGCCCTCGGACTTGAGGAGGACCTGGTCGCAGTAACCCACGAATGCGATTATCCGCCCCAAGCACGCAGCAAGCCCGTGGTCGTAAACAGCATTCTCAAGGAAAAGCTCTCAAGCGCGCACATAGACGAACTTGTAAGCCGAAGCCGCTCTGAAGGGAAAAGCGTCTACCTGATCGACTCGGAGCGCCTTAGGGAGATAAAACCGGACCTTATCATAACCCAGGGACTCTGCGATGTCTGCGCCGTATCCGAAAACGAGGTAACGGAAGTTTGCGAGATTCTTGAGAACAGCCCCGAAATACTGTCTCTCGAGCCCTCCACCGTCGGGGAGGTAATGGATTCCATACTGCTTCTGGGAGAAATCACCGGAACCAAGGAAAAGGCCTCGCAGATCGTAGATGGTCTTCGCAAAAGAATCGAGAGCGTCGAGAAAAAGCTCTCGGGAGAAAGGTACCGACCGGGGGTTTTCTGCCTTGAGTGGCTCGACCCTCCTTACGCCGCCGGGCACTGGGTGCCGGAGATGGTAAAAACGGCAGGGGGAGAACCGCTAATCTCAAGGGCGGGAGAACCTTCGTTTAAAACAACCTGGGATGAGATACTCGAGTCATCGCCTGACTACCTGATCCTGATGCCCTGCGGGTTCGACGTAGAGAAAACGCTTGATGGGATAGAGGATGTGACAAGCGAGGTAAGGCAATGGCACGCGTTGCGCGCGGTAAAAAAAGGTCACTGCTACATAGTGGACGCCAACTCCTATTTCAGCAGACCGTCACCCCGGATCGTTGACGGAATTGAATTGCTGGCAAGAATAATCCACTCCGACATATTCACGCAACAACCGAAGGCTAACTCGGTTCTAAACGTGAAAAATCATTTCTATCTGCAGACTTTCCTCGGTTAAGATTTCGGAGCCTGAAAAGGATCCACTTCAACCGGGGCAGCATCAGAATCTGAAGGAGCCTCAGCACTCGTAGATGTTACCGCGGACTGAAAAGGGTCCACTTCCCCCGAGGGAGCATCGGAATCTGAAGGAACTTCGGCGCTTGCAGGTGCTACCGCGGACTGAAAAGGATCCACATCTCCTTTTCCATTTGACATAAGAAACACCCCTATGATTAAAAATATTGAACTGCTGGGGAGTGCAACCCACCCACACATATTCACGCAACAACCGAAGGCCAACTCGGTTCTAAACGTGAAAAATCATTTCCACCTGCAGGCTTTTCTCGGTTATTGCGGGGCCTGAAAAGGGTCCGCTTCTCCCGAGGGAGCGGCGGGAGCTGCAGCGCTCGCCTCCTGAGGCGCCGCCTGTGCGGACTGAAAAGGATCCGCATCGCTCTGGGACTCCTGGGGTTCAGGCGGAGCGGGTGGTTCGGCAGCCTGCTGTCCACCTCCTCCTCCTTCGTTTAACATAAGGACTATCCCTATGATAAGAATTACGATGGCTAACAGCACCAACTCATTACCTTGTATTGTCATGAGACTATCTATCCTCCTGATACTCTTTATACTACTATGCCGGAACCACGAACCTAAAGTCCGCAAGAAATCCTATTTTTAATGATACTGATTGATCAAACAGTATGTCAAGCATATTTTCAACGCCTCAAACAACATATGACACGCTTGAGCAGGATGCTGAACTGCAAATAGCGCTCTCCCAAATTCTCTACGGCTGCGTACCGCACTCAACAGCAGAGGAATGCTTGATGATTTTCAAGGAAAGCCCGGAAAAAGTCGCCGCGCTTGCCGATATTCGGAAAGTATCAACTCGGTTTTTCACGGTCGAAAAAGAGGAATTTCCCTCGGTCGCCATGGAAATAAGGATAACGACTGGAAAAGATCTACGGCTCAAATACGAGTACTTCTTCCTCATCGAGTCCTCGGAGGAAACTTTTTTTCTATCCACTCTAGTAAAATTAAGAAAGTACTCCCTTATTTTTCTCTGCGACGAGACGCATCAATCGGTCACAGCGGAGATGACCGAAGCCGAGATGGAGCCGCTGAACGAGGCTTTTTCTTCAATTGGCGAGCGTTTGACAAAACCGAGGCTTTAAACTATCATTGCGCTAACCGCTTCGGAGAGAGAGATTACAATTTGAAGTACGTAAAAATCATAGGAACCGGTTCTTCGGTTCCCGATGCCATACTTTCCAATTCCGACCTGGAAAACATGGTAGAAACCTCCGACGAGTGGATTACGTCCAGAACAGGAATAAAGGAACGCAGAATCGCGGATGAGGATACCGCTTCTTCTGATATCGCTTATGAAGCTGCCGAAAAAGCCCTGAAGGCGGCAAGCGTAAACCCAAGCGATCTTGACGTAATCATAGTCGGAACCATCACCCCCGATTTCCTTTTTCCTTCAACAGGCTGCGTGTTACAGAGCCTCCTAGGAGCAAAAAACGCCTATGCTTTTGATCTTATGGCCGGTTGTTCCGGGTTTCTTTACACGCTTCACGTAGCCGAGGGAATAATAAAATCGGGCGGCGCGGAGAAAATTCTCGTGATAGGGGTCGATACTCTCTCGAAGGTTACCGACTTCGAGGATCGTTCAACCTGCATACTTTTTGGCGACGGGGCGGGCGCAGCTGTGCTCACCGCTTCTGACGAGCCGGGAATTCTCTCATCCATTCTCAGTTCGGACGGAAACGACTGGGACCTTCTCTATGTTCCAGCGGGAGGATCGAGAACGCCGATTGACGAAGAAGTGCTTAAGAGCAGGGAGCAGTACATAAAGATGAAGGGAAACGACGTCTTCAAAGTCGCGGTCAAGAGCATAGAGTCGGCAACCATAAACGCCATTAAGGAAGCCGATCTTGCGCCCGAAGATATCGATCTTTTCGTTCCTCACCAAGCAAACCAAAGAATTCTGGAAGCAGTAAGAAAGAGGCTGAATTTCCCGGAAGAAAAAGTGTTTGTAAACCTAGACAGGTATGGAAACACCTCAGGGGCTTCAGTTCCGCTGGCACTCGACGAGGCGATTCGCCAAGGAAGGGTAAAAGAAGGAAATCTGGTGCTGTTCGCTGCTTTCGGAGCCGGTTTTACCTGGGGAGCTTCAGTGGTAAGACTCTGAAGACCTTCGCCGACTCCACACCCTGTTCACCCAAGACGTAACTTTTTTTCTTCACGGAAAAACGCAGAACATGACTCTTTCCTCAATCCCAGAGCTTGCAAACATCGTCCTGCCGGCGTTTCTTGTAATCGCCGCGGGTTTTCTCTTCAGCAGGACGAAAAAAATAGACATATCCTCGATCAACGATCTTGTGGTCTACGTGACCACGCCGTGTTTGATAATCTCGTCTCTCTCGGATTTCACGATGAACCCGTCTGTGACGGCAAAGCTGTTTCTCTCGATATCGGCAGTCATTTTCTCTACCATAATAATCGGCGGGGCGCTTACGAAAGCGTTTCGGCTTGACTCGAGGATATATCTGCCTCCCGTGGTTTTCGCGAACACGGGAAACCTGGGACTTCCTCTTTGTCTTTTCGCGTTCGGACAGTATGGGTTCAACATCGCGATACTCTGCGTCGTTTCTACCATGCTGCTTCACTACACGGTGGGAATCCTGATTCTCGGGTCCGGAAAGAATCATCTGCGCGAGATATTCAGGCTTCCCCTGATATACGCCACCGTAGCCGGAATAATCATAAACTCGGCCAGCATTCAAATCCCGGTAGTTATCGAGAGGCCCGTAGCCCTTCTCGGGGATATCACCATACCCGCAATGCTCTTCTCGCTCGGATACAAACTCTCTGAGATGAAGATCTCCAGGCTTTGGCTTTCCTTTTTCTTCGGCTCCGCCAGAATATTTCTCGGCGTAATCCTCGGAGCGCTGTTCGTGAATCTGTTCGGTCTGAAGGGAGTGGAGGCGAAAGTGGTTATCTTGGAATGCGCAATGCCTCCGGCGGTTTTCAACTTCGTGCTCGCGGAGAAATACGGCAGGGACTCCGAGACGGTCGCGTCAATAATAGTGGCCGGAACGGCAGTTTCCCTTCTGGTTCTTCCGTTCGTTATTTCTTGGCTGGTTTAAACTGCGATTCGTACTCCCATATTTTGTAGTCGAGAATCCTAGGGGAGATTTTGAGTTCCCGTGCGGCTTCCTTAACGGATTTTTCAGCCTCTGTGGCGGAAACTTTCCTTCCCAGCGCTTTTTCCACAAATCTGCAGACATGAACGTCACCCTTCACGAAATCGTCGTTGCCTGAGTACATGAGGAACATATTAATTGTCCTTTGGCCAATTCCGTGCAACTTTATAAGAGCATTCTTAATTTCTCCGGGACGCTCAAGAGAAGCCCCGCGCGCATCCTGAAGTGTGTCGATTCCGATTTTTTGCAGTTCAGCCGCGGTGAGAAGAACGTTTTCGGCTTTCGTAATATCTGTTCCCGGCGAACGGTAGCGGGCAGCAAAAACTTCTTCTCTCATATATTCCTGACCGTACTCTTTGTAGTGACCGACCAGATCCCGAAGCGTCTCCTGTTCTTCCACCGGAGGCAGGTTTTTCCGGTCGATCCTCGTTCTGCGAAGGACGAAACGGCGGCAGTACCGTTCAACGATCGGTACAACCATTGTCTTATAACGAAGCCGAGGATTGAATACCGCATCAATAAGAGCAACTGACAAGTGAGCCGGAAAAAATTCGTCTCCCATTTCCGCGTTTTCCGAGATGATTGAACAGCGTACTACCTGCTTGGCGACTAGATTTTTCTTGGACATCAGTTTCCCCTGTATCTCAATACGGCTTAAGGGAAATGCATTAATGGTAATTTATACTTGCGGCAGGAAGGAAGCGGTTAGGTTATATCCCTCAGGGTAAGACCCTCATCCCTCAGATAGGGCATAAGACCCTTTTTGGTGATCGTTCTCAGCGCACGGGCAGAAATCCTTATCCTCACGTACCTGTCTAGCTCGGGAACGTAGATTCTCTTCCAGTGCAGGTTCGGATTCTGGCGTCTTTTAACGTGGTTGTTCGCGTGAGAGACGTTGTTTCCGAAAAGGGGTTTTTTTCCTGTTATAGCGCAACGGCGGGCCATCGTGATTTCCTCTGACTACTTGGTCTCCTTAAAGACGACGTGCTTTCTTATCACCGGGTCGTACTTTTTCAATTCAAGACGGTCTGGAGTATTCATCTTGTTTTTCTTCGTGTAGTAGATGTAAGGACTCTCGGTGCTCTTCATCTTGACAAGTACTCTGTTTAACGACTTTCCCATTGCAACCCCCGAAAAAGTGAATGGTTATTATCCACGAAAAAAAACTGTTTTCAAGAAAAATTTTAAATTTCTTTGGGGATCAGTGATCGCAGCAGTATTTCCTGCAAAGCCTGAAATTGCGCAGGTGTCCGGAAATCATGATAAAAGCGCCGATAAAAGTAAAAACGTATTCCTGGTAGCCCGTAGCCGCAAATGCTCCTACCAGAAGGAAGCCCAGTCCCAGGATTCCCAGCATTATCACGTTGAAATCCCTGTGGCGTTTGCAGCCGAGAAATATGGCGACCACGCTTGCGGGAATGACCAGAAAGAGCAGCAACTCATGGAAAAACTCTTCAAATATAAACGTCGAACCCAAGACCGGAAACAGTATGAGCGCCACCGGCGTCAGAAGACAATGGACGACGCAGATACCCGCAAGGGATATCGAGGTGTAATCGGTGAGTCTCTGAATTCTTAGCGGGTTCATCATATTGTTAAGCTGCCTCTGCGCACTTCCCGCACTGGCCGAAAAGCTGTACAAAATGATCCTTCACTCTGAACCCCTGCTTTTCAACCGAAGCGTAATCAAAACTCTCCACCGGACACTCGGGGAAATCGAAAACCCCCCTGCAGTCAACGCACACCATGTGATGAACGTGTTCGCCTTGGGAAAACGCGTAACCGCGACTGCCGTCGGGAAAATGAAGGCGCTTTACGATGCCCAAGTCCTCGAACATTTCAAGGGTTCTGTAGATGGTGGCAAGCCCCGTGGTGTCGAGCATCTCCTTCACCTTGTCGTGTATTTCACCGACCGAAAGCGATTTTCGGCTCGTGTGAAGAACATGAACGACAGCTAGGCGCTGCACAGTGGATTTGAGCCCTTTTTCCCGCAGAATCTCTCTGGCATACGATTCTTGAGTGCATTCAAAATCTTTCTTCATGAGAATTGTTAAATGAGAATGATTTTCAATTAGCTCTTATTGTAATCAGTTATTGTGAACCGTCAAGGGCAAAAACCTGAATTGAAAAGACATGGGCGGAAGGCAAAAAAGGCGTTTCTCGAGGCCGGTTCCCAGCAATCACTTGGCTATAATACCACCGTCTATTGAAAGCATTGAGCCCGTGTTGAACATGACCTTATCATCGCAGAGAAACAGAACCGCTTCAGCTATTTCGTACGGGTCGGCCAGCCGTCCCATGGGGTGAAGCGACTCCATAAAAGCCTGGGCCGCTTCGGCATCTTCGGCTCTCTCAAGATAGGAGTCGAACATTGGCGTCCAAACCCCGCCGGGACAGACAGCGTTTATCCTGAGTCCCTTGTCCGCGTACTCAAGGGCCATGCTTCTTGTTAACTGAACAAGGGCCCCTTTGGATGCCGAGTAGGCCGAAAGTCCAGCAAAACCCTTTAACCCTATAACGGAAGAGTTATTGACGATAAAGCCTCTGCCCGCAGAAATCATGTGAGGAATCGCGTATTTGCACATCATGAACGGTCCCTTCACGTTTATGTCGAAAATCTGCTGAAACCTTTCGGTCTCGACTTCGTGAAAGGGGCCGGAAAAAATGATACCGGCGTTGTTAAAAAGAATATCGATCTTTCCGTGCTCGCGAAAAGCGGTCTCCACGGTGGCCGCGCAGTCGCTCTCGATTGAAACGTCACAGACCTTGTACTCTATAGAAAGTCCTTCTTCCTCTGCCCTGCTGCATAGCTCTTTTAGCTTCTCTTCCCTTCTTCCGGTAATCAGAACCCTGGCTCCGTTTCGCGCCAGCAAAAGCGCCGTCGCTTCCCCGATTCCCGTTCCTCCACCGGTAATAATTGCCGAGCGTCCTTTAAATCTCATCGCAGACTCCGCGGAAACATCTCCTCTAACAAGTCAGAAATTTACTGGAAAACCGCAAGCAGCACTCCTGCCGCTACAGCCGAACCCACGACCCCTGCCACGTTCGGACCCATGGCGTGCATCAGAAGTACGTTCTGGGGGTCTTCCTTGGCCCCCATATCCTGAGAGACGCGAGCGGCCATCGGAACCGCCGAAACCCCTGCCGAACCGATCAGGGGATTGATCTTGGTTTCGGAGAAAACATTCATAAGCTTGGCCATCAGCACCCCGCAGGCCGTGCCTATGCAGAAAGCCACGATCCCCAGAAGAAGTATGCCAAGAGTCTCAAGGGAAAGAAATTCGGAGGCAAGAAGCTGCGAGCCGACTCCGAGGCCGAGAAAGATCGTAACTATGTTGATAAGCGCGTTTCTCGTCGTATCCGAGAGCCGGTCGACCACTCCGCACTCCCTCATCAGGTTGCCGAAAGCGAAAAAACCGATTAGAGGCGCCGCAGATGGAAGAAAAAGAAGGCAGAGAGTAAGAGCGATCAGCGGAAACATTATTCTTTCTCTTTTCGCCACCGGACGAAGCTGGCTCATCCTTATTTTTCTCTCTTCAGGAGAAGTAAGAGCTTTCATTATCGGGGGCTGGATTATCGGCACGAGAGCCATGTAGGAATACGCGGCGACCGAGACCGCACCGAGAAGCCTCGGGGAGAGCTGCGAAGAAATGTAAATAGAGGTCGGTCCGTCCGCTGACCCTATTATTCCTATCGACGCCGCATCTTTTAGGGAAAAATCGATTCCGGGCACGAACTGGGTAAGCACGAGTGCGCCGATCAATGTCGAGAAGATGCCGAACTGCGCCGCACCCCCCAGAAGAACCGTCTTGGGGTTAGCCAGAAGCGGGCCGAAATCGGTAAGCGCCCCCACCCCCATGAATATCAGAAGGGGGAAAATACCGGTCTTTATACCAACATCGTACACGTAGTAAAGTACCCCGCCGGGGTCGTTTATCCCCGCAAGCGGAATGTTGGCCAATATGCACCCGAAAGCTATCGTAACCAGAAGAAGAGGTTCGAATTTCTTCGCAATCCCCAGATAGAGAAGAAGGAATCCTACCAGGATCATCAAGAACATCCCGAACCCGTTAACCCAAGAAATTGCGTTGCCCGCAATAAATCCGTAGATGCCGGTACTGGTAGCAACGTTTTTCAAAAGCTGGGAAAAAGATGCAAGCTCGTTGGGTTGCTCCGCGACGGCCGCCGCGTCGCTTACCGTCTCCCCGAGACAGTCGGGTGCCCCGGTGAACATTCCCAGGGAAAACGCAAGGACTGCGAAAATAAGTATGAATTTTTTCATGCGCTCAAGAGGGAAGAATGGTGAGGATAAGCTGACCCGTCTCTACTACCTGTCCCTGTTCGACCTCTATGGATACCACTTCCCCGTCGCACGGAGAGGCAACCGGAGTTTCCATCTTCATGGCTTCAAGCATGATCAGCGTCTGATTTTCCTTTATCTTGTCACCCACGCTGACCTGCACCCTGTATATGTTGCCGGGCACGCTCGCCGTAACGGCCACAACATCGGGAGAATCTTCATCCATCACAGAGGATGTCTTAGGAGCGGGAGCTTCAGTTACCGAGGCAACCTCCGAAGTTCCTTCCTTTACGGTCACATTGTAGCTTCTCCCGTCAACCGTAATGACGAAGTTTTCCCCGGTACCGGACACCTTCGACGCTACGCTCGTACCGAGACCGCGTCCCTGCTGAGGCTGCTCTTCAGGCTTGTCTTTTCTTACGTTGACGCTGAAATTCCCCTTGAGAAAGTCAAGGCCCTTGTTTCCGCCCTGAGTCTGAAGCGCCCCGACTATGAATATGTTTTCCTCGGTGACGGGAAGGCCTTCTTTTTCGAGAATCTCGGTTGCCTTCGGAATGCCGGGCTCAAGTATGTCGAGCGGGTCGCCATCAAAGCGGGGCTTGCCCATCTGCTCTTCCGCTATCGCCACGACTTCGGGGTCGGGATCGACGGGCGTGCGTCCGAAATAGCCGAGCACCATGTTCCCGTAACCGTCGGTGATCTTCTTCCAAGTCCCCTGGGTGACGTTGGCGTAAGCCTGCTGGAAATAGAACTGGGAAACCGGGGTAACCGATGTTCCGAATCCACCCTTGGCAACGCATTCGCTCATAGCCTCGATCACCTGCGGATAAAGATCAAGGGTGCCCGTGTCTCTCATCATCATGGTGTTTGCGGTAAGCGCTCCGCCGGGCATCGGAGAGAGAAGAACCTCCGAGGAGACCCGAAGGGCTTCGGGCGGGAAATAATAGCCGGACATGCATTCCCTGAACACGGAATTCGCCTCGAGAACCTTGGTTATGTCCACATCCAAGGTGTACTCCGTCCCCTTAAGTGCGTTCCACATGGATATAAGGTCGGGCTGGGAGGTTCCCCCGGAAACGGGGGCTCTCGCGACGCAGATCCCGTCGCAACCGCCGTTTATGCCGGCCATGTACTGGTTGACTCCCTGGGCGGCCGTCTCATGGGTGTGCACCCAGAGAATGACGTCCTCTCCGACAAGCTTTCTCGCGGCCTTCACGGTCTCGTAAATCTTTTTGGGATTCGAGGTCCCGGAAGCGTCCTTGAAGCATATGGAATCGTAGGGAAGCCCCGAATCAAGTATTTTCCTCAGCCTGTCTATATAGAAATCCACGTCGTGGGCTCCTTCGCAGCCTGGAGGAAGCTCCATGAGCGTTACCACGGCCTGGTGGTGCAGGCCTGCATTTCTTATGCACTGACCCGAGTACTCGAGATTTCTTACGTCGTTTAAGGCGTCGAAGTTTCTTATGTGAGTTATGCCATGTTTTTTGAACATCCTGGCGTGGAGATCTATCATGTCCTTGGGCTGCTGGGACAGGGCAACAACATTGATCCCCCTTGCAAGGGTCTGCAGGTTAGCATCCGGTCCCGCTGCCTCCCGGAAGCGGTCCATCATATCAAAAGCGGACTCCCCGCAGTAAAGAAACAGGCTCTGGAACCTGGCTCCCCCGCCAGCCTCAAAGTGGGTTATCCCGGCTTCCCTGGCGGCTTCGACAGCCGGGATGAAGTCTTCTGTAAGCACCCTCGCGCCGAAAACGGACTGAAACCCGTCGCGAAAGGATGTATCCTGAAATAATATTTTTTTCATGACAAGACCCTGAGATTTTCAAGATCTAGCCGTCGCCGGCATGCTTCGCCTTGTAGGCCGCAACTGCCGCGGCTATGACTGGAATGACGTCCCTTCTGGATTTTTTGGACGCCCCGGAATCCGAGGGCGCATGCACATCGCTGTCTTTAAAAAGCTTCGCAGACAGCATCACGCTTATCATCAATACAAGCAGAAAAACATATACTATGGTCATACCAATGACCATGAGTTTTACGCCTTCAAGGATCATAGTGGACGAAGAATCTCAAAAACCGTTTGAATTTGATGGGTATCAATTATTTACAAGAACTTGTTTGTTGTCAATCTGCGGCGAAGCCTCCAGTGTCGTGCCCACGCCGCGGATTCCCGAGTTCCCTGTTTTCCCTTGACCTTCAAATCCTTACGTGTTATTCTGACCCCCCACTATGAAAAGGACTTATCAACCGCACGTAAAAAAGAGGCTCAGAACGCACGGCTTCCGCGCCAGGCTGAGCACAAGGGGAGGCAGGAGCATACTTAGGAGAAGGACTGCCAAGGGAAGATACGTTCTCACAGTTGGGAGATGGAAAAAGTAGCGTTTGAGTTCGACAACTCGTTTCCCTCAAAATTCAAGATAAAAACATCCCGCGACTTTCGCAACATACTCTCAGAAGGCACTAAAACCCACTCGGAAAACTTCATACTCTACGCGAAGCCCAACACTCTTGGGTTTCCCCGCCTAGGAGTGTCCGTGGGCAAAAAAGCGTCGGCAAGTTCTGTCAGGAGAAACAGGATGAAAAGGATGCTGAGGGAAGTTTTCAGGAGGAACAAGCCCGCGTTTTCCTCAAACGACGTGGTGTTCGTAATAAAGAACGACGTATCGGGCAAGAAGTTCTCTGAACTTTACTCGGAGATAAAAAAACTCGCAGGCCGCATCAAATGAAAGAAAACCCCGCAGTCAGGTTCCTCGTTTTTCTGGTAAGGGGCTACCAGAGAACCATTTCTCCCCTGCTCCCCCAAACCTGCAGGTTCTACCCCAGCTGCTCTGCGTATTCAATTGAGGCCCTCAGGGAACACGGAGCTTTCAGGGGAATTTGGATGACCATAAGAAGAATACTGCAATGTCATCCGCTGAGCGCGGGGGGGTATGATCCCGTAAAGAAAAAAGGCGATAAGCAGGCAAAAGAGTGAATAAAAATCCTCTATTCCTATTAAAACTTATCGTGTATCATTGCTCCCATGAATTCTTACTCTTTGGTTTCCTGCTACATGCTAGAACTACGCACAGAAAACGGGAGCAGTCTCACAGGTGTCTCGCAGAAATCACGATAGCGCCCCACATCCTCAATAAAGCCCTAAGAAACAACACATGAACAGCGACCTCAAGAGAAACTACATTTTATTTCTGGTATTGTCGGTACTGGTAATCGTCGGTTACTCGGCGTTTTTCGCAGAAGCCCCCGAGGAAAAGCAGTCCGCAAAAATAGATCGGCCCGCATCGGCGCCCGCCGCTGCAGGGAATCTTTCCGAAGAACCAGGTTCCCCACAGGAACTTCCCGCGGAATTTGAACCAATAAAATCTTCCTACGCTTCCAAGATCATAAAAGTCAGATCCGACCTTTATGTTGCCGAGATAGACACTCTCGGAGGAAAGATTGTCGGCTGGGAGCTTCTGGGATACAACAAGACGGTCGAGATGGACTCGGTGCCTGTGGCGGTGATAGATGAAGAGAAAAAGTCATTTGACACCATACTCAGAGTCAAAAACGAAAAAATGCCGGAACTCATCCCCTTTTCCTACAAGGGAGGCACGAATCTGGTCGTGGGCCCCGAGGGGCTTGATGTCAATCTGGTCTGGAGAAAGCCCGGCGGGCTTACGGTACGTAAAACCATCTCCTTTTACCCCGGGAAATACTTTATCAGGGAAAACCTAGAGGTTCTCAACGGAACGCGGGGACAGATAAACCAGAAAGTTTACGTCGGCTGGGAAAATACGGTATACGAGAGCGGCTCAAGCAGTCTCTACGAGTTTATCTCAATGGTCGGCGGCGAGGTCAAGCGGACCAAGAAACCCCTTAAGGAAACCAAGGCGTACAATGGAGAGACGAACTGGTTCGGGTTCGGTGACAAGTACTTTCTCGGTGCATTTCTGCCGGAAATAGGGGGAGACCGGGGAGTCTACCTGCAGCCCCTTGATGAAAAAGGTCTTGCCGGGGCGAGTTTTTCCTATCCAGAGCAAAAAATAGCCGCAGGAAAAAACTACAAAGTCGGGTGGAAATCGTATTTCGGTCCGAAAAATGAACTGGACCTCAAGGAAGCGGGGTACAAGCTTGAGAAATCGATTGACTACGGCTATGCGGGAGTACTTACCAAAATTGCCGTCGTGCTGCTTAAGTTCGTCAACGACTTTTTCAGCAACTACGGAATCTCCATAATAGTGCTTACGATCGCCCTCAGGGTGATATTCTTCCCCCTTACCGTGAAAAGCATGAAATCGATGAAGGCAATGCAGAACAAGATGAAGAGTCTGAAACCTGAAATCGACGCGCTGAAAGAAAAATACAAGGACGACAAATCGACACAGCAGGCAGAGATGATGAAGCTTTACACAAGCAATAACATAAACCCGCTCAGCAGTCTCGGAGGGTGTCTCCCCCTGCTCATACAGCTTCCCGTTTTCATAGCTCTTTATTTCGCGCTTCTGTATTCGATAGATCTAAGACACAGCTCGTTTCTCTGGGTAAACGACCTCTCCCAGCCCGAGCACCTGTTTGACGTGCTGGGGATACCGTTTCGTGTGCTGCCCCTTTTGATGGGTGTCTCGTGGTTTCTCTCGCAGAGACTTACCCCAATGACTGCCCCGGGAAGCGAGACGATGGAACTGCAGATGAAACTTATGCAGTTTATGCCTATAATTTTTACCGTAATGTTCTGGGGCCTGCCTTCCGGTCTTATCCTTTACTGGACCGTAAGCAACATTCTCTCCGTCGGTCAGCAACTATACATCAATCGACAGGTCCCGGATCCAGAAGGAGGATAACAATGGCCACCGTAATAGAAAAGGAAGGAAAAACCATTTCCGAAGCCGTAGTGAACGCCTGTGAGGAACTCGGAGTCTCAAAAGAAGAAGTGGAAATCGAAGTTATAAGGGAAGACTCCAAGGGGGTTTTGGGCATAGGAAGCAAAAACGCCATAGTGAGAGTGGAAGTAAAAACTGGCGGACTGAGCGAAAAGGCGTTTCGGGCGAAAAAAACTCTTGAAAACCTGCTAGGTTTTCTGTTTCCAGCCCCGCAGAGCGTAAAGGCCGAAGAAACTGAAAACAGGATAATACTTGAAGTTTGGCCCGTTAAAGACAAGAAATTCCTCATAGGGAGAAACGGGGAAGTAATAAAGTCCCTTGAGTACATAGTAGGGAAGATAGCTTCGAGAAACAGCAACGAGGGAAAAAGCAAGCGGGTCGCCATAAATATCGGCGGGCACGACGGAAAGAAAAAGGACTCTGACGTGCCGAGAAAAGTTGCGGAGACCGTACAGAAAGTAAAAGAAAGCGGAAATTCTCACTCAATCGAGCGGCTCTCGTCCTACGAAAGGAAAATGGCCTACATAGAACTCAAGAAGCAAGAGGACATAAAATACGAGACGGTTCCAAGCAAGGGTAACTCGAAAAAAATCGTCGTTAGCCCTCAGGCCTGAGTTCAGGAATCTCGAAGCGTCCTGAAAAAATCCTCAAGAATGCGCGCACACCGCTCGCCGCAGACTCCCCCCGAGAATTCCACCTGGTGATTGAGATCCCCTCCTGTGCCGATTCCAAAGTTGCTTACAAGCGCCCCGCCCTTGGGATCGGGAGCGCCGAACACCACTCTGTCTATTCTCGCGTTGACTATGGCTCCCATGCACATGGCACAGGGCTCTAGAGTGACGTAGATAGAAGTGCCGGAAAGTCTCCAGTTTCCGATAACTTCGCACGCGCGGCGTATAGCCAGAATTTCGGCGTGAGCGGTAGCGTCCGAAATTGATTCCCTCAGGTTATGGGCGGCCGAAATTACGGTTCCGCCCTCATCAACTATGACCGCCCCGACGGGAACCTCGCCTGCCGAAGCGGCCCGCTCGGCTTCCCCGATAGCCAAGGCCATAATGCTTTCATCGGACTGCCCCGTCACGGATAAAAGGGAAACCTACTTCCTGGCGCTGAACTTGAGGCCCGTCTCGTTTCTGTCCCAGGTATTCTCGGTAATTTCCTTTATCTCGGCGACCTTGACCTTCTGGGTCGCGGTTACCGGGAATCCATCCTCGTAAACCTCTATGAACCTAGGCACCATGGCCACTATAACCCTTTCGGCCATCCATTTGGAGAACTCAATCGGATCGAATTCCTCGCCCGCCTTGAGCGTAACGCAGAGTTTGATCTCGTCATCCGAAACGTTCGGGAGCCTTATACCGACCGCAATGGCTTCCTGAATTGCGGGGTATTGCATCGCCTCGTCCCCGACGGCTACCGGGTCCACGTTTTCGCCTGAAACCCTGATGCGGCTGAACCTTCCGACAAAATAGTATCTCCCATCGATACCTCTAGCGAAGAGATCGTCCGAATTGAAGAAGCCATCATCGTCAAAGGCCTCTCTGGTTCTTCTCTCATCCTTGAAATATTCATTCAGGGTCGTATGCGGAACAAGCGGCTTTACGAAAAGAAGTCCCTTGGCGTCGTCGGGAGGAGTAATATCGTCGGTAGAGTCCCAGAACGGTCTTACCACCGTATCGATGTCTTCGGGATTTCTGAGCTCGACGTAATATCCCTCCATGGGGAAACCGGATGAACCCGGGCGGTGATCTTCGGGGTCTTTCCAGAGAACCATGCCCATCTCGGTCGAACCGTATCCGTCTATCACCCTGACTCCGAACCTTTCCTGGAATTCCTTCAAGTTTCTCGGGGCTGGGGAGCCCAGCATTATCCTTATGCTGTGCTTCTGATCCCACTCGCTCTCGGGCGCCGCCCAGAGGTACTCGGCTACCGCTCCCAGCATGTTAACGCATGTCGCGCCGCACCCGGCCGCCCATTTCCAGAAATTGGAAGCCGAGAACCTGGGGAAAAACACGGCAGTCGCACCGGACGCCATGGCACTGAAAAGGCACATTACCTGCGCGTTGGCGTGACCGAGTGAAAGTATGCTCATGAGCACATCATCGCTCCTTATTCCCTGCTGCTGCAGATAGGAACGGACTGTCATGATCACTCCTCCGTGGTCTCTGGCAACCCCTTTTGGCATCCCTGTGGTACCGGACGTGAACATACACCTCTCCATGTCGGCAGTGGTAACGTCCACCCCGGGATTAGTATCGTCATAATTATCAAATTCCGAAAAAGGAAGCGCCTTTATGCCTCCGATGTTTTCAGGTGGACTGTCAACCGTCACGAAAACCACTTCAAGATGCTCAAGGGTGTCGCCGATTTCCTCTATGAAAGGAATGCTCCCCTCGTCAATAATGAGGGCCCTCATGTCCGAGTAGTTGATTACGTAAGCGAGCCTCTCCCCCTTCTCGTCCTTGTTTACCGGAACCTGCACACCGCCGCACTTGTGTATGGCGATAATAGATATCACGTGCTCAGAACAGTTGAGCATGTACATGCCGACCTTGTCCCCTTTATTTATTCCGAACCCTTGGGCAAGACCGTTTGCCACCCTGTTGGCCCACGCGTTGGTTTCCGCATAAGTGTAGCTCTCCACGATGTTTCCGTCTCTGTCTCCGACCTTGAACATTGCCTTGTCGGGAAACATCTCGGCACCCTTCTCAAGATTTGTGGTTATCGGTTCCCACTGCGAAGTGTCTTCAAATTTACCGAAGGGAAGATCTCCGCTTCCTAGATATACGCCATCGCGCGGTTTGAATAATAATTGCATTTACTGTAACCTCCTGAACAGTCTTATAGCGCTTGAAAATGAAAAGGCGCTGTAAAAATCCACACTATTATAGGTTAATCGGTGCTTCATTGCAAACCCTGTTTTTTCACGGTTCCTGAAAAACCCCTTGACCTGCCCTATGCGGCCCGAATCCCGCTTCTGACCTTATGGAAATTTCGAATCTGCTGATTTTTATCTTAAGTTTCGCGTTTCTCTGGAAAGGTGGCCTTTTTCTCGTTAAAGGCGCAGCAGGAATCTCAAAACTAACCAGCATGGGGCCCTTTTTTGCGGGACTTATTGTGGTTGCACTTGGAACATCCGTTCCTGAGTTCGTAGTCTGTCTAGTAGCGGTTATAGAGGGTTCAAGCGACATAGCAGTCGGAAACATGGTCGGGAGCAATATCGCCAACGTCGGGCTTATTTTCGGCCTGACAGTCCTTATAAGTCCCATAGTGATAAACAGGAAAGCATGGAAAGAACTGAAACTCCCGCTTCTATTCTTGATGCTCATCACTTTTGCCACTTACGGTCTCAGTCGCACCGGATTCTCCCTCGGAAGAGGCGAAGGAGTGCTGCTGTTTCTCTTGCTTGGCGTCCTTTTGTTTCTACCCTATAAAAAATCCACAGAAGAAAACGAGGCTTTTTCCGCATCGCAAGACGACAGCGGGTGGAAACTTCTTCTTTATGTGGTCTTGGGTTCAGTGCTTCTAGCGGGCAGTGCCCACTTTCTGGTCAGTAGCGCAGTAGAAATTGCCACACAAATTGGAATAAGCGAACTGTTCATAGGCGTAACGGCAATTGCCCTCGGAACTTCCCTTCCGGAACTCTCCGCTTCGCTCGTGGCCGCATGGAGGAAGGAACAGAACATAGTCGTCGGCAACATCATAGGAAGCAACTTCTTTAACCTCGGGTATCTGGGTCTCGTTGCACTTATCCGTCCCGTAAACGTAAATCCGAAGATGTTCGGAACCACTCCTGAATTCACATTTTTTTTGCTGCTTACAGTTCTTTTCGTATTACTAATTGGAAAAACCCAGATTGGTAAAAACAGGATCGGAAAAAAGAAAGGTGCCCTTCTTCTCGTAGTTTACGCGGCGTTTCTCTACTTTATCTCGGGCTCACTTTCTTGACCTGAGCTTGAGCCCGCTTTTGTGCCTGTCCCAGGTGGAATCGGATATCTTTTTAAGTTCTGAAACCGCAATCTTCTGGGTCGAGGTAAGCGGAAATTCCTCGTAGATTTCGATAAACCTGGGAACCATTGCCACCATAACTTTCTCGGCCATCCACTCGCAGAACCCCACAGGATCGAAATCCGCCCCTTCCTTAAGTATCAGGTTAAGTTTGATCTCGTCATCCGATATGTCGGGCAGTCTAAGGCCTACGGCCACAGCCTCCCGAACTGAAGGATGTTCCTCCGAGACATCTGCCACGGCTACCGGATCCACATTCTCTCCCGACACGCGTATTCTGCTGTAGCGGCCCATGAAGTAGTATCTCCCATCGGTTCCAACGGCAAACAGGTCATCCGAATTGAAAAAGCCTTGGTCGTCAAAAGCGTTTTTCGTTCTTCTCTCGTCCTTGAAATATTCATCTAGGGTCGTGTGCGGAACCAGAGGCTTTATGAAAAGAAGCCCCTTTTCCTCCTCTGCAGGAGCGGGATTCTTATCCACGTCCCAAGGTTTGTTTATGATCTCGTCTGTGTTCAGGGGATCTCTTATCTCGAGGTGGTATCCCTCGACGGGAAGTCCGCATGAACCCGGATTTTCATCCTCGGGGTCTTTCCAGAGCGGCATTCCCATTTCGGTAGATCCGTAGCCTTCCACTATCTTCGTGTTGAACCTTTCCTCGAACTCGCGAAGCTTTTTAGGCGCGGGCCCCGAGAGCATCATCCTTATTCCGTGCCTTGAATCCCACTCAGACAACGGAGAAGACCATATGTACTCGGGCACCGCCCCGAGCATGTTAGCCCCGGTCGCCCCGCAGCCGGCAGCCCACTTCCAGAAATTGGAAGCGGAGAACCTCGGGAAGAAAACTGCAGAGCCGCCAACGGCTATTGAAACAAAAAGGCACATCACCTGGGCGTTTGCGTGTCCAAGGGAAAGAACCGTCATCAAGACGTCCTCGCTTCTGAGTCCCTGCTGCTGTATGAAGGAGCGGACCGTCATGATCACTCCCCCGTGATCGCGTATAACTCCCTTAGGCATCCCTGTGGTGCCGGAAGTGAACATGCATCTTTCCTTGTCGGCAATCGTCACGTCGACCCCGGGGTTTTCGGATGAGAACTGCTCAAAGACAGAAAAAGGAAATGCCTTTATACCCCCTATGTCCGCCGGAACCTCCTCCGAGACAAGAAAAATCGCTTCGAGATTCTCAAGCTTATCCGCTATTTCACCTATGTAGGGAAGGCTCTGGGTATCAACAACGAGCACCCGCATCTCGGAGTAGTTTATTACGTAAGCCAGCCTATCGCCTTTTTCATCCTTGTTTATAGGGACCTGGACGGCGCCCGATTTGTGCGCGGCGATGATTGATATGACATATTCGGAACAGTTGAGCATGTACATGCCGACCTTGTCCCCCCTTTTTATGCCGAACTCCCCGACGAGGCCATTCGCAACCCTGTTTGCCCAGGCATTTGTTTCCCCGTAGCTGTAGCTTTCCGCTACTTTGCCGTCTGAATCCCCGAGGCTGAACATTGTTTTTTCGGGATAGGACTCTGCCCCCGCCTCAAGGTACCTGGTTATGGGAAGCCAGTTGTCGGTGTCGTCTAAGGGACCGTTGGGAAGAGTCCCTTTTCCTATGTATTTTTCGTCTCTCGGACGTAAAGGCAGTTTCATTTTTTCCTCTTGCGTATTTTAGTTTCAGAATACAAATTGGCAGTTTTGACGGTTTTTAACCGTTGTCTATTCTGAACATTTTAGTTTACCTGAAAAAAAACTGTTAACGGGACCCTGCGCACATACATTTGGACATTAAAAAAGAGACAACTGACAAAAATATTGCCCGAGAAACTTGCCCCAATAATGCACAATTTGAAAGTAGTACTTTCAAATTGTGCAAAAGACCCCAGTCATCATGAACAGTTGAATTAAAAAAACTAGAATTTCCAGTCACGGATGAGACTTAAACGATGGCTTTTGTAAATACCGTTTATGAGCTAACCTCAAGTTTTTCAGTACATAGCTCTTTTCAACGATTGATGAAACCATACCAATTAGTGAAATAAGGAAGATCGGAGGTGCGTGCCCTCGGTTTAAGAAAATAAAGAACTTCAAGGGATGTTACTGCTATTGTTCAAAAAAGAGAGACAGCTTCTATAAGCAGGGGCAGAAAAAAAACTTATCAAGTTTCCTTTTCGGTGCGTAGACTGGTTTTTTTGTCTTCCTTGAACAACTCCTTTAGTTCCTGCGTAGGATCAAACACCTCTTCAGGAAACCCGGTTTTATCGTGGTAAACCGCCATCTGGCTATCCAGAGTTTGGGCATCATGTTCACGAAACGCCTGAATTATCCCCGCTGAATCGGTCGGTGGAACCCCCAGGTGCTCAAGCAGCTGGGTTGAAAGAGCAAGGCTTGAAAGCAGAGTCTCGCGAATCACGGAGGTCACCCCCAGCTCGCGGAGCTTTATTTCGTGAAAACGATTCCTAGCACGCGCCATAATTTTAAGGTTCGGAAAAGCATTAGATACCTGACCGACTATTTTCAGAGACGATTCGACATCGTCGATCGCCACGACGATCGCAGGAGCCCGGTCAATATGAGCGGACAGCAGAACCCGCAGGCTCGATGCGTTGCCATAGTATGTTTCACTTGCAAACTGACGAACGAAGTCAACCCTCTTGGGATCAAGTTCAATCACCGTGAACGGAATTTCAAGTATGGTCAGTATCCGGGCTACAGTCTGGCCGAACGGACCAAAGCCCACGATGATAACGGAATTCTGCGATCCATGGGTTTCCTCTGCCGGCGCAGGTGCGCTGTCCTTTTCGGCACCGAACCGGGAACCGATCGCAACGAGAAAAGGTGTTGCTGCCATTGACAACGTTACCACCAAAACGGCAACATCGACGACGAATTGATCTACAAGCTGCGCCGAAACGCCTATGGTAAACAGAATAAAGGCAAACTCCCCGCCCTGGGAAAGCACAAGCCCCGTCCGCACCGCTTCATCGTGCTCAAGACCCTGCAATCTGGCAAGCGGGTATATAACGAGCGATTTTACGACCATGAGAACCGCAGTCAGTCCGATGATCAAAAGCGGCTTGCTGATCAGCAAGCCCAAGTTGGCCGACATGCCGACCGCAATGAAGAAAAGGCCCAAAAGCAACCCCTTAAAGGGCATTATGTCCGCTTCAAGCTGGTGGCGATACTCAGAATCGGCAACCATAACCCCCGCTACGAAAGCCCCGAGCCCCATTGAAAAACCAATGCTGTGCATTGCCAAGGCGGCACCTGTCACGAGTGTAAGCGCAGCGGCTGTGAAAAGTTCATGGATTCCCGTGGAGGCAACAAAACGCAGGGCGGGGCGAAGCGTAAACCGAGCAACCACGAATCCAGCCACAACAGCGATAAGAAGCATCAAGTTCAACGACACCGAATCCCCGGGCTTAGAAGACAAGATACCTATCAAGGCTATTGCAGGGATAACGGCGACATCCTGCATAAGCAGCGTACCGAAAGCCGCACGTCCATGGGGCCTGTTGAACTCCCTGTGCTCTCCGAGCCACTGCACGACAAATGCCGTGCTTGAAAGAGCAAGAGAAAACCCGATCAGTATTGACGCAGGCGTGCCCATCCCCAGCAACATAAAGCAGAACACCGCAATGACGACTGAAGTTATGAGTATCTGGGTTGTACCAAGCCCGAAGAGAAATCTCCGCATGGTCCACAGGCGATGCGGACGAAGTTCAAGACCGATGAGAAACATCAACAAAACGATTCCGAACTCAGCAAAGTGCAGAACTTCCGTTGCATTGCCCACAAGCCCGAACACGCTTGGGCCAATCAGCAATCCAACAAGCAGGTAGCCAAGCACGCTGCTCAATCCGAACTTACGGCAGACAGGAACAACGACAATCGTCGCCAGCAGAAAAATGAAAGCTTCAACCAGAAGGCCCATCTGACCTCCCGCGAAACAGATTCGAACCCTGCTCCCTTAAAACCTCTCTTTGTTTAACTAACTCATACATAGCTTGACAGACTTAACTGCTTCGGGACTTTGCGCTCACACTGAAATGTGAGCGAGCAAAAACAGACCGTAAACCGCTTTTTCGGTTCAGGACCGCATTTGGGGGAAAAGCTGGTTAAAATGCGGTCCTATGCTCTAAATATCTTAATAAGTCGAAAGGGTTTCTCAAACAGGAAAAAAGAAACGGGGAAGCCGTATCGGCTTTATCCATAGTAGTCGATAAAGTTTCTGAGAAGATCCTTCCCGCACTCCGTAAGGATGGACTCGGGGTGAAACTGCACGCCTTCAACAGGAAACTCCCTGTGCCTTATCCCCATGATTTCACCTTCCTCGGTCCAGGCGGAAATCTCGAAGTCGGACGGAAGGGATGCCTCTTCCACCAAAAGTGAATGATATCTCGTAGCTTCAAAAGGATTCGGAAGATCTTTATAGATAGTTTTCTCGTCGTGAATGATCGGGGAGGTTTTTCCGTGCAGAAGCCTCTCAGCCTGGACTATGTTCGCCCCGTACGCATAACCCACCGCCTGGTGACCCAGGCAAACGCCGAGAATGGGTTTTTTTCCTACATACCTCTTTATTATGTCGACCGAAAGCCCTGCCTCTTTGGGCGTGCAGGGTCCGGGAGAGATTACGATTATGTCAGGGTCAAGATCATCCACGAAACCGAAATCAAGACAGTCATTTCTCCTCACCTCGATCTGCTGACCGAGTTCCCCCAGGTAGTGGACCAGGTTATAGGTAAAGGAATCGTAATTATCGATCATTAAAATCATTTTCTTTTTCCCTTCGGTCATCAGAGTCCATCCTCCGCAAGCTCAACCGATTTCACCAAGGCCTTTACCTTGTTAACCGTTTCCTGATACTCGGTTTCGGGATTCGAATCTGCCACTATGCCAGCTCCCGCCTGTATGTAGACTTTGCCGTCTTTTATCACAAACGTTCTTATGGTTATGCAACTGTCCATGTTGCCCGAGAAACTGAAGTAGCAGACGCATCCCCCGTATGCCCCTCTAGTCGCCGGTTCGGTCTCTTCAATTATTTCCATCGCTCTTACCTTTGGCGCCCCGGAAAGAGTGCCCGCGGGGAAAGTCGCCTTTATGACGTCAAAGGCATCTGCCCCCTCGGCAAGCAGGGCCGTCACGTTCGAAACTATATGCATCACGTGGGAATATCTCTCTACGATCATGAAATCGTCTACTTTGACCGAGCCCGTATTGGAAACTCTTCCCAGATCGTTTCTCGCAAGATCGACAAGCATTATGTGTTCGGCCCTCTCCTTAGGGTCCACAATGAGTTCGGCCACGAGTCCTTCGTCCTCGGAGACGGTTCTTCCTCTCGGCCGCGTTCCGGCTATCGGCCGGCTCGTAATTCTTTCCCCTTCGACCCTCACCATTACCTCGGGAGAAGATCCGGTGAGTATCTCATCACCCATCCTCAGGAAAAACATGTACGGAGAAGGGTTTAGTATCCTGAGCGCCCTGTAGAGATCAAAAGGATCGACTCTCAGGTCCGTCTTCCATCTCTGGGATATTACGGCCTGTATTATGTCCCCTGATTTTATGTATTCCTTGGTCCTGAGAACCGCATCCTTGAAGTGTGCGGGTTCGAAATTGGGCTCGAGCTTGAATTCTCCCTCGCCAACATCTTGAGGAATACCGTTGGTAAACTTTTCACTAAGCGAACTTTTAAGCCTGTTTTTAAGCTCGGCTATTTTCGCAAGGGACTTTTCGTACTCCTCCCTCGCATTTTTAACGTCGGGAACATAGGCATTTGAGATGATCTTTATCTTGCTCGTAACGTTATCGAACGCCAAAACGGTATCCATTACCATGTAAACGGAGTCCCAGAGCTTAAGCTCATCAGGAGAAGTATCGGGAATATCCTCTATAAACCTGATCATGTCGTAACCGAAGTAACCGACCGCTCCGCCGTGAAATCTCGGAAGCTCCTCCGAGGAAACCGGCCTGTATAGTGAAAGCAGGTCCCGCAACGCCAGAATCGGGTCGCCCGTGAACGTTTCGGTTTCCCCGTCCGAGCGGATTATCTCGATGTTTCGGCCCTTAGAGCGGAACACCACCGAGGGTTCCGTGCCCAGAAAGCTGTAGCGCGCCCATTTGTCTCCGCCCTCCACGCTTTCGAATAGAAAAGAGTAATCGGGCGAGTCTATCTTCCTGAAAACCGAAACCGGAGTATCGTAATCGGCCAGAACTTCCTCCCACACGGGTACGAGATTCCCGTGCTCGAGGTTCTCGAGAAATTGTTCGTAGGAGGGAGAAACCATGGAAGGAAATGATAAGACTCGAAAAACTAAAGTCAAGAAAAACGCCTTTTATAAATCCCCGTGGATATTATAATTAAGGGCTTAAAAATAAAGGGGTACGTTAAGGTTGGTTGCCGACAAAGCTATATTCAGAGAATACGACATAAGGGGCATAGCGGGAGAGAGCATCACAGAAGAGGTCGTCGAGAGAATCGGAAAAGCCTATGGAACCATGGTGGCCGAGGACGGGGGGACAGAGGTTTCCGTTGGATACGACTGCAGGAAATCCTCCCCGGCATTCCGGGACGCACTCTGCGAAGGAATAACCTCAACCGGCGTTAGTGTGGTCGACATAGGGATGGTAACGACCCCGATGGTTTATTTCTCCACCTTCACATCGGGCGTTGACGGCGGGGTGATGGTAACTGCCAGTCACAATCCCTCCGAGTACAACGGGCTTAAAATGTGCGTCGGTCAGAATTCCCTTTTCGGCGAAGGCATACAGAAAATAAGAGAATCGGTCGAAGAGGGCAAGTTCAAAACGGGAACGGGGAGAAAGAGACAGTCGGACATAGTTGAGCGCTACCTCGGGTTTTTAGAGCAGAATCTTCATATAGAACCGGGAATAAAAGTCGCAGCTGACGGCGGCAACGGAACCGCCGGAGTGGCCTGCCCGCAGATACTCAGGAGATTCGGCTGCGAAGTTCATGAGCTTTACATGGATCCTGATGGGGATTTTCCGAACCACCACCCGGATCCCACGGTCGAGGAGAACCTCTCTGACATAAAGAAAAAGATCTTGGAGGCCGGCCTTGACGTGGGTTTGGCATTTGACGGGGACGCGGACAGGATAGGAATTGTCGATGAGCAGGGAAACTCAATGAGCGGAGATATGCTTCTCCTTGTCTATTCGCTCGATCTTCTCGAAACGAACCCGGGAGCAACCATAATAGGGGACGTTAAGTGTTCGGGAAATCTTTTCTCCAAGATACGGGAAGCCGGCGGGAATCCCATCATGTGGAAAACCGGCCACTCGGTAATCAAGGACAAGATGAAAAAGGAGGGTGCGGAACTCGGAGGGGAGATGAGCGGCCACATTTTCTTTAAAAACAGGTTTTTCGGATACGATGATGCTCTTTACGCAGGACTTCGGTTTCTTGAAATCCTCTCAAAAACGGGAAAGAAGGCTTCGGAACTGCTTACAGGGTTACCTAAGACCTTCGCAACCCCGGAGATAAGAATTGATTGTCCCGATGAGATCAAGTTTCAGGTAACGGAAGCGGTAAAGAAAAAGCTCGGGGAGCAAAACGAAGTGGTTGACATAGATGGAGTCAGGGTTGAGTACCCGGACGGATGGGGACTTCTCCGCGCATCCAACACCCAGCCTGCCCTTGTGCTCCGGTTCGAAGCTCAGACCGAATCTAGGCTTGCGGAAATAAGGGAAATCGTGGAGAGAACGCTTAAAGAAACGATCGCCAAATTTTCCTGAAAAACCAATGAATCCCCAGTGGAAAAGCTGTGCTCATTAGGAGGGTTCGTAGCGCTGCACACTGATATCGCTTGCGCGGGCTCGCATTTGTGAAGCATCGTACCATGCTTGCATCCGTAACAGCATTTCCATGCCCACCCCGAAAGCTTTTTCAATGCGAAGGGCCATTTCCGGCGACAGTGCGGTTTTGCCGTTCAGCAGATCGGAAAGCGTTGCACGGCGAACCCCTAGAATCTCAGCTGCTTTAGTCACGGTCAGGCTCAACTCCTCAACAACCTCCGTGCGGATGAAGTCACCTGGATGCGAAGGGGTCATATTCACTTCAATGCTTTTAGCAGTCATTAGTGATAATCCTCCAAGTTCAAGCGGTAAATGTCGCCTTCATCTTCTTTAAAAGTGATCCTCCAATTACCGGATACCGAAACGCTCCATTCGTCTCGCCTATCGCCTAAAAGCCTATGAACACGCCATCTAGGTGGTGCATCTGTGATAAAACTATCCATGTTCTCAGCAAGAAGTAAGTGCCGTTAGTATCTTGCGTACACGGTCCACCAAGTCACGCCCCAAGAACCGGGAATTGTCATCCTCAATCAACCGACGCAATCCTCTGTGGCGGACAGAACGAATGACCATCTTTATCTACTGTACGGTATTACAGTACACTACGCAAGAAATTTTTAAGGATCCCTCCACACCCCTAACCCTCCAAAAAAACCTAGAATCTGCGTGTACGGCTAAAATTAATAAACAAGCAGAGTGTTGCAGAAAGTAAAAAGTTTTGTAGCACGGAAAATGCTACTGATCAGGAGCACTCTCTTACGGGAATAAACTTGTAGGAGCTTACATCCGTTCCGTCGGGCGCCGTTTTTATCACACCGATCGTCACGGCCATCTCCTCGCCGAACTCAAGAGAATCGGGATCTTCCGTTTCAACCTGCGCCATGACCCTTACCCCCTCCGGAAAATCAACAAGAGCGAGAACGTAGGGCACCTTAAATTCCGGCATGCTTCTTCTCACAACCGTGAAGGAATGCAGAATGCCTGTGGGGCTTAGAAACTTCTCTTCCACATCGTCTGTAAAACTCACTGGATCCGCAAGATACCTTGGAAAGGTCCAGTTGTCGGATTCCTTGCAGTAACCCGCAATCAGTCTCACTCTGCCCTCATCGTCGGTTGAAAACAAATCCTGTCTGAAAATATCTTCGCTCATGACACTCTCTCCTTAAACGATCGCTTAACGTGAAGGGAAATTATATACAACTGAAAACAGTTTTCAATTCCAGTAAAGACCCGCGGCGTAAGCCCTTGTCCGGGTTTGTAAAAAACAGGTGAATTTGTAGAATCCTTACGTGGCGGAAAAAATCCCAAGAGCGCTTACCGTTGCCGGGTCCGATTCAGGAGGAGGGGCAGGAATCCAGGCTGACCTTAAGACTTTCACTGCCCTGGGAGTGTACGGACTTTCGGTGCTCACCTCCGTTACCGCCCAGAATACGCTGGAGGTAAGCGCAATCCACGACCTTCCCGAGCAGTTCGTGGGGCTGCAGTTTGACGCCGTGATGAGCGATATAGGCTGCGACGCCGCTAAGCTCGGGATGCTTTCCAACGAAAAAATCATTGAGGCCGTGGCGGAAAAAATAGACCTGTATGCAATTGAGAAGCTCGTTGTCGACCCTGTGATGAGCTCAAAAGGTGGAACCGCCCTTTTAAAAAACTCGACGGAACTTCTAAAAAAAGAGATTCTCCCCAGGGCACTCATAGTAACTCCGAACATACCCGAGGCAGAAATACTGAGTTCTGTCAGCATAAGCGGCATAAGCGATATGAAGACCGCAGCCGAGAAGATCCTCTCGTTTGGAGCGAAGGCGGTTCTTGTAAAAGGGGGACATCTTGCGAAAGAACACCCGGCGGTAGATATTTTTTTCGACGGGGAGATATTTGAAGAACTGGTTAGCGAGAGAATCGAAACGAAGAACACCCACGGAACGGGCTGCACATTTTCGGCGGCCGTGTGCGCTTTTTTGGCAAAGGGAATGCCTCTTTCAACTTCCCTTGAGAATTCGAAAGCCTTTGTCACGGAGGCGATAAGAAATTCTCTGGAGATAGGAAAGGGACACGGACCCCTTAATCACCTCGGAAAAACCTGAACCACAAGGCTAACCGATTTCGCCTGTTGCGCACCGTTACAGCTTTCGCACCGCAAAAGAGTATAGGACGAAGGATTTCGGCAGGGAAGTCAGGTTTTTTCTTGACTATTGTATATAATTTCCCTATCGAAAGTGTCTGTCTGGAGCACGGCACGTTTGCCCGGGACGTGGAACACTCCGAAGGGTGCAATGCAGCGAGCCGTAACGCCGGACTTTTTGCAAGGATCAGAACACATGCCCGAAAACCGAACCGACCGAGCACATTCCGAACCTAGGGAACGCCAGACCCGGCTGGCAATTTCGGCGATGCTGTTCACGGTGCTGGTTATTGCGATTCTGACATTGGCGGGCATTGGCGCGCGTTACTGGACCCGCGGGGATTTCAACGTTATTCATGCCCTGTTGATTCTGTTTCTTTCGATTAATCTGGTGATCTGCTATTGGGAGATATGCCTGTTCCTCAGACGCGACTATATTGAGCAGCGTACCGGATATTGGCGCAAGCGCTGGCGGGAAACGGGCCGAAAACCATCCACCGAATTTCTTATTACAAAGATTCCGTTGACGAGGGTGTTGTCGCCGACGGTATGGGCAGATGTCTGGGCGACGTATTCCCAATTCGACGGTTCCTACGCAGACCGGCGCACATACGGATACATTGTGGATATTGCCAACGGCTTTGTGAGCCCGATCCCGACGTTAATTCTCTACGCCGCCTTCACCTTCGATATTTTGTCCGCCCCCGTCGCGGGCATCGTCGGAGTGATGCTGTTCTGGCAGTTGACATACATAACCTCAGTCTACTGGGTCAGTTTCTTCTCGGCCAACCGGCAAACCCAGATCAGCCGAGGGGATATGTACATCTACATCTGGGGGATGAATTCTCCATGGGTGCTTTTCGCGCTACTGGGACTCTACGTCTCCATTCGTCTGATCGTGAACGGCGACTACAGCGTTCTGGGTTATTGATAACGCTTCCCAAGGTTCGGCTCTGATCGGGCCGGTCGCCTAAAAGGTCTGAAACTCCAAAATTTCTATTGCTGCCTAAGTGCATAGTTGACCAACCTTGTCGAAACTATCCAGATAAATCTGGTCCAATGTGGATTAACCCGCCGGAGTCGATTATACTAATAATTTTCCAACCGGCCATCTTTCGAAAAAAAGGGAACTGAACATGTCTAAAATCATGGATGGCAAAAAGGTCTCTCAAGACATTAAAGAATGGATCATCCGAAAGACCAAGGAACTTAAAGACCGCACGGGCGTAGTGCCCGGTCTTGCTTCCATCCTGGTCGGCACCGATCCCGCGTCCGAAATATACGTGAGGAACAAGAGAAGGGCATGCGGAAGATGCGGAATGCTTTCAGAAGAACACAATCTTCCTGAGGAAACCTCAGAAGAGGAGCTTCTTTCTCTGATCGAGCGCCTCAACCTGGATGAAAAGATTCACGGCATACTGGTACAGCTTCCCCTTCCTTCCCATATGAATCCAGCAAGAGTGATAAGAAAGATATCCCCGGACAAAGATGCCGACGGATTTCACCCCGAGAACACCGGAAAGCTGTTCCAAGAAAACCCTAGCGCCATCTCCTGTACTCCGTACGGAATAGAAAAACTTCTCGATTACTACGACATAAAGGTATTAGGCAAGCACGTAGTGGTCGTGGGAAAAAGCAACATAGTTGGAAAACCCGCGGCGGCCTTGATGCTCAACAGGGACGCCACCGTCACCATAGCCCATATCGAAACTCAAAACCTGCCGTCCATAACCACCATGGCTGACATACTGATAGTCGCGATAGGCGACCCGCAGTTCATAAAGAAAGAGATGATAAAAGACGGAGCTGTAGTAGTCGATGTCGGAATCAACAGGAACGAGAGAGGAAAGATCGTTGGCGACGTTGACTTTGAGGACGTAAAGGAAAAGGCCTCCTACATAACCCCCGTTCCCGGCGGGGTGGGTCCGATGACCGTAACCATGCTTCTTTGGAACACGCTTGAGGCGGCGGAGATATTTGCGCAGAACAAGTAGCCCCAAACCGGGTCAGCGAAGCACCCCTGGGCCGTCAGTTTTCGAAATCCCTTGCGAATCCCCTAGCCCGGAACATATATCCCTTACCGCCATGTTCTTTGCGGGATGCCAGGCGTCCGGTTCTATCTCGAGCAGGGGCTCCAGGACAAATCTTCTTTCGTGCGCCCTCGGGTGAGGAATTACCAAGGAATCCGTGCTTATTACGAGGTCTCCGTAGAAGATTATGTCAAGATCTATCACCCTGGGTCCCCACCTCTTCGTTTTTTTTCTCCCGATCTCCTTTTCGATTGTCTTGAGGTAATCAAGGAGCTCAAAAGGGGAGAGTTCCGTTTCCGCCTTAACGACAGCGTTTGTGAACTTCGGCTGGTCCTGCGGTCCCACGGGATCCGATTCGTAAAGGGAGGATACGGCCGCCACGCGCGCGCGCTTTTCGATGCTTTTAAGGGCCTTGGCGAAATTCTCGCGGACGGGGCCGATGTTGCCGCCGATACCTATGAAAACAACACTTGGCGAAGCTTCAGAGTCATTCAATGGAATACTCATCACGGTTAATATATAATGAAAAAATATATGGCACTTCTAACCGAAAAAGAAATTTCTTCCGCACTCGACGGCCTTCAGGGGTGGCAGAGGAAGGGAGAAGAGATAGAAAAAACCTTCGTTCTCAGAAATTTTGTCGATTCCATGGGTTTTGTGAACAAGGTCGCCCTTCTTTCCGAAAGGGCAGACCACCACCCCGACATTCTCATACGGTGGAACAAGGTTTCCATCACCCTTTCAACCCACAGCGAGGGTGGAATCACGGAAAAAGACCTGAGTCTGGCGGAGGAAATAGAAAAGGCACTCTGACGCGAGTTCCACGCGCCGTCCGGGGAAGCTAGTCTACATCTCTTACTTCGTAATCGTCCTCTCCGAGGGTAATAGTATCCCCTCCGGGTTCGCCCGCGCGGGGACCGGGTTTTCTATCCTTGCCCGGAAACAGCTTCCTCAAAACCGAGGCCCCTGCTCCGAGCACTCCTAATGCAACCAGAGCCAGAAAGCCGAAAAATGCGAAAAGGCAGACGGCCACGACCACGAAAAGTGCGATGAAAGGAAGAGAGAAAAAAGGAACTCTTCCCCTGCGAACATAGATTTTCCCAGCCATTAAGACACCCTATCCAATATTATTACCGACCGCAGCACTTTTTGTATTTCTTGCCGCTGCCGCAAGGGCACGGGCTGTTCCGACCGACTTTCTTCTGCGTTCTCCTGACCGGCGTCTTGGCCTTTTCTTCCGACCCTTCTCCCCGCCCGAGCACCATCTTTTTTTCCTCAAGCTCTCTTTTTCTCTCAAGTTCCTCGATCTGTTCTTCACTCGCGGGCTGTATCCTGAAAAGATTCGAGCAGACATCCATCCTGAACTTGTCCATCATGAGAGTGAACATGTCAAAGCCCTCTTTGGTGTATTCCCGAAGGGGGTCTTTCTGTGCGTATCCCCTGAGTCCCACCCCTTCCCTAAGGTGATCCATGTTAAGAAGATGATCCTTCCAGAGGTAGTCGATGTGCTGAAGCATGACGTAGCGTTCGACCTGCGAGAGGTGCTCAGGGCCTATTTTCTCCGCTTTTTCCCGGTATGCGGCAATCAGTTTTCCGGTGACTTCTTCCGTTATGACTTCCCCGTCCGCCTTGCCGGAGGCTTCTATCTCGATTTCCGTTCCGAAAATTCTCCCGATAACTTCGCAGAGCTCGGAGAAATCAGATTCCGGGCGGTCGTCCCGCCCTGCCAAGTAGTCGCTCACAACTTCCCGAACGATGTCTTCTGAAGACGAAAAAACTATCTCTCTGAGGCTCTCACCGCCTTCAAGTATCTCGCGGCGCTGGCTGTAGACAACGTCCCTTTGCGTGTTGAGAACATCATCGTACCTCAAAAGATGCTTGCGGATGTCGAAATTCCTTCCCTCGACCTTTTTCTGGGCGTTCTCAATCGACTTGCTTATCATCGAGTGCTCAATCGGCTCCCCTTCCTCCCATCCGAGCTTGTCCATGACTCCCGTTATCCTCTCCGAGGCGAAAATACGCATCAGGTCGTCTTCAAGGGAAACATAGAACCTAGAAGATCCGTCATCTCCCTGCCTTCCCGCTCTTCCCCTAAACTGGTTATCTATCCTCCTAGCCTCGTGTCTTTCGACCGAAAGGATATGAAGTCCGCCGAGTTCCTTAACTTTCTCCTTTTCCGAATCGCAGATCGATTTCGCCTCGAAAAGCGCTTCCTCGTACTGCTTGGGATCTGCTTCCTCGGGCTGGACCCTGAGCTCTTTCCTGAGAATATCCCTTGCAAGGAATTCGGGATTCCCGCCGAGCAGTATGTCCGTTCCCCTACCCGCCATGTTGGTCGCTATGGTTATGGACCCTATTCTGCCCGCCTGGGCGACGATCTCGGCCTCCTTTCCGTGCTGTTTGGCGTTAAGCACGTTGTGTCCAAGACCTATCTTCTCAAGGTACTCGCCCAGTTTTTCCGACTGCTCGATCGACGAGGTGCCGACAAGCACCGGCCGGCCGGCGGAATTCATTTCCTTTATCTCCGCACACGCGGCGTTGAATTTCTCGCGCTCGGTCCTGTAGACAACATCTTCGTAATCTTTCCTTACAAGCGGCTTGTGGGTCGGTATCACGGTGACGTCAAGATCATATATGTGCTTAAACTCAAACGCTTCTGTGTCGGCGGTACCCGTCATACCGGCAAGCTTTCTGTACATCCTGAAATAGTTCTGGATGGTTATGGTGGCCATCGTCTGGTTCTCGCTTTCGATTTCCACCCCTTCCTTGGCCTCAACCGCCTGGTGAAGCCCGTCGCTCCACCTGCGCCCCGGCATGAGCCTTCCCGTGAACTCGTCGACTATAACCACCTTCCCGTCCTGCATCATGTAGTCGACGTCGAGGTTGAAAAGGGCATTGGCACGAAGCGACTGGTTAACGTGGTGGAGAATCTTGAGGCTGACGGGATCGTAGAGGTTCGCAACGTCGAGGTCCCTCTCCACCTTGGAAACCCCCTCCTCGGTAAGATCCACCTGCCTTGTTTTCTCGTCCACCGTGAAATCGGTCTTCCCGGAGAGCGTCTTCACCACCTTGTCCACCTTGTAGTAAAGATCGGTCGAGTCCTCCGAAGGCCCTGAGATTATAAGCGGGGTTCTAGCCTCGTCTATGAGAATGCTGTCGACCTCGTCCACTATGGCGAAATTGTGGCCGCGCTGAACGTAGCTCTCAAGAGAGAACTTCATGTTGTCGCGCAAGTAGTCGAAACCGAACTCGTTGTTGGTACCGTAGGTAATATCCGCCTGGTAGGAATCCTGCCTGGATGAAGGCTCGAGGCAGGTCTTGAAGGAATTTATGATGTCGAGGTTTTTTTCGGGAAGAACATCGCTCGCCAGATACTCGTTTGGCCACGCGGTCAGGTTTTTCTCTACCGACTCTTCGGCCCGCTTGGGGTCCTCCCAGGCAAGTACGTAGGAGGCGTCGTGATTTATAACTCCCACCTTCATGTCTAGGACCATAAAAATCGGCGACATCCAGGTGGCATCCCTTGCAGCCAGGTAATCGTTTACCGTGATAAGGTGGGAACCGAGCCCGGTGAGGGCGTTTAAGTAAAGGGGCAAGACGGCGACCAGTGTCTTTCCCTCCCCGGTTCTCATCTCGGCTATTCTGCCTCTGTGAAGAACCATTCCCCCTATCATCTGGACATCAAAATGCCTCATGGCTATCGTTCTTCTTGACGCTTCCCTTACGGCGGCGAACGCCTCCGGCAGGATCTCCTCGAGAACCCGCTCCATCTCAGCGAAATATTTCTCGTCGGACGGATTTCCGTTTGTACCGAGGCGGGAATGTATCAGTTCCCGGAACTGCGAGGTTTTCGCGCGAAGCTCCGCCGTGGGAACCTTAACCAGGGTTTCTTCAAGGGTATTTATCCGCTCTGCAAAAACGCCGAGCCTCTTTACCTCCCTTTCGTTCTGCGAGCCGACTATTTTTTTCAGGACGTAAGAAATCATGCGCCGAAGCGGTCTCCTTTGCTAACGGTTCCCGCAATGCTCGGGAACAGCTCTCCTAAAACAGTCTAATAATCCGTGGGAAATAGACAAGGAATTTCTGGCTTCAGGCGTCAAGCTTCACGCTTACGACCCTAGAAGCGGCGGTACCGTCTGTGGTTATTCCTATAAGCGCGTCAGCCTCGTGCATGGTTTTTCTGTTATGCGTGATGACGGCCACCTGGGAATGGGCCGATATCTCGCTCAGGATCTTGTTGAACCTCACCGTGTTCACTTCGTCAAGCGCGGCGTCTATTTCATCCAGGAACACAAAGGGAACGGGCTTTACCAGGCACGCGGAGATTATGACCGCTATGGCCGAAAGCGCCTTTTCCCCTCCCGAGAGCAAGTTTATCGGCTGGAACCGCTTTCCTCCGGGCCTTATCATGACCTCCACTCCGGTTTCAAGCAGGTTCCTGGGGTCTATAAGCTCAAGGCGAGCCTCTCCGTTTTCGAAAAGCTTGCAGAAGGTTTCGCTGAATTTCCCGTTTACGGTTTCAAACGCCTCCCGGAACCTTGAAACCGACTCCCTGTCGAGTTTCCTTATGGCGCCTTCCAAGTAATCAAGCGCCCGGGCGAGGTCATCGGTCTGGCGCTGGAGAAACACGTTTCTCTCCTCAAGCTGCTCGTATTCCTCGGGCGCAAGCAGGTTCACGGGACCGAAATTCTCTACGCGCCGCCGAAGCGTCTTAAGCTCCCTTTCCGCATCGGGTATCGAAACATGGGAGAGATTTTGGCTTTGCGAGGTATCGGGGGGATCATCGCCGAACGTCTCTGCGTACCGTTCGCTCAGATACTCAAACTCGTCCTCCGCGCGTTCAAGCCGCGCCTGGGCCGAGGCAAGCTGCTCTCTTCGCGAGGAAAGTTCTTGTGAGGCGGCTTCGAATTCCTCTTCGCTTCCGCGGAGTTCCTCCGCGTAGCGCGACACCCTTTCCCTGAGTTCCCCGAAGGACTCCTCTCTTAAGTCGAGGTCGCGGCAGATCTTCTCAAACTCCTCTTCCGCCTGGCGTCCCGACAGGGCAAGCGCTTCGGCCTCCTGTTTTTTAAGCTCTCCATCCTTTCTTCTGAGCGAAAGCTTCTCGTTTATAACCGCCTTTATTCTCTCGGCTTCCGATATCTCGTGCTCAAGAGCCTTTTCCCTTTCAAGAACCCCGGCGTTCTCTATCCTGAGTTTCGTTATCCTCTCCTGAAGCGCTTTTTCCTCCTCCGCAAACCCAAGAGCCCGCTTTTCGATTTCCCCGTATCTTGACTCAAGCTCGCCTCTCTGGCCGTCAAGCTGCCCTATGAGCAGTTCCATTTCCTCGACGGTGCGGTTCTTGCTCCCGAGCTTGCCCTCAAGTTCGTCGCGCTGCACCTCGAGGCTCGCGATTCTCGTTCCCAGCTCTTCAATCCTGGTCTCCGCGTTCGAGCGGTCTTTTGCGTTCTCAACCGAGTTTATCTCGCAGCGCCGAAGAAGTTCCTCGACCTGCGTCCGGCGGCCCGCAAGCGCATCCATCTCCTCTTTAAGCGCCCTGCAGGCGGACTCGAGTTTCTCTATGTTGGCCAAAAGGGTCTGTGTCTGCCCCTCAAGCTCCTCGATTTCCCTTTTTCTCTCAAACACACCTGCCAGGGATTTTCCGCCCGTCACAGCCCCTTGGGAATCGACGTAGTCTCCCTCCAGAGTGGCAAAGCACGCACCGTTTCCCGTCCGGCTCTTAAGCCTGATGGCTTCCCTCAGATCGGAAGCGACGTAAACTTCCTGCAGCATCGAGTCAACAAGGCTCTTCTCTATCACTTTCACGTCAAGGAGGCTGTTAAGGGAGGTGGCATCCGGCTTGCCGTGTCCGTTGGCCCTGCCGTTTCCGTTCTCTGAACCGTTTGCCGCGAACTGGTCGGTTGCCGGTATGAAGGTTCCCCTTCCCGCGTCAAACTCCCTTAGAAGCTCAACCGCGGCGACCGCCTCCGTACTCCCTTCGACAACTATCCAGTTGAGTTTTTCCCCGAAGGCTGCCTCGACCGCTCTTTCGTAGTTTCTCGGAACGGAAACGAAATCGGAAACGACCCCCAGCACGCCCCTTTGCTTGCGCTCGAGCACGAACTTGCGCGTGGCGTCGGGAAGCCATTCGTAGTTGCTCTGTATTTTGTTAAGGGCCTCCACTCTGGAGACGCAGTCTTTTTTTCTGCCTTCAAGACCTCTCAGTTCGCCGAGTTTCTTCTCGTGCTCGACCCTAAGGTCGTAAAGACGCGAATCGATCTCTTCTTTTTCTCTGGTGGCCGAGGTGAATTCGTCTTTTATTTCCCCTTCCCGGCTGCGAAGCGAGGCAAGCCTTCTCTCGCACTCGAGTTTTTCAAGTCCCAAGGCGGAAGCCTCCCCCTCAAGTACCTCTTTTTTCTCCGCAAGCTCCTCAAGCTCCTTTGAGAAAGCGCCTATGGTGCTTCCAAGCGAGCTTCTTCTGGTCATCACTTCAGAGACCAGCTCCGCAGTTTCCTCGAGTTCCTTTTTGCTCCGCTCCCATTCGCTTTTTAAGGTCACAAGGTTCTGTTCCTCGTGCGAAATCTCCTCGGAAGCCGAAAGACGCGTGTTTTTAAGTTCCTCTGACTGGCGCCCCGCGCGGCTGCTTTTCTCCTCCATCTCCGAGACTTCGCGCCCGAGGCTCTCTATCTCGGCTTCAATGTTCCTTACGTAGCTTGAAATACCGGCGGTCTCCCGTTCGATCGACGACCTGCGGTACTCGTTTTCCCTTTTCTGCGCCCGAAGCTCGTAGATCTCCTTCTCAAGGGAACCCAGATCCTGGCCTGAAACGGAGTTTTTCTCCCTCGCCTCTTGAAGCAGTCCGCGCTTTTGCTCCAGCTCGGCGTCGGCTGAGCGGACGAACTGCTCCGCCCCGAGCTTTTTTTCAACAAGCGCTTCTTTGCGCTGCTGCGAGCCTGAGAGCTTGGCCGAGAGAACATCAAATTCAAGCGAGCGGGCCCGCCCGGTAAGCTCCTCGTACTGCCTAGCGCGCTTTGCCTGAAGCGCCACGGCCTCAATGCGGTCCGAGACCTCGCGCTTCATGTCAAGAACGCGGGAGAGGTTCTCCCTCGTCGACTCTATCCTGCTTCGGGTTTCCTTTCTTCTGAGCTTGTACTTCTCGATCCCCGCGACTTCCTCTATGAATTTTCTTTTCTCCTCGGGCTTCGACATTATGAAGGACTCGACCTGGCCCTGCTCGACGATCGAATAGGCCCTCGCGCCCACTCCGGTGTCAAGAAGCATCTCGGTTATGTCCTTGAGGCGGCACTTGACCCCGTTTATGCTGTATTCGCTCTCTCCCGAGCGGTAAAGTTTCCTCCGGATCCTGACTTCCTCGAAACCGAAGCCCTCGACCTCCTCGAGGACCATGGACACGTCGGCCATGCCCAGGGGCTTGAGCTCGGCGCTCCCGTTGGAGATAACGTCTTCCATCCCCCCCGCGCGCAGCTGTCTCGGGTTGTGTTCGCCGATTACCCACCTGATGGCGTCGAGAATATTGGATTTTCCGCAGCCGTTGGGACCGACTATCGCGGTTATGCCCTCGGAGAAGTCTATTCTCGTCTTCAGGTAAAAAGATTTAAAACCTGCTATTTCAAGTGCTTTAATTCTCATGGGAGAACCGCGGCCCGGCATCGTTGCGTCCACGCGCGCCGCCGCCCGTTTCACGCAAAACCCTCGCCGTGGCCGGGAAAGTTAAAACTCCCGCATCTATATATAGAAGTCCTGAAGGGGCCAGAATCCTGAAGAAAGCCGCCGGGATAACTCTTCGGCGGTACGTGAAAAAGATCCCTTATCGATCAAGGCCTTCCGGTCAATTTAAATTATACCACAAGATGAAGTGGTTTTTCAACTTTCCGGGCGGAAAGTTATCCTCCCTGGGAAAGAAGGTTCTTGTTGGGCGAGATCTTGGAGCTTTCTCTGAGGCTCTCAAGCAGGCGTTCGATCACAAGCATTTTTCGCAACGAAACCTCCTGGCGCCTAAGAGAATCCCTCTCGTTCCCGAAGTACCCGCTGTCGGCGGGCTTTGTCTTCGCAAGCGACACTATGTAGAAAGTCTCCCCCGACTTGTAGACACGATTGGGGGTAGAACGGTTGCTTCTAAGGCCGAAGACATCTGAGATGAAATCCCCGGATTCGACTTCCAGGGGATCCTCGGACCGTGAGAAAAAACCGGTGCGCTCCACCGAAAGACCCAGGGACTTGGCTGCCCCGGAGAAACCTTTGCCAGAGGCGGTTATTTTCGCGAGACTGCCCCCGGCGGATTCTCTGGCCCGATCAACGGCCTTTTCCCTTTTCAGCGCCTCTATAATCTCCCCGCGCGCGGGCTCAATTCCCGACCGCTTTGAGGACTTGACCCTGGTTACCTCGAAAAACCAGGTGAAATCCCGAAGCACCACGCTTGAAAGCCTCTTTTTCTTCACCGAAAAAGCCTCTCTTCTTACGGCGCCGGGAACGTCTCCGCTCACGCCTCCGAGGGCAAACTCCGCGGTTTCTTTCACCTCAAGCGAGCTTTTTTCGGAAAGAAGGTCCGAGAAGGAGCGTTTCTGGAGGAACTCCTCAAGGAACTGGTCGTAGAGAAGCTTGGACTTGCCATCCACGAGCTGCTTTTTTATATCCCCCTTTACGTCGTCAAACGGTTTCGGGGTCCCTTCGGAAAGAAATTCCTCCGGGTAAGTCGTGTAGTAGGCCTCGATTTCCTCGTCGGAAACCTCGGCATCCTCGGTGAAATCCCCGGGAGCGAGTTTCACGTAGCGCGCCACGCGTTTCTCAGGTTCCCAGAAAAGATCGGTGTTTTTTCTGTAATACCGTGCGATTTCCTCTTCGCCCGGTTTTTGGCCTTCAAGGTAATCCCGTGCCGCAAACGAGACGTAGTGAAGATCGATTTTCTCCTCGCGCGCCCTGTAGATGCTTAAAAGTTCCTCTTCGCTCGCCGTTACGGAACTGTCAAGGACCGAAACGAGCTTGGCCACAAGAAGATCCTCCCTGTAGGAGTCCTCGAAATCCTTCACGGTGCGGTTAAGTCCCCTTGAAATAAAGTCCCGGTAGCGCTCAAACCCCACGAAAGCGTCGTCCACCTGGAAACCCGGGTCGTTTCTTATTGCGTCTGAAAGCTCCTCCTGGCTTACCCTGATTCCCAGTTCTTCGGCCTTCTGGGCGAGCAGCTTCTTGTTAACCAGCGAGTCGATCACGGAAAAATTCACGTATTCGTAAAGCTCGTCCGAGATCTGCTGGTCGCTGCGGCGCAGGCGGTCAAGCATCGAATCCCTGAGGTTATAGAACTCCGCGAGGGAAACCTTGTCCCCGTTGACCTCAACCGCAACTCCGCCGCTGGGACCTCTCCCTCCTATGCTTATTCCCCCAACGTATCCGAAACCGATAACGAAAGTAAGGGCGAGCAGCAGAAGTAGGGCCTTAGTGAGAAGGCTCCGCTTGTCTTTTATGATATCGAATGCCAACGGGGTTTTCCTTGAAAAGACGAACTAAACTCTATATGAGCCGGTACTAACTTTCAAGCCGCCGCAGGGGGCCGCGCAGTTCCCGGCTTGACACGGATAAGGGGCTTAAATAGCTTACAGGTGAAATATCCGGGGCACGGAGAAACTCAGATGATAACGGCACTTGGCGGCGGAAGCGGAGCCGCGAAATTCCTTAAAGGACTCACGGGGATAATTCCCCCGTCGGAACTCACCGTAATAGTGAACACTGCGGACGACATGGATCTTTACGGAATGAGGGTTTCTCCGGACATAGACACCATAATCTACAGGCTTTCGGGAAGCATAGACGAAAAAAAAGGGTGGGGGCTCCGAGGCGACACGTTCGAGTTCCTGGGAGCCGCCGCGAGGTTCGGTTTTCCGACGTGGTTCGGGCTCGGGGACAGGGATCTCGCCACTCACCTGTTCAGAAAAGCCGTTACCGACGGGGGCGGGACCCTCAGCGAATCCACTTCGAAGATAGCGCAACGCTTCGGCCTCGGGGAACTGCGCATACTGCCCATGAGCGACGACAGGGTCGAGACATGGATAGAGACGGACGCGGGCGAGATGCACTTCCAGGAATACTACATAAAGCACGCGATGCGTCCCGAGGTGCGCGGAGTCAAGATAAAAGGGGCGCGCGAGGCGTCTCCGGCCCCGCTGGTTCTTGACTCGATAGATGGCGCCGACCTTGTAATCATATGCCCGAGCAACCCGATAATCAGCATAGGTCCCATACTCGAGATAAAGGAAGTGAGAGAAAGGCTGGTCGGCGCGCCGGGACTCAAGGTTGCCGTAAGTCCCCTTATGCGCGGAAAACCCCTTAAGGGTCCGGCAGACAAGCTCATGAGGGGACTTGGAATGGAGGCTTCTTCTACCCAGGTGGCCAGGCTTTACGCCGATTTTCTGGACGTGCTCGTTATTGACCGCTCGGATGCGGGAGAGGCGGCAGCCATAGAAGCCCTGGGAGTAAGTGTTTTCGTCACGGACACTCTAATCCCCGACGAGGAAAGCTCTATGCGTCTTTCGCAGGAAATTCTTGATTTCACAGAATCTCTGGGACGGCGGCGCGCTTCGCCCTAGGCGGGCGATCAGGAATCCTCTTCTTCCTTCTTCTGAGGCTCGTAGGGTACGATGCTGTAGAAAAAGAACTGAGGCATGCCCTTTACTTCCTGTGAATCGCAGCTCGTCCGGAGCTTTACGCTATGGTTCATAACCACCGTGCCTATGGCGTAAACCGTGGTTTCTCCTTCGACCCCGAACTCGACCGCGGTATAATCCTCGTTGTCTTTTTCGAATTCCCATCTTATATCGTAAATGCCGAGTTTTTCTATCTCCCTTCTCAGAAAATAGTCGGAAACCTGCGAAGTCTGGGAATAACACGACCTCCCCCTGTAGCAGTCAAGAAATATCTCGCCGCGAAGGTGAGAGGAAACGACATCATCGAGATTTCCGCCGTTTACCCTCCCGTAATATATCCCCTCGGGAAGCATGATCATGTTGGCGGCGAAGCGGTGGCCCCCGACGTGGGTGGTTCTCCACGCGGAAATCCCCTCTTTTTTTAGAAGCTCCCTGTAAACTTCAGCCCCTGTGACCGCGCAGCATCCGTCGCGGGCTCCATGGGTGCAGACCAGAACGAGCGTTTCTTCGCAGGAGAATTTCTCTATCTCCCCGGTGCGGACAAGCTCGGGGAGGTCTATCGAGAGGAGGTCTTCGTATGTTTCTATCTCGAACCTGTAGAGTTTCGGGGAAAACTCAGAGGAGTGCGCGTAGTAAAAAGCGGGGTTTCCCTTGCTTGGGCCCGGCCCCCCTATCAGCTGAATCCTGGATTCCTCAAAAGACGAGAGAAAGCCTCCAAGATGCTCCTTTACCTCCTCCGGCAGCGCACTTTCCGGAAAAGCATCCCTTTTCCATACTCCGGAGTACTCAAGCAAAAACCAGTTTTTCACCTCAAGAGCGGTTCCGTAGAGATGTTCTCCGCTCTGGGAAGACATCTGGGAGCATGCAAGTGTTTTTTCGTCGGTCATCTCATCCTCCTTGGCCCTGGCCGCCGTTTTTTGCCCTAAGCACCGTCAGGAATTCCCCCTTCGGCACCAGATAGAAGAACTTTCCCCAGTTTTTCATCACACCCGCGTGCCGGGAGGCGTCTTTTCCCTCCCCCCAGAAAAGGTCGACGCGCCGGGCCCCTTTTATGGCTCCGCCGCTGTCGTGGTTAACGACAAAGCGGGAAACCGGTTCCCACTGCGACGGCTCAACTGAAGAGGGAGTTTCGAAAACCGGTCTCTCAAACTCCATGAACGCCAGCGCCCCCCTGGGGAAAAAAGCCTTGTCGGTCGCTACAGTCCTGCCGTCGACGACTTCCGTTCCGAAAGAAGTTTCCGGCTTGCCCGCAAGTCCGCGGAAGAAAATGTAACTAGGGTTTTTGTAAAGAATCTTCATCCTCTCCGCGTAGGAGAGGGATCTCAGGTGGCTTTCTATGGCCCAAAGGCTCATTTTTTCCTTCGGAATCCACTCGAAGAGAAATTTCCCTATCGCCACGTAATCGTGTCCGTTCTGGGCGGCGTAGCCCACGACCCGCTCTTCTCCGTCCGCAAACCTTATTTTACCCGAGCCCTGAACCTGAAGAAAAAACGCATCAACAGGGTCTACCCACGCGATCTCAAGCCTTTTCCCCCTGAGCCTTCCCCCGGAGTCTATCTCGCTTCGAGAATAATAGGGAACCAGCTCCGACGTCCTGCCAGGGCCTCCGGAGGCGACTCTGCCGTAAAGGGACTGAAGCTTTCCCCGGGCGATCTTGTCGTCCTCAAGAAACGAAAATCTCTCGAATCGCTCGACGAACCTGTCTATCCTCAGGCGCACCAGGTCGGCGGGAACCCCGTATAGCGGCTGGGTATGCTGCGGTGTCCTGGTTCGGGAAGCGGAAAGCACCGGAGAAAAGTAAGATGTTATAAAAACCTTGCCCCAGGGTTTTCCCGGAAAGCCGTAGAAATCGAAATTTTCCCTTACGTCCTTTATGAAATCATCCTTGGTAACGCCCGCTTCAAGCTTGGCGAGAAGATAACCGAGTGCGAGCGCGTAGTCCCCTGCGGAGACGGTTTTCTGTCCGAAAACAAGCTGGGAATCCTTTTTCTGCGAAAGTTTCTCGACGCTTGCGCCGATGGATTCCTTCAGTCCCTCAGGGAAAAGGTCGTCGTCCATCTCGGGGAACGCGGGAACCTCCCGCATGGACTCGGGGCTCGGAATCTCCGGGGGTCTTTCACAGGAAAGGTAGAAAAAGAGCAGGAAAACGGCTGACAGGACAGCTGCGGTTCTTTGGTTCATCTAAAGGGAATTATGTATTTAAGTTGACACTTTCGTACACTGTTCTTGGCCGAGTCAGAACAACTTCTGACTTCTCTTTAATCCTTCCGACCATGCGGGTAACATTCCCGCCCGCAATCGAGATACCTCGATGAAGGATATTAATTGCAGCGTTTATGTCCCTGTCGGCGACATAACCACAGTCGCATTTATGGACACGCACGCTCAAGTCTTTCTTTACTGTTGCTCCGCAGGCAGAACATTCCTGCGAAGTTCCCTCGGGGTTCACTGCCACCATCTTAACGCCAGCACTCTCGGCCTTCTCGTTAAGCAGCGTAATGGTACTGCCCCAAGTCTGCTCGGAAATACTCTTTGCTAAATTCCCGTCGCGAAGCATGTTTTCTGTCTTCAGTTTCTCTACCGCAATGAAGTCGTACATCTTGACTATCTCTCTGGTCAGGCGGTGAAGATAATCTCTCTCCCCGTCCGATACCCTCTGCCATTCCTTTGCGAGCAGACGCACCGCTTTACGCCTGTTTTTGCTTCCCTTCACCTTGCGGGATGCGGAGCGTTGAAGGCGTATCAGTTTCTTTCTGTCTATCTCCCGCTTCTCCACGGTTCCCCCATCGCTCAAGGTCAGGCGCTTCGATATGCCCATATCTATTCCAACGGGGCTGGTAAATGGTTTTGCCTCGGGAGTCGCCAATTCGTACGATAACGCCACTTCCGTCCGCAGAGGCTTTCTGGTAATCCGAATCGCCTTGAGCAGGGCATTCGGGGGAAGCTCCCTCGACGGCCTTACCTCGATCCGAGGAAACCCTTTGACCTTTAGAATCAGTTTGTTCCCCTCACGCTTGAGCATACTCCATGCCCTGTCATTTATCTCTATGGTTCGCCAGCGTTTCCGGCTCTTGAAACGGGGGAATCCGGCTTTCTCCTTTGCCTTCACCCTCCGAAAAAACGATTTGTACGCCTTGTCAAGCCTTGAGAGTACGCCACGAAACACAATATTGGATATAGATTCAAACTCCGGCAACTCCGCTCTTACCTGCACAAGTTCCTTGTACTGGTCATAAAGACTGCGGCTTTCTCCTGTCTTTTTGTAGCAGTCAATGCGGGATTCCAAGCCTGCGTTGTACAGCTCCGCAGACATCGCGAATATCTCGGTCAACCGTTCATGACCAGCCTTGGACAGCTTCACCCTGCACTTGTAAGTTCTTATCATCACTGCATTATACCCGGTTTACAGCTTGAATCTAATCCGTCAACTTAAATACATAAATCCCGAAAAATACACGACGCGAAACGCCCGCTAATCAGGATAAATTTATACCTTGTTACATGCGGCTTGCGCAAAAATCCGGTGTCTTCATCCGCCACCGCAGTCAATATTTTCTGAAAAGACAGGGTAAAATAGAGTTTTCTGGACGGTTTTTCACAGCTTAATAACGGAAAATGAAGCGGAAATTCCTTGGCATAGACATAGGGGGGACCAACATCAGGGGAAAAATTATCTCCGAGGAGGGGGAAACCCTCGGGGAGAGAAAAACCCTCTCGGACGCCCACATGGGTATCTCCCGGCTCATGGAGAACCTCGCTGGCTTAATAGAAGGATTAGCCGGGGAAGGGGTATCCGCAATCGGGATAGGAATACCGGGAACCATTGACCGCGCAAGCGGTACTCTCGTCCAGGCCCCGAACATAGCAAACACCAAGAATTTCCCGTTTACAGAAGTCCTTTCGGAGAAAATCGGAACCGCAACCCCCGTTTTTATAGAAAACGACGCTTCCTGCGCGGCTCTCGGAGAATACCGGGCGGGGGCGGGTAGAGGCTCAAACTCGATGGTAATGATAACCCTGGGAACCGGATTCGGGGGCGGAATAATCCTCGACGGCAAGCTCTGGTCGGGGGAAAACGGCTTCGCCGGAGAGTTGGGGCACATGACGATTAACCCGTCAGGACCCCTTTGCGCCTGCGGAGCGAGGGGCTGCATTGAAACCTATGTTTCGCAGGTAGCGATAAGGAGAATCGTCCGCGAGGACCCGCAACTCCGCGAAAGGCTTGCTGGAACCGAAGAATCAGCCCTCCCCGAGAGCCTAGCGGAACTCGCGCGCGAAAAAGACCAAGCAGCCATATCGGTATGGAACGACTTCGGGGCGAATTTGGGGGTGGGAATATCAATTCTCGTAAACATTCTCGATGTAAAAACGGTGGTCGTGGGCGGGGGGCTCTCAGGCGCATGGGAACTTTTTATCGGGAAAACGCTTGAGGAAGCCGAAACAAGGTGTCTTGGGAGAATGGAGAGGGGACTTCAGATAAAGAGAGCCGCTCTGGGAGACGACTCAGGGGTGCTTGGAGCGTGCTACGTGGCTAAAAACGGGCTCGGGGAAAGTTACTAGTATAGCATCGTATATAAGTCCCAAAATTTTTTCTGCCAGACAATTTGTAACAGCATCCATAATCTGACAATTTCATGAGTTCCAAAGTAGATTGCTTTAATCAGGCCCGGCAACTGATTTTAAGTAGCCCTTAATCCTGCTAAAGTCTTCGTTTTTTTTATTTCCCTTGTAATAGATTTCAATGAATTCAATCTTCTCTTCGTGTTCAACATATGCGTAAATAATTCGAAGAGATCTGTTGCGAAGAGAGCGACACGCCATACGCGCTTTTATTATTTTGACAACTTCAGTTGAATGGATAACTGCAAAATTCTTTCCGAAACCACCAGGAGAACTTGAAAGAACCTGTTTGAATGTCTCTAAATCGCTGTCAAGAGTGCCGTATTTTTTAGAGAGTTTTTTTAATTCCCCCTTGAATTCAGGCAGGGAATTAAAGTTCTTCATATTCTCTGACGGAAGTCAGTCCAGGACGGTAGAACACATGTTCATACTCAAGGTGCTCCTTGTCTTCGGCCGCAATCCAAGGAGTATCAAGATGCGACAATTCGCTGATTTGCGTAGCAGTCATATGGCCTAACCTCCGTATTTCCCAGTTGATATGTTCAAGTTCTTTGGATGAAAGAGACGATAGATCCAGTTCCCTTGAATTGACTAAGTATTTCACTTGGTCATAGTTGTGGAACTTGGCTTTTACTTCTTTGATTTTGTTTTCTTCCTCAAGTTCTTCAATGATTTTGGCGAACATTACAGGGCTAGGTCCATAAGTATTTTTAATATACTTCGCACCGATTAGTTGCTCCTCGTATTTTTCATAGTAATCAAAGTCAATAAAATAGAGAATCTTATAGAGCACTGTCTGGCCTATATTTGGTTGGGCACCTATTTGAGCCAGAACATACAAAAGAACCTGTTTGAACTTCTCTGCTTTTTCCTGAGGAACGCTGATACGGATATTGTGTTTTTTAGCTGGTTTTTTCTTCCCTGATTTTTTAATCTCAATATCTGGAGACGGCTGTTCTTCCTCATTAAGAAAATCCTCAAGAGACATGTCAAAAACTTCAGCGAGTTTTCTGGCTTCACTTACCTTAAGCTCACGCTTTCCAAGCTCAATCTGCACGTAAGTGGCACGAGATACACCGAGTTCTGAAGCAAGCTCTCCCTGCCCAATACGGCGCTTTTTCCGTTGTTCACGTATGAAATTTCCAAGCATTCTTTAGTCACCCCACGATAAAATCAATGATTACAACAAAAAATGTAAGCAATGCCAGTTTCTTAGACGGCAACAATATACAAATATAAAGATGTTTGTTTTTTTGTCAATAGAAATGTATGGAATTTAATACATTTCTATTGCTATGCTAGGACTCCCAGGAACTTTTTATCGCAAGGTCAAGCAGCTTCTGCGAAGAGCCGCAAATCCTTATCCTGAGCCACGGTCCTTTCCTCTTATCCGCCTTGAACCTGTTGTCTGTTCTTAACCCTCCCACCCAGATTATTCCGTCTCGGGTTTCGAAAACCGGCACTTTTTTCCTAAGAAATCTCGGGATTTTCTCGTCAATGAAAAAATCCTTGAGCTTCTTGGCCCCCTTCATTCCGAGCGGAACGAACCTGTCTCCTTCGGAAAAGCTTCTGAGCGTTACAGGAAAACCGACTTTCTCGGGCGTGAAGTATCCGACGTCGGCCGCGCCCCAGAGGGAGGCGTCATCCGTAAGCTCAACAGTGACCTCAAGATCCCGGGAGATTGTGTGAGTCCCGTGGGTTTTTATCTCGGTTCGCGGGAACTCGCGAAGCTTCTCCTCGCGCACAAAAAAGAAAACCCCGTGTCCCACATGAAAAACGACTCGACCGGGAAGGTTTATCTCCGAAGAGGACTCCTCGGAGCGCAGCACCTCGTCAATCGAGAAAAGATGCTTGGCGGAAACCGAGTTCAGGTCTCCTTTTGCGGCCAGAATAGATTTTCTCATCACCGAAAACCTGATCGCCGCGGGCTCGCGAAGAAGTTCTTCCGCGTCTCCCAGCACGCCTCCCGCCACGACGCGGGCAATTTTCCCGAATCTTTTCTCGGCTTCGGCCGAAATGAAATCCGCCTCCGTGGCACAGACCGCCGCCACGCGGGAGAGAACCTGCTCGACGGCCGGATTATAGCTCTCAAGCAGGGGAATAAGTTCGTTTCTTACCCTGTTTCTCAGAAATTCATCCGAACTGTTGGTCGAATCCTCCCTCCAGGACTCTCCTTTTGACCGGAGGTACTCGAGGACTTCATGCTTGGCGACGTTTATGAGCGGACGTATTATGTTGCCGACCGACGGTCTTATGCCGGCAAGCCCCTGGGAACCGCTTCCCCTTATAAGTCTCATTATGACCGTCTCCGCCTGATCGTTAAGCGTGTGCGCCGTGGCGATCCTCTGGGCGGAATGTTTCGTCAGAATATCGCTGAAAAAGCCGTAGCGAAGCTCCCTGGCGGCATCCTCGAGTGAGAGTCCGTGTTTTTTTCTGAAGCCCTCCGTGTCTACCCGCACGCACTCAAACGGAAAGCCGAGCCGCCGGGCCGCTTCCCTGACGAATTCGGCGTCTTCATCCGACTCGGCACCCCTTAACCCGTGATTGACGTGGGAAACGATCACATCTGTGCCCGGATAAAACTCCCGCAGGTCCCAAAGAGCAAAGAGAAGCGCCATGGAGTCTGACCCACCGGATACTCCCGCGACGATCACGTCCCCAGGAGCGATCATCCCGAAGGAATCAACCGTTTTTCTTATCTTGCCCAGAAACATCGGAGTCGCTTTGAGATATCCCGGCGGAAACTATAAGCCGAAACGCATCTTCTACGGAAATATCCAGCTCCTGCAGATCTTCTTCCGGAACCATAATGTAAATGCCGCTTGTCGGATTCGGCGTCGTGGGGACAAACAGGCTGACAAGCTTATTGTCCGTCGTGTTATGGCCCCTCCTTGGCTCCGTAACTCCCGTCACGAAAGCTATGGCATGAATCCCTTTTCTCGGGTATTCAACCATCACTACCCTACTCATGCTCTGCATCTGGGAGGTGAAAAAAAGCGTCTGCACGACCTGCTTCACGCTCACGTAGAAAGTTCTCGCAAGCGGAATCTTCGAGATAAGAGACTCGCCGAACAGAAGCATCCTTCTGCCAACGAAGTTCCTGGTAACGGCTCCCAGGAAAATGATCAGCAGCAGCGTGGCCAGGATCCCTATGACGAAAGAGAGCCCCTGAAACACGTAAGGCGGAACGTCTATGAAGTGGCGGAGTATCCCGGCGGGGCCTGTGCTGAAAAAGAAAAGCATCCACTTTATCAGCTTGTAGAGAACAAAAATAGTCACCCCGAAAGGGACGATAATCAGGATGCCGGCAATGAAGCTCTGCTTGAAAAAAGAAGATTGGGGCGTTTTTGAGTCCGGTATTTTAATCCCCCCGTTTCTGGTCAATCTTTTTCCTGAGAAACCTGCTCGGCTTGAAAACGACCGTGAGGCGGGAAGGTATGTCTACTTCCTCTCCAGTGGAAGGATTTCTTCCTATCCGGGACTTCCTTCTCGTGACCCTGAAGGTTCCGAACCCCGGGAGTTTAACCTCTTCACCGGCTATAAGCTTCTCTCTCATCAAGTCGAAAAAAAAGTTTACTATCTCAGCGGATTCCCTTCTCGAAAACCCTATTTCCTCGTACAAAACGCCTGCCAGATCCTTCTTTGTCATGAAAAGCCCCCCTTTTTAAATCGAACGCAATTCGGCCCCTATCGTTTTTTCCAAACTCTTAAGAACATCCTGTTGAACCCTGTTTGCATCCTCGTCGGTAAGGGTCCTTTCCCTGTTTCGAAGAATCAGGGAAAGCGCGACACTCTTTTTTCCTTCCTCAAGGGAATCTCCCTTGTAAACGTCAAACACCCAAGCGTTTTCTATTATACCGGAATCCGCCTTTTTTATAACCGAAAGAATTTCCCGTACCGGAACCGCATCATCGACCACAAGCGCTATGTCGCGACGAAGAGAAGGAAATTTGGGAAGCGGGGAGAATTTCCTCTCGAAACTCGTGTAGACGACCGAGAGAAGTGACAGATCGAGTTCAAGCACGTACACGCTTTCGCTTATCTCGAGCTTCTCCAGAAGATGCGGATGAAGCTCCCCTACCATCCCAAGAACGTTTCCGTCAACCAGCACGGCGGAAGATTTTCCGGGCCAAAGGAATCCATGATCGGGGGAAACGGACTCAAACTCTATCCTTGAATCCACCGAAAGTACCTCCAGGCTTCTTTCAAGCACGCTTTTTATGTCGAAGAAGTCGAATTTCTCCCCGTCCCATATCTCGGGCGCCCTTTTTCCGGTGGCAATCGCCGCGAATTTCTTCACTTCGTTCGGCAGCTGGTCCATGTCCTTGGGGTAAAAAACCTTCGCGGACTCGAAAAGTCTTACGTCCTGATTCTGTCTTGAGAGGTTGAGCCTCACGTTTTTCACCAGCGAGGGAAGAAGGCTCATCCTCATCTCCGAAAGCTCCCGTGATATCGGGTTCATAATGCGGATCGACTCCTCGAAGCCGAACGTCCTGAGAAGTTCAGGAGACTCGAAACTGTAGTTTATAGCCTCAAGAAAACCGTAGGAGACGAAAATGTCCCTGAGCCTTTTCTCCATAACGGTTATCACGTTGGTTTTCCTGGCTACCATAGGAACCTCCGGCAGGACGGAGGGAATGTTGTCATAACCCAGAAGACGGGCGACTTCCTCGACTATATCCACCTCGCGCTCTATATCCACCCTGAAAGTCGGAGCCCGAAGCAAAAGCTCCCCGGCCGAGATGCTTAGAACCTCAAACCCAAGACTCTCGAGAAGTTCCGCTATCTCCTGGGAATCGGTGGATATTCCGACCAGATTGCAGACCTTGTCGACTGACATGGAGATCTCCCTCGGGCTAACAGGTTCGGGATACACGTCGATAATCCCCTTGGCGACTGTTCCTCCGGATAAGCGGCTTATAAGCTCGGCGGCGCGGTCAAGCGCAAACGAAACGTTGTTTATATCTATGCCTTTTTCAAACCTGCTCGAAGATTCGCTCTTGAGACCAGTTCGTTTGGACGTTTTCCTTGTTCCCACGGGAGAAAAGTAGGCGGCTTCAAGCAGAACATTGCTCGTCGCATCCTCTATTTCGGTGCCGGATCCACCCATGACCCCGGCAAGTGCGACGGGATGGTCCCCGCTGCAGACAACCAGGTCATCAACGAGCAGTTTTCTTTCGACCCCGTCTAGCGTTTCTATCGTTTCCCCGTCCCTGGCTTTTCTGACGGAGATCTGGCCTTGATCAAGCTTGTCGTAATCAAAAGCGTGAAGAGGCTGTCCCTGCTCAAGCAAAACGAAGTTCGTAACGTCAACAACATTGTTAACTGAACGGATTCCGCAGTACTCAAGCCTCTCCTGAAGCCACGCGGGAGAAGGACCGATTCTGACTCCTTCAACGAGGCGGCAGCAGTATCTGGGGCATGATTCCGCATCCTCAACAACTACAGCGGCCTTTTCCGAAATGTTTTCCCCCTGCTCTTTTACGGAGAAAACCGGTTTCTGAAGATTCTCACCCAGTATTGCCGAGACTTCTCTGGCGATCCCGAAAATACTCATGCAGTCAGGACGGTTAGGGGTAATCCCTACCTCGAAGATAACGCCGTCGTAACCGATCTGCTCGTTCATGCTGGTTCCAAGCTCGGCCTTGGGGGAAAGAATCATTATCCCGTCTTCGTCGCCCGAGAGACCCATTTCATCCGCAGAACACAGCATCCCCTCGGAATTCTCTCCGCGGATCTTGGAGGATTTTATCTGGAGGCCTTCCGGAAACTTCGGGGTAGCGGGAAGAACGGTTCCGGCCTTGGCAAAAGCGACCTTATCCCCTTTTTTCATGTTGTCCGCACCGCAGACAACCGTGTAGCGGGTTTCTCCGTCCGTAATCTCGCAGACACTCAGCCTGTCGGCATTCGGATGCTTTTCGATGCTGCTTATCTGGGCGACACAGACATCGGCAAGAGCCTTGCCCTTGTCTTCAAGGGCTTCAAGCTCCAGGCCTGCCATGGTGAGCATTTCTCCCAGTTCTTCTGGAGAAACGTCAATTTTGAGGTAGTCGGTAAGCCATCCAAGAGGAAAAATCATAAATTCACCCGGCGAGTTAGGTTACACGGTATAAAAAACTGGTCAACAGTTAACCCGCTGAAAACAAAAGATTATTTAAGAAATTAAAAATACCTCTCAAACATCCTTGACCAAATCCGGCCGACCGCGGAACCGTTGTCGCAAACGGGCAGGAATTTTAACCGGGCGAAGAGAAAAAACGTTATCCCCGAGGCGGGCAAAGAAGCGTGTCCGCACGAAAAATTCTCAGAGAATTTTTGAGCTGTTAACAAATTATTAAAAATTCGTTTGGAGTTTCTTAATTCACTGATATGAAACACTTTTTCTTGTCGATAGATTGTGAATGGATTCTCAGAACTCCGCAGACTGTATTCTAACTACCTTAAATAACTGAATAATCTTCCAAACAGTCCGATTCCTCTAACTCATTTCGCCGAGTGCCCTGTGAAATGTTTGGGACTTACCAAATTAAGTTGACGAAATCTTTTTGTGCATTAATTGTTTGGTGCTGCGGTACAAGTCTTTAATAAACCATCTTCGTTCTTGAGATATTCAGAATACGCTTCCGCTTCACAACCATCTTCTTCCGCCATACCTGCCGGAACCATTATGTAAGGACAAACAACGGATGGATTGCCTTCTGGGCGTGTAGCTTCGCCACCCCAGAATCCAACGTATATATCCCCTTTCTTCCTTAGGTAAAGAACGCCGGGATTGACAAGACTGCCTTCCCTTGTTGACGTTACATAAGAAGCAGCTATATGGCTTTCCGTCTTTATACCTATATATCCGAATACCGCTTCATCAAATGCTTCGCCCGCACCTAGTGCCGTAACGTTGCTACTGCCAATGACCAACTCATCTTCCACCATCAGAGTCAGGTCTTCACTTTGACAGTCGTTCATGTTGTTTTCATCAATGCTGGCGAAAAACCCTTTCATCGGCACTGATGTCGGTTCCGACTCCATCTCCATAGTGTCACTATCGTTATCATCGCAAGCAAGAAATATCGCTAAAACAAAAACCATGAAAACAAGACTAAATTTCTTCATTATTCATCTCCTCTGTGTATACAAAGGGAATTACCGGCTTAACTTGGTAATTCCCCAATGTTTCACGTGAAACATTCCGCCCCGCTTCTACTTCCCAATGCAGAACCTGGAGAAAATTCTGCCCAGAAGATCTTCCGTGGTCACTTCTCCCGTAATCTCGCCGAGCGAATTCATTGAGTTTCGCAACTCTATCGAGAGGATCTCTGGATACTCGTTCCGCTCAAGAAGCTCAAGGAACATGTGCAGCTGGTCGCGGGCTTTCTCCATGGATTTTTTGTGGCGAAGATTTGTAAGCACCAGTTCCGAGGCATCTGAGGCACGAGGCGAGCCCACAAGGGTCTCAAACATGGTCTGCCTGAGCCGCACTATCCCCTCTTTCGCAAGTGCCGAGGTTTCAACCGGCTTTTTTCGCCCAAGAATCCGTCGCAGTTTCGATCTTTCTAGTTTTTCTTCAAGGTCCATCTTGTTGATTACGACAAGATGCTTCTTTTTGGCGGCGGTTTTGAGGATTTTCCTGTCCAGGGCATCAAGTTCCGTGCTCTGGTCCAAAACGACGAGCACGAACTCGGATTCCTCGGCTTTTTTCAGGGAAAATTCCACCCCTAGCTTTTCTATCCGGTCCTCCGTATCCCTTATGCCGGCCGTATCCGTTATAACGAGGGGAATTCCCCCGACATTTATTTTCTCTTCGATAAAATCCCTGGTGGTTCCGGCTATCGGGCTCACTATAGCCCTCTGAGTCTCAAGCAGGCAGTTAAGTATGCTCGATTTCCCGACATTAGGCTTACCCAGTATTACCATCGTCACCCCGTCCCTGAACATTCTGCCCGTGTCGTAGCTATCGATGAGTGCCGAAAGTTCTTTTTCCACGGATCCGGACGCTTCCTTCAGGCGGTTTTTCGCAATGGGATCTATATCTTCCTCAGGAAAATCGAGATTCGCCTCTATTTCCGCCAGAACGTCAAGAATTTGATCCTTAAGTTCGTTAACCTTGCCCGAAAGGGTGCCTTCAAGCTGAGCCTCGGCGTACCGGAGGCTCTGTTCGGTCTGGGCGCTTATAATGTCGGAAACCGCTTCGGCCTGCGCCAAGTCCATTTTTCCGTTAAGAAACGCCCTCTGGGTAAACTCGCCCGGGGCGGCGAGGGTCGCCCCGAGGCCGATCAGAATTTCAAGTATCTTCCGGGGAACCATATGTCCCCCGTGAGAATGTATCTCGGCTATGTCCTCCCCCGTATAGGTATCGGGGGAACTCATGAGAACGCACAGGACTTCATCCACCGTCCCGCCTGTTTCGGGGTTGATTATCTTCCCGAAACAGAGTTTTCTCTCGGAAAAACCCGATTTCCCTGCGGGAACGAAGATCTTTCTCGCAATCGAGTGAGATTCACCGCCGCTTATGCGGATTACGGCAACTCCTCCCTCTCCAGTCGGGGTGGAAATGGCTGCTATGGTGCTTTCGCGCTCGGGCACAAGTGACGACATGAAAGAGAATCTACCATATAAAGCCGTATTCGGTCAGAGGAAAAAAGCTAAAAAAAAGCCCTGAATGTTTCACGTGAAACATTCAGGGCACATAAGGAAGATTTTCAAAAAAACCGTTAAAACTACTTCTCGAGACTCTTAAGCGTATCCATGGCAATGCTGGTGTGAGCGTAACAGGAACCGGCAGTCATGACCATGGCAACGTTTATGGCCTCAGCCATCTGCTCCGCAGTCACTCCGTCGGTATGCGCGTCCTTCACTGTTCCCCTTATGCAATAAGGGCATTTAGTCGCGTGGGCGCAGGCAAGACCTATTATGCCTCTTTTCATTTTTTTGCTGAGGGCTCCGTCGGCAAAGATTTTCTTGTGAAGCTCCATGAAGTGGGGAGAAATATCACCGCTGCATTCCCTGAAGCTGGCAATTTCCTTCGCTATGTCCTTTTTGAAGAAATGTCCCTCGGTAAGCGGGATTCCGCTCTCGAGGGTGTCCCAGGCTTCAAAAGCCAGGCTCGAAAACGCGAAAGGGCCCCCCATATTGAGCCTAAGTCCCACGTATATCGATTCGACTATTTCCTGGTCGGTCGCTCCCTCTTTTTTGCTGGCTCTAACCCTCGACCTTATGCAGTAGGGACAAGCCGTAATATGCGCTACGGCTACCGCGATGAGCTGTTTTTCCTTTGCGGTGAGAGCTCCGTCGGTAAAAACCGAATCATGGTAAGCCATCCAAGAGTCGTAAAGATCTGGGTTCAGTTTTCTGAGATGGGCTATATCCCCACCGATCTGGGCCTTCATTATAGTATCAGACATACCGGTTATACCTCTCCTTGATTATTGTTTCCCCGTCTTTTAAAGAACTGCGCTTGACCAAAGCACAGAAACTCCAAATCCTCGTGCGTAGAGTAACTGCTTCAGGCCGTAAAATCAACAGGTCGGGTACCAGTGGAAATAGGTTTTGCCTAGGTGGTAAGGATGTGGGTTAGCTTTCGGTTTCACTGGTTAGGCGAATCCACTCGTCGGTTAAGTGCATCCACTCGTCTTTAAAAAGGAGGTGTTTTCCCTGCCATACCATATCTTCTAGAGGAGAAAGAGATTTCTTGGCTTTAGCCAGAAGTATGGATCCTTCAAACTGAGAAACCATGAATCTGGCCAACTCTTTCGGATTAATATCCTCTTTAAAAAACCCCTGTTCGACTCCTCTTTTTAACCATTCCTCAACCAGAGCTTCGCATTCCTGAAAATACTTATCCAGAACAAGACGGAATTTCTCGTTGATGGAACTCTGTTCCAAGGTAATGTTTCCGAAAAAAGAACCTGGGTATATGGGCTGATCGAGAAGACTCTGGTGAGAAAAAATCAGCATTTTGTATGCTTCCAGAACCTGTTCAACAGGATTGCGATCAGTCTGCATGATTTCCGAGAACTCACGGATCTGATCATCGGCAAGTTTTGTGAGAACACTCAATCCCAGCTCTTCTTTGCCTTCGAAGTAGTAGTAGAAATTGCTCTTGGAAACACCGGCTTTCTTTATGAGCATATCTATAGAAGTTCCGTCATACCCATAGAGATGGAAAAGCTCGGTGGCGGCATCCATAATTTTATCTTTATTGCTCATAACGGTTAATCGCTCCTAGTACTAAAGGTACTAAACCTTTAAAAGAATCCGTTGTCAAGCCTGTTTTGGATAAATTTAGGAGTGATTACAACATGATACGGAACGGTCGGTCCTTGTCGAACCCAGCCAGTTCTTCGGGCGAAAAATCCTTCGACTGGAGCAGAACCTTGAATCTTCTCCCCATGAATTCAGGCATAAAAAGCGTCTTGGCCGCAAGACGGTCTCCCTGGTTCTGGGGTTTGTCGTATGTCTTGAAAATTTCGAGAATTCCCCAGTCAACAAGGAACTGCCCCTGCGTTGTATACTTGACGGTGGAAAGGCCCAAGGTATCTCCGATCCTCATAAGTTCGGAAAAATTAACGTCAGCCGTTATATCCTGCTCTCCAACTCTCATGTAGGGGTCGGAACTCAGTTCATGGTGATAAAAGCACCTGAAAGTACCTTTTCGTCTTCCGGGGGAGTAAAGCTCGGAAGCGAGATATCCGTAGTCAATACATAGAACAAACCCTTTTTGAAGCGCCTTTCCCACCTCGGCAAGCCATTTCCCCGCCAGCAGACAAGCTTCCGCCTCTTCGCCTTGAGCGTATCCTTCCAGATATCGTTTTGAAAAGCCAGAAACCCCTTCCGCTTCAGGATCCCGCAGAACTTCCTCGATTTCCCCGTTACGAAGGGAAAGAAAAATCTCCCGGATTTCCTCTCCGTCCGACCTAAGCCTGTGAAAGGGCAGGGAATCGAGAAATTCGTTGGCGATCACCACTCCACGGAAACCGCCTTTTTCGATTTCCCGCAGATTATCTATCCACCGAACCCTCCCGCGGTGCCCCTTGAGCCTTTCCTTAGCCACCAGGACCGCCGCCGGGCTCGTCTCACTCATTACGTAGTCGGTCTTTGAGTAAAGCTCGGGGTGATTTCGGCTAAGAGCCTCAAGTATATCAAAGGCAAGCTGACCGCCGGAGGCCCCGAATTCCACAACGGTGAAACTCTCTCCTTCGAGCAGAAGCGACGCCTCGGCAAGGAACTGCGAGATAGTCTCCCCGAAAGAGCGGTGAACCGATGGAGCGGTGTAAAAATCACCCTTTTTCCCGATCCTCGCCTTGCCCGATGAGTAATAGCCGTGCTCCAGGTGAAAAAGGGAGAGTTCAACAAATCTGCGGAAGGAAATCGGGCCGGATTCCCGTATTTCCTCTTTTATGATTTCCAAAAGTGTATGCACTTTTCCTCCGCATACGGAAAATAACAGTCAGGAGATAAAATTACACAGGTTTTCCACGCTTTAAAAACAAACTGAAATCCTCCCTGATTGCTTGAAAAACAAGGGAAAAGAACACATTACGACAGATAAGAAAAGAGTTGGTACTGTCTAGTAACAATTTCACACAGGGTTAAAAGAGGCCTTTGGGGGCCGAAAAAAATTATCAAGCAATTTCAGGTAATTACATCTTTTGAACCATGCTGGATCAGAATATTTCACAATCTATCAACAGGAAAAAATTGTTTGATATCAAGCAATTACGAAATCCTAGGGCTTTCAAGGTTCAAGGCACGGTACAATCCTCAGAAAGGCACCAAGAGCAGAATCCCGTGCATTCATTATTAGCTAGGGGGTACGAACTGGCCGTGCCCAAAAAACAGCCGGAAACAGGCACCAATCCGGGGTTTTACGCCGGTTTACTTGCCCGAGAATCTTTTGCCGATGCTGGCAAAGGCATTATGACTGTGAATGCTTTCGTAGTTAAGAACTCTGAGTTCGTAAGAGTCAAAACTGAGGTTACCGTGGAGTTCAGAAGCTATATTTCTCACTACATCCTCGACAAAGCACGGCTTGTTGTAGGCGCTCATGGTAACGTGGCGCTCATCTTCCCTTTTTAAAAGCGGGTAAAGCGGGGAGGAGGCCCCCCTTTCCGCAATCCCGATTATTTCCTCAAGACATATGTCTATCGGATCGTTTTCCTTCTTTCCCTCGTGCGTAATAGTTATGAAAACCTTGGAGCGCTGGTTGTGGGCCCCGTAATCGCTTATCTCCTTGCTGCAGGGACAAAGGGTTTTGACCGGAACCACTACGCTCTGGGTAAGGCGTATGCCCTCCGGGTGCATCTCGCCGTGATACGTGCATTTGTAAGGCTGTGGGGATATCTTGCCACTTACCGGAGCGTGACGGTTGAAAAAGTAATCAAACTCTATTTTGACGTCGGAATCTTTTGAGCCCTGCCTGTCGCAGAGAGCGATCAGGAAAGAAGCCATATTTTCCAAGGAGAAGGATCCGTTGAAATCAAGGGCAGTCTCAAGCAGCCGGCTCATGTGAATTCCCTTCTGGTCGGGACCGAGGTTAACGCTCAGGCTCAGGGAAGCCTGAATGCTCTGGTCCTTCTCAGAATCGATCTCGCACCCTTTTATCTTAAGCGGGATCTTGAGGTCGCAGACGCCGACTCTGTCTATGGAGATATTCCTGTAGTCCTTTCTCGCCTGTATGTCTTCAATAGGCTTTTCTTCAAGTTTCATTTTCAAAGCATTTTTCCTCTTTATTCGATAGAGTAACTGCCGCAGATTAAAGGCGGATTCTTCTCAGGACGGGGAAGAATACCACAATGAAAGCCCTTTGCAACAACCAGAGCCCGCAACAGGGTCTTCAGCGAAGTTTGGGATTATCCGCGTGTCGCTTTCCATCTCTCTGTGTTTTCTTCTCAAAATTCTTTCTCAAAACCTCCGTAAGATCAACTCCCGTCTGGTTCGCTATACATGTCAAGACGAAGAAGACGTCAGCAAGCTCGTCCCCGAGTTCCCGGCGATTTTCATCCCCTTTGAAGCTCTGCTCCCCGTATTTCCTGGACATGATCCTCGCTACCTCCCCCACCTCCTCGACAAGCTGCGCAAGGTTGGTAAGTTCGGAGAAGTACCGCACTCCCACTTCCCTTATCCACTCGTCAACCTCCCGCTGATACTCCCTGACTGTTATCTCGCCAGACATAAAACCACCCTCGGCTTCTTAGCGCCCACAACAAACCCTAAAGTTTTTTCCGTCCCCTTAATTCTACCACCCGAACTCTGAAAGAAGCGATTCCCTCATAACCTTGTAACTCTGAGGAACAGAAGGCATCGCGTCGCCGCCCACCCCGCTTACATAAACAATACCCGCAACAGCGTTGGTAAGAAAAGCGTAATCACTTGATAAAAGCTCCTCAAGGGGAAAATCCCCACAGACGGGCTCGTAACCAAGCTGCCTGGCCGAACGCAAAACGATTTCCCTGGTCACTCCAGGCAAAACCGGGCATTCAGAAGACGGAGTGAAAAGCCTTTTCCCTTTCGCCCAGAAAACATTGTGGCACGAAGTCTCGGCCACCCTGCCGTCGGTATCGAGAAAAAGGGCTTCGTCAAAACCCCTCCCGACAGCCTCTCTCTTCGCCACGATGTTTCCCAGATAATTAAGCGTCTTGTGAGAAAAAAGGCTGTTCTGCGGGGGTCTTCTCTCTCTGCAGACCCAGAGAGAGAGGGTATCCGGACTCTGCGCGCGGGGTCTTACGGACACAAGAAGCGCGGCCGCCCGGGGCTGTGAGTGATAAACCGCGTCTCCTTGGGCGAGAAGACAAGCTTTTACGTGCAGGTCCTCCCCGGGGAACCCCCCCGCGGCATCCTCGATTCTGAGTCTCACCTGGGATTCCGGGGGGAAAGGAATGCCGAGAAAACAGGCTCCCTTTCTCATTCTCTCAAGATGCATGGAGAGGAAAACGGGCGGGGACCCCTTCCACCTGAAACTCTCGAAAACCCCTTCCCCGTAAAAAAGAGAGCGAAGCGCGGGCACATCCTCAAGCCTTTTCCCGTCGAGAAAGAAAAGTTCCTCCATATCCAATGATTATAGCATCTGCCGGGACGCAATCGATGTGAGAGCCTTTGCCTTGAGCTCCGTCTCCCCGTATTCGTCGTCCGCTTCCGAATCCCACACAATTCCGCCTCCGAACCAGAAATCCGCGCCCTCGGAACTGTTCACCCCGGTGCGGATCGCGACGCTCATGGTGAAGTCCCCGCTCGGAGATAACAGGCAGATCGCTCCGCAGTAAGGACCCCTCTCGTGGGGCTCAAGGCTGTCTATTATGCGAATAGCTTCCCTTTTCGGGGCCCCGGTAACGGATCCGGGGGGAAAGGTGCTGGCAATTATTTGAGAGAGTCCGACTCCCGGGCGAAGGCACCCCTCGATTTCGGACTCCATCTGGAAAAGCGTACTGTAGCGCCTGACGGCAAAAAGTTCCCTTACTCCTATGGAACCATACCCGCATATTCTCCCGAGATCGTTTCTCATGAGATCGACTATCATGAGGTTCTCGGCCCGCTCCTTGGGTTTTTTCCCGAGCGCCTCGGCAAGCTCCCTGTCGCGTCGTGGATCGGGATCCCTGCGGACGGTCCCTTTTATTGGTCTCGTGGTAATGCTGTCGCCCCTTTTCTTAAGAAAAAGCTCCATAGAGCCGCTTACAAGTTCAAAACCCGGAAAACCGATAAAGGCGGCGAAGGGAACCGGCTGGGCGCGGTAAAAATCCAGAAACCACGAAATCGGCTCACCCAGAGGCTCGAAGCGGAACTTTCGCGAAAGGTTCACCTGGTAAACGTCTCCCGCCGCTATATGTTCCTTTATCGCCGAAATCTTCCTGGCGTATTCTTCCCTCTCAATATTTGAGCGGGGAAGGGGTCCGTGACCCGTCCTTTCCTGCGAGAGGGCAGAGAGAACTTCTTCCCAAGGGGCTGTGTAAAAACCGTCTTTTTCGTAAAAATGGAAAAAAAGGAAAGGGAGCCTCTCTCCCTGCTTTGCGTTCGAGGTCGCAACCCCGGGAGTCGTGTAGCTCAGGTAGTCGTAGCTTATGTAGCCAAGAGCTGTGTATCCCTCGGCAGCCAGTTTCTCGACCAAATCGAGAGGGTCTTCTGAAAAAGTCCTCTCCCCGGATTCGGAAAACACTTTGGTCCCATCGCTCGAGAAGCAGAGGGTGAGAGCAGGATCGCCGAAAATCCCGGCTGTGGCAGAAGAACCCGAATCGAACCATCCTGCACCCGAGTCTATCAAAAGGGATTTTGGTCTATTAAGCTTCATCGCCTCCTCCCCCCGAGACTCAAAGCCCGGCCAAGCGCTTGGGAACGCGCTTACGACGGGGGAGGCGCATCAGTTTTAACCGAACGGTTAAGGATTTCGGCTATGTCCTGGACGCCGATGTCCTCCTCCTTGCCCTTGAATCGCGCGGCGTCGTCAAACATCGTGTTGCAGAAGTAGCACGCCGTCGCCAGGGTGTCGGGGTTAATATCCGCGGCCTCGTCGAAGCGGTTCCAGTTAACCCTGGGGGCCTCTTCCTCCATCCATATCTTTCCGCCTCCGGCTCCGCAGCAGAAACTCTTTGTCCTGTTCCTCTTCATCTCCACCAGATCAATCCCCGGAATGCTTCTCAGTATCTCCCTTGGAGAATCATAAACGTTGTTGTAGCGGCCGATGTAGCAGGAATCGTGGTATGTTATCTTCTCCTCGATCGGAGCGTCGGGGTTAAGTTTGCCCTCCTGGATGAGCTGCAGGAGAAAATCGGTGTGGTGAACAACCTCGTAGTGCCCGCCGAACTGCGGATACTCGTTCTTCATGGTGTTGAAGCAGTGGGGGCAGTTTGCGAGAATTTTTTTCACCTTCAATTCATTCAGAGTCTCGATGTTCTGGACGGCGAGCATCTGGTAGAGGGCTTCCTCTCCGAGCCTTCTTGCAGGATCACCCGTGCAGGTCTCCCCGGGACCCATGACAGCGAAATTAACCCCCGCAATCTTAAGCAGGGTCACTATCGCCCTTGAAACTTCCTGGCCCCTCGGGTCGTAGCCCCCAAAGCATCCAGTCCAGTAAATCACGTCAAATTCGCTTGCGTTCTCGGCCGAGACCCCGAGAATGGGAACCTCCATCTCGGAAAGCCAGACGCCGCGGTCGGCTTCCGGGAATCCCCAGGGGTTTCCGTTGTTCTGAAGCTTCTGAAGAGTCCTCGTGGCGGTTCCGCTCATGCGGCCCTCAAGGGTAAGGAATCTTCTCATGTCCATTATCTTGCCCATCTGGTCAATGAAAAGCGGGCACTGCTCGACGCACGCGTTGCACGTGGTGCAGGCCCAAAGCTCCTCGGGCGTCACCCACTCGGTGTCGGGAAGGTCGGGCTGCTCTTCCTGGGGCTTTCCGGCGAGTATGTCCTTCCCTTCGCTCGAGACGTAGTGGCGGAGTTTAACGACGATGTCCCTCGGAGAGAGCACCTTCTCGGTGTTCCACGCCGGGCAGTTGTCCGTGCATCTTCCGCACTCGGTGCAGGTATAGGCGTCAAGTATGTCCTTCCAGCTGAAATCGGCTATCTTCGAGGAGCCGAAGTGATCAAGGTCTTCGGGGATGTCCTCGAAATCGAGCGCCGAGAGCTGCCCGCGGGGCTTCAGGCTCTGGAAAAAAACATTGAAAACGGCCGTCAGGACATGGCTGTGCTTAGAGTAGGGAAGGTAATTGAGAAAGGAAAGCACTATGAGAATGTGGAACCACCAGAAAAACTCCTTCCAGAAAAAGGTGCTCCCGGTGCTCATGCCTTCGTAGAGCCCGGAAAAAGCCCCGGACACCGGCAGCATCGCGGGACTCGTCTCGGCAAGCGCTATCTTCGCCCCGGTGGTGAGAAAGGCGGTGATCATGAGGCCGAATATAAGACCCAGTATCACGACCGCGTCGGGCCCGTTAACCTCCCTTCTTCTCCCTATGGTGAGCCTGTTTATTATGCCCATTGCTATGGCCACAAGAACCAGGGCCTGCACTACGTCAAGAACCAGCTCGTAGACCTTCCCCAAGGACCCCGGGAAGAAATGAAATCCGGGAACAACGCCGCTTATCAGCATCTCTACCGTCCCCACCGTTATTATGACGAAGCCCCAGAAGATCATGGCGTGCTCTATGCCGGCGAAACGGTACTTGAAAAGCCTTCTCTGGCCGAAGACGTAGACTATGACCTTCCTTATCCTCTGGGGAATATTGTCAAATCTGTTGTCCTCTTTTTTGCCGAGAGTGACAAGCCTTAAGAGAAGACGGATGTTGTAGGCGAAAAAACCGAAGGCCGCTATAAGCAGCAGAAGCATTATTGCGGATTTGGGGCTCATCTAGTCTCTCCTGACCAAGACATGAAAAAAAAAGGCGGTTTAAATTATATTGAATCCGGGGGGTTTAATCAAGCCGGGTGGAGAGTGCCGACCCCAGCGCTATCCGGGCGCCGAGGCATGTTCGCCAAGAGGAGAAACCGCCTGTTTCGAAGGGATCGAAGAGGCGGCACTTGGTTCTGTTCGCCAAAAAACAGACTCCTGCCGCGCTCCCCCGCGGCGTGCTTTCTCAGACAGGTTTAATCTTTACCGGCACCTGTCTTTTCGCCGCACCCGCAGACCCCTGGTCAGAAGCTTTTCGTCCAAGCGACTCCTCCCCGAGGTCGCCAGAAACAACGCTACGGCGATCAAAAACAGATTAAAGGCCGAAACTTCAAGCTCGTTCCCGCTCCCCGAAGCAATCGCGCATCCTCCAGCTCCACCCCCGCCCCTCTGGGGCTTCGGATAAATGCCGGAACCGAGGATATAGTCGGTATCTCCTTCTATGCCGAAGCCTGTCAGCATGAAGTACCCGCGCTTAACCGAGGTGCCGGGGGCCCTACCGGGGATAGGTGCTCCCTCGTCGCAGAAAAACGTCTCTTCATCTTCACCCTCACCTTCATCCTCCAAGGGGGACGCAACAGAAACAAATCCCGTCTCCCTGCAGAGCACCTCGTCACCGTCGACAGTCGGATCGTCCCAAAGGTAAGTGAGAAAACCCTCGCCCGGGGTATCATCCTGTTTGTGCAGCTCTTGCAGCATGGCCCGGGCAATGTTGAGACCGTTATCGTCTATGACATGGAATGCCGTATCCTGAGACCCCGGGTTGTTTCCGTTAAAAATCGCAAACCGCTTATCCGTATAAGTGAATATAAAGAAATATATGGAACCCGATTTCCAGGGCCCATTTTCATCCCTCCAGCAGGGCATAAGCTCAATCATTCTCTCCAGCGGAGGTCTTCCCTGCGCGTCATTAAGCTCGCTGGCAATGTGCTCGTTTACCGTTTTCACGTAACTCTCAAGACTCGCATCGTCACGGACCATATCAGCCCTTGTGCGCGTGAACTGTTCTCCATCGGGGTTTGTTATAAGTTGGCCAAAGTATCCGTCGCTGAAATCAGGACACTCGACCTTGGAAAAATCCACGTTACCCCGCTCATGATTAAAACCGGCAATCTGTATAAAAGAATTCCGGGCTCCAGATCCGATCGTCTGGGAATCCTCGACGGCGCAGATATGGTTGCCGTATTGCCTTGTCCGGTCCTGAACGCAGACCGCTTCTCCACCCGCTCTCTCCACCATGTCGATCAGGTTCCGGAAAATCGGGATGTGTCTTAAAGATCCGCTTCCGGAGGAAGGATATTTCCCATGAAAAAACACGATATCGCCTGATTGAACAGAAGTACCGGTTTGTTCCCCGCTGCCTGCTTTGTTAACGGTAATTACGTACATGTCGCCCTGTCTCCACACCCCGTTGCTGCTTCTCAAGGCATTGCGGAATTCTCTTTGAGCGTCTTCGCTCATGACCCGCGCCCGGTGTTCTTTTACGTGCAGTACGAAATCCTTCACCGCCCTCTCGGCTTCCTGATCATCGCTCCCCATATTCGCATCACTTGCTTGTTTAGCAGTTGTTCTATGCATCTCATGCGCAAAAGCGGGCGGGGCAGCGGAAAAAACTAATATGAACACACAGAGGAAAAATAGAGTGAGTGCCGCGACTTTTTTCATGACTTAAAATCCCTCCCTTTTTGACGATCAAAATACAAGTTCGAGCTTAACTGCAAATTTTAATTCTTTATCGAAGTGATAATACCTAGTTGGTGTTAAAAACGAAATTGGGATAAAATAACTTTTATAATTCGGATTCCTGCTCGATTAGATTCGTGAATGCCGGGGTTTTACAAAGTCCGTTTTTTGCGACGATTTGAGCGGAGCGGGTGTTTACATGCCTGATCAAGGGTACAGAAACCCTGTTACGGAGGGGTTCCAGAAGTTCAAACGGCAAAAAGGAGTAACAAAAAATGATTCGTAAATTTTATGAGGCAATCAACCAAGTTGCACCCTGGAATATTATTCTCGCACTGCTTGTCCTGGCGACGGGCCACTCCATGGCCTGGGATGCAAGCGCAAAGGAAGAGAGCCCTGTCGGTAACCGGCCGTATTCCGAAGCGATATCCGGCAGCCTGCACCACGTGAAAGTTATCACCCGGCGGGACATTGAGCTCTCAGGCGTAAAAAGGATAACTGACCTGTTGGGTCGGTCGGCTTTTAACAATTTCGGCCTCGAAAGGCCGCTCGTTCTTGGAGTAGGCCGTACCCTGATCCTGATTAACGGGCGGCGGGTCTCAGACTTAGGGGTTGACACGGACTCCATTCCGGTCGCGGCTGTCGAACGCATTGAAATCTTCAGTGACAGCACGAGTGCTCTGCATGGCGGGAAAGCGATCGGCGGCACCATAAATATTGTTCTCAAGAAAAACTATGAAGGCCTTGATATCCAGCTAAATGCCGGGCGCCCCCGCGGTGAGGGCGGCGATTCCGAACACTTAAGCGTTCTCTGGGGCACAAGCGTCGGGGAGGGAAATCTTACTGTCGGGGCGGATATCTTCCGGCGGGACGAGGTACGCGACGTCGACCGAGATTACAGCCGTGCCAGATATCAAGCCGGAAGTTCCTTCGCCGACACCGAAGGAGTGTCGTCTCTCGGCAACACGGTTTTCCTAGTAAAAGACGACGGAGGACGGGTCTCGGGGCCGCTAGGCGACTGCGATGAAAGCGTGTATACGGGAGAACTCACGGATCCCCCGGGCGGATTTTTCGGCACCGTCTGCGGGTTTGCCTATGCGGACATCGCCTGGCACATGCTACGTCGGCAGAATGACAGCGCGTTTATGAATTTCAATTATCCGGTAGGCGATGCGGCTGATATATATATTGAGGGACGCGTAACCAAGGAAGAATTAAGACTCCTGTATGCGCCGGATCCAAATGTTTTCTCCCTTGCGCCGGACGAAATGCTGAGAAACAGCCTCATTGAAAGTGGAAATTTTGAGGGTCTTGACGAGAGCAATTTCCCCGAAAGTATCACGGTAGGCCACCGTTTCTTGGGGCACGGCAACCGCCTATGGGTTTCGGACCTTAAAGATTATGATATTACGCTTGGGCTGCGAGGGGACATTAAGGACAACATAAGATATGACGGCTATGTTCACTACAATCGCTACGACTATGGAGTAGATGGCCACACATTCATTAATGAACCCGCAATAAACGCCGCTATTGAAAGCGGAGATTACGACATCCAGAATCCGCTTTCCGAAGCCGAAGAGCATAAGGCAGCAATCAGCGAGAGCAGCGTGCGGAGCAAGTCTAAATACAAAGATGACCACCTTGAGGCGGGGGTGACGCTTGACGGCCCGCTGCTTGAGTTCATGGGCAACAAGCTTCGCTGGAGCGCCGGTCTGCAGGTCGCTAAAGTAGAGACAAGCAATTCCAGAGAATATTTTAATCTTCGCGGTGAGCCGGTTAACGCGGAGGATGTGTTGGGGGGATCTTCGTTGTCGTTGATGGGTGACCGGAGGCGCCTCTCAGCTTTCGGCGATATTCTGGTGCCTTTGGGGGATGCGGTGGACGTGTCGTTCGCCGTCCGCCACGATGATTTTGACGATGTCGGGGGAGCGTTTTCACACAGGATAGCGACGCTTTACCGCGTAATACCCAATATTGCGCTGCGCGCATCATGGAGCGGGGGAGCGCGCGCGCCCGGACTTGCAGCCCTACATGCAGAGGAATTTGTCTATTATCCGTATGTATGCGACGCCGACACACCGACTCCCGATTGTTCCAGAGAGCAAGTGCGGGTGGTCACAGACGGTAACCCGGAACTGGAACCGGACGAGTCGGAAAGCTTCGGCGCCGGTGTCTCTGCAGGCTGGGGTCCGTTCTCAGCCGACTTCGACTGGTTCCGCCTTCGTCTTCAGGAAACACCGGCCACTTTGAACACGCAGTTCGTCGTCGGCCTAGAGAGAAGCGGGAGGCTTAGCGAGTATCCGGGACTGAGCGTGATGCGTTCCGACGGTCGATTAACAGAAATCCGCAACCCGCTGACCAACAGCGGAGAGACTGACATGGACGGGTTTACGGCTCGGCTCGGCAGCGACCTGAAAACCGACCTAGCGAATTTCATGCTCAATGCCAACTGGATCAGGATAACGAATTACGGCAGACGCGTAGGAGCAGAGACACAGCCCGGAGATATTCCGCGCAACCGTATTCATGTTCTGCTCCGGGCAGACCGAAACGATCTGACAGCGCAGTGGAACATGCACGCAGTTACGTCTTTCCGGAATGAAACTGACACCAAAACCTTCAGAAGGTGGATAGGGCACGATATCGCACTTAGCTGGAGAAACGCTTTTGGCCTTAACTGGTTCGAACTCACGGGAGGCGTTCTGAATATCGGCAACGAGGGTCAGTCCCGCCCTGATTCCGATGAGGATCACATATTGTATCTGGATTCGATCCTAGGACGCACGTTGTTTATGACCGCAAAGTTCGAGATCTGATGCGCGCAACTGCTTTTCTCCAGAGTGAAAACCGGGCTGCATGCGCAATATGACCGGTTCCGCGCGAAACGAACTGCTGGGGGTAGAAAGACCTGACCCTATACAGAAACCTTTTCTTTCCGAAAGAATCGCACTCGTGTATTCTTACAGGAACGTGAAGATCTTTCTCTACTACGACTACATTTGCCCTTTCTGCTTTCTGGCAACCGAGAGGGTGCTTGATCTCGCAAGGGAGTTCAGTCTCGAAGCGGAGTGGCTCGGCGTTGAGATTCACCCCGAATACCCGGCCGAGGGGAAAAAACGGAAAAAAACGGAGAGAACCATCCGTATCTCGGAAACCCTTGAGAACGTGGCCGCCGAGGCCGGAGTGGAGATAAAGCTCCCGGGATTCGTAACCAATTCGAGGCTCTGCCTTGAGGGGGCGGAGTTTGCGAAGGAGAAAAACAGGTTCATGGAGTTTCACAAGGCCTGCTACGTGGCCTATTTCAGGGAGGGAAAGAACATAGGTCTTCTCGAAACCGTTTTAGAGGCGGGCGAGAAGTCGGGTCTTTGTCCCGAGGAACTCTCGGAATCTCTTCGGAAAAGAAACTTTTCAGAGAAAATAGAAAAGAACATGGAAAGCGCCCGGGAAAACATAGTCCTCGGCGTCCCTACCCTTTACCTTGGAGAACTCAGGATACACGGGGTCCAGCCGCTTGAATCATACAGAAAACTGATAGCAAGGGAACTTCTGCGGGAGCAGCCCCTCCACTAACCTATAACGAAGCCTGCAAAGGAAGTTATTTCCCCGTCCGCAGGTGAACCTCGCTTATCATCCTCGGGGTCGAAGAGACCACTGTGAAAGTTTTTCTTTCGAAAACTATCACGGTTCCAGGGTCGGGAATCGAGCCGTGTGTGTAAAGAAGGAATCCTGCCAGCGTCTCGTAATCCTCGCCCTCCGGAATGGCAAGCCCGAGGCCGTCGTTAAGCCGCCCTATTTCGACTGTGGGGTCTATGAGATACTGCCCGGCACCGAGCCTTCTCCATGGGGTCTCGCCGGTGTCGTACTCATCCTCTATCTCCCCCACCACCTCTTCAATTATGTCTTCGAGGGTTATGATTCCGACCGACCCCCCGTACTCGTCAACCACAACGGCCATTCCGGCGCGCCCTCCCTTCATCTCGTCCATAAGTTCGTTCACAAGCTTTGACTCCGGAACATAGAAGGGAGGAAGGGCATATTGCTCCACGCTCTTGTCAAGGTCCTGCTCACCGAGAACGTAAAACGAGTTGAGTATGCCGGTTATGTTGTCGACCCGGTCACTGAAAATCGGAATTCTCGAATGGCTTTTTTCCGCTATGAGCCCCCTGACGTCGCGAAGCGTGGACCTTCTTTCAAGCGCGTCCACCTTGACAAGCGGGATCATTATCTCCCCGACCGTGGTCTCGGAGTAGCCGAAAATCCTGCGAAGAACCCTTCTTTTGTAGTCCGAGCTCGGCTTGTCCTCGTCTTCCTCCATCACGTCCTCAAGCTCCTCACGGGTTATGGAGCTCATATTTTTACCCGGGCGGCTCAAGATGCCCCGGGTAAAGAGATTGACGAAGAAAAGCACCGGGTAAAAAAGCTTGGAGAAAACCCAGAGCGGGTAGATGATCCAGAGCACTATGGAGTTTCGCTTGCTCTCGAACACCGCCTTGGGAACCACCTGGCCGAAAACGACGATGAGCGGGGAGAGCACGGCCACCGTGTAGAGACCGCTTCGCTGCCCGAAGCTCTCCTCGAAATAAAAGGTGAGCACCAAGGTGTTTATTATGAGCGAAAGGTTAACCCCTATAAGGGTGGTGCCGATGAAGCTTTCGATCTTCGAGTAGGCGTCAAGAACCAGCCCCGCGGCGGCGGAGCCTTCCTCGGCAAGGGATCTCATCTTTATTTTGTCGCAGGAGATGAGGGCTATTTCCGAACCGGCGAAAAATGCCTGCAGAATCAGAAACAGCAAAATAAGAAGAACCACTAACTCAATGGACATCGCCGCGCGCCTCCTTATTAACGTCAACCCTTATCTCAGAAATCCTTTTCCCTTCCCTTCCCTTTACCGTGAAAACCAGCCCCCCGAACCCTATTTTCTCCCCCTCGGCGGGCAGCCTCCCGAAAAGATCGAACACAAAACCGCCCATAGTCTCGTTTTCCATCCGAAGCGGGATCACGGCCTCCTCCAGTATGTCCCCCAGGTTCTCAAGCCCCGCAGAGCGCGCGACCGAGAAAAGATAGTCGTCGTTGAATTCCTCTATCTTCATTCCCCCGGGAATCGTGATTGCTCCCCCGCGGACCGCGGGCGTAATCCTGCTGGGCACCGACCTTTCATCCTCTATCTCCCCGAAAAGCTCCTCCAGTATGTCTTCCATGGTCACCAGCCCGTCGAATCTTCCATACTCGTCGACCACTATCGCTATGTGAATCCTGCGCATCTGGAACTCCCGCAGAAGCGCCACCGCGGGCTTGGAGCGGGGGATGAAATACGGCTTCCTGAGGCACTCGCTCACGGTGGCCGCAAGGTTGTGCTCGGTAAAATTCCACTTCAGAAGATCCTTGCCGTAGAGAACGCCCGCTATGTTGTCCTTCTCCTCCTCGTAAACCGGGATCCGGGAGCGACCCATCTGGCGGACCCGGCCGACGGCGTCTCTCACCTCAATATCGTGGGGAAGCGTGAAGCAGTCTATAGCGGGAGTCATTATCCTGTGGGCAGGCAGATCCTCAAGCCTGAAAAAGCCGTCGGCAAGGTATTTTTCCACCTCGTTGAGCACTCCCTCGTCCCTCCCCATCCCCACCAGGATCTCAAGCTCGTCAGAGGAAATGTCGTTTCCCTGCGCGCGGTGTCCCAGGTCCGCCCCGAAGGCCCTTATGAAAAAACCGGAGACAAACAGTATCGCCCACCTGATCGGGGTGACCGCGACGTGGAAGAAATAAAGGGGAAGAGCGACCGCCTTGGAGATTGTCCTCGGGAATTTCACCCCGGCGGTCTTGGGAACGATCTCACCGAACACAAGGAGCGTGGGAGAGGCTATGGCCAGGGATACGAGGGCTACTGTCTGCTCGGGGCTATCCTGGAGATATTTTCTCGCCGTAAGACCTATTACGCTTGAGTAGGCTATGTTGAATATCTCGTCGGCAAGAAGAACCGTGGAGATGAGCTTGTGGGAATTGGCAAGGAGCTTTTCTATGGCCGCAGAAACCCTGCCTCCCTGCTTCGATATGCTTTCCCTCTGCGGACGGCTGAGGGAGAAAAGCGCCCCCTCGCTGAAGCAGAAAAACGCAGAGCAGCACAGCAACAAAAGAATCAGAATGAAATTTTCGCCCAAAAAATATTACCCCCGTGGGTGAATCAGCAGAAGTGCTCAAACCCAGCGATATCGTAAAAAACTTCCTTTCCTTCCTCGTCAAAAAACCTTATTTTCCGCCCGGCGGTAACAGAACCGATTTTCGAGATAGCAATCCCGCAGAGGCGTGAAACCTCCTCTATCGAGGCGCGGTTCCGCGCAGAAGAGGTGAAAAGAAGCTCGTAGTCCTCCCCCCCGGAGAGCGCGAGGCGGTAGCCGTCCTCTGAGAACCTGCCGCAGAGGGAAAGAAAACCGGGGGAAAGCGGAAGATTCCCGAGGCTTACATCGGCCCCCAGTCCGTGCTCGGAAGTCAGCTTCTCAAGGTCGCAGAAAAGCCCGTCGCTTATGTCTATCATCGAAGAGGCTATCCCGCGTTCTGCGACCATCTTGCCAATCTGGAGACGCGGCGTGGGCCCGATGTGTCTTGAAACAGCGTCCTCGCATCCGTCAATCCCGCAATCACCCGACAGGACCCTCAGGCCCAAGGCGGAATCCCCCAGGGTTCCGGTCACATATATGTCGTCTCCTTCAGAAGCGCCCGAGCGAAGCACGATATCATCCCCCGACACCTCCCCAAGCGCCGTCATATTTATGAAAACGGTCTGGGATTCCGAGAGATTCCCCCCTATAAGGCAAACATCAAACTCCCGGCAACCCTCTCCGATTCCTTCCGAGAGATCCTCTATGAACTCCATTGAGTCCTCGCTCCGACAGCCGAGGGAGCAGAGAAGGTACCTCGGCACCGCCCCCATTGCCCCTATGTCGCTTACGGCGACGCAGACCGCCTTCCTGCCGAGCTGCCTCGGGGTCTGGGTTCCCAGGCGGAAGTGAACGCCTTCGACCAGAGTGTCTGTCGAGACGACAAGGCATGCTTTGTCTCTGATTTTTACAACAGCGGAATCGTCCCCTATCCCCGTCAAAACTTCTTTTTGAGTAGCCTTGAACCTGTCGGCCAAAAATCTCAAGGCGTCTTCTTCACCCATTTGCAGTTAGAAATTGTATTGTAAAGGCAGTTGCGTGTCAATTGAGCCGCCGCGTCCGAGAAAAATTTTTTCTCCCCGTCCACAGGCGTGAAAACGGGGATTTCAGGAGGGCGGAGAACCGTTTTTTCTTGACACCAAAAACCGATGCAATTAGACTTAATTTCCGCTTTCCGAGGGTGGGTCGGGATTTTTTCTGAAATATCCGTTTTAAGGTTGTTTTTTGCTTTTCAGGAGAAGAGCTGTTGAAAAAAACAGAGGAAGTTGCGCACGACAACCTAGCTGCTGAAAACTACAAATCGGAACAAAAAACAGAGTTTGACTGGGATGCAGTTCTAGACGGCGTCAAGCAAGACCTTTATTTTCCCCCTTCCTGGCTTTTCTCCATAAAAGTCGCGAAGACCGAGGGAAAAATCGTCACGCTTGAAGCGAAAACCCACTTCCAGGCCCTGTGGGTGAAAAACCACTACCTGCAACTGATAAACGACACTGCGCGCAATCTCTACGGAAAAGACGGTTTTGAAGTAATCATAGACGTGGGCGAGGAAAATTCCTTGTCCAAGGAAACCAAAAAAAACAGCGCCCCGGAGAACCATAGAAGCACGGAATCACACGACCCCCAGACAGCGAGCTTTTTCAGTTCATCCAACACGTTTGACAACTTTATCGTCGGGCCGAGCAACCAGTTCGCCCACGCAGCCTCATACGCCATAGCGGAGAACCCGGGAATGGCCTACAACCCGCTTTTCATACACAGCGGAGTGGGTCTCGGGAAAACCCACCTCCTCCACTCCATAGGGAACCACATACTCAAAAAGAACGGAACCCGTCTGAATACCTTCTGCATCTCGGCCGAGCACTTTACAAACGGGGTGGTGCAAAGCATAAAAACGGGCTCAATGGACAAGTTCAGGAACCTGTACAGGCTGAACTGCGACGTCCTGCTAATAGACGACATACAGTTCATCGCCGGCAAAGACAGCACACAGGAAGAGTTCTTCCACACGTTCAATTCCCTCTACACCGCGAAGAAGCAGATAGTTATAACAAGCGACAAGCCTCCGAGCGTGATGAAGAATTTCGAGGAGCGCCTGAAATCCAGGTTCGAGTGGGGACTGACAGCCGACATACAGCCACCGGAAGTGGAAACCAAGATAGCCATCATAGAGAAAAAGGCCGAGGAGGAGAAAATCGAGATCCCGGCCGACGTGGCCTCCTTCGTGGCCCAGAACGTCCTCTCCAACATAAGGGAACTTGAAGGCTCGGTGAACAAGCTGTTTGCCTACTCCAAGATGTTCAGAGAGAGGATAACCCTAGAACTGGCAAAACAGCTTCTCAGCAACCTGGTGAAAAAAGAGACCCCCAAGATAATAACCATAGATCTCATCCAGAAAGAGGTAGGTTCCTTCTTTGACCTCACCGTAAAGGACCTGAAATCCAACCAGAAGCAGAAAAAAGTCTCAGAACCCAGACAGATAGCGATGTTCCTTTCGAGAAAATACACGTCTTCATCGTTCCCGGAAATAGGGAACCGCTTCGGCGGGAAAAACCACTCCACGGTAGTCCACGCAGTGAAGAACGTTGAAAAGAAGATCGGACGGGATCCCTCGGTCTCAAACGCCGTCACGGCGATCTCAACCACCCTCGAGAAGTTCATCACATCCTGAACCAGCCAAGAAACAGCCTGTCAGAGAAAACTGAAAACACTGTGCAAGAATCCTTGTTTCCCCACAGGCGTGGAACGAACAAAAGAGGGAGATGTGAATATCTGTTGGGAAAAAGAAAAGTTATAAACACGCCCCGAGCCGAAAAACCTAGATGTTTAGGGCAATTTCACTGATTTCACCTTTTTCACAGCAACTACGACTACGGCTACTAAAAAGGCTTTAAAACTTACAAAGAATCAGAAGTAGTAGCGGAAAAACATCAAGGCTTGCAGTTTATGGTTTTGTGGGAGAAAAGTGGTTATTATCATATGGAGATACTGTTTGCACATACACGAAGGAAAAAGGAAAGAAGAGTCTTTCTGTTTTTTCCGTAACCGGAGGTTTTCTTCTCAAGATGATGTTTAAAATCAAAGGCGGAGATTTTTCAAGGAAGCTGGGAATGATCCAGGGAGTCGTGGAGAAAAGAACCACCATGCCGATTCTCTCCCATGTTCTTATGAGTTCTACAGAGAAGGGTCTGTTTCTGGAAGCTACTGATCTTGAAAACACGGCCACGGTTTTCTGCGATGCCCAGACCGAAGGAGAATTCAAGATGGCGGTACCCGCCGGGATCCTTTCGGATCTTGTCAGGGAGATCAAGGAGGAAGAGGAGATTTCGGTTACCGCTACCGAGAACAACTGGATCGAGGTCGTTACCAGCTCGGGTTCCTTCAAGATAGCGGGACTTGCGGCCGACGATTTCCCCAGAGTGCCCGAGGTTTCATCGGATAACCTTTTCCAGGTTTCCTCCGAGAGGCTTGAGGAAATGATATCCAAGACGGTCTTTTCCGTTTCCGATGATGAAATGAGAAGAAGCCTCTCTGGGGTGTTCTTCGAAAAAAGAGGAGAGCAGACGCTCAGGCTTGTCGCTACCGACGGCCACAGGCTTAGCTTTGTCGATGAAAAAATAGAGAACCTTAACCTGCCAAAGGATATTCTGGTTCCCAAAAAAGCGGTTATGGAGATAAGAAGGCTTCTTCGTCTCTCTAAGGAAGTCAGGGTCGGGAGCAGCGGGAACTTCTTCGTTTTTGAGTTAAATGATGAAAACCTTGTTTTCATTTCTAGGGTGATTGACGCTGAATTTCCAGACTACATGCAGGTGGTTCCGGTCTCGACGAAAAACACGGTCACGGTCGATGCCTCCAAGCTTCTGGTTGCGCTCAGAAGGGTTTCTCTTTTTTCCGCGGACAACGTGAGGGGCGGGGGAAGGTTCGTGGAGATGGCCTTCGGGGGAGGGAGCCTGCTTCTGGGTGCCTATCTCAACACCGGCGAGGGGAAAGAAAGCATGCCGGTTGAATATTCGGGGGATGAGGTGAGGCTCGGTTTCAACTTCACGTACTTCCAGGACGTTCTTGACGCCGTGGGGTCCTCGGAAGTGATAATCGGTTTTTCCGGCCACAAAAACCCGGTTTACGTAGTCCCCTGCGAGGAAGGAGAAAAGCAGGACGGCTACGTGAATGTAATAATGCCAATGGAACTTGACGCCAGAGCGGCGGAGGGGCAGGCGAGGGTATAATCCTCGTACCTTTAAGATGCTAGGTGGATTCATCGGAGTCGATTTTTCCGGCGGAAAGGTCAGGACCGTAACAGTAAGAAGAGGACTCAAGGGGACTGAAGTCCGCAAGGCCTCTTTCACCGGGGGGCTTGGTAGCAGCGATACATCAGCTTTTCTCAAAGGCGAAATTTCTCTGGGGACCCGGGCCGTTACCGGAATCTGCTCTTCCCCGCTTCTTCTCAGGATCCTCAAATTTCCTTTCTCCGATTCAAAGAAGCTGAGGGGGGTTTTCCGCTTCGAGCTTGAGAACTCGACCGGGTTCGCCCTAGGGGAGGACGTGCTGTCGGACTACCACGAGGTGAAGAGACCGGAGGGGTCCGAGGCCATAGTTCCCGCTTTTGAGAAGGATGTGTTTGAGGGCTATCTGGGCTCCATGCAGGAGTCTGGCGTGGATCCTGATCAGGTGACTTTCACGCCTGTTGCGTTTTCTTCGTTGGGGGAACTTATTGAAGGGCCGAGACCGCTCCTTCTTATAGATGCCGACCAAGACCACCTCAATTTCTCGTTTTTTGACGAAAGCGGGCTCAGCAGGGTAAGGAACTGCGATGATGCCGTCGGGAGAATGAAAAAATCCCTTGCTGCGGATGTCCTTGACTTGGACCAGATAAACGGCGATGAGGAGAAAAGGAAGGCGTTTCTCAAGAGCTGCCGCTTCATCGCGGAAGAGATAAGAAACACCCTGCGCTATTTTGAGGGAGAGACGGGAGAGGAAGCAAGGAGCCTGGTTCTCACTGGAGGGATATGCGAGGTAGAAGGAGTTGCGAGGGAACTTAGCGAGCAGCTCGGCCGGGAGGTAAAGAGAATTTTCATAGAGCAGCTCGGCCACAAGGATTCTCCTTTTTTCGCAAGGGCGTACGCTCTTGCGCTTTACGGAAGTTCCTCCGGCAAGGGAGGAAAATTCAACCTGAGAAGGAACGGATACAGTCCGCGGGGGATGGCGGGAGGGTTGTTAAAGGAGTTTCGGGTTCCTGTCGCCCTGTGCGCCGCCCTGCTTCTTGTGGTTATTTTCGGGCGCGCGACGGAAGTGGTCTCCGCCAGGAGCAAGATGAATTCCATACGCTCCGAGATGGAGATGGATCTTAGGAGGGAGTTTCCGGAGGCTGTCGGGACACAGGACCCGGTCGCCTTTTACAGGGGAAAGCTTGAGGTCATCAACCGCAAGCTTGACATACTTAAGCAGGTAAGAGGGGCCCATAGTCCGCTTGAGGTGCTGACGGCAGTTTCCGCCGCCGTTCCGAAAGACGTGAGTTTCTCTGTTGACGAAATAAGGATCGAAGACGGGGGCAGGGTCAAGATATGGGGCAGGAGCGATTCCTACGAGGAGATAGCGTCAATAGAGAAAGCCTTTTCGGAGTCCGGCAGCTTCACCCAGGTGAAGATGGGGCAGGTCAGAAAGGCCGTTAACAGCGGCTTGAAATTCGAAATATCGATGGTCGTCAGGTGAGAATGGAGGGGTTGATGCAAAGACTGATGCAGGGATTGAAATCGCTTCTCTCAGCGGTTCTGGAAAGAACCGAGCCCTTGGCGCGGAGGGTAAGAGAACTCGTAGACAGGGGAGAATTCTCCACAAGGGATGTCCGTGCCCTCAAGATAGCCGCCGCGGCCTTGGCCCTTTTCATACTCTTTTCCGCCTACAGGGCGGTTTTCCCCGGGGGTTCTGCGGTAAAAAGCGAGGTCAGCCAGGTGAGACTGCAGCTAAGCGAGATGAGGTCCCTTAAGGATGAGTACCGCTACTCGAGGGATCTTCTGGCCGAGGTCAGCGGTTCGATGAGGGAGGAAAGGGATGCGCTTATTTCGGTCGCGGAGAAGGCGCTCGTCAGAAACGGCATAGACCGCCGTTCATTTTCCATAAGGGGAACAAACCCGTCGGTCAGGGGGAAGGGGATAAACCGGGAAAGAGCAGTCCTGATCAAGATAAACAAGGTGCCTGTTCCCAGAGTGCTTAACGTTCTCTATACATTTCAGAAAAGCAAGACCATACTCAAGGTCTCGGACCTCAGGATAAAAACCAGGTTCGACAACCCGAACCTCAGTGACGTCTCATTCCGCCTGTCCACTTTTTCCTTCAGCGAATCGTGACCGGAGAAAATGATGAACATAAAGACCGGAATCAAAATACCAGAGAAAATCTCCGTCCGTCTCTATGTCGGGGTCTTCTTTGCGTTTCTTCTGATTTTTCTTCTTTTGGGGTTTCCGCGGGACTCGGTCGAAAGGAGGATCATCTTCGAGATTCAGGACAACTCCCCGGTTCCGGTTCTGATAGGAGACGCGGACCTAAAAGGTCTTTCCTCGATTGAGCTCAGGAACATCCGAGTGATCCTCGGGGAAAGGAAGCCGCTTGTGATTGACAGGGCCAGGGTGAGCGCCGGGCTTCTATCCGTTATTTTTTCCGATGACACCCGGATTTCCTTTTCCGTTGACGCATACGGCGGGAAGATAGACGGCAAGGTTTCACAAAACATGAAAAAAAACAGGGTTACGAGCGCGGAAGTGGATATAAATTCCGTCGAATCTTCGGCCGTTTCACGTCTTTTTCTGGGGGACGGAGGAATTTCTGTCAGCGGGAAGGTCGACGGAACCATAAAGCTTCTCAGGGAGGGGGAAAGCGGAGGGATATCGAAGATGGAATATCTGGTGTCCTCTCCTTCTCTTTCGGTTGCCGTGGACAAGGTGCAGGAGTTTGAGCTGGGGGAGGAATACAGCAACCTGAGCGTGGTGCTTCGCGGCACCGCCAACCGCTTTGAATCGCGAGTCGAGAAGTTTTCCCTGACGAATCCGCAACTGTCCCTGCAGGCGGAGGGAAAAGCTCCATCTCCGCTTCGATTAAGGAAGGGAGCCGCCCTTGATCTCTCCGTTACGTTCAGGCCTTCTCCGGAAGATGTAAAGCTTGCTCTTGTCGGCGGTTTTCTCGGTTCCCGAGGGGACGGCAGCTTCTCCGGAAGGATCCAGGGAACCCTTGCGGAACCTAGGATTGTAAAGGGAAACGGGGGCAGCTAGGAGCCCCGTTTTTACCCCCCGAGGGCTATTTGACTTTGCCCTACCCCCTCGCTATCCTTCTCCAAAATCTTCTCCTTAAGACTGGATAATGAACTCCAAGAAAGAACTTGCCGCCGTAAGAAGAGAAATAGACGCCCTCGATGCCAAGTTGCTTGAACTTATAAACAGGCGGGCGGAGCTTGCGATAGAGGTGAGCGGACTCAAGAAAAAGGATTTTTTGGGAATTTACGACCGGGGCAGGGAAGACGAGGTAGAAAGCAAGATAACGCAAGCCAACCCCGGCCCCCTCTCCAACAAGGATGTCCTTTTTGTTTTCAGGGAGATCATATCGCGCTGCAGGTCCTTTCAGCACCAAGATAAAGTCGCCTACCTCGGACCCGCGGGAAGCTTTTCAAACCAGGCCGCATTTCGGAAATTCGGCGCTTCCTCAGAGTTTTTTCCCGTAAACAGCCTTGAGGATGTGTTCGAGGAAGTGCACAGCAAAAGGGCCGATTTCGGCATAGTGCCCCTCGAGAACTCGGTTGAGGGTTCGGTGGGGGACGTGCTTGACATGCTCGTCCGGTGGGATCTTGACATCTCGGCCGAGTGTTTCGAGCGCATCGAGCACTTCCTGCTCTCCATCGACGGGGACGTCAGCAAAATAAGGACGGTGGCCTCGCACCCTCACGCCCTCGGGCAATGCAAGAAATGGATTGCCGCAAACCTCTACGGCGTCGCGCTTCTTGAGACCCCGAGCACCGCGGCAGCGGCGAAGATAGCTGCAAGGGACGGGAGTGTCGCCGCGATCGCAAGCGAATTCTCAGGGTCGATATACGACCTGAAGACGATACAGGGCTACATAGAGGACAGCCCGCGCAACACGACCCGGTTCGTGGTGGTGGGAAAGGAGAAACCTGCCCCGAGCGGAGAGGACAAGACCTCGATCGCCTTTTCAGTTAAGGATGAGCCGGGAGCACTTCACACGACGTTTTTTCTCCCCTTTTCCGAATCCGGCATAAATCTCACCAAAATCGAGTCCAGACCCTCGCACGACGGGCAGTGGGAATACGTGTTTTTCGCCGACTTCTCGGGACACCGAGACGAAGAAGCTGTAAAGGACGCCCTCGAGAAAGTGGAAGCCAACTGCGTTTTCCTCAAGGTGCTGGGATCCTATCCCGCCGAAGTGTCGAGCTGATGTCGGGCTTGGGGGACGAACCCCTCCTATGGAACCAAGAGCAAGCGTAAAGAACCTTATTCCCTATGTTCCTGGAAAGCCGATCGAGGAGCTCGAGCGGGAGCTCGGAATCCGGGGCGCGGCCAAGATGGCTTCGAACGAAAACCCCCTCGGCCCTTCCCCGCTTGCGAAAGAGGCTCTTTCAGAACACGTCTCGAAGGTCAACCTTTATCCCGACGGGGGCTGCTTTGAACTCCGCCGGAAACTTTCCGAGAAGCTCGGGGTTCCCGAGGACACGATAGTAATCGGCAACGGCTCGAACGAGGTGATAGAGATCGTCGCGAGGACCTTTCTTGAGCCCGGGGACGAGGCCATCTACGGACGTCACGCGTTTATCGTCTACCCGATCGTCACCCAGTCGCTCGGATGCTCGCATGTCGTCTCCCGGATGCCGGATCTTGCGCACGACCTCGAGGACATGCTTTCCTTGGTGACCGAGAAAACGAAAATCATCTACATTGCGAATCCGAACAACCCCACCGGGACGATAGTGAGAAGGGACGAGTTCGAGTGGTTTCTCGAGCGGGTTCCCGAGAACGTGGTAGTGCTCGTGGACGAGGCCTATTTCGAGTACGTGGACGACCCCGAGTATCCGGACACGCTTCGCTACCACTCGGCCCGCGAATCGCTCGTGACGGTGAGGACCTTCTCCAAGATTTACGGTCTTGCGGGGCTCAGGATCGGCTACGGGGTTGCGTCAAAAGAGGCGGTTTCCTACATGGACCGGGTCAGGGAGCCGTTTAACGTGAACTCGGCCGCGCAGGTGGCGGCCTGCGCAGCGCTTGACGACGATGGACACGTCGCCCTCTCAAGGAAGCTTAACCGCACCGCAAAGGAGTATTTCCGCGAGAAGCTGGGGGAACTCGGGGTCAGGTACACGGAGTCACACACAAATTTCGTTCTCGTTGATCTCGAGAGGGATCCGATGCCGGTTTACGAGGCGCTTCTTCGCGACGGGGTCATAACGAGACCTGTGGGCGGCTACGGACTTAAAACGCACCTGCGGGTAAGTTTCGGCCTCGGGAGTGAAAACGAAAAATTCATTGAATCGCTTGGGAGAATTCTCAGAAGATGACTTTTGAAAAAGTGACGGTGATAGGTCTCGGGCTGATAGGAGGCTCCCTTGCGGCCGCCCTTCGCGAATCGGGGGAGGTCGGGGAAGTCTTCGGGGTCGAGCGGGACGCTGAGTCACTCCGCTTCGCCCTTGAGAACGGAATCGCGGATGCGGGCGCTCCCGAAATCGGCCCCGGCATATCGGGGTCCGAAATAGTTGTCGTTTCTACCTACGTGGATACCATAGCACGGGTGGCCGGGGAAGTTTCCGGATCCGTTTCCCCCGGCACGGTGGTTTGCGATGTGGGAAGCGTAAAGGCTTCCATAGTAAGGGAAATGGAAAATGCCCCCCGGAATATCCGCTTTGTCGGAGCCCATCCCATCGCGGGCAAGGAAACGTCCGGCGTCATGGAGTCTGATCCCGGTCTTTTCTCGGGGAAAAGATGCGTAGTCACTCCCGTGGAGAGCACCAGCCCCGAAGCTCTCTCCATGGTGAAAAAGCTCTTTTCGCTCGTTGGAAGCGAGGTGGTCGAGATGGACCCCGAATCCCACGACGAAGTTTTCTCGCTTGTAAGCCATCTTCCCCACGCGGTTGCCTATTCGCTTGTGAGCGCGGTGGCTTTAAGGGGAGGAGAGAGAAACCTCTTTGATTTTTCGGGCGGGGGCCTTGCGGACTTCACCAGGATCGCCGGCAGCTCCCCCGAGATGTGGGCCGGTATTTTCATCGAGAACCGCGACGCGCTGCTGGACGCCATCCGCGGTTTTGCGGGAAAGCTCGGGGAAATTGAAAAAGCCGTCGCCTCCGGTAATGTAGAGAATCTGGCAGCCCTTTTGAGGGAGGCCCGGGATTCAAAGAGGAATCTCGGGGAGTGAGCGGACAATGTCTGAGAAGATAAAGAAAACAGATGAGCAGTGGCAGGAGCAGCTCTCCTCCGAGGAGTTTCTTGTCACGAGGAAGAAGGGCACCGAGAGGGCCTTTACCGGAAAGTACCACGACCATCACGAAAAAGGCATGTACATCTGCGTCTGCTGCGGGCAGGAGCTTTTCCGTTTCTCGGAGAAGTTCGATTCCGGCACGGGATGGCCGAGCTTCTGGGAGCCTGTCTCGCGGGAGAACATAGCGGAGAAGTCCGATCGTTCCCACGGGATGACGAGAACCGAGGTTCTATGCTCAAAGTGCGACGCCCACCTGGGACATGTTTTCCCCGACGGTCCGAAGCCCACGGGGCTTAGGTACTGCATAAATTCTGCCTCTTTGGATTTCGAAGAAGAAAAAGAGAAGTAGGGGAGTGGCGACGGGTGGGATCGAACCACCGACACAGGCCTTATGAGAGCCCCGCTCTACCCCTGAGCTACGCCGCCCTCGGAAAAAAAAGGTAATTCGAAAAGCAGGAAATTATACCGGAACTCCGCCAGGATTCAACGCACGCACGCGGGGGTTCAGCGGAAACTGGCGCGGCCCCGGATCTGCCTAAATCAGCCGGCCGCCGCCCCGTTTTTTTCCGTTTCTTTCTTTATGAGCCCCAGTTCCAGAAGTTTCCTGTAGGTCTTGGTATGGGAGCCGTGGTGGGAGAATGTCTCTATGTCCCCGGGCTCGTCAATGTCGATGCTGATATTGAAATTTCTGTAGATGTCGCAGGGCACGTATCTGCGCTCGGCCTCCTCCCTGTGTTTCCTGAAGCTGTCGTTTCCGAACATCGAGGGGATGCTGTCGGGAGGCTTTCTCAGTATTGCGTTTGTGCCGAGCTCATCTTCTGAGGGAACGAGAATCACGGACTTGCCTTTCTTCTCTTTCTCTAGGACGGAGTCCAGGTCCTCGCCGGTTATTAAAGGGGCGTCGCCCGGGATCACGAGCACGGATTTCGCACCCATTTTTCTGCAGACCTGGATCGCTAGGTCAACCGACGAACTTTCCCCGAACTGGTTCTCTTCCCTTATGACGTCAAACCCTTCCTCAAGGGCCATTCTCTCCGCTTTCCTGTCAAGCGTAACAACGACCCTGTTATCGGCAAGCTTCGAGTCGCCGATCGCGGAGAACACGTCTTCCAGCATCACGTAGGCAAGTTCGGTTCTCTGCTTGTTGCTGAGTACCGAGGCAAGCCTTTCATTTGCCCTTGAAAGATCTTTTACAGGAACCAATATGAATTTCAAAACTGCTACCTCGCTGTGGCGGGTCTCCAACCACGCACTATTGTATCAATAAAAGTATCGCTTGAAAAACAGAATAAGGCAGGTGTTTCTTGGAAGTCTGGATTTCTGATTGTTTGTCTTAGGTTTCCAAGGGATAATATACTCAACTAGCCAAAAGTAAAACGAGGGAGCGGTTGCTGGATGATGGCACTCTCGTTGGTGTTTTTTTGTATAATATTTGAGTGTTTTTGGATCTAATAATGGGGGGTTATAGACTTAAGTTTACAAGTTCTCCAAGCCCTGTATCGCTTCCTCGAACCCGCGGTGCAGTACTTTGAATTCCCAGAGCCGTCTTATCCCGGTGACATCTCTTCTCGTGGAAGCAGGTAATTCATCGGCTGAATTCATGTGGGGAAGGTTTGAGAGTTCCATTTACCCGAGTGGAGCAGGTGGCTTGTTAGGACTAAACGTTCCATATCACCCTGAAATAACTTAATTTTTACTTGACAAACAGTTAAGCAGGAGAATAAAATTGCTACTAGACTGTATGGAGCTTTCACAGCCTGCGATGTTCGGTTGACATCGGTAATCTGTCAACCTAAAAGAATAATTCCTTAATAAATATGATGGAGCAAGCGGCTAGTTATAGAGGTAATTACCTTACAAAAACCTAGCAAAGGGAGGGGCTAAAAATGAAATTCACAATTAAGAACAGAACCTTGGCACTATTAGCAACATTTTGCGTTGTTAGCGTGTTGTTCATATTAAGTTGCGGTGGGGGTGGAGGTGGTGATTCTACTTCTCCAGAGGCGGAGCGGCCAGAAATGCCGGAACAGCCGGAAATGCCGGAACAGCCGGAAGAACCGGAACTCAATCTCGAGGTGACTGCTGTTCCCGATCAAGTGAGGGAATCGTTCAATCTCGATCCCTTCTATGAAAAATATCTTGATGGTTTTGGAATTCCAATAGTTTCATCAGAGCAAGTTGAAGATGAAGCGTTTTTTGTTGTTAGAAATCTCATGGAACGTATGTTATCGAAAAGACCTGATGTTATAGGACCTATAATAGAAGGAAAAATACGAATAGCAATTATGGCGGCTGAGGAGGTTACAACGGATATTCCTGAGCACAGCGATTTAAATGAAGTTTTCCCAGAAACTGATTGGAATACTAGAGCACGTGGACTCGGTGCAACCTTAGTCAGACCAGCAACTAGCGTAGGAGAAGAAAATCTGCTGGGATTTGCAGGAGACCCCTACGCAGGTGAAAGCATCTTTATCCATGAATTTTCTCACACAATTCATCAAATAGGAATTGTCTCCATTGACCCGGAGTTCATGCCAAGACTGCAGGCCGCTTATGAAAATGCAATTGAAGCAGGTTTGTGGCTCGATACCTATGCCGCAACCAATGCCGATGAGTATTGGGCCGAGGGTGTTCAGTCTTGGTTCAACTCCAACCTTGCGAGCGATCCTCCCGACGGTATTCACAATTCAATTGACACACGGGAGGAATTAAAAACATATGATGCGGTTCTGGCAGAACTTATAGCCGAATGGTTTTCAGATGACGAATGGAGATATGAATATCCCTACTGAACTCTCGCTGTAAAGGGCTCTACTCAGAATCCCTTGGGAGAATCGTCGATAATTTCGAAAAAACTTTCCGTCACCTAGCCAGTGAGTTTAAATTCGCTACCGTCACGGGAATTAGTAATCCCGACGTATTTCCTCCTACGGAACTTTTGGGATCTAGGGTTTCCCTCAGCAGTCGCAAGCAGATTTTGCCGCATACTCTTAATAATTGGAATTTACCAAATGATTAACAGGGATCAATAGAAATTATGCCAGCCCCTGTTTTCCGCTCTTAGCATAAAGAAAAAGTGATCAAACCATTTTTGCAACTACACAAATTCTCCGCGCGAGGCATACTATTTCCCTATAAGTTTGTTTTGCACCCTGCCAAATTCCCACAGATTTTTGTTTTGTAACTTGTCCAAGACACTGACAAAATTGCTTAAAAGATTTTTTAATCTTTGAACCTGTGAAAAATTTAATCTTATAGAAATTTCAGGAAGTTAGTTGAGAAAGGACAGCAACTTTTGACTAGTTAGCTCGATGATCCCCTCTCGGGTTTATTGACAATAAAAGACGTATGTATATAGAATGATTAGCGAAACTTGCCGCCCCGCCGCGAAGAAAGGAGCCCAGTCTAACAATGACCCGCAAAGCCGTTTTAAAAAGAGAAACATCCGAAGTCAGTGCCAGCGTTGAGCTTGATCTCGACGGAACCGGGAAATTCGATATCTCGACAGGGGTGCCGTTTTTCGACCACATGCTGAGCCAGTTCGCAAAGCACGGCTACTTTGACCTCACGGTCAAGGCCGAAGGGGACATCGACGTTGATTTCCACCACACCGTGGAGGATGTCGGTATAGCAATCGGGGAAGCCTTCTCAGAAGCCCTTGGAGACAAGAGGGGAATCACCAGATACGGACATGCCGTAATCCCTTTTGACGACGCGCTTGTCTTGGTGGCGGTTGATCTTAGCGACAGGCCCTGCTTTGTTTTCAAGGGGGAGATTCCCCCGGGCAAGGTCGGGGATTTTGACTCGGAGCTTGCCGAGGAGTTCTTCAAGTCTCTTACGAACTCGCTTCGCTGCAACCTGCACATCGAATTTCGCCACGGAACGAACCTGCACCACATAATAGAGGCCATGTTCAAGGCCCTGGGAAGATCCATGGACACAGCCTCGGCGCTTGACGGGCGTCGTGACGATATTCCCTCGACCAAGGGGACGCTTTAGTGATTTCCATCGTGGATTACGGGATGGGGAACCTGAGAAGCGTCGAGAAGGGGTTTACCTCCCAGGGCATAGAGGTCCGCGTTACCGAGAACCCGGGGGACATAGAGGGCTCAAGCGGCCTCGTGCTTCCCGGAGTCGGGGCTTTCGGCGACTGCGTGAGGAACCTCCGCGAGCGCTCAATGACCGGGCCCATAAAGGATTTCATCGCAAGCGGTCGGCCATTTCTGGGTATATGTCTCGGCTTTCAGGTCCTGTTCGAGTCAAGCGAGGAGGCTCCGGGGGAAGAGGGGCTCGGGGTCTTCAGGGGGAAGGTAGTCAGGTTTAGCGTTGGCGAGAAGAAGCTTAAGGTGCCTCACATGGGCTGGAACAGGGTGAGCGCGCCCGAGCGAAGTTCCATACTTGAAGGGATACCGCAGCAAAGCTGGTTTTACTTCGTTCACTCCTACCACGTGGTTTCTGACGAGCCCGGCGCAGACGTTCTGCTCTCCGATTACGGGGGCGAGTTCGAGGCGGGGGTAATATCGGGAAACCTTTCCGCTTTTCAGTTCCATCCTGAAAAAAGCTCTGACTACGGGCTCATGATCTTGAGGAACTTCTCGAAGCTCTGCCTTGAGAACTGATCTTTCTCCCTTCCGTAGACCGCCTCGTAAGCGACATAGCTCCTTATGATTTTCTTCGCGTAGTTCCTTGACTGCTCGAAGGGGATTTCCTCTATGAATTCGTCTACGTCGAGCGTTCCGTTTTTCTCATGCCACGTCTTGGCGCTCGTGGGGCCTCCGTTATAGCCGGCGAGGCTTATGGCGAAGTTGCCCTCGAAGATCTCCAGCAGCCAGCTCAGATAATAGCATCCCAGTTCAAGATTTATGTCCGGGGAGAAAAGCTGGGAAGCCTGAAAATTGCTGAGACCCGCCTTGGGCGCCGTTTCAAGCGCCGTCGAGGGAAGAAGCTGCATTAGCCCCCTCGCGTCGGAAACCGAGACCGCCTCCTTGTCGAAATGGCTCTCCTCCCTTATGAGGGAATAGACCAGAAACTCGTCAAGCGAGTATTTGCGCGAAAAAAACCTCACCCGCTCCTCAAAGCCCTTGGGAAAGGAAAGGCGGAGCGCCTCGGGGGACCTGACGCCGTTTGCCAGGCTTATGGAGGTTTTGTAATCCTGTGCCTGCAGGTAAAGAGAGGCGAGGTAGAGTCGCTGCGCGCGCGTTTTCGCCTGGGGCCGAAGAAGCTCGGCTTCCCTGAGGGCGAGATCGTATATCCCGGCCTTGGCGAAGAAAAGAAATTTCTTGAGCGCGGGATTTTTCCCGAAAGGGTTTCCCGACCAGGCAGCGGCGGGAGGCGGGGACGGAAGCAGCTTTTCCCTGAGCCTTATCTTCGCGAGAGCCGAGTAGTAGGTAATTTTCTGGGATTCGGCGAGTTCTCCAAGCGCGAACAGCGCCCCGGGCTTGTCTCCCGCCCGCTCGGACGCCCTCGCGTACCAGTAAAGAAAGCGCTCCCGGTCTCTCCCCCTCGCCCAGGCGCGGTCGGAGAAAGCCTCTACGGCCTTTGCGTACTCCTTTTTACTGTAGTGCATCCACCCGAGGTTCCACGCGCTTTCCCGGGCCTCTTCCCTTTGGGGGTATTTCTCGATGACAAGGCGGTAGAGCCGGTGGGCCTCTTCCGGTTCTTCGCGCAGGTGGCGGAGCCTCGCGGCCTTAAGAAGCGACTTTGCCGCCCAGGGGCTTTGGGGGTTAAGCTTGAGGAGTCTCTCGAAGACTGCTATGGCCTCCTCTTCTCGCTCCATGCTCATGAGCGTAACCCCCCTCCAGTGAAAGGCCTCCGGGGAGTTGACCCCAGAGAATACATCGAGAGCTTCGGGAAACCGGGTGAGCCTGTAGAGGCAGATGCCGGTTTTCGTTCTCACCGCGCTTGTCTTGGGAGCCTTGGAGAAGGCCTCAAGCGCTCCCTCCCAGTTTCCGGCCTCGAACATTACGTCCCCCCTTTTTTCGAACTGCTGCGGCGAGGGGGTAAAGATTTTTCCGTTTTTTTTGTAAAGCTCGAACGCGTAATCCGAGAAGCTTACCTCCGGGTGCTCGGCCCATATCCTCTCGAATATCCCGGAGGCCGCGGGGAAGTCTCCCTGTTTTTCCTTTATTTCGCCGAGGTTTTTGAGGTAAACGGCTTTTTTCCACCTGCTGTCGGTCCTCCGGGCAAGATGGGAGTATGTTTTTTCCGCTTCCGCGTGACGTTCGTTCTCGAGGTGGATTTCGGCAAGCCGCTCACGGGCGTCATGGCCGATCGCCGAGTCGGGGTGGTGTTTCAGTATCTTCAGGAAAAGCGCCTCGGCCCTCTCCTTCTGCCCGAGGCCTAAAGCCGCCTCCGCTTCGTAGTAAAGGATGTAGTCCTCTATGAAGAGGAGCTTATCCTTTATCTCGGCGAGGACCCCGTGCACTTCGGCATGCTGCCGCTCCCGGGCGTGGCAGTGAAGCTTCAGGAACCGCGCCTCGAGGGTTTCCTCGGTGGATTGCAGGACTTTTTCGCAGTCGGCGTGGTTGGCGCGCGCGCCCTCGGCCGAGATGGAGAGTGCAAGCAGAGCAAAGAGAAAGACACAGAATGTGGCCTTTTTCGGTTCCATTACCTTGAGTTCTCCGTGGCCAGAAGGTCTCTTATGCCCTCCCCGAAGAGATTAAAGGAAAGCGCCGTTATGAAAATCGCCACGCTTGGAAACACTATAAGGTGGGGGAAGGTCCTTATTCCCTGCCACCCGGTGCTCGCAAGCGTTCCCCAGCTCGCCTCAGGCGGGGATATCCCGAGGCCGAGAAAGCTCAGGGTGGATTCGGTGAGAATCGCGTAGGGCACCGAAAACGTGACGGTGACTATGAGCGGGCTCAGCGTGTTCGGAAGTATGTGCCTTGCGAGAATGATCCGTGGCGAGGCCCCGAGCGCCCTTGCGGACTCAACGTACTCAAACGACTTTATCTGCAAAACGCTTCCCCTCACTATCCTGGCGACCCTCATCCACGACATTATCCCCAGGGATATGACTATGCCCGTAACCCCGGTTCCGATGACGAGAGTGAGAAGAACGATAAGCAGAAGATCAGGAACGGCGTAGAACACGTCAACAGTGCGCATTATCAGCTCGTCCGTTTTCCCCCCGGCGTATCCCGAGACCGCCCCGAGAACCGTTCCGATGACAAGGGCCATCGCCGCGGTTCCCACCGCAACCGCTATCGATATCCTCGATCCATGAATTACCCTGCTCAGCAGATCGCGGCCTTCCTGGTCCGTTCCCATGAGGTGCACGGAGTCGGGAGCGCGAAGGGCGTTTGAGAAATTCGTCTGGTCGTACTCGTAGGGGGAGAGAACGGGCGCGAAAATCGCGACCAGAATTATAAGCAGTATTATCGTTCCCGTGATTATTACCTGGGTTTTTACGTACATGCTGTCTTGGGCCCGGGACGCTCAGGCGTCCTTTCTGTGTGAGGCCCGGACTACCGTCTTTATTCCGCCGCGGACGTTGAAGTCACCCGTCACCTCGACCGACCTCGGGTCACACGCGGAGACGAAATCGTTAAGGATCCTGTTTGTCACGTGCTCGTGGAACTCGCCCGTGTTCCTGTAGGAGAACATGTAGAGCTTAAGGGACTTAAGTTCCACGCAGAGCCTGTCGGGGACGTACTTTATTGTGATGGTCGCAAAGTCCGGCTGCCCCGTTTTCGGGCAGACGCAGGTGAACTCGGGACACGATATCTCGATCTCGTAATCCCTCTCCGGGTTTTTGTTCTCGAAAGTCTCAAGGATTTCCGGGTTCGGTTCGTCCATGGGCCAGAAAACGCCGCGCGGCCTTTGCGGGCGCCACCTCCGTATCCGCTAATTTACTTGGATGGCCACGAGTAATCAACCCCGGCCGCGGTAGTTTTCACCGGTTTGACACCGCGGGGTTTAGAGTAAATAATCTTTTCTTCGCACTCTGGGGCATCGTATAACGGCAGTACAGCGGACTCTGGATCCGCTAGTCTAGGTTCGAATCCTAGTGCCCCAGCCAACCGTTTTTGATGACTCTTCCCTTATCAAGCTTTGCTTACAGCTTTTATTCTGTTATTATTCTTTCTATTTACAGAATATAGGCTGTGATATGATGAACAAATTTAAGTATATGCAATTGAGGGCACTGGATGATCACCTCTCCAGAGTGAATGTTTGTGACCGTCCTTCGGGAGGCTGGATACGTGCTGTCCGCACCTCGCTTGGCATGAGTGTCCGGCAGATGGCAGAACGTATGGGTATCACGCAGCAATCCGCCGCTCGTCTGGAGAAAAACGAGGCGGACGATGTCATTAAGTTAAAATCACTCCGCAAAGCTGCCGAAGCACTAGATTGCAGGCTCGTTTATGCTTTTGTTCCAAATGAAGGCGACTTGGCAGGGATCTTACACAAGCAAGCGATCAGAAAGGCCAGCGATATTTTTGATCCGGTAGATCAAAGCATGATGCTGGAAGCGCAGAATGTAAGCGATAGGCAGGAGAAAATCCTGCAGATTGCCGACGAACTGGCGCGGAACCCGAACCCTAAGCTTTGGGACTAAATGACCAGTGGACAAGTTATTGTCCTGGGCGAAGTCACTCCATTATCTCGAAGCGGAATATATCCGGCCTTGAGAAGTGTCCCACGCAGTCTATAACGGTCTTCGCCCTTATTATCTGATCAAGCTCGATTTCGGCGTAGAGGATCTCTTCCTTTCCGTACACGGGACCGGCGATGTACTGCCCTCTGGGGTTTAATATGCCGCTTCCCCCAGGATAGTCCCAGATCGTCTGCTTTTTAAGGGGAAAGGAGTCGGGAACCATGTCTTCTTCGATGAAGCCGGCTGACATTATAACAAACACCTGTCCCTCAAACGCGTACTGGCGGCTTGCAAAGTCCATCGTATCCTTGACGAATCCGTGTCCTCCCCAGAGCCCCACGTGCACCTGCTCCCCCTTGGTGAACATCGCGTACTTCTCAAGGGTCATGTGGTGCTCGTAGCAGAAAAGCCCTCCTATCTTTCCGACTTCGGTGTCGAATACCCTCACGTCCTCGGCGGTTCCGTTGGCCCAGACGCATTTTTCGCTGTCAATCGACATGAGTTTCCTGTGCCTGCCGAGAAGGGTGCCGTCCTTGCCGAAATAAAGGATGGTGTTGTAAAGCGTTCCTCCCTCTTTTTCGTTAACCCCTATTACGACGCAGGTCTTGGCACGCCTTGCCGCATCCCCGATTCTCTTCGTCTCCTCTCCCGGAACCTCGACCGAGTTTCTGTGAAGCTCTACGTGGGCGTCCATGGTGAGCTTTTTCTCGGCGCCGAACCCCATATCCTTCGGCCAGTAGGGATAGGTGGGTATGAAAGCCTCTGGAAAAGCCACAAGCTCAGCCCCGTTTCCCGCAGCCTCTTTTATAAGTCTCAGGACTTTCTCGACCGTGCCCTTTTTGTCGAGAAAAACGGGAGCGGCCTGCACCGCCGCCGCCGTAAAAGATTTTCCGTTGCTCATAATGGGTTATTATATAATAAAACTTGAAAAAAAAGCAGGGTTTCTTACCCGGAGCAAGGGAGATATAAAAATGGGAAGACTTGATGGAAAGACCGCGCTCATAACGGGCGGGGGAGAAGGAATAGGAAAAGCCACGGCGCTTCTGTTCTCCGCTGAAGGCGCCAACGTGGGCATAATGTCAAGAACCGCCGAGAGGCTTTCAGAGGTGGTGGCGGAGAACCCGGGACCCGGGGAGATAAAGGCCTATCCAGGGGACGTTTCAGTGGAAGAGGACGTAAAGAGGGTGGTAGAAGCCTTCTACGGGGATTTCGGGAGCGTGGACATACTGTTTAATAACGCGGGGATTTTAGAGGGCGGCACGGTGGTAACGACCTCTAACGAGGTCTGGGACCGCACGATCGACATAAACGTGAAGGGGGTCTTTCTCGTAAGCAAGTACGTGGTTCCGCTTATGGCAAAGCACGGCGGGGGTTCCATAATCAACAACTCAAGCGTGCTCGGCATAGTGGGAATGGAGGGCTGCGTCGCGTACAATGCCTCGAAGGGGGCCGTGAGGCAGATAACAAGAAGCATGGCCCTTGATCACGCAAAGGACAATATAAGGACGAACTCCGTCTGTCCCGGCTACATAAAGACCAAGATGGACCCCGAGTTCATGGGGAACCCCCCGGACGCGGAGGAGCAGCTTGACGCGATAGCGGCCGACATGATTCCCCTGGTGAGAAGGGCCGAAGCGGAGGAAGTGGCCCACTCGGTGCTCTACCTGGCTTCGGACGAGGCCCGGTACGTTACGGGTTCCGATCTTGTTATAGACGGGGGCTGGACCACGCTTTAGGCGCGGCGGGGAAGAAACTTTTAGAAAACAAACCAGAAACAAAGGAGGGATTTATAATGGAAGTTTTTGAAGCAATGGGCACTAGGAGAAGTTTCCGGTTCTACAAGCCCTGGAAAGAGGTTGAGGACTGGAAGATACAGAAGATGCTCCAGGCGGCGCGCTACTGCTCCTGCCAGGGCAACTGCAACTCGACCGAGGCGATAGTTATAGACAAGAGGACCTATCCCCCGGAGAAGTTCGAGAAGATAGTTGAGTGCGGATCCGCGTTTAACGAGATTCACCTGCGCCAGGCCCCGATTATCGTGGCGTGGCTCATAAACATGGACGCCTGGTACAAGGAACTCATACAGACCTTCCAGGTGCTGTTTCCCGCAAGGGCCATAACCGCCGCCCACGGCTGGACCTACAAGATACTGACCGAGAACACCTATCCGAGGCTCATGAGCTTTCCAAAGGACAGGGCGGAGGATCTCCTGAGGGTCGAGGCGGGCCAGGCCATAGCGAACGCCATGCTCGCGGCCACCGACATGGGACTCGGGTGCTGCCTTATCGCCACGGGGAGAAAGCCGGCAGAGTTCCCGAAGGTGCTCGGGACTCCCGAGAACATAGTTCCCATCTGGCTCATGACGGTGGGATACCCGGCCGAGGATCCCGGGCAGAGGCCGAGGAAGAGGTTCGACAGGCTCTATCACTCAAACGAGTACGGAACTCCGCTTGCCGAGGACCAGGACGTCAGAAAGGAGCTTGAGGGACAGAAGCTTATACAGCCCATGGACCCGCTTCCAGGAAGGGAGGAGGAGCTTCGCCACATATGCAGGATGTTCGGTTTCACGGAAGATATGTGCGACATGCCGAAGGAGAAGGTCCTTGAGATGTACGAGGAGGACTCTCCCTATTACGGAGAACTTCCCCCGGGCCTTGAGGAAAGGGGAGTCTGAGCCCTTATATATAATAAGGAAAAAAGGGGCGCGGCTGCCTTCGGGGTCTCTCCCGAGGGGGCCGCGTTTTTTACGCTACTGCTTTTTATACTCGCACTTGCAGAGGTTCTGCCTTATGTGCGCCACCACGTTGTCTATGTCCTCGGGACTTATTATCCCGGCCCAAGCGGTCATCATCGGGGATTTGCCGACTGCCGCCCCGCCGTTTGTTATCACGTTTACCAGGTACTCGTCCGTGTAGGTCTCGAGGATCGCGGCGCTCGAGAGGTCCCTCGGCTTGGGATCGAGAGCGGCTGCCGCGACCCCGTCGCCAAGCCCCGTGGGGCCGTGGCAGGTCGCGCAGAAGGTGGTGTAGATTTCCTGCCCCTTCGCGCTGTCGGCCGCCTGGGAGGACCCGACCGCGAGAAAGAGCGCGCAGGAAAAAACAAGCGTTGCGAGCAAGATTCGGTTTTTCATTTTCTTTGGTCTCTCTCCGGGAAAAAGTTCGATTCGGGGAAAAGCTTCCCTCGTCTTTGAGTATATCTTTTTTGCCTTTATAATCAACTTGTGGAGGCGGCTTTGCGTGAGCGCCTCGGGCGAGGAGATAAAGGCGAAATGGTAGAGATAAAGTACTGCACGCGCTGCGGCTGGCTTCCGCGCTCTGTCTGGATGGCGCAGGAGCTTCTGGGCACTTTCGGGGAAGCGCTCGGCGGGGTGTCGCTTGTTCCCTCAAGCGGGGGAGTGTTCGAGGTGCGTGCGGACGGAGAGCTTGTGTGGTCGCGAAAGGAGACGGGAAGGTTCCCCGAGATAAAGGAACTTAAGCGCGCGGTGCGAGACGCCGTGTGTCCGGGCATGGACCTCGGTCACACGGATTCGCTTTGAGCGCCAGGCATATTCCCTGCGAAATTGTTTTTGACAACTGCGCCGGGTGCGTGTAGAAATCTGCTTTTGCGGCAAGGCAAGGAGCAAGGTTTCAGGGATGTCGAAGAGCAACTACATACACATATTCGATACGACGCTTCGGGACGGAGAGCAAGCCCCGGGCTGCAGCATGACCTCGGAGGAGAAGCTTCGGGTCGCCTATCAGCTAGAGCGCCTGGGGGTGGACATAATAGAGGCCGGGTTTCCCATATCCTCTGAGGAGGACTTCCAGTCCGTAAAGAAAATAGCGCAGAGGATAAAGGGCTGCCAGATAGCCGGGCTCTGCAGGGCGAACATGAAGGACATAGACCGCGGCTGGGAGGCCGTTCAGCACTCAGAGAACCCGAGGATACACACCTTCATCGCCACCTCTGAGATACATCTTAGGCACAAGTTAAGAAAAACGAGGGACCAGGTACTCGAGATGATAAGCGGCGCCGTCAAGCACGCGAGAAACTACACCGGCAACGTCGAGTTCTCCTGCGAGGACGCGACGCGAACCGATATAGACTATCTCTGCACCGCGGTCGACGTGGCCGTCCGCTCGGGGGCCACCACCATCAACATCCCCGACACGGTCGGATATACGATTCCCGAGGAGTTCGCCTACATAATCCATACGCTCGTAAAAAATGTTCCGAACCTAGACGATGTGATCCTGAGCGTTCACTGCCACAACGATCTCGGCCTCGCGGTAGCGAACTCCCACGCGGCCATAAGCGAGGGGGCAAGGCAGGTTGAGTGCACGGTTAACGGCCTCGGGGAGAGGGCCGGCAACGCATCGCTTGAGGAAATAGTGATGGGCTTAAGCGTGAGAAGCGACAAGAAGCCCTACGCTTTCGGGATAAACACGACGCAGATATATCCAACGAGCAGGCTCGTTTCCCAGGTGACGGGGGTTAACGTGCAGCCGAACAAGGCGATCGTGGGAGCAAACGCCTTTGCACACGAGGCGGGCATACACCAGGACGGGGTGCTTAAGGAGAGCATAACCTACGAGATAATGACCCCGCAGGAAGTGGGGATTCCCTCTAACCAGATAGTGCTCGGCAAGCACTCGGGGCGCCACGCGTTTCGCGACCGCCTCGAGGAGTACGGGTACGTTTTGGAGCCTGAGGCTTTCGAGAACGCGTTCACGAAGTTCAAGGCGCTTGCCGACAAGAAGAAATATGTTTTTGACGAGGACATAGAGGCGCTGATAAACCAGGAGTTTCTGCGTTCCTCTGATTATTACGAGTTTGCGGCCGCGAGCTACTCGGGCGGAACGGACTCATCGCCCAAGGCTAGCGTCACGATCATGGCGGGAGGGGAGGAGATCTCGGTTCGCGAGACGGGCTCTGGGCCGGTTGACGCGATTTTCAAGGCGGTTAAGAAAGCGACGGGTTTTGATCCCAGGCTTGAGAATTTTTCGGTTTCCTCGATAACCGGAGGAACCGACGCTCAGGGAGAAGTTACCGTCAGAATATCGGATGAGGGGGTGATATCGCAGGGCCAGGGGGTGGATACAGATATTTCCATAGCGAGCGCGAAGGCTTTCGTCAGCGCGCTTAACAGGCTTCGCTGGAGAAAGGAGCATCCGCGTCGGGGCTCCGAGCTTAAGGGAATTTAGCACGGTCCGTGTCACGCGGGTTCAAGAGGCCAGCACTTGAACGCTTGTAAAACTCGGCTTTCGCGTTATGGTTTTGGCTTAGGTTTGAGTGGGTGCTTGAACGTGATCGGAGCGGAGCACGGTGGCGCTTGATTTGCCCGTGAATTTCGGTTTTTATTAATATAGGTTGAATTTCGGTCTTATTAGTGTTATTGTTTGAGCTAGGTGGGGGTTTATTGCTTCCTCCCGTACCGTTTGGTTTCCAAGGCGGTGGTTTTAGTGAAGTTGGAAAAATATGTTGACACTTCAATGTGTTTTCATGTAGAGTAATCAGTGATGACATTAATTTTGCTGGAATTAATATTCCTTAATTTGTTAATTTCGTGAAATTAGCACATAAATATTTTTAATCGTTTTGAAAATTATTATTTAAGGAGGATTTTTCGCATGAAGTTCACTAAGATGTTCTTGATGTTATTTCTTTGCTCTGGATTGATTTTAGGTCTTGGGGCATGCGAGGGGGATACTGGTCCCGAAGGGCCTCCAGGCCAGCAAGGACCCCCAGGACCCCCAGGTACTGGGTCGGGATCTGGTGATGGTGACGATACAGAACCTGAGGGCTGTGACAGGGTTGAGGGTATTAGGGCGTATGACGGGAGTACCGGAAGCGATGTTATCTGCGGTGCTGATGATCGAAACAGAATTAATGGCAGAGATGGAGACGACGAGATTTCTGGTGGGGGAGGAGACGATGTCCTTTATGGTAACGAAGGGGATGATGAAATCATGGGCGGACCCGGAAATGACCTAATAAGAGGTGGAGATCATAATGATAGACTGTATGGTAACGAAGGTAACGATGATATAGCCGGCCAGGCTGGTATGGATGTTATGGACGGCGGACCCGGAGATGATATCTTTTGGTCTATGGCGGGTTCAGACGGATCGGATGACTTCATTGGCGGTGCCGGCACGGACACTATAAGTTTCGCCTTTCCGGGTATGGACGCTATTATTACTGCCACCCAAGACCCCAATATAACAGGTATACAGATTAATCTTGCGGCGGGTTACAACCAGTTTGTTACTCCTACTCCTGATCCTGAGGATGATGATGCGGATCCGCAGCCGGAAGATACCTATGAAGGCATCGAAAACGTTATCGGTTCCAGCGGCACAGATACAATCACCGGAGACGGTGGCAATAACGTGCTTAGTGGAGGGCTCGCCGCTGCTGATCCCGTATCCGGCGCTGCTGCCGACACTGGGGATGATATTATTAATGGCGGTGGAGGGGATGATACGATTGATGGCGGTCCAGGAACAAACGTACTTAATGGCGGAGAGGGTAACGATACTCTCATAGTTGCAGCAGACACCAGTCTCGTAGACCAGACTGCTGCTACTTTTAGCGGCTTCGAGAACTTGGCAGTGAGGCCAGGCGTCACTACTGCAGTAGCGCTTACAGGAGATGGAGAAGCCAACACGCTCACAGGCGGTGCTGGCGGCGGTGCTATTACCGGTGGTGAAGGCGAAGATAGGCTGATCAGCCCTGGAGGCGCTGGGGATGCGCTGGACGGCGGGGGAGGCAACGATATTTATGTAGTTTCCCACGGGCAGCCGGCTGATATCCTTACCCTTAATTACTCTGCTACTCCTGGTGCGGAAAAAGACCGAGTTGCTCTGGTAGAATTTCCTAGCGACAAAAGGGAAATAACAGTGGCAGAGTCTACTAGATCTGGCGCGCCAGCAGGTGAGAGTGAGGTTAAAGTGGGTGGAGCCACTGTTGCGTATTTAACCAGTGCTACTTCGACAAGCACAGTGGTAGCTTTGATTAGCGAGATATTCGTGTTCCACCAGTAGGCTAAATTTCTTATAGTTCCTGACGGCACGTAGCTCTTTACTCACTAAGGAGTTGCGTGCCGTCAGTTTTTTTGAGTATCCTCCCTGTGTGGTAAATCCTGATCTGTCACCTCCCGTACGTAAGGTTCGCAATACAGTGGTCAAGGCACCGATGTCGTGGAGTTCCAATCTCTCTATCTCGGGTTAAAACTGTGGGAGCTTCGGCGTATAGTGAATGTAAAGTTCCCCTCCTGTAATTAACTGACCACATCTGATCTCTCCCCCCGACTTGTGGATTCTGAGAAGTATTCCTTCTTACTTGCAAGGTTTGGGGTCATCGTTTCTCATCTTTGAGCTGACCTATCAAGGATATAATCATGAGTGCACAGTTGCCACGCGAACAGATTTCCTGTAACGGTTCTAGCCGGTACGGTGTTGGAACGAAGTTGCAGGGAGATATTCGTTGTTGAAGCTCTCTGTGAAATATATTTGCGGATTCGGCGTGGAATGACACGGTTCCCGAAACCTTCTATGAAAGAGTTAAAGATGAATTTCCCGTAAAACGGCAGTGCGGGGTACAGGAAACTTAGATTACCCTGGGCCAGGGCACGGTCTCGTCCGGCGCACAGGCGCTGTCGCCTTGGATGCACTTTATTTCCGAGGAACCCAATCTTATGATACAGGTCGCCGAGAATCTCCTCGTGATCGACCAGTTGCGTCCGTATCGTCATTTCAAAGACTTGGGAACAGGTTGAGTTTGAAATGTTTCTTCAACGGAAGGGTAGTTAATTCTCACATATAGCAAACCGTAGTTGAAATGTAAGTCCCTCCGTCCCCCGCCGCAGTCGAATGTTGAGAAAACCAAAAGCCTTTTTTCTGCCGGAATCGGCGTTCTTTTAAAAAAACGGATTTTCTTTCCGTTGCTGATTGTTAGGGTCATGGTACAGTCCCGGTATTTCCGAAACCCTGTCACAATTCTGTATAATAATGATTCAATGAGTTCACAGACCCCCCTTATGAGCCAGTACTTAAGCGTGAAAAGGGAGTATCCGGACGCAATACTTCTTTTCAGGCTGGGAGACTTCTACGAGATGTTTTACAACGACGCGAAAACTGCGTCGGAAATACTCGGAATAGCACTCACCTCGAGGGACCGTTCGAAAAAAAATCCGGTGCCTTTATGCGGTGTTCCCTTCCACAGCGCGGAACCTCACATATCAAAGCTCCTCGGAAGCGGAAAGAAGGTGGCAATCTGCGAACAGGTGGGCGACCCGAAGAAAACAAGAGGGCTTGTAGAGAGAAAGGTCGTGAGGGTCTTTACCCCCGGGGCCGTTCTGGACTCGGAAAACCTCGAATCAAAAAGCAATAATTTCCTCGCGTGCGTAGCCGAAGAAAAAAACGGCTCCGCACTTTGCTTCTGCGACATCTCGACAGGGGAGTTCAGGACATCTTTTTTCCGCTCGCCTGAAGACCTTGTCTCGGAACTTGCGCACCTTGGCCCGAAGGAAATTCTCATCGCGGATTCAGACTCGGAACTTCATTGGCTTAAAACCCTGTTAGACGCAAATCCCCGTACCATTGTAACGAAGGTTGATTCCTGGAAGTGGGAATTTGAGAGATGCAGGGAAATTCTCACAGACGGTTTCTCGGTGCTTACCTTAGAAGCCCTTGAGATCGAGAAGGAACCCGGATGTGTCCGTGCCTGCGGGGTGCTTTTTGATTACCTTCGGGAAACGCAGAAGAACTTCATGCCGGAGGTAGAGTTTCCCAGGTACTACGACACGGTCGACTACATGAAAATAGACGAGTGGACTGCGAGGAACCTTGAGCTTCGAAGTTCGACAGAAGGATCCCTTAAGCACTCGCTGCTCGGCATAATGGACGAGACCCGCTCGCCGATGGGCGCTAGGCTGCTTCGCCGCTGGATGAGCTACCCACTGCTTGACGCAGAAGAAATAGGGAAAAGGCAGGAAGCCGTTGGAGAATTGCTTGAGAGCCTTTCCGCGAGAGAAGATCTCGTGGAGGCGCTCGGGAAGGTCGGGGATCTTGAGAGGCTGATCCACAGGATCGAGACTCCTTCCGCAAGACCCAGAGACCTTGCATCCCTTCGGGATTCCTCGTTTTACATAGAAAGACTCCGCGACGCTATGTTGGATCTTGACTCAGAAGCCCTTGCGTCGCTTCGGGAGAGAATGGATAATTTTCGCGACCTGCGCGGTTACCTAGAGGGCGCCCTTGTCGATGCGCCGCCCGTTTTCGCGCGGGATGGAGGAGTGATAAGGGAAGGGTTCTCCCTCGAGCTTGACCGGCTCCGCAAGATCCAGAGCGACGGGCGGAAATGGATATCCGAACTTGAGGGGAGCGAGAGGGAGAGAACGGGGATAGCGAACCTGAAGATTGGCTACAACAGGGTGTTCGGCTACTACATCGAGGTTACCAATTCCAAGCTTTCTCTCGTGCCCGAGAATTACTCAAGAAGACAGACTCTTGCGGGAAGCGAGCGCTTCATTTCTCCCGAACTTAAGGAATACGAAGAGCAGATACTCACCGCCGCAGAGCGTATAACCGAGCTTGAGGCCTCGCTTTTCGAGCAGGTGCGCAAGCAGGCCGCCGCCGAGTCCCCGCGCGTAAAGGCCACGGCGGCTGTAGTTGCGGAGACGGACGTTTTCTGCTCCATGGGAGAGATCGCATCGCGCTACGGTTACTGCAGGCCTGAATTTGTCCCGCACCCCGCGATCGAACTCAGAGACTCCCGCCATCCCGTGGTCGAGAGGATAGGCCTTGAGAGGGGGTTCGTCCCGAACGACGTCACCCTTGATTCAGAGGACAAGCGCTTCATGATCATCACGGGGCCCAACATGTCCGGCAAGTCGACCCTAATAAGGCAGGTGGCGCTCATATCGCTTATGGCCCAGATGGGAAGTTTCGTTCCGGCCCGGGCGGCACGCCTAGGGATAGTCGACCGTATTTTTTCAAGGGTGGGGGCGTCTGATAATCTCACGGCCGGCCGCTCGACCTTCATGGTCGAGATGGTTGAGACCGCGCATATACTGCGAAACGCCACCCCGAGGAGCCTCGTCATACTTGATGAGATCGGTCGGGGCACGAGCACATTTGACGGGATGAGCATAGCGTGGGCGGTTTCAGAGTATCTCTACGACCTGGGCCCCGTTACCCTTTTCGCCACCCACTACCACGAACTGTCGAACCTGGCGGACGTAAAGCCCGGGATCACCAACTCCAACGTGTCGGTAAAGGAAGAGGGAGGGGAGATACTGTTTCTCCGCAAGCTCATCCCGGGCGCGACGAGCCACAGTTACGGGATACAGGTGGCCCGGCTTGCCGGGGTTCCAGCGAAGGTTCTTAATTCCGCGAGGAAAGTTCTTTTTTCCCTTGAGAAGTTAAAGGCCTCTCTCTCCGAGTCTATGCTTGGCGGTCAGCTTCTTCTTTTCGATACGGAATCGGACGGGGAATCTGAGACTGCGTTTAGGAAGGAAGGGCTTCTGGCGGAAGATCTAGCGGCCCTTGACCCCATGAACATGACCCCAATGGAGGCGCTTGAGAAACTCGCGGAACTCTGCGAGAAAGCAAAGCGGGACCGTTCCTAGCCCTGGAAATCCCTGTTTTTTTCCTTATTTCCCTTGACACTCATAAAAACGTGCTTACTTTATAGTTGGCACTTGGAAGGTGTAAGTGCCAGCCCAGCTTTAAAAAGTTAAAAGGAGGTATTAGAGATGGAAATAAGACCGCTATATGACAAGGTCTTGATAAGGCGTCTTGACGTGTCTGAGACGACGGAAGGGGGAATCATAATCCCCGACACCGCCGCCGAGAAACCCCAGCAGGCGGAGGTTATCGCCGTTGGGAAGGGAAGACCCATTGAAAACGGAGAAATTCTTCCGCTTGACGTAAAGCCAGGCGACAGGGTCATATTCGGAAAATACGGCGGAAGCGAGGTTTCGCTCGGCGGAGAGGATTACCTGATTATCGCCGAACACGAGATACTCGGGGTAATAGAAGACTAACAAAGGAGGAAGCAATAAAATGGCAAAAGATCTGTTATTTGACACTGAGGCCAGAGAGAAGATTCTCGAGGGCGTTAACAAGCTCGCGGCCGCTGTAAAGGCTACGCTGGGTCCAAGGGGACGCAACGTGCTGATAGAGAAAACGTTCGGAGCTCCGGTCGTGACCAAGGACGGGGTTTCCGTGGCCAAGGAAATAGAGATTGAGGACAAGTTCGAGAACATGGGAGCCCAGATGGTAAAGGAAGTCGCCTCGAAGACAAGCGACGTAGCCGGGGACGGCACCACGACGGCCACCATACTTGCCCAGGCGATATACCGCGAAGGCATAAAGCTCGTTGCCGCGGGACACGACCCCATGAAGCTTAAGAGGGGAATAGACCAGTCGGTCGAGGTTGTTACCGGGAGCATAAGGAAGTCAAGCAAGCAGGTTAAGGGACGCACGGAGATAGCCCAGGTGGCCACGGTTTCCGCAAACGGAGACCAGAACGTCGGAAGCATCATAGCCGACGCCATGGAGAAGGTAGGAAAGGACGGGGTCATAACCGTTGAGGAGGGAAGAAGCCTCGACACCGAGCTTGACGTTGTTGAGGGAATGCAGTTTGACAGAGGGTATCTCAGCCCCTACTTCGTAACTGAACCTGAGAAGATGACGGTTGAGCTTGATGATCCGCTCATCCTGCTTTTCGATAAAAAGATAGCCAACATGAAGGACCTTCTCCCGCTTCTTGAGGAAGTGGCGAGAAGCACCAAGCCCCTTTTGATAATCGCCGAGGACGTTGAGGGAGAGGCTCTCGCGACTCTGGTCGTTAACAAGATCAGAGGAACGCTCAAGGTCGCGGCCATAAAGGCCCCGGGATTCGGGGACCGCAGAAAGGCCATGATCGAGGACATAGCCGTTCTCACGGGCGGACAGGTAATATCGGAAGAGGCCGGCATGAAGCTTGAGAGTGCCAAGATGACCGACCTCGGACAGGCCAAGAGGGTTGTCATAGACCGCGACGACACCACGATCGTCGGAGGCTCGGGCACCAGGGGGTCAATAGAGGGCCGCATAAACCAGATCAAGAGCCAGATAGGGATGGCAAGCGGCGAGTACGACCGCGAGAAGCTCCAGGAGCGCCTCGCGAAGCTTGCCGGGGGCGTGGCCGTGATCAGGGTTGGGGCAGCCACCGAGACCGAGATGAAAGAGAAAAAGGACAGGGTTGAGGACGCCCTTAACGCTACAAGGGCCGCCGTCGAGGAAGGAATAGTTCCAGGCGGAGGCGTGGCCTTCATAAGGGCCATAGGCGCGGTCAATAAGTACGACGGCGCGGATCCCGAAGAGCAGGCGGGAGTCAACATCGTGAAGAGAGCGCTTGAGGAGCCCCTTCGGGGAATAGCCTCCAACGCCGGATGGGACGGTTCCATAGTGGTAGAGAAGGTAGTGAACCAGAAGGGCTCAAACGGCTTTGACGCCGCGAAGCTTGAGTACACGGACCTCATAAAGGCCGGTATTCTTGACCCGGCGAAAGTGACCAGGACGGCCATGCAGAACGCGGCGAGCGTTGCGGGTCTTCTGCTCACCACCGAGGCGCTTGTAGTCGAAATTCCGGAAGAGGGCGGGGGCGGCGCTGGCGCGATGCCTCCTGGCGGACCGATGGGCATGGGCGGCATGATGTAGAATCCGCCTCTACCTGGCAGAAACCACGAAGCGGGCACGGCGCATGGGCGCCCTGCCCGCTTTTTTTTTGCCGTTTTAAATTTTTTTTAATTTTCCCTTGACAGTTTAAGTAAATTACTTATATTTTATAGTGTTGATTAGAAACATTGATCAATACTCATCCTTCATCCTCCTTTTTGTTAGGAAGAGCGCCTCGGCCCCCCTGAGGCGCTCTTTTTTTTGTTTAATCGGAAAGTTGGTGTATATTTCCTGCCCTAGTCTGTTACGGAGTCCCTTAAAATGAAACGGCACTACTGGCTTTTAATCACTTTGGCGCTGATTGCTCTCGTGTGGGCTGCGGTCCTTGGGTTTCTCGGCACGGACAAGGGAAGCTTTTATGGGGATGAGTATCGCCGCCCCGCCTTTGACTTTTCCCTGACCGACCACCGGAACCGGGAGTTTTCTCTTTCCGGCCACTCGGGCAAGGTCATACTGCTTAACTTCGGGTTTACGAACTGTCCGGATGTATGCCCTACCACCTTGGGGATGCTGGGAGAGGTGCTTGACCTTGTGGGAGACGAGGGGGCCATGGCGCTTTTCATAACCGTTGACCCGGAGCGCGACACCGTGGCCAGACTCGGGGAATACGTTCCGTTTTTCCACGACCGCATAGTCGGCCTCACCGGACCGAAGCAGACGATAAAGCAGGTAAACGACGCCTGCGGAACCTTTTATTCAAAGGAGCAGGGGGACTCGGAATCAGACTACGGCGTGGTTCATTCGCCCGCGGTTTACCTGATAGGCCCCGGAGGCGAAATGATCCTTCGCTACCCCAAGGAAAAGCTTGACCCGGAGAAAATCGCAGGCGACGTAAAACGCCTTCTTCTGTAAGCGCTGATGAACATAAGAAAAGCCCTGATCGTTTTAGCTGTTTTCTTTCTTGCTGCTCCCCCGGCTTGGAGCAGGGAGGAAATCTCCGTTAAGGATCCGTGGGTAAGGCAAAATCCCCCGGGCACTTCCGTGACCGCGGCCTACATGGTTATTGAGAACCCCGCTGCCGTGGGAGACGAACTTTTGGAGGTAAGCTGCAGCTGCTCCTCTTCGTCTTCGCTTCATGTTACTGAGATGAGGGAAGGTTCAATGGCAATGAAGAAAGTTGCTTCGATTGAGGTTCCGGCGGGCAAGTCGGTCGCCCTTTTGCCGGGAGGCTATCACGTGATGCTAGAGGGGCTCTCGGGCGATATAAAAGAAAGCGTGATTTTGGAGTTAAAGTTCCGCTCGGGCGCGCGGATATCGGTTACGGCGCCTGTCCTCGATCCCCCGGAGGCAAGCCGCCGCAGCCACCACCATTAGGGTTTCGCCGCTTGGGAGGAACTGGGCACCGGGACTTTCTCCTTTACGCCTTTCGGTGCGGGGCTTTTCATTTCGCACTTCGCCCTCATGATTCCCCCGGCCTCGGTTATCAGGGTCTCGATCAGGACTTCTCCCGTTATTTCTCCCGTGCTTTTAATCTCGAGCACCCCGGCATCCATCTTTCCGGTTACTTTCCCGAATATGATGACCTCTCTGGCGGTTATGTCCCCGGTCACCGAACCGTTAGGACCCACCACGATTGAATTGGCGACTTTTATGTCTCCCTTGAGTTCACCTTCGACCTTCATTGATCCCGCGCACGAGATGATTCCCTCGAACACCACGCCTTCGCCCAGAACTGTTTCCATGGCACCCGAGTTATTGTTTTTGTTCTTCCGCTTGCTGTTGTACATGCGGGCTTTTCCTTATCTTATGTATTTTTTGGGGTTGATCCTCTTTCCGTACCTTATTATCTCGTAGTGAAGATGCGGCCCGGTCGAGCGGCCGGTCGACCCTACTTCCCCTATCTTCTCTCCCGCTACAACCTTCTGGCCCTTGGTGACAGCTATCTTGGAGAGATGTCCGTAGAGAGTCTTATAGCCTTTTTTATGCTTGATGATAACGCGCTTTCCGTAGCCCTTAGCGTAGTTGGCCTTCTCAACGACGCCGTCCGCCGTGGCCGCGACCCCGTCTCCTATCTTCCCCCTGAAATCAACTCCGCCGTGAAACTCCCTGGCTTCCGAGAAGGGGTTTTTCCTGTAGCCGTAGTGCGAGGAGATTCCTCCCGGGATGGGTTTTCCGAGAGGAATGGAGTCCATGACCTCGGTGAGGCGGTCTATGTCCTTCTCGACCGCGTCGAAGTAATCATGACCGATATCATTTGTCCGGAAGCCGCTTCCTCCTATAGGGGGGGTTCTTGTCCGTTTTTTCTCAGAGAGCGTCCTTTCCATAGAGGCGAGCTTCTTCTCAAGACGAAGGACCCTTTTTATGAACTTGTCCTCTAGTTTCTTATCTACGATTATGTCGTGCGACATCGCCTCGACGACGGCTAGCAGTTCGTCTATCTCGTCCTGCTTCTGCACCCGGACCTCTTGCGCTTCCCCGTAGAACTTGTATGACAGGAAAAAGGAGAAAAGCACACCCAGCACGAAAATCCCCAAGGCGCCCAGCACGAACTGGAACCGCTCCCTGCTTATGCCCCAAGCCCTGGTCCATCCGGACTTGTTACAGCATACTATGAGCGATAATCCGTCGTTTTTTTTCTCCACCCTTCACCCCGTTGCCGCCCTGTAGCGACTCAATATAATGTGGATGCTCAGATAAGGATAATTGATAAAAGCCCCTTGTCAAAGAAATAGCAAGTGATCGCAGCACCTTGTAGGGGAGCCTTCACTTGCCCGAATAACCCGAGATCTCCCCGAGCTGCTCGAGGGTTTTTATCCCCTCGTGGAACTCTCCGCCGATTTCCCAAGTGGGGTAGCTTTTTATGTTCTTGGCCGCGCAGAGGGCGGGATCGGGGTCGGGACCGCTTCGGCTGCACTCGACGTAGGTTATGTGGCCGAAGGCCCCCCCGAAAAGCTCCTTCTGGTTCTCGCAGTGAACGCAGGTGTGTGAGCCGTACATGGTCGCTTCGCGCTCCGAGAGGTATTTCGCAAGGCTTACCTGGTAAAAGGTGGCTGCGGACGGTGGGTTTTCCTGCGGGGCGGGGGAATGAATCGAGTAAGACGCGGCAAACACTAGGACAAACAGCGCCGCCGCTCCGCCGAAGGACTTTATGGCGTTGCCGGTTGTTCGAGAGGCTGCGAGCAGAAACAGCGCCGCCGCGATTGCGGCCGAGGCGATGCACCATGAGCAAAGCGCCTCTATTATGAAAAGTTCAAGGTAGGTCAGGTAGGCTGAAAAACCGACGGCCACAGCCGATAGCCAGAAAAGAAGGTTCCACTTCGTCCGCCGCCCGAGGCGCGAGACGGAAACCGCAGCCATGGCCGCATATCCCAAGACTCCGAGCAGCGAGACCGGGATGCCTCCGATGCTCGAGTACCGGCTCTCTCTCACCACGTCGCAGCCCTTGCCCGTAAGGCAGAGCTCCGCGCCCCCGAGCACGAAATCAGCCACGAGCAGGTATCCCGATACGAGCGCCCCCATGACACAGAGGGCGGTCGCCGCTCCCGCACGGCGGCCAAGGAAGCTCTTTTTCCATTTCGCAGTCATCCCGTCGGGTATTATACAGATTATTCGCGGGTTTTAGAAAACACCGGCCTTCTAAGTTTAAGGATGTGTTAACGGTTTTTAAAAGAGTGATTAAAAAACGCAAAACCTTCGGTTTCCCCCTTGTTTTTTGCGCTCCATGCGGTTTTTATTCTATACAGGGTCGAGAGATAGATGATTAATAACGACAACGTAGCCCAGAAGATCACGTTTCCGCGCCCAGCCGAGGGCGGCAGGGCCGCAGGTGCGGCGAACTTTGTCTCCACCGTTTTCTCACCCCCGCTTGTGGTTTTCTACGCGGTGATTCTCTGCTCCTACTCGCTTGACCACTCCGCCAAGTTTCTCTGGATTTCTCTTTTTATGTTCCTTTTCGTGCTCGTCCCGACGGCCTACATATTCTATCTCATGGGCAAGGGCAAGGTGACGGATTTTCATATGAGCGTGAGAGAGGAGCGGATAAGGCCCCTCAGCGTCGTTTTCGTCTACTCGGTATTGCTGCTCGTTCTCTACGGCTTCGTCGGCGGCCCGGGCGCCCTGGTCACGCTCGGCTACCTGTGCCTTGCGCTTACGGGCCTCTGGATACTGGTTTCGCTTTACTGGAAGATAAGCGGTCACTGCGCCGCGATGGGAGCGCTCGGGGCGGTGGTGTTTGCCCATCCCCACGAGGCGCTGGTTTTCGTTATCCCGCCCCTTGCCCTGCTGGTCGCGTGGTCGAGGGTGAGGCTCGGGTGCCACAGCCTGGCCCAGACACTGGCGGGACTGGTTCTCGGTATCGCGGTCTTCTGGTTCTTTCTTTCCTGATTTCCCCTGCCGCGGTTTTATTCTCAGAGAAAAAGATCAAGGAGTCCCTTTCGCTCGGCGTCCTCGATAGGGGAGCCGGTCGGGTGTCCGTATTCCTCTTTCCCCCCGTAGCGCTCGGCAAGGGCGAGTATGGTTTCCGATATGTCGGGAACGACGTTTCTGTAGGGTTCGGGCTGCGCCCTGGGAAGGGATACCCATCTCTCAAGCGTGCTTTCGAAATCATTGCCCACCTTGTGGAGCACCTCGAATCCCATCTGCTCAAGCGCCACCGCGTTGCACTCCTGCTCGTACTGCCCCTTCATCGGCACCGCGAGCAGCTTCTTGCCCAGGAAAAGGGCCTCGGACGGCGTCTCGAACCCGGCGTTTGTGAGTATGCCCTCGCTTCCGGTGAAGCTTTCTATGAACTTCTCGTAGCTTACCGGGTACACGGTGACGTTTCCCTCGGTGTAGGGCTCTCCCTTGTAGTGTTTTGAGAAAAGCTCCCAGCGCACGTCGATTTTCCCGAGGTGCCCGACCAGCTTCCGCTCGTCGAAGCTCGGGAGGTAGACCGTGTAGTGGCCGTTTCGGCGCACTTCATAGCGGCGAAGCTCCTTTCTTATTATGGGGGTCTTTATGAAGTTGTCGTACTCGCGGAAATGAAGCCCGAGCGGTATGCACACCGGAGCGTACCACTTTATTATGAATTCCATTATCTTGTTCGGCTTCTCGGGCCTCGGGGTCTTGGGGGAGGCGAACGACGTCTGGTGGGAGAGAGACACGCAGGGCCTTTTCTTGAGGCGGCACGCCCAGGAGGATATGGGCTCGAAGTCGCTTACCACCATGTCGTAATCGGCCACGGGAAGGTCGTTTACGTCTCCGAGCAGCTTGTCGAAGCGGGCCTTCTTTATGGAGGCGTAGTAATCTATTCCGCCGTTTTTCCCGAAAACGAATCCAAGCCCCCGCAGGTTGTACTTGACCTCGAAGCCGAGGTCTATCTCGTGCTGGCGCTCGCTTACCATTATGTCGACCTCGACCGACTTGCGAAGTTCGGCTATCACGTCTTTTGAGCGGCTTATGTGGCCGTTTCCGGTTCCCTGTATGGCGTAGAGTATCTTCAATCTCTTTTCCTCGCTCGTAATTCTAAACTTTTTTGCGGGCGTTGTTAAACATGCCCCCAAGTGCTGATTATTCCCGGTCTTCGTCAAAGCAGTGCAAAGCTCCCGTTAAGGGGCGGTTAACGCTTCTGGCAGGAGATTTCCCCGCACTGTAGAAGATCAAATTATTGTGACTAACTGCGGGATCACATTGACTGTTGACGTAACTAGTCAATACCATAGGCTAGAACAGGACAGTACAGTATACGAATTAATAAACAATGGCGCGTATGTTTCAGATGGGAAAAAGGCGCCTGTGAAGTGGAGATCGTAGATTATCATTAGATCAATACAAAAACGAAAGGCAGGAGGTAACGGCAATGGCCAGGGAACCTATTCACCCCGGTGAGTTTCTTATTGACGAACTTAGGGAAATCAGCGTGACGCCGACGGAGCTGTCACGTCGTATCGGTGTGCCGCCCAATCGAATTTCCCAGATCGTTCGCGGGAAGCGGGATATAACGGTTGATACCGCCTTGCGGCTTGGACAGTTTTTCGGTACCACGCCCGAACTCTGGATCAATCTGCAAAGAGATTATGATCTTGACAAGGTGAGGGCTGAATCATGGCCGGAGATTCAAAAGATTCGCCGCTGGCAACCCGAAACCGGTTCGCATGGATAATTTGCCTCGGGGTGGATATTCACCGGGTTATAGCCTGCTGCGTTCAACAAAGGCGGTTTCTTTATGTGCCCGCTTTTGCTCTCGGACTACGTGACATGGACATGATTCTTCCAATACGAAGATTTCATAGCTGTTTCCCCGGAATTCATCCAGCCTCATGCTTGCGGGGCTATATGGATAACCGGGGGTTTCCGAGCTTGAATAGATGACTTCTTCAAGTTAACCTAGATGCTTTGTCAGGACCCATCTAACCTCGGGAGGACTTCAAATGAAAATCAAGTGGGCGGAGAGAATCGAGCAGCTTCCTCCATACCTTTTCGCCGAGATCGACAGGAAAAAAAACGAGCTGATCGATAAGGGGGTCGACGTGATCGACCTCGGGGTGGGCGACCCGGACATACCGACGCCGGATCACATAGTGGAGTCGCTTCGCGAGGCGGCCGGGAATCCGGAGCACCACCGCTACCCTTCCTACGTGGGCATGCTGTCTTTTCGGGAAGCGGCTGCCGAGTGGTACGCAGAGCGCTTCGGGATAAGCCTCGACCCCGCAAAGCAGGTGGTAACCCTCATAGGCTCCAAGGAAGGTGTGGCCCACGCGCCTCTGGCGTTTGTTGACCCGGGGGACGTGGCGCTCGTGCCGGACCCCGGATACCCCGTGTACCCGGTTTCGGTCACGTTTGCCGGAGGGGTTCCCTACGCGATGCCGCTTCTTAAGGAAAACGATTTTCTTCCGGACCTTGACGCCATTCCCGCGGAGGTGGCCAAGCGGGCCGTCATGATGTTTCTTAACTATCCGAACAATCCGACGACGGTTCTCGCCAACGAGGGGTTCTTCAGGGAAGTGGTCGATTTCGCCCGGGAAAACGAGATACTCATCTGCCACGACGCCGCCTACACGGAGATAGCGTTTTACGGAAAAAACCCCCTGAGCTTCCTCGAGATACCGGGGGCGATGGACGTGGGAATCGAGTTCCACTCGCTTTCAAAGACCTTCAGCATGACCGGGTGGCGCCTGGCGTTCGCCGCGGGAAACGAGAGAGCAATAGCGGGTCTCGGGAAGATAAAGACGAACATAGACTCGGGGGTTTTTCAGGCGGTCCAGGAGGCGGGCATAACGGCTCTTCAGAACAGTTCCGTCGGACTTGAGGAGAGAAAAGAGGTCTACAGGGAGCGCCTCGAGATATTCTGTCGCGGCCTCGAAGAAGCCGGCATCAGTTATACACAGCCCGATGCTACCTTCTACGTGTGGTTCGAGGTTCCCGAAGGGATAAGCTCTTCAGAGTTCTGCGCGAGGATGCTTTCTGAAGCCGGAGTGGTCGTAACCCCCGGAAACGGTTTCGGGGACTGCGGAGAGGGGTACGCCAGGGTTTCGGTGACGTTCGACACGCAGAGGATAGAGCAGGCGGCCGAGAGGATAGCGAAGTTCAAGCCGTAGGGACGACCGGGTCTTTAGAGATAAGAGGTTTTGAGAGTTGTTTGAATCCATAAAGTACTTCTGCACCCTGCTTTACGTTGTCTCCTCCGTTTTTCTCTGCATATTCGGCCTTCACCGCTACTACCTGGTGCATCTTTACTCGAGGACAAAGGCGCGCCGCACCGCGGCCCCGCGGGGACAGGGATTCCTTCCGCGCGTCACGGTGCAGCTTCCCGTCTATAACGAGATGTACGTGACCGAAAGGCTCATCCGAGCGGTCTGCGCGATCGACTACCCGAGGGATCTGCTCGAGGTGCAGGTGCTTGACGACTCAACGGACGATACAAGCCGCATAGCGGCGCGCTGCACCGAGGAGCTCCGGGCCGCGGGGTTTGACATAAAGCACGTCCGCAGGGGGAACCGCGAGGGCTACAAGGCGGGGGCGCTTGCCGCGGGCTGCGCGCAGGCAAGCGGAGAGCTCCTTGCGGTTTTCGACGCGGATTTCGTTCCCCCGAGGGATTTTCTCCGAAGGACCGTGCCGTGCTTCGAGGACCCGGAGGTCGGGATAGTGCAGACGAGATGGGGGCATCTTAACCGCGACTACTCCCTTCTGACCAAGGCCCAGTCAGTGCTTCTTGACGGCCATTTCGTCGTGGAACAGGCCGCCCGGCACTCAAACGGACTCTTTCTTAACTTCAACGGCACCGCCGGGGTGATCCGCAAAAAGTGCATAGAGCAGAGCGGAGGGTGGCAGCACGACACCCTGACCGAGGATCTTGATCTCAGCTACAGGGCGCAGATAAACGGGTGGCGCGCGGTCTACCTGCCCGACGTCATATCGGACGCCGAGCTTCCCGTTGACATGAACGCCTTTAAGATACAGCAGCACAGGTGGGTTAAGGGAGGGATCCAGACGGCAGGGAAGCTTCTGCCCTCGGTGCTTGGTGACTCCCGGATTCCGTTTAAGGTCAAGGCCGAGAGCGTGTTTCACCTCCTCGGCAATTTCAGCTACCTGTTTCTGCTCGCCACGATAATTCTCATAATACCCATGAATTTCCTATGGGAGCGGATCTGGCTTAACGACCTCTTTATAGCGAGCGTCACCGGGGTGGCGCTAGGCACTTTGGCCATAATAAGGTTCTACATACTGGCCGTCCGCGAGGCCCACGGCCCCCGGGCGCGGGAGTTCTACAAGTACATACCCGTTGCGCTGAGTGTCGGGGCGGGCATAGGCGTCAACAACGCCAAGGCCGTTCTGGAGGCGGTTCTGGGCAGGACGTCGGGTTTTGCTAGAACGCCCAAGTACGCTGTTGTGGGCAGGAAGGACAGGTGGAGAACCTCGGCGTACGTTTCCTCAAAAGGGGTTACCACTTTTTTAGAGGTCATCCTCTCGGTTTTCTTCACGGCCCAGGTGGCGTACGTTCTTTACATGGGATTTTTCATCTGGGTTCCCTTTTTGCTGCTTATGCAGTTCGGTTTCACGTACACCGCTTTTCTCTCCATATATCACGGTTCGTGAATCAGGTGTCTGACTCAAGGTCATCTCTAATTTTTTTTCTGGGTACGGTTTGAATTAGATGTTTTCGAGAGACGATACGATCTTTTCCCCGATTAACTTGGCGAAATATGGAGGCAAGGCATTGCCTATCATTTTCCCAACGGGCCCCATTCCGGTGCCAATAAATTCGTAATCCTTGGGGAAAGTTTGTAAAGTTGCTCCCTCCCGCAAAGATAGCCCCCTGTTCTCTTCTGGATGAGCGAAACGACCGTTGCTTATGCTGAAAAACTTTGTGGTGATTGTCGGAGAAGGTTTATCCCACCACATACGTCCGTAAGTATCGAGGAACTTTTCCCCGGTTTCATCCTCGTATATATCTTCAATGGTGACCGCGGCGCAGGGGGCAGTGGTACGGGGGCGGCAAGCGGGAAAAAATCCCGGGGAGAAGCTTTTTTGTGATGTTCAGTGATTGCACCTGATATGGGCTTTCCCCTCTTCATCGAATCGCGCCTTGGTTTCGACCATGTCGGGGGTGTCAACGACTATTACGTAGTCTCCATTTTCAAGGTCGATCTTTTTTCCCTTAAGAATCGTCGGGGTGTCCTCCGTTCCCAAGGGTTCTGAGGAGGAGAGCGGTATCGCCTCGGTTTCATCGTTTTCGATGTCTAGGGACTCCCACTGCTCGCGGGTAAGGATTTTCCCTGTGTCGGGATGGATAAATACCTTCACTTTGGCACCCGACGCTTCGGCGGGTTGCGAAATCGCCACTGTTTTCCTTAAATGGTTCCCGGGAGCGAGCGAGTCCTCGGCGAAGGCTCCTGTCGGCCAAACGCAGGTCGAAAGCGTGGCAATGAGCAGAAGTTGTTTCATATCAATGACAATTATAAGTGAGTTTGATTTCAAAGTGAAGGTGGATCAGATGCCTAGAGGCTGCTGCAAACCGAATACGTGATGCGGCTTACCTGTGTATGCCGGACAATCATGTGCGGAGCGGCGTTTCGATATCCGTTGGGCTTGTGGGACGGATTGGTCAAAACTCTAGGTCCTTGCATGAAGGTTCTTGCGGGAGGCTGGGTTTTGTAGAAAGGTTAGCGTATCGTATTTTGGTCTTTTCCCGCAGTACGATATATAGTTCATTTCTTACAATTTCTTCTTGCTATTATTTCCATGATTTGATAAAGCTAGAAACGTTTAGCGCTTCTAGTACTTAGGCGGGAACCTGCTTGATCGGGTCTCCGAGAGTATGAGTCCGTTAATAAATGATTGGAAAATCAAGGTTCTTTGACTACGAATGAAGCGTGGTATCTGTGTGCCATGGTCGAAGCAACAGAGAATTTATTCGCTGGGGAGGTGTATGATGTTGCATAGAATAATATTGGTTCTTACGTTGTTAGTGGCGGTTAGTTGTACAGGGGACGACACAGTTATTGAAAGGGTAGAGACGAAAATCCAATGTCCAAATGGTGATCTAATTGAGGAAGGCGAAACCTGTCCAACGACACCAACGACACCTACCACACCGGATACAGACACTGACAGGGGTGGGCCAACCAGATCAGACTGCAATATTCAGGTTCAGGGTGTAAACCTAGATAGAACCACGGGAAGCGATCTTATCTGTGGTAATGATAGGGATAACACAATTAAGGGTTTAGCAGGCGATGACACTATATATGGTGGTCCAGGTAACGATACTCTTATCGGCGGTGACGGTAGAGATGTACTGAGAGGCGAAGCAGGTGACGATACTCTCACAGGAGGTCAAGACGACGACACTCTCGACGGTGGACCAGACACGGATACTGCTGACTACAGCCAAGAGAACAACCCCGACACCACCGGTGTGGACCCTGTAGAAGTCAATTTGGCAGAAGGACAAGCCACAGATGCATATGGGGACTTAGACACGCTTATATCAATTGAAAATGTTATTGGGACACCAGGGAACGATAAAATTGTAGGTGATCAAGGAAGCAATGAAATTGACGGCAACGGCGAGGATACCACCGATGATGGTGATGCTAATACAGTGGACGCTGATGTATTGGATGGTGGACTAGGAAGCGATACGATTGTTGTAATGACCACCGGGTTTAATTTAGGCACAAGCCAAGAAGGCGAAAACCCTAATATCAAGGGCTTTGAAAATATAAAGGGAAAACTAGCGGATGGCGCAACAGCAGGTCTTACGATCACAGGAGATAATAACCCTAATATAATTACAGGAACTACCCTTGCGGACACCCTGAATGGCGAAGGAGGCAATGACACTCTTAATGGAAATGAAGGCAGCGACAATCTTAATGGTGGTGCGGGTGCCGACACTCTTACCGGTGGAGCGGGAAGAGATATCCTCATGGGCGGTGAAGGAGGAGACTGCTTCCAACTTGCCGTTCCTGATATCTCCGGTGCTGCTGACAACAATGAAAGTCGAGGTATCATTAGAGCAACATTGGATTCCATCAGAAGCTATGGAGAGGGAGACAGCATTTCTGTTAGTGGTGCTACTGGTGATGTTGGTTCTGGAGAGGGCGATACCGCCGGAGATGTAAGAGTCCAGGCCGGAAGAATTGTTGTGATCATTGTTGCTGCGGACTCTGCCGCTACTCCTGCTGTTACAGAAGTATCAGAGAATCTAGCGACTGTCTCTGGGCTTACTGCAGAAAATCTTAACACTGTGAGCAGCGGTACTTGTCCAGCGCGCACGCCGTGATTGTCTATGAGAATTCTTTGAGAACCAAGTTTTCAAGTTGGCGATTCAAGGAGAGCCTTGCATAAGGTTCTCCTTGATCCTTTTGGTTCTCTCTAACATGAAACTTGAGAACTTAAACTGCGACTTCATTTGCCTCCCGTATTAAGTGAATGCAGCTTATAATAGTCCGGGTTTCCTACCCCGGCGGATTTTAGCCTTACTTTCCGGGGCTTTTTGTATAGAAAAGAAAAGCCATGGGATGCGACTTGCATAAAAACCCCCAGCAAGCTGAAGTTACGTTTGGAGAGCCTGCTGAGGAGAAGAAACACAGTTTAAATTAACTGCGTTTCGATGCGTATCAGGGCTACACTTACTGGTATAAAATAACGTCAAGAGCTTTTTCTAGATATTTACACCTATTCCTGTTGAACCAAGCTGTTGTTCGTGTAAAGCGCTGTCTGACCATGAACGCACCTTCCCCGAGCACTCAAGAAATTATCAGCCGTTTTCTGGACAAACCCTGCTTTGATTTGTGCTCGCCGACGGCAGACCAAAACCAGGTTGGAGCTTTTCCGAAGTTTTGGAACTTGCTGCCAATCGAAAAATCTCCGAGATCATTTTAGAACTGTTTCTTCAACCCTGAGCTTTCCTCCCTCCTGCGTTACAATAGAGGGCACCTTTTCAATCTGAAGTCTTTTAAGCATGAAAGAACTCGCCTTGTACACCATTTGCCCCGCAAGCGAGGAAGCTCTTCGGATGTCGCCGTCGGTGAGCAGCACAAGTGGTTTTTCACCTCTCTTGTCTGTTTCCTCAAGCGCTCTTTTCACTTGGTCCTCTCTCAGCACTAGGATGCTTTTTGAAAGCGGCATGTAATCAAGCGGATTTACTACACCCGCGGGGAAAATCATTTTTCCCGTATGGTCGTAGAGCGGATTTCGCACATTCACCGAAGGATCGACATAACGCACCCGCTCTTCCGTAGTTGAAGGGGCACCTAGAGAAACAAAAGAGTGCCGTGCGTAGGATTCCTCAAGCTTCTTCTCCATGCTTTCCCGAAGCGCCCTCATGTCGATTTCCCCCGCCTTTCTCCGCACATAGGAAAGCATGTCCTCTTCCCTTATTTCGTAGAGCTTTCCGTGAACCCCGAGATCCTTACCCGAGGCCATGAGCGGGGGGCGGGGAGGGTTCGCCCCCATATCGTCTTCGCCCCACGCATCCCCGCGCAACCTTATAGACGCGATATCGGAGATACAGCAGTACCATATAATAGAGCGCACTGGGCAGGACATACCTTCTGACTTCCTGACGGTGAGGGGGATGCTCACTTTTTTCATGGTGGGCTTCCGAAGCGGTTTCTGGGAGGGGGTGTTCCTCGGCCTTGTTCTTCCGCTTGCCTGGGGAGTGCGGGAGGAGGTCATTCCGGCTTTCGGGGGGACTGCGGATTTCTTCGGGAAATCCCTGGTCTTTCTCTTCGGTTTCGGGATAAGTCTCATGATGACGGTCGTTCTCGGGGGGATACTTGCCAGGTACTACGGGGGAAACCTCACCAGGAGGGCCGTTAATTTCCTCGTGTGGGGAAGGGCGCTCAGTCTCGTCGCGAAGGGAGTCGTTGTATTCTTCGCGTTTGACCTGCTCGTTTTTCTCCTGAGCCCGGAAAATGTTTTTTTCTTCTGCGAGGCGGCGAGGGGGTTCATCGGGGATCCGGCTTCGCTTTACTCGGGTATAATGGCGATGAAGGAGCCTCTTCGGAAAAGCGCCGCGACGCAGCTTGCGCTCTCGCCTACGCTCAGCCTCATTCCGTTTATCACCCTTAGGTTTTTCGGGCGAGGGTGATTATTATGAGAGCAGGGCTTGGCCGGGACTTCTCGCGTTTGTGCAGCGGGCGGGATAATACAGGTGTTTTGGTGCCGGTTAGGTCAACAATTCGGCAATATTTTTAGGTCTGTTGCGGTTATCTGTATTTGGATGTTTCGGTTAAAAACTCTTGACACAACCGCCTTTGTAGTTTATTGTTAAGGGCGTATTAAGAGATGGTGCAATTTTCCGTTAAGGAAAAAAACGCTTGAAATGAGGCTTGCTTTTGTAGTAAGCTTATAAAGAGTTTGATCATATTCTGCGTCCATTTTAGGTAAATCAGGAGATGGTCGTTTATTTTGGAATATAAATTTACAGGAGGTAAGGAGAGATGATTCAAGCCAGATGGCTTATAATATTTTTTGCCGTTCTCGGCATGTCGGTTCCGTCATTTGCGATAGACTGGTCGCTTGGCGGGTTTCCGAGTTACTTGAGAACGAGAGCTCGTGTCATTGACAATGCCGTTGCCGGTGGTGATGGCATGATTAGTGTTGTTGACACGACGCTCAGGCTCACTCCGCAGTTGGGCTTAAGCGACGCGGTTACCGTAAGGGCTCAGGTCGACGTAGCGAGCAACATGATATGGGGTGGGCAGACTGCTCACTTTTTCGGTGGTACCTTGGGCGAAGATGACAGCGTCGTGCTTTCTGATTTAAGGCCAAGTGATCGTTTCAACGGTGCGATTCTGACAGGCAATAAGGCGGTAGACGATGATTACGGGTTTTTCACCGTGCGCATGCTTCACGCCGATATAGTTCTTCCGCACAACCTTGGTTTCGTGAGGATAGGTCGCCAGCCTTTTGACTGGGGTCTCGGAATTCTCGCAAACGGCGGACATGATCCGCATTCGGACCTCGGTTTTGTGGTTGACAGGGCTCTTTGGTTAAAGTCCTTCCCGGCTGGAGCTGGAACCTTCACACTGGTTCTCGTGTCTGACGTGTTCAGCAACGGCAGTTCGTTGTTTGCCGGAGAAAACGGTGTAGGTTATGACATACTTGCCGCGGCGGGTATTTACAACCAGCAGATGGGAGACGTTAACGTTACTGTTGGAGCGTACGGGTTCCCCTATCTGCACCAGAACGATGTATTCAACGATGCAGGTTTCGGTTACGACTTTGATGTTGACCGTACTTCTCTGTACTCCGGTCTTCTCGTGCTTAAGGGTGCCAGCTGGAGCTTCACATACGAAGTCCAGATGTTCGGAGGTGGAGAGATAACTAACCCTGCGTTAGGTCCTCTTCCCGCTGGAGAGTTTGAATTTGACTACGCTTTTGACATGGCAGGCCGCCTCGAGTTCTATCCTTCAACGATGGCTCAGGTAAGCACGATAGGTCTTGAAGCCGGTTGGGCGCAAGGTGACGATGGCTCTACGGCTCTCACGATCGAAGGTAACGCTCTTCCGTTCAGCCCGGCCTATAACGTAGACAACCTTCTCTTCAAGCATGTCATTCCGACTGTTTACCAGATAGAGGGAAGCGTTATAAACGCTATCTACGCTAAAGCGTACGCGAACGTGTCTCTTGCTGAGAACTTGGCGTTCACTCCTCAGGTTCTGATTGCCTGGAACGATGAGACGAATGCAGTTTCAGCATTTGATTCAAATTATCCTGGCATCGCAGATTTCGGTAATGGTGCGGGTAATCGGGGTATTTCCAGCACTGAAGTTGATGAATATCTCGGTACTGAGATCGAGGGAACGCTCAGCTGGACGCTTCATCCGGGCGTAAACCTTGACTTTATCGGAAGCTTGGTGCTTGCCGGAGACGGTCTTACGGATCTTATGGAGTCTCATGCAGCTGCTAATGAAGTAACTGATGCTGATGTCGATGATACGATCTGGGCTTTTCAGTCAAGGCTGATGATTTACATCGATCAGTTCATGAAATAAGAACAAAATAAAATCAAAGCTCACAAAGCTTGAATGAAGCGGGCTTCCTAACAAAGGTTGCCCGCTTTTTTTTATGCTTTTTTGATGGAACAGGGGGATTTTCCACCGGCCCGGAGTGGGAGTTTTTCATCGTTATTACCAACAAACTCAAGAGAAAGAAAAAGCGACGGGCGTTTCAGTAGAAACAAGGACGCGTCCGATCAGGTCCGCTTTTCTCGTTTGCCCGAATAATTCCGAACAGGTGGAGAGGCGGTTCGGTTGAGTCCGACTCTCCGGGGAGGAGTTTGTTTTCCGGTCATAGAGCTTTACGAAAGGATTCCGGTGGTCTGGAAGGTTCCATTGCCTCTTAGCCGCCACGCGCTGTTTGCAACACCATTGCCCGCAAATAGCTGATTTCATCTTCTGACAACGGTTCCTTGTGTAACCCTTGCGTGAGCCAGAGGCCGCTTTCTCGAATTTTGCTTCTTGGAGAACATCCACCCAGCCATTGCTCCGACGGTCGACAGCAGTCGCATAGTGACAAGGTGGATATGATCCCCGATTTGAGTTTGAACCGGGCATCCTTGTCTTCTACGGGGAATGCGACAAAGGAAAAGGTTCTCCGGATCCGGTCTGTCACGGCCTCCTCAATTGCCCTCTGCCGTTTGAAGTCGACGGAGGGGCCATGCTTCCGTCTCGCCTCCCTTGAGGTGAGGTCAAGGTTCCATTTCTCAAGAAAGGGATCCCCATATATCGGGTAAAGAATTTCCAAGGGAGATAGCCGCACCCGTCAGAGCTTTCCGGTTGCGGAAAACCTGGTTGCCGTAAATGGGTTCAGACTTCGGGAACACTTGACATGAGAAGCTGGAAATTCCCTCCGGCCCCAAATTAGGCTTTTTCCGGTTTTCTCAGTAAATTTTTACCCCACATCCGGAGAGGATGACGAAGGATCCGGGCCGGGGCCCGAAACGCCGGGGGCCGGTTCCAGCGCAATGGAGCATCTCGATGTCAAAACGCTTTAATATCTTTCTGGTTTTTGTCGCGTGTTTTCTTTTCGCCCCGGTTGGGGCGGATGCCCTTACGCTTACGCAGGCGAAGATAATGGCCCTTGAGAAAAACCACGACATAAGGGTCTGGAAACTCAGCATCGACGCCGCACGCGGGGAGCACAAAAGCAAGAAGGGCGCATACGATCCCGAGATAAGCTTCATGGCCTCATACGCAGACACCAGGATTCCCACTTCGAGTTCCCTCATAGAGGACGGAATAACAAACGCCGAGGTCCTCTCCTTTGGAAGCGAGCTCTCGGGCAGACTTCCCACCGGGACCTTCTACAAGCTCTATGATCTTGAGGTGTCGAGAACCGAGACCGACTCCCCAATCGACAGCCTCAGCCCGTCATGGGCTGCGAGTCTCGGTTTCAGCGTGGGGCAGGAGCTTCTCCGCGGCTTCGATATCGCTTCTAACAGGGTATCGGTGGTGCTTTCGAGAAAAGACAAAAACATATCCGTTTACGAGTTCGAGCGCGTGGTGGCAAAGACGCTTTTTGATCTTGAGAAAAACTATTGGGGAGTAGTGGCCGCCGCCCGCGACCGTGACCTTGAGAAAAAAGCCTATGATCTGGCCCTGGATCTTGAAAGGAGGACCGGAATACAGGTAGAGGTCGGGGTTCTGCCGAGGGTTGCGCTCACCCAGGCGCGCTCTGAGAGCGCCGCCAGAAAGGTGAGGATGATAAACTCAGAGAACGCCTACGAGGCTTCTGTGGACGCACTTAAGAATCTTCTCGTTATCCCCCTGGAGGAGAGCGTCGAGCTGCTTGAGATAACCGATTCCATGCCAACTGCGTACGATCCGGTTTCAGAGCTTGAGGCGGTGCTCCAGGCCTTTGAGAAACGCCCCGAGATGCGCCGCGCGGAGCAGGAGATGGGGAAAGCCGAGGCGCTTAAGACTTTTTACTCACGCCAGAGGTTGCCGCGTCTCACTGTCGAGGGACGTCTTGAGTATCTAGGCCTCGGGGGATCCGAGAACCCCGACAGGCTCGTTTTCGGGGGGGTTGACAGCGTGTCCCCGCGCTTTGCCGATTCCTCGCACGCATACGACAGCATCATTGGCCGGGATTTTCCGAACTGGAGCGTGACGGGAAGGCTCAGCTTTCCCATTTTCGGAAGAAAGGCGGGGGGAGCCTACGCGAAGGCCCGGGCGGATTATGACCGTAGCGTCATAAGCTATCAGAAGCAGAAAGACGCCGTGCGCCTTGACGTAAGAAACGCCATAAGGGAGATCGAAAGCAGCCGGAAAAAGATGGAAGCCGCCCTGCTTTCGACCAATCTGGCCAAAGAGGTTCTGGGAAACGAGGAGGAGAAATTTAAGGCGGGGCTTTCCACAACGAGGGAGATCCTTGAGGCGCAGAGGGATCTGATAAGCGCAGAGGCCAGCTACATAAGCGCCTTCGCTGGCTACCGGATCGCCCTGGCCGACCTTGAGCGCGCGAGGGGGACGATGATAGAGAGTAACTCCTTCCTCATAGAGAACCACTCGGACATCGGGCCTTATTTTGAGGTTGACTGATTCGCCCAGACGGTCGAGGCCGAAGGCTTTGTCCGTTTTTTCCAGCTCGCATAGTATGGGTTTAAAAACGTGGTTTCAAGTTTGAAACCACGTACTCTTGATAATCGAGTTCTCCGGGATTACATTGCTTTGTAAGGGGAAAGAGTCATGCCGGACAAGTTGATCGATAGAAATCCAGACATCTTGGGTGGAACTCCGGTGTTTTCCGGAACAAGGGTTCCTGTATGTATCCTGATGGAACACTTGGAAGCGGGAGACTCACTTGACGAGTTCTTGGAAGATTGCCCTACGGTAACGCGCGGTCAGGCGGTTGCCGTGCTTGAACGCGCAAAAGCAATGCTCGTGGGTAAAGTGGATGAAGCTACTGCTTGACGAATCCGTTCCAAAAAGACTCGGTTCGTTTCTTCCCGATGAGTTCAAAATGCGAACGGTCCAGCAAATGGGATGAACCGGCAGTACCAACGGTGACCTGTTGCGCCTTGCCTCTGCCCATGGATTTGCCGCCCTAATCACGGTGGACCAAGGTATTGAGTATCAGCAGAACTTGACCCACTTTACAATCCCCGTCGTCGTCATGGTTGCTCATCAGAACCGTTTACAGGAATTAAGGCCACTTGTCCCCAAAGTGATTGCTGCTGTTTCTGGTAGCCTGCAAAAGCGAATTTATCTTGTTTCAGGCTAAGTTGTTGCATGTGTATGCGTCATGGCGAATTTAGGCCTTTTCTTAATACTTCTGTGTTGGCAATAAAGCTTGAGCCCAATTGACGCACGAACTGCGACGTGCATTCTATCGTTAATTTCTGATGAGAATATCATTTCCGGAAATTTCGTTAAGAAAGAAAACCCCGAAAACCTTTCTTTAGCCCGTTTTTAAGGAAAGTTTCCTTTCTTTAGAAATTCCGTAAAGAAAGGATATGCCCGAATCCTTTCCTAACGGGGCACCGCTCAGTGCTTGAAGTGCCTTTTCCCGGTAAAGATCATCGCCATCGAGTGTTCGTCGGCCGCGGCGATCACCTCGGCGTCCCTTACGGATCCCCCGGGCTGCGCTATCGCCGTGATTCCCGCTCTTGCCGCTTCGTCAACCCCGTCTCTGAAAGGGAAAAACGCGTCAGAAGCGAGCACCGAGCCATCGGTCGGCATGCGGGCCTTCATCCCAGCGATCCTTACCGAATCGACCCTGCTCATCTGTCCCGCTCCTATCCCTACCGTCCGGAGATCCCTCGCATAGACAATGGCGTTTGACTTGGTGTGCCGGCAGACCTTCCAGGCGAACCGGAGATCGGCCATCTCCTCGGGGGTGGGTTTTCTCTTGGTCGGGATCTTTATGTCCGAGAAATCATCTCCCCATCCCCTGTCGCTTTGCTGTATGAGCGCCCCGCCCGTCACCTTCTTTATGTCCCAGATTCCCGCTCCCCCGATATCCATGCCTCCCGTGAGAAGCACCCGCAGGTTCTTCCTGCCTGATAGTAGCATGAGCGCCTTTTCTGAAAAACCGGGGGCTATTAGGACCTCGGCGAACATGCCGGCTATCTCCTCGGCCGCGGCCTCGTCAACCTCCCTGTTAAAGGCGATTATCCCGCCGAAAGCACTTTCCGGGTCGCATTCCCTCGCACGGGAGAACGCCTCTGCGGGAGTGTCCCCGAGTGCCGCTCCGCAGGGATTATTGTGCTTCACTATTACGCATGCGGTCTCTTCAAACTCCCTTACGAGTTCGAAGGCGGAGTCGGTGTCGTATATGTTGTTGAGGGAAAGCTCCTTCCCCTGGAGCTGCCTGGCGTTCGCGACGCAGTGCGACCCGGCTATGCCGCCCTCCGTGTAGAAGGCCCCAAGCTGATGGGGATTCTCCCCGTAGCGAAGATCTAGCTTTTTTTCGAGGTAGAGGGTGTAGGTCGCCGGAAGCGGGTTTTTTTCGCCGCCGGGTTCGAGGGACGAGAGGTAGTTCGATATCGCCGCGTCGTATCTCGAGACGTAGGAAAAGGCCTTTGCCGAGAGGCGGAAATTGGTTTCGGGAGAGATTTTCCCCTTGTTTTTGCGAAGCTCCCTGAGCACGGCGCCGTAGTCTTCGGGATCGGTGAGCACGGTTACCGACGCGTGGTTTTTCGCCGCGGCCCGAAGCATCGCCGGCCCGCCTATGTCTATGTTCTCTATCGCTTCAGAAAACGTGGTTCCCTCTTTTGTGACCACTTCCTCAAAGGGGTAGAAGTTGACCACGAGCATGTCTATCGGTTCTATGGAATTCCCGGCCATTTCCCCGAGGTGGTCCTCATCGTCCCTCATTCCAAGGTGGTCCTCATCGTCCCTCATTCCAAGAAGGCCCCCGTGGATTTTGGGGTGAAGCGTTTTCACCCTCACGGGAGCCACACCCCCAAGACATCCTCCCAGTATTTCGGGAAACCCCGTGTAGTCCGATATTTCCGTCACTTTCGCCCCGCCGTCCCTGAGCCTCCTGGCGGTTCCTCCGGTTGAGAGCATCTTGACGCCAAGCTCCCCCAGGCCCTTTGCGAGCGTGGTTATCCCCTTTTTGTCGTAAACGCTTATTACCGCTCTTTTTATCCTTGTCATGAATGAAAAACCCCTTTTCAGGATCGGGGGCGTGCCTTGGACGGAACAGAGTAATTGAGGTTATCACAGCCACCCGGATTTTCAATTCTCCGCTTACAAATAATCCGGTTTTTCGGTACAATACCTAAAGGTAAGGTGCGTCGGCAGCGCCTGGAGAGCGCAGATGGAAAAACAGAGATCGGCTCAACTCAAGGTAGGGATTTTCGTTCTCGTATCGATCGCTATATTCGTTTACGGAGTTTTTACGATAAGCGGCCAGGAAGAGCTCTTTGAGAGGGAGTACAAGGTAAAGACCTACTTTGACAACTCGGCGGGACTGCTCGAGGGTGCCTATGTGCGACTCTCGGGGGTGGGCGTGGGGTCGGTGTCATCTATCCGTTTCTCAGACGATCTTTCCCTCGGGAAGGTCCAGGTCGTAATGGAAATAAACAAGCGGGCGTTTTCCAGAATCTCTAAGGACTCTCACGCCACGATCAAGACCGAAGGGCTTCTTGGGGCGAAATTCGTCGAGATCGTTCCCGGCCAGGGAGAAAGCATAGGCAGGGCCCGCGACGGGATCGTGATCAAGGGCTACACGTCGCCCGAGATGCAGGAGATAATAAGCCAGTCAGAGGAGTTCGTGACGAACCTGACGTCCATCTCCAGGAATCTCGACAAGATAGTGGCGGCGTTTGCGGATGAGAAGCAGGAGGATTTCCTGCATACTCTCCTCTACGATGAGCAGTTCGCGGCGGACGTGAGAAGCTTCTCCTCAAACCTGGCCGAGGTTTCCCGAATGATCAGGGAAGGAGAAGGCTCGATTGGGGGGCTTGTAGTGGATCCCTCGGTTCACGATGCGCTTAAGGGAGTGCTCGGGGAGGCCGAGAGAAACAGGTTTGTTCGCTCCGCCGTTAGGTATATGATAGAAGAAAAGGAAAAGAGAGCGTCGGAAGAGCATTAGGGTTCAAACGGACCCCGCTTCCGGCGACGTCAGGATATTGAATCAGAAAGTCTTAAGGAGGTAATAAACATGTCAGCTAAAAGGTTTTTGGTTTTTTTGATTGCTTTGGTTTTCTCTGCCGTTCCGCTCACGGCCACGCACTCGGGTGAAGCCCCCCCGGCCCCGGCCAAGTCGTTTTCGCTTCCGGGTCCGCAGCTTGTAACCGGCGCTTGGATGTTCATTGCAGGCTACAAGGCCGATCCGGAGGTTTTGAAATCGATGCTTCCGGCGGGTCTTAAGCCCCATCCGAACAATCACGTAGTCATAAACATGTACACGGTTCCCGACAAGAACCAGACCTCGGGATTCGGGGCGTACACGCTCACCTATCTCACGATCGAGCTTGATGGTCACGACTCGTACGTGATGGATTCCGATATAACCTATCCCGGAAGGTACTTCGTTCATTACTATAACAGCTCTCCCACGATGAGGGAGTTCACCAAGCCCGTCGGCATTCCCGCTCAGGAGGGAATGACCACCACCGTGGTAGAGAACGGAGTGCTGAAGACAAAGCTTGAAGTCGGCGGGCAGTCGATGATCGAGGCCACGGCCGAGGTCGGAAGCGAACTCGGAGGATTCGGCGGAGGGCACCTTAACTATTTCGGGTTTATCGAGGACAAGGGAGTGGTCAAGTACCCGATCCCGTGGAACGGAGGGACAGTATCGATGGCTAACCCGAAAATAACGTTCACGGCTCCCGAGGGACATGCTCTTCACAAGCTTAAGCCGCTTGCGGATCCGACCTGGGCTATCTGGACCAAGGGAAGTTTCGTCTACCCCCAGTACCAGGTAGTTAACTGAAGGTAAGGTAAGTACAGTTTTCAGGGTTGTATCCCGAAGCCTCTTGCTTCGGGGTGCAACCCTTTTTTTCCAAAAACCGGCCATGACCAGATCGGATTACCCCGTTTTATTCGTAATAAGCGAGATAAACGCGTTTTTCGTACTGCTTCTCTTCTTCACGCTCCGTGCGGAGATGCCCGGCGTGCACTCCACGCTTGCCGGGGTGCAGTGGGGGCTTTTCATACTGAGTCCCGTGATCCACTTTCTTTTTCTCCGGTTTTTCTCCCAGTGGCCCTCGCTTGTCCAGTTCGCGAAGTTCTGCATGATAAGCTTTTCAAACCTCGTGATCGACTTCGGGATACTCAACCTGCTCATTTATTACTCCGGGGTGGCCGAGGGGGTTTTGTACTCGGTTTTCAAGGCGGTTTCCTTTATCCTGGCGAACGTTAACGGGTATGCGTGGAACAAGTTCTGGACGTTTCAAAGCAACGGGGCCGAAGGGTGGATGAACCAGCTCATAAAATTTTTCGCCGTTGTGGGTGTGGGGCTTGTGATAAACGTTGCGGTCGCTTCCTACGTGGTCGCCGAGTTTGGTGGTTCTGGTGGTTCTATTTCCTCCACCGTCTGGGCAAACATAGGAGCCGCGGTGTCCTTGATATTCACGCTTTTCTGGAATTTTTTCGGTCTTAAGCATCTGGTTTTCCAGAAGAGATCATGACTATTGGATAGCGTTTTAATTTTTTGGCTCTATTCCATACGTGAGGAGTTTCTCATTGGTGGCTTCATGCAGCTTGTCAATTGAGGGCGGCGGTCTTATAAATAGTGAAGCTTCTTTCGATTTATGGGAAGGGGTTGGAGCGGGCGACGGGATTCGAACCCGCGACCCTTGGCTTGGGAAGCCAATGCTCTGGCCAGCTGAGCTACACCCGCAATATCCAAAGGACTCTATACGGATATTGCTTACAAATCAAACTTGGCACTGCGGACGGTTCTCCGGATAAGCGGCCCACGTTTCAGATATAATATTCCCGTGGAGAAGACTCGCCGGACAGGACACCTGCTCACAGAGAAAGTAAACCCGAGGACGATCAGCATCGATGAACTTTCATGTTCTGAAATCATCGATCTTGTAAGCGGGGAAGACCGGGCGGCGTTTGAGGCCGTTTCCAGGCAAAAAGATTCCATCTCCCGGGCGGCGGAAATGGTTTTCCGCTCCCTTGAGCGCGACGGCAGGGTTTTTTTCGTCGGGGCGGGGACAAGCGGGCGGCTCGGGGTGATGGAGGCTGCCGAATGCCCGCCAACTTTCGGAACGGACCCCGAGACGGTGCAGGCGGTTATGGCGGGAGGGCGGGATGCGGTATGGAACTCGGTCGAGGGTGCAGAGGATTCCGCTACGGCTTCCGTGGAAGCCCTGCGCGACAAAAAACTCTCGGGGGACGACGTGGTCCTGGGAATTGCGGCGAGTTCCGGTACGCCGTTTGTGATATCGGCCCTTGAATATGCCAAGACGGTTGGTTGCGCAAGCATACTTGTATGCTGCAGCGAGCCGGAGAACGTCCCGGCCGATTTGGTCATAACCCTTCTTGTCGGTCCTGAAGTTATAGTGGGTTCCACCAGGCTCAAGGCCGCTACCGCTACCAAAATGGTCCTTAACATGGTTACGACGACCGCGATGGTGCTTCTCGGGAAAACTTACGGGAACCTGATGGTTGATCTTAAGCCCACTTCCTCAAAGCTTGCTGACAGGGCAAGGAGAATCATAATGGAGATATGCGGCGTGGGGGAAGAAGAAGCCGCCTCGCTTTTCCGGGAAGCCGACGGGAATCTCAAAGTTGCCGTGGTCATGAAACTGGGGGGGCTCTCTCTTGAAGGATCTGCCAGTTTGCTGAGAGAAAACGGCGAATCTTTAAAGAAAACCCTTGCAACCGTATTCCCCAGGACAGGAAAACCGTAATTTGGACGCTCATGAAACCGTAAATTGGACGCTAAAGGAGCTTTGGGAACAATAGTGTGTGCGCTTGAGGAATTTGCCTGCTAAACCGCTGCTCTATCAGGTAGCTTTTTCCCCGTGAACTGGCTTCATCCGATAATTTCGAAAAAGGAAAAACTGATCATCGGTCTCATCTCCGGGACTTCGATGGACGGCATCGACGCGGCGCTGGTGAGAATTAGCGGTTCGGGGGAGGATACCGAAGTATGGATCGAAGACTTTATCTGTCGGGAATACTCGGATGCCGCCAGAAAGCTTCTTCTCTCAGTCGGTTCCCTAAACGCCGGTTCGGTCTCCGACCTGAATTTCCTCCTCGGCCAGGAGTTTGCCGCCGCAGTGTTTGATCTTCTCCGCAAAGCCTCCCTGAAAACGACCGACGTGGATTTGGTGGGTACCCACGGTCAGACGGTTTTTCACAACCCGCCCTCTCTCGGGGGAACCGTTTCCTCGACTCTCCAGCTCGGCGAAGCCGACGTTATCTGCGAGGCAACGGGAATTACCACTGTGGGAGATTTCAGGACTAGGGATGTGGCGGCCGGCGGAGAAGGCGCTCCCCTTATGCCCTACGTGGATTACCTGCTGTTCTCCGGGACCGGGAAAAACATAATCGCCCAGAACATAGGAGGCATTTCCAACTGCACTCTGGTTACGGGAAAGCGCGAGGAACTCCTGGCGTTTGATACGGGTCCCGGCAATTCCCTGATCGACTCGGTGGCGCGCCTTGCCTCCGGGGGAGAAAAGAACTTTGACGAGGACGGAGAGATAGCGAAGAAGGGTTCGGTCAAGGAAGATATTCTTCGCAGTCTTATGAAAAATCCTTACTTCGACATAGAACCCCCTAAATCGACCGGCAGGGAGCTTTTCGGGGAGGAGATGGTCGCGAGGCTTTTCTCGCTTACGGAAAAAAAACGCATCTCCCTGCCAGATCTTCTCCGCACGCTTGTCGAGTTTACAGCCTGCTCCATAGTCGCTGCCTATGAGAGATTCGTTTACCCGCGTGCGGACGTGGGAGAAGTCATACTTAGCGGGGGAGGGGCCTACAATCCGGAGATGGTCGCGAGGCTTCGAGAAAAGCTTGCCCCGAAGCGGCTTTGCCTCTCGGATGAATACGGTATTCCCGTGGATGCCAAGGAAGCCGTGGGATTCGCTGTGCTGGCGAATGAAACCGTATGCGGGAACCGGGCGAACGTACCGGAAGTCACGGGAGCCCGGGACGCCACGGTTCTGGGGAAAATCTCAATCGGGAAGAACATAGTAAATGTATGAGAATCCGGCCGTTTTTTCGTCAAAAGATCTCCCCGCGTCCCGGCGCGCGGCGCAGTTTATTATGCCGAGAATCGATTTCCAGGACCCCGGCTCGGTCAAACGGGCGGAGCGTCTCGCGCGGGATTTCTGCGTCTGCGGTTTCATAATATTCAATGGGGATGTCGAGTGGGTGAGGGAGACCACGCGGAGGCTTGCGGCTCTCTCCGAGTTCCCGCTTTTTTTCGGCTGCGACGTCGAAAGGGGCCTCGGTCAGCGTGTTTCCGGGGCGACCCTTTTTCCTTTCGCGATGGCCCAGGGGGCGATAGACGACGAGGAGGCCCTGAGACGCCAGGCCGTTATAACCGCCCGGGAGATGAAGTATTGCGGGCTTAATTTGGCCTTCGCCCCGGTTCTTGACGTAAATACCGAGCCCCGAAACCCGATAATAAACGTAAGGGCGTTCTCGGATGACCCTACAGTCGTTTCAAAACTGGGAAGTGCCTTCGCGGAAACCCTGCAGAAAGAGGGGGTGCTTGCCTGCGCGAAACATTTTCCCGGCCACGGCGCCACCCTAGAGGATTCCCACGCTTGCCTCCCAAGCGTCGAAAAATCCCTCGAGCAACTCGCAAAATCGGATATTGCGCCTTTCCGGGAAGCGATTGCGAAAAGGCTTCACTGCTTGATGCCGGCTCATGTATGCTTCCCCTCCCTCGACCCGCTCGGACCTGCCACCCTCTCAGAGCCAGTTCTGCGTGCCCTCCTGCGCGGAAAGCTGGGATTCAGCGGCCTGGTTGTTTCCGATTCCTTCAGGATGGACGCCCTAGGGGGAGAGGAACGAGAGGAGGAAAACATTCTGGCCGCCATAGCAAGCGGAGTTGATATCGTTCTGGATCCCAGGGATCCCGAGGGCTTCCTTGAAAAATGCGCGGAGGGAGATTTTTTTCAGGACCCCGCGCGGGGAGAGTCTCTTTCCAGGATATTCTACGCGAAAAAGCTTTTCGCCTCGGACGGCGAAGAGAGAAGCGTCCCCGATTTTGAGAGAAACGCAGAAGACGCAAGGGAAATCTCCAGCCGCTCTGTCTGCGTTCTGAGAGGAGGGGTTCTCTCCGGCGGAGAGGTCTCGGTTTTCCACTTCGGCACAGATGAGGCAGAAGAGCTTCTGGGCGGGCTTTGTGAAGGGTTCTCCGGGGGAGGCGTAAGGGCAGAGAAGCTTTTTTGCTGGCCCGAGACTCCGCGGCTTCATGGTGACTCTTCGCTTGTGTGCGTTTTTTCGGTCGCGCCCGCGGGCTGGACTGAGAACTGCGTTATTCCCCCGGAGATAATCGATTACGTAAACGGCTTCTCCTCTTTTTCGGGCGAGAAGATTCTGCTTACCTTCGGGTCTCCTTATCCCGCGGCCGAGTTTACCTTTTTCGATACCGTTATCTCGCTTTTCGACTCCTCGCGCACGGCGGGCAGGGCTGCTGCGGAGATTCTCACGGGAGATAGGTCTTCCACGGCAAGGCTTCCGGTGAAAATAACGCCATGAAACTCTACGCCGTAGACTGGGCGCTCGTGGGTCTCTACCTGGTTTTTTCCCTGGGAGTCGGTTTTTATTTTTCAAGGAGAGCGTCCGGGAGTCTTTCAGACTATTTTGTTTCGGGACGCGGGCTTCCCTGGTGGCTTCTTGGAACCTCTATGGTCGCCACCACTTTCGCCGCCGACACCCCCCTTGCCATAACGGGGTGGATAAGAACCGAGGGGATATGGAAGAACTGGTTCTGGTGGAACTACATCTTCAGCCACGCGCTTGTGATAGTGGTTTTCTCAAGACTCTGGAGAAGGGCGGAGGTGATAACCGACAACGAGCTCATAGAACTTCGCTACGGGGGCCGCCCCGCGGCGTTTCTCCGCGGTTTCAAGGCGTTTTATTTCTCGACAATTTTCAATTTCATAGTCATGGGGTGGGTGATCACCGCTATGACCAAGGTGTTCGAGGTCTTTTTCGGAGTCGGGCAGATATACGCCGTTTCGCTCTGCGTTGGAATCGTGCTTGTTTATACTGTTTTCTCCGGGCTCTGGGGAGTTGTGATAACGGATTTCGTGCAGTACGCGATAGCGCTCGGCGGCACGATCATACTCGCCGTCGTAGTCATAAATTCTGACGCGGTCGGAGGGTACAGCCAGTTCGTAAGCAAAATAGCGGAACTTCCCCCGGAGCAGACTTCCATGTTCATCACTCAGCCCACCGCGGGGCAGGAGTTTTTCTCCTCCGATTTTTTCACCTTCCTTATCTTCATGACCGTCGTCTGGTGGTCTTCCCACAACGCAGACGGGGGAGGGTATTTCATACAGCGTCTCTGTTCTGCGAAAAACGAGAGACATGCACTTGCGGGCACCGCCTGGTTCGCGGTTAACCATTACGTGCTTCGCCTCTGGCCGTGGGTTCTTGTGGCCTTGGCGTCAGTCGTGATCTTTCCCGAAGCGGCGGGGGTGGCAGGCGGGGATGATGAGTCGGTTTACCTGGTTATGATAAGAGATTTTCTCCCGCCGGGTCTTCGAGGCCTTCTGCTGGTTTCCTTTCTCGCGGCGTTTATGTCGACGGTTTCCACTCACCTTAACTGGGGCGCGTCGTACCTCGTGAACGACCTCTACAGAAGGTTCGTGCGCCAAAGCGCCCCGCAGCGCCATTACGTGCGGGTCTCAAGAATCGCTACCGTCGTTCTTGCCGTCATCGCGGGAGTTGTGGCGCTTCAGATAAAGAACATAGGGGATGCCTGGATATTTCTCTGGGCGATGAGTTCGGGAATCGGCCTCGTGCTTATACTGAGGTGGTTTTGGTGGAGGATAAACGCCTGGAGCGAGATAGTGGCGCTTGCATCGTCGCTTGCGACTATACTGGTTCTGATTCTCTACACCGAGGCGAAGGGAATTCCGCTGGAGCTGCGCCACCAGATACTTGTCGTTCCCGTCTCGATAACTTGCTGGGTTGCGGCCACTTTCGCCACCGCTCCCGAGTCTTGGGAAAAACTCTCGGCATTCTACTCGAGGGTGAGGCCCCCGGGACTCTGGTCGCCCGTGCGGAGGAGGGCTGGGGTTGCGCGGGAGCGGGGAGTTTTTTCTTCGGTCTTTCTTAACTGGTCGCTTGTCGTGTCTTTCCTGCTCTGTTTAATGATAGGGGCTGGCAAGCTAGCTCTGGGAGACGGCGAAAGCGCACTCTGGCTTCTTTTGGTCTCGGTGGTTTCGCTTGTCCTCATTCTTCGTCGTCGCCACAGTTTTTTCCGCTAGGGGGTTCAGTATTTTTCTTTTCTGTGGTATATAGTTGATTGCTATGGCGATAAACGTAAAAGTGCTCAAGCGGCCGCGGCTTTCCTTCTGGGAGAAGCTTTACATTCCCCAGGTGCTGAAGGGCCTTATGATCACCATAAGGCACATCACGCGGCACCAGCCGATAACCGTGAAATACCCCGAGGAGGTAAAGGCGCTTCCCGAGAACTACCGGGGACTTCACGTGATGCCTGCCGATGACGAAGGCGAGATAAGGTGCGTTGCGTGCAAGCTCTGCGAGATCGCGTGCCCCACCCAGGCTATCTCCATAGTTTCGGAACCCGCGGACGATTACGGAATCGAGAGAAGGCCGAAGGTATACAACATAGACTTCATGCGCTGCGTTTTCTGCGGCTTCTGCGTCGAGGCCTGCCCGTGCGACGCGCTCAGGATGGGAATGAAGTACGAGCTCTCTTCGTATAACCGTGCGGGGCTCGTTCACACCAAAGAGGTTTTCTTCGACCCGAACGTAAAAAGCGACGCCCCGAGGGACAACGCGAACTTTCTTTACAAGATGGGCAAGGGGGAGATACTCGATTCTCCCGAGGAAATTTCAAAAATAATGGGACTGGACGGTACCTACTCAGAAAAGCCCGGCTCCCCACAGGCCACGTAACGCGGGGGAAGAGATAATGTCATCTCGCAAGAAAACCGGCTTCGGTTCCGCGAGACTTTTCTTCGCGCCGCTTCTTCTGGTCCTGCTGGCCGCGCTGGCCGCGGCGTGCGGGAACGGCGGGCGAGACGTTTTCACGCTCACGGTCCTGCACAGCAACGACGGGGAATCCAACCTGATTGACGAGACAAGCGGCATCGCGAGATTTGCCACCGTGGTTAAGAACCTTAGGGAAGAGGCCCTGCGGTCGGGCGGAACCGGCAAGCGGGGCGCGGTTCTTCTTTCCTCCGGCGATAATTTTCTCGCGGGCCCGGAGTTAAACGCGAGCTTCCGGGAAGAAACGACCGTATTCGACGCGCTGGGTCTTCGCCTGATCGGTTACGACGCGCTTTGCATCGGGAACCATGAGTTTGATTTCGGGGCGGATTTTCTGGCTAGGTTCATAGCCGCATTCGGCGGCGATGCGCCTTTTCTAAGCGCGAACCTTGATTTCTCGGGAGAAACCGTTCTCTCCGATCTTGTGGACAGAGGGTCCGTCGCTCCTTCGGTCGTTTTGGATGTGAACGGAAAAAAGGTCGGCATTGTGGGAGCGACAACCCCGTATCTCCCATTCCTATCATCTCCGGGAAACGTAAGGGTGGACCGTGACGTCGCCGCCGCGGTTCAGCGGGAGATCGACCGCTTGGAAAATCGCGGGGCAGGCGTAATCATCATTCTGAGCCACTTGCAGTCGGTTGAGGAGGATATTGGTCTCGCCGGGCGGCTGAGAGGAGCCGACCTCATCATAGCGGGCGGCGGCAACGAACTTCTGGCCAACGACGGCGACCTGCTTCACCCCGATGACGGCAAGGACGATATATTCGGTCCCTATCCCCTTATTACAGAAGACGCTGCCGGAAGAAAAATTCCGATCGTGACGACAGGAGGCGGCTACAGGTATGTAGGGAGAATCATCCTTCATTTTGACGGGGAAGGGGACCTGCTCTCCGTCGATCCCGAAAGTTCCCCAGTAAGGGTCGTGGGAGGGGAGAAAGACGACGCCGTGGCGGGGGATCCGGACATCTCGGCGCAAGTTGAGGATCCGGTACGGGAATCGGTTGCCTCCCTTCGCTCAAACGTAATCGGGAAAAGCGAAGTGGGTCTGAACGGACTCAGGGCTCACGTGAGGACGCGGGAAACCAATCTGGGCAATTTGGTTGCCGACGCGCTCCTTGAGACCGTGAGGCGGATGGAAAGCGCAGCGCGTAGCACGTGGACAGTAGCCCTTCAGAACGGCGGCGGCATACGGAACAGCTCCGTCATAGTAGCCGGGGATGTAACGGAGCTTGACACCTTTTCCGTGCTTCCGTTTCCGAACTTCGTGGCTGTCGTTCCCGGCGTAAGTCCTTCGCGGTTCAAGGCGATTCTCGAAAACGCCGTATCGAACGTCGATCACCTGGACGGAAGGTTCGTCCAGGTCGCGGGATTCAGATTCACTTACGACCCGGACGGCACGGCGCAGGTTATCGATGCCGACGGAAACATCGCGGTGGCCGGCTCCAGGGTGGTCGATGTCGAGATTGAGAACGGCCCGGTTCTTGTCAGGGGCGGCGTAGTGAACGGATCAGCTCCCGACATAGATGTCGTCACCGTTGATTTTCTTGCCAGAGGAGGCGACCAGTATCCGTTCGGGGACGCGGACTTCAATGTCCTCGGGGTATCGTACCAGCAGTCCCTGTTTCGTTTCATAAGGGATACCCTTGGCGGCCTGATATCTGCCGATGACTATCCACCGGGCGGCGAAGGGAGGATAACGGCGGTACGGTAGTCCGCGCTAAAGCCAGTCGTCTTCAAACTTGTCGTCCGAGTGCTGGTGAAATGTCCCGGTGTCCAGACTGTTTTTAAAACCCCTGAATTTAAGCAGCCCGGAGATCGCGGGTTTTATCTTGCTTCTTTCGACTACCAAGTGAACGCCGCCGCTTTCCTCGTAGAACTCAGAGGACATTATTTTCGGATCGACCCCGCGTCCGCCGCTTGTGAGCTTCACGACGCGGTCCCCGGCAAATGCGATTGTCGCTTTTTTCTCCGCTATTATAAAATCTCCCTGGACCGAGTAGCTCGCAAGGGCTCCTCCGGTTGTCGGATGGCCGAGTATGGAGATGTTCGGAAGCCCGTGTTCCTTAAGCCTCATAATCGCTGATATGGTTTTCGCCATCTGGTAGAGCGCCACGGTGCCTTCCTGCATCCGGGCCCCTCCGCTTACCGTTATCGTTATCAGGGGAAGCCTGTTTTCTATGGCGTAGCTGACGACCCTGTTCATCTTCTCGCCGAAAACGGAACTCATTGACCCGCCCATGAAACGGAAGTCGCAGACCGCGACCGCCACGGGTATGCCGAACATGGTCCCGTAGCCCGTTACGAGGGAATCCTTGGAGTCGGTTTTCCCGGCGAGCTTCTGTATTGAAGACGAATAGTTAAAGAACTTGTAGACCGAATCCACATCTTCGAGTGAAAGTCCTGGTTCTATTTCGTGGAAGGATGCCTCGTCCAGAAGAAAGTCCAGATAATCATCGGAACTGAGCGCTTCGGGGCGGTGGCAGTAAGGACACGAGGAATTGTTCGCGTGCAGTTCCTTTTTCGTAAGCTGTTTCTTGCAGCCGGGGCGTATGATTTTCCCCTGGCCGTCTTTTTCGTCGTTGCAGAAGTGGGGTTCCGATCCGTAGATGGCTATCTGCATTTCCGAGATGTCGGGATTTTCCTTTCTTCCGCTGAAGTAGTTGGGGAGCCAGGCCTTTATTTTCTTTGCGATTCCCCCGTAGATTCTCTGCTGCTTTTTTATCCGTCCGCACCTCTCGATTTTCCTGCGCAGCTCCTGGCGCAGGTGCCTGATGTCGAAGCGGTCAAGTTCCTTGGAGGCGGCGGCCAGGGATGCCTGCAGGTTCTTCAGGGTCGAGGGGATGTAGTTGTTTCTTCTGAGAGGAGCCTCTTTTACTATCTCGTCTATTATCCCGTATTTCTTCATGTGGGTTGCCGTGGGCTGCAGCACCTCAAGCGCTTCTGCTACTTTGTCCGCGCTTCTGAAGAGAATGGCGGAGCAGCCTTCGGCCGTTATTACGGAATATTCGGCTCGCGAGAGCATAAGCCTTCTGTGCCCCAGCTGTATGGCGATCGCGCCGCCGCTTCCCCCGAGCCCGAGCACCGTGGTTATTGTTTTCGTTCTTATGGAAATCATCTTTGACTGACAGTAGGAAATCAGCCAGGACTGAAGCTTCTCGGCCGAGTATTCATAGGGATCTCCGCCAATGGTGTCGATGAACGTGTAGAGCTTGAGACGGTGCTGCTCTGCGTATTCCATCATGCACAAAGACAGCCCGTAGCCGTCGGCCTTGACCATTCCGTAGTTAAGCGTAGTTCTTTCCTTTTCGCTCGAGGGGGTCTGCTGGGCTATTATGGCCACTTCCTCCCCGGTGCCCTTGAACACTGCGGTGCCTACTATGACGGCGGGATCGTTGGCGAACTCGATTTTCTTCCCTGAAGGAGCGTGGATAAAGTTTCTGAATCCGTAGAGCTTGTTCCAAGGAGTGAAGTCGGTGAAGATGGTTCCGATCAGGTGTTTTGACTTGATCCTGTCGTAGCTCTTTGCCTCTTCGTGGGCCTGAAGTATTTTTGCCGTTGATGCCATGATGTACTCTGTGCTGACTGCTTAGCAGGCTTGCTACCTGTATAATTATATAATCAAATTTGTTTATCCGAAAAAGAATCCGTTTTTCCGAGAATCTGGTTTCTGCGGTTTTTTGCGAATACAGAAACCATGATCCGCTGCCCCACACAACGCCTCACAGACAAAAAGCCTGCTTTTCCGGCCGATCCACATTCAATGAATCCTCCGCGCCAGGATTCGCCGCGGGATCCGACAAAGGTTTTGTGGGGAAAATCTGGATATTGCGGATTTTTCTATGCGTTGAAAGACTGTCCGCAGCCGCAGGAACCAGTCGCGTTAGGGTTTTCGATCGCAAAGCCCTTTCCCTCCAGACCGTCCTTGAAATCAAGAACCGATCCGTCGAGATAGGTATAGCTGATCTCGTCGATAGCGACCTTTATGCCGTCGGACTCGATCAAGTTGTCTCCTTCATCGGTCTCGTCGTCAAATCCCATCTCGTAGGAAAACCCGGAACAGCCCCCGGGCACTATCCTTACCCTGAGAAACGCGTTTTCTATGTCGTCTTCGGCAAGCAGCCTTTTTATTTCATCTACGGCTTTGGGGGTTACGGAAAACATATTTCCTCTGCCTCCTCGCAGTGTAAATTTCTTTTACCACTCCATCAACAAAATACATCTGCCGGGGGCGATTGTCAAAGCGTAGGCGGTAAGCAGCGCCGCTGGTTTGCCCGGCTGCCCAGGTTTACTGTATAGTTTTCGGCGTGAGCAAAACGGCCTACCTTATAATCGATTCGAGCGAGCGCAATTCCGATCTTTACCACAGAACCGGTTTTTTCGTTCCGGACCCCGTTATTTTTTTCGAACACGACGGGGAAGGAACACTGGTTCTCAGCGACCTTGAACTTGAGCGGGGCAAAAAAGAGGCAAGGGTAGAACGGGTCGTCTCACTCGGGGAGTGGGTTGCCAGGATTCGCGGCGGCAAGAGAAAAAGGCCCGGTATTGCCGAGGTGGCCGCGGCAATTCTCAGGGAAAGAGGAATAAGGAGCCTGGTTGTCCAGAGATACTTTCCGGTTTCCTATGCCGACGCGCTTCGGGGAGCCGGTTTTTTCGTCAGGACCGCGAAAACGGATTTTCTTTTTCCCGGGCGTCTCAGGAAGTCCCCGGCGGAAGTTTCACTCATAAAGAAGGCGCTTTACTCTACGGCATGGGCCATGAGGATTGCTATTTCAATTATATCGGATTCAGAGGTGAAGGGTTCCGTGCTTTACCGTGAGGGCAAGCCCCTTACCTCCGAGATAGTGCGCTCCTCCATAAGCTCCTATCTTGCCGAACGGGGGTATCTGGCTTCGAACACTATAGTGGCCGGAGGGGTTCAGGGATCCATGCCGCACGAGAAGGGCTCGGGGCCTCTTAAGGCCGGATGGCCGGTGGTGATCGATATTTTCCCGAGGTCCCAGGAGAACGGCTATTTCGGCGATATGACGAGAACGGTTGTTAAGGGCGAGCCCTCGGCTGAACTTTTGAGAATGTACGATACCGTTTTGCGCGGCCAGAAAATCGCGCTTTCCATGATAAAAGACGGCGTGAGATCAAAGGACGTGCACGGCGCGGTAATCGGTTTCTTCACGGAGCGGGGGTTTCCTACCACGGCTTCGGGTTCCGGAAGCCCCGAGGGATTCATACATTCCACGGGCCACGGCCTGGGGCTTGATATACACGAGCCGCCGAGGATCGGTCCCGGAAGCGAGATTCTGAAGGAAGGAAATGTTGTTACCGTAGAGCCCGGTCTTTACTACAAGAGTCTCGGGGGAGTCAGGATAGAGGACGTGGTTCTGGTCACGCGGGACGGAAACGAGAACCTGACCCGGTGTTCGAAGAAATTTCGGGTCTAGGTTGCCCCAGGAGTTATGAAAGAAGAAAAGACTTTTGACGATATAGTTTCGCTTGCGAGGCGTCTGCGCGCTCCGGGAGGCTGCCCATGGGACAGGGAGCAGACCCTCGGATCCCTCCGCGCTTATGTTCTTGAAGAGGCCTACGAGGTAATACAGGCAATAGAGCTTGGGGACACAGACGGACTCATAGAAGAACTGGGAGATTTCCTTTTCCAGGTTGTCTTCATCTCTCAGATAGCAAGCGAAGAGGGGAAGTTCGGCATAGGCGATGTCACCCAGAGACTCCACGACAAGCTCATAAGAAGACATCCTCACGTGTTCGGTGAGAAAAAGGCCAAGGATGCGGACGAGGCCTTGAGGACTTGGAACGCCGAGAAGCTCAAGGAGAAAAAAGGCAAGCCCGATCTGGAGGAAATACCGAGAGCCATGCCCTCTTTGATGAGAGCGCAGAGGGTCGGTGAGAAAGCGGCCCGCGTAGGGTTTGACTGGAGGGATGTCTCCTCGGTTCTTGCGAAGGTAAAGGAGGAACTGCTTGAGCTTGAGCGGGAAATGGAGGCCGGAGAGAAAAACAAATCCCGGGAGGAGTGGGGGGATCTTGTTTTTTCCATCGTGAGTCTGGCAAGACATCTTGATATCGATGCCGAGACTGCGTCTCACGGGGCCGTCGAGAAGTTCATAGAGAGATTCTCCCGGTTCGAGGAGAAAGCGCGGACCGGTGAAAAAGAGATAAACGCTCTTTCCATGGAACAGATGGACGAGATCTGGGAAGAGGTAAAAAAGACGTAGTTTTTTTCAGGGGTATCCTTTGGCCGTCAGCGGTTCTTGAATTGAGAGATACAGGGAGAAAACATATGAGACATTTTACGGGCACCGGGTGTCTTTGGCTTGTGGCGGTTCTTTTGGCGTCCGCCTTGTCGGTGACGGATTCAGCGGCGGAAGGTTTTTATGTAGGGCTTGAAGCGGGTTTTTCAAAATCGGGAGACATGGACGTTTCCCAGGACTTGATTGATTACCCGACCCGATGCGATTCGTTTCTTTACCCTTCCGGTGCGACTCCACCGATGGACCCGGAGTGTACCACTGAAAAAACAACTACCATTGCGAACGTGTTTGCCCCCGGCGCCGGCTTCGTGGGAGGCGCGACCCTTGGTTACGCATTCGGCAACGGGCTGCGTTTTGAGGCGGAGTATCTAAACCGCCGCCAGGGCTCGCAGAGAAGGCTCGCGCGCCTCGGTTCCGGCGGCGGCGAAACGTTTGAGCAAAAGGAGAGTGAATGGGACGGGAACGATCCTCCTTCAGAACGCGTGTATGACCTCAGCGCTCATCATTTCTTCCTGAACGCCTACTACGACCTGCGCAACGACTCGCCTTTTACGCCCTATATCGGGGGCGGCATAGGTGTGGGTTCGACGGAAATGCGTTATTCCGCCAGATTTCTGCGCAGAAGCGATCTGGGTATGGAACCGTGGCAGATGGCCGCGGCGGGCACGGTCAGCGACATAGATACGAAGCTGGGAAAAACCAGGTTCGGTTTTCAGGTTGTGGGAGGAGTCGACTATGCGCTTAACGACGATCTTTCAGTCGGCGCCAAGGTCCGCTGGACGCGCTTTAGCGGTTTTGACCGCGACGACGTGTTCTGGACGCGGGTCAGAGGTCACGAACCCATACGCGCCGACGGCGTTACGCCGCTTACGGCCGATTTCGAAGTGGGTGATACAGACAGCTGGACCTTCACGGTCGGGCTCAAGTATTATCTCTGAGGCGCCTTGCTCCTATCTGGCGACAAGCGTTCCCAACAGTTTCCAGCCTTCTTTCACATAGACTCCGCTTGCCGCGGCACAGTCCTCGGTATAGACAAGAGAGTCATGCTTTACCGAGCGGTTTGTGGAATCAAGTATGGCAAAGGGAACGGGTTCGCTTGAGTGGGTCCTCAGGTCTATGGGGGTGGGATGGTCTGAGAGCACCAGTACCCTGTATTCGCCGAACTGCTCCATCCCCGCGAGCGCTGGTCCCACTACCTTTTGGTCGAAATCCTCGATCGCCTGTATCTTGAGGCCGGCGTCTCCGACATGCCCCGTTTCGTCCGTTGCCTCTATGTGGATCATCGCGAGGTCCACGCGCTGCAGCGACTCAATAGCGCCGCTTACTTTTCCCGCGTAATTGGTGTCAAGGTACCCGGTCGCTCCCGGAACCTCGATCACTTCCATCGCGGCGAATATTCCTATCCCCTTTACGAGGTCGACCGCCGATACCACTGATCCGGTGATTCCGTAAAGCTCTTGAAGGGACGGCATGTCGGGTCTTGTTCCCTCGCCCCAGAGCCATATGGAGTCTGCGGTGTTTTTTCCTTCGGCTCTTCTTTTCTTGTTTACAGGATGGTCCTTAAGTATGCTGCGGGATCTCTCCATGAGGCCGAGGAGTTTTTCCGCCCCGTCTCCCGAAGGAAGCCAGGGAGCGATTTCTTTTCCGGAAATGTCATGAGGCGGGGTTGTTTGAACAGTGCTGTTTCCTCCGCGCCAGAGCAGAAGATGCCTGTAGCTTACCCCCTGGCTCAGGGAGAACTCCTCCCCGTCGAACTCTTTTTTTAGATCCTCGATGATGCCGGCCGCATCATCGTCCGTTATGTGTCCGGCGCTATAGTCCTCCATGACCGTCCGGCCGTCTCTCTCTGCGAGAGTTACAAGATTGCATCGCACCGTGACGTCCGTTTCCCCAAGGGAAATCCCTATGCTCGCGGCTTCAAGAGGGGATCTTCCCGTGTAGTATTTCATGGGGTCATAGCCCAGCACCGCCAGGTTTCCCACGTCGCTTCCTGGGGGAAGCGGGTCGGGAATGGTTTTTGCGATCCCGAAAATCTCGGCCCGCTTGGCGATTGCGTCAAGGTTAGGGGTCTCGGCGACTTCAAGCGGAGTCCTGCCCTCAAGCTCGGGGAGCTTGTGGTCGGGCATGCCGTCGCCTTGGAGCACAAGATACTTCACAGAACGAAGATGGTATACGCAAATTCGGGGGAATCAAGGCTCAGGATACGTCGACCGCGTGTTTTTTAAGATCGGAGAGATCAATGATCCTGAGTACCGATTCGTGGGTCGACTGCAGGAAAACGGGGGGAGCCACGCCGCCCTCAAGCGCCTCTTTCCAGCGAAGCGCGCAAAGACACCACCTGTCTCCGGGTTTTAGCCCCTCAAAACCGAACTCGGGGCGGGGGGTTATGAGGTCGTTTCCCCTAGACTTCGAAAATTCGAGAAATTCCTCCGTCATCTCCGCGCAGACCAGGTGAAGTCCCACATCCTCGACCGCCGCCCTGCAGCAGCCGTCCCTGAAAAATCCGGTCATTGGATCGGTGCCGCACTCTCTTAGGTCCTCGCCGAATACGTTTTTCTCTTCTGTTTTCATCCCGCACATTCGCTAAAAGGCTGCGCCTTACGGTAAATATTATATATTGTTTTACCGAGTTAGGTTATATAATTCAGTCAGAAGATGGCCGATTTCATACTCAAGGAAAAAATCCGCACATTTGCCGGAGAGATAACCCCTCCCGGGGATAAATCCATTTCCCACAGGACAATCATTCTGGGTTCGCTCGCGCGGGGAAGAACTAGGGCGAGCGGGTTTCTGGCTTCCCAAGACACCCTTGCTACGGCGAACGCTTTTAGAAACATGGGGATTGAGGTGGAAGTAGATGCGGGAGAAGTGGAGATCGCGGGAAGGGGACTTTTCGGCCTCAAAGAGCCCCGCAAGGCTATAAATGCTGAGAACTCGGGAACCACCGCCAGGTTGCTCACGGGAGTTCTGAGCGCCCAGAGCTTCCGTTCAACCATTACCGGGGATGATTCGCTGCGCCGCCGTCCCATGTCCAGAGTGACCGTCCCGCTTCGCGGCATGGGGGCCAGGATCTCGGGAGAGGGAGAGGTCCTTCCGCTTCACATAACGGGCTCAAAACTTCAGGGAATAGATTACCGGTCTCCCGTGGCGAGCGCGCAGGTAAAGTCCGCGATTCTGCTCGCGGGGCTCTACGCCGCGGGAGGAACCAGCGTGACGGAACTCGAGAGAACCCGCGACCACACCGAAAGGATGCTGCGCTACTTCGGAGTTCCGGTGGAGGTAAGCGGAACACGTGTCTCGGTAAGCCCGGGAGTGGAATTTTCGGGAACCGAGCTTGAAATCCCCTCGGACATCTCATCGGCGGCTTTTTTTATTGTCGCCGCGCTTGTAAACCCGGGATCGGAAATCGTGGTAAAAAACGTCGGACTTAACCCGCTTAGAACCGGGGTGCTCGATATCCTGTGGGAAATGGGGGCCGATATCTCGGTTGAGAACCGTCGCGAGTGCTGCGGGGAACCGGTAGGGGACCTGATTGCCCGCCACGGTGCGCTTGGGGCCGTACGCATAGGAGGAGAGTCGGTGTCGCGGGCCATAGACGAGCTTCCCGTTATTTCCGTGGCCGCGTGTTTTGCCGAGGGTGAAACGGTGATAAGCGGCGCAGGGGAGCTTCGGGTGAAGGAAACCGACAGGATAAGCGCCATGACGGACGAGCTTTCGAAACTTGGCGCGGACATAAGCGAAACGCCGGACGGCATGATTATAAACGGCACGGGGGAGCTTCGCGGCGCCCGGTGCGAGAGCCGCGGAGACCACCGGGTCGCCATGTCTCTTGCTGTCGCTGCCACGCGGGCCCGAGGGGAGACGGTGATCGGGGACGCCGGGTGCGTTTCCATTTCGTTCCCTGAATTCTTTCCGCTTTTCGAGACTCTTGTAGATCGCAGATGAAACGAGACGGCGACAATATCGTTACCATAGACGGACCTTCGGGGGTGGGGAAAAGCACCGTTGCCAGACGAATCGCCGACCTGCTCGGTTTTTCGTGTCTTGACACGGGCGCCATGTACAGGGCCGTGGCGCTTAAGGTAAGCGAGGCCGAAGTTGACCCGCGCGATTCCGCTTCGCTCTCGCGACTGCTTTCCGGAACTACGGTGGAATTCTCTCCTGAGGGCCATGTTTTTCTTGACGGGCGTAACGTCTCGAAACTTATAAGGACGGAGGAGATATCTTCCCTTTCTTCCGAGCTAGCGGAGCTTGCCGAAGTAAGGGAATTTCTCATCGGGATTCAGAGAAAGATCGGCGAGGGGGGAAACATAGTTGCCGAGGGAAGGGATATGGGAACTTATGTTTTTCCCGCGGCAAAATATAAATTCTATCTCGACGCCACGGTCGCCGAGAGAGCGGAAAGGAGATTTCTTCAAAGCAACCGGGGGGATATCTCCCTCTCGGATGTTGAAGACGAGCTTCGCAGACGGGACCGTCGTGACACGCTTCGCGCGGAGAACCCTCTTCGTCCCGCCCAGAATGCCGTGGTGATAGATACGACCCGAATGAGTGCCGAAGATGTGATTGCGGCGATATTTCTTCGCACAAAAGATATCTCCCGCCGCGGCGATTGAAAACGATTTTTCTTCTCGGGCGCTCTTTTCATTTTAAACAGTTTTCATGTAACCTTGCCTTTATTAGTAAAAGACTGATGGCGAAGGCGGCTAAACAAAATGACTCAGGATAATGGTGTTACGGATTCTAATGAGAAGAGCTTTGAGGAGTTACTTGATGAAAGTATGGAATCGCGCTTGAGCGAGCCCGAGAACGGGGAAATAGCAAAAGGAAGGGTTATAAGGGTTGATTCCGATGCTGTTTTCATAGACCTCGGGTTTAAGTTCGAGTGCATAGTTCCCATAAACCAATTTCTAAACAAAGACGGCGAACATGAAGTCTCGGTGGGCTCGGAGATAGAGGTTCTGGTCGAAAGACCTAACCCGAACACCGTCAGGGCTTCCAAACAAAAAGCAGACCAGATCAGAGAAAAAAGGGCGATCGAGGAGAAGTTCAAGAACAAAGAACCGGTCGTCACGAGAATTCTAAACAGAGTTAAGGGCGGTTTTAACTGCGATATAGGGCGGCATGCTCCCTTCAAGGTCTTTCTTCCCGGTTCCCAGGTCGGCCTGCGGCCGGTTGCGGATTTTGACGAGATGGTAGGCCAGACGATCGAAACCCGCATTATTCAGAACAACGACAACGGTATAGTAGTGTCGAGAAGGGTGATTCTCGAAGAAGAGAGGGAGGAGAAAAAGAAGGAGACGCTTGCTACCATTTCGGAAGACCAGATTGTTTCCGGAAACGTGGTGAAGATAATTGACGCCGGCGCTTTCGTTGACATAGGGGGCATAGAGGGCTTTGTCCCGATAGGGGAGCTTTCTTGGGGGAGGGTAAGGCATCCGGGAGATGTCCTTAAGGAAGGCGAGGACATCCAGGTCAAAATTCTTCGGCTTGAGATCGAAAACGGGAAAATAACCCTCGGGGTGAAACAGACCACCGAGGATCCGTGGGAGAGCATACAGGAAAGATACAGGGTCGGCGACAGAGTCAGGGGCAAGGTGGTTTTTGCGGCGGAATTCGGCGTGTTCGTCGAGCTTGAACCCGGGATAGAGGGGCTTGTACACGTAAGCGAACTTTCCTGGGTCAAGAATTTCCGTCATCCAAGTGAAGTAGTTTCAGTCGGAAGCGAAATAGAGGTTGCGGTTCTGGGAGTAAAGCCAAAGGAAAGAAGAATTTCGCTGAGCCTCAAGCAGATACAGGAAAACCCATGGGATGAGTTCAAGCGGAACAATCCTCCTAACACCAGGGTTAGCGGAACCATAAGAAACGTTACGGAACTCGGGGTTTTTGTCGAAGTTGCCCCGGACATGGTCGGGCTCGTGCGCCCGGAAAATCTGAGGTGGGAGGGGGAAATCAGCCCCCTTGAGGTTTTCTCAAATGAAGACTTGGGAAAGGAAATAGAGCTTGTCGTGCTGAATGTCATTCCGAGGCAGAGAAAAATCGGGCTTGGAATCAAGCAGCTTACCCCGGACCCGTGGAACAAGGTGCTTCGGGACTACAAGGTGAACGAGACCGTGGTCACATCCAAGATAGAGGAAATTCTCGAAAGCGGCGTCACCGTGGCGCTTGCCGATAACGTAACGGGATTTTACGCCATCCGCGAATTTCATGACGATGAGTTCAGCAGGGAATCCATTAAGATTGGAGACGAGATAAGCGGCCTGGTCACAGGTTTTAACAAGCCCAAGCATCAGGTGAATCTCAGCCGCAGAAGGCTTGAAAAGAAACAGGAAAAAGACACGATGAGAGACTTTGTGTCTTCCCAGCAGGAAAGTTCATCCAAACTCGGAGACATCCTGAACGAAAAGCTCAAGGCCCTTGACTGAGGGGTGGCAAAGTGAGAGTTCCCGACCTGAATTTCTTTCTTAAGACCTTCCTATCACTTCTGGTCATCTTCCTTATCGGTTTTGTGGGAGTTCTCATAGGAGTACTGATCTCCGATCATGGCCAGAACCCCGGCGGGGACGGGGTGGCGGTGGTAAACATCGACGGCATCATAATCGACCCCGACCCATACATTAAAAGCGTAAGGAAGATACGCGAAACCGATTCCGTAAAGGCTGTTGTGGTAAGGGTAAATTCCCCGGGAGGATCGGTCGCGGCCTCCCAGGAAGTGTACGAGGAACTCAGAAGTCTAGGCGAAGCAATGCCGGTTGTGGCCAGCATGGGAACGGTTGCCGCCTCGGGCGGTTACTATATCGCCTGCGCGGCGGCCACGATTTATGCCAATCCCGGCACCGTGACCGGCAGCATCGGCGTGATAGCGCAGTTTGCAAGCTACGAGCAGCTGCTTGAGTGGGCGAAGGTGGAGGTCGAAGTGATAAAGAGCGGGGAGTTTAAGGATATCGGCTCGCCGTTTCGCAAAATGCCCGAGGCGGAAAAGGCTTACCTGCAGACTATTATAGACGGGGCCCACTCCCAGTTCAAAGACATGATCTCCGAAAGAAGGAATCTGCCCCCGGAGAAAGTCGCTTCGCTTTCTGACGGAAAGATTTTCATCGGGAGCCAGGCGAGGGAGCTTGGCCTGATTGACCGCATCGGGACTCTTGAGACCGCGATTGCCGAGGCGAGAGAGCTGGGGGGTCTGGATGAGGATTCGTGGATCAGGGAGTATCCCATCAAGAAAAAAACGCTGCTTGATTTCGTTTTCCCCGAAACCCTTTCTGAGCGCGTGGCTTTTGTTTCCCCTGTGAGAACCGGGTTCGGTCTCTACTATATAGCCGACGTGGTTTACTAGCCGGGGTTTTCCCAATCTTCGTTTTACAGTACGTGTTTAGCGGGTTGATGTGGCTGGTATTTTCCCCAAAAACCGATATTCTACAATACAGTACCGCTTGGCGGGTCACGCCGGTTTAGCAAAACCGTTTTTCAAACAACCGATGAAACACGTAAAAAGATTTTTTCTCCTCGTTATATGCTGTTTTGTAGCCCTCTTCTTCATTCAGAACCTTGAGATAGCCACGCAGGTGTTCAGAGTCGAGCTGGGTTTTTTCTCTTTTAAGTATATTGGGGCGGTTTACAATGCCGGGATAATAGGAGCTTCGTTTCTTCTGGGTGCCTTTGTCTTTTTTCTGCTGACTTTTGCCAGAGGCCGTTCCACAAAGTCCGAGTTGAGACAAAGCAGGGAAACCGTGAAGGATCTCGAGAAAAAAATCGGGAAGCTAGAGGTGGAGCTTCTGCAGAACAAGCCTGCCGGCTACCAGGAGCGGCCTTCTTCCCATGATGTATTCAAGACGCCGAAATGAGATCCGCCACCACTGAAACCCGGATGCCAGTCCGTACGGGGACTCGCAGAAAACCCGAATGGATAAAGGCAAAAATCCCGAGCGGTCCGAATTATACCAAGCTTAGAAGCTTGGTGCGCGAATTTGGCCTTCACACCGTGTGTGAGGAGGCGAAGTGCCCAAACATAGGGGAATGCTGGGGGGCCGGAACGCTCACTTTCATGATTCTGGGGGACGTCTGCACGAGAAGTTGCGGCTTCTGCCACGTGAAAACGGGAAAGGGCGGCGAGCTCGACTGGGAAGAACCCGCCAGGGTGGCTGCGGCGGTCGCGGAGCTTCAGAAAAACAACGCACGGGTCACGCACGTAGTTATAACTTCGGTAAACAGGGATGACAGAAACTACGAAAGCGCCTGTATCTTCGCACAGACCGTAAACGAGGTAAAAAAGACATCCCCGGGGGTAAAGATCGAAGTTCTGATCCCGGATTTCAAGGGGGAACACGAGGCGATTCACAAAGTGATAGCGTCATCTCCCGACGTTTTGAACCATAATATTGAAACCGTTCCGAGACTCTACTCGCTTCCCCAGAAAACTCAGTCAGGGAGAACGAGATCCGTGAGGCCGCAGGCGGTCTACGGCAGATCTCTTGAACTTCTTTCGCTGTCCGCGAGGATGGGAAGGCCAGGGATGCTTACCAAGTCAGGCATTATGGTTGGTCTCGGGGAGAGTTTCGAAGAAATCGTCGAAACTCTTAAGGACCTCAAGCGCGCCGGCTGCGACATAGTTACCATAGGACAGTATCTGCAGCCCACTATCGACCATATACCGGTATCAAGGTTCTACCATCCCGTCGAGTTCGAATCTCTTAAAGACTACGGAGAGAAAATAATAGGTATCCCGCATGTGGAAGCGGGGCCGCTCGTCAGAAGCTCTTACCATGCGGAAAAACAGGTTCTTGAACTCTCTGACATAATGACCGGGACATAAGGACAAACAGGTTCCGCTCGAAGTTGGGCGGAAAAACAGAACGGCGGGGTTGCAGACTTAAGTTTACAGGTCCTCCAGACCCTGCATCGCTTCCTCGAACCCGTAGTGCAGTGCTTTAAATTGCAAGAACCATCCTTGCTTCCCGTGGAAGCAGGTAATTCATCTGCTGAATTGATGTTGGGGAGGTTTGAGAGTTGCATTCACCCGAGTGGGGCAGGAGGTGGTTTGCTAGGACTGAACGTTTCGTATTACCCTGAAATAACTTAATGTTTACTTGACAAGCAATTAAGCAGGAAGATAAAATCACCACTACGCTGTTCAATTAACGTCGGCAATTTGTCAACTTAAAAGAATAATTCCTTAGCAATATGATGGAGTTGTAGGGGGAATTACCATTTAAACAATATATGATGGATGATCTCAATATAGGAGGGAGAATATGTACGGTTTTAGAGAAAAACTTGGTAGGGCTAGGCATTATGTCAGGATCGTTTCGATCTTCTTCGCGTTCGGACTTCTGATCAGCACTCTGGCTTCATGTGCGGGAACCAGGCCACTTAGCGTGACGCTTCCCGAAGGAGATGTGAAGGTAGCGGATGCGATGGTAGACGTCGACTCAGTAGCGGTCGGCCATGAAGAGTTGCTAGAGGGGATGTTCTCCGAAGACGCCTTGAAGGATGCTCTCATGGTCTGGCTTGCCGGCAAGAAAATTTTCTCCTTTGACGATCCGCGTCTCGCAGAAGTGCTTGAAAACGACCTTTGCGCTCCAATCACCGGAGAATCTACAAAAGCAAGGGTTGCAGCCGCCAAGGAATGTGCTTCCAAAGATCTTGCCGCGGCTCTTCGGGAACTGTCGGAACAAAGGAAGGTACCGTTCCATTACGTCGGCACCGTCGCCCAGGTCGGAGTTCCGAGCAAAGAGGACCAGCCAGCGGCCGGAAGAGCCAATGTTTGCAGGAACTCGAAATTCCGCACCAAAAAACTGGAGCTCTTTAATCCGCAGACCAGCGGGCGGATCGAGGTCGTGGCGTCCGGACTGTATACCTGCACGGGTTACTCGGACTACCCGGACATCCAGCTGAACTATGCGGACGCAAAGCAACTCTTCCAGAACCCTTTGGATAAATACCAGCAGGTAGTCGCCGTTCCGATAAGAGAAGATTAGCTTCCGACCCCTTGTCTTTTCGCTCTTTCCGCAGTGTCGCCAGAAAGCGGTCTTTTCGTGATGTGGGGGAATGGCGGTTCGGCGGAAGACTCTGGCGGGTCCGGAGGATGGTTGCCGGTTTCTGAATATACCCCCGTTGCGTGCTTTCTCTCGGTGAGGAAAGGCCCTGCGGGGTTATATTCCCCGATGACGAAGCCCGCCGTGAATTAACCTTCGGACTAAACCGTTGAAGTCAGGATTTTTATTCTCAGTTAAAAAGTCTTTTAAGCTCTTCTGCAATTGCTTCAAGCTTGTCCTCGGAAACCCCGTACTCGTCTGAGATTCTTTTTATTTCCCGGGAGGATATTCGAGGTGCCGTGGGTTTTTCCGCAACGGGTTCCCGTTTTTCCCTGTCGATGAGAAGTTTGGCCACGTCCCACCTTGAATAGTGTCCCAGAGAGTCGAACACAGCCTTTACCGCCTTTATCTGGTTTGCGTAGCAGTCGGCGTAGAGTATCGCGTCCTTTTCGAAGTGGGGTTCAAAAAGATATCTGCCGGCCGGGTTGACGATGGAGCTTCCTCCCCTGGCCCAGTCGTAATTCATGTGGTTGCCGTCGCGCACGTAGTGCCATCTTTCCGGGAAATCATCGTCGTCAAGATAACCGCAGGCGCTTAGCACGAACGCCCCCGATTCAAACGCGTGAACCCTTATGAGCGACTGCACCGTGCATCCCGCCCCGGGATCTTCCGTTTCGGCGGCAAGCAGCTTATCATCTCCTCTCCTCCAGTTCCCCGGCCACACCGCCACGTGGAAGTCCTGTCCGCTGTGAACCATCGCGGCCCTTACGAGAACCATGTGATTTTCCCAGCAAACAAGTCCCCCTATTCTTCCTATGTCGGTGTCGTAGGTGGTTATGTCGCTCCCGTCCCCCTGGCCCCAGTAGGTTCTTTCTGTGTAGGTGGGCATGAGCTTTCTGTGCCTGCCGAGCACCTTGCCTTCGCGCGATATAAAAAGAAGGGAGTTGTAAACGGTGCGGCTTCCCTTACGGTCGTCAAGCTCGTTGCAGCCTATCACCACGTGAGCGTCAGCCGCGCGGGCGGCCTCCGCGAGCATTTCGGTGTCATCTCCGGGAATCACTATGGAGTTATCCTGAAGCGCGATCATGAAATCCGTCCAGTCGTGCGGCGGGGTTTCGTAGCCGACTGTGTAGTAGGCCGGGTAGCCTGGTATGAATGCCTCGGGGAATGCGATAAGTTCCGCCCCGTTATCTCCCGCTTCCCTTATCACGCGACAGGCCTTCTCAAGGGTCTGTTCCTTGTCCATGAACACGGGAGCCGTCTGGGCAACCGCAACTTTTACTTTTTCCCTGCCGCCTAGAACTTTTTTCATGAGCCTCGGGCCGCAGGCGTACTCAGGTTATTATCCTGCTTCCGCCCTGGGATCCCCCTTCGCTTTGTCTCTGCTGGTTCTGCCTGGCTCTGGCGTAGACAAGATCAAACAGTCTCTGCTTAAAGTCGTTGTCAAAGGCGCACACTCCCGGGATTATGTATCCCATAAGCGCTATCTGGAGAAAGTATTCGGTGTTTGCCTTGAGAAAGGACTCGTTTATCTCGCCGCCGTATGCCTGTGCGAAATTCTGGTATATCTGGTTCCCCATTTCGGTCGCGATCTCTACGACGCTTTTTGACTGACCGGACTCCTGGTGGGCCGCTACCCCGAGGTTAAAGGCCATGTTTATGGAGTTCATGAAGTTGTCCTCTACTCCCTCTTCCGACTCTGTTCCCTCTTGCGGCTTTGTGTCTTCTTCTGACATTTTAATATCCCCCGTTTTTGTATGGTTAAATTGTCCTGACGTATTATATTATATTGCTGCTTTGATTTTAACAATTTTGCTGGAGGAAAATCCATGAGAGCCGATCACCTTATACAGAGACTCGGTCTGAAAAAGCTTCCCGGCGAGGGAGGATACTACAAGGAAACTTACAGAAGCGATGAAATGGCCGGAGAAGACCGTAATCTTTCAACTGCTATTTTCTACCTTATAACCTCAGAGGCGAATTCCAAGATGCACAGAGTGAATTCGGACGAGATTTTTCATTTTTACTTCGGCGATCCCGTCCAGATGCTGCTTCTCTATCCTACTGGAGAGTCGAGGATAGTGTTCATGGGCGACAATCTTCCCTCCGGCCAGAGGACCCAGCTCGTGGTTCCCAAGGGAACCTGGCAGGGTGCGATGGTGGTGGAGGGAGAGTACGGATACGCTTTTATGGGAACTACGATGGCCCCCGGGTTTGAGTTTGAGGATTTCGAACTGGGCGTGCAGGAGAATCTTCTGCTGAGATTTCCCCAGCACGAAACCCTGATACGGGAGCTTACGTAAACGGGAGACAGAAATTCCGGGATCAGAAAAACCTGTGATTTTTTTTGACGGCGTGTGCGGGGGATGCAACAGGTTTGTTGATTTCGTCATCCGTACGGACAGCCGCCGGGAAATACTCTTTTCCCCCGTGCAAGGAAAGACAGCCGTTGAGTTCTCACTGTATCAGGACGAACCCCCGCGCGATTGGAAGATAGCCTACGCTGATGAAGAAGGGGTTTACGAGGGAGCTGACGCAGTTCTGCTGGTTCTCAGAAGGCTTGGAGGTCTCTGGACACTTCCCGCACTCCTGATCTGTGTCCCCCGTCCTGTAAAAGACTATTTTTACGGAATTGTATCGAGGAACCGCTACAGTATTTTCGGAAAACGGGACGCATGCCGCGTGCCGTCCGCCGAGGAGAGGGAAAGGTTTTTGCCTTAGGCGTTTTTTTGATAAATCCCCCGGTATATGTATATTGAAGCGGAGGAGAATTTTCGTTCGAGATGCCTTCACTTGAAGAACTTGTTTTAGCCGACGAGACAGCCAGCAAGATAGAGCGGGCGAGCGAGATCGCCAGAGAGGAATGGGAGAAAATAAGGGTTTCCCTGGCTCTTTGCGGGGATACGGGGGATTACTGCGGGGATGATTTCATGCTCGGGACAATCTCCGGGGAAACGATAACGCGCGAGCCGCTTGGGAGTGCGACGAAATCCGTTTCGGTTTACTCTCCTACCTATTATCCGATGTATCTCGTGGGGAACCTGCGCGAGTTCCGGGAAAAGTTCCCGGAGAAGAACTACCGCACGACAGAAGCCCTCTATGTCTATGTCGAGCTTGTGAACGCGGCGGCGCTGAGACTCGGCCTCGAGGGAACGCTGGCTATGGGGTTTGCCAGCGGCTACGCGAACGTGAGAACGGGCTGGATTGCGGAGAAGGGACTTCCGGAGCAAAGCGCCATATTCTCCGAAATGTTTTTTTCAGACAGACCGAAGAACTACGACTGGGATTTTCACTGGACCTCGGTCAGGCAAAAATTCGCGGAAATCCACGAAAAATTCGTCGCCTGGCAGCGCTCCCCCGCCCTCTACCTTGAGGAGTCAAAATCCAAGGCGGTCGTAAAGCCCTTCATAGTCTAGACAAATCCCTCTTCGAATTCGTCCGAAGGATTCTCGAAGCTCGGAACCCCGTTTTGCTCCAAAAACACCAGCTTCACCGCGCCCGTGGGCCCGTTTCTCTGCTTTCCGATTATGAGTTCCGCCATACCATCTCTTTCTTCGGGATTTTTTCTGTATATGTCCTGGCGGTGAATGAAAAGCACTACGTCTGCGTCCTGTTCTATGGCGCCGCTTTCCCTGAGGTCTGAGAGCTGGGGACGGCGGTCGGTTCTGGTTTCGGTCTGCCGGCTTAGCTGCGAGATTCCTATTACCGGAACGTCAAGTTCCTTGGCAAGCGCCTTCAGGGCGCCCGAGATCTCCGCTATTTCCCTCTCCCGGGTCTCATTTCTCGAACTGCCTCTCATGAGCTGCAGATAGTCGACCACGATCAGATCGAGGCGGTTGTCCTTTTTCAGCCGTCTCGCCTTTGCCCTTATCTCAAGTACCGTGAGTGCCGGGGTATCGTCTATGAAGATGCTTGCGCTCGCGTACCTCTCGGCTGAATCAAACAGTTTCTCCAGGTCATCATCTCTTATGTACCCGCTTCGCATCGCCGAAAAACTGACTTTGGAGTTTATGGAAAGAAGTCTCATCATGAGCTGCTCTTTCGTCATCTCAAGCGAGAACATGGCGACTGAGAGGTCTTCGTTCAATGCGGCGTTGCTTATTATGTTAAGGCAGAGCGATGTTTTTCCCGCCCCCGGGCGCGCGGCAATTATCACGAGGTCTGATTTCTGAAGACCCGAGGTCAGGTGATCGAGTTTCTCAAAGCCGGTTCTTATGCCGGTTATGAGCTCCTTTTTCTTGTAGAGCTGCTCGATATTGTCTATAGCCACCGGCGCAAGCTCCCTCGAGTGCCAGAAGCTTGGCTTTATCTTGTTCTGGGCGATATCGAGGATTGACTGCTCCGCCCTGTCCAGGAACTCGTCAACCTCGATATCGGTTCCGTACCCGCGGTGCGCTATGTCGGTTGCGGTGAGCACCAGTTTTCTCAGAACGGACTTGTCTTTTACTATCCTCGCGTAATGGGCGACGTTTCCCGCCGTGGGAACGGTTGAGACCAGATAGGTGAGGTAGGCGGCTCCCCCGACTTCTTCTACGGTTCCCTTGGAGCTCATCCACTCATACAGGGTGAGAACGTCGATGGGGGTGCCCTCCCTGTCAAGATCTATCATGGAGTTCATTATCTTGGAGTGGCTTTCGTTATAGAAATCCTCGGCTATAAGAATTTCCAGGACCTGGTTTATCGAGCTGCTTTCGATGAGCACAGAACCCAGTACCGCGCGCTCTGCCTCCTCGTTGCTCGGAAGGGGTGATTTCGTCAGACTTTCCATCGTTCGAGGTTTTTTCCTGTTCCACCTGTCCGATGGCTTTTCATTCTCCTATCAGAACCACTCCCACGTCCATGACGTTCGTTCCCGTGCTTCCGGTTTTTATAAGATCGCCCAGGGTTTCGAAGAAAGAGTACGAATCGTTGTCGGCAAGATGGTCTCTCGCGCTTATACCCATGGATCTTGCTATCAGGCGTGATTCCCCGTCGCATATTGCCCCGGCGGCGTCTGTGGGACCGTCTATTCCGTCAGTTCCGGCGAAAAGCCCCACGATTCCACTGCTTCCTATTATCTCAAAGCAGAAGGAAAGGGCGGTCTCGGTGTTGCGCCCGCCGCGGCCCCGCCCCGTTACGTTAACGGTTGTCTCTCCCCCGAAAAGTATGCAGGCGGGTTTCTTAACCGGCCTCCCGAACCTTTTTACGTCAAAGGAGATTCCCGCGAGCACCTTGGCTACTTCCCTCGCCTCTCCGGATATCTGTGAAGAGAGAAAAAGCGTGTTGTATCCCATTTTCTTCGCCATCTTCTCCATCGAGATTATTGCTTTGTGATTGTTTCCGACGACAACCGTGGTGGCTCCGCTCCGTTCGTACTGCTCGCGGTCCATCGTTGGAGAAGTGTTATTTCCCCTGCCTCTCTCAAGATGCACCACCACCCTCGGGGGGATTTTGTGCTCAAGCTCAAGCGCCTCTATGACCCGCCACGCGTCCTCGTAGGTCGTAGTGTCGGGAACCGTGGGTCCCGAAGCTATGAATTCAAGCCGGTCGCCCACGACGTCCGAGAGAATCAGCGTGATGACCCGCGAGGGCAGGGCTTTTTTAAGAAGTCCTCCTCCTTTTGTCTGCGACATTTTCTTCCTCACGGTGTTAAGGCCGTAGGTGTCGACCCCGCTCAGCATCAGCCTCTGGGTCACCGCTCTTTTATCCCCTATGGTGAGCCCTTCACTTGGCATCGCGAGTATCGAGCTTCCGCCTCCCGATATAAGGAAGATCACGAGATCCTTCTCTCCTGATCTTTCGAGAAGGGAGACTGCTTTTTTTGCCGCCTCGACGCTTTTTTCATCCGGTACCGGGTGGGAGGAGAGATGAAAATCCATTTTCTGAAAAGCCTGCTCGGAACGGACGTTCGATACCACGATTCCCCCGGTTATCCGCTCTCCGAGAAGCTCCTCAAGCGCCGCGGCCATGGAGGACGCGGCCTTTCCGAAGGCCACGACGTACACCGACTCGAAATCGGAGAGATCAAAGCTCTTCCCTCCGACCTTGAGTTGTCTGCCCTTGAGCTTAATATGCTCCAGGACGCATTTTCCCGGGTCGGCTTCTCTCAGCGCCTGGTCAAAAAGCTCTCTCGCGTCCTTTCTCAGTTTCTCGCTCATCCCTTTTTCCTGATTTCATCAACTATTCTGTCAACTTCCGATTCGTTAAGATTCTCGTAAAGGGTATCGTCCACGAGCATTGCGGGGGCGGTGCCGCAGGAGGCAAGACATTCCGCTTCGAGAAAGGTTATTTTCCCGTCGGCCGTCGTTTCACCGGTTTTTACCCCCAGGCGCTTGCAGAGGTGATGCTCCAGACCCTCGGCTCCGCGAAGTGCGCAGGAAAGGGTTCTGCAGAGCCACATAACGTGCGCTCCCACGGGTTCTGTGAAAAACATGGTGTAAAATGACGCAACGTTCTGAACCGAAGAGGCAGGAATGTCGAGCGCCTCGGCGACTTCTTCCATGGATTCGGTGGACAGCCAGCCGAATTCGTTCTGCACTTCCCGCAGGACGGGAATAAGCGCCGAAAGCCTGGTTTCGTGGTCATCCGCTATTTCTTGTATCTTGTCTCTAAGCCCGGGGGGAAAAGGCACTCCGAACCTCCTCACTGGTTAAAGCCGGAAATTAAAAACTAACATGATTTAAAGCGGCGGGCAAGGCGCTTGGGATGTCCGGCAAGGGGGCGGAGATTTAAACCGCAATTGAAGCTCGCAGGAGGACGGTTAAAATTTTTTCAAATGCCTAAAAAGAGAATAACTACTGTCTACACTGGTCTTGGAGATGACGGGAAAACCTCGCTTCTTGGCGGAAAAAGGGTGAGAAAATCATCACCGAGGGTCAACGCGTACGGCGAGGTGGACGAGCTTAACTCGGTTCTGGGAGTTGCCTGCACAAAAGCGGTCGATCCCAGGGTTAAGAAGCTTCTGCGGGAAATACAGAACGCGCTTTTCACCGTGGGAAGCGACTTGGCAACCCCGCGGGATTCGACTTTTTCCCCGCCGAGGGTGACCGCGGGGATGGCGAAGCGGCTAGAGGAACGGATAGATGAGTTTTTGCCTGAGGTCGGGGAGCTTAGGGAGTTCGTTCTGCCGGGAGGGGCGGAGGGTGCCGCCTGGCTTCATCTTGCCCGCACGGTGTGCAGAAGGGCCGAGAGAGGCGTTGATGCGCTCTTCGGAGACTCGGAGGAGGGAGAGGAGATCCTGGTTTACCTTAACCGCCTCTCGGATCTTCTTTTCGTTCTTGCAAGGGTGGAGAACAAGACTGCGGGGACGGGGGAGATCTTCGTTGATTTCGGGCGGGGCGAGGGCGGGTGATGGACGAAGGCGCAGCTATAACAAACCCCGAGATCGAAGATTACATTCTCTCTCTCTACCCCCGCGTCCATGAGGTTTTCCACGACATGGAAAAGCGGGCGGAGGGAAGCGACGTGAAAATAGTGGGGCCTCTTGTGGGAAGGTTTTTTTCGCAGATATGCCTTCTGCGCAGGCCGCAGAGCATTTTCGAGATGGGTTCCGGTTTCGGGTACTCGGCTCTTTGGTTCTCCCTTTTTCTGGGTGACGGAGGCGTGGTAACCTGCACGGACTGGCTTGAGGAAAACGCGGAGGCGGCGCGCGGGTACTTCACGCGGGCCGGGCAGATTCACAAGCTCCGCTTTGTCTGCGGAGACGCGCTCGAAGTACTGGCGAATTCGGACCGTAAATTTGATATGATATTCAATGACATAGACAAGGAGAACTACCCGCGGGTTATTGAGCTTGCGCGGGAGAAGCTTAACCCCGGGGGGATGCTTATTACCGATAACGTGCTTTGGGGAGGGAGGGTTTTGAGCGGCGGAGGTTCTGAGAGCACCGAAGGAGTCTTGGAGTTTAACCGGCTTTTGTTCTCGGACCCGGAGTTTTTCTCCACGGTGGTTCCCCTTCGCGACGGGGTGGCGCTAAGTGTCAGGATTTAAAGGGTATTTGTTTCCCGGGATTCCAAAGTGAAAGAACTTGAGACCACTGAAAACGAGCTTCTGGCTTTCTTTACGGACTCCTACGAGCATATACGCAGGCGCCATTACGCGAGGAGCAGGAAAAACAAGGCCCTCATAGGCTACGAGCTTGCCCGAGAGAGGACCGCAGTCGTGGACGAGTTCATCAAGCGCGCCCTTTCGCGGTACGGTTACCCGGAACTCAAAGGCGTCTCCATAGTGGCTCTCGGGGGTTACGGCAGGGAGGAGCTTTCCCCGTACTCCGACATAGACCTTCTTTTTCTTCACAAAAAAGGCTCGAAGGACTTGGCCGAGGAGGTAGTGGAGAAGCTCCTTTACCTTCTCTGGGACACGAAGATGGATGTGGGGAACTGCACGAGAAGCCTTGAGGAGTGCAGGGAGCTCTCGATGGACAGAAACGACGTTACCATCCTGAGTTCTCTTCTCGACTCGAGGTTCATATGCGGGGACGGGGCTCTTTACGACGAGCTTGAAAATGAAATTTACGGCGAGGTGCTCCCCAAGATTTCACACGATTTCATAAGGAGAAAAATAGATGAAAGGGACACAAGGGGGGAGAGATACGGAAAAACCCTCTACATCCTCGAGCCTAACGTTAAGGAGGGAAGGGGAGGGCTCAGGGAGTTCCAGACGGCGATGTGGATAGCACAGGCGAACTACAAGGCCAAAAGTTTCGAGGAAGTGCTCCAGAGGGGGTTCGTCTCGGAGAAGGAGTACAGGGTGATGCGCAAATGCCTTAACTTCCTTCTGCTCGTGCGAGCGCAGCTGCATTACCAGGCAAAAAAAAGGGAGGACAACCTGAGTTTCGACCTTCAGACCCAGGTAGCGAAATCCTTCGGTTACAGGGAGGGAAAGCTCCGTGCGGTGGAAAAATTCATGAGAATCTATTACCTCCGCGCCGCGGTGGTGGTACAGCAGTCCCGAAGGCTGACGGAAAAGTGCACGAGGGTCTACGCGCGGAGAAGACTCACCAAAAAGGCCGTTCATCTTGACCACGGGTTTACGATACAGGGCAAATATCTCTCCGTGACGAGCAGAAACGTTTTCAGCGAGGACTTCTGCAATTTCCTGCGCGCGTTTGAATACGCTGACCGCCACTCGGTCGAATTCACCGAATACCTCGAACTTCTCATAGGTGAACACGCAACCCGCATAGACGAAAAAGTCCGAAACGACCCGGAGTTCAACAGGATATTCCTGAGGCTTCTGCGTTTCGGAAAGGATGTCTCGAAAATGCTGCTCAAGATGAACGAATTGCGCCTTCTGGGCCGCTTCATTCCGGAATTCGGGAAAATAGTCTGCATGGTGCAGTTTGATTCCTACCACGTCTATACAGTCGATGTACACTCCATATTCATGATCAGGGAAATCGAAAGGCTTATAAACTACGGATACGAGGAGAAATTTCCCTTTCTCACCAAAGTCGCCGAAACCCTGGTGAAAAGACATGTTCTTTATCTCGCCTGCCTTTTCCACGACATGGGGAAGGGCCAGGGGGGAAGCCACGCGCAGAAAGGGGCTGCCATGATCCCGAAGATAGCCGAGAGGATGGGTCTTGGGGCCTCCGACGCGGAGCAGCTTGAATTTCTGGTGAGACATCATCTGGCCATGGTTCATTTCTCCCAGAGAAGGGATCTTGACGATCCGGTCGTTCTGAATCGGCTGGCCAAGTCCATTCCTGACCAGGAAACACTTTCTCTTCTCTACCTGCTCACTTTCGCGGACATAAGATCGGTCGGTCCCGACGTGTGGAAGGACTGGACGGGAATGCTGCTCCAGGAACTCTACGTGAAGACCCTCCGGCAGATGTCGGCGGGCACGTACCGGCGTAAAACCGACGAGGAATGGATGCAGAAGATGACCTCGGACATAGTGGCCGACGCCGACGGAGAGATTCCCGAGCGCAAGGTGACGAAAATATTGAAAAAGATGCCGGTTTCCTATTTCAGCCAGTTTTCAAGACAGAACATCTTACGCCACGTGAAGTTGCTCAATTCCATTGAGGGGAAGTTCGCGACGGAGGTGATCCGCTACGAGGAATACGACGAATTTACAATCTGCGCTCCCGACAAAAAAGGGATATTCTCGGTGTTTTGCGGGGTTCTGAGTGCGAACGGACTCAATATTCTGGGGGCAAGAATCGTAACCACGCTCGACAAGAAGGCTTTTGACATCTTCTATGTGGAGAGGACCGATTACCTGACCGAAGAGGAGTATGGAGAGGTGTGGAAAAAGGTTGACAAAAACCTCAGGAAGGCGCTTGACGGGGATGTTGAGGTTGACGAGCTGGTTGAGAGGAGGAAGAGAAACTATTCCTCCTACGGAAGAAAGGTTCCCGAGTATCCTCCGGAAATCGTGTTTGACAACGAGTCTTCGGATAAGGCGACCGTGATAGAGGTTTATGCCCATGACCGGGAAGGACTTCTCTACAGCATCACGAAAACAATTGCCGAGATGGAACTTTCGATTGACTACGCCAAGATTTCGACCAGGGCGGATCAGGTTGCCGATACGTTTTACGTGCGTGACTCGAGAGGGCGCAAGATAAGCGGTGCCAAGAAACTCAAAAAGATAGAGGATTCTCTTATATCAGCGGTGAGCTAGGAAAAAAGCCGGGCGGTTTTAATGAGCGCAGAAATTATTGATGTCGAGTGCGACTTTCTTGTTGTGGGCGGGGGGCTTGCGGGTCTCTACGCCGCGGTGTGCGCGTCTTCCCTTGGCCGGTGCGTGGTGGTGACCAAGCAGACCCTCGTGCAAAGCAATTCATACTGGGCTCAGGGAGGAATCGCGGCTGCCGTCGACCCCGAGGACTCGCCCGTCTTTCACCAAGAGGACACGATTGCCGCGGGAAGAGGACTTTGCGATGCCCGCGCGGTGCAGATTCTGGTTGAAGAGGGAAGGGAGAGGGTCACGGACCTCATAAATCTCGGCATGAAGTTCGATTCCGATGACAGCGGTCTTCTGCTCGGCCTTGAAGGCGGCCACTCGAAAAGAAGAGTCCTTCACGCGGGAGGCGACTCGACGGGAAAGGAGATGATCGAATTTCTCATCTCTTTTGTGAGTTCAAGCGAATCGGTAACCATTCTGGAGCTTGTCACCGTTACCGACATAATCTCAGACGGAGAGAGATGCTACGGTGTCTGGGGTTACGACGAGGGAAGGGAGAGCTACGTGAGAATTTCTTCTCCCTGCACCATAGTCGCCACCGGCGGCGCGAGCGCCCTTTACAGAAGGACCACCAACCCGGAAGGGGCATCAGGGGAAGGCATATCGCTTGCATGGAGAGCGGGAGCGGAGATTTCCGACATGGAGTTCGTGCAGTTCCACCCCACCGTTTTCAGCGGCGAAAAAGGCGATGCCTTTCTTCTCACCGAGGCGATAAGGGGGGAGGGAGCTTATCTCCTTAACGCCCGGGGGACAAGGTTCATGGAACGCTACAGTTCCCTGCTTGAACTCGCGCCGAGAGACATAGTCTCAAAGGCGATTCACAGCGAGATGAGATCCTGCGGAGAAGACTACGTGTACCTCGATCTCTCCCACATGGATCCCGGATTTGTAAGGAAAAGGTTCTCCAACATAGACAGACTCTGCAGGGATTCGGGTTTTGATCTTGCCAAAGACCGCATTCCTGTTGCTCCCGCCGCCCATTACACCATAGGCGGAGTAAGAACCAGCCTCATGGGAAAGACAAATATAGAGGGTCTTTACGCCTGCGGAGAGGTATCGAACACCGGCGTCCACGGTGCCAACCGCCTTGCGAGCAATTCCCTTCTCGAGTGCATGGTGTTTGCCAAAAGGTCTGTTGACAGCGCGTCTAGTGTGCAGCGTACGGGGGGCATTACCGGGGGTTTCGAAGGTTTTATGCTTGCCGATACCAGGGAAGCCGATGCCGGGTTTTTCAACGAAGCCAGGGATACGATAATCGAGGGAATGAGTAAACATCTCGGGATAGTGAGAGAACTTGAGGACATGGAGGAATTCGTCACGCGCCTTGAGGAGATTTCCTCGGCAAGCGAAGGTGTTTCCGGATGGTTTGGCTTTAAGCTTGGGACAATGCTCGATGTGTGCCTGCTCGTTGCGCGCGCAGCTCTTTTGAGAAAGGAGTCGCGGGGGGCCCATATGAGATCTGATTATCCGGAGGAGGACTCGGATTATGAAAAACATCTGGTTTTCAGGAAGGACCTGGAGATTTACGGAGCCGATTGATGAATACGCACGAAAATTATCCTCAGGAAGTTGACGCCGTTTTGGAACTTGCCCTCCGGGAGGATATGGGAAGTGGAGACATTACGACCGATAGCATAGTTCCCGAAGATGCTGTTTTAACCGGAGAAATGCGTGCGAAGGGGGCCGGTGTGGTTTCGGGAATAGATCTCTCCGGCGCCGTTTTCCGGAAGCTTGACCCGGACTGCGTGTGGGAAGAGATTGTCCGTGACGGAACCAGGGTTTCGCCCGGAGACACTCTCGCCCGCGTTACGGGCAGAAGCAGGGCGATTCTTTCGGCGGAGCGGACCGCCCTTAACATCCTTCAGAAAATGAGCGGCATCTCGACTTTCACTTCTTTTTTCGTCGAGGCCGTAGCCGGTTCCGGAGTGAAGATAAAGGACACGAGAAAAACCCTTCCGGGACTCAGGTGGATCAGCAAATACGCCGTGGCGGTCGGCGGGGGACATAATCACCGCGCCGGGCTTTACGACGGAGTACTCATAAAAGACAATCATATAAAGGCCGCTGGGAGCATAGCGGCGGCAGTAGAAAAGGCGAGGCGGAACGCGGGAGAGGATTTCTCCATGGAGGTCGAGACCAAAACCATGGGGCAGGTAGAGGAGGCGGTTTCCTGCGGTGTTGACGTCATAATGCTTGACAACATGGACATTCGGGAGATCGGGGAGGCCGTGCGCCTGATAGACCGCCGCGCGCTTGTCGAGGTCTCCGGCGGAGTTACCCTTGAGAACGTTAGGGAGATGGCGCAAAGCGGAGTCGATTTCATATCTGTCGGAGCTCTTACGCACTCGGCTCCGTGTTTAGATATTTCTTTTGATGTGTTAGACTGAAAGTTGCGGGTTTAACAGGGGATGCCCGGCTGTTGAGATGGACAGTTTACGTGACATTTCAGAAGAAATAGACAGGCTTAGAAAGGAAAAAAACGCGGTAATTCTGGCCCATAACTACCAGATACCCGAAATCCAGGATCTTGCCGACTACACGGGAGATTCCTTGGGTCTTTCACAGAAGGCTTCTGAAACCGACGCGGAAATCATCATCTTCTGCGGAGTCCACTTCATGGCCGAAACCGCTTCCATAATCTCTCCCGACAAGAAGGTGCTTATCCCCGATCCCGAGGCGGGCTGCTCCCTTGCCGAGACCATAAACCTGGAACAGCTCAAAAAGTGGAAATCCGAACACCCGGACGCACTCGTGGTTTCCTACGTGAACACCTCGGCCGCCGTCAAGTCTGAGACCGACTACTGCGTTACTTCCTCAAATGCCGTCAAGATAGTGGAGTCCATCCCCAGGGACAGGGAGATACTTTTTCTGCCGGACATGTTCTTGGGAGCATTTGTCTCCAAGGCTACGGGCAGAAAGATTTACATCTGGCCGGGGGAATGCCACGTGCACGCGGGAATACGTCCGAAGGACATAAGGAAGATAAAGGAGTCCTATCCCAACGCGGAGATGATAGTTCACCCCGAGTGCGGCTGCACCACGTCTTTTCTTCATTCAGCCGCCAGAGACGACGAGCTGGCAAAGGAGATAAAATTTTTCTCTACGGGAAAAATGATTGACTACACGCGCAATTCCGACACCCCCGAGTTCGTGGTAGCGACTGAAACCGGGATCCTTCACACGCTCAGGAAGCAAAGCCCTGAAAAAGAGTTCTACCCCGCCAAGGCCGACGCGGTCTGCGAGTACATGAAGATGATAACGGTTGAGAAGGTGCTGAATTCACTAAGGGAAGAGGTGTATGAGGTCAGGGTTCCGGAGGATATCGCCCGCAAGGCTAAAAAATCGATAGACAGGATGCTTTATATCTCGGCTCAATAACAGCCTGCGGGTTGCGTTTCAAATTGTCGCCTGCTTGCCGGTTGAGTTCCCCTTCTTCTAGAATGTTACGCGTGCTCCGAGACTGAACTCGTGGTTGAGGTTGGAGTTATTGCCGAAGCGCCCCGAGTAGCCTATGAAAGTTTTTATCCGGCTGCCGATGCCGGCGATAAGGCCGCCGCCGGCGTTTACCCATTCGGTCGGCGGCTCGAAGCCCGAGAGAGTAAAGCGGCCGGACATGGTGTTCGATCCCGCAGTGACCGAAACGGGATCGTCGTTAAGCTCTCTCTCATAAGAGACGCGGATGTATGGGGACAACCTTCCGCTTAGACCCAGATTTCCTTTGAGCTGATAACCCCCTCTCACAACCAGGGAGTCGCGTTCAAAATCCGAAAAGTTCATCGAGGTGGACGTGCCGCCGTTTTCACTGTAGCCGTCGATTTTCTGATTGAGCCACCCGAGTCCCAAAAACAGATTGTGTATGTACCCCTCGGACCTGCCTATAATCCAGCCCCCTTCAACATCGGTTCCGAACTGATAAGAGCTTGTGGAGCCGTGCTCCGTGCGTAGCGCCGATCCGATCCGGATCGAACGGTTGATATCAATAGATGCCCTGCCCCCGTTAAAGGCGCCGCTCAGGTAAAAAATGTCGTAAATAAGGGTGCCGTGCAGCGAGCCGGTCACAACGAGGCTGTCGATGCTTGCGCCCGAGACATCGTTGTCGTGGTTCCCGAGGCTCAATGCCGCGCCCAGATGGAGCACATCTCCGATGCGGTAGTCGGTGCCCAGGGTGAGCACATGCATTTCAGACTGTGTTTTACCCAGATGTGGCAGGGATTCGAGTTCATATGAGCCTATCTGGCCCCTCGCGTAGCTGTGCCATTTTCCGGCCGAGCGGCTAGACCCGAGATCAAGCATCCGCTCCGTAAACACGGCATCGTGGTGCGCCCTGGCAACTTCTACTCCTGCTTCCCCTCCGAGCGATACCTGAACCGGGGCCTCGAGAGTGGAAACTACCATACTTGCGACTGCCGCATGGACCGGTCCGCTGGGATGGGAACCGTCCGCGAAAAGATAAGTCTCATCAGTTTTGGGAGGTGAAAGATAACCTGAATCGGTCGGGCCGCACACAAGTGACTCTATTCCCCCACCGGGGCGCAGGGGATTGGAACCAGGAGTACAAGCTATATCATCAATGTTGGTGAATCCGTAGTTTCCAGGATTTTCAATTATCTCGTCCAGCAGGACGGAGACATTCACGGGAATGATTCCGCGCTCCAGAGAGCCGAGACCCGTATCCAGAGCTTCATTATAGGCTTGGGTTAGAGCGGAGAGTCCAGCTGCGGCTGCAGGGCCGGCGCGCTGAGCGTTTATGGTTTTGCCGGCGTCGGGCGAGTTGAGTACAACTACGTAACGTGCGCCGGCGTCCTGGAGACCTCGTATTTGATCTACGTACGCTTCCGCTGCTTTCAGGGTGCCGTCAAGGGCGCCTTGGGTTTCCCCGGCGACGGCGCTTATATCGTTTACGCCGCCCCAGATCATGTAAAGCGTATCCGGGTCGGCATTTCCTCCGGAGAGGTGCTGGCTAATCTGTTGCTGCGTTGTAGCCACAGGGTTTTCACAAGCGACGTTTGGGTCTACGCAGGCGCCGCCCCAGGCGTAGTTCGTCCCGCCGGCGAGCGAATTGGTTCCAGATGCCCCGAAAGCTTGGGCCACGATTTCGGCCCAGACCGGGTCTGGGTTCGTGGTGAAGCTCGTGCCGGGCGGAAGTCCGTTGAGCTGGGCGATATTTCCAGAATCGCTCAAGCTGTCACCGAATACGACGACGGAATTGAAAGTTTGCGCCCGGGCGCCGCTGACAAATCCTAACAGGATCGTGACAGCAATCATAAAGTGCATATGTCGGAACATTAATATCCCTCCAATGAATTCTGCTTTCAAAGTTAATCTTACCATACTTAGGGTCCGTTATGTGATGGCGAAAGATGGGTTTGCGGCGATTTGCTTTTCCGGGCGGAGCATGTGGGTCAGTACCCTTGCGCCAGCCCTCCCGGGCGCCTGGGATCGGCTGCTCCGAGAAAAAACCCGTTGATCTTGGCTATGCTCTGCGTGCTTCCCATCGGCCCGGTTCTTTTCACCTCGTATCCTTTTTCCCTCAACCCGGACTCCAGGTCTTTCTCCGCTTCTCTTTCAACGTACAGGGTGTCGGGGAGCCACTGGTGGTGTATTCTCGGGGCCGATGTGGCCTCCCGTATGCTCATGTTATGGTCAATCACGTTCAGGATGACCTGAAGCACGGAGGTTATTATTCTGCTTCCTCCCTGGCTTCCCGTTGCGAGAAAAAGCTTCTCGTCGTTAAACACTATGGTCGGGGTCATGGAGCTCAGCATTCTTTTGCCGGGAGCGATGGAGTTTTTTTCGCCGCCGATTAGGCCATATGCGTTTGGCGCTCCGGGTTTTGCCGAGAAATCATCCATTTCGTTGTTCAGCAGGATTCCTGTTCCCGGCACCGCGAGACCCGAGCCGTAGGCGAAATTGAGCGTGTATGTGTTTGAAACCACGTTTCCGAACCTGTCGGCTACGGTATAATGGGTGGTGTCGGTACCTCCGACGGGGACGGGTGAACCGGGCTTTACGTATCTGCTCGGAGTCGCTTTCTGGGGATTGATGCGGTTTGCCAGGCGTTTTGCGTACTGTTTTGAGATGAGATGTTCTGTGGGAACAGGGGAGAAGTCCGGGTCGCCCAGGTGTTTTGACCTGTCCGCGTAGGCAAGCTTCATGGTTTCCGAGAGAATGTGGACGTATCGGGCGGAATTATGGCCGTATCGCGAGAGGGGATAGCGCTCGAGAATGTTAAGCATCTGGATAAGATGGATCCCGCCCGAGCTCGGGGGCGGCATCGAGTGGATGCTGTATCCCCTGTAGCTCCCGGTCACTGGTTCTCTTACAAGGGCCTCGTAAGATGCAAGATCCCGTCCGGTTATGAGGCCTCCTTCCTTTTTCATGTAGGCTGTGATTTTTTTCGCTATCGCCCCCCTGTAAAACGCCCCGGGACCGTTTTTGCTTATCTCCTTGAGGCTCCACGCAAGATTTTTCTGCCTGAGAATTTCTCCCTCCCGGGGCGGCTCTCCGTTGTTTTTGAAAAAAACCTCAATGCTCTCGCTTGATTTCTCCAAGCGGCCTTTTGCTTTCATAAGCGATTTCCTGAGTTCCGGAGTAACCGCAAACCCATCCTCCGCGAGCCTTATTGCCGGCGCAAGAACCTTTTCAAGCGGCATGGTTCCGTATCTCTCAAGGGCCAGCGAGAGCCCTGCGACCGTTCCCGGAACCCCGCAGGAATAGACGCTGTACCGTGCCCGTTCCATGTCGACCTCTCCGCTCTCATCGAGAAACATGTTGCGCGTGGCTTTGAGCGGGGCTTCTCCCTGTAATCTATGGCGACTGTCCGTCCCGTTTTACTCAGATGGACCAGCATGAATCCGCCGCCCCCGAGGTTTCCGGCTCTTGGGTGAGTAACGGCAAGCGCGAATCCGACGGCGACCGCTGCGTCAACGGCGTTTCCGCCTTGCTTGAGCACGGAGAGCCCGACGAGGGTAGCGATCTGCTCCTCGGATACAACCATGCCGTTTCGAAAAGATGCGGATTCCGCCGTACTTTTACTTGAATGAACGGGCTCCGCGCGGGCGGAAGTGAGTGCAACGGATAAAACAACACAGAATACGACGGCGTGTTTAATGATTGAGTCCGCAGACATATTAAGCGGCCGGGGAGTGTTCAGAAGGAAACTCCGTACCTGTAGCGCTTCGACATGTTCATCCTGTCTTCGCAGATCTTTATCTTTTTGGAATAAAATGCCTTTTCGAAAGAGTCCTCGGCAAGGCCGATCGCGCGGTTGAAATTCGATATCGCGTCTTCGTACTTGTGAAGCTGGAAATTAAGATTTCCAAGGGTCGAATACAGAAGATCGTGCGAGTGGAGATCCTCAACCCCGCGTATTCCCCCTATGGCGCGAAGACCTTCCTGCGGCCCCCGGGTTTTGGAAATGGCGATTGCTTTTTGAAGTTCTACGAGCGGACAGTAGTTGCACGCAAGGTACTTGTCGTAAAGTGAGATGATCCGGTCCCAGTTCGTGTCCCCGTATTTTTCTGCTAGCGAGTGAACGGCATCAACGCCTGCCTTCAGGTGAATCTCCGTGACCTCTTCCCCTTCCTCGGCCGAGAGGGCAAGGTGCTCAAATCCCCTTTTGATCATGTTCCTGTCCCAAAGCTCCCTGTTCTGTTCCTTTATCCCAAGCGGTCTTCCGTTGCCGTCGTTCATGGTGTGAAGCCTCGAGGCGTTTAGCAGCATGAAGGATACAAGGGCGTGAACTCTGGGTTTTTTCGTTGCGGGGAAATCAAGCAGCATTTCGCCAAGTCTTATTGCGGAAAGGCACAAGGATGCGATTGGGGATGCTGCCTTGCGGAGACCGTTTTGGCCGAGGCTGAAAATCTCGTATATGTTCTTGGTCACCACACCGAGATTTTCCTCCATATCGGTCCGGGTCAGCCGGACGGCCGCTTCAGTTATCTTCTTTTTTTCCGAAGCGAGCTGCTCTTCCAGGGCCTTCTCGTTTCTCTCCAGTATCCTGGCGAGGGAGGAGCAGGAAAAGCCGCAGAGCACGTTCAGCACAAGATATTTCCGGATGGAACTTTCAATCCCGGGCCCGCACAGCGCGAAAAGCATCTCGACCTGGTTTTTCGCCACTTCCTCTTTATCTGGAAAGGGAAGGTGAAATCCCGATACGTCGATCCTTCTCTTCGCTCCGTTTGCTCTGGAGAGATAGTTTATCTTCCTGCAGAAAAGCTTGTTTGAGCTCTCCGTTATGTCAGCCCACACCGCACTCTGGGGATCCTGGGGAATTCCGCCTTTTCCCCACCTGGCCCGCATTTTCTCAAAAGAGTTGGCGCAGACTCTCTGCACGTGCTCAAGGCTCTCGTAGCCGAAAACCTCGGCGAGAGTGGAGACGATCGCTCCGTAGTCGTTTATAAGCTGTTTTGTAATCTGCCTGTTTACTTCAGGCCGGTTGTATTTTATTCCCAATAGTCCGCTTCCTTCCCCGCTGCGGGGAACGTCTTAATCTACAAACAGACTAAAATACATACCAGAGCTTGAAAGTAAAGATCGCCAGAGTTTTTGCTTATTCGCCCTCTCTTGCGGCGAGTTCCCTGTCGAGAATCAGAAGCGCTGCGGGGCTGTCCTCTGCGAGCTTCAGCTGCTCGACGACCGCCTCGGCGCTTTTCTCCTCCTCGACCTGTTCTTCTATGAACCAGTGGAGCATTACTAAAGTCGCCTGATCGTTTTTCGAAGCGGCGAGATCATAAATGTTGTTTATCATCCCTGTAACCTCCCTTTCATGCTCCAAGACCTCCTCGAACATCTCGAGGAACGCTCCGAACTCAGAAGGAGGCTGCTCTATCGAGTCAAGGGTTACCCTGCCTCCCCTGTCGATCAGGTAATCGAAAAACTTCAACGCATGCCCAAGCTCCTCTTCGCTCTGCTTGCGAAGCCAGCTTGCGAAACCGGAAAAGTTTTTGGATTCACAATAGGCGGACATGGAAAGATATAGGTAGGATGAATAGTACTCGTTTCTTATCTGCGTGTTTATTGCGTCCTGTACGTCGCTGTCAATCATTTTAATTCCTCCTTGGTTTCTTGTTCTGCATCGTTAATAATAACCTGTTTGTTAAAAATTACTACTAAATGGTAATTATTTCCAATAAGAGCCGCCCCGATTATGACTGGCGCTCTGCATGCTGTATAATAACAGGGTTGTAAATATCCGGACCTGTATTATATACTCTAAATAAGCTTGTGTATTGAGGAGGAGCAAATGTCAGATTCCGTAAACGTTAGCGAGAAAGTCCTTCCACTCCTTCCACTTCGCGATGTAGTTATATATCCCTACATGCTGGCCCCTCTTTTCGTGGGCAGGGAAAAATCCATCAAGGCCCTTGAGGAGGCGGCTAAGGGCAGCAAGGAAATATTCCTTTCGGCTCAGAAAGACGCGAAGGTGAACGAACCCGGGAACGAGGATATGTACAGAATCGGGACCATCGGAACGATAGTTCAGATGCTCCGGCTTCCGGACGGCACCGTGAAGGTGCTTGTCGAGGGCAAAAAGAGGGCCTCGATATCGGGCTTTGTTTCCCACAAGGACATGTTTGTAGTGGAAGTAAGGGAGATAGAGGAACCTTCGGGGGAAAGCGTCGAGGTTGAAGCGCTCATGCGTTCGGCGACCAAGCTTTTCGAGGATTACGTGAAACTGAACACGAAGATCCCCTCGGAAACCCTCGTGACTTTCATGTCCATTGACGAACCGGGCAAGCTCGGCGACACGGTCGCTTCGCATCTTAACATGAAGCTTTCGGACAAGCAGGAAATTCTCGAGGTGATCCATCCGCTCGAGAGGCTGGAGAAGCTTTGCGAGAAGATGCAGTCCGAACTCGAGATACTCCAGATGGAAAAGCGCATAGGGAAGAGGGTCAAAAAGCAGATGGAGAAGGCCCAGAGGGAGTATTATCTTAACGAGCAGATGAAGGCCATTCAGAAAGAGCTCGGCACGGGGGATGACCTTAAAAGCGAAATAGACGAGTTTGAGGAGAAGCTGAAGGAGAAAGAGGTTCCCGAAGACGTTGAGCAGAGGGTAAAGAGGGAGATAAACAAGCTTCGCATGATGTCTTCCATGTCGGCCGAGGCGACTGTGGTGAGAAACTATATCGACTGGCTTCTGGATCTGCCGTGGATAAACGAGAAGACCGAGGACCGCCTTGACATCAAGGAAGCCGCATCGATTCTCGATGAGGATCACTACGGCCTTGAAAAACCCAAGGAGAGGATACTTGAATATCTGGCGGTTAGGGTTCTCGCCGAGAAGCTCAAGGGCCCGATAATCTGTTTTGTGGGACCCCCGGGCGTGGGAAAGACCTCTTTGGCCAAGTCCATAGCGCGCGCAATGGGCCGCAAGTTCGTCAGGACGTCTCTTGGCGGGGTAAGGGACGAGGCCGAGATAAGGGGACACAGGAGGACCTACATAGGAGCTCTTCCGGGCAAGATCATACAGGGAATGAAAAAGGCCGGAACCATAAACCCTGTCTTTCTCCTTGACGAGATCGACAAGCTCGGGATGGACTTCAGGGGAGATCCGGCTTCGGCGCTTCTTGAGGCCCTTGACCCTGAGCAGAACTCAAATTTCAACGATCACTACATCGAGGCCGACTACGACCTTTCGAAAGTGATGTTCATAATGACGGCGAACGTGCTGCACACGATTCCTTGGGCGCTTCAGGACCGCATGGAGATAATCCGCCTTCCCGGCTACACGGAGCAGGAGAAACTCCAGATAGCCAGGAAGTTTCTTATAGGGAAGCAGAAGAATGATCACGGTCTTAACGACCACAAGGTGTCTATGAAAAACGAGGCCCTTCTGGAGATCATAAGAAGGTACACGAAGGAAAGCGGCGTCAGGAACCTCGAGAGGGAGATAGCGGCGCTTTGCAGAAAGGTTGCTAGGGAGATCGTTGAGAGGCAAAAGACCAAGGGAGTCAATATCACCGCCAAGAACGTCGGTAAGTACCTCGGTACTCCCAAGTACGAGTACGGGGAGATCGAGCAAACCGACCAGGTGGGAGCCGCCACGGGGCTTGCGTGGACGGAGCTTGGAGGGGAGCTTCTTACGATAGAGGTTTCAATTGTTCCCGGCAAGGGAAATTTCACCGTCACCGGAAAGCTCGGAGAGGTGATGCAGGAATCCGCGCGCGCGGCGATGAGCTACGTAAGGAGCCGGGCGCAGCGCCTGGGGCTTGAAAGGCTTTTCTACCAGAACGTGGATATACACATTCACGTTCCCGAGGGAGCCACTCCCAAGGACGGCCCGAGCGCCGGCATAGCGATAGCGAGCGCCATTACGAGCGCCATTACGAGAAAGCCCATAAACAGGGAAATTGCAATGACGGGAGAGATCACGCTTCGCGGAAGAGTGCTTACCATCGGAGGGCTCAAGGAGAAAATCCTCGCCGCCCACAGGGGCAGGGTGAAGGAAGTGCTGATTCCCGTAGAGAATAAGAAGGACATTGAGGACATACCGGAGAACGTGAGAAAAGAGGTGAAGATAACTCCCGTGGAACATATGGACGAAGTTGTTGAAAAGGTAATTCTCTCGGATGAGCCTGTGCTCAAGAACTTTGTCGTTCCCAAGTCCGGTTATGACCTAGAGGCCGACCCGGTGCCGAAGAACATAAACTGAAGGCAAACAATTGCTTAGTGTTTCAAAAGCCCCGAGGCGGTCGTTGCCGCTTTGGGGCTTTTTAGTTCAGGGGAGACTCGCGAAGTGAAGCCATACATAAAAGGAAGGGGATCCCAGGAGAACCCTGCGGGAAGGTTCGAACGGATTGACTTTGTTGCGGACGAGGACGTGCTCGTCGCTGATGGCGCTCCCAGAACCGTTTACTACAGGGACCGGACGAAAACCATAATCTCCTACAACCAGAGCCCCGATATTTCCTTTGACGCAAGCATTAATCCCTATCGGGGATGCGAGCACGGATGCGTTTACTGCTACGCAAGGCCCACGCACGAATACCTGGGGCTTTCCGCGGGGCTTGATTTCGAAACAAAGATCTTCGTAAAGCAAAATGCCCCCGAGCTTCTGAGAAAGGAGCTTCGCTCGGCGAAATGGGTTCCTAAGCCGATAGCGATAAGCGGGGTTACCGACTGCTATCAACCGGCGGAAAAGCATTTCCGGATAACGAGAAAATGCCTGGAGGTTCTGAGGGAATTCCGAAACCCTGTCGGGGTGATAACCAAAAACTATCTGGTGACCCGCGATATTGATATTTTCTCCGACATGGCCAGAATCGGCTGCGCGAGCGTGGTTATCTCCGTCACGACGCTTGACGGCGAACTTGCAAGAAAGATGGAACCCAGGACGTCGCAGCCCGAATACAGGCTCAGGGCAATAGCCAGGCTTGCGGACGCCGGTATTCCCGTGACGGTGCTCATAGCCCCTGTGATTCCCGGGCTCACTGACCATGAGATTCCGGCCATAATGAAAGAAGCTTCTGCCCGCGGTGCGGTCGATGCGGGCTATGTGATGCTCAGGCTTCCCTACGGAGTTGGCGACATATTCTCCGAGTGGCTTGGGCGCCACTATCCCGACAGAAAGAAAAAAATACTGGGGCGAATCGAGTCTATGAGGGACGGAGGCCTTAACTCTTCTGAGTACCGCGTCCGGATGAAGGGCAAGGGAATTTTCGCCGAGCAGACCGAAAAGATCTTTCGCGTGGCTTACGGGAAGTTCGGTTTTGGGGGAAGGAAAGCGTCTCTTGATGTTTCCCGATTCAGAAGAGACGGACCCGCCCAGCTCGAGCTTTTCTGATAAGCCACGTGAAAAAAGGGAGGTGGCTTATCTTACCTCCTCGAGTTTCTGAATCAGTTCCTTTATTTCCTTTGACTTTATTTTCATGCTTACCTTGTTGACAATTAACTTTGCGCTTACTTCCGCTACCACTTCCACTATCTCAAGATCGTTTTTCTTCAGGGTTTCTCCCGTAGCCGTAAGATCCACTATAGCGTCGCAAAGCCCTATTATGGGGGCAAGCTCAACCGAACCGTAGAGTTTTATGACTTCCGTGCTTATGCCTTTTTTGTTGTAGAAATCACTTGCGATCTTCGGGTACTTTGTCGCGATCCGCAAGGACGCCTTGCCAGATTTCTCAAAGCCCTTCGGAGCGGCGACTACCATCTTGCATTTTCCTATTCTGAGGTCAAGAGGCTCGTAGAGGTCGCCGTCCTGCTCCATTAGTGTGTCTCTGCCGACTATTCCGCAGTCCGCGGCACCGTACTCGACGTAGGAGGTGACGTCTGTGGGTCTCACTATAAGCAGCCTCATCCCCGCCTCTTCGAACTCGAATATGAGTTTTCTCGAATCCTTTATTATCTCCGTTATGTCTATCGAGGCCTTCTTGAAAAGATCGACGGTCTCCTCAAGCAGCCTCCCTCTGGGCGTCGCTATGGTTATCACTCTTTTTCCCTCCAGATTCTGGCTCCTACCGACCGCAGTTTTTCATCAAGTTTCTCGTATCCCCGGTCAAGATGGTAGATTCTCGACACTTCCGTCCTGCCGGTGCCGCAAAGCCCTGCCAGCACGAGCGAGGCGCTCGCCCGAAGATCGCTTGCCATGATGGGGGCGCCCCTCATCTCCCGGACACCTCTTACCACGGCGCTGTTTCCGACAAGCTTTATGTCCGCGCCCATCCTCCGCAGTTCGGCGGTGTGCATGAACCTCTGCGGAAATATGTTCTCCGTTATGACGCTCATCCCCTCGGCAACGCACATGAGTATCATCATCTGGGCCTGCATGTCGGTCGGGAATCCCGGGTATGGGAGCGTGGAGAAGTCTATGCTTTTTATCTTCCCTGTGCCCCGCACTCTAATGGAGTTCCCATTTTTTTCTATCTCCGTTCCCGTCTGAAGCAGCTTCCCTGTGAGTGCCCCAAGGTGCTCGAACCTGCAGTTCCTGATCACGAGATCGCTTTCATTGAGGGCGCCGGCTATCATCAGCGTTCCCGCCTCTATCCTGTCAGGCATTACGCTGTAGTCCTTGAGCGGACCGAGCGAGCTTACCCCCGTTATCGTTATTATATCCGTTCCGGCTCCTTCTATTTTCGCTCCCATCAGATTGAGGGCGTTTGCGAGGTCCACCACTTCGGGCTCGCATGCGGCGTTCAGGATGACGGTTTCTCCTTCGCAGACGCTGGCCAGCAGCATTATGTTTTCGGTCCCCGTGACGGTCGAGAGATCGAAGGGCACGGTGGTTCCTTCAAGTTTTTCCGCAACGGCGCTTACGTATCCGTCTTCAAGCTGCACCGACGTTCCGAGGATTCGAAGTCCCTTTATGTGCTGATCTATAGGCCTTTCTCCTATGGCGCATCCTCCGGGGAGGGAGACTTCGGCTTTTTTGAATCTGGCCACAAGCGGTCCCAGAACCAGCACGGAAGCCCTCATCGTCTTTACCAGATCGTAGGGAGCCTTGTAGCGGTCGATGCTTGTTGAGTCGACGATCAGGTCACCGTCTGTATACTCGCATCTCGCGCCCAGGGTTTCGAGGAGTTTCATCATGGTCCGCACGTCCGCCAGATCCGGCACGTTCGAGATGGTGTTTTCCCCGTCGTTCAGTATGCAGGCTGCCATTATGGGAAGGACGGCGTTTTTTGCTCCGCCGACCGACACCTCTCCGGAAAGCCTGTTTTTTCCCTCTATTACTATTTTTTCCAAGTCGCTTTCACTACCCTTTCTACGCCGCCGATATCGGTTTCGATGCGTATGTCTGAAAAACCGTTCTCACTGACTATGCTCTCTGCGCTCTCTGCCTGCCCGGCCCCGATTTCAAGAAGCAGAAAGCCGCCTTCTCGAAGCGCGGTTCCCGCCGCGGCCGCTATTTTCCTTATGTACGCAAGCCCGTCCCCCCCGCCGAGAAGCGCCGCGCGCGGCTCATAACGCCTTATCTGCGGGGAAAGCTCCGCGTATTCCGCTTCGGACACGTAAGGCGGGTTGGAAATTATCATGTCAAACGAAGATTTTGCAAAGCAGCCCAGAAGATCCGAGCGGACGAACCGGACGCGCGCGCCGTGTGCACGGGCGTTTTTTCTGGCTACCCCGAGCGCCGCGGCGGATACGTCCGAGGCGAAAACCGTACAGCCTTGCGCTTCGAGAGACAGGGTTACGGCGAGGCATCCGCTTCCCGTTCCGAGGTCGAGGATGCGTGGATTTTTCATCCGTCCCGCGGTTTCCATGGCGAGTTCCGCGAGCGTCTCGGTCTCCGGTCTCGGTATCAGGACGTCGCGGGTCACGACAAAGGGCCTCGAGCAGAATTCCCGCTCGCCGGTAATGTACGCGAGGGGTTCTCCCCCGAGGCGTCGGTGAAGGAGCTCTTCAAATACTTCCGCGCGTTCGGGGTCCACGCGTCTTTCCGGATGCGCGTAGAATTCCAGCGGGTCCGTGCCGAGGCTTCTTGCGAGTATCGCTCTTGTTTCGATGCCGGGGCACTCGAAGCCGTTTTCCTCGAAGCTTTTTCTGCCTTTCAGGTAAAGTTCTTTGATTTCCATCTGAGCTTGAAGTTGATGATTGTATACGCAGAAGACGCGTTTTCAAGTTTCGGGTTTCCGCTTGGGGGGTCTTTCCTGGATGCTTAAGAACAGAAGCTTCGTACTTGCTTCCTCTTCCCCGAGAAGACGGGATCTGCTTGCGAGTGTTGGTCTTGATTTCGAAGTGATTCCGCCGCGGGTGCGCGAGAGCGCCTGGGATGGAGAGGCGCCGCTTGATTTCGCAAAGCGCATGGCCAGGGAAAAGGCGCTTTACGTCTGCGCGCAAGAGCGGCGAGGGCGAATCGTCGTGGGCAGCGACACGGTCGTGTCCGTCTCGGGAGAGATTTTCGGCAAGCCCCGCGACGAAGAAGACGCGCTCTTTATGCTGCAAGAACTCTCCGGAAGAACCCATGAGGTCATAACGGCCTTCTGCGTTGCGAGGCCCCCCGGCGAGGTTCTTCACCTTGGGGCCACCCGCACCGAGGTGCGGATGAAGTCCCTTGATACGGAAGGGATGCGTCGGTACATTAAGACCGGAGAGCCAATGGACAAGGCGGGCGCATACGCCATTCAGGGGATCGGATCGTGCCTTGTTGAGTGGATAAAAGGTTCCTACACGGGTGTCGTCGGACTTCCGCTTTTTGAGCTGGTTTCAGTACTCTCGGATATAGGTGTCGTGGAATCCGGATGAGTTTGAAGGATAGCATAGACGAAGTAGAACGGAGAATCGCAGAGGCGTGCCGAAGATCCGGGAGGAACCGGGAGGATGTGCGGCTGGTAGCGGTTTCTAAGAAATTCCCCTTGGCGGTGATCCTGGAGGCCAACCGGCTGGGGCTTCGGGATTTCGGAGAGAATTACGCCCAGGAGCTTCGCGACAAGCAGAGGGAAGCCGGAAGCGCCGCCGCCGGCACGCTTCGCTGGCACTTCATCGGGGCCCTGCAGAGAAACAAGGTGAAGTACGTTGTGGGCAAGGCGGATCTTGTGCACGCGGTTGACAACATGGCCTTGGTGGCGGAGCTTGATAAGAGGGCCGCGGCTGCCGGGATCCGTGTCCGGGCGCTTGTTGAGATAAACGGCGGGGAGGACAGCAAAAACGGGATCAGGGGGAGCGATCTTAAGGAGTTTCTCGAAAGCGCTTCCGGATTCCGGAACGTTTCGCTTGAGGGGCTCATGATGATGCCCCCTTATTTCGAGGATCCCGAGATGAGCAGGCCATGGTTCTCGGAGCTCAGGGAGATGAGGGAGAAGGTGTCGGGGGAGTTTCCCGGAATACAGGAGCTTTCAATGGGCATGAGCAGCGATTTCGAGGTGGCGATCGAAGAGGGAGCCACGATTCTCAGGGTCGGCTCGGCGCTTTTTGGTCCGAGGCCCGAGTGAGTTTGAAGATGAAAAAGACAGCATTCATAGGAGCGGGAAACATGGCCGAGGCGATGGTGAGGGGACTTCTCGCCTCGGGAAGCTTTAAGAAAAGGGACGTAACGCTCTCAGACGTAGACCCCGAGAGACTTTCTTACCTGTCCTCGCAGTACGGAGTCGCGACCACCTCCGATAACGGGGAGGCGGTAAAAAAATCCGATATAGTTATTTTTTCCGTAAAGCCCCAGATAATCCCCGAGGTCTGCAGGGAAGTGAAAAACGTCGCCACCAAGAACAAGCTCTACGTGTCGATCGCTGCCGGGGTAGGGTACTCTTCCATAAAAAAGCTTATCGGAAGGGAGATAAAGCTCGCGCGGGTTATGCCCAACACCCCGAGTCTAGTGCTTGAGGGGGCATCCTGCGTTTATTTCGGGGAGGGGTTCTCCGGTGAGGAAGAAGATCTGGTTCTCGAAATCCTGGGTTCCCTGGGAAAAGCCTTCCGGGTTGAGGGCGAGAGTCTCATGGATGCCGTTACGGCCCTTTCCGGAAGCGGTCCGGCGTTTGTGTCGATTTTCATCGAGGCGCTTTGCGACGGTGCGGTTAAGATGGGGCTCCCAAGAAAGCTTGCAACGGATCTTGCCGCGCAGACAGTTTTGGGCACCTCGAAAATGATTCAGGAAGGCGCCGGGCACCCTGCCGAGATAAAGGACATGGTCACGTCGCCCGGGGGGACCACGGCAAGCGGGATTCATTCACTTGAGCGGGGCGGTTTCCGGGCTGCTGTTATATCCGCTATCGAGTCCGCGGCCAGACGCTCCGCGGAACTTTCAGGAGAGGAGGACTGACATGGAAATATTAGGAGGCAATTTCTTAAGGGCCATCGCCGAAGTGGTGGACATACTTCTTAGCGTTTACATATGGCTCATAGTGGGACGGGCGATACTTTCATGGGTGAACCCCGACCCGTATAACCCCATAGTGAGGTTTCTTTACTCGGCCACGGAGCCGGTTCTGGGCTTTGCCAGGAGATACATTCCTCCCATCGGGGGCTCGATAGACTTAAGTCCCATAGTGGTTCTGCTTCTGATAGTTTTTATAAAGCGCGCCGTCGTCAACTCTCTTTTTCAGATGGCCGCCGGTCTGTGATGGACTGGAAGCCGGATTCCACTGTTCCCGGGGTGACGGTTTCGGGACGCTTGAAAAACGCTCCGCAGGCATATACGATAGAAGTTCTGTAAAAATTCTGACGCAAGGAGAGATCAAAGATGAAAATTTCACTTCTAGGTGGAACGGGAGACATAGCGGAAGGTCTGGTGCTGCGCTGGTCAAGAGCGGGACATGAGATCTACATAGGCTCCAGAAGCGAGGAAAAAGCGCTTGGCATAGCGGCTGGCCACGCGGAGACGCTCGAGGGTCTCGGAATCGAATCGAACATACACGGCATGGCGAACGCGGATGCCGCGGCGGCTTCCGAGGTAATAATAATAAGTATTCCTCCCGAGTACGCGGCGGCCACTGTAGCGGGATGCGGCGACAGCATCACGGATCAGATAGTCGTAACCCCGGTGGTTTCCATGAAAAGGGAAGGCAAGACTTTTCTGTTCGATCCCCCCGCCCAGGGTTCTTCGGCTCTTGAGATAAAGGAAGCGCTTCCCGAGACGGCGAGGCTAGTGTCCGCCTATCACAACCTTCCCGCGAAGGAACTTGCCAACATAAGCGAGGATCTCGATTACGACGTGGTCATATGCGGGGATGACGAGGGAGCTAAAGAGGTGATCAAGAATCTTACCGAGGAAATGAAGAGCCTCAGGGTGCTTGACGCGGGTCCGCTTGAGGTTTCCTCGATGATAGAGTCGCTTACTCCCCTTATCGTCAACCTTAACGTAAGGTACAAGCCCACGCATTTTTCGGTCAAGTTCGTCTGAGGCGCGGTCATTCTCCGATAATCTGGACGATTACCCTCCTCGTCCTGGGGCGGTTGTCGAAGTCAACGAGCACTATCTGCTGCCAGGTGCCGAGCAGGGGACTGCCCTCTGAGAACGGAACCGTAAGCGAGGGTCCGAGTACCGACGCTCTCACGTGCGAGTGTCCGTTTCCGTCGCCCCATCTGGCGTTGTGCGCGTAGGGCATGCCCTCCGGCGCCATCCTTTCAAACGCGTCTTTCAGGTCTGAGAGCACCCCGCTTTCGTACTCTATGGTCGTGACCGCGCAGGTCGAGCCGGCGACAAAGACCGTGGCCGTGCCCGAAGACAGCTCAGCCTTGGAGAGCTCCCGGCTCACGTGAGGAGTTATGTCCAGTATGTCGCAGTCGCCCTGGGTGCTTATCGTGAATGATTTCGTTTCAACCGGCATTTCGTCCTCAGAAAAGCGCCAGCTGGCGCGGCTTTTTAAACGCCGTTATGTTCCACCCGTCCTTCTTGAGCCCCTCGGTGAAGCTGTCGCCGAAGTTTCCCCTTATGATCACGTTCCCGGGCCTTGAGACGCCGAGATACTCTGAGATCTCATCGTATCCAAAGTGGTTGCTTAAGGGAAACGCCACCTCGGCCCGTAGAGCCGATCTAACAAACGTTCCGTTTTCCATTGAGCGGCCGCTTATCACCGCGACCTTCTTTCTTTGAAGGTTCTCGACGACGGCGGAGTCCCTGTAGGAAAGAGGGGCTATTAGGACCTTGTTTTTAAAATGCTTTCTTTTTATTCCTCCGTAGGGGGGAATCTTCACCCCGAGTTCCTCATAGAGCCTTAGAGTCTTAACCATTGCCGGATGAAGGCTCATCTCTATTTCTCTCTCCCCGAGGAAAAGTATAAGGTCCTGCGCTTTTCCCATGGGGTTTGCCAGAATTACCGGCACGCTGTCTTCAAACAGCGTCCTGTTTACGAATTCGAATATGGATTCCATTACTACTTCGGGCGGCGGGAAAATGAACTTCGGTGCTCCGTAAGCGCAATTTACGACCAGCGTGTCGCACCTTCTGAGTTCCGCGTAGCCGGCAGTGGCGGTATTTTTAAGCTTGAAGCCGCCTGCGTAAACGATTCTCTTCCCGTCTTTTTCGACGACTACCTGCGCCGCCCCGAGCATCTGTCCCGATGGGATGAGCTCAATCGAGTAGCTGCCCAGAGTGAAAGGTTTTCCGTAAGGGGAAGAAAGAACTGCGGAGCCTTTAATTTTTTTCCCCAGAAGCTTTATCGTTTCGGGCGTAGCTATGATTTTTTCGCTTCGGGGAAGTTTGCTCAGGTTTGCGCTTGAAACAAAAGAAAGCGGCACGGCCCGTTTCGAGTCGAAGTATATATCGGTACCGGCAAGCTTTATTTCAGAGCTAGAACTGATCTCCAGCATACGGAAGGAAATTTACTTTAGTTTTTCCTTCATAACAAGCGATTCGTTCCGGCCTCGCCGACTTCCTGAATCAGTCGCTTGGCGGTGGATGATAGAATGTTCGGCCTACAGGTATCTTGGGACAAAAAAACCGACGGCTTCGCCGGTTTTCTCGGTCGTTGCGTGACTTGCCTAACGGGAAAAATTCTTTGTTGCGAGGAGATTCGCATGTCAAACTGTAATACTAGTTATACCTAATTTTGCCTGAGAATTTTGGCCTGAAAGTGCTTGACAGGGTTATTGCTTTCTTGTTTTAATTTATAAAATAAATGCCGCTAACGACCCGGTGAGAATCGGGGTTCTTCAGGGCTTAAACCTAACAAATCAGTAAGGAGGATATAATGAGAATATTAATGCGAAATACTGTCTTTAGGACAGCGGCCCTTGCAGGTCTTTTTTCGTGTCTGCTTATGCTCGCAGGCGCTTTTTCCGGTATTACGACTTCTGTGCACGCTGTACACGCCGATGAGGTAGATACCGAAGAAGAACTTAAGCAATTCGTACAAGAGGCGGTTGATGAATATTACATAAATACTATTATAAGAGAGTGTGATTTTAGTGAAAATGCTACTATTTCTACTGCGCTCGAAAGATTCGGAATAGATCTTGCAACTGCTCCGGCAGATCAAATAAGGCCACTTATTGGTAGCTTTGACCTTATCGGTCTAACAGGCAGGTCGGATCTAGATCCTTATTGCGATTTTGAGCAACGATTCGCTGAGGTCTTTGGCTACGAAGACGGACCTTGGAAGTCGGGTTCCGTATACCTTTTTATTATGGATGATACAGGAACCATGCTTTATCACGGGGACGACCCAGAGGTTGCTGAGGGGATGCGTGTGGTTGCCGTGGACGAGGCCGGACAGGATGTCGGGGAATTAATTCTTAACGAGGCGGAGACTCCCATGAACGACGGCATTATTAAGTATTGCTGGGAAAACCCGGATGTAGATGGTGACGAAATAGACAGTAACGATCCTGCAGTAGCCCCTGGGGACTCTTTGAAAGTTAGCTACGTTGTAGACCCCTTTGAGTACTTGGGAGCGCCGGCGCTCTCCGCTACTCCGGGCATTATCTTCGGGTCCGGCATCTATCCTTCGGAAATGGACAGCAACCTGCCAGAATGTGACGGGAATGGAATGGCTGATGGCGGTGAAGAGATGGAGCCTGAGATGGAACCCGAAATGGAGCCTGAGATGGAACCTGGGATGCCCACCTCTGTCAGCGGCGGAGGCTGTGCAATCGCGGCGGGAAGCGACAGTACTCCTCGGAATAATGCTCTTAACCTGCTGTTGATAGTGTCCGGACTGTTTCTTGCCGTATCGTTCGGAAACCGTGCAGCGGGCAGACGGAACGGCAGCAGTTCTTAGTTTTTAGGGATGTTTTCTGACTAAGGCACCTCTCCAGAGCGGATTGGTGTTTTAGCGAAGACGATTAAAGGGGGAGCGTCGCTTGGCGCTCCCCCTTTTTTGATCAGTTCACTTCTATTTTCTTTGAAGGCTCGTCCTGCTTTCTCGGCAGGGTGAGGCGCAGGACGCCGTCTTCGTACTCGGCCTTTATGGTTTCTCTGTCTATGTTGTCGTCAAGGAAAAAACTTCTCTCAAACACCCCGTAGGACCTCTCGACCCTGAGATATCCTTCCTTCTCGGTCTTGTTCTCAAGCTTTTTTTCTCCCTTTATCGTAAGCCGGTTGTCTTTTACGTCTATGTCGAGATCTTCCCTGCCTACCCCGGGCAATTCCGCCGACAAGACAAAGTTGTTTCCGTCGTCGAAAACGTCGACCTTGGGGCTCCTGCCTCCCTCCGCCGCGTCGGAATCAAAAACCCCCGGAAAGACGCTTGCGAAGTTGCGAAAGACGTTGGCCGGCTCCAGTAGGTTTACTGCGTATTTCATTGTCTTTACCTCCGTTTAAATGAATTTTTTATCCCCGTTACCCCTTCCCCGATTCCACGTTAATCATCATCCGGCGGAACTCAAGGAAAGTTTTTTGTTCCCCCCGGGTTGTATTTCCCGCCAAATAATGGTTTGTTTGATTACGGGAGAACCACTCATGGCGAGACTGCAGGGCGGACATCTGGTCTCAAAGGCTCTTTACGACCTGGGAGTGAGGGACATATTTACCCTCGGAGGGGGACACATAAACCCCGTTTACAAGGCCTGTACGGACCTTGGCATAAGGCTTGTCGACACCCATCATGAGCAGGGAGCCGCGATGGCGGCGGATGCCTACGGGAGACTCAGAAGAGTGCCGGGGATATGCCTTGTGACGGCGGGTCCCGGACTCACGAACGCCCTCACGGGGATATCGGGTTCCTACCTAGCAAACTCTCCGATGATGCTGATTTCAGGACGTTCGGGGATCGAGGAGAACGACAGGATGTCCCTTCAGGAGATAGACCAGGAAGCGATCGTGAGGCCCGTTACGAAGTGGGCGAGGACGGTTTACGAGGTCGAGAGGCTCGAGGAGTACGTATCGGCTGCCTACGGGGCCGCGATCTCTGCCAGGCCGGGGCCTGCGTACCTTGGAATGTCCTACGAGGTTCTTTATCCGAGCTGCGATGAAAAAGAGACTTCGCCCGCGAGGGCTCCCGTTCCCGATACGGACTGCGAACCGCCCGAGCGCAAGATCTCGGAGTTTTTCCGGCTGCTTTCCGCCTCGAAAAGACCCGTCGTGATTGTCGGGAGCGGCGGGTGGTACTCGGGCGCCGAGCAGAGTCTTTCGGAGTTCGCAGAAAGGCTCGGAGCGCCTGTTTTCACTCTTAACATGGGAAGAGGCATTCTCCCCGACAATCACAAATGCTGCTTCGGGGCGGCATCACCTGCAAGTCCCGGGGGATTCAGGGAGATAAGTGCAAATGCGGATCTTGTGATCCTTCTCGGCATAAGGCTCAGCATCTACGCCGGGTTCGGAAAGACAATAAACCCCAAGGCCAAGACCGTCCAGGTGGATATTAGCCCGGAGGAAATAGGAAGGAACCGCCCGGCTGATCTCGGGGTCGTCTGCGATCTCGATTCCTTTCTCGCAAAGGCGAATCTCTACGCCCGGGAAAACAAGGCAAGATTCGATTTCAGCTCTTGGATGAAGGAGGCCCGCTCCGCAAGGTCACGCGCCCGCGCGGCGTTTCGCCGGACCGTTTCCAAATCGAAGGGAATCCACCCTGCCACGGTGGCAAGAACTGTTTCGGACTACTTCGGGGGAGAAGGGATAATCGCGGTTGACGGGGGAGACTGCCAATCATGGACGGACCTTTCATCCGAGGTGAGAAGGCCGGGGCATTACCTTAAGGGAGGCCCGCTCGGGTGCATGGGCGTCGGAGTGCCTTTCGCGCTGGGGGCAAAGGTCGCTTTTCCCGAAAAGCCCGTGGCGCTCGTGACCGGGGACGGGGCCGTGGCCATGAATTTCATGGAGATGGAAACCGCGGTGAGGCACTCTATCCCGTTTGTGGTTGTCGTGTGCAACGATTCTGCGTGGGGAATGACCAAGCATCAGATAGAGATAACCTATCCTGACGCGGGGGTGACTCAGGGAGTGGATCTCGGTTTTGTCGATTTTCACGAAATAATAAAAGCGATGGGCGGATACGGGGAGAAGGTAGAGAACATAAAAGACCTGACCCCGAGCCTGGAAAGGGCTTCTTCCTCGGGACTTCCGGCGGTGCTTAACGTGAGAACCGACCCTGACGCGGTAAGCGGCGCAACGCGGGTGATCACGGAAATGATGATGAGGGCGATGGACTGAAGTTCACTTCCAAGGGGGGCTTTGCCTTCAGTCGTTTTTAAGCACGGCCAGAAAAGCTTCCTGCGGTATCTCCACCCTTCCTACCTGCTTCATCCTCTTTTTTCCCTCTTTCTGTTTCTCAAGAAGCTTTCTTTTCCTGGTGACGTCCCCCCCGTAGCACTTGGAGGTAACGTCCTTTCTCATCGCCTTTACGGATTCGCGGGCTATCACCCGGCTTCCGATCGCCGCCTGTATGGCTACCTCGTAGAGCTGGCGGGGGATTAGCGAGCGGAGCTTCACTATAAGTTCCCTCCCCCTCTCGTATGCTTTGTCCTTGTGAGAGATTATGGAGAGCGCGTCAACCGGGTTTCCGTTAACGAGAATATCGAGCTTTATGAGGTCAGAATCCTTGTATCCCGCGGGTTCGTAATCCATCGAGGCATACCCCTTGGTGACGGATTTAAGGGTGTCGTAGAAATCGTAGACTATTTCCGCAAGGGGAAGTTCGTATTCGATTATGGCCCTGTTCTCGGTCACGTAGCTCAGGTTCCTCTGTATCCCCCTTCTTTTCTCGCAGAGCTCGAATATCTGCCCAAGGTAATCCGAAGGGGTGTGAACAGACACGTACACGTACGGTTCCTGGAGCCGGGCTGAGCGGTCGCCCGTCGGAAGTTCGCTCGGGTTATCGACGTAAACTTCCTTTCCTCCCGGATAGACGGCCCTGTAAATAACCGTGGGGGCAGTCGTTATGAGATTCACTTCGAATTCCCTCTCCACTCTCTCCCGCACGATCTCCATGTGAAGAAGTCCGAGAAAACCGCAGCGGAATCCAAATCCGAGCGCAAGCGATGTCTCCGGTTCGTAAACGAGAGATGAGTCATTTAGTTTGAGTTTTTCGAGTCCCTCTTTCAGTTTGTCGTAATCTCCCGTATCGATTGGGTAGAGTCCGCTGAAGACCATGGGTTTTATTACCTTGAACCCCTCGAGGGGCTTTTCAGTGGGGGAATCGGCCGCCGTTATTGTATCCCCGACCCCCGCCTCGCCGATTTCCTTTATAGAGGCAGTTATGAATCCGACCTGTCCCGCCCCGAGCTGCTCAAGTTCTGTTGCCTGCGGAGCGAACGTACCTATTTTCCTGACTTCGTATTTCTTGCCGGTTGCCATTAGCTTGATGTTCATCCCGAGTCTTACCGTTCCTTCGTATATCCTTACCAGCATCACGACGCCCTGGTACGAATCGAACCAGCTGTCGAATATGAGTGCCTTGAGCCTTGAGTCCTCGGGGGTTTTCGGGGGCGGTATGAGCGCCACGATCGATTCCAGTATTTCCTTAGTGCCGGTTCCTTCCTTGGCGCTTGCCAAAACGGCGTCCTCGGTGGAGATTCCGACTATGTCCTCTATCTCTTTTTTCACCCTGTCGGGTTCCGCGGAAGGCAGGTCTATTTTGTTTACGACGGGGACGAGTTCAAGCCCGGAGTCGGCGGCCAGGTAGGCATGGGCAAGCGTCTGGGCCTCAACTCCCTGGGAGGCGTCAACGACCAGTAGAGCTCCCTCGCACGCTATCAGGCTTCGCGACACTTCATAGCTGAAATCGACGTGCCCGGGAGTGTCTATAAGGTTGAATTCGTATGTTCTGCCGTCGTCAGCTTTGTACTTGAGTCTTACCGCCTGGGCTTTTATCGTTATTCCCCTTTCTCTCTCTATCTCCATGTTGTCTAGGAACTGCTCGGTTTTCTCGCGTTCGCTTAGGGTGCCGGTGAACTCAAGGAGCCTGTCGGCGAGAGTTGACTTGCCGTGATCGACGTGGGCTATTATGGAGAAATTTCGAATTAAGTCTGTTTCCATGATCAGGCTGAAAGTATAAAGCAATGTCCTTATGTTTCAAACGCCGGGAAGACCCATCGTGCCTTGATGGAACCCGATTGCCTACACTTGCTCCGCGGTGGTTTTTCTTAGGACTCGTAAGGAAGGGCAATTATTTCTAGATTTTTCGTTTTCCTGTAGATATTACGCTTTAAACTATGCTGTGTTCTGTGTTATAATCGAAAATCCGCATTATTTCAGATCAAGGAGGATGGAGATGAGAAAAGGAATCATTGCGGGACTTGCCACACTGCTAGTTGCAGGTTTGCTAAGTCCCTTAACAAACGCTTTCGAACTTGAAAAGCTCGTAGTGCTCGGAAGCCGTTTTGAGGAACGCAGCGTTTCAGACTCCCCGGTTCCCGTTGACGTCATAACCGAAGAGGAGATCGTCGCGACGGGCCAGACCGAGGTGGGAAGAATTATTCAGGAGCTCATACCGTCTTTTAATTTCTCGAGCTCGACCATAAGCGACGGAACCGATTCTCTTCGCCCCGCCACACTTCGAGGCCTTGGACCTGATCAGGTTCTGGTGCTTGTTAACGGAAAGCGGCGCCACAAAAGCGCCCTTATACACGTAAACACCTCCGTGGGTCGTGGTACCGCGGGCGTTGACATGAACACGATTCCCGTAAGTGCCATAAAGAGAATCGAGGTGCTGAGGGACGGTGCTTCAGCGCAGTACGGTTCAGATGCTATATCCGGTGTTATAAACATAATCCTTAAGGACGGCTACGACGGCAAGATAACGGCGACTGCCGGACAGCTCTACGAAGGAGACGGAGAAACTCTTGTGGCGAGCATAAACAAGGGTTTTTCGCTCGGCGGCGAAAGCGTCGTTAATGCGACCCTTGAAGTAAGGGACAGGAGCCGTTCCAACAGGGCGGGAGTAATGGGAGATATCCAGTATCCGGGAAGTGAATGTCTTGACGCGGATGGAAATGCGGCCCCGTGCGGAAGCCTGAGTGGTCCGCGGACGCTTTCAGCCAACAGTGTAAACGATCCCGAGCGTGTCTTTGACAGGGACAGGTTCAGAGTGGGTGACGCAGATTCCACGCACGTAAGTTTTGTGCTCAACATGAGAGCGCCGGTGGACCTGATGCACGGTGAGATTTACAGCTTCTTTGACCTGTCAAAAAGGGAAAACGAGAGCGGAGGTTTTTACAGAAGGGCGAATCAGCTTGACAGAAACCCTGCCGGATCAGATTACCCGGACGGTTTTCTTCCTCTTATCAACACCAGTATAAATGATTTCGGAGTCGGTCTGGGTTTCGAGGGAGACCTTACCGACAGCGTCAAAATGGACGCGAGTTATGTAGTGGGTGGAAACTCTTTTTCCTTTGAAATCACTGATTCCCATAACGCTTCATGGGTCAGGTGTCATACCGGTGAAGCGGAGCAATGTCTCTCCGATGCGGATTACACCGGTTCAATTCCACTGTCCGCCGACGCGGGAGAGTTGAAGCTTCTTCAGCATAACGTGAATCTTGATTTTACAGCTCCTTTTACGTTTGGAAATCTTGCCTGGGGAGGTGAGTACAGAAGGGAGGAATATGAAATAGAAGCCGGCGAAGCGTATTCATATGAAGACTACGATGGTCCTGGAGGTAGAGGGTCTCCCGGAATACAGGTATTTCCTGGTTTCAAGCCTAGCAACGAGCTTTCAGAAGCGAGGGATGCTTTTTCCGCTTACGCCGACGCGGAGTTTGACGTGGGGGAGGTGCTGCTTTTAAGTCCTGCGGTGCGCTACGAGAACTACAGCGATTTCGGAAACACCTTTAACGGAAAACTCTCCGCCCGAGCCGGGCTTTCCGATTCGTTTGCCCTTAGAGGTTCTGCGAGCACCGGGTTTAGGGCTCCCTCCATGCAGCAGATTTATTTCAATAACGTCTCGACACAGTTCAATCTTAATGAGCAGACGGGAGAATTTGATGCATTTGAAGTGGGGACTTTCCGTAATGACAGTGATCTGGCAAGGATGATAGGAGTTCCGGAGCTTAAAGAAGAAACTTCAAGGAATTTCAGCGCCGGTTTCGTGTTCAACCCGTTCCCCGCTCTCACAATTACGACCGATTTCTACTACATACTGATTGACGATCGTATTATCCTGAGCGGAAGGATTAGCGAGGGCAATGAAGCTATTCCCCAGTCGGTAAGGGATAGCGTAGGGGCTCAGCAGGGTCAGTTCTTCATGAACGCCGCGGACACTACGACCAAGGGGGTAGATGTGGTCGCGAGTTATGATCATTCTTTTTCCGACAGGTCTACTTTAAAAATCGTTTTTGCGGGAACTGTAAACGAAACCGAGATCACGGACGTGAATCTTCCGCTCGGCCTTCCCGAAGAGCTTTTTACGGCGCAGGACCGTTCGATTATAGAAGAATGGCAGCCTAAGGACCGGTTCTCCCTTTCCGGTTCTTATTCAAAAGGATTCGCATCCCTGCTGGTTGCCGTTCACCGCTACGGGGAATATACGGTTGTTGACGGCGGGAAAAGCCAGACTTATGGAGCAAAGTACATTACCGATGCGAATCTTAGCCTGGGACTGGGCAAAGTCGGCACGATTAAAGTCGGGGCAAACAACCTTTTTGATGTAAAGCCCGACAAAAACGAGATCGGCCAGTCAAGGGGCGGTACCATATATGATCACGACGGGTCTCTTATAGTCGATTCCCCGGGAGTTTTCACCTACTCGCGGCGTTCGGCGCCTTTTGGATTTAACGGTGGCTATTACTACGTGGCTTACGAGTACAGCTTCTAAGCCTGTCTTGTCGCAACGATATTTTCCTGCCGGGATGGATTCGGTCCCGGCAGGAACTTTTTTCTAGGATCTTTTTATACCGCGGATGACCTTATCACCATAAGTTTTTCGTGGGTCATCTCGCGCATAGTGTACGGAATTCCTCCCGTTCCTATTCCCGAGTGCCCGGCTCCCCGGAAAGGCATCCAGTCGACCCGGAACGCGGTGTGATCGTTTACGAGCACTGAGGCCGCCTTTAACTTCTTCACGGCCCCAAGGGCGGTATCGATGTTCTTGGTGAATACCGACGCCTGAAACGAGTAGGGGAGGCTGTTTGCCAGTTCTATGGCATCGTCCGTTTTCTCATAAGAGTAAACGGCTATAACGGGTCCGAAGATTTCCTCGCGCGATAGCCTGCAACTCTGGCTCGGGTTAAGGATTACCGTGGGTTCGTAGCAGGTTTTCCCTATTTTCCTGCCTCCGCAAAGAAGCTTTCCGTCTTTTCTCAAAGCCTCTCTTACCCAGGTATGGACTCTCGAAACCTCCTTCGGGTTTATAAGGGGGCCTATCTGCGTGTCTTCGCTCATCGGGTCTCCGACTTTTGTCTCAAGGGCGAGTTTTTTAAGTCCCCTGGCGACCTTTTTCACTACCGAGCTTTGTGCGAAAACCCTTTGCACGGAAACGCAGACCTGGCCCGCGTGGTAGAAGCCGCCTTTTGCCAGAAGGGGAAGCATGTCGTCTATGTCGGCGTCGCGCTCCACTATCACGGGAGCCGCGCCCCCGTGCTCAAGAGCACATCTCGTTCCCGGTGCGAGTCTTGACCTCAGATGCCATCCCACTTTGGCGGAGCCGATGAATGTAAGGTAGTTGACCCTTCTGTCGGTGGCCAGCGCCTCGGCGAGCGTATCGTCCACTATAACGGGGCGGGCCCACTTTTCCGGAAGACCGCTCTCGTAGAGAGCTTCAAGCAGGTTAAGGCAGGAAAGGGGGGTATTAAGCGCGGGTTTTATGATTACCGGGCAGCCGACAGCCACCGCTGGTATCACTTGGTGAACGGCGAGGTTAAAAGGGTGATTGAAGGCCGAGATGGCCACCACGACCCCTATAGGTTCCCTGAGAGTGAATGCCATCCTGTTAAGGGAAGCGGCGTTTGAGCCCATGGGTATTTCCTCTCCTCCGAGATTTGAGAGGGATTCGGCCGCCACCTTTATTCCGTTTATGGCCCTCGTAATCTCGGCTCTGGTGTCAATGAGGGGTTTTCCTCCCTCTGCGGCGGCGTCCGCTACGATACGGTCGTAGTTTCTCTCTACAAACGCCCTGGTTCGCTCGAGGATCTCTATTCTTTGCGGAACGGGAATTCTCTCTGAAGGCCTATCGGCAAGAGCCCTTGCCTCGGAAAGCGCTTTCTGCATCTCCTTTTTGCTGGTCACGGGAATTTTTCTTATGAGTTTTTCGTCGTAGACTCCGAGAACCTCAAGTGTTTTCGGCATGCTTGTTACCTCCACCGCGCTTCGCGCAGGGTTTTTGTTTTTAGATACCTGATTTTAAGACACTTTACATGAACACCGCGGATGTTTATATTCAGAAGTAAGAGGTCATCTTCATGATTGTGCGCGGAATATTCTTGATTATCCTTGCGGTTTCGGTCCTTGTTTTTTCGCCGTTTTCGCCCGCGGGAGGCGAGCAGGCTGAGAAGAGGCCGCCCGAGGGGATAATGGGACTTACCACGGAGCAGTGGAAAAAGAAGCTTTCGCCCCTTGAGTACAAAGTGCTCTGGAAAAAAGGCACGGAAGCTCCCTTCTCGGGGGAACTGCTTTACAACAAGGAAAAAGGGGTATACGTGACCGCCGGCTGCGGACAGCCCGTTTTTTCCTCCGAGCATAAATACGATTCAAAAACCGGATGGCCGAGTTTCTGGAGGCCCGTAAGCGAGGACGCCGTGAGGATAGTCCCCGACAATTCCTTCGGACTCAGGCGCTATGAGGTAGTATCAAGTAAATGCGGAGAACACCTGGGACATGTTTTCAAAGATGGTCCTCCTCCAACGGGGCTTCGATACTGCATAAACTCGGTCGCTTTGGATTTTATTCCTTCCCGGTAATGTCGTTTTGCCCCGAGTTGCGGTTGTAATTTACGCTTGACATTGAATACGCTCCTGTGATAAAAGCATAATTAGCGGTCCCTGTCTTGGGACCAGGAACGGTTATGATCTCATACAGGAGGTATGGTTAGTATGGTTCCAATAGAAGCTTTGTTAGGTTACGTTTTGCTGCTCGTAGGGTTTGTGTTCTTCGCGAACGGAATGACCCTTTTGGGTAAAACCGGAGCGAAGGAAGTGGGCGTGCTCAATCTTGGAGTCGGCGTTCTCATAGCGATTGCCGCTTGGAAGCTGCACACCCTGGGTCTTACGGCGGCTACCGCGCTAGTATCGGTATTTGCATTGATATACCTGATAGTCTACGCGGTATTCGTACACGGACATGACGCGAAAGGGCTTGGAGTGTACTGTCTTTTCGCAACGGTGGTGTTTATATGGTACGGGGCTCATTTCCAGGCACTTGGGCTTGCGTACTTTGCGTACTTCTGCTGGGCATGGGCTTTGCTGGTACTTCTTTGCTTCCTCGCGTTCTCGCAGGGACAGGATCTTGGCAAGCCGATAGCCTATCTGTTCATAATAGAGTCGATAGTGACTCTGTTGATACCGGGAATGCTTCTGCTTACAGAGAAGTGGAATCCTCTCGGTGGAGTACCAGGCTAAGGTTTGATACTGTCGTGCTTTTCTGAAAAATCCCGGTGTCGGGATGAACGGGAAGCACGGGACTTTTAAGAGTCAGTTTTGTTTCGGCTAGGCAGTCCGAAACTTAACGGAAGTTTGCGAGGCGACTTCAGCTTCAAGTAGCAGTCGCCGAGCAAATAATTCCTTGTCTTTGAAGCAAGGGAGTGCCGGTTTACAGGTGGTTTACAAAAAAAGGGGGACTTTCGAGTCCCCCCTTTTTTTAGTGTGCCGAGCATGATCGGAAACCCGGAGGTATGGTGTCGCTTGTGTCGGGGTGTTACGCTGATACCGCTCTGGTTCCTGAAACCTGAACCCCGAAAACCATTACATCGCAGATGCCTATTTTTATAGGTGTTTTGACAAAAAATTTAAAACTGTAGAATATTCGTAGCAAGGAACGGTCATTCCATATTGCTGAGGTTTGGAAGAGGAAAAGGATATGTTGAGGGAGGTTCTCAGATATGAGCTTAATAATCCGTAGAATAATTTTGAGTTTGTTTTTAGCGGCGGTTTCTGGTTTTTCGTTCGGTATTGAAGCATCCGCTCATCAGTACAAAGGCTATACACACAGTGCAGAACTCGATATAAATGCGAAGGATATCACCGATATTGCAAATAGAGACAGTATCAAGAATCTTGTTCTTCATCTGTCAGAACACATCAACCAAATTGCAACAGATCCGGATCTCAACAAATCGGAGCGGTCGAGAGAATTCACGATATTCTTGAAACGAACGAGAGAAACAGAAGAAGATGGTGGCGATGGAGTCTTCCATCACAACGATATTTACTCCATAGGAATAACATCCGAAGGGTATATACCAAATCACAGTCGATATCCCGATCTGTACGGCAGAAAATATATCACTTCTTACGGGTTTGAAAATGCCAACGGCACGACGACCGGAAGCATACAGACCTTGCTTGATTCGGGATTGTTCCCAGGCAATACTGATCCGGTGTGCGTGGATTATAATGATAATGGAGAGAACAAAGTGGCTTGTGGAATCGGTGTGGTTACCCCCGTTGCTGATATTGTTGTGACGAACGTCATAGGCTTTCATCACGCGAGAGACGACTATGATGTAATCGACAAAGACACTCCTGACTGTGGAACTGAGGATTTCAGACTTAGTACTACCGCCAAGCAGGTCAATGATGAGGCAGACCCGCAAAGGAAAGAAGATCTCCTTGTACAGCATGTAAAAGAAATCGCTGAGAAATCTAAGGCACAACGGTCTGATGCGGCGCTCCGGATAATAACAGAAAATCCGGGTCTTGCTAGTCCTGATGCTAGAGAGGAACTTGAAAATAAATTCATTTCAGAAAGCTTTAAAACAATATCATGTTATGCCTCCGGGGATTTCAAAGATGGTTCCATATACAGTTTCATGCTGGACCCGGTTCAGGGCATCTCGATTATAAACGGGCTGGATTTTGATCTTCATGGTCTGAGCGTCGGATTAGAAGATCCGGACCCGTTTGAGTGTGATGGAAGAATTGTCTGGGACGCTTTTCGCAGGGTAGTGACAGATGGAAGCGGGAACCTCGCAGATTTAGCAGAGGGAAACGGCGGTTTCGTCACATATCACTGGGCCAACCCCGAAGACCCCAGTACCCGTATTGAGGACTATATTGAGAAGAACAGTGTTCCTGGCCTCTCGATCAAGAAAAGTTACATCGAGGTGATAGACATAACACCTAGTAGGTTTGCCGCCCTCGGTGCGCCTCCACAATATTACATTGTCGGTTCGGGAATTTATCTGGACAGTGCCGAATACTGCAAGGAGGATGAGGCGATGAGGATGGATGATGGGGGATGCGCGATCACCGCAACCGCCGATACGCCTCGAAGCGCTTTGTTCAACCTATTCTTGATGGCATCTATTTTGTTCTCGGCCGTTTTCTTGAGAAAACGCGTTTAGACAGGAGAAGAAAATTCTTTCGCAAATATCCGTGTCTCCCGGGACTCGGAAAAAACTGACCGATCAAGGGTGTTTTTTATAACCAAGCTATCTTTGTCGACGCTCGTGAGATGCGCAAAGCTGTCGCCAAGCCAAGAGCCCGGTGGCTTGGATAGGCGGTTCAGTGGGCACATTTGAGCACTGCTCTGGGACGGACACTCGGCTGAATGGGTGGAAAGTCCAAATAAAAATGAAAGAAAATTAAATGCCTTCTTCGAACCGTTGCGTACGGACCCGTATACGCGACGGCACAGGAGAGGCGAAATCGCAAAATCCCCTTCTCTCCCGATTTGCTCTTTTTGCCTCGTCGGTTCTCTGACTTCGATGTGGGTTTGAGTTTCGTGTATCAGCCGAAGTCAGCAGATTCCAGAGTCTCTATCCTTCCTCTTTTCTCTGAACGAGAATCACCCATTTTCCCCTCTGGACGGGTTTTTCAGCGTCTTTGTGGGTAAATACGTTTACTTCGAAGATAAAGAATCCCATGTTCGGACGCTTGTGCTCCCTTTTCTCGACAAGCTTTCTCGTTATGTGAATCGTGTCACCCGGGAATACGGCTCCCGAAAATCTCCAGTCTTCAAGACCCATGAAGGCGACGGTCGCCAGCCTCGGCATGGTGAACCAGAGGCCCGTGGCTATGGAAGTCACCAGCATGCCGTGAGCTACTCTTGTCTTGAACACGGTTTTTTTGGCGAACTCCTCGTCTATGTGCATGTTGTTGTAGTCTGCGGAAAGTCCCGCGAAGTTGACGACGTCAGCTTCAGTAACAGTTCTACCTGAGCTTTTGTGCTCGTCTCCCTCGTTTAGGTCCTCGTAAAAAATTCTTGGCATTTTCGTTCTCCTTTCTTAACCGGCAGGTTTGAATTTGGGGAGGGTGACCTCATCTGTAACGTCATCGAAGCAGACCTGCACTTCCATGCCGATGGTCACTTCACCTGGGTCAACGTCAATGACGTTTGACATCATCTTCACTCCCTCTTCCATCTCGATAAGGGCCACTACATAAGGAGGCTCACCCTTGTAGGCTTTCGATGGTCCCATGTGGTGTATGGAAAAAGTCCACACCTTCCCCCGTCCCTCGCTCTCAACCCACTCTATGTCCTCACTCATGTCCCCTCCAGGGGAAAGAGCCCTCGGGTAAAAGAAAAACTCCCCCGTCTCCCTTGATCTAGGGATAACCAGCTTGTGCTCCCTGGCAGCTTCCCAAAACGGCTTCGTCTCGGGCCGGAACTCAGGCAAAGGCTTGTTATACGCTTTTTTCTCTTCTGACATCTTCTCTGTCTCCTTGTTTGTGTTAATTAATCGGCTGGTTCCCAAGAACCACCGTGCTGTGAGCCGACACTATCCCTCCGTTTCCATGCACAACCGCCACCTCGGGGTCCTCAACCTGCCGACATCCCGCGTCCCCCCTGAGCTGCAGAGTGGCCTCCACAACATGATGCATGGCCCCCAGGTGAGCCTGGGAGAGCAGTCCCCCGTGGGTGTTCACCGGAAGGTCCTTCCCTATCTCCATCCTTCCCTCAAGAGCAAACGCTCCCCCCTCTCCCTTGGGAACAAAACCCAGCCCCTCAAGTTCAAGCAGAACGGTTATGGTGAAGCAGTCATAAAGAAACGCTATGTCAACGTCCCTTGGCTCTATCCCCGCCGTGGTGAACGCCTTCTCCCCCGATCGCTCGACAGCGTTGTATATCTGGTCAAGGTTCTCAAGAGTGGTGAGGTACTGGTGGGAGTATCCCTGTCCCATTCCCCAGAGGTAGGCAAGGTCGTTCTCTATACCGAGCTCCTTCGCCTTGTCCTCCGTAGTCACTATGAAAGCCGCTCCCCCATCGGAGATGATCGAGCAGTCATACTTGGTAAGAGGCTCCGCTATGACCCTTGAATTAAGGACGTCCTCTATTGAGAGGGGATCCTTGTTCATGGCGTTTTCCTTGTCCGCGGCGTGCTTTCTCATGGTTACCGCAACCGCGGCGAGATGTTCTCTCCGGCTGTCCCAGTCATGGAGGTATCTCTGCGCCGCAAGGGCGTATCCCCCGGGAGTCGTAAGTCCGTAGGGGAACTCAAACTCCGCGTGGCACATCTCCCTTATAAGGGCGAGCATCCCCGAAGAGGATATTCCCGAGAGGGTGTTGTCCCCCCTTACGCAAAGTACCACTTCAGCCTGCCCCGAGGCTATTGCCATGGCGGCTTCCGCCACCATCCACACCGCCGTGGCTCCACCCACCGCGACCGAGGAGAAAAATCTCGGGTTCATGCCGAAGTAGTCGGCAAATGTGGTGCAGTGCATGAAGGTGTGTTCCACGAGGGAGAAGGCCGTTACCAGGCCGTCCACGTCGTCTTTTTTAATTCCCGCGTCCTCAATCGCGAGCTTGGAAGCTTCGCTTAGGAAGTGAAAGGAGCTTTTATCCGGGATTTTTCCCTGTTCGGTTTCGCCCACCCCGGCGATAACCACTTTTTTCTTCTTCAGAAGTTCTCGGGTCTCCTGTATGCCCGGAAGGTTCTTAGACATTGTAATGCTTCCTCCTTAACTTAGTGCTCTTTGATGTTCAAAATCCGTATCATATTACTACATACCTAACCCTTTTGCCAAACTAAATCCCAAGTTCGCGCGAAATAACGATACGCTGTATCTCCGAAGTGCCTTCGGTTATGGAAGCTAGTCTGGCGTCGCGGTAGTATCTCTCCGCGTTATACTCGACGCTGTAACCGTAGCCCCCGAGTACCTGCAGGGCCTCTGTGGCCACCCACTGCACTATCTCGGCCGAGTAGAGCTTGGCCATGGAAGCCTCTTTAAGACACCTTTTCCCGTTGCTGTAGAGCCATGCGGCCTTGTAAACCAGGAGTCTCGCGGTCTCTATTTTGACCGCCATGTCGGCGAGCTTGAAACTTATGGCCTGAAACTTGGATATGGGTCTTCCGAACGCCTCTCTTTCCTTTGAATACTGAAGGGCGTACTCAAAGGCGGCCTGGGCTATTCCGACGCTTTTTGCGGCGTGGGTTATGCGTGCTCCGAGAAGGGTCTCCATCGCTCCCGCAAAACCTCCTTCTCCCACGAGCAAGCTTTCTTCGGGAACCTCGCAGCCCTCGAATATAAGTTCCGACGTGTCCGCGGAGCGATGCCCTAGCTTGTGCATCTTTCCGCTTACGGAAAATCCCGGTGTGCCCTTGTCCACTATGAATATGCTTATTCCGTGACCCTTTTTCGTCTTGTCGGTGTAGGCGGCCACAACTGCGTAGTCGCACATGGTGCCGTTTGTTATCCAGGTTTTCGTACCGTTAAGCACGTAGCTGTCTCCCTTTTTCTCCGCCTGGGTTCTTATGCTTCGCGCGTCGGAACCGGCATTAGGTTCGGTGATTCCCAGGGAGCCTATTAGTTCGCCCTGTATCCCGGGGACGAGATATTTCTGCTTCTGTTCCTCGGAGCCGAATTTGTATATGGGGAACATGGAAAGGCTTGTGTGGGCGTTAATGCACATGGCTATGCCGGCGTTAACTCTCCCCATCTCCTCGGAGAATATGCAGTCCATTATCTTGTCCTGAGCGACCCCTCCGTATTCTTCCGGAAAGGAGATTCCGAGCAGTCCGATTTCCCCGAGCATGGGAAACAGCTGCTTGGGGAAGGTCTGGGTGGCTTCCGCTTCTTCAACCAGCGGTTCTATCTCGTTCTGGGCGAAATCCACTATCATTTCCCGGAACATGCGCTGCTCGTCCGTGAATTCGAAATCTATAGGCAATTTGGCGTCCTCCCTGTGCCAATCCTCATTGTAGCGAGAAAGTTTTTCGGGAAGGCAGTATAGCCGTTTTAGCGCATCGTGGCAAAGGAACTTTGCAATTGCCGTAAAAACTTTATTGACATTACTGGTAAATAGAGAGTACTATATCAAATGTTCCACCTTCCGGTTGCCGCCGTGGCTGTTTTTTCCCTAACGGGATTAAGTGGCTTCGGCGGCTTTTTTTTGCCCAATTTCGGTATAAGCCGTGATCGCGTTTTGGATGAAAAATCCCCTCTTTTTTTCACACCCAAATCGGCATTTTTAGGCGGTTAAGCGGGTAGATTTTCTTCGGTACCCCGGAACCGGAAAAAAGTTTGCCAAGATCGCAAAAAAGTGCTTGACAAAAGGGTGTAAGATTTGATTGAATGTAAATCGGGTGAGGTTGCGTCTATTCGCATCCAACAGAGCTACCAACATTCTATCAACAGGGGAAGATAGGGTGTTAAAGAGGTATGGAATGGGTGGTAAGTTTTGGCCCAAATCTACAGTAAGGAGGCTTAGAATATGAGCCATAGTCATTTAAACGTCCCAACGAAGTACTGGGAGTTGACGAAAGAGGTCCCGCCCCCTCCGATAGAGCGGGATATCAAGTCATGGATCATAGCGAATCCGTCGGATCCGCTGTGGGACATAGACGTGCTGCCGCTGACATACACGGACAGCAGGTGGTCAGCATTTGTAGTAAGGTGCGACGAGGCAACTCGGAGTCGTCTGTGCCCGAATCCCCCGTTGCAGGTATGGGATGGCGAGAATGCGGACCTGGTAGAGTTTTGGTATGTGGATCACAAGAACACGATGTTAGGTCCATATCTTGAGTTTGGCGTAACGGTATCGGCATCATACACGGATCCTGACGGGAACGTGTGGAGAGCGGGATACTATCCGTATATGTATCTTACGGGTGACGCGCCAGTGGACGCTGGTCGTGTACTTGGATTTCCAAAGAAGATGTCCTACATCAGATGTACGGTACATGGTGGAGAGAAGGGCACGGATTTCTTTGGATTTGCAATGAGTCGTAACGGTTACCTGATGCACAGCGCGACAGGACAGTTCGACGACAAGCAGGTAACACCTCCGTATTTCTACGGTAAGACGGACTGGGGTAAGTTCAACATGAAGGTCATAACGCGTCCGGACGTATCGAGTTCGGAGTGGCAGCTGACATATCTGCCATCGGCGTTGCCGCCTCCGTTTGACAGCATGATAACGGGACACAGGTTCAAGATTAAGCCTGAGCACACCAGGACAGCAAGCGGAGACGCGATAAACTGGTTCATGCAGGCCACTCCGTTTGACAACATGGGAGCGGAGCTGAAGATTCAGGAAGTAACTGGATTGATCTCGTTTGTGTTCGATCTTGTAATACCGCCAGCGGTAGTGCTATGGACGGAGACATATGAGAGGCCGGCAAGTTATCGTGGATATGCCACGCCATACAAGTATGGATTGAGGCAGCAGTTCCCGATCAGTCAGGGTTCATAAGATAAAAAAGATTTAAGGAGGTAAAACCATAATGGGATTACATGCAAATGAGTACAGTTATCCTTGGCTGGATGAGGGAGAAGTTCCACCATTACCATTGGACAGGGACAGGATCCACATAATCAGTCAGGGAGTAGCGGACCCAGTGTTCGACTACGACATCATACCGCTTACGTATACAGAGAGCAGGTGGATGGCCTATGTGATAAGGGCAGACATCAACGCTATGAAAGCGGTAGTTCCGGAACCGATAGAGGTTCAGGATGATGTAATAGAGTTTTGGTACGTAATACACAAGAACACGATGTTAGGTCCATACATGGAGATGGGCGTAACGTTCTCGGCAACGGTGGATGACGGAAGCGGACACATATACAAAGCGGGATACTATCCGTATATGTATCTGTCGAACGACTCTCCGATTTTTGCCGGTAAGGAGCCATTCGGATTTCCGAAGAAGGCTGCATACATCGCCGGGTTCGAGCATGGTACCAACAACAACTATTTCAACCACTTGATGGAGCGCAGAGGCTACATACTGCACACAGCGAACGGACGTTATTCGGACCGTCCGCTTTCGGCCAGGCCTACGTTTTATGGCAAGACCGACTGGGGAAGGATGAACTACAGGATAACGACGAGGCCTGATGTATCGAACAGTATCCATGAAGTAACGTATCTGCCGTCGGATCTTCCGCCGGGATTCGGGACGGGACACAGGTTCCAGCTGAATCCTGAGAGCGTGAGGACGGCTGTTACGGAGGATGTACGTTCGTGGTTCATGTCGGGGACGCCGTTTGACTACATGGGTGGTCAGATACCGGCAACGGAGGTAGTAGGGTTGATAAGCTTCACGTTTAACCTGATAATACCGCCGGCGTTGACGATCTGGACGAACACGGTAGAGAGAGGAGCTGATGACATGGGTCATATAGTATACTCTACGCCGTTTGAGTACACGATGCGTCACAGGTTCCTGCTGCCGCAGTATAGCCAGGGATAATGGCGAAGAGCCGGTGTCTGAGAAGACACTGAGTTCTTGATGAGTAATAAAGAAGAGGAGGGAGACCTTAACGGTTATCCCTCCTCTTTTTTTTATCTGCTTAACGCCACAGAGGGTTGAATACTAATCCGGAGAGAATCTTCGGATAGAAGTAGGTGGTCTTGTGAGGCATCTTGGTTCCGTCGAGAACCACTTTGAATATGTCCTCTGATTTTAGTTTGGGAAGAAGAAATCCGGCCTCAAACTCCCCATTGTGCACATTCTCGAATACTTCTTCTGGGAACTTGGAGTATCGTACACCCGCCTTGTCTTCTTCTATAAGTGCTCCGAACACCTGGCTGTGAAGAGTTATCACGGCGAGGTTCTCATAGTCTTTTTCTTGCGTCGTCTTGGGAGCAATCCTGAAGGTTCTCTCGGGATTCTTGGTCACAACGGATATCTGATCCGGGCCGAGATCAAGCGAATTCTCAAGCGCAATTCTCTCGACTTTGAAATCTTTCCGCAGATTGTCAATCAGGTTGTCTCCGACTTTTCTTGCTATCCTGTGAGTGGGGTTAATTATCAGTCCTTGGCCTTCTCCGCGCGAGAGGTAGGTCATTACGTAATCCCAGGGCATCTGTCCTGAATTGTCCCCCGTTTCTTTTCTCTTCAGGTCTCTGAAGTTTACCGAGGTTTCGTAGCGGTGATGACCGTCTGCGATCAGAATGGATCTGTTTGCGAGGCGGCTTTTTATGCGTTCTATGACTCTCGGATCGGATATCTTCCAGAGAATATTCCTTATTCCTTCTTCAAAAGTGACGTCCACAAGCGGTTCTCCGGTATTTCTGTCTACATCCTCCTCGATTTCTCCCGAGGTGTCGGGATAGACGCAGAAGATCTGGCTCAGGTTGGAGTTGCAAGCGACTGTGAGCGCCAGTCGGTCTTCCTTGTGTTTTCTGAAAGTCTGTTCATGCGGCAGAACGATTTTCTTGTCGAAATCTTCAACCTTTAGGTTCGTTATGAACCCTTTTCTTGTGTAGCGTTGTCCTTCGAACTCGAAGTCCTGGTAGTAAGGATAGATTGAAGGCTCGTCGTCCCTTATGAGCACTTTGTCGCGGAGCCACTTCGAATAGATTTCCTTCGCATTTTGATAACGCTGCCTGCCTTCTCCTTCGGGCAGTTCAATTCTCACGGCGTTAAAAGGACTTTTGGCACACAGTTCCTCACGTTGCTGCGGGCTTATTACGTCGTAGGGAGGAGCGATGACTTTCGCGAAGTCCTCGACCGCTTCCTTGCTGTATCTTATACCTCTGAAAGGTTTTATTTCAGCCATGAAGAATCCTCTCTATTTCGGTTACGGAAAGATCTCCCTCTCTGATAATTTCGGGTGACGTGGTCGTCAGGTTCACTATCGCTGAACCCATTGAGGGTGGAAGATTACCAGAATCAACGATAACATCAATTCCGCTTGGAAAATCCCTGCGGATATCAGCAAACCGGTTTGAGTTCCCCCTGCCGCTTATGTTCGCGCTCGTAGAGGTTATGGGCTCTCCCACGCGGCGAAGGATCTCTTTTGCGAAGGGAGAAGTGGAGATTCTTGCCGCGACCGATTCCCTTTCTCCTGACACCTCTTGTGGAAAAACGGACTTCGGGCGCAGTATGAGCGTAAGGGGTTTTTGGCTTCGGGAGTATCTCTCAAGCAGGTCGCCGGGAACATGGAAGTGGCGGTCAAGCATTTCCTTGTCACTCACGAGGACTATAAGTCCCTTGCCTCCGGATCTTTGTTTTATCCTTACTATTCTCCGGCAGGCCTCCCGGTCAAACGCAAGACAGCCGATTCCGTAGAGAGTTTCGGTCGGGTATACGATCACCCCTCCGCCCGTAAGGCATTCGGATAGCTTATCAAATACGAGCGGATCGGTTTCTTTGATAGTCTCAGTCAATTTTTCGCGTTCCCCAAGTTCCGATATACTATAAGTTTAACGATGGACTCGCAAGCTGTAAAAAGAACCGGCGGATGGAAATCCCGCATCGCCTCGGAACTTGTGGAAATCCTGGGTGCCGGGGCGGTTATCTCAGCCGAGGATGAGCTGATTGCCTATGAAAGCGACGGGCTTACCGGATACAGGGTAAAGCCTCTTTTCGTTGTTCTCCCTTCAAGTGCGGAGGAAGTCTCCCTGGTTGTAACACTCTGCAATCGCGAGAAAATTCCTTTTGTTCCGAGAGGGGCGGGAACCGGCCTCTCCGGTGGTGCTCTCCCCAGTCGCGAGGGCATAGTGATATCACTTTCAAGAATGAACAGGATTCTTGACGTGGATATCCCGAACCGTGTCGTTGTGGTCGAGCCCGGAGTGGTCAATATTTCCGTAACCGATGCCGTGAGTGACGAGGGATTTTACTACGCTCCCGATCCTTCAAGCCAGATCGTGTGCACGATAGGAGGCAATGTCGCGGAGAACTCCGGTGGAGTTCATTGTCTTAAGTATGGGGTTACGACCAACCATGTGCTCGGAGTGGAGATGGTTCTGCCCGACGGAGCAGTGGTCACGCTCGGGGGTCCTACCCCGGAGAGTCTCGGATATGACCTTCTTTCGCTTGTGGTTGGAAGCGAGGGGCTTTTGGGCATAGTGACCAAGGTCTTTTTGAGAATAATAAAAAAACCTCAGATGGTTAAAACTCTTTTTGCTTCTTTTGAGAGAATCGAGGACGCCGGGGCGTCGGTCTCCGCGATCATTTCTTCCGGAGTTATTCCAGCGGGAATGGAAATCATGGACAATCTCAGCATAAACGCTGTGGAAACCACGGTAGGTGCCGGATACCCTAGGGATGCGGGAGCTATTCTTCTCGTGGAACTCGACGGACCTGGGGCGGAGGTTAACGCTCAGGTTCCTACCGTAACCGGGATACTTCGGGAAAACGGCGCGATTGAAATAAAGCTGGCGGCGAATGAAAGCGAGAGGGAGCTTTTCTGGAAGGGGCGTAAAAGTGCGTTTGCAGCCATGGGGAAGATAAGTCCCGGATACTATGTTCAGGACGGCGTAATTCCAAGGAGCAGTCTGGCTAGGGTGCTTGGAGAGATAAGAGAGCTCGGCAGACGGTACGGTCTTCGGGTTGCGAACGTCTTTCACGCGGGGGACGGAAATCTTCATCCTCTGGTGCTCTATGATCCCGAAATTGAAGGGGAATCGGAGAAAGCCGAGGAGCTTTCCGGGGAAATTCTCAGGGTATGCGTTGACGTCGGCGGCAGCATTACGGGAGAGCATGGAGTTGGCTTTGACAAAAAGAGGTTTCTTCCGCTTATGTTCAGCGAACAGGAAATAGACACGATGAATCTTGTGCGGTGCGCTTTTGACGAAGAGGGGCTCTGCAATCCCGGCAAGGTGTTTCCGACTCCTAGAACATGCGTTGAGCCCGGGATGCAAAAACCAGGTTCCGAAGCTGCTCACGCAAAGGAAATGGGGGAACTTTTCTAGTAGAGCGGGTTCTATGTTCAAGGTTTAACGGTCCGTTCGTTTGAAAAAAGATGTCTCAGGTAACAGAACTCTCCAAGATGGTTTCAGGTTTCCACGTTCCCGGTTCCGGTGATACGGACTCGGGCGTTCCGGAATTCGGCTTCTCTCCTGAGGTAATTCTCTATCCCGAAACCGTCGAGGAGATATCCCGGGTCCTCGGGTTTGCTTCCCGAAATGGCATCCGTGTTTTTCCTTTTGCGAGGGGCACCAAGCTTTTTCTGGGCAACCCGGTCGGTGCCGTCGACGCGGCGCTTTCACTCAAGCGTCTTGGCAGGGTTCTGTTTTACGAGCCTTCCGACATGGTTTCCACGGTCGAATGCGGGATGGAGGTGAGGGAGTTTCAGAATGCCGTCGGGCGTGAAAACCAGCTTTTTCCCGTGGATCCGCCCGGCCTTGACTCCGGAGCCACCGTGGGTGGGCTTGTGTCGACAAATCTTTGCGGTCCAATGAGTACCAGATACGGCACGTGCAGGGAACTTATCTTGGGAGTCAGGGCCGTGAGGGCTGACGGTGAGATCATAAACTTGGGAGGAAAAGTAGTTAAAAACGTAGCGGGTTATGATATTCCTAAGCTTATGGCAGGTTCGCTCGGAACCCTGTGCGTCTTAGTGGAAGCGACTTTTAGATTATACCCCCGCCAACCCTTCTCAAGAACCCTAGTTCTGGGTTTTGACAACCATGTTTCCTGTTCCCATGCGGCTAGGGCGATACTTGCTGCGGATGTCGTTCCCACATGCTTTGAAATACTTGACGAGAGACTCTCTTCGGAATTCTCGGCGGCATCGGGAGCAAAAAGAAGCATTCTGCTTAGATTCGACAGCTTCGAAGGGGCAGTGATCGAGCAGATAAAACAGGTAAGGGAGATAAGCTCTGGGAAATCTGCCTCTTTCCTCGAGATGGGGAATGAGGATTCACAGGAGTTATGGGATTCGGCAAGGGAATTCCCGTTTTCATCCGGGGCAAGTTTTTCCTCGAAGCTGACTCTCCCCGTAACTGCCTCAATCGAGATTCTCTCCGATATTGAGAGCAATCCGGCACTATCGGGAATCACGGTGCGCTGCCTTTCGAGGCCTGCCAGGGGGGTTGCGCTTGTTTCGGTAAGCGGTGAGGGTGAAGAGGCGGTCAAAGCGGCGCGTTTTCTTGAAAATCTTGCCGATTCGCTCGGGGGCCGTATCATGTTCTCGAGGGTCCGTCGCGAACTCCGGGAGAGGGTAAAAGCGTGGGGAGATTTCGGAGAAGCGCTTTTTCTTATGAAGAACATCAAACAGCGTTTTGATCCGGGAAACATTCTGCCCGGCGAAAAAATATTCGATGCAGACTGAGGATACGGATTATGATAAGAAGGGAATTTGGTGAGGGGTGGACTCTTATAACGCAGCCAGGCCACGCTTTTCTTTCTTCAAGAATAATGAATTTCTGGGGCAATGAGGATTTCGAGGGGATCACCCCAAAAGATGAGGTGATGCTTGCGATAAGGGAACATGACTGCGGATGGGAGAAAACGGATTCCGCGGCTGATCTTAACCCGAAAAACGGCTATCCGAGAAGTTTCATGGAAATGCGGCCCGAGAGCCAGTTTGAGATCTGGTCTGAGTGTTTCGAAAAACATGCCGACGAGCATCCATATGCCTGCGCGCTAATAGCGCTTCACTTTTCCGAACTTAATGAAAGGACCATATCCAGAGATCCAAGTAACAAGGCGGCCATTTCGCTTAGGGAGAAAATCAGGGAATTCCTGCACCGAAGCATCGGGATCAGGGCAGGAGAGGGGAACCCGAACGGATACCTTTCTGCCGATGTCCAGACCAATCTCAGGTTTCTTCAGGTGGGCGACATGATATCGCTTTCCCTCTGCCACGGATCAAGATCAGCCACTATTCCGAACGTTCCGGTTAACTACCTAGGAGACACGGTGGAGATAGCCCTGTCGTCGCAAGACGGGCTTAACTATACGATCTGCCCAAATCCTTTTTCTCAGGACTCTCTTCACTTTGATATATCCGGCAGAAAACTTGGGAAAAAATCGTTTGGCGCCCAAGAGGAACTCGAAGAGGTTTTCCAAAGCGCGGGTTCCAAGACTTTCGGTTTTTCGATTTCTTCGGGAGCGGAGGGACGCAATGTCGCTTGAGACCGCTTTTGACCATACGGATCGCCCGAGCAGGAAGATAATACAGGACTGCGTTCACTGCGGGTTCTGTCTTTCATCTTGTCCCACCTATCTTGAGACCGGAAACGAACTTGATTCTCCCAGGGGAAGAATACATCTGATAAAGGCCGCGGAGGAGGGAAGAATCCAGATGGGCGAGTCGCTTGTAAAGCACCTTGATCTGTGTCTGGGGTGTCTTGCCTGTGAGACTGCGTGTCCCTCCGGAGTCAAGTATGGAAGTTTGATAGAGATGTCGAGGGGGCAGATTGAAAGGAGGTTTAAGAGGGGGCTGGGGGAGAAAATTCTCAGGGCTTTTATCTTCAGAATCTTCCCCTATCCCCAAAGGTTGAAGTTTCTCCTGCCTTTTGTCTACCTGGTAAGGGTCCTTGGCCTGAAGAGGGTTTTCCCGCCGTGGCTTATTAACAGAATAAGTCTCTCGGCTTCTTCCATGTTCCATATGCTGCCCGAAGTCAACTCTGCTTTTGGGGAAACTCTTTCGGCTTTTTATCCGGCAATTGGAGAGAGAAAAAAGAAAGTCGCCCTTCTGAGCGGGTGCGTTCAGGGGGTTTTCTTCCCGGAAATAAACAGGGCAACGATCGAAGTGCTTTGCGCAAGCGGCTGCGAAGTTCTTGTTCCCAAGAATCAGGGATGTTGCGGGGCCCTTTCTGTTCACTCGGGAAGGCTTGAGGAAGGAAGGGAGTTCGCAAGAAAGCTGGTGGACCTTTTCGCCACCTTAAATGTAGATGCCGTAGTCGTTAATTCTGCCGGATGCGGTTCCACTATGAAGGAATACGCCGAGATCCTGCGCCGGGATCCGGTTTACTCCGAAGCCGCGGCGCAGCTCTCAGCGAAAACCGTGGATGTCATGGAATTTCTTTCGGATGGGGAAATAGGGGCGTCGCTGCACCCTCTTGATATAAAGATTACTTATCAGGATGCGTGCCATATTGTTCACGGACAGAGAATACGGTCCGCCCCAAGAGAACTTCTGAAAAGTATCCCGGGACTGGAATTTGTCGAAATGCAGCGGTCGGATCACTGCTGCGGAAGCGCAGGGATATATAATATAGCGCAGCCGGAGATGTCCGCCAAGCTTCTCTCAGGGAAAGTAAATAATATAGAGAAAACCGGCGCCGATTATCTGGCTGTCGGGAATCCCGGGTGCATGATACAAATCCGCAAGGGACTGCTCGGTTCAGATTCCAAGACCAAGATTGTGCATCCAGTAGAAATTCTCAACTGGTCGCTTAGAGGTGGAATCAACTAGGTAGAGCGTGGAGACAGTTTTAACCTAGTACAGAATCTTTGCAGGCTTTAGCCACGCGAAACTTCAGGACCTTTCTTGCAGGTATGCTGATTACTTCACCGGTGGCGGGATTTCTCCCCATTCTGGCACTGCGATTGCTGATAACCAGTTTGCCGATTCCAGGAATCGTGAATTCTCCTTTTCCCTTTACCTCTTCACATGCAATTGACGCTATAGCATCAATAACGGTTTTGGCTGTCGCCTTGGTTATTCCCGCCTTCTCTGCCAAGCTGGTTGAAAGCTGGGATTTCGTTAAAGGTTTTCCGTTCACTAACATCCTCCTTAAAATCTCTTAATAATTATCGGGGTATTCTGGCCAAAAGTCAATCTGTTTTACCGGGTGTTCCTAATTTTGCTGGTTATTGCTAAATCGCCAGATTCTCAATATTGTTATGAATGTCTTTTTTGTTGAAGCTTTTGTGGGTGGAAGAATAGATGAGATCTTGGTTCAGGGAAAGAAAAACGAAGAACTGGTTGACTCTGGTTTTAATTTTTCTTGGTTTCCTATTGCTCCTGTTGCTCCTGTACGCGAAGTTTCTTTATGAAAGGGAATCGAGTGCACAGGATCACTCTGGGGATAACGCCTACAGGCCCATAAAAGTGATGACGCCCATTGCGTCCTCAGGTTCAGTTTACACCGAAGTTCTCGGAAGAGTCCGTGGCAAGCAGACTGTCTTGGTCCGGACGACCGTTTCGGGATGGGTAAAGCGGATAGATTCCGGTCGAGGTCAGGAAATCGAAAAGGACGGAATTATCCTCGAACTCCACGATTACCGCGTGGAAACGCGGCTTGACGAGGCGAAGTACAATCTTGAATCCGCCAAGGGGAAGCTTGCCGAGGCTGAAAGGGTCTACCGCAGGAATTCGGCTCTTTTCGAAAAGGGAATAGTCTCTGAGGACGAGACCGAGGCGTCACTAAACCTTCTTGAAACCGCCTCGGCCGGCGTGAAGGCCCTTGAAGCTTCTTACAAAAGGGCCAAGTGGAATTACGAAAATCTCAAGATCCGTTCTCCTATCCAAGGCCAGGTTGTTGAAATCGTTCCCGACGTCGGACAGGAGACAAGAAATGGGGATGTGGTAGCCAAGGTCGTTAATCTAAGCGGCAGGAAAGTCATAGCTGGTGTGGACGTGTCTGTTGCCAGAAGCGTCAACCGGGGAGATGTCCTTGAGGTATCACTTACAAGAGACGGCACGGTGGAAACCGTCGCGGGCGAGGTTGACGGCGTGAGTCCGGGTTCTGATGATTTCTCGGGCACCTACGATGTCGAGATTGCCATATCCGATCCCTCGGTAAAATGGTGGCCCGGAGAAATGGTTTCCGTAAAAATACCGGTGCAGATGCTTGATAATGTCGTCAGAATTCCCAAGACGGCTGTCTTGTCCGACAATAAAGAAAATTCCTCTTTCGTGCTGGTTGAAAAAAACGGAGAAGTTCTCAAGGCTAAAGTGGCGCCCACGTGGATAGACGATAATTCGGCCTATATATCCTTTGATTCGCTTCCCCCGGATTCTAGAATCATAACCGAGGGGAATTTCGGTCTCCTTCCCGGTCAGCCGGTAAGGGTTGTCGACTGATTTTCCGTCTTCCCGGGGTGTCCGGGTTCAGCAGGGCTGGCTCCTCAGAAATTCGCACTTTTCCCGGATTATCTCTGCCGCTCTTTCCACCTCCTTGAAGGTGTTTTCCGGGCAGAAGCTGAATCTTATGCTTGAATGCGCATGCTCTTCATCCAGCCCCATGGCGGTAAGGACGTAGGATGGCGTAACGTCGAAGTTCGTGCACGCAGAACTCTGCGAACACCTTATTCCCGCCTCGTCAAGAAGGGAGACCAATTTTCTTCCGTCAGTTCTGCCGAAATGGATATTTGTGGTGTTGCATATTCTCTCCCCGCCATCCCCGTTGATCGAGGTGTCCGGAATGGATTCGATTATCGTCTTCTCGAACTGGTTGCGAAGATCCTTCATCTTTCCTATGGCCTGCTCAAGTCTTGTGCGCCTTATTTCGCAGGCGGTCCCAAAGCCTGATATGCCCGGAAGGTTCTCAGTCCCGGGACGAAATCCGTCTTCTTGGAATCCTCCGAAAAGAAAAGGATTTACAAGCAGCCTGTCTTTTGCATAGAGAGCCGCGGCACCCTGAGGACCGCTGATTTTATGGGCTGTGAAAGAGAGAAAATCCACGGGGAGCTTCGCGAGGTCCACCTCGAGCTTTCCTACGGCTTGGGCAGCGTCGGTGTGGAGAAGCACTCCGTTTTTCCTGCAGACCTCGGAAATGCTTGCCATATCCTGTATGACTCCGGTCTCGTTGTTAACCCACTGCACGGAAACTAGGTCGGTTTTCTCGGAGATCGCGTTTTCGAGTCCTCGGATATCAAGAATCCCCTCTCTGTCCACCTCGAGCATTTCGATGTGCACGTCGTTTAGTTCGAGGAAATTGCACATCTTCATTATCGAGGAGTGCTCTACCTGGGTTGTGACAACGCGCGGCTTCTCTTTTTTCCTCGTGCAGGAATAAAAGACCATGTTGTTTGATTCCGTGCCGGAACTTGTGAATATGAGGTCTTCGGGGGAGCATCCCAAAAGATCGGAGGTCCGTTTGCGGGCAAGGTCCATGCGGCCCCTCGCTCGCTCTCCGGCCGAATGGGCGCTTGAGGGATTGCCGAATCCCTCACCCATGGCTTCGTGCATGGCCTCCGTTACTTCGGGAAGTGGTTTTGTAGTTGCGTTGTTGTCAAAGTAGATTTCGCCGGAAATGTCCTCTGTACACCCCATTGTAAAGCTAATAATACACGATTTTGCGGCTAAGGTGTTTCTTCCGGCAGGTCTTCGGGCAGGAGAAGGGTTATGCAGGGTTCTTCGGAGTCTTTCGTTACCGGACCTAGGTAGGAAATAACATGAAATTCCCGGCCTTTCCCGTCTTTAGTAACTGAAGCGGTGAAATTGATCACGTTGGTTCTCTTCGTTTTCCTGGTCGACCTTATGGACGACACGAGAGGGGAAAGTATCTCTTTTAGCCTGGTGTCTTCATCCTCGCCGCGGGCCGAGGCCTCGGAATCGGGTTCCATCATTTCCTTTTTAAGCGAGGATGTCACGAATATGCGGATCATGAGTCCTGATTCCCTCGCCACGCCGGATACCTCGAACTGCTTTCCAAGCTCGAGGTCGGTCTCTCTTTCCAGATAGAACCTTTCCATTTCTCTCCTCTGTAATATCGGTACTATATACTAGATGGTTTAACCGGTATATACAAAACGCTGCGCCGCCGCGGCATCGGGAGAGTTTCCGCATGGACAAGACTGGAGGAATAAAGTTTGTTCCCCTGAGGGGAATTCCGGAAGTGAAGGAAGGGGACGGTCTCGGGGAGATGATTCTGCGCGCCGCCGCCAGTGAGGGGTTTTCTTTTCTTGACGGGGATATAGTTGTAGTTGCGCAGAAGGTGGTCTCAAAGGCCGAAGGCAGGGTCATCAATCTTTCCCAGGTGGAACCGTCGGATTTTGCTGTTACGGTCTCCGAGGAGGTTTCAAAGGATCCGAGGTTGGTGGAGGTGATTCTGGGGGAGACCAGGAGAATCGTGAAAATGGACGAGAGAGAAAGCGGCAAGGGAAGGCTTATAGTTGAGACGGTCGCAGGGCTTGTGCTGGCAAACGCCGGAGTTGATGCTTCAAACGTTTCCGGGGGCGAGGACGTCACGCTTCTTCCGCTTGATTCCGACCGCTCCGCCGGGGCTATAAGAGAACATATAGAACAGGAAACCGGGAAATACGTAGCCGTCATAATAAGTGATACGGTGGGACGCCCCTGGCGGGAAGGGCTTACCGACATCGCCATTGGCTGCAGCGGCATGAAGCCGCTTTCTGACCGCAGGGGAGAGACCGACAGCAAAGGTCTTCTGCTTACGGCAACCGAGATGGCGACCGCGGACCAGGTGGCGTGCGCCGCGGGATTGCTCATGGAGAAAACCGCGGCCCTGCCCGTTGTGGTAGCCCGCGGGGTTGAGTACATCCGGGGGGAAGGAAGTTCGGATGAACTGATCAGAGATCCGGCCCATGACCTGTTCAGGTAATTCCCCCAGATTCCATGAAAGGTTTTTTCAAAAAAGACTTCCTCCTTATCTCTCACCGCGGCGCGAGCCATTACGAACCGGAAAATACTCTTCGCTCTTTCCGCAGGGCCCTTGACATGGGGGCTTCGGTGATAGAGTTTGACGTGAGGATGAGTCTTGACGGCCGCCTGGTCGTCATTCACGACCGGAAGGTGGACAGGACCACGGACGGCAAGGGAGCCGTTTCGGGGAAGACGCTCTCTGAACTCAGGTCTCTTGACGCCGGTTTCGGGGAGCGGATACCGACTCTCGAAGAGGTCTTTGAGAATTTCGCGGGGCGCTGCGGACTGGTGGTCGAACTTAAGGAAAAAGGTACCGAGGAAGAAACGGTCTCGCTTATAAAAGCTCATGGTCTTATAAAAGATGTAGCGGTGGTTTCTTTCCGCGAGGACTGTCTTCTTGCCGTGAGGGAGCTTGATCGCTCCATTACTACGGGACTTATTACGGTTTTCGGCTTCGGGTGCGTGAAGAAGGCTCTTTCCCTGGGGTGTCGGGTAGTTGCCACGAATCACCGTTTTATGACGCGCCGCCTTGCTTCGGAAGCCCGGAGAAGAGGTCTTTTTGTGTGCTGCTGGACGGTTAACGATCCGAAACGAGGCGAAAAACTGGCCGGGGCGGGGATTAACGGAATTATCACCGACAAGCCTGACCTGATCTGAAGTTGGCTTGCCGGTGCGCCTGATCTTGTCCCCAAGACGTTAACCCGCTGAAACAACTCGAATCCGGAGTATTTCCGCTGTTGATCGGTTATTATTCGCTGTTACGCAAGCTGTTTAAGCGATGGTGAGAAAATGTCGCCTGATCACGAACATTCCATATATCTTGACTATAACGCGACCACGCCTCTTGACCCGCGCGTCTTGGAAGAGATGACTCCCTATCTTGCCGGAGATTATGGGAATCCTTCCAGCATTCATTCTCCCGGAAGCGTCGCGCGCGCGGCGGTTGATTCCGCCCGCGAGAGAGTATCGGGTTGCCTCGGGGCGAGGCCGGGAGAAATAGTTTTTACCTCCGGGGGCAGTGAAAGCAACAACTTCGCCATAAAAGGCCTGGCCTACGCTCTTTGCGACAGGGGAAACCATCTGGTTACGACCGCGGTCGAGCACGCCTCGTGTCTTGAAGCGTTCAGGTTTCTTGAACGCAGGGGTTTCGAGGTCACCTATCTTCCCGTGGATTCCTTCGGAGGGGTCTTTCCCGAACAGTTCCGGGAAGCGATTACCGAGCGCACGATTCTTGTTTCCTGCATGTACGTGAATAACGAGACCGGAGTTATAAGTCCGATTCGTGATATAGGAGAAATTGCCCGCGAGAGGGGAGTGGCTTTCCATACGGATGCGGTTCAGGCTCTGGGAAAGATGGAAATCGATCTTGGGGACCTGCCGGTGGACATGGCGTCTTTTTCCGCCCACAAGATATGCGGTCCCAAGGGAACAGGAGCTCTTTACTTGAAAAAAGGGGTCGCCCTTGAGCCTTTCGTGCACGGCGGGGGGCAGGAGAGGGGAAAGAGGTCGGGAACGGAGAACGTGGCGGCCGTCTGCGGATTCGGTTACGCGTGCGAGCTTCTGCGTGGGGAGCTTGAGGCGGAAAACGAAAGACTGGGGAAACTTCGCGACCGTCTTTTCGAAGAGCTTTCCCGGAGAATAGAGGATGTTTACCTGAACGGACATCCCGACGCGAGGGTCTCCAACACCCTTAACGTTGGTTTTCCAAACACTCCGGGTGATTCGGTGGTAATGAATCTCGATACCGCCGGAGTGGCGGTTTCAACTGGTTCTGCATGCTCCGAAGGAAACGTTGACCCTTCCCACGTATTGATCGCCATGGGGCTCGAAGAACAGGAAGCGCTCTGCTCGGTCAGGTTCAGCTTCGGCCGTTTTACCCGTTCGGAGGAAGTCGACAGGGTGATCGAGCTTCTTCCCGCGATAGTGGAGAGAATAAGGACGCTTCAGGATTTCTGACGGGATGTCCGGGAGCCGCTTGCCGAGTTGCGTATATCGACAGACGGCGTGTATTGTCGCTCAAGTCAGGGATAAAGCGGGGGGGAGTCAAGTCCCAGACTCTCAGGAAGGTCAAGCATGATGTTCATGCTCTGTATCGCCTGGCCTGAGGCTCCCTTTACCAGGTTATCTATGGCACAGACAATTACCGCGGTTTTTTTCCCGGGGTTTGTCCTTACCCCTATGTCGCAGAAGTTTGAACCTCTGACGCAGGAGGTGTTCGGAAAAGTCCCCTCGGGGAGAATCCTCACGAAGGGTGAGTTCTCGTAGAATTTACCGAGGGCGTCCAGCAGTTCCCGGGTCTTATGGCTTCCCGAGAGGTTTACGTATATTGTCGAGAGTATTCCCCTGTTTATCGGTACAAGATGCGGGGTGAAAGCGACTTCCACCTTGCTGCCCAGAAAGTCCGAGAGCCCCTGCTCTATTTCAGGGGTATGACGGTGCTCGCCTACCTTGTAGGCTTTCATTCCTTCGGAGACCTCGCAGAAATGAAGGTCAAGCGAAGGGTTCCTTCCTGCTCCCGAAGCTCCGGATTTGGAATCAATTATAATTCCCCCCGTCTCCACCATGCCGTTTTCAAGAAGCGGCGCGAGCGGAAGGATAGAAGAGGTGGGATAGCATCCGGGGTTTGCCACCAGTTTTGTTTCCGATATCCGTTCCGCATGCAGTTCAGGGATTCCGTAGACGGCGTTTTCGAGCAGATGGGCGCACGGATGATCCCCGTACCAGTCCCTGTAGGTGCCTTCCCTGAGACGGAAATCCGCTCCGAGATCGATTATCCTTACGTCCCTCCCATAGATTTCTTCTATGAGTTCGGCCGATGCTCCGTGGGGAAGCGCGGCGAATACCACATCGGTATCGTCCGGAATGAGCGAGGGGTCAGAACTGCTGAGCTCGAGATCGGCTATTTCGCCAAGGTGCGGAAAGACCTCGGCCAGAGCACGGCCTGCGTGCCTTGACGCTGTTAAATGCGAAATACTGGCCCGGGGATGTCCCCCAAGGAGCCTTATGAGTTCCGCTCCCGTGTAGCCGCTTGCTCCGAGAATACATACGTTAAGATTTTCCATCACCGTGAAACGATACTACGGGAATCAGAAAAACTCAATCCGCCCCCGGCAATTCAGACATTTGTCCCGTGGATGGCATGAGCAGCTTTGAATTCTAGGTGTCCCTTCCGGAGTTTTCGGGGGTTTTCCGGGGAATTAGGCGGCGTTTTATTATCCGGTAAAATTAACAAAAGGCGTTTAGAGGTTGCGGTTGACCGCAGACCGGGTGGAAACTCCGTTTGGCAAAGCAAGATACGGTTTCGAATCCGCAGGAGGAAAACCTGCCGATACCGAAAAGACATGCCGCTTGATCAGTTCCCCCCGCATTCGGGGTCATAATCGGGCGCACACTAGGCATTATCGACTGATTCTCTATGCACATCGCCGATTTTTCAGTAAGAAATTCGTTTTTCGTAAACCTGCTGATGGGAGCCATAATGTTTATAGGGCTTCTGTTTGCATTCTCTCTTCCCCTTGAACTGTTCCCGTCGGTAAAACTCGAAATGGTGACGGTAACCACGTCTTTTCCGGGTTCCTCCGCCGAAGACGTTGAGAATCTTGTAAGTGTTCCAATTGAGCAGCAGATAAAGAATATCTCCGGCGTCAAGATCGTAAAATCCGTTTCTTCCGAAGGGTTCTCGCGGGTTACGGCTGAGGTTCACCCAGGTGAAAACACCAGAAGGATCGCCTGGGAGATTGATTCCAAGGTCAACCTGATAGTGGACGATCTTCCCGAAGATGCCGAAGAACCCGTAACAGAAGAGAGAAAGGCGAGTTTTCCGCTGGTGGGCGTTTCGGTCTCAGGGGATATACCAAGAAATATTCTCTATAGCAACGCCAGAAGGCTGCGGGATGAGCTTGCGCTTTTAGACGGTATTGACAACGTGACTTCCGTCGGACTGCCTGACCCGGCAATATGGGTCTACCTGGATTACCCGAAGATGGTGCAGTTTGGAGTGGGGATCGAGGAGATTTCAGATGCCATCAATGCGAGAAATCTGGATATTCCCGGGGCGAGTTTTACTCGGAACAGGGCTGATTTTCTGCTTAGAACCGAGGGAAAGATAAGATCTGTGAAAGATCTTCTCGATATTCCGGTTGCCAGGAACATCGAGGGTAAACATGTTCTGCTCCGCGATGTGGCGACTGTAGCTCTCGGGGAACAGCGAGAGGACCTGAGATCGAGGATAAACGGTCGTCCTGCGATTACTTTCTGGGTGGAGAAGCAGAAAAACGTTGATATCCTCGATGCCGTCGGTCACGTAAGGCAGCTTACCGAAAAATACGAAAACGAGCTTCCCGAAGATGTGGAGATAACCCTGACGTTTGACAGGTCACACTGGGTGAAAAGTCGCCTTCGGACCATGCTTAAGAGCGGAGGCCTGGGGTTTGTTCTGGTATTAATCCTTCTTGCTCTCTTTCTTGACCGCAAGGCGGCCTTCATAGCTGCCCTGGGGATTCCCGTTTCTTTTCTGGGGGCTGCGATATTAATGAAGATGACCGGCACAACACTGAATGTTCTCTCCATGTTCGGTCTTATAATGATGCTGGGCATGGTGGTGGATGACGCCATAATCGTTGTTGAGAACGTCCAGAGGTATATATCAAGGGGAGTGGAACCGCTGAGGGCGGCGGTAATAGGGACAAGGGAGGTTGCCTGGCCAGTGGTTGCGACTGTGCTGACCAATATCGCTGCGTTTACCCCCCTTCTTCTTGCCACGGGGCTAATCGGACAGTTCCTCTCCATAATTCCCAAAGTGGCGATCTTCGCTCTTTGCTTCTCCCTTTTCGAAGCCCTGGTGATCATGCCATCTCACTGCGCCGACTGGCTTCCGGCAAACGGCACGACGAGATCTCCTCGCGGAAACGCGCCGCTTCTGCGCGTAAGAGGCCTGTATCTGCGGGGACTTCTGTTTGCCCTTAGAAACCGCTATGCGGTGATAGGATGTTTCACGGTTATTTTTGCCGTTTCGGTCTTTATCTTTGTCCGGATTCCCAACGTGATGTTCTACCTTCATGATATTGAGGAGGTAATGGTAAGGGTTGAGAATCCCCCCTCATCCAGTCTGGAGCATACAGTCGCTTCCGTAGCCCAGGTCGAGGAAGCCGTGCGCCACAGCGTTCCCCCTCATGTCCTGAAGAACACGTTGTCCATGGTTGGCCTCGATATGTCGGATCCTGACAATCTGTTCTCCATGGGAGACAATCTGGCTACGGTTATGGTTGAATACGAGGATTACTCTGCCAGGAAAGAAAATGCGGTTGAACTCTCTGAGATTGCGGAGAGCAGAGTAGGGGAAACGGTTACGGGGGCCAAACAGGTTGATTTCCTCCAGACAACGGGTCCTCCTACCGGGAAACCGGTGGACGTCAAGGTAAGCGGGGATGAACTACCGGTGCTGATGGAAATAGCTTCCCGGGTCCGGGAGTTTCTGAGCAGTCAGCCGGGGGTGAGCGCTGCGACCAGTAATCTCGTTTACGGAAAGCCCGAGGCGAGAGTTGAGATAGACGAGAGAAAAGCCGGGGTGTTCGGTATTGACAAGTGGAGTGTGGCCCGGGAGATCAAGGCTCTTGGAGACGGTCTCACAGTTTCGAAGACCAGAGTGGGCGAGGAAGAGGCTGAGATAAATCTGCGATACGGAAGGGAAGATTCCGGTGTTTTCTCGGTGAAATCGCACCAGGTCCTGACTCCTTTTGGTCAACGGGTTCCTATCGGCACCGTGGCGGAGATAACGGAGTCAAAGACACCGCTTGAGATAAGAAGGGAGAGACTTCGAAGAACGGTCACCGTAACAGCCGAAGTGGACAACCAGACGACCACTTCAAGGGAGGTGAACGCAAATCTTTCGCGGTATCTGGATGGTCTTCTCGAGAACTACCCGGGCTACTCGTTTCGGTTCGCGGGGGAGGAGGAGCAGTACACTCAGGCTATAAGCGACATAAAAAAGGCGTCGCTTTTGGCTTTACTTCTCATTTATCTCATTCTCGCAAGCATACTGCGTTCCAGCTTTCAGCCCCTTATAATAATGAGTGCACTGCCTTTTTGCGTTACGGGAGTGGTCATAGCGATTCTGCTGCGCGGCGAACCCATGACGCTTCCCGCCATAATAGGAATGGTTGCGCTTCTGGGAATAGTGGTGAACGACAGTCTGCTGCTGCTGAACTTTATCAACCGAAGGGCGAAAAAGATGCCGAGCAAGGTAATAGCGATAGTATTTTCCGCCAGGTACCGTTTCCGGCCTATCGTTCTCACCACGCTTACGACTTTCTCGGGGCTTTTCTCCCTGATGTTCGCCTACAAGGGCGAGGCGGGTATTCTCGCTCCGATGGCGGCTTCCCTGGGTTTCGGACTTGTTTTTTCGACTTTCGTCATACTTTACCTCGTGCCCTGTTTTTATCTGGCTCTTGACGATATTGGCAAGTGGTTGCGATATTTCAGCCGAACGAGAACGCCGAGGCCGAGCGGTGGGGGTTCCCTGCAAACTAGCTAACGCACGGTTATCCGGTACAATTAAAAAGGTATTTCAGGGGGCTTGGTTAACTGAATGCGGGGTGGAAAAAACCGATTAAAAACCGTTATGCTTGGTGTTTGCGTGGCTAACGGGGTGGTCTGGCCACGCAACGAGATGCGGTATTTCTTCTCAAATTGATTTTCCTATTGACTAACGGCGGGCAAGTGTATAATTTTTGCGAATTTCAAAGTCAAGTTTCAGGTTTTGCGAAGTCAAGTTTCGGAGGTTTTGCGATGTCCATCAGGGTTGGAATAAACGGGTTTGGAAGAATAGGAAGGCACGTGCTCAGAATAGGTCTCGGCAGAGAAGACCTTGAGTTCGTGGGCATAAACGATATTACGGACACCGAAACCCTGGCCCATCTTTTCAAGTACGATTCGGTATTCGGCCGCTACCCGGGAGAGGTCGAGCGCAACGACGAGGGAATAACCGTAGATGGAAAGTTCATAAGGGTGTTTTCGGAGAGAGACCCCGCGAATATTCCCTGGGCCGAAACGGGAGCACAAGTTATAGCGGAGGCAAGCGGCATTTTCAGAACCCGCGAGGCCGCCGCGGCACACATGGGTGAGACCGTGAAAAAGGTGATAATTACCGCGCCGGCAAGCGGCAAGGTGGATTTCACCACGGTAATGGGCATAAACGATGACGACTACGAGCCCGAAGGTCACGACGTGATTTCAAATGCGTCCTGCACGACCAACTGCTTCGGGTTGCTGGTCAAGGTTCTCCACGAAAATTTCTCAATCAGACGCGGAGAGATGACCACTATACACTCCTATACGAACGATCAGAGAATACTTGACACTCCGCATAAGGATAAAAGAAGGGCCAGAGCGGCTGCCCTCTCCATTATCCCTACCAGCACGGGGGCCGCAAACGCCATACAGATCGTTTTTCCCGAACTGAAAGGGAAACTCTCCGCGGTAGCCGTAAGGGTGCCCACGCCCAACGTGTCGCTTGTGGATTTTTCCTGCGAGGTGGAAAAAGGAACTTCTGTGGATGAAGTGAACGCCAAGTTCAAGGAAGCGGCCGAGGGAACCTTGGGCGGCTACCTTGCGTATGTCGAGGACGAAATCGTCTCTTCCGATCTTGTGGGAGATACTCATTCCTGCTCCTTTGATTCAATGCTGACTTCGGTGGTGGAGGATAACCTGGTCAAGGTTGTCGCCTGGTACGACAACGAGTACGGATACACTTCCAGGGTGGTTGATCTTATAGAACTCGTAGGGGAAACGCTTTGAAGAAAAAGCTTCTTGTAACGGACCTTCCCTGCTCGGAGTACGAGGGGAAAAGAGTTTTCGTAAGGGTTGATTTCAACGTTCCCGTAAACGGCAGAAAGATAACCGAAGACTACAGGATAAGACGCACTATCCCCACGATCGATTACCTTACAAGATGCGGGGCTAGGGTAATACTGGCTTCCCACATGGGAAGACCGAAGGGACGCAGGATAGAACGTCTTTCCATGGCTCCTGTGGCCGCCAGGCTTAATGAGTTTCTGGGAACCAAGATCCATTTTCCGGGCGCGGTTGTCGGCAGCAAAGTTAAGAACACCTCGAAAAGACTCAAAAACGGCGAGGTGATGCTCCTTGAAAACCTGAGGTACCACAACGAGGAACAGGAAAATGATGCGGATTTCTCGAAAAAACTCGCGTCCTTAGCCGATATCTACGTGAACGAGGCTTTCGGCACCTCGCACAGGGCCCATGCCTCCACCTACGGAATGACCACTCACTTCGATAAGAAGCTCGCGGGCCTCATGGTTGGAAACGAAATGAAGTTTCTGAGCCGTTTAATAAAGAGACCCAAAAAACCCTACTTAGTCATTGTCGGGGGAATGAAGATAAAGGACAAGATAGGAGCCCTAAAGAATATAATCAAGAAGGCAGACAAGGTTCTTGTGGGCGGTGGGGTGGCTTATACCTTTCTGGCGGCGCAGGGAGTGAACGTAGGAAAATGTTCTGTGGAGAGGGAGATGCTCTACTGGGCCCGGGAAGCCCTTGACACCTACAAGGAAAAGATCCTTCTGCCCGTTGACCACGTAATGGCTGAGTCTGCCGGCGGCAAGAAGACTCTTGCGGTTACGGGCGCTGAGATCCTCGACGACATGACGGCTTTTGACATAGGGCCTAAGACGGTTGAGAAATTCACTTCGCATATAAAGGGAGAGGGTACGGTTTTCTGGAACGGTCCAATGGGATTTTTCGAAGTGGACGATTTCTCAAACGGCACAAGCGCCATCGCCAGATCGTTCGCGCTTGCCACGTGGAGGGGGGCTACCACGGTTCTCGGAGGAGGGGACAGTGTGGCGTCGCTTAAAAAGTCCGGAGTCAAGTTCTCAGAAGCAACCCACGTTTCGACTGGGGGCGGTGCCTGTTTCGAGTTCCTCGGAGGATCCGACCTCCCGGGAATATCGGTTCTCAGTGACAGCTAGGGCCCTATCAGGTATTTATTTCGGTAGAATCTGAAATTTTTCAGGGGTGAACACATGGCCATAAAAGAACTTAAGGGAATCGATAAGATACAGGCGTTTCTGGGGGAGGATTCGGAATACCTTCTCGGTCACAAGTGCACGACTATAAGCAAAAAAAGCCTTTATCTTCCGGGGCCGGGTTACATAGACGAGGTATTCGTCCAGAACGACCGCTCGCCCGCGGTGATAAGAAACCTGCAGACCATTCTTAATCACGGCCGTCTCGGAGGAACCGGATACGTATCAATTCTTCCGGTGGACCAGGGGATTGAGCACTCGGCTGGAGCGTCTTTCGCGGTCAATCCGCTTTATTTCGATCCCGAGAACATTGTGAAGCTCGCCATGGAAGGAGGATGTAATGCCGTTGCCTCGACCGTGGGAGTGCTGGCCTCTGTCTCAAGAAAATACGCGCACAAAATCCCCTTCATAGCTAAAATCAACCACAATGAGCTGCTAAGCTACCCCAACACTTTCGATCAGATTCTTTTCGGAAACGTGGATCAGGCTTTTCAGATGGGGGCCGTGGCGGTCGGAGCGACGATATATTTCGGTTCCGAGGAAAGCTCCCGCCAGATCCAGGAAATATCCGAGGTTTTCAGCCACGCCCATTCTCTGGGACTTGCGACCATACTCTGGGCTTATCTGAGAAATCCGGCCTTCAAGCAGGACGAGGCCGATTATCATGTTTCGGCTGACCTCACGGGACAGGCAAACCACCTTTCGGTGAGCGTGGGAGCCGATATAGTCAAGCAGAAGCTACCGGAGAACAACGGAGGCTTTACGGCCCTTTCCTTCGGAAAAACCCATGAGCGCGTTTATTCAAAGCTGACTTCCGATCACCCCATAGACCTTACCCGCTATCAGCTCGCGAACTGCTACATGGGAAGGATAGGACTTATAAATTCTGGGGGCGCTTCAGGCTCAGACGATCTTGGAGATGCGGTTAGAACCGCCATCGTAAATAAAAGGGCCGGGGGGATGGGGCTCATAAGCGGAAGGAAGTCTTTCCAGAAGCCCATGCGCGAAGGCGTCGCGCTTCTGAAAAGCATTCAGAATGTTTACCTGGAGCGGGAAATCACGATTGCCTGAGTAGTGTCGGGGTCCTACCTGAAGTGATTTATCACTTCTCCTGAAAGGGCATTGAAGGAGTATTCCAGATCAGGGCTGAAATCCCTGATTATGAAGTGGGTAACTCCGGCTTCTATGTATTGTTCGAACCTTTTTATCGCGTCGTCGGCCGTTCCGTATATAACGAAGTCCGACAGTATATCCCTCGTATAGTATTTTTCCCCCATCTGCCTGAATCTTGCTAGCATGTCCTGATCGTTGGGCATTATGCTCGTATAGGAAAGCCCCTTGTACTGCGGTTCTATTTCGAGGTCGTACCCGGCTTCCTCTATCACGTCGGGCCAGATTATAGCGTGCTTTATTCTGTCAAGGGTTTCGTAGGCGGTGTCCTTATCCTCGGCTACGGACACGAAAATATATATGCATTTCTCAAAGTTTGCCGCCGCCGCGGCGTTCTCGCCCATGGCTTTTTCCACTTCGGCGAGCTTGCTCGAGAAAACCCATGTGGGCATTGCGTTTGTTACCCAGCCATCTCCGAGCGCGCCTGCGACCCCGAGAGCCTTCGGTCCGGTCGCGGCGATGTATACGGGAACATCCTTTCCGTTAACGGGGCTTACCCTTACTTCGGCTTCGCTGAGAGAGAAGAATTCCCCTTCGAAGGTTACCGTCTCCCCGGCCCAAAGCCGCCTCATAAGCGGCACGGATTCCCTAAGACGCGCAAGAGGCCTGTTCCAGCTTATGCCGTAGTAGTCAAGATTCATTTTTTCCCCGTACCCAAGGCAGCTGAACGCTCTTCCCCCGGAGAGGTTGTCTATGGTCGCGAGTCTGTGGGCGAACATCGCGGGATGGGACCTGTGAGGATCCCCTATGGCTCCAAGGCGGATTCTTTCAGTCTTTACCGCCGCGGCCGTGATTACCGACCATACTTCGGGAGTCAGTTTTTTCGCCATAAACAGTATGTGGTCTGGATACCACACGGCGTCGAAACCGGCCTCCTCGCAGCGCACGGCGAAGTCCACAAGTTCCGTAACCGGTTTTCCCGGAAGTGGGGCGGTAAGCCCGAAGCTTATTTTTTCACCCATTTTTACTCCTCCTCAGGTTCTTTGGTGTCCTTCAAGAAATTGAGGAACTTACTTACCATGTTGTAGGAACCTATATATATGGGGGTTCTCTGGTGAAGTTCCTTCGGCTGAATGTCAAGAGTTCTTTCCGTTCCGCTTGACGACGCTCCTCCGGCCTGTTCCACGATGAAGGCCATCGGGTTGCACTCGTAGAGAAGTCTGAGTTTTCCGTTGGGAGAATCCGAGGTTTTCGGATAAAGGAATATTCCTCCCTTGAGCAGGTTTCTGTGTATATCTGCCACCATGGACCCGACGTACCTCAGCGAAAGGCTGGAATTGTTCTCCCCGTCCCTGCAGTGATCAAGATAGGTCCTTACCCTGTCGGGGAATTTCGAGTAGTTATAGTAGTTGACCGAGAAGATGCTGCCGTGGCTCGGGATCTTTATGTTCGGATGAGAGAGGCAGAACTCTCCTATCGACGGGTCAAGAGTAAACCCGTTTACTCCGTGGCCGGTAGTGTACACCAGCATGGTTGAAGAACCGTATATTATGTATCCGGCGGCCGTCTGGGCCTTGCCCGGCTGCAGAAAATCCTCCTTTAGACACGGGGAAAACATCTTTGACGTTCTTCTGTATACGGAAAATATGGTTCCGACCGATACGTTCACGTCTATGTTGGAGGATCCGTCGAGAGGATCGATGGCTATGACGTATTTTGAGTTTCTCGAGTTCTCGTCGGAAAATGCTATGAAATCCTCGTTTTCCTCAGAAGCCACCCCGGCGCATTCTCCGCCATGTTCAAGCGCGGTCAGAAACCTTTCATTCGCGTAGGAATCAAGCTTTCTTACCTCTTCTCCCTGGATGTTTACCTGACCCGTTTTGCCCAGGATGTCCGCGACCAGACCGGCTTTGTTTACTTCCCTGTGAACTATTTTCGCCGCGAACCCTATATCCCGAAGCAGCCTGGAGAGCTCCCCGGTGGAATAGGGGAATTCATACTGATTTTTTATGATGAATTCGTCAAGAGTAGTTATCGAAACCATGTTGCGAGTTGCTCTAGAGAAAGGCCATGGACAAAACGCTCTTCAAATAAGAGTCTAACTGAATCAGCGCAGTTAATTAAGGGAATACTGGTTAACAGTGATTGAAAAAAACAGTGCCTCGGCCTCAAAAGCGGCTCGGAGCTGCGGGATTCCTAGGCAGTGCCGCGGGGAAAACTGCTTTGTAAGTCTGCGGTTTATCCTCTCTCACTCGAAGTCTGAGTTCCGTTTTTCTTCCCGCAGCTCCAGGAGTTTTTCCAAGCTCTCGTCAAGATCATCCGGCGCCTGTTCCCTGATAATGTGATATCCGGTGATGACTTTGGGGGCCAGAACGGAATTCTTGATGAAAGGAGCATCTTCATCCACAAACTGCTTGACCCCGGTTACCATTATGTAGCAGAGCAATAGACCGATTATAAAGCCCATCGCCCCGCCGAGGAGGTGGTTAATCCATCCCATCTTGATTTTTTCAAGCAGGTCCGTCAGGAAATGGGAAAGATAATGTATGAGCATGTACGCAAGGGAGGCTACGATCAGAAATCCCAGAATGTCAGCGATTCTCGGTTCGGCGATAATGTTCTTTTCAAGAAGAATGGCCCCCAACGGCTCATAGAAGAAAAAGCCCAGCGCTACTCCCCCTATTATGGCGGCCAGAGAGAAAAACTGCTTTATAAGTCCTGACCTGAGTCCCCCCCCGAAACAGGCCAAGATTATTAATAAGAGTAGGATATCGAACAGGTTCAAATCGGTTTACCGTTACGTTCTTGCGGACTGTTTTACGAAAAATTTCATTTAAAAAAGGAAACTTACATCAGGTTAAAGGCGGTGTCCAGTCTTTGACTTGTCGGGTTCGTTCGTATAGTCTAAGCGTCCGATGGAGTTCTCAGACATAATTGAGATAATTCACCCGAGCCTCGCGGAAACAGAGGGGAAAATCGATGAATTCATAAAATCCGATGTTCCTCTGGTTTACGAAATAGCCAAGTATCTGCTTGGTGGAGGAGGAAAGAGAATCAGGCCTTCCCTGGTTCTTCTCTCAAGCGCCGCCTGCGGGCTTACCGATGGGGAAAACCGGATCGCGGCCGCCGCAGGGATTGAACTTTTCCACGCAGGCACCCTTTTTCACGACGATGTGGTTGATCAGGCGGAGTTCAGAAGGGGAAACGCCTCTTCAAATATGGTCTGGGGAAACAAACCCACCGTGCTTGTGGGAGATTTTATGCTGGCCCGGGGTCTTGAGCTTATATACAGCTGCGGCAGCCTTGAACTCCTGAGAGTGGTTTCCAGGGCTTCATCGCGCCTTGCCGAGGGCCATGTGCTCGAGATTATGAGCGAAAGAAAAATGATCGAAATCTCGGAGGACTTCTGTTTTTCCGTGATTGACCACAAAACGGCTGCGCTCATTGAGTGCTCGACCGAGACCGGGGCGCTTCTGGCGAATACTTCAAACGGAGCGGTCAAGGCTCTTTCACACTATGGACGCAACATAGGAATAGCGTTTCAGCTTATAGACGATGCACTCGATTACTGTTCTGAGGAAACCAAGTTCGGGAAAAAGACCGGACAGGATCTGGCTGAACGGAAGATGACCCTTCCGCTCTACTACTCGATTGAGAACGCCCCGGAAGACGTGAGACGCAAAGTGATCGAAACGCTTGACAAGGAAGATGATCTCGATAATTCCGAGATAGCGGAGATATCGCAGTTAGTAGCCCACTACCGCGGGGTCGATTTGACCAGACAGCGGGCAAAAGAATTTGTGGTTGAAGCGAAAAAATCTCTGGACGAGATACCGCAGAACGATTATAAGGAATCCCTCGGTTGCCTTGCCGATTACGTGGCCGAGAGAAACTTCTGATAGTAGCTGTCAAGCGCAAGACCCATGACATATGCGTCCCCTCTCCCCCTGCCGTAGTAATTCTTGCGTGTTCTGAGAATCTCAAACCCGAGCTTTTCGTAAAGCGTGATCGCCGGGGTGTTTGTCGTTCTTACCTCGAGGATAACCGAGAGGGCCCCCATCTTTTCATAAAAATTAAAGGTGTCTGAGAGCAGTTCAATCGCTGTTCCCTTTCTCCTGTGACAGGATGCCACGGCAATCTTGAATATGTGAATTTCGTCGTAGACAAGGGTGGATATTGAGTAGCCCGCAACATCTTCATCACTTCCGTTTATGGCTATATTGCAGAAAAACCCGGGTTTTTTGATGTAATCTGCGAGCACCTGTTTCGGCCACGGGGCGATGAAGGACTCGTTTTCGATCTTCACGATCTCGTTTATGTATTTCGGTGAGAGGGCTTTAATGATCATTTTTCTTGTGGCGACCGATGTGGACGAAGCTCTTCAAAATAAAGATCGAGCAGGTTAGCGGCTCCCGTGTAGGGATCCGTTTTTCCTTCCATTACTTCTTTTTCCACTTTGCCGAGCGTTTCTTTGATGAGGGAGTTTTCATAAAAGCTGTCCTCAAGATTCTGGATGAGCGCTTCGTGCAGGCGGTATTTAGACTGCCTTCTTCTTTTTTCCGTAAAGTATCCGTTTTCTCTGCAGAGATCTTCATAGTCCATGACGCACTGCCAGATTTCCCTTATTCCGTAACCCGTAACGGAGGAGCAGGCACAAGCCTTGGGAACCCACCCGGATTCGGGCGGTCTGTGGAATCTAAGCGACTCTTCCATTTCCTGTTTCATAAGCTCCGCCTTTTTCTTGTTTCTTCCATCCGCTTTGGTTATCAGTACCGCGTCGGCGCGCTCGATTATTCCCTTCTTTATTCCCTGAATGTCGTCTCCCGCCCCGGTGATCATGAGCAGCATGAAAAAATCGACCATGGAGTGACAGGTAATTTCGGATTGCCCGACCCCCACTGTTTCTATAAAGATCGTGTCGAACCCGGCCGCCTCGCAGAGAATCACGGCGTCGCTTGTCTTTTTTGCGACTCCTCCCAGAGAACCGGCTGACGGGGAAGGTCTTATATAGACATTTTCGTGCCGGGAAAGCTCCTGCATCCTTAGTTTGTCGCCCAGAACGCTTCCCCCGGTTTCGCTGCTTGTGGGGTCGATTGCGAGCACGGCTATCTTTCTTCCGCACTCGCGGGCCAGATAGAGACCCAGAGATTCTATGAAGCTGCTCTTCCCGACTCCGGGTATACCCGTAATTCCCACCCTTATGGATTTCCCGGACCGCGGCAGACACCACGTGATTATTTCCCGCGCAAGCTTTTTATGCTCGGGGAGGGTGCTCTCCGCGAGGGTTATCGCCCTGCTCAGAGCGGGTATTTCTCCCTTGGCTATGCCTTGGCGGTAGGTTTCCGCTTCCGTTTTTTTGTCCGGCGTCATGTTCGGGTTTCTGTCAGGGGCACGAGTATGGCTTCAGCCGCTTCGGACAGCACTGTCCCCGGACCGAATATCTGCGAGACTCCGGCGTTCCTCAGGTAGTCGTAATCGCGTTTGGGTATAACCCCTCCCGCGACCACCATTATGTCGTCGCCTCCCATCTCGTTGAGCTTTTCTATAAGGTCGGGGATGAGTGTCTTGTGGCCGGCGGCCAGGCTTGATATTCCGATTATGTGGACATCGTTTTCAACTGCCTGCCTTGCCGCTTCTTCAGGGGTCTGAAAGAGCGGGCCTATGTCCACGTCGAAACCGAGGTCGGCAAAGCCCGTTGCTATTATCTTCGCCCCGCGGTCGTGGCCGTCCTGGCCCATTTTTGCGACCAGTATTCTGGGTCTTCTCCCTTCTAGAGTGGCGAAGCGGTCAGCAAGCTCTCTTGCCTTGACAAATCCGGCGTCCTTCGAAATTTCCGATGAATATACTCCCGAGATCGTGCGCCATCCGGGCCTGTATCTCCCCCATGCCTCCTCGCACGCGTCCGATATTTCTCCGAGGGTGGCGTTTTCCCTCGCGGCCTCAACTGCCAGGGAGAGAAGGTTGCCTTGTCCCGTTTCTGCACATTCAGCGATTTTCCGAAGCGCGCGCTCAACCGCCTCGGAATCCCTTTTTTCCTTGAGCTTCTCTAGTCTTTTAATCTGGTTCTCCCTCACCTTGCGGTTATCCACTTCCAGTATATCGAATTCTTCCTGCGCGTCCGAATTATAACTGTTGACTCCCACTATTATGTCTTTTCCCGAGTCTATTCTCGCCTGTTTTCGAGCCGCCGCTTCCTCTATTCTCATTTTCGGCAACCCGGTTTCTATGGCCTTGGACATTCCTCCCAGTTCCTCTATTTCCATTATGAGTTCCCAGGCCCTTCTTGCCAGATTGTGAGTCAGGTACTCGACATAGTAGGACCCCGCCCAGGGATCGATCAACCTGCATACATCCGTTTCTTTCTGAAGATAAAGCTGGGTGTTTCTCGCTATTCTGGCGGAAAAGTCGGTGGGAAGGGCGATCGCTTCATCCAGGGCGTTTGTGTGGAGTGACTGGGTGCCGCCGAGCACCGCGCTCAGGGCTTCAACGCATGTTCTCGTCACGTTGTTAAACGGATCCTGTTCCGTAAGGCTCCATCCCGAAGTCTGGCAGTGAGTTCTGAGCATGAGTGAAGCCGGCTTTTTGGGCTCAAAGGTCTTGACGATCTTGGCCCAGAGCATCCTCGCCGCCCTCATTTTTGCGATTTCCATGAAATGGTCCATGCCTATTCCCCAGAAAAAGGAAATTCTGGGAGCGAAATCGTCAATGTTAAGTCCCGCCTCAACACCCGCCCTTAAGTACTCAAGGCCGTCGGCGAGCGTGTAGGCAAGCTCTATGTCCGACGTGGCGCCCGCTTCTTCCATGTGGTAGCCGCTTACGCTTATTGAATTGAACTTCGGCATGTTTTTCGATGTATATTCGAAAATGTCTGAGACTATCTTCATCGAGAATTCGGGCGGGTAAATGTAGGTGTTCCTTACCATGAACTCCTTGAGTATGTCGTTCTGGATCGTTCCGCTGAGTTTTTCCGGTCCCACTCCCTGACGCTCCGCAACGACTATGTAGAAAGCCATGATCGGCAGAACCGCGCCGTTCATGGTCATCGAAACCGAGATCTGATCAAGGGGTATTCGATCGAGAAGAATTTCCATGTCGAGTATCGAATCTATTGCTACGCCTGCCTTTCCAACGTCTCCCGAAACCCTGGGATGATCCGAGTCATATCCCCTGTGAGTCGGAAGATCAAAGGCTATTGAAAGCCCCTTCTGCCCCGCGGCCAGGTTTCTCCTGTAAAAAGCGTTTGATTCCTCCGCGGTGGAGAATCCCGCGTACTGCCTGATGGTCCAGGGCCTCGTGAGGTACATGGTCGGGTAGGGTCCGCGAAGGTAGGGCGGAATTCCGGAGACAAATCCCAGGTGTTCTGAATCGCTGAGGTCGTCGGGGACATAAAACGTTTTTATGTCTATTTTCTCCGGTGACTCCCTTGCGACATCTCCGCTCGCACGCGCGGCACTGCCGTTTGAACCGCCGCCGAGATTTATTTTCGAAAAATCAGGTCTCATGGTCCTACCTTGTCTGAGAAAAGCAACTGCTGGTATCTCTCAAGCACGTCGCGGACGTCCGAATCAGCATTGATAAAATCGTCCACACCCGCCTCGGCGAGCCCTCCCTCTTCGCCTTGTCCACGGCCTGGGATGACAACTTTTATTTCCGCTCCCTTGTCCTTGAGTTTTATTGCGGCCTCCTCCGCGAACTGCTCGTAATCCCTGTCGGAACCGCAGATTACTACCGCAAGCGGATTCTCGCGCAAGGCTGCCGCGACTCCCTCATCGATGCCCGGATTTTCTGCTCCGTCGACTATCGCGAACCCCCCGCATCCGAAGAAATTCATCGAAAAAACCGATCTTGCGACTGTCTGCGGAGAATCGCTCAGGTGAAGCAGAAAAACTTTGGGCGCCTCGCCCGTTCTTTTTGCGTATTGTTCGCTTAGAAGCCTTATTTTCTCAAAAACTTGAGCTGCCCTTAACTCCGTAAGAGGCGCTACCGTCGGGGCCGAACCGTTAGACTCTTCTTTCGCGGGGACGGTTTTCCGGATATCCCCCGCCATTTTTTCCAGCAGGTTGGGAAATTCGTTCGTTCCGACAAGCGTTTTTTTTCTCCGGGAAATGTCGCCCAGGACTTTTTCCCTGCTGTCCTCGACCGCGTTTTGTATGAAGCCGCTTTTAATGCACTCAAGGTAGCCGCCTTTTCTCTCTATTTCCTGGAACAGCTCGAGGGATTTCTGCGAGATGGACTGCGTCAGTCTCTCTATGTGGTAGGAGCCGCCTCCGGGGTCAGTCACTGCATCGAGGTGGGATTCGTTTCTTGTCAGAAGCTGAATGTTTCTCGCCACTCTCCTTGAGAATCCGTCGGGTTCTCTGTAGTGGGCGTCAAAGGGCTCCACGGTCAGGGAATCTGTCCCCCCGATTACAGACGCCATGGCTTCAAGCGCCGTCCGCAATATGTTTGTGTGCGGGTCGTAAATGGTTTTATTGAAGGCGGTCGTGCGGCAGTGGATCCTCATTTTCGTGGATTCGGCAGAGGCGGGGGAGAACTGCTGGGCGACGTTCGCCCAGAGAGCTCTTGCCGCGCGAAGCTTGGCGATTTCCGCAAAGTAGCTTGATCCCGTGGAGAAGGAAAAAACGAGGTGGCGGCAGGCGCTGTCCGCGTCAACGCCTTTTTGGCGAAGCATAACCAGATACTCGACCGCCGCGGCGATGGTGAAGGCGAGTTCCTGGCTTATAGTCGCCCCTGAGTCTTTAAACGTCGAGCTTTTTACCGAAAACGCCGCGTAGCCGGGCGCGGTATCTGAGAGGTATCCGATGGTTTTTGCGATTTTGTCCATATCCTCGTCAAGCGGCGTCACAGGGGACCCGTGTCCAAACAGATGCGATAGAGGGTCGAAGAACACGGCCCCGCTGAGTTCCTGCGTGTCGATTTCTTTCTTGGCGCAGGAGGAAATGAAAAGGGCGCAGACCTTTTCCGGATATTCTCTCAAGGCGAAGTTTATGCCGATGCGCAGGGGATCTATACCTTTTAGGAGAGTTTCGAGGGCCTTGCGTTTTATTCCCCCCTGCGGGATGAAGGTAAGAGAATCAGCTCCGCCCTCTATTGCCGCAAGTGCCGCGGCCCTAGTCTCTTTCGGTGTTGTGAGCCTTATCTCTTCTGTAAGTAGCCAGCTGTTATCTTTTTTGCTGGTTCCCCGCACGAAGGGAAATTCTCCTGGAAGCGGGGTTTCCCCCAGGAAAAAGTCCCTGGCTTCTTCTTCGGTGTAGAAGGGTTCAACCTCTATGCCGTCTTCGGTATGCCATATGAGATCTTTATAGGAAACCCTTTTCTCGGCTTCTTTTTTCCAGCTTTCTTTCGAAACGCTTGGAAAATCATCGAAGAGAAGAACCTGTCCATGTTCTTTTTCTGTTTTGCTCATGAAAGCGCCTTTGCTCTGTGTTCCTCACACCCTCAAACGAATAATTATATAATTCCGATTCGTTTCTGCCAACATGCTGAAACCATTTGAATTACCGTTTTTCCCGCCCGTTGTTCAGGAGGGGTCCGGTTACGGGAATTGTTATTTGTTTTTTTCGACTTTAATATTAAGGAAATGTCTGGGAAAGCGGTTGTTATGGTCTCCGGGGGCGTGGACAGTTCCACTCTCTGCTACAAGGCGGTCCGGGAAGGGTATGAAGTCTTTCCTCTTACCTTCATCTACGGACAGAAACACGAGAAGGAAATCCGTTCCTCAGAGAATATATGCCGCCGTCTGGGGCTCGCCCCCAACATAATCGATCTTTCTTCCGTAAGAACTCTTTTCGGCGCTTCCGCCCTTACCGACCGGGACGTCGATATTCCAAGGGTTTCCGCGACTGCGCGCAATTACGAGACCCTCTCGGCAACAGTAGTTCCGAACCGAAACGCCATCTTTCTTTCCCTTGCGGTTGCCTATTCGCAGGGCATCGGATGCGACACTGTGTTCTACGGCGCGCATCATTCCGACAGGGGTGTGTATCCCGACTGCCGGGTGGAATTCGTTTCGGCTTTCGAGAAAGCGGAGAGACTCGCGACTGATAACGAACGTCTCACCATAGTCGCTCCGTTTGTAGATATGGACAAGTCAGGGATAGTCAGACTCGGCGCAGGTCTCGGGGTTCCCTTCGAGGACACGTGGTCATGCTACGTGGGTTCCCGCATGCACTGCGGCACCTGCAGTTCGTGCAGGGAGAGAAAAAGGGCCTTTATCGAGGCGGATGTGAACGATCCGACGGAATACGAGGCGTAGCTGCGATGAAGGTAAACGAGATCTTCTTTTCAATACAGGGTGAAGGAATCCATATCGGGCTGCCGACGGTCTTTCTCAGGCTTTTTGCCTGTGATCTCAGGTGCAGTTGGTGCGACACCATGTACGCCGTGGAGGGGAATGACTTCCGGGAGATGGAAACCGGCGAGGTTCTCGGCAGGATTCTTGAGTACGGATGCTCCCGCGTCTGCATAACCGGCGGGGAGCCGCTTATCCAGCGGGACGAAGTGGAAGAGATAGCGGGATTTCTCCTCGAAAGGGATTTCGTGGTCGTGCTTGAAACAAGCGGGAACAAGAAGCCGCCCGGAATTTTTTCCCACCCCAATTCGGTCGTGAGCATGGACTGCAAGTGCCCCGGTTCGGGCATGGCCTCCAGGATGGATTTTTCGCTTTATGATGCCCTGGGGGAAAAGGATCAGCTCAAGTTCGTAATAGCGGACGGTGCGGACTACGAATACGCAAGGGATGTTATGGCGAAGCGTCGCATAAGGGCTTCAATCATATTTCAGCCCGTTTACGGTACAAAAGCGGACTGGATAGCCGAGAGAGTCCTGCGCGACGGCATGGAAAACGTAAGGGTGCTTCCGCAGCTTCACAAAATATTCTGGGGAGAAAAAAGGGGAGTCTGACCTCTTCCATCGTTTTAAAACTTTCTCGGTTCGGTTTTTATTTTTTTTAATTTTCTTATTGTTATTATGTTAGAATTCAGGGTATAAAGAGTAGGTTGTGCGGGCCGGTCAAGAGCCGAGGAGAGAAACGATGGAAAAGCATATGGAAGATTACAACTATGAGCCTTTTGCCGATACCGAGGAGTACAGAAAGGTAAACGGCGATATAACCAGAAGCTGGATCCAGATAATGGTTAATAGAGGGGTGGAGAGTCTCGACAGGTTCCTTGACATCGCTACAGGCGCGGGCACCATGGCGCAGCTTTTCTTCGAAATGCTTCCCGCAAATCTAAAGGAGTCTGCGGTGTTCTGCCTTGACCAGTCGGCAGGCGCTCTTAAACTTGCCAAGCGCAGGCTTGAGAAAGAGGTTGACAAGCTGACTCTTATCAATTCAACCATACAGGATCTTGATCTGCCTCCGAAAAGCCTCGACGTGGCTATATGGGGCAACGGCATACATTACCTTACCGAAGAGGAACAACTCAAGAGCCTAAAAGCGATCAAAAAAGCGCTTAAGCCTGGAGGCTGGTTTTTCTTCAACACCTCTTTTTACGAGGGGGCAAGACCCGAGGACACCATACCTTTCTACAGAACCCAGGTGAGAAGCGCCGTCCAGTTCCTGAGAAAACAGGGAGTGAAAAGAGTAAAGGTCGAGAGGAAAGCCGAAGCCGCAAAGTTCCACCCGCGCTCCTACTACGAAGAGCTGGTGGGCCAAGTGGGACTTGACCTTGTTGACGCTCAGGAATTCGCCGCTGATCTTACGAAAGAAGCGTGGGAATACATAAGCTCTTTTCAGCAGTATGCCGCCGGCGCCCTTCACGGCTATCCGGATGAGGCCGTTTCCGATGCTATGAAAAACGCCGTCGAGCCGGCGATTCTTCTCCACGGGGAAGTGAATGAGGACGGCGACCACTTTGTCACCAGAAAGTGGCTTTCCATAAGCGCGCGACGGGCGTAATTTTCCTCTGCGGGGACGTTACTCGCCCGAAACGCTGTTTTTCCTTAAAAAGTCGAAGGTATAGAATCCGGTTTCGCACCAGTTCTCGCCTATGAACCTTATGGCGTAATTCCCGATGTACTCTATTTTCTCCGGCGCCATGCTGCTTTTTCCGAGGGGTATCCGTTTTTTAAACGGGAGTTTCCCGGTTCTGCTTTTTTTTCTGAGCCTCCTGCAGGTGGCGCAGGGGCAGATCTCCCTGAGTTCTTCGTAAAAGAATATGCTTTCTTCACCGGTGTCCCAGACGATCTGAAGAGCTTTTTCGGTAAATTCGTTTATTTCCTTAGGTTTTGTGCCCACGAAGCGATATTCTACCTGTACTCTGCACCGCAATCGATTTAAATCGATTTAATTGTGTGGTTGACGGCTTTTTCCCGGCGGTTTTTGACGGAATGAATTTATAGATGGAGAAGGTCCTCACACCCTGAATTCTCCCGGCATCGCCACGCTGCGATCAATTTGCGGACAGTCAACGCAAGCGGTTATAATCAAAACCTGAAATGAGCGAGCAGGAACAGGATGCGCTCTCGGCAACGGTCGAGTGGGCCCGGGAAGCCTCTCAGATAGTTTTTCTAACGGGAATTGAACTCTCTCTTGAAGTCGGACTGCCCGACGTTTCGGATCTGAGCTTCAATCCCGACATAGGAAAATTCAAAAATCGCCCGGAGGTAAGGAGAGAGTACTGGGAGAAGATAAAGGATTTTTATCCCAGAATCTCGGAGGCTCAGCCCTCTGCTGCCCACGAAGCCATTTACGAGATGGAGTTTCTCTGCAACGTCGACTGCGTTCTTACCCAGGCGGCCGACGGCCTGCACAGCAAAACCGGCAGCGAAAAAATAATAGAGATATACTCGACGATAAACTGGATCCACTGCCATGAATGCGGAAACGATTACCGCACCGACGGAATACTGCTTTCCCTTGAGGACAGCAAGACCGGCATTCCGAAATGCAAGGAATGCCAGAGCGATCAGATGAAGCCTCCGCTGTCCTTTCCGGGACAGCCGCTTCCCCACTGGGAGATAAGGGAGTCCTGGATGAGGCTTCAGCACTGCGATCTTTTCATAATCGTCGGGGCGAATCTGGAGATCGAGCCCGTGGCGTCCTTTCCCTTCCAGGTCATGAACAAGGGGAACAAGGTCGTTATTATCGGCGAGAGGAAAACCCCGGCCGACGATTACGTAAGCGCCGTCATATACGGAAGCCCGAGCCAGGTCATGCCTTACATAGTTGATAAACTCAAGGAAACCCATACGGTCTCCTGAACCGCGGGAGCCACGGGAGGGGAACGGGAGAGCAGGCTTGTCCACCGAGATAAAAATTGATGATGAAGACGTTGCCCGTGAGATGGAACGCTACGTTTCCAATCTCGACAGGGACATCTACACCATAAGCAACATTCCCGAGGAAGTCGTTGCCGTCATCTTCGCCTACGTAAGCAGAAGCCCCAAAAGTTTCAGGGAAAACATAGACACCGTAATAAGGGAGCAGGAAATGGGGAGGGACAGGGCGGAGAAGTTCCACGAGAAGTGGGTTCTTAACTACGGCCACGCTTCCGTTGCCGAGCACGCGACAGTGCACATAGGAGTTGAGAGGGTTTCAAGGCTTTTCTCGTCCCTGCTTGAATGCGCAAACGAGTTTCTCTCGTTTACGGAATACTCGCAGAGATACCAGAGACCGCGCAAAGGCGACAACTATATTCCCCAGGAGCTTGACCAGCACCCCGCCCTTAAAAAAGAGTTCGGGGAGCTCTGCGATTTTCAGTACGAGGTTTACTCGAGACTCAACGCCGAGCTCTTTGATTTTCTGAAAAAGAAGTTTCCCGTTCCCGAGGACAGGGAGGAAAGAGTTCATTTCAGGGCGCTTGAGAAAATAGCGTTTGAGGACGCAAGGTACGCCCTTAACCTCTCCACGCTTACGAATCTCGGCATGACGGCGAACGCAAGAGCCATGGAGCAGACCATCTCCGCTCTTCTCTCAAGCCGCTACCCGGAAGCCAGAAACAGGGCCGAGGAGATAAAAAGCGAGGTCAGGTTCTCGGTTCCGACGCTTGTTAAGTACGCTGACGAGAACCCCTACATGGTCAGAACGCGAGAGGCGCTTGAGGAGTTCTCGCTCGGTCTCGGGAACGCTGGGGAAAGTGGACCCGGCAACGGATCTTCGGTTGCCCTTTTTGACTACACGGGGCGGGGAAAGGAAAATCCCCAGGCCGAGGCCTTAAGGGAGATCGCAAGGGGGCTTCTTTTCGAATTCTCGGGACTTTCGGTCGGAGACATAGAAAGGCACCTATCCGAGAACACCCCGGAGCTTGAGAAGATTTTCTTAACGGCTGTTCGGGAACTCGGAAAGCACGACAACCCGGTGGGCATATTCAGATCGGTTAACTACAGCGCGGAGTTCGTCCTGAGCGAGGCGGCGTGGCATCAGCTGCTTAGGCACAGGAAAGTCAGCTGGACCATAAAGGAACCTTCCGTGGAGGAGGGTGTGACGATTCCACCACATGTTACGGAATCGGGAACAGAAGAGCTTCTGCTCGAAGCCGTCGGGCAAAGCGAGCGGCTCTATGGGGAACTCGTTCATGCCGGTTTTCGCGACGTCGCGAGCTACGTTGTCACAAACGCCCACAACAGGAGAGTCTGCGGCAGGTTCGATCTCTGGGAGCTGTACCACCTGACGAACCTGCGGATGTCGGAAGGGGCGCAATGGGACATAAAGAACGTCATTGGGCAGCTTGCTCAGGAAATTGCCAAAGTGCATCCGGTCTTTGTTCGTTCCGCTCTGAAGAGGGTTAGTTGAGGAAGAAAAAAGGATGGTTTGATGTCGCTTCAGCCTGTCAGAAGATGTGAAGAGTGCGGTTACGAGACCACGGCGAAAACGGATGTATGTCTTGCCTGCGGAGAGAGTATGCGACGCAGGGGAAAAGGTGGGGTCAGGGGACTTCTTCGAAGCCTGATACTTCTAGCGATTGCGATTTACATACTTCTGTCCGCGTTTAAGGTTTTCGGATTATCACTGACGGTGGGGTGCTGTGGCTGATTCTGAGCACGTCTCGAAGGTACAAGAGGGTGCGGCCGCGTGGAACCGGTGGCGGGAGGAGGAACCCGATGTTATCCCGGATCTTGGCTGGGCGAATCTTAACGGGCTTAACCTTGACGGCGCCGTGTTTGCGAACTCTGCTCTCAAGCTTGCCTTCTGCAAGGGGTGCAGCCTAGTAGGTGCAGATTTTTCCGGGGCGAACATGCGCGGAGTGAACCTTGAGGGTTGCGATCTTCGCGGCGCGGTATTCAGGGACACCAACCTTGAAGGGGCCCACATGCTCGGTGCCGATCTTACGGGTGCCGATTTCGCTGGAGCTAACCTCAAGCTTGCGAATTTCGACGGTGCGATTCTCAGGGATGTCAATCTTAGAGGCGCAAAGAAATTGCGGGCTTCCCAGCTGTTTCATCTCAAGGATCTTGAAAGTCTCAAGGTTTCAGACGAAATACTGGAAAAAGTGAAAACTAAATCTCCGCATCTGTTTGAGTAAGTTCTTCGTCCGGGAAAGTACTTTCTGTCTTTTCCCTCATCTTTTAACGGTTTCCCGTTTCGTGTCTTGCCAACGGCTGCCCGACCGATTAATTTACGTTTAAGAATGGACAGGAAAATCTACAGCGTATCGGAACTCAATTCTTCGATAAAGGATGCGATTGAGCTTGAATTCGGCGGAGAGACAATATGGGTCGCGGGAGAGATTTCCGGTTTCAAGGGGCATTACGCAAGCGGCCACTGGTATTTCTCCCTGAAGGACAAGCAGAGCCAGGTCTCCGCAGTCTGCTTCAGAGGTAATAACCAGCAGATAAAGTTCACGCCGGAGAACGGAATGGATGTCATCTGCTCCGCGCGCGTTGGAGTTTACGAGAAAGACGGCAAGTACCAGCTGTACGTAAGCGCGATGGAGCCGAAGGGGGTGGGCGCCGACGCGCTCGCGCTTGAAAAGCTCAAGCAGAAGCTTTCCGAAGAAGGGCTTTTTGACGTCTCGAAAAAACGCTCCCTTCCTTTTCTCTCCCGCAGAATAGGGGTGGTTACTTCCCCTTCGGGAGCCGCGGTGAGGGACGTCATCAAAGTCATATATCGGAGGTCTCCCAATGTCGAGGTTGTTATTTCTCCCGCAAGCGTTCAGGGGGATAACGCCCCGGCCGAGATAACCGCAGCCCTTGATAGGCTTTACGGCATGGAGGACCTTGATCTTGTAGTTGTAACTAGGGGAGGGGGATCGAAAGAGGATCTCAGGGCCTTTAACGACGAGGGGGTCGCCAGAAAGATCGCCGCTTCTCCTTTTCCCGTGATTTCGGCCGTGGGTCATGAAGTGGACGTGACTATAGCCGATCTGGTATCCGATGTAAGAGCGGCCACCCCTTCAATGGCTGCCGAGCTTGCGGTAAAGGAAAAAAGGGAAATTCTCGAAGATCTCGCGCAGTTTCGCCGCCGCCTCGATTTTTCCCTCACAAGCCGTATAGACATGTTCTCCATGCAGCTTGACGGACTCGCGACCAGTTTCAGGCATCATATGACCTCGCGGATCGAGAATCTTGAACGGCGCGTCGAGAATTACTCCGGAAAACTTACCTCCCTGAACCCTTTCAGCGTTCTTGAGAGGGGGTACGCCATAGTCTCAAAAGAAAAAAGCGGAGAGATAGTGCAGGATTCCCGGACTCTTGAACTCGAGGAAAAACTGGTTTTAAGGCTGAACAAGGGGAGGGCGTTTTGCAGCGTTGAGGAAACGGAGAACGAACCGCAGGTCTGATTTTCAGGGAACGACCGAAAGGCTGCCAAGCTTGACGATTGATATGTTCTGCGCAAGCAGCAGGTCCCTTGTACTCTCTGGCGGCAGGATGTCTGTAAGCAGAAGCCTTATTCTTCCCCCGAGATCGCTTCTGAGGTTCCTTGCCGAACCGTTTTCGCCCTGAAGGCTGTTAACGACATTTTCGATCTCGGCACCCGGAAGAAAAAGCATCACCGGCATTATCTCTGGGACATCGACCAAAAAGTCTTCCGCGCCTTCCGCAATGGCTCCCCTGGCTGAGGTCTGCAGGTTAAGCAGGTTGGCGAACTTGGAAAAAGAACTGCAGCCGGGAAGGTAGGAAAATGTCTGATCCTCGACAGAGATTTCTCCCAGTTCCTGTTCTGAGAGGCGCAGGAGATCGAGTATCTCTCCATGGGAAAAGCTTCTGCTCTCGGTTGTGGCGGCCCCCGCGTCAAATATTACGGCCGGGGAGTCCTCTTTTACCGAGTTTCCGATCGCGGTTATTTCGTCCTTGAGCTTTTTCCTGCCGAGAAAGCCGAATTTTACGACGTTTGAGTAACTGACCGTTTTTTCCTCCACGGGAATCTTTTCGTTTACGCTTAGAAAAACCTTTTCTATTTTTTCTCCGAGCACGGGGGCCTCGGTGAGTTCACGCGCCTCATCCGCGCTTGCGCAGAGAAAAAAGCAGTTTCCGGATAAACTCGCGAGGATCTCCCTTGCTTCCTTCATATTCTTTGCGGGAAGGCAGATTCCTCCCAGCGTGAATACCGCCAGTTCGAAAAAAAGACACGCAAGTGTATTGGGCGAGAGAACAATAATTCTGCTCCCCGTTGAGAACCCCGAATTCAGAAGAAAGCAGGCTATGCTTTCAACCTCAGTGATAAGATCGGGCCAGGTGATTTGTTTCCAGCTCCATCCGTCTTTTTTCTGAAACAGCAGCCTTGAGCCGTTTTCCTTTGTCCCTCGCACGAGGAAATTGCGGAAGTTCCTTTCGTTCATTCTTGTCCGGACCGCCTTTGCGGATTGTGATTCGGGTAAGATTAAAAACTATAATTTAACTGGTTTGCACGCCGTGGTGGCGAATTTATGAAAAGGGAACTTGATTTCGAGAAGAAAAATTTCGCGGGGGCGCTTGAGATCGTAAAGGCTCTCGGGGAGAAGGGACACGAAGCTTTTTTCGTGGGCGGCTGCGTGCGTGACGCCCTGCTCGGTGTTGAGTGCGACGAGATCGATATAGCGACAAGCGCGACTCCAGAGCAGATTCAGCGGATGTTTGCAAAGACCGTGGCCGTGGGGGAGAGCTTCGGCGTGGTGCTGGTGATAAGGGGAGACATGAAGTTTGAGGTCGCCACCTTCAGGAGGGAATCGAGTTACGGCGACGGAAGGCATCCCGAACATGTCGATTACACGAAAAGCGCGGAAGAAGACGTTCGCAGAAGGGATTTTACGATAAACGGAATGCTTTACGATCCGGTTTCTCGGGAGCTTTACGATTACGTGGAAGGTCTCGGGGATCTTGAACGGAGGCTTGTTAGGGCCATAGGAGATCCCGAGGAAAGGTTCGGCGAGGACAGGCTGAGAATGATGAGAGCGGTACGGTTTGCGTCATGTCTCGGTTTTGAGCTCGACGGAGCGGCCCTTTCGGCTATACGCAACGAGGCCGCCGCAATATCCGTTGTAAGCGGGGAGAGAATACGCGAAGAACTCGTCAAGATACTTACCCGCCGGAATCCGGGAAACGGACTCAAGCTTCTTAGCTCCAGCGGTCTTCTTGAACATTTCCTTCCGGAAGTCGAATGTATGCACGGAGTCCGCCAGCCCCCTCAGTTCCACCCCGAAGGAGACGTATTTGAGCATACCTGCCTTGTGATGGACATGCTCTATGGTAACACCGACGGCCGCTACTCGGAGGAGCTTGCCGTCGCCGCGCTTCTCCATGATGTGGGGAAGCCGCCTACTTACAGCGAGTCTGACAGAATAAGGTTCAACGGACACGACAGGGTAGGGGCCAAGATGTCTGAGGATATCTGCAGGAGGCTCAGATTCTCCAAAAAGCAGATAAAGAGAATTTCCGAACTTATCCTTGAGCATCTTAAGTTCAAGGATGTTTTCAACATGAGAGAAAGCACCCTGAAAAGGTTTCTTTCCCTTCCGTATTTTGAGGAGCACATGCAGATGCATCTTGCTGACTGCATGGCAAGTCACGGACAAACCGATGCCTACGATTTCATCAGAGAAAAGATGGAAGAATATGGAAGGGAGGAAATAAAACCCCCGCCGCTTCTCAGCGGACAGGATCTTATAGATCTTGGATATTCTCCCGGCCCGGTTTTTTCGAAAATACTGGGAAGGGTAGAAGAACTTCAGCTTGAAAACAGGCTTGCCTCGAAAGAGGAAGCTCTAGATTTTGTGCTGAAGAATTATCCCGACAACCGTGGTTAGAGATTATCGTTCAGATTCCGGTTACAACTCGTTGTGCGGAACCGTACTGCTCAACGGCAGATAATAAAACGGGGAATAACCTTTTTGCTGTGGTATTCCCCGTCTTTTCTTATGTGCGTCAGATTTTTCCCTGAAGCAGAAACGCTATCAGAAGGGCGTAGATTACCAGAGATTCGATCAGGGCGAGACCGATAATCATGGGCGTCTGGATCTTCGCGGAAGCGCCCGGGTTTCTAGCTATGCCGTCAACAGCGGAAGCCGTGGCGAGTCCCTGACCTACTCCCGCGACGCCTGCGGCTATACCTATGCCTACTCCGGCGCCGATTCCAAGTCCCATCTTCGCCAGTTCTCCTAAGCCCCCCTCAGTCGCGGCAAACGCGTCAGGAACGAAAGCACCGAACGAAGCCAGTGCCGCAAGACCTATAAAAGAAAACAACCTTTTCATTTCTTACCTCCTAAATTTATGTCAGTGTTCATGCGCTTCGGCAAGCGCGATATATATGGTCGAAAGTATAGTGAATATAAAAGCCTGCAAAAAAGATACGAAAATACCTAGCCCCACGAAAGCCATGGGAATCAGTATATGCGTGAGGTTGGTAAACACCCCGAGCACCATGTGGTCGCCTGTTATGTTCATGAAAAGCCTGAGGGACAGCGACAGTGGCCTTACCAGATGGCTTATAATCTCGATGATCAGCATAAGCGGCGCAAGGAAAATTACCGGGCCCAGAAAATGCTTTACGTAGCCGAGCCCGTGCTCCCTTATTCCGTAGTAGTTGTACATGACGAATATGAGAAGCGAGCACGCTACGGTGGTGTTCAGATTTCCGGTCGGCGGAAGAAAACCCGGGACCATTCCCAGCAGGTTCGCAAACAGTATGAAGAAAAACGACCCGGCTAGAAGGGGGAAGTACTTCTTCGCCTTTTCGCGGGACCCGAAAACGTTTTCAATCGTGTTGAAAAGGAATTCAAGCCCCAGGAGTTCGAAGAAAATGTTCATCGACGGCTTCTCTTCGGGGATTACGGATTCTTCCCTCGAGTAATGCTTTGTTACCCTCAGGCCGACAAACAGTATGAACAGAAGTACCAGCACTCCGCCCAGAATATGGTCGTATTCTATGAGACCGGCAAGGGAAAACCAGCTGAAATGTTCCATGTCTAACCCTTCAAACCTTTACCTATTATTACTATCACCACGGAAGTTAAGCCTATCATTAAACCATATATATTCAGTTTTGCAAATACGAGTAAAACCGTTATTATCGCAAGCAACGCGAGCATTTTCATGACCAGTATGAACATGGAAAACGCAAGTGAATACCTTTTTTCCGCAAGGGCCTTTACGACGAATCTTATGGCCACGTAATCCAGCAGAAAAAGGACTCCCGCAACCGCTATGGCCACCGCAATCTCCCTTTGCCCGATGGCGATATTCACGACGAAAAGAAGCGCCGTTACGGCCAGGGACAGTTTCTCAACGCCAAGACTAAGATTCTTCATCGTTTCCGTTTTTTCTCTGCTGTCTCAGTCTAAGTGTCCGCAGAAGCAGGGTCAGCCCCGCTATCACTCCGCACACAAGACCTAGCAGGGTAAAGAAAGGGAAAGCGGTGTCAAGTTTTCCGTCGATGTAGTCCCCGAGAAAGAGTCCCGCTATGACGGAGAAAGCAAACTCAATTCCGATTACAACGAAAAAAAGCCAGTTAGGATTTCTGATTTTACTCTCCCTGGGAGATTTCCCGAAGCGACGCGTAGACCGCCTGAAGAGTCTGGCCTACCTGCTTTTTCGTGTGCGCGGTCGAAACGAATACACTTTCGAACTGAGACGGCGGGAACATGACCCCGTTTTGGAGAAGATTTCTGAAGAATCTCGCGTACTTCGCGGTATCGCATCCAAGCGCTCCTGCGTAGTCCGTTACCCTCTGGTCGGTGAAAAACACGGTGAACATGGAGCCGACAGAATTTACGGTGGCGGCAATGCCAAGCTCCGCTATTATCTCCCTTATTCCAGATACAAGAGAGGCAGTCAGGCTCTCAAGGCGTCTGTAGGTTCTCGGGTTAAGTTCTTTTACTGTCGCAATCCCCGCCGCCATGGCAAGCGGATTTCCCGAGAGGGTTCCCGCCTGGTACATGGGACCTTCAGGGGAAACCATCTGCATTATTTCTGCGCTTGCCCCGTACGCCCCCACCGGGAGCCCTCCTCCTATTATTTTCCCGAGACATGTTATGTCCGGAACTACGCCGAAGAGTTCCTGCGCGCCCCCTCTGGCGAGGCGAAACCCCGTTATGACCTCGTCGAAGATGAGAACCGCCCCGTGTTTTTTGCATGTAGAGCGCAATTTCTTGAGAAAGTTTTTCTCCGGGATCACCACTCCCATGTTCCCCGCCACGGGTTCGATTATCACTCCTGCAATCTTTTTGGGGTGCCTCTCGAAAAGCCTTTTGACGGAATCTATGTCGTTATACCGAGCAAGCAGCGTTCTGTTCACAAACGATTTCGGGACCCCGGCGCTGCTTGGGTTTCCGAAAGTCGTGGCTCCCGAACCGGATTTCACGAGCAGAAAATCCGAGTGTCCGTGGTAGCATCCCTCGAACTTGACTATGTATTCCCTTTGGGTGACCGCTCTTGCAAGCCTTATGGCGCTCATGGTAGCCTCGGTTCCGGAATTGGTGAGGCGGACCTTCTCGATCGAGGGAAAGTGTCTTGCTATCAGCGTGGCAAGATCCGTTTCCAGTTCGCAAGGGGCGCCGAAGCTCGTTCCCAGGGGAAGCCTCTCCCCGACGGCACTTACCACCGAGGGGTGTGAGTGTCCCAGGATCAGCGGACCCCATGAGGCCACGTAGTCGATGAACCTGTTCCCATCAGCGTCGTATACGTAGGAACCTTCTGCCCTTGATACGAAAAGCGGCGAACCTCCCACGGCCGCAAAAGATCTCACGGGACTGTTTACCCCGCCCACAAGAACGTTTCTCGCCCTGCGAAAAAGCTTCTCTGAGTTGGTGGTCTTCATAAAAACGGTTCAGCGCCGACCACGGCCGGAGCTTTTATTCTCCCGGTGTGGACAAGGTCTTAAGGTGTTCTTTCGCCGTTGCGGCTTCGGGTGAGTCCGGGTACGCCTCGATCAGGGATTCGAAAAAGAGACTCGCCTCGTTCGGTTTCCCTATCTTCAGGAGCGCGATTCCCTGATTGAGCTGGCAAAGCGGGATTTTGGGGCTGGCGGGCCAGGTTTCGATTATGTTCTGGTATTCGAGTATGGCTTCCTCGTAGAATTTTTCCTTGAAGTAGGAGTCTGCGATGAAGAACATCGCGTCTGGAGCCTCATCACTTTTGGGGGCGGCGGCAAGATACTCTCGAAGCAGCGCCCTTGCGCCCTCATAGTTGCCGTCGGCGAACTCTTTTACTCCTAGGTCGTAGTTCTTCTTGGGACCCTTTTCCGCGGGGGATGGTTCCTCGCTTTTGCTTTCAGAACCCTGCTTGGAAGCTGGGGCGGGCGGCGTCTGTGGTTGCGGAACTGCGGCCCGGGATTCTGCCTCTGCGATTGCCGACAGTCCGGCTTCTATTTTTTTGAACCGTTCTTCGCTCTGAGCATGTATCTCGCCTATTATCTGCTCGAGTTCCAGAAGCTTGTTTTCAAGTTCAAAAGTCTTTTCGTTAAGACCAACGATATTCTCTTCTTTCTTTACTTCCGTCTTCAGCCAGTCGATATCCTTCTGTATCTTCTTGATGTTTGTCTCAGCTTCCCTTTGCCTCGAGTAAAGAAAATCCAGGTCCCCTTCCGATGCTACGCACCCGTACATGAACATGGAGCAAAACGATATTGCGGCGACGGCCAGATATTTTTTTCTCATTGGTTCTCTAAGGAATTATTGTCAGAGAGGGCCATGAAGTGTCCTCGCCTGTTGCGGCTGTACGCTTCCTCCGATGATCCCTCCTGCCATATTTCCGTCTCTCCCTTGCTGATTGAGTGCAGCATGTCGGGAGACATCCCTTTTCCGATCATGTACTTTTTGATCTCATCCGCTCTTTTCTTTCCAAGGGAGAGGTTGTATTCCTCGGTCCCGCGGATGTCGCAGAAACCGAAGACGAGAATGAATTTGATTCTGTCTTTGTTTTTTTCGAAGATGCTTATGTTGCCGTCGATTATCTCCATTGCCTCTTCCGACATCTCCGCGCTGTCGAACTGAAAGAACACGTCCGAGGTGGGAAGGTTTATAAGGTTTTCTTTGGAGAAGGCGTCGCTGAGCAGGGATTTCCGTATTTCCTGGGCCTCTTCGTCAAAGCCCTCCATGAAGGCGCCTTCCCGGGCGGCGCCGATTGCCTGCGTGGCCTTCAGTTCCGCTTGAGAAAGGATCTTCTCAGCTTCTTCAAGATTCCCTTCGTCTATAAGGTCCTGGGCCATCTCGAAAAGCTTTTGCGCCTCTTCGTACTCCCAAGTGTCCTCGGCGCCCTCCGCTCGGGCTTCCTCAAGCCTCTCCGATACCGCCATGACTCTGTCCTGAGTATCCGTCGAGGGTTCTTCAGCCGGGGGAGGAGGGGTGGAAACTCTCTTCGAGCACCCCGAGATGTGCAGGACACCAACGAGCAGGAAAAGAAAGGCGACCGCCGGGATTATTTTTCTCATAATCAGGAATTCAGTTCGTTTAAAAGGCGCTGCCGCATTGTAGCGGGTAAACTTGAAAGACGGGGTTACTATAGCACACGGGGGATATTTTTTCAATTCTCCCGCGGCATTTTTGGCCCGGGATATAAAAAGGAGTTTTTCAGTGAATGATGCGCCTTCAGTTACCGGGGTTTTCTGGCATAACTGCCCTGTGGTGATCATAACCAGCAGGCAGGAGGACGAGATAAACGGGCAGGTGGCTGTGACGCTCGTCACATCTTCCATAGTCCACACCGTGCCCAGGCTCCTTATGGGGATATGGAAGGGAAATCACACTCACGGATTCATAATGAAAAGCAGGAATCTCGTGGTTCATCTTCTCAAAAGGGACCAGATCGCCCTAGTGCGGAACTTCGGTTTTTATTCGGGCAGGGACAAGAAAAAGTTTATCGGCATAGACCATTTCGAGGGCAGAAACGGCTGTCCCGTCTTAGAGGGAATACATTCCTACGTGGAGTGCTCTGTGCTCAACGCCATGGATGGCGGAGACATGACCGCTTTTCTTGTAAGCGTGGATTACGGGGAGATAATGAAGGGAGGTGAGTGGATGACGCTTGCGGATTTCTACTCCCTGGCTCCCGAGGAGTGGGTGATTCAGTACGGACAGAAGCTCATGGAGTCAGTAAGTTTTTCCATGCCGATAATACACAAGATAAGCCACGAACCGTTTCAGCCGTGAGCAGGCTTTCGGGTCTTCAGCGTATTATTATGGTTGCGGAGCCTGAGTTCCTCTCCGCGTATTTCCTCAGTCTGCCTTGAAGTTTTTTCTTGAACCAGTTCCTGGTAAAGGGAATAAGAAGGGAGAAGCCAAGAAGATCGGTAAGCAGCCCGGGTGTGAGAAGCACAACCCCTCCCACGAGCACCAGAAGACCGTTTAAGAGGCTTTCTGTGGGCGGCCTGCCTTCGGCGACCTCCGCCCTTATCGCGCTTATAACCTGCGTTCCCTGACTTCTGGCAAGTGCCGCTCCCAGCACCCCCGTCCCTATGACTATGAATATGGTCGGCCAGAGTCCTATTAAGTTCCCGAGCTTTATGAGCAGCGCGAGCTCAACGAGCGGAACCACGGTGAACAGAATTATCAGTCTTGCGAACATCTGAAGTCCTTGGAGATAAATCTCGGTTATCTGTACGGTATAATAATATATCAGGGGAGAAATGCCGAATTGCCGATGGGAAAGCCGCTTTCGCGAAGAAGAATTCTCATATCTTTTCTGCTTGTCCTGTGTCTGGGAGTGGGGGGATGCCGGCTCTTCAGGTTCCTTGAGGTAAAAGGCCATCTCGGGGATTTCAGCGAGAATTTCAGCGTGAGTGACCACGACGGTCTCCGCCTCACCTTCAAAAACCCCGTACTGCTCTCAGAAGACGTCGAGTGGCTCATGGTCTACTCGCCGCCCGTAAAGACCCGTGTCGCCGCAGACACCGAGCTTTGGGTATATCGCCTGGTGAAAAAGTACCCGGGCAGAAAGAGCGAAAAGGGAAATTTCGATCTGGACATGGGGATGAAGCTTTGTCAGGGAAAGCTCTGCGAGATTGTCTTTCCCGAGCGTTTCACCAAGTATATAAACAAGGAAGTTCTCGGGAAGGTTATGGGCTCGGTGGGCGGCGCCGAAGTGAAAAAGCTTGAGAAGACAAGCACCGCGGCCGTGAAGTCCCTTGAACCCAAGGAAATCCCGAACTTCTCAGAAGTGATAGAGATTCTCGGTCTCCCGTACACAAAGTTAAACGAGGAAGGCGGCGGTGTTTTGGTCTACAAGTACAGGCTTCGAGAGAGAACCCCGGAGGGGAAATACATAGTGTTCAGGCTTCTTCTCAGCTTTGATGAGAAAACAGAGAAGCTGAAAAGACTGGTGCTTCCACTTAGAAGCGTGAGGCTTGCGATGAATTTCGAGCCGGATGTGGCGCGAAAATGAGTTTTGTTAAACTTCTCTCCCCTGCCAAGGTAAATCTGTTTCTCAGGGTTCTCCGAAAGCGCCCCGACGGCTATCATGAACTCCAGTCCATCCTGCAGCCCGTAAGCCTCTTTGACGAGATAAACCTTTCGGTAGAATCGGGAGAGGGGTCAAGTCTTTCATGCTCGGGCAGGGAGATGCCCTCCGGAAAAGACAATCTTGCCGTGGTCGCCTCCCGCCTTTATCTTGAGGAAGCCGGGATTCGAAAAAAGGTCTCCATAGCAATAAAAAAGAATATTCCCCTTGGTGCCGGCCTCGGAGGAGGAAGCTCAAACGCCGCGGCGGTTTTAGTGGGCCTCAACAGGGTTCTCAGGAAATTTAGCGACCGGGACCTGCTCCGGATGGCCGCATCTCTCGGAGCCGACGTTCCGTTCTTTGTAAGATCCACCTCTTCGTTTATCGAGGGAGCGGGAGAGAGGGTGGGAGTGCTCTCTGATTTCCCGCTTTTTCACTACGTTATCCTTTTTCCCCGAAAAAGCCTCTCGACCCGGGAAGTCTACGAAAGCTGGGAGCGCCCGGAGCGCCCGCCCGGAAAAGTCGATCCCGGTTCTCTTGCGGAGCGGTTCCGCAGAGGGGATTTTCCCCTTGAGAACAGCCTTGAGGCGGCGGTGTTCAGGGTGTGCCCCGAAATTCTTTCCCTAAAGGATATCTTCCGATCGCTTGGGGCGCGTTTCGTGCTTGTCTCGGGAAGCGGGTCATCGGTTTTTTCCGTTTTCAGGGAACAGCATGAAGCGGAGGAAGTCTACGAGTACCTGGGAACCTCTTCCGAATTCGATGTTTTCCTGGCCCGGGGCATAAACGGCTGGCATTTTCTTGCGGACTGAGCCCTTTAGACTGACTTGGTCTCTGACAACTCCGTGTTCCCGATTGCGGCCCTTTGTTATGCCTAGCTGTTCTGCATTTTCTAAACATCTGCTCTGCTTGCAAAAACCAAGCGGTAGAAGTAGAATGACTAAGGACGAAAAGAAGACCGGTCGGAACCGGAAAACTGCCCTGACTTAAGACAATCTTGAAGATGAAAACAACGCGTTTGGGAAAACTGAGGACTCGCCTTGGGTGCAAGGGGTGTTCTTTGGTACGCATTGGAAACGGAGTCGCTAAGGCCTTGAGTATACCCCGTGTTTTCCTTGTAACTGCGGGGCTTCTGCTCGGGCTTCTGCTTATGGGAGCGCCTGCTGAGGTTAACACCCAGGAACCCAATGTGGACGGCGACCTCAGATTGGTGGATACCACTACAGGCACGGTGGTGAGCCTTGTTATTACTGCCGCGCCCTCGGGCAGGCTTGAAATATTCGACGATCCGGATGGTAACGGCACCGGAGAATGGAAGGGCATATGCGATGACGGACTCGGGACTCTGGGAACACAAGAGGACAGCAATATCAGGGTAATCGGCAGACAGGAGGCAGAGGTCGCCTGTCGCCAGCTGGGTTTCTCGGGAGGGACTCCGCTTACCGGGCTTGCGGTGCCCGCAAGCGCCACGGAGGACCCGTCGGCGTATTATCTGCTTGACGATCTTGAGTGCTCGGGTTCTGAGGCCAGGGTTCTTGGCGAGGACAAGTGCAAGCATTCGGTGCGCGGGGAGAACAACTGCGGCGACAGCGAAGCTTTCGGCGTCAGCTGCGAAGCCGCAACCTCGAATGATGATGCCGTCGGCCATATAGCGATCAGGGGCACTGAGACCAAAACGGGAGTTACGGTCACCGCTGATCACTCAGGAATCACTGACGCAGACGGTAAGCCTACGGAGGAGAGCTCGTTTTCCTATCAGTGGATCAGGTCCGATCTTGCCTACAACGAAACCGAAATTCCGGGCGCAACGAATTCCGCCTATGTTTTCCAGTCTGAGGATGAGGAGAACTGGGTCAAGGTAAGGATCAGATTCACCGATGACGCGGGCAGTTCGGAGCAGGTCGAAAGTTTCGATGTAGGACCGGTTTATCCCGATCTTCCCGACGGCAGCCTTCGATTGATTTCCACTACCAGCCTTGAAACCGGTGATGTGTCGGATTCCAGCTCGGGCCTGCTTCAGATATTTGATGATCAGACCAAGCGATGGAAGGGGATATGCGATGACCTCTGGGATGACGATGACGCGACGGTTGCGTGCGGCCAGCTGGGTTTATCCGGAGGCACCGCGGAAACGAATATAATCTGGATAGGACAGCCCTCGCTGCTTTTCCTGCTTGATGACGTGGAATGCGACGGTACGGAAGAAGTGCTGCTTGAGTGTGCATATTCAGAACCCGGGGAGCATGACTGCACTTCCTGGGAATACGCTGGCGTCACTTGCGAGGACGCTTCCAACTCCCAGTAAGTTTTTTTCCGGCGGCAGCAGTCAGGTTATCGCCAAGTTGCCGTTTAACGATTCATTTCTGGCTGATCCGTGTTGAATATCAGCGACTCGACCCATCTGATCCTAGCCCATGCCCGCGGTTTGGGTTTTCTCTTTAACAGTCGCGCGAATGTGGTAACATAAGGATTCTTCCCGACTGGGGCGTCGTCTAACGGCAGGACACCGGGTTTTGGTCCCGGTAGTGGGGGTTCGAGTCCTCCCGCCCCAGCCAGAAAAAACGGTTGAAGAACCCGTGCCGAAAAACTCTCTTAAAGGACTTAACCCTTCCCAGATTGAGGCCGTAAGCCACGGAGAAGGTCCGCTGCTTGTGCTTGCAGGCCCGGGGTCGGGAAAAACCAGGGTCATAGCCCACCGGATCGCCTACCTCCTAAACGACCTCTGCGTTCCTCCCGGAGAGATTCTGGCCGTGACCTTCACAAACAAGGCTGCGGCGGAGATGAAAAAAAGAGCGAGGGATCTGGGGGGTGAGCTGGCAAGCGGTATATGGATCGGCACCTTCCATTCGATCTGCCTTCGGATTCTCAAAATGGAGGCGGATTTTCTTGAGGGCTACACGAAGGATTTCGTTGTCTACGACCGGGACGATCAGCTCAGTCTTTTAAAAAGCTGTTTGAAGGAACTTGACTACGGGGAGAGCCTTTTTTCGCCCAAGGGGGTGATTTCCGAATTTGACGCCCTTGAGAACCGGGGAGATGTGTCTTTCAAGGACGATTTTTACGGACGCAGGCTTAGCGATCTTTATGATTTATACAAAAAGGAACTTGTGAAGCGAAACGCAGTGACGTTTAACGACCTTCTTCTTTTTGCAAACAGGCTTTTTTCTGAAAACCAGGGGGTTCGCGACCGCTACCAAAACAGGTTCTCTCACGTGCTCGTAGACGAGTACCAGGACACGAACGTTTCCCAGTACCGCTTCGCGAAGACCCTCTCGCAACGCCGCCTGAATCTTTTCGTCGTGGGAGATGACGGCCAGTCCATTTACGGGTGGAGGGGAGCCGACATAAACAATATTCTGAATTTCGAGAAGGATTTTCCGGGGGCGAGGGTCGTTAAGCTTGAGCGCAATTACCGTTCGACACCTAACATACTCGGCATTGCGAACTCTGTTATAAGGGAGAATGTGGGGAGAAGGGAGAAGACCCTCTGGACTGAAAATCCCGAGGGAGAAAAAGCCCTTGTATTCAAGGCCCTAGACAATGCCGACGAGGCCCGCTTTGTCGCGGAGCGGATTTCGGGTCTGGTCGAATCCGGAGACTTCAAGTGGAGCGATATGGCGGTTTTTTACAGGGCCAACTTTCAGTCGAGGGTGATCGAGGAGGGACTCAGGGCCGCGAGAATCCCCTACAGGATAGTGTCGGGAGTCGGGTTTTACCAGAGGGCCGAGATAAAGGATGTGATTGCCTACCTGCGGCTGGTTCAGAACCCGAGGGACGACGTCAGCTTCCTGAGAATAGTGAATGTCCCTCCGAGAAAGATAGGAGGGGTCACGCTTCGGAAGCTTCGTGAAGCATCTCAAGCCGGTGGATTCGCCCTCTTTGAAGCGGCTGAGTACTGCCAGAAACAAGATCTTCTGCCTCCACAGGCTCTGCGTGCGCTATCTGGTTTCCTCGACATCATAAGGGAACTTGGCTCGGCGGCGGAGAGTCAGCCGGTGGCGCGCGTGATTAAGGCTCTTCTTGAGCGCACTGCCTATCTTGATTACCTGGGGGATGACCACCAGAGGGCGGAGAACGTAAGGGAGCTTTTAAATGCGGCCGAGGGGTGGGACGATATCACTCTTTCTGATTTTCTCGATCTTGTTTTGCTTGCGACAGATGAAGACAGGGGGGACTCCGGAGAGGAGAAGGTCTCCCTCATGACGATTCACGCTGCCAAGGGGCTTGAGTTCCCCGCAGTCTTCGTGGTCGGAGTAAACGAGGACCTTCTTCCGCACAAAAGGTCTGCGGAGACCATTGGGGGCCTCGAGGAGGAGAGAAGGCTTTTCTATGTCGCGGTTACCCGCGCCAAGCGACTGCTCTGCCTGAGTTACGCTTCTTTAGGGACTGTTTCGGGCGGGACGTACTATGCCCGAAGGTCTGGTTTCCTAGATAATCTTCCGCCCGAGCATGTCATCTACGAATCCCGAAAGAGAGAACTCTCCGACCGGGATTCCGGTAGTTATTCCAACTCGCCTTCTGAAGAGAACGTATATGAATCAGAAGATGCCGATCGGAACTTAAGACCCGGACAGAGGGTTGCCCATCCGACTTTTGGTCCCGGGGTCGTTAAACGGATTGAGGGGAAAGGAGACAAGGCGGTGGCTACGGTTGATTTTTTCGGTTCCGGCGTGAAAAAAATCCTCGCGAGCTTTCTTGCCGGCTAGGAAAGACAGCTCACAACCAGGCTCTTGGCCCACTCGGGAGAGGCGCCCGAGTAGCTTTCATGCTCCGGCTGCTCCGAGAAGGGATTCTCGAATATCCTCCTTACTTTTTCTATCTCCGAGTAGTCCTCCCGCTCAAGGGCTTCCCTTATCGCGGTCTCCATTATGTGGTTTCTCAAAACATACCTCGGATTGACGGAATCCATCAGCTTCTTTCTTTCGCGGTCAGGGAGCGAATTTTCCCGAAGCTCCCCGGCGTACTCTGAGATCCACTGCCGCCACTCCTCCGAGGCCGCGCAGAGTTCCGCAAGCCAGGGATTTCCTTCAAAAGAACCGTCGCGGCTTACGTCAGAGATGTTTCTAAGAAAGATATGGTAGTCCGTTCCGGATTCGGCCAGCGTCCCGAGGGTTTTTTCAATAAACCGAAGGGATTCTTTTTTTTCCTTCTCAAAGCCGAACTTGCGCAGCATCAGATCTCTGTAAGTCTCAGAAAACGTCTTGTTGTAGGTCTCAATTGCGCGGGCGGTCTGCTCTTTGTCCACCAGGACTTCCAGGCATCTTGCGAATTTTTCAAGGTTCCAACGCGCGATCGTGGACTGGTTTCCGTAGCTGTACCTGCCGAAGTGATCCGAGTGGTTAGAGACGTAATCCCTGTCGAACGTCTCCAGAAATCCGTACGGTCCGTAATCAAGGGTGAGACCCGTTATGGACATGTTGTCGGTGTTCATTACTCCGTGGGTAAACCCGAAAGCCTGCCACTTGGCGACGGTGATTGCCGTTTTTTCTGCCGTTGCGAGCAGAAAAAGCCCGTAGCTTTCCTTCGTTCCGCTCGAAATCTCGGGGTAGTGACGGGCGATTACGTAATTGGCAAGTGTCCGGATGCTGTCTTCTTCGCCCCGGTAGTAAAAACCTTCGAACGAACCGAAACGCACGTGGGTCTCCGCGACCCGGAGCATCATCGCGGCGGGTTCTCGGGTTTCCCTCTCGATTTTCTCCGTGCTTCCCACCACGCAGAGAGCCCTCGTGGACGGAATTCCCAGATGGTGGAGAGCCTCGCTTCCCAGGTACTCCCTTATGGAGGACTTGAGCGTGGCCCTTCCGTCAAAGCCCCTTGAGAATCTGGTCGCTCCGCATCCCTTGAGGTGAAGATCCCATCTCCGGTCGCGCTCGTCGATTATCTGCCCGAGCAGAAGCGCCCTTCCGTCTCCAAGGTGCGGGTTATAGACCCCGAACTGCCACCCGGCGTAGTACATAGCCAGAGAGTCTGCGCCCGCAAGAGGCCTTTTCCCGCAGAGGTACTCGGCAAGAAGGGGGTTTCGTTTTTCGTCCGGGTCTATTCCAAGTTCCGCCGCCAGGGTTTCGTTAAACGCCACCATATGGGGGCTCTCAAACGGAACAGGATCTTTTTTCTGGTAGAACTCGTGTGGCAGTTCCGCGTAGGCGTTCTCAAAGCGAAGGTCCTTTATTTTCCTCATCTCGCGGCATCCTCTGCGTCTCGTTACGAATTATATTAACGGAGAACCGGGCAACCCGAGAAATTCCTGCGCCCGAGTGCGTATTACCCCATGGTCCTATAAAAAAGTATAATATTTCTCCGAGGAATGATGAAATACAGAAAAAACAAGATAAAAACCGAACATTCAATAATAAAGGGACTGAGGCGTTTTCTTGAGGACAACATCTCAGACCTTGACCACGTGACGGGAATCATCCCCGGGGAGATAAAGGTCGGCCGCGCCACGGGGGAGAACCTGGCGGTGAGCTACAAGTACAGCACCCTAAGCGGGGCCAAGCTCATAGCGAGAAGCGGCACTTCGGTACAGGAGGTGTTCGTTATCACGAAGGACCCCGAGGAGTTAAAAGCGCTTATAGAGCTTCTAGGCGAATGAGCTTTCCCTGAGGGTCACTGCGCCTTCCCCGAGCAGCCCCTCGACGTTTTCTATCAGCTCGTCCCCGAAGTCGACCTTGCAGTTTCCGACCCTCAAGACCGCCTCTGAGCAATCGGTCTTCAAGTCGATTATAACGGTCGAGTCTCCAGGGAATTTCTCGAGAATTTCCCTCAGGCTGAGTATGTTCTGTTCGTTTGCCGATTTGCGGGCGATGCTTATGCAGACCGCGGAGTTCGTCCTGGTTTCCCTGAGCGAGGAGATGCCGCTTGCGAGAAGACGTATCTTGTCGTCCGAGATCTCGACCTTGCCCTTTACTATTACGGGCTCGATCTTCTGTTCCAGAAGGGAACTGGACGTGCGCAGGGTGTCGTTGAACACTATCGCCTCCACGAAACCGTTCAGATCCTCCAGGGTGAAGTAGCCGATGAGACCGGTTCCCCTGCGGGTGTTTTTGGTTTCGAACGATCTCACCACCCCGGCGATTCTTACCTCGGAGCCGTCTCTTGCCTGCTTTATGGATTCGGTGTCGTGAAGGCGGCTGTGTTTTTCAAGCTCGGAAGAATACTTTCGAAGCGGGTGAGACGATATGAAAAACCCGAGCACGTCAAGCTCATTCTCAAGCCTGGTGCGGTCATCCCACCGCTCGGTGTCCTCAAGCGTCGGGGCGGCCACGGAACTCGGAAGGTCAAACAGCATTCCTTGGCCGTTTGCCGGCGCGTGATGCTTCATCGCATTGTAGCCCAGAAGGGGCTCCCGGGAAGCGAAAAGCTTCGCCCTGTTGGGTTCGAGGGAGTCGAAAGCTCCCCCCCTTATCAGGCTTTCAAGCGCTTTTTTGTTCAGTTTTCTTGAATCCACCCTGGCGCAGAAGTCGAAGACAGATTCGAATGCCCCGTCTTTTTCCCTGCTTCTGACTATTTCCTCGGTCAGGCCGTCCCCGACGTATTTGATTGCGGTGAATCCGAACAGCACCTTTCCTTCCGACACCGTGAACCCGGAGCAGCTTCGGTTTATGTCGGGCTGCAGAACGTCGATTCCGAGTTTCCTGCACTCGGTTATGCCGGAGATCACCTTGTCCACGTTGTGGGCTTCCACGGACAAGAAGGCCGCCATGAATTCAGCCGGGTAGTGCGCCTTTAGGTAGGCTGTCTGGTAGGTGATCATGGCGTAGGCGGCGCTGTGACTCTTGTTAAAGGAGTATTCGGCGAACTTCTCAAGGGTATCGAAAAGCTCGGCGGCTTTTTTGCTGTCGAGGCCCTTTTTCTTCGCTCCCGTCAGGAATCTTTTGCGCTGTGCCTTCATTTCGCTTGATTTCTTCTTGCCCATGGCCCTTCGAAGAAGATCCGCCTCCCCCATGGTGAAGCCCGCAAGCTCGCTCGCGGTCTGCATTATCTGCTCCTGATAAACGAAGAGGCCGTATGTCCCTCCCAGTATCTCCCGAAGTGCGGGATGCGGGAAATCTACTGCGCCCCCGTTTTTTCTCCGGGTGAACTCCTCCGCCATGCCGCTGTCAAGAGGGCCGGGGCGGTAAAGCGCCAGGGCGGCCGTTATGTCCTCGAATTCTGCGGGCCGCAGTTTCGCCAGAAGATCCTTCATTCCCTGGGATTCAACCTGGAATATCCCCATGGTCGCGCCTTCGCGAAGCAGGGCGTAGACCTTGGGGTCGTCAAGGGGGACCCTGTCAAGGTCGAATTCCTTTTCATTTTCTGCCTGGTTTTCCCTTACGTACTTAACCGCCTTGTCCAGTATGGTGAGGGTCTTTAGGCCGAGGAAGTCGAATTTCACGAAGCCGAGCTTCTCTATGGAGTTCATGTCGAACTGGGTTACGATCTCGTTTTTGCTTCCCCTGTAAAGGGGTATGTAGTCGGCAAGCGGCTCGTTCGATATCACTACGCCCGCCGCATGGGTGGAGGAATGCCGCACCATGTTCTCAAGCGACCTCGCAAGCTCCACCGCTTCGGCAAGCTCCTTGTTCTCGGAAAGCTGATCCCTTATCTCCTTTACCTTTGCTACGGCCTCCTCTATGCTGAACACCTTTCCCCGGAAAGAGGGGACCATCTTCGAGAGCCGGTCGACTTCCGAGTAAGGAAGCCCGAGCACCCTTCCCACGTCCTTTATCACGGCTTTCGAGGACATGGTTCCGAAGGTGCCGATCTGGGCCACCTTGTCCGCCCCGTATTTCTCCGTGACGTATCTTATTACCTCGTCACGGTGCTCCCCGCAGAAATCGACGTCTATGTCGGGCATGCTTATCCTCTCGGGATTAAGAAACCTCTCGAAAATAAGGTTATGCCTTATGGGGTCGATGGCCGTTATGCCGAGGGCGTAGGCGACCAGGCTCCCGGCGGCGCTTCCCCGCCCCGGTCCAACCGGGATATCGTTTTTCTTTGCGTGGAATATGAAGTCGGAGACCACGAGGAAGTACGCGGAAAATCCCATCTTGCAGATGGTGTCGAGTTCCGAGCGGAGCCGCTCGCGGTAGGTTTCGTGAGACTCTTGGGGTATTTCGTTTTCCCGGAGCATCTCCTCGAGATTTCTGCTTGAGATTTCGCGCATGAATTCGTCAAGCGACTTTCCCTCGGGAGGAACGTATTCCGGGAACCTGTACCCGTCGTTTTTGAACTCGAAGTCGCAGCGCTCGGAGATTTTCACCGCTTCCTCGAGCGCTTCCTCGAACCCCTCCATGTCCCTGGCCATCTCCTCCCTTGTCTTCACAAAGAAGTCGTCGCTTTGGAATCTCATTCTCTTTTGGTCGGCCACCATGCTTCCGGTCTGGATGCACAGAAGCGCGTCGTGCGACTTGTAATCTTCCTTAGTGAGAAAATGGCAGTCGTTGGTCGCCGCGAGCTTTATGCCGAGTTTTTCGCCGATTCTCCTGAGCCCCCTGTTTATCCTGCGCTGCTCTTCAAGGCCGATTGCCTGCACTTCAAGATAGTAGCGGTCCCCGAATATCTCCTTGTATATCGAAGCGATTCTTGCCTGTTCCTTCAGATCCTTTTTGAAAATGGCCTGGGAGAGTTCGCTGCTCATGCACCCGGAGAGGACTATGAGCCCCTCGTTGTGCTGAGACAGCATCTCGTGATCAACCCGCGGGCGGCGGTAAAACCCCTCGAAGTAACCTCTCGTAACGAGCCTCGAGAGGTTCCTGTATCCCTGCTCGTTCATGCAGAGCACGGTCAGGTGGTAGTTTTTTCCGTCGGAAGGTTTTTCAAGCTTAAGTGTGGGAGTCACGTAGAGTTCGCAGCCTATTATGGGCTTTACGCCGCGGGCCTTTGCTTTTTCGAAAAACTCGTACGCGCCGAAGAGGTTTCCGTGGTCGGTTACTGCGACGGCGGGCATGGAGTGGTTCTCGGCTCTTTTGATCAGCTCGTCGAATTTTATCGAACCGTCAAGAAGCGAGTACTGCGAGTGCAGGTGTAGGTGAACGAAGGAATCTGCCATTGCGGGTTACGATGTTAAATTATACATCTTCCTCCGGTTTCATCCAGTAGCGGAGAGAAATGACAACCAAGTCCTAATCAAGTAAAATAAACATTCTGTTTTTCGGTAAATGGGTGGTTGAATTTTTACGTCATGTACGAGGAAATGGAGCTCAAGCTGTCCCTTTCGCCCGCCGTGGCGAATCGGATTCTGCGTTACAAGGGGCTTAAGTCCCTTCGTAGGGGGCGTCGCACAAAGCGCCATCTCGTGAGCACCTATTTCGACACTCCGCGCCACGCTCTCAGAAGATCCGAAATAGCGCTTCGGGTACGCGATAACGGAAATGGAAGGGAGCAGACCATAAAGGCGCCGTTTCGAGGCCCCGCGGGCCTTCAGAATTTCCGCGAATGGACCGTGGCGGTAAACGGCGACTGTCCGAATCTGCGCGCCGTGGATGATCCCGCGCTCGCTCGCAAGCTCACCCGCCGGCGTTACGAAAAGCGTCTCGGCCCCGTGTTCACCACGGACTTTGAGCGCGAAGCGGTTCGCATCAGGACCAAGGGCGCCGAATTCGAGCTGGCGGTGGACCAGGGGGTGATTCATGCTGAAACACCCCGGGGACGCGTTTCTGAACCTATCTGCGAAGCGGAGTTCGAACTGCTCTCGGGGGACCCGGCACGGATGTTCGACGTGGCTCTTGAACTCTGCGAGGCCTACGACATACGCCTCGGCCACCTTACCAAGGCGCAGAGGGGCTACGCGCTTGCAAGGCCGGCCCTTCGGCCAAGACCGCTTAAGGCCCCGAAGGTCACTCTCACAGAGGAGATGAGCGTGGGAGAGGCGTTTAATTCCATCATCTCGGGCGCGCTTGAGCACATGTTCGCAAACGAGATTCCAACCCTGGAGGGAAGGGCGGAGGGGGTTCACCAGACGAGGGTGGCTATGAGGCGCGTGCGCGCGGCGCTTCGGGCTTTTAAGAGAATACTTCCATATGACAAGCGAAAAGCCTTTAACGGGGAGTTCCGCTGGTTCCAGCAGCGTCTGGCCCCGGCTCGCGACTGGCAGGTGTTTTTAAGCGAGACGCTTCCCAAAATAGCCTCCGCCGCGCCGGGGCAGGATGAAGCGATGGAGCGCCTTAGGCGCATCGCGCGCGCCGAGCGGCGCCGTGCCGTCGGGGACGCGGCCGCCTGTCTTGAGAGCCGCCGCTACGCCCGTCTTCTGCTCCAGTTCGAGCGATGGATCGCGTCTGTGGAGAGGGAGGTCGGCTCAAGAACTTTCAGCCAGCCCGTGAAGCCTTTTGCCAGAAGCGTGCTCAGGAAAACATGGCGCTATTTTCTCGAAGATACGAGGCCCCTTTCCCGTCTTCCCGACGAGGACCTTCACGAAATAAGAAAGCGGGGGAAAAAGGCCCGCTACGCAACGCAGTTCTTCAACTCGCTCTGGAGCGGTCCCGGGGTTCCGCCCTTCATGAAACTCATGGGACGCTTCCAGGACAGCCTCGGAAAGACAAACGACGCGATAGTTGCGCGGCACATACTCGCGGCGGTCAAGCCCGAGAGGCTCGATCCTTCGGTGGTCCGCCTAGCGCAGGAGTGGTCGCAGGCCCGGGTTAGAAAGTGCCTTCGCACGGCGCAGCCGCAGTGGAGACGCCTCGTGCGGATTGCCCCGTTTTGGGAGACAGAGCGGTGAGTCCGGCTTTTCACACGCCTGGTAATTATGTAAACTCACGGATTGTGGGTGTTAGGACGCAGCATGTTATTACCTCGGGAGGTTGCAGATGGCTTCTTCTATAACGGACATCGCCAGCAAGAGGGGTCCTGCCGGTTTTTCCAGGAAGGAGAAGTATCTTAACAGGGAGCTTTCCTGGCTTGACTTTAACCTGCGGGTTCTTGAGACGGCGGCAAACAAAAAGGTTCCGCTGCTTGAGAGGGTGCGCTTTCTCTCGATCTCTGCGAGCAACCTTGACGAGTTCTACATGGTCAGGGTGGCGGGTCTCGCGGGACAGGTTATGGAAGGAGTTACCGACCGCAGCAAAGACGGCCTTACGCCTTCTCAGCAACTAGAAGCCATAGGGGAGAAGGTCCGCTTTCTGCTTGACAACCAGTACGAGTGCGAAAAGGAACTGTTTTCTCTCTGCAAGAAGGCGGGGATCAAGATTGTGACTCCCGAGAAACTCGACCGCTCGGGCGCCAGGTGGCTTTCCGAGTGGTTCTCGAAAAAGCTTTTTCCGGTGCTTACCCCGCTTGCCATAGACCCGGCGCATCCGTTTCCCTTCATACAGAGCGGAAGCCTTGTGTGCGCCGTGCAGCTAAGCCGCGCCGAGGACGGAAAGCGCATGAAGGGTCTCATACTGTTGCCTTCCCAGGTGGAGCGCTTCATAAGGGTTCCGGGAGAAAAGAAAATCCAGCTTGTCCCGATCGAGAAGGTTATCGAGCACAACATGAAATCCCTTTTTCCGGGTTTTGAGGTGGAGGACAGCGGAATCTTCGAAGTCACCCGCGACAGCCTTCTGGAGATAGACGAGGACGCGGAAGACCTGGTCGAGACGTTCGAAACGGCACTTAAGTCCATTCGAAGGGGAGGGTCTGTGATCAGGGTTGACGTAAACGCGGACATGCCGGATACGATCGTTGATTTCATAATGGAGAAGCTTGAGGCCCGCAACGCGCATTTCTTCAGGATCAAGGGGATGCTCGGGCTTGAGAGCGTGAAACAGGTAATACTCGATGAGCGAAGCGACCTTCTTTACAAGCGCATGAACATCCGCTACCCCGAGAGGGTGAGGGAGTTCGGAGGTGACGTGATCGCCGCCATACAGCAGAAAGACTTCGTCGTTCACCACCCCTACGAGAGTTTCGATGTCGTCGTTGAGTTCCTGAAGCAGGCCGCCGCCGATCCGGCGGTCGTCGCGATCAAGCAGACGCTTTACCGCACCTCGGAAGACTCTCCGATAGTGAAAAGGCTCATAGAGGCCGCCGAAGCCGGGAAATCCGTAACTGCCATGGTGGAGCTTAAGGCCCGTTTCGATGAGGAGGCCAACATCCGCTGGGCGCACGACCTTGAGGACGCGGGAGTTCAGGTCGTGTTCGGATTCATCGATCTTAAAACCCACGCCAAGGTGTCTCTTGTGGTAAGGAGGGAAGGTTCCGACATCCGCACCTACGCCCACTTCGGAACCGGCAACTATCACCCGGTAAACGCAAAGATATACACGGATCTCAGCTACTTCACCGCCGACGAGGCGCTGGGACGCGACGCCGCCAAGCTTTTTAACTACATGACCGGCTACGCCACTCCGAAGAAGATGGAGAGGATATTCTTCTCTCCCGTCACGATGCGCCCGAAGGTGCTTGAGCTCATAAGGGACGAGGTTAATCATGCGAAGGCCGGACGCCCCGCGGTCATATGGGCCAAGATGAATTCCCTTGTGGACAGCAAGATAATAGACGCGCTTTACGCGGCAAGCTGCGCGGGGGTGCGGATCGAGCTTTTCGTTCGGGGAATATGCTGCCTGAGGCCCGGAGTGCCGGGGCTTTCTGAGAACATCAGGGTAAAGAGCATCGTGGGACGTTTCCTTGAGCACAGCAGGGTCATCTGCTTCGGTGCCGGGGAGGGGCTTCCCTCCAATGCCTGCAAGGTTTTCATCTCGTCTGCCGACTGGATGCCCCGAAATCTTGACCGCAGGGTGGAGTCGCTTGTTCCGATCGAAAACGCCACTGTGAAAAAACAGCTTGTCGAGCAGGTGATGGTGGCTAACTTAAACGACGTTGAGAGCAGCTGGGAGATGCAGCCGGACGGCTCTTTCCAAAAGCTTAAAAGCGATACGGACAGATTCTCGGCTCACAAGTACTTCATGACCAACCCCAGTCTTTCAGGAAGAGGCAAGGCGCTTGCCAAATCCCGGCCGCTAATGCCGGCTGAGTTTGTGCAGGAATAAATCTATGACAGAAATTTCTTCCTCCGACGCGCCCTTCGGCAAGATCGGAACTGCGGCCGTAATAGACGTAGGGTCGAACTCCATCCGTCTTGTGATTTACAAGGGTCCGAGGCGTGCCCCGCTTCCGATACTTGATGAGAAAGTCGCCTGCGGCCTGGGGCGTGGAATGGACTCTCGGGGCATGATGTCGCCCAAGAGCATGGATCTCGCCCTGCGGACCGTAAGCCGCTTTGTCGATATCGCGCGCTCAATGAGGGTTTCCGGAATAAAGGCAGTTGCCACCGCTGCGGTAAGAAACGCCGTAAACGGTCCCGACTTCAAAGAGGCGGTTGAGCAGCAATGCGGGATTTCGCTTCGGGTGCTCTCCGGCATGGAGGAGGCAACGCTTTCCGCGCTCGGAACCCTGTGCGCTATCCCTGAAGCTGACGGCATAGTGGGAGACATAGGCGGCGGAAGCCTTGAGCTGATAGAGGTTTGCGAGGGGGAAATAGGGAACCACGCCACGTTGCCGCTTGGCACGATACCGCTTCTTGAAAGCGGTCTAAGTCCCGCGAAGGCCCGCAAGAGACTGATCGCTCCCCTGCTTGACGAACTTCCCTGGCTTGAGAACGCGAAAAAGAAGACCTTCTACGCCGTCGGGGGTTCGTGGAGAGCTCTTGCTAAAAAACACATGGAGTCTGAGGATTACCCGCTTCGCATAGTCCACGGCTACAGTCTTTCCAGATTCAGGGCGGTTGAGATGGCCCGGGAGATATCCGAGATGTCTTCGGGTTCGCTTCAGGATCTCTGGATCCTGGGGCGAAACAGGGTGGAGTCCGCTCCTTACGCCGCCGCGCTTATGAAGAGTCTTCTGAAAAAAACGGACGTTGACAACCTTACGTTCTGCACGTACGGGCTTCGGGAGGGATGCATATACGACGATCTTTCCCCGGAGCAGCGTTCTCTCGACCCTCTGGTTGTCATGTGCGAGGAGATCGCACTTAAGATGGGAAGATCCGTTGAGGACGGCAAGACTTTCTGCAGATGGATGGAGGCGGCGATTCCAGATGAATATGTTGGAGACTCAAGACTCAGGCTTGTCGCATGTCATCTCTCGGACATAGGAATTTCCGAGCATCCCGAGTACCGGGCGGAGCAGGTGTTTTTGAGGATACTGCGGATGCCCTTTGTGGGAATTACGCACCCTGAAAGGGTAAGGGTGGCTTTTTCGGTCGCCTCAAGGCACGCGGCGATTGGAAACCTGGTCCGACGCTGGGAAGTTTCAGATTTTCTTTCCGGAGACGATATTGAGGAAGCCAGGGTCACGGGACTTGCACTTCGCCTTGCCTACACAGTTTCCGGGGGAGTGACGCGGATTCTTGAGAGCACCAGGCTTGAGAGGACCAGAGAGAAGCTTACCTTGCATATGCCTGACCAGATTCCTCACCCGGAAACCGTCGGTCGCCGCCTGGGGGCTCTTGCTAAGGCTATTGGGTGCGATTACGAGACGGTTGCGCGGGGGGAAGAAGGGAAAGGCTTTCAGATTGGTTTTGCTGAAGAGAATGCATAAAGTTTTTTTAAACTTTTTTCTAATCATGTATATGATACGGAAAGATATTTTTACCGATGAATATTGAAGAACGAGATAAAACCAAATATAACGTGAAAGATACTGATGATCAGGTGCTCGATATCCTGCATCTTATTAACAGCCATGAGAGTCGTACATAGCAAACCAGTGAAAACTTCTCTGGAAGTTTTCAAGGAACAAAAATCAACATTAGAAGGAAGTTAATTAATGCGACCAATAAGAGAACTTTTTCCGGCAAAAACTGATAATTTTTGGGAAACTATGAACAGCCACAGCGCAAGAGTAGGTTTTCGCGTGCCCGAATATCAGCGTACATACAATTGGAGTCAAGAAAAGATTAAAAGGCTTTTAGAAGATTGCCTGAACGGATTTTATTATCTTTCTGAATCCAAAAACAAAGATGAATATAAATACACTTTCTTAGCAACTATGATCCTCGTCTCCGAGCAATCTGAGAATTCATTTGATGGAACATCACTTTCTATTGTTGATGGACAACAAAGGTTAACAACTCTTATACTCATTTGTTGTAGCTTGATTCAAGAACTGCTTCTTCACTGCGAAGACAGGAGCCATCTCAAACCAGAAGTATCCATGTGGATAGAAAAGGAAGTTAATCATGTCTGTGAAACATTATTTTCATGTGTAATTGGCCAACTCCCTGGACGCGTTACAACATCGCTATTTCCACGCATAGTTCGCGGAGAAGACAACCGAGCTCCTACCCCAAAAGAGGCAGAATACTTTTCTATAACGGCAAACTTCCTCATGAATTTCGCCAATTTTTATAAAGGAGGAATGGCTTCTTTTGACCCCAAGCCAAAAAAGGAAAGTGATACGGAGGAAAGGCTTTATTTTCAAAATTATAAATACATAAAGGAGCAAGTCAGCAGAATATATGAAGACAAAAAAACACCAAGTGAAACTACAAAAGAAGAACTAGAATATGAGCAAGTTCAACATGAAAGTTTTGAAAGAGCGGGGTTACGTAATCTATTTGAAAAGCTTACAGTGCTTGGAGAAGAAGAAGACCAAAATCGTGCAATTAGCCATATTTCCCAAAATTCTGCTTCTAGTGGTCTAATCAGGCTTTTGCTATTTTCTCATTACTTGATGAGGTGCGTTATCCTTACGCGGGTTGAGACAAAGGACGAGGATTCCGCCTTTGATATTTTTGATGCACTTAATACAACAGGTGAACCACTTACTGCTCTTGAAACCTTTAAACCGCGCGTAATTAGCTTTGAAGACAAAATTGCCCGTTATCATAATTCTGAATCTGAACAATATTTCGATAGGATTGAAAAATATTTAAATGCTGTATACAAGGAAACAGAAAAGCGACAGAATGCTACGAAAGATCTACTTATTACATTTGCATTGTATCTAGATGGCTACAAACTTTCGCGTGATCTTGCTTCTCAGCGCGCATATTTGCGAAATGCATTTGATAAAAGTAAGCAAAAACAAACCAAACGCAAAATCGTAGAATCGTTAGCAGAAATAGCAGAGTTCCGGTATAGGCATTGGAACATAGAAAGCATACCTAACCTCAGTACCGGAGATATTAAGAGAGATGACATATTAAAGCTTTGCTTTAGATTCATATTGGATATGAAAACTAGTATGGCTCTACCTATTTTGGCGAGATACTGGGTGGAATATCGAGAAAACGACACCGATTCCTTTGTTGATTCGGTAAAAGCTGTAACAGCTTTTCTGGTTTTAAGGAGATCGGTAACTGGAGGCACTGGAGGAATTGATGGTGACTTTAGAAAAATTATTAATGCAGATTCCCAAGATAAGAAAAAACCATTTTGTGTAGGTTTAAATCACACTAATTCTCTCCCTAGTGTTGAAGAATTAAAGGCAAATTTACGAGAACATCTGGAAATTCGACTTGAAGTGAAAGACAAGAAAACTTGGATCAATCAAGCGCGTGAAGTGGACTTAGCAAAGCGCTCGAGGCCTTTGTGTCGTTTTCTACTTTTTGCCGCTTCACATAATGCTAGACCAAACAAAGCTGGCCTTATTAGCCGCGAAGGCATAATTCCCGCCGATGAAATCAATCTCCTTAGTTTTGAAAAGTGGTGTGGTCAACAATATGGTACAGTTGAACACGTTGCTCCTCAATCTATATCTGGCAGTGGTGATGGATGGGATCCAAAAATTTATCAAAATCCTTATACCCGCGATACAATCGGAAATCTTGTCCTCCTCCCACAAAGGGAAAATTCAATGATAGGAAATAATTCATGGGCGAATAAAAAACTGTTTTACGCTGCACTAGCTGCTGAAACACAAGACGAAAGAAAAAATCTACTATCTAAAGTTAAGGCAAGGAAGCATGGGGGGTCTTTTAAAGCAATTTCTGAAAAATTAAGAAACGAAAGTCTTTATATGCTTTCTCCGTTGAACAAAGTTAGAAAATGGGACAAGCAATTTATAAAGCGTAGAGCTGATAATATCCTGGGGCTTGTGTGGGATGAAATTGCTCCTTGGTTATCATACAAATGATTATAGTTAGGCTGAAAAGCCTTTCCCCATTTTTTCCCATTCAAAGTATAAACTAAATCTTTAAGTATGACTCAATACACTTCCTAGGGTTGTTTTATCTAGTTCTTTCTAAATGAGGTTGTGTATCGTAGTTATAGCGAAACCAAGTCTTCTTGGTCAGGTATTGTCGGTCGGTTAAATTAATCGCCCTATATATAGTAGTAGATGGGCTCACTGCTTGGAAGATGATTATATAATAAAGGGAGAGTCTCAGGTGGATATCAAGCGACTTTTTTTTGACCTTTACAACGCACCAGTCGAGGAAAGAGTTGAAGATATACTGGATAAGTACAAGTTAATTCGAAATCCATCAAACTGGCGTCCCTATGGAAGAAACGAGAGCAATTTCGGCGTGATTGAAAACCAGCAAGCTTCACCGATTCCTGCATTAATTGAGAAGATTACCAACGGCATTGATGCTATTTTGATGCGCAGATGCTACGAGCAGGGAATCGACCCTAAATCGGACCAAGCGCCAAGATCAATTGACGAAGCTTTACAACAATTTTTTCCTAAACATAAGAACTGGGACTTAAGGAGGGAGCGCCTAAAGCAAGCGGAAAATCTACAAATTCTCGCTGATGGGCCACGTATGGAGACATCACTCATAATCTACGACGACGGCGAGGGCCAAGCACCTGAGGATTTTGAGACCTCGTTTTTGTCCCTTTTGCGTGGGAACAAAAATGATATTCACTTTGTACAAGGCAAATATAACATGGGAGGTACTGGAGCAATTGTATTCTGTGGTCAGCAACGTTATCAACTTATTGCTTCCAAACGGTATGATAATGGTCAGGCATTCGGGTTCACCTTGGTTCGTCGGCACCCGCTCACTGCCGAAGAAGAGAGGAGAAAAAAGTCCACCTGGTACGAATATCTAATTATAGACGGCAAAATTCCTTCTTTTACCTGCGAAGACCTGGATCTTGGACTTTATAATCGTCGTTTTACTACCGGAACAGTGATAAAGCTTTACTCCTATGACCTACCTTCAGGGTCTAGGTCGGTTATCTCACGAGATCTAAACCAAAGCATTAATGAATACCTGTTTCAACCCGCCCTACCTGTATTTACTATTGACAATGAAAAGCGTTATCCAGACGATCGTAATCCTCAACGTGAGCTTTATGGATTGAAACGGCGCCTTGAAGAAGAGAGTCGGTACGTAGAAGATTTTTTCTCAGAAAATATAACCGATCACGAAATTGGGCAGGTCGGAGTAACTTGTTATGTGTTTAAGCCACGTGTGGATCAGCGATCGGTAAAAGAAACCCGAGAGACTCTTCGCAGAGAATTCTTCAAGAATAACATGTCAATTCTATTTTCGATCAATGGGCAGGTGCATGGGCACTACACATCCGAGTTTATTACTAGGTCTCTTAAATTTCCTCTTTTGAAAAACTATCTGCTAGTTCACGTCGATTGTACTGAGATTAATATGGAATTCCGCAATGAATTGTTTATGGCATCCCGTGACCGCCTAAAAGAAGGTGATAAATCTAGAAAACTTCGCCACAGATTAGCTGAAATCTTGTCAAGAAGTCGCCTAAAAGATATTCACAAAAACCGGAAAGCCTCTATCACTGTCGAAGGCAATGATGCTGAGGATCTTATGCGTAACATCGCACGTAATTTCCCAATCCGCAATGAATTAGCCCAACTCTTAAGCCAGAACTTCAAGTTGAACGATCGACGAGAAGGTCAAAAAAGAGACAAGGGACGCAAAACTCGGGATAAGGAATCGGATAAAAAGAATACGTTTAATCCTAATAGGTATCCAAGCTACTTTAATATTGATGTGAAACTGCGGGACGAGGAAGGGCCTCCTATGGTGCAAATCCCTCTTGGTGGCAAAAAAACAATCAGATTTTCAACCGATGTAGAGGATCAATATTTCGATCGTATAAGTGATCCAGGAGATCTCCAAATTGGACTAATGAACTTTTCTCCAAACAATACAGGAGGTGGAGATTCCCCTGGCGAACCCAAAGCTCTTGATACTATATTTGATGTTGTCAAGTCTAGCCCGCGCAACGGAACAATTCGTGTTTTATTAAATCCCACAGATGAAGTGAAAGTTGGTGATGCGGTTACAGTTCGTGCGTCGTTATCAAGTCCTGAAGGAAAACTTGAGCAGATTTTCTTAGTCAAAATTTCAGAACCGGAAAAAACTCCCAAGAAACCAAAGAAAGGAGAAGAGCCAGACACTCGGCTAGGGTTGCCAGAATTTGTTATGGTCTACCGAGATCAAGACCGTGGTAAAATAACATGGGATAAATTAGAGCAGAATGGTATTGAGATGAACCATGATATTATCGTGCAACTTCTTGAAGAAGAAGATTCACTAAAGACTGTTTATATCAATATGGACAGCAAGGTGCTTTTATCACATCGATCAAAACTTACTGGAGAAAGTGCCATCGACATTGCCGAAAAGCGCTATGTCTCGGCTGTATATTTTCACACCCTGGTTCTTTATACCATCACAAAAAACCGTAAATACAGTTTACAGCAAGGCGAAGATGAGCAGAAATCTATACCAGAGTACATATCTGATTTGTTTGGGACATTTTATGCTCAGTTTCTGCTGAACTTTGACATGCAGGAACTAGTTACGGCACTGGAGGTATGAACATCTAAACAAATTTTTAAGTTTTCTCGCTTACCTAAGAGAAAACAGGGATACCATTATTGCATAAGTGAATCACATGCAATTGGGGGCTATATAGTATTTGTAGAAATACTACAGCGGTTACTGCTTTCAACGTAAGAAATCACTTATGGCAGGCTAGGCATACTTTTGATTTGCCATACAGTTCGTCAAAATCCACCGGGTCATTTTCCCGCAATGGGTTTTTTAACCGTCGCTTTTTCAGACGTTCTAAGCGCTTCTCGTAGTCTTTTTTGATCTGTGCTACTCTTTCTGGTCGAGATAATTCTTCAAGGGATTCTTGCTCTGACCAAGTAAATGGAGAACCTTGTTCTACAGCAGTTTTCTCATATGCTTTTGCTTCTTTGAAAGCTTCAGGGTGTTTTTCCATGAGATTTACCCATTCAATTTTTCTCTGGAAAAAACAAAAAGTACAGCCACTGCGGGAACGCCACTCATAATATTTTGGCATGCCTAGTCCCGAATGTTCTAGAATAGCGACGACGCCAGATTTGTCTATACCAACATCTTTTAATGGTAACCGCACAATTAGGTTATTATGGCGAGATTGATAACCCTCTCGATATTCTTCATCTGACCGGATTGCAACATAGGAGTAGATTTTGTAGCCATCCTCAAGCAATGGTTTTATCCATTGTTCAAATGGACGTAGTTTCATTTGGATAGTACACCATCTTGCCTTAGGCGAAGGCAGGAAGTTTTTATTTTGCATGAGCCAGAAATCAAAATCTCTATCCGGGTTTATTCTTAAAATTTGTTTGCCAAGATAACCTTCCAGACGGCTTAGATATTCATATACTTCAGGAAGCTCTTTTCCTGTATCTGTGAAAAAATAATCAATAGGCAACTCTGGGTAATTGTCTCTCATATAAACAGCGAGCGCAGCACTGTCCCTTCCTCCAGAGAGTCCTAAAACGTGTTTCTCTTTATCAGACATTTGAAGCTATTTTTTTATTTGCTAGTGGTCTATTTGGTCGTTCTTTAATTTCCTTAATATACTCGGCAGCTAGTTCCACAATGACAGCAATTACAATTTCTGCATCCACGGGTTTAGCAAGAATTTCCTGCTGGATTAGTTCTTTCAGTGTGAAAATAGTTTCTTTTTTGTCATCAAGCAGATCAAATTCCAAATCGTAAATTTCTTCGTTACCCGACAGGGCCGTTATCAGTGCTAAAGAATGTCTATTTGTCTTTCTCCCTTGAACACGGACTAGTAATTCAGCTTTTTTAAAACCGTAACAGAGAGAAACCATTTCCTGTTTTGCACGGTCAACATCCAGATCAATCCAGTCTTTTATAGGCTTATTAGCAGCAAGGCTTGCTATACCTGCTATATCATCTAGTGTTCCGTCAAAAGAGCTAAGACGAGTCGCTAATGCATCAATACGAAAATCACCTGTAGCTCCTCGAATAGATTGCGCCCTTTCTCTGAGACGTTTGATGTTTTCCGATGTTATCATACCAACCTGTAATTCTTCTGAGAGTAACAATCCGAATTCCTTCAGGAGATAAGGGTACGCCTCCGTCAACTCGACAAGAGAATTGGTAATCTTTTCCGCCACATTCTGTAATTCGTTAGTATCTTGAATCTTTGCTGAATCAGTATCTAGCAAACTTGGTAGATCATCAAACAGAAGTTTGTTAGGATCATGCGCCGACTTAACTATTTCCCTGAAGCGGATGGTTTCTCTTGAAAGTCGCCGCGTTCTATGTACCCAAGGATTCAGGCTATCTACTAGCGAAACCAATGACCGTGCTACATCGAATGCGGAGGCGTTCTTATCAATTAAAAAGTTGTTTAGTTCTATTGCATTAATGGATTTTCTGACCGCTCTTAGGACTTCAAGATCCAACTCGTCATAATCAACCCAGCGCAAGGAAACAGTTTGAGGCGTTTTTATCAGGTAATCGAGGGATAGATCATCGAAAGATGGCCTGTATGTTTCATTTAGGTAAAGAGCTATCTTATTATGTCGTGTCATTAAATAAACTGTCGCAAAAAATGGTAACAGCCCTGATTTTAGACCATATGGAGCTGTTTGCCATGCACTGTAGATGCTCTTTATAGGAACAGAGTTTTTGTTGCTGGATAGAATTCTGTCAGTTTCCTGCCATAGTAGATTAAATCTAAACCTATGCCCGGCTTCCGGTTCTTGTAACAGCCAAGTACCATTAATTTTCTTGTACAGACCAGAGTCTTCCAGTAAAGCCTTAAAAAGACCACCTTCTGGTGGATAGCCATTAATACCCAGCCTTTTTTCACCATTATTGAGGATCAAGCTGCGTAACAATGCATTTAAAGCAGCATTCGCATTGCTAGATGGTCGATCACGGTTTAACATCTCGCTTTTTACAATGGGGGTGTTTTTAAAAACTTGGTCAGCAATATCGGAAACAAGACCTATGATTTCCCGATGGGAAAGAACTCCCTTATTTTCTCCATTTTTAATCCAAGAAATAGTGCTGATTTGTTTCGAGAGCAATTCTTCCAGCAATGATTTTATCAAGGTCTTTCTAGATTCTACCTCCCTGCGGGCGACCGAGTCGCCGTCCAGCATTTCATTGCGGTTTTTCTCTATCCATTCCAGCGCAAGCAATTCTTTACTGTAAGATAATATAGTTTCGTATTCTTTGGAGATACCACACACTACCACATAGTTTTTGTTCTTAGATAGGTGACTTGAGAGGCTTTTAATTTGTTTAGAAATATGTTCGTATTCATCTATGTTTGTTGGTACGATAATGAAAAAACCACCAAAGACTCCAGATACTTCTCTTGTTTTTGCTGGAAGGTCCTCTACTTCGTCAACTGGCAGAATGTTAACATTCATCCATCGTAATGCACCTGTGGTGTGGTAATGCCTTTTTGCAACAAAAGGCTTAAACGGTGCTATTTCCGCTAGTTTTGCAAAACTGAAGTAATCTACATTCTTTAGGGCCTCATCAATAGCTGCTTCTAAATCAAAATCACTCCCTTCAAAAATAGAAAAGAATCCATTGTATTTTTTGAATCGCACTAGTGACCATTTTTTTAGGTCTTTAAGTAAAGCGGGAAAGTCCTTTTTGAAACCACATGTTTTGAGTAATTCCCGAGAAGCTGCAAGACCGGAATGCCCTTTAAAAATATCAATAACAGCTATAGTTTTTAACAAGCGTAAATGTTCTTCACTCCCACCAGATGCTTCGCACCTAGCCAGGGAATCGTTTGCTAGAGCCCACAGTTTAGCATCCGATGATGCAATAATTGACGATTCCAGATTGATCTGTATGTAGTTCCAATAATAATCTGGGTAGTAATAGGAAGTTCTTTTAGTCTTTGTAGAATTTAGAAATTCTTTGAATCCACCAAGTTCGGCTGAATTCAGAAAGGAAAAAATACTACGTTGGTTCTGGCCAAAGCGACGCTTAGAAATTGGACCTAACAACGTGGCGACGACTGGATGCAAAGGCCAACATGCATTTAAAGTTTGCGAAAAAGATTTTTCATTAATGGGACGGTTCTTTTTAATTACGGCGGCAGTCTCTTTCGATTCGACAGTAAGGCGTTTTGGCTTTCTTTTGGAAACAATAGCTTTAGAAATTAATTCAAGCTGTTCTTCGCCGACCGTATTAATACGATAGTCAACAAAACGGCCTTGTATTTTTGTCCATTCATCACGTGTAATCCGTGAAAGATTGCGCGCATATTCATTGAATGATTGGTGAAGTATACCAATTAGGATAATTCTACCGTCACTGGAATTTGCTAGTTCCGCTAGCTGTTGGAATAGATAGATATCAGTGGCAGGTTGACCATTAGAGAAACTCTCTAAAAATTTCCCCATTTCATCAATAAAAATGGTAACACCGTTTTTTTTATCTGCGGTATTTTCGATGATTGAAATAAGCGTTTGATTATCGTCAGGAGGCGTCTTGCAGAATCCATTCATAGCCATGGAATGGCCGATAGTTTTTAGTGGACTGGCAGGTTCGCCGATCACTGGAAGAATTTCCCAATCTCTTTGTTCAAAGAAGCCGCAAATATGTTGACGGGCTTCTTCAGAAAGATGGGAATATGCGATTTCTCGTAATGAGTTATCTCGGGAAATTATGGAAGAAAGCAAAAGAACGAGGCTTGATTTGCCAGAACCGTAGGGCCCTGTCCATGTAAATGAAGACTGCCCAGTCCCTTTAATGTGTTTTACAAGCCCCATTAGGGCTTCTTCAGAAGATTTAGGGCAGATGTAGCCTTCAAGTAGTTCCTTATTCGAAAGATCGCTCTTTATATTGACCGATCTTTTGAAATGCTCATTTATTTCTACCACATCATTCAACATCTTCTTCACATTACCGCATATTCATCTTTAATTAAGCGCATTGCGGATTTTCTGATCTTTTTCAATGGAACGTTTCTTTGAAATTGTCTCATACCTGAGCTTTCTGACCATTCAATGCCAACATTTAAAGACGCTAACTTGTAGGCCTTTTCAAGAATGGCAGTTTCATCCATCAGAAAAATACGTCCGGGAGAGTAAGGATCGTAAACCGAAGCTTCTAATGACAACGTCGTTTGGTTTCGCCAATTGCGATTCCAGAAATCCCACAGAACCAACAAGAATACGCCTTCCGTGAGACTTGATTTTGTGCCTCTACGGGATTGAAACACATCTCGCCTGTTAACATGTGTTATTAGGTTTAATTCGGCTAGGGGGGATTCCAATGAATCTTCTGAAATTCTTCCTGTTTTGCTTGGTTTACTTACATAAGTGCGGATAAAGCAATCAACATCTCTCTTGAGAGTCATTGCGGATGGAATCTTAAGGGAACAATCTTCGCATAACGAAAGCAGTGCTTTCTGTATTTGTTCTTTGTCAAAAGTTGTTCCATTAAATAAATTAAAGAACCAGAAATAGGTCAAGAGCCGAGGCTTACTAGTAAGCTGCCAATGTAAAATCCAAAGGCTTATAGGGGATTCTAACCAAGGGTCTAATCCGTTATTACCTAGGATCATATTAGCATAAGACGAGGTTTTGCCTTCAGTATTGAGAATGCCAGTCCATGTTGCCCAATGACGCATTGAGGCAACCATGTTTTTACCAACACCGAATATAGCTATTGCTTCATCTCTGTTAAAAATATCGCGCGTACTTTCTTCCGATTCTATATCACGGGATACTGAGTCATAAACCTTTTTCAGCCATCCATATCTTAATGGAAACGTTTCGTGACCGGAAAAAATCGGCTTGATATTTGACAATTCTATTTGTGTGGAGGGCATAAAAATGTATTTTCTGGATGTTTTATCCAGAAAGATGCCATTTTTAATTAAGCAGGTCAAATTTTCTTACTGGACAAGTTGTCCAGAATCAGAAATTCTCTAGAATAATGAGTACCAATAAAAATTGAGGGTCAAGTGGCTGAAAAACTAACCGTATATCTAGATTATCAGGCATCAACTCCTCTTAGTAAAAAGGCATTTGAAGCTATGAAGCGTGCGGAAGAAACCGGTTTCGCTAATCCTCATTCTTCCGAACATGCTTTCGGTTGGAGATCTGCCGAAATAGTTGAGAATGCAGCACGAGAGGTAGCTGATTTTATAGGCGCACTTGAAAATGAAATTGTTTTTACTTCCGGTGCCACAGAAGCAAACAACTTAGCTGTTATTGGAATAGGGCTATCGGGATATGCAAGTGGGACTAGAAAAAAAATAATTGTCTCACAAATTGAACATAAGTGTATTTTAGGTGCCGCTAAATTTCTTGAAGAGAATTTTGGTTATTCAGTTGTTAAAGCTGAAGTAGAAAATGACGGCTTAGTGAATATTGAACATATACAAAAAGTGATTGATAGGGAAACGCTACTTGTTTCAGTTATGGCGGTCAATAATGAGATAGGAAGTTATCAGCCGATCAGGGAAATATCGCAACTGTGTCATAACGCAGGAGCAATTTTTCATGTTGATGCTGCTCAAGCAACTTACAGAGGAATTGATGTATTAGAAGACGGGATAGATTTGTTAAGCCTATCAAGCCATAAAATGTATGGGCCGAAGGGAATAGGAGCTCTTTATATAAGCCAATTTATTGAGGTGGAACCGGTAGCATTATTTCAGGGAGGTGGACAACAAGGAGGATATCGATCCGGTACCATACCAACTAATCTGGTAGCGGGGTTTGCGGCAGCCGTCAAAGAGCTTAAGGAAAATAGAAAAACTGAGGAAGAGCATATTTTATCTCTAAGAGACTTTATGTGGAAAAAATTGAAGAAAGGACTTCCAAATTGCAAACTGAATGGTTCTTTTAAACTAAGACATCCGGGAAACATCAATGTTGTTCTGCCTGGAATTGATGCTAAATCACTGATAGGAAATTTACAGCCTGAAGTTGCTATTTCAACAGGTTCTGCTTGTACGAGTGGAATTCTGGAACCTTCTCATGTTCTGCGGGCTATAGGTCTTAACACTAACGATTCCGAAAGTTCCATACGAATTTCTATTGGACGGTATACAACACAAGAAGAAGCGGAATATGCGGTTGGCAGGATAGTCTCTGCAGCACGAACCTACGAATCAGAATTCTCTAATTTTGAAAAATCTATCGCATAATTTTTTGGTTAGTTGATGTCTGTAAATAATATGGCTACGAATGGTTTTCTTGCAATCACGGAATAAAAAGTGCAAGGAACCGGACACTTCCTTTCAAGATACAGCCTTCTACCTCTTCAGCTTGTAGCCGGCTTCCACCATGTCCCAAGTGTCTTTAGTCACTCCCTGTTCGCGTAGCTTGTTCTTCTGGGTTCTCTGCGTTCCGGTCTTCGGGAAGGAATCTACGAATCTTATGAATCTCGGGATCATGAAATAAGGCATTCTGGGCTGAAGGTAATCCATTAGTTCCGGGGGATCTACCTCCTTTCCTTCCTTTGGAATCACTAGTACCATAAGCTCGTCTTCCGCGTATTTCCCGGCTTCTGACTTTATTCCTATCGCGGCCGATTCCTCGACATCAGGGTGGGAGTTGACGATTTTCTCTACCTCGAAGGAGCTTATGTTCTCGCCCCTTCTTCTTATGTAGTCCTTCACCCTGTCGACAAAGTATATGTAGCCGTCTTTGTCCATTCTTCCCGCGTCGCCCGTGTGGAACCAGAAATTTCTGAAATCCTCGACGGTCTTCTCGGGCATCTTGTGATAGTAGTGAAGCATCACGTTCGGTATCCTGGGGCGCACTATGATTTCCCCTATGTCCCCCCTCGGCACCTCCTCGTCCGTCTCCGGGTTGGCGACCTTTATCTCGTAGTTTGGGGCTTCCTTTCCGCAGGACCCCACCCTGAAAGGCTCTCCAGGCCTCATCCAGGTGCACTGGCCTATTTCCGTCAGGCCGTAGCCTTCCATGAACTTTATCCCGAAGCGCTCCATGAACTCCTCTATCATGTCGTGGGGGGCGGGCGAGCCGAGAACGAGCTTTATCTTATGCTGTCCCTCCTCCGGCACGGGAGGGGTGTTCCAGAGAAAATACGACATGGTTCCCACGGTGTTGAACTTCGTCACCCCGTGGTCGACCATCCATTTCCAGAAGCGGCTTGAGCTGTATTTTTCCTCCACTACGGTTTTCGCTCCTTTTATCAGTGCCGGGTAGACGGTCATCACCATGGCGTTTGAATGGAAAAGCGGAAGGCACGTGAAGCACACGTCCTCAGGACCGACATCCATTATCTCGGCGTAGTTCCTCGCGCTGCTGTAATCGGCGGCGCAAGGTCTCATGACCCCTTTTGAGCGGCCCGTGGTGCCAGAGGTGTACATGAGCCTTGCGTAGTCCATGAACGTGACCTCGACGTCCGGCTCCCTGCCCGAGCCCGAGCTTATGAATTCTGAGTAGGAGATCATCTTTGGGAAATTGTATCCGTGTTTTTTGAACTTCCTGTCCCCGCTCCTTGTCCAGACTATGACGTGGCGAAGCTTTGAGAGATTCTTCGCTATGGGGGGCATCCGGTCCAGGTACTCTTCCGCTATAAAAAGCACCTCGGCGTCCGAGCTGTCGATTATGTATTCAAGGAAATCCATCTTGTAGGCCGTGTTTATGGGCACCATCACGGCTCCCATCTTGAGGATTCCAAACCAGGTTATTACGTAGTCATCGGAGTTAGGCATGTAGACGGCGACCTTCTTTGTCTTCTCAACCCCGAGGCCGCAAAGGGCGTTTGCCACGCGGTTGGCGAGACGGTTCGTCTGGTAGAAACTAAGGGGCTTTTTATAGCCGAACTGAAGGAAGGGCTTTTTGCCCAGTTTCTTCGCCTGTTCGCGAAGCACCTTGGGAAGCACCCAGTTCGAGCGGTCTTCCTTGAGATACCAGTTGACGTCGAATTTCCCGTTCTCGCGCTTGTAGGTGACGGGATGCATTAGGTCCTTAGGTTTTTTTCTTGGCATTTTTCTCTCCTTTTCCGCGCTGCGGAGTGGGATTCCCGGTTAGGGGTCAGGTCTTTCTGTTTAACTGAATTCCTCTCCAGCCGGTTCCGTTTCAGGTTTTTTCTTTGCGAATATCTTTGCGATGATTATTCCAAGCTCGTAGAAGATGAAAAGAGGAACGAGCATGAACATCATCGATACGGCGTCTGTAGTCGGCGTTATGAAAGCAGCGAGAATGGCGTTTATCAAAAGCGCGTATTTTCTGTTCCTCGCGAGAAATCCCGCCGTTACGAGCCCAAGCCTTGAGAGGATGAAGACCACAAGCGGAAACTCAAACACGAGCCCGAAACCTATCATAAGCGCCGTAAGAAACGATAGCGCTTCCTTTATGCTGGGAAATGCCTTTACGTACTGGGTCGTGTATTCGCCGAGGAGGAACCGGAGTCCCTGGGGAGCGGCGATGAAGTAGCAGAAAAGCGCCCCCAGGATGAAGAACAGAGTTCCAAATATGACGAGCGGGACAACGACCCTTTTTTCTTTCTTGTAGAGTGCCGGGGAAACGAAATGCCAGGCGTTGTACAGAATGAACGGAACGGAAAGAAAAAAGGAGAAAAACAGCGATACCTTGAGATAGGTAAGAAACCCTTCGGCCGGGCGGGTGAATATGAGGGAGCTTCCCTCGGGCAGACTCCTTATTATGGGTCCCATGAGCAGATCGAAGAGCTGTTTTGAGAAAATGTAGCAGGGAACGAAGAAGACAAGTATCGGAATCAGGGAATATATGATTCTTTTTCTAAGTTCTTCTGCGTGCTGAAGAAAATTCATGCCGGTTTCTTCTTTCATTACGGCAGGTTAGGGTAACCCAAATCGCGATTTTTAACAATTTCGCACTTCCCTGGAGGTTCTTCTCGCCCGCTCCCAAAACACGCCCCGACTGATTGACATTGTCTTTTGTTTAACTATTATCTTAGTGGTTTTTATCCCGCCATCCCGGAGGAATCTCTTGAAAATACTTATAACTGACGGACTTGCTAAGCAGGGCCTTGAACTTCTTAAGGCCGCCGAGGGGGTAGAAGTTGACGAGAGAAAAGGCATCCCTCCCGACGAGCTTGTCGATATAATAAAGGACTACGAAGGCCTCGTGGTAAGAAGCGCCACGAAGGTTACCAAGGAAGTCATAGAGGCTTCGGGCGGAAGGCTTCGGATCATAGGACGCGCCGGAATAGGGATAGACAACATAGACCTTGACGCCGCGACCAGAAACGGGGTAGCCGTCATGAATACCCCCGAGTCAAACTCGATAACCACGGCGGAACACACCATCACGCTGCTGCTTTCCCTTGCCAGAAGGATTCCCCAGGCTCACTCCTCGATAAAATCGGGCAAGTGGGAGAGAAACAAGTACAAGGGGGTTGAGGTCTACGGGAAAACAATAGGACTTGTGGGCCTCGGAAACATAGGAAAGCTTGTGGCCGAGCGTGCCATGGGTCTTAAGATGAAGGCGGTCGCGTACGATCCTTACCTGAGCAAGGAAGCCGCGAAGAAGCTCAGCATCGAGCTTGTCTCCCTGGATGAGCTTTTCCGCCGCTCGGACGTTATAACGGTGCACACGCCCCTTAATGACGAGACGAGGGATCTTATAGACTCCGAGTCTTTTGCGAAGATGAAGGAAGGGGTGATAGTGATTAACTGTGCCAGAGGGGGGATAGTGAACGAGGCGGACATGGCTGAGGCTCTCCGCGAAGGCAAGGTGGGAGGAGCGGCGTTTGACGTTTACACCTCGGAACCCATAGATCCCGAAAACCCCGTTCTCTCGGTCGATGAGAACATAGTTCTTACCCCGCATCTGGGCGCTTCGACGGAGGAGGCTCAGATAAAGGTCGGGACCACCATGGCGGAGCAGCTTATAGATTTCGCGCAGAAAGGGATCGTCAAAAACGCGGTTAACATGCCATCGCTTACCACAGAGCAGCTTGCCGTCATGAAGCCTTATATGTCAATCTGCGAGAAGATAGGCAGCCTTCACGGACAGCTCTGCAAGGGCGCGGTTCGCACGATAGAGGTAACTTACGAGGGCGAGGTGGCCGAAATGGACTGCAGTTACCTGACGGTTTCCGTGCTCAAAGGCTTTCTCTCGCACATAATGGATATCTCGGTGACCTACGTTAACGCTCCGTCGATAGCCGAGGAAAGGACAATAAAGGTAGTGGAATCAAAATCTGCGGCCATGAGCCAGTACACAAATCTCATTACCGTGACTGTTGCGACCCGCGAGGGGACCAACGAGATTTCGGGAAGCGTTTTCAGCGGGAATCACGGGAGGATAGTCAAGGTGAACGGGGTCGAGATCGACATTGTTCCCGAGGGGTTCCTGCTCGTGAGCCACAATTACGACCGCCCGGGCTTCATAGGTTCCATGTGTTCTGTTCTCGGGAAAAACGGCGTAAACATCGGCCGGATGCACCTTGGAAGAAAATCTGCCGGCGGGGAAGCCATAGTTTTTACGAACGTCGACACCGAGGTTAGCGAAGAAGTTATCGGGGAGATTTCCACCATAGAGAATATTATTTCGATAACCCAGGTCAGTTTTTCAGATGAATAAATTTCTGACGCTGCCCCAGGGAGTGAAGGATTTCGGTCCCGCCAAGGCAGAGGATCTCAAGCGGATAGAGAGCGTACTCCTTGAAGAGTTTTCCTACTGGGGGTACAGGAGGGTTATAACTCCTCTTTTCGAGTACTTTGATACCATGTCTGCGGGCATAGGGGAAGACTTCAAGAACAGGCTGATGAAGTTTGTCGATCCGCACACGGGTGAGATCGTGGTGCTGCGCCCCGACATTACTCCCCAGATCGGACGCATGGTCGCCACGCAGTTAAGCGATCATCGCTACCCCCTGAGGCTTTGCTATTCGGGAAGGGTGGTGAGGTACGAGGAGAAGGGCAGTGGCAAGGAAAGGGAGGTTTTTCAGCTCGGCTGCGAGCTTCTGGGGCTTAGTTCGACTGAAGGCGATTCCGAGATAATCGCATTGGCCCTAAAATCGCTTAACCGCCTCGGTCTTAAAAAAATAACCCTGAACCTCGGGCACACGGGTATCCTTGATGCGGTTCTTCGCGATGCCGGGGAGATAAGGGGCGAGCTTGTGCAAGCCCTTATAAAAAAGGACCAGGAGTGGATAAGAAGGATAGTGGAACCCTCCGGGATTCCCGCGGACGTAAAGGATGTCCTTTTCTCCCTTTCTGATTACTACGGCGATGCCGATATCCTTCGCAGAGCCTCCCGGAACGAGAGATTCAGGCCCTGTATCGAGGAAATTGTCTCCGTGATCTCCGTGCTTGAGGAATACAATATCGAATGCGACATATCAGTTGATCTTGTGGAGGTCAAGGGTTTTGAGTACTACACCGGAGTCACTTTCGAGGTAATATCATCCGTGGCTCCCGCTTCACTGGTTACAGGCGGCAGATACGACGGCCTCGTCAGCCGGTACGGGCGCAGCGTCCCCGCCGCGGGATTCGCGATAGACGCGGAGGCGCTTATGCATAATACCAAGAGCAGTGACGGCGAGAACCAGGTTCACTTCATAATAATACCCAAGAACCAGGATCTCAGGGGTGACGCCATAAGGCTTGCGGAGTGGCTGCGCTCAAGCAGTTTCAAGGTCATACTTGACCTAACCGGAAGCTACGCAGACATGGTCGATTCCGATAATATTTTCAACGGGGACAACTCGTTCGCCACATACGGGGTGATAAAGCTTGAATCCCCTTCCGAGATAAAGCTGGTCGAATCCCGGACCGGGTCCATAAGGGAATTCTCTAATCTTGAGGAACTTCTTACCGGAGGAGGTCTCTAGGCTTGCCGAGCATAGTGGTCCTGGGTACGCAGTGGGGGGATGAGGGCAAGGGAAGGATAGTGGATCTCATAGCCTCAAGGACCGACCTGGTGGTGAGATACCAGGGCGGGAACAACGCGGGCCACACCATCGTCACTGACGGAAAGAAGATCATACTCCACCACGTGCCCTCGGGCATACTCAGGGAAAACAGCCTGTCTCTTATCGGAAACGGGGTGGTTGTTGATCCCAAGGTGCTGGTCGCGGAAATAGACGCGCTCAGAAGCGCCGGGTATCCGGTGAGCCCTTCTAATTTTCTCCTGAGCGAGAGGGCCCACGTGATAATGCCCTACCACAGGGAGATAGATCTGCTCAGGGAGAAGCGTCGCGCAAGCGGAAGGAAAATAGGCACTACCGGCAGGGGAATAGGCCCAGTCTACGAAGATAAGTACGCAAGACGGGGCATAAGAATGCTTGATCTCACCGAGCCCGAAGCCTTTCGCCATAGACTCGTTTCCGTCATGGCCGAGAGAAACGCCTATATCGAGAAGGTTCTCGGGGCGGAACCCATTGATCCCGAGAGCGTGTATGAAGAGTACATCGGCTACGGCGAGGTTCTCAGACCCTTTATCTCGAATGTCTCCGCGATTATCCGCAAAAGCGGCGATGAGGGCAAGAGGATCCTTTTTGAAGGGGCTCAGGGGTCACTTCTCGATATCGATTTCGGCACTTATCCATACGTCACGTCGTCAAACGCGGGTCTTGGGGGCGTGTTTTCCGGGACCGGAGCGGTGCCTGCGCTCGTAAGTTCCATAGTTGGGGTTGCCAAGGCGTATACAACGAGGGTCGGGGAAGGCCCCTTTCCAACGGAGGAATCGGGCGAGATACAGGATGCGCTAAGAAGGGAAGGAGAGGAATACGGGGCCACCACGGGGAGAAGCAGAAGGTGCGGATGGCTCGATATGGTCGCGCTTAACTTTGCGCTGAGAACAAACGGCGTAACCGCCATTGCCCTTACGAAGCTTGACGTGCTTTCGGGTTTTGAAAAAGTAAAGATATGCACGGGCTACGGATATAACGGGTCGATCATGAAGGAATTTCCCGCAAGCCTCTCCGTTCTTGAGAGCTGCGAGCCCTCATACGAGGAGATGGACGGGTGGGAAGAGGATCTGGCCGGGATAAAGAGCGCCGAACAACTGCCCCCGAACGCCCTGCGCTTCATAAAGAGGGTTGAGGAACTGACCGGAGTTCCGGTCTGGATCGTTTCGGTAGGCCCGCAGCGCGACATGTACCTCGAGCTAAAAGACTGCGTGTTTCCCCGGTAGTCAGTCCTCTTTCAGAACTTTGATTGTCTGTGCCGTAAGCTTGGGGTCAAACCTGTTCTCAGAGGAGATGAAGTTGCTGTCGAAAAGGCCCGCGGCTTCCACTATGTTCCCCTCGGCAAAAGAGAGTTCTTTTTCCCAGACGACAGTTATGTAGTTTCCCTCGCTGTCGGCGAGCTTGAAGGTCGCCGATTCTGCCGGTTCTCCCATCGTTTCGATCTCCCACACTTTTCCTTTGACGCGCACTTCCTGCATCGTGTATACCGAGGGATTAAGCACGAGGACCACCACGGACTTGTCGGACGAGATCATGGAAGTCGCCGGGTTCTCCCATCTTTTGCACGAGGGAGCAAGCAGCATGGCTGCTAGAAGGAAGACGGCGAGTGTTTTCATCTGTTTTCTCCTGTTAGGGTGTACGTCCGCTCACATTATCCTTAATTTTTTCGTAAGCGTCTATTATTTTCATGACCAGCGGATGTCTTATGACGTCGGTTTTCGAGAAGTGAACAAACTCTATTCCCTTTATTCCGGAGAGAATGTTCATGGCTTCGATCAGCCCGGAGCTCTGTTCCCTGGCAAGGTCTATCTGGGTAATGTCTCCCGTTATGACCGTTTTTGAACCGAATCCGAGCCTTGTAAGAAACATCTTCATCTGTATCGCTGTCGTGTTCTGCGCTTCATCGAGAATTATAAACGCGTCATTCAGCGTTCTTCCTCTCATGTAGGCTATCGGGACGATTTCAATCATGTTCTTCTCGATCAGCCTGTTTGCCTTCTCAAAATCCATCATGTCGTAGAGAGCGTCGAAGAGGGGCCGCAGGTACGGATTAACCTTCTCCTGGAGGTCGCCGGGGAGAAATCCCAGTTTCTCTCCAGCCTCCACGGCGGGCCGAGCGAGCACTATCCTGTTTACCTTCTTGTTCGTAAACGCCGAGACGGCCATCGCCATCGCCAGGTAGGTTTTCCCCGTCCCCGCCGGTCCTATGCCGAACACCATGTCGTTTCTTTTTATGGCGTCGATGTAGAGTTTCTGGTTTATCGTCTTGGGGCTTATTATTTTCTTCCGTACGGATATGCAGACCGTGTCGAGGAATATCTCTTCGAGGGAGGCGTCTTTCTGGCTGAGAAGTCTCTTCGCTATCTTTATGTCCGAAGGCTGGAGAACGTACCCCTTCTCTATAAGAGAGTACATCTGCCCCATGAGCATGCCCGCCTCCGCGGTCCTCTCCTCGTTCCCCTTTAGAGTGATCTTGTTGCCCCGGGTGTGGATGCTTATGTCGAATTCGCTCTCTATTTCCTTGAGATTCGAGTTGAGTTCCCCGTAGAGGACCTTTACCGCTTCTATGTTCTCAAGTTCGAGTTCCCTGATTCCGTCCATAGGCACCTAGGCTGCCGCGCCAGAGAAATTACGCTTTGTGTTTAGAATTTTTATGTCATCCACCCGAAAACGATTCTGTACAACTTGGCGTCTCACTTCTGTTTATTTTCCCTTTTTTTAAGATTTTTCTCAACCGCGGTTTGTCATTCAAGGGCTCTTCGTCCCGCGGGAGACCGCCTCCTGCATGTTGCCCGTGCTTTGCCTGAAAAGGCAGAATTGTTTGACAAGGAATTTAAAATTCTAATTCAGGCACACGCTGCCTGATGCAAGAATCGAAATGCTTACAGGAGGTCTAAAAAACGAATCCATATATATAAATTTTTTGCTTGATATAAGGATAAGAAGTCCTCTGGCCGGTGTTTTTCAGAGTAGCTATCACCAATTATGATATTATGCGCCCTGATTTTCACCGCCACCGCCGTATCAACCTTGTTCCATCTTGCATCCGTCGCCTCGCATGGCGATGTGCCCGATGACACCAAAGAACATTGAGAACACCACGATTCCTGCAAGTGACAGACCGCCAACCGCGGCGGCGTACGCCGCGTAGTTGGTGTGTGCCTTGCCGCAAACCGTAAACCACCGGGTTCCGGGCGCTGGTGGCGTGGTGCAGGCGAACGTGAAATCCTCTTCGTAGTAGTCGATGCACAGGAACTTCTTCCGTGTGTCGCCGAGGATGTTTGACTCTTCAACGTCACAAGGGCCGGGCAACTGGTGCAGGCCGGTACTAACGTGGGTTTCCGGTGTGAAAAAAGTCATGTTGACAGTGAGCATAAGCAGGTAGGCGATGGTAGCTCCGAGACCCAACCAGTCGACGGGGAGCTTGCAGTGGTTCACCAGGCGGCAGCCGAGGAAGGCCACGGTGCCGTAGGTCGCCAAGCCAAGACCAAAGGCCAGATAGCCGGGTGTTCCCCCATCGATGGTTTGCAGGACCGTCATCTGCAATATCATCATCGGTGTGGTGGCGCAGGCGACCAGCGCAAGGCCAGTCAGGAAGCCCTTGCGGGTAACTTCCCTGTCGCGCAGGACGGTGTCGAGCAGCAGCGCGAAGGAACCCACAAACGTGAGCACCCACAGGCTGCTACTGACAGGTGCTCCAAGCAGCCGCGCTGCGATCCAGGGATCGCTGTCGTGCCAGGTCCACCAAAGAAACTTGGCACCCACGATGTCATAGGGTGCGTAAAACATACACGCAACCAAGCCGGTGAGCGCGACCGTCGACCAGCGCCCTAGGCCGAGTCGGCGGACGGCGACCAGCGGCCAGTACATGAAGACCACGTACATGCACGGAATGTACAGGGGTAGGCGTGCGGTGAGCATGATATTCGCCTGAGCATGCCAGAAGTTGTCAACTAGGGGCAGCGCCATGAAGATCAGATCGTTGCCTGTCCCGGTAACGAGTGCGGCAAGGAAGATGAGCAGATTTGCGCGCCCGGCCCGGTGCGCATGGACAAATGCGATCAAGGTGCACAGTATGATGACGTATTCGCCAATCAGGAACGTGGGTTGTTGCGCCCACTGCTCTAAGGGGTCTATGAACATTTTCCACTGAAGGTCTGGCGAAGCATCCTACGGAACCGTACCTAACCGCATGAGCCTTTCGTCAGTACTTGACGAATGGCCCGAGTTTGTCCTGCTGTCCACCATCCTTACTGTCGGGTGCGCCAAACCCGCCAAAAATCTCTTTGCCGTAGCGTCGATTCTGCCTGCGCAGAGTGCCGTGCAAACGGTCCCAGATCATCAGGTGTTGTCCATAGTTTACATGGAAGTAGTGGTGATGGTCATCGTGGTACACCGAGGGGGGTTGCCAAGGCAGAGCCGAAAAGTTGCGTTTCGAACTTGAAACCACGTCAAGGAATCCCAAGCGGATCTGGATAAATCAGTCTGTACCCGAGCGTTTCCTTGAGTTTTTCGTTTGAGACTATCTTGTACTTCGGGGGATTTTCCGTTTCGAAAAGCGGCGGCGGGATTTCGTATTTCCGGGCTTCACGCGAGTAGTACTCCCTTCTTGTTGGATGCTCATCGCAGGTGGCGTTGAGCACCGTATTTCTCACGTCGAGATCTATTATGCTTTTCACAATTCCTATGCAGTCGTCGCGGTGTATGAGGTTAAGAGGGCAGTCGGGGTTAACCACCATTTTCTTTCTTCTTATCGACTTTATTGGAGCCCTGTCGTAGCCTATGAGTCCTGAAAAACGTATCACGGTCGTATCGAATTCGGGGTTATCCGTTAAAAGCTTCTCCACGCGCACAAGAGCCTTTCCCGACGGCTTGTCGGGATGGAGGGAGTCGTCTTCCCTCACGACTCCGTTTGTGTTCGGGTAAACGGAGGTTGAACTGGCGAAAATGACCATTTTCCCCCGGGGGTTCGGTATTGCTTCGATGAGGTTTTCGATCTGCTTTTCGTGGTAGGTCTCGATGTCGTCTCTTCGCTCTGGGGGAAAGTTTATGAAAAGAACGTCAGAGGAGAAAAATTCATCCGCTCTGTCTGCGTTTACCTCGGGGGCTATATCTAGAAGGTAGGGCTCTATCCCCTTTTCCGAAAGGGCGGTGAGCCCCTCGGGCTTTCTGACCGATCCTCTTACCGAGAAACCTGCTTCCTTGAGGGAGAGTGCGAGCGGCTCTCCGAGCCAGCCGCAGCCGAGGACACTCACGGTCTTCACTGGTTCTGCTCCGCTTCCCGCTGCGTTATTTCACGCATGACTTCAGCTCTCTGCTCGTCTGAATAATCCTCCCAGTTCGCTATCTCGTCGCTTGTGCGAAGGCATCCGACGCAGAGCTCCGTGTCCTCGTCCATTATGCATATGCCGTTACATGGAGACTTCGTTTTTCCCAAGGCGCTATTCTCCGCAGAAAAGCCTGAGCATCTCAAGATACTTTTCGCTTGTTTTTCTCACTATGTCGGGTGGGAGCTCGGGCGCCGGGGGATTTCTGTCCCAGCCTGTCTGTTTGAGGTAATCCCTTACGAACTGCTTGTCAAAACTCGTCTGCGGTCCGCCGGGAGCGTAGTCCGCCAGGGGCCAGAATCTTGAGGAATCCGGCGTCAGGGCCTCATCTATCAGGATGAGTTCTTCAGTGTCGGTGTCTATCCCGAACTCGAATTTTGTGTCGGCTATTATGATCCCCTTCTCCTCGGCTACTCCGGCGGCGGCAGTGTAAATCTCGATGCTTGTGTCCCGTACCCTGCCCGCCAGCTCCTCGCCTATCATCTCGCGCACTTTCCCGAACGTTATGTTCTCGTCGTGGGTTCCCTGCTCGGCCTTGGTTGACGGGGTGAAGATGGGTTCGGGAAGCTTCTGCGACTCAACGAGGCCTTCCCCGAGGGGTATTGCGCAGACGGAACCGGTTTTTTTGTATTCCTCCCACCCCGAACCGCTTATATATCCTCTTACGACGCACTCCACTGGAAGCGGGTCGGTCTTTTTCACGAGCATGGACCGTCCGGCAATCGTCTCGGAGTGGTTCCCGAAGGCCTCGGGAAAATCCTCTGGGTCTGTCGAGATCATGTGGTTCGGAATGATATCCTCTGTTTTTCGAAACCAGAACTCGGAGATGCGGTTCAGCACCTCGCCCTTTGCGGGTATTCCGTTTGGAAGTATCACGTCGAAGGCCGAGATGCGATCGGTGGCTATCATCACGATACACTCGCCGAGATCATAGATATCCCTTACCTTGCCCCTCCTGGTTTCTCCGAGCCCGATGAAATCCGTGTTGAGTATAGTTTTGCGAATGGTTCCGTCACTTGATTCCCGTTTTTGCGGGACGCTTTGACTGAATGGTGAAACTACCCGAAACCACCGTCATTCTCAAGCGTCCCCGCCGTTCTTGACAATACGGGATAATTAAAGACAATACCAAGTTTTTGAGCACGTAGCTCAGTGGCAGAGCACTTGCTTGACGTGCAAGGGGTCGCAGGTTCAAATCCTGCCGTGCTCACGATACGAGCCAGGGGACGAATCGGTTGGATATACAGGTAAATATAGACGGAGAGCAGAGCACTTTTTCTTCGGGAATCACCGTCGGGGAAGTGCTGGCGGAACTTGACGGTGACAAGCGCGTTGTAGGCGCCGCCGTAGATGGCCAGATTGTTGATTTCTGGCACCGTCTTGAGGGCGACTGCGATCTTCTGCCCGTAAAAAGCAATACCGAAGCATCTTTGGGATTGCTGCGGCACACCACGGCCCACGTTCTGGCCGAAGCCGTCCAGTCTCTTTTCCCCGAAGCCCGGGTCACCATAGGTCCCGTGATAGAGAACGGATTTTACTACGACTTTGATTTCGAAAGGGGCTTTACTCCCGAGGACCTTGAGAACATCGAAGCGAAGATGCTTGAGATAACAAAGAAAAACCGCCCTGTTGTGAGAAAATCGGTCACCAGGGAGGATGCCGTCGCCACTTTCTCCGGGATAAAGGAGAACTACAAGGTTGAGATAATAAACGATCTCCCCGCAGGGGAGGAGATAACCATATACGATCAGACTGACTGGTATGATCTCTGCAGGGGTCCACATCTCCCCTCAACCGGGCTCATAAAGGCTTTTAAGCTCACGAGTTCCGCGGGGGCTTACTGGAGGGGCAACGAGAACAACCCGATGCTCCAGAGAATCTACGGAACGGCATTCTGGGACAAAAAAGATCTGCGCAAGTATCTGCGCGACCTTGAGGAGGCCAAAAAAAGGGATCACCGCAAGCTTGGAAGAGAGCTTGACCTTTTCAGTGTGAACGACGAGATAGGCCCCGGCCTTATTCTCTGGCATCCGAGGGGGGCTAAGGTAAGGAGCGTTATAGAGGATTTCTGGAAGAAGGAGCATGTCTCCAAGGGTTACGAGCTGCTCTACACCCCGCACATGGCCAAGCTTGATCTCTGGCGCACAAGCGGTCACGTGGACTTCTACTCGCAGAACATGTTCTCGTGCATGGAGGTTGAAAACTCCGATTACCAGGTAAAGCCAATGAACTGCCCTTTCCACATACTGATCTACAAGTCAAAAACGAGAAGCTACAGGGACCTGCCGATCAGGTGGGCAGAGATAGGAACCGTATACAGGTACGAGCGCTCGGGGGTTCTTCACGGCCTTCTGAGGGTGAGGGGGTTTTCTCAGGACGATGCCCACATATTCTGCCGACCTGACCAGATACGCGAAGAGGTCTCCGGGGTGCTTCACCTCACTCTGGATTTTCTGAGAACTTTTGGGTTTGATAATTACGAGATTTTCCTTTCGACGCGCCCGGAGAAATTCGTCGGAAGCGAGGAGAACTGGGAGAGGTCAATAGAGGCTATCGAGCAGGCCCTCTCAGATGTTGGTCTTCCCTACGGAGTGGACCGCGGTGGGGGAGCGTTTTACGGTCCCAAAATAGATCTTAAGATAAAGGACGTGATAGGCAGGGCTTGGCAGTGCTCAACTATTCAAGTAGATTTCAACCTGCCCGAGCGGTTTGAAATGGAGTTTGTGGGTGAGGATAACGCTAGACATACCCCGATAATGATACACAGGGCCATATTCGGCTCGATCGAGCGGTTCTTCGGAATCCTGATAGAACATTACGGGGGAGCGTTTCCGCTCTGGCTCAGCCCCGAGCAGGTGAGGGTGGCATCAGTGGGGCAGAACCAGGCCGAGTACTGCGAGGAAGTCTGCGCCGAGCTTCGGCGCCGGGGAATCAGGGTCGGCAGTGATTTGCGAAACGAGAAGCTAGGATATAAGGTTAGGGAAGCGCAGGTAATGAAAATTCCCTATCTGCTGGTTGTAGGAGACAAGGAGGTTGAAACGGGAACGGTTGCTCCGAGAAAATACGGTGGGGACGCCATGGAGGCGTTGCCTGTGGATGATTTTATTGAAATCGTCACCGAGGAGAACGATCCCTACAGGTGGATGGAGGTAACGGTATAGCTAGAAGGAGAAGCAATTCTAGGCCCCGTGTTCCTGAGACTCGCATTAACAGGAGGATTACCGCAAAGGAGGTCAGGCTCATAGATGTCGAAGGTGAGCAGCTGGGAATCGTAAGTATTGAAGACGCTTTGCGGATTTCGGAGGAAAAGGGAGTCGATGTGGTTGAGGTTGCATCAAACGCCACTCCCCCCGTATGCAGGCTCATGGATTACGGGAAGTTCAAGTACGAGCTTAAAAAGCAGCGGAGCGCAAAAAAACAGAAAGATCAGACCATAAAGGAGATAAAATTTCGACCCAACATAGGAGAACACGACCTTGAAGTTAAGGTAAACCGGATGAAGAGTTTTCTTGAAGCGGGTCATAAAACCAGGATGAGGATATTTTTCAGGGGCAGGGAAATAGTTCATCCGGAACTCGGCCGCGAGCTTGCCAATGATGTTCGCGAAAAACTGTCCGATGTGGCCTCGGTCGACATGGAGCCCAAAATAGAGGGCAAGAACCTGATAATGATTCTTGTACCGGCAAAAAAACAGTGAGGGATGTACCAAATGCCTAAGATGAAAACGAACCGCAGCGCGGCGAAAAGATTTTCCGCTACGGGAAGCGGAAAGATAAGGAGAAACAAGGGCGGCAAAAGCCATATAAACGTAAAGAAAAGCTCAAAGAGAATGCGGAGACTACTGGAGCCGGACTTCATTGAAGGTTCCGCCGCCAAGAAGATCAAGACCTATGTTCCTTACCTGTGAGCTGATAGAGACGGAGAATACCGATGCGTATAAAAAGAGGAGTTACTTCCAGAAGACGGAAAAAAAGAGTTCTTAAGCTCGCCAAGGGTTACTGGGGCAGAAGAAAAAACAATTTCAGAAGGGCGAAGGAAACCATACTCAGGGCGCTTGCCTATTCCTACAGGGACCGGCGCCGCAGAAAAAGGGATTTCAGGGCGCTTTGGATCATGAGGATAAATGCCGGAGTAAGACCCTTCGGCCTTTCCTACAGCAGGTTCATTGACGCGCTCAAGAAATCGGGGGTCGAGCTTGACCGTAAAAGCCTCTCTGAGCTTGCCGTAAGAAACCCGGAGAGCTTCAAGGCCGTGGTGGAGTTTGCTACTTCTAAGAAAGGATAGATATCTTCTCTGACCGAAGCTCCGGTTTTATTCAAGAAACTATTTCTCTGAGCTGGTAGGTCAAAGCATGGCGAAATGCTGCAAAGATCGCTTCACGGTGATTTTCAGGGCATGGGCGCTTCCGTTCATCGCCTTGACGATTCCAAGTGTTGAAATGACGTGGAAGGTCTTTTAGTCTCTTGCAGTGGGCAATATTTTTTCCTATTTTAGCCTTCGGATTCTTACTCGGAATCCTGATCTTCCAATACTCAATATAATCTCCGAGATCGGTCTTCCGCCCATCAGTATCTAGACCACATCTCCAACGTCAAATTCGTTTGTGCAGGGAATTATCTGTTCGGGGGATAATATAGGATCTGTCCCCGAGAAGGCAAGGAAGCTTGATTTACTGGCTGAAGCAACCTTTGTCCACAAGCCATGCATCAAGGTCTGCTTCTTCAATGCTCTGTGACGAATCCCCCGGTTCAAGCTCTTCATACAGGTACCTTAAACCTGCCCTATCCGCTTCTGGAAGAAGTCCATTTTTAAGTGCTATTTTAAAGGGGACTCTTATCCTGGTTTCGCCAATGGTTGCGCTTGTACCAGTGATTTGAGCATACGGCACCATAATTGACCTAACTGATGCAAATGTTATTGACCCAAATGTTTGGGCAAAAACATGCCCGGAGAAGCCGAGGGCGTGAAGCAACTCATGACTTAACAACGCTATGTTGTTTGCATCTCTCTCATTTCTGTTAACTCTCTCTTCAAATCCATCCTCACCCTTCAGAAACCTGATTTGAATGTATTGAGGGTCGACCCAGATATGAACAGAAAGTTCATCAGAAGAAGAATACGAGTTCGCCAATGCTATGAAATCTTCCATGTCTGAATTTCCTACATCCTGCCACTCTTCTTTAGGGGCAAAATCAATATATATTTCGCCACTTGGGGGTTTGCCACTTCGGGCGGGTATATACTCAGGTCGTATTCTTATCTTGTAGTCATCGGGAAGGGAGGCGTTTAAAAACTTGACGGCACGCCATACAATATTTTTTTGAAAGTCCGTAGTTCCTTCCGCTAGGCTAACCTCTGGACGGACAGTGAACCGGTCAAGCGAAAAACTGTTAAAATATATAAGCAGATCGTCAGCATTCACGCATTCATTATATTCACTTACCCCTACAGGAATTCCTGTCTCACGGGACTGTAGTTCTTTACAGATATTGTCTAAGGAACCTTCGTCGTCACCGGCACTAAAAATGATGGTACTATCAGAACCGGGAAAACGACAAAAATACGAAACTACCGAACCATCAGAACAAAGATTTTCTAAATAGTGGTAGTTCTCCGGTTGATGAAAAAGAATTTCTTCATCTGCAGAAAAAAGGCAGGTTGGTTCCCTATCATTTGCTGATTGAACAGCAGCAGTATCTCCCTCGCCTCCACCACAGCTAACAACGAAAAGCAATACAACTACAAGGGCAGATAAAGCTTGTCTCATCAAAATTTCTTACACCTAGCCTTGGTTTGCGACGCACGTGGGTGCGAACCTTGTGCTAGTCGAAAGAGTTTTCAGACTTTCTGCTTATTTCACTAGAACGGGTGTTGTATTAACGGAGACCCGACATAGCAGGGCTCTTTCAACTCGCACAGTTGAGAATATAACACAGAAAGAACCTGTGGAGTAACCTGTTTTTGGGTAGCGCGGAGTAGTCTTAACATATATAGCGAACTCTATACCATTTCCCGCAACCAAAATTAGGAAACTGCTATGGCGGACGAGAGAACCCGCGAGTTGCAGGTTCCCGACCGTGGTTTATGTAACTGATAATTCCCTTTATTTCCGGCTAAAGAGAGTTTGTTGCGGAATCAATCGTGCGGATCATGTTCAAGCGGACAGCCTTCACAGCTAGGGGTCTTCCGGCAGTGAAGCTTTCCCGTCTTCACTATGAGCGCGTGGTACTCTCCGAAAACTTCTGTGTCCACAGAAAGGCTTCGCACAAAAAGTTTCTGCATTTCCGAGTAGCTTGCTCCCTCGGGGATCAGGCGGTGGCGGCGGAGAATTCTGCGGGAGTAGTTATCGACCACGAACACGGGTTTGCCGAGCGCGTAGAGCAGTATTGAGTCAGCCGTCTCTTCGCCGATGCCGTTTACCGAGAGCAGCTTTTCCCTGAGTCTGTCGGTATTCTCAGCCAGCATGTTCTCCATCATCCCTCCGTAACCGGCAAACAGGAAGTCGATGAAGTTCTTAAGTCTCTTGGCTTTTAAGTTGTGATATCCGCAAGGGCGGATCAGGGCGGCGAGGCGCTCGTGCGATGCCGCTTTTATCTTCTCCGCAGAAAGCATGGAGTTTGCCCTGAGCGCCTCTATGGCTTTTTCCACGTTCTTCCAGGAGGTGTTCTGAGTGAGTATGGCTCCCGTTGCGCACTCAAACTTTGTCCGGGCGGGCCACCAGTCCTGCGGGCCGTATCTCTCGTAAAGAGCGGAGTAGAAATCCCGTATTTTTCGGGAGTCGCCTCTATCGGTCAACCTGTTGCGCCCCCGCCGCTTTTGCGGTTAACGTGGGAGACAATCATGAAAAAGACGGCCGAAAGAGCGTATCCGACCGCCCACTTGGCTCCCGTTCCGAAACCAAGAGAATAAAGATTTCCTTCAACCGAGATCTCTCCCGCGTGTATGAAACCGAAAAACGCCATCACAGCTCCCGTTCCCATCCACGCTGCCGCCTGGTTAAGCCTGCGTTCAACGAGGCAGACGGCTGTTGCGGCCCAGACCACCGACGAAAGCATGAATCCCTGGGAAAGCGCTACCAGTCCTGGCAGCTGAAGACCCGAGAAAATAAACACATTGAGGTTCTCAAACGCGCGCGTGGCCACCGAACCGTCCGAGATAGCGGCTCCCACTGCCGAAACAGTCTGGGAAACCACCACGGTTCCCCAAGCCGCGAGTGCGGGTATCAGCCCTAGGGCCACGGCTGGGGCATGTGAGCGGGGAGTGGTCTGAAACGCCTGGGACGTCATCACGAGTCCTATCCATATAAGTATTACTCCGGCGGCTTCAATCGGCACCAGCGCCGAGACCAGGGAACCCAGGCCGACAAGCGACACCACGGCAAAGAAAATTCCGTTTATTACCGAGTAGCCTCCTTTCGCTCCCATCTCTTTCCATCCCGGATGTCCTATATATATGGTCGTCGGGAAGCACGACCCGAAAAGAGACGCTGCTATCGATCCCGCGCCGTTAACCGCGAGGCACGGTCCGGTGGGATAGGGGTCTCCCGCGGCCTCGGCGGACTCTATGTTCTGAAGGGATCCGAGGATGTTGTAAAGACCCATAGGAAGCACGACTGGAATCAGCACCGAGCGTACGAGGGGATCCGAAAGCCCAGCTACTAGATCACCCAGGATCGGAATGGGCAGGTAGAATCCCACGTCGCCAAGAGCTTGGCTCACGGCAGGTCCCGACACCGTTGTTTCCGCTCCGAATCCCGCTGCAAAGAGAAACCACGCGGTGAGTATTCCCAGAACGAGCGCCAGACCGACCCCCGGAATTCCAAGCGGAAGTCTCATTCTTGAAAGCAGGGCGAACAGCAGCACTCCCAGAGAGAGCAGGGCGACCAGAGGATAGGCGAAGCATCTTGCGGCAAAGTCCATGCAGAGAAACGCTACGGCTATTCCGGCAAGGGAAGTGAGCAGCGCGGCGCGCGGAGTCGCCTTTCTGATCCTCTCGGCTATCACGGATCCTGCGAGTTCAATGATTCCGGAGAGAAAGCAAGCCGCGACCCCGACGCGCCAGGCCACAAGCGCGGCTTCCTGAGGCGGAACTCCCCGGCTTTCGGCCGCTAGTTTCGCCGGGATCATTACCAGGAAGATGAAGGCGAACAGGGAAATCGTGTTTACCCCATAGGGAAGCGCCGTTACGTCTTTTCTTCCGGTGGCTGCCGAGAGCCGTTGTGCGAGCCAGGCGTAGTAGAGGTTGCCGATAATAAGCGATATCGCTATGGCCGGGAGGACCGAGGAGACAACAAACTCCCTTTGCAGACCCACAAGACCGGTGAGCAGTACCATGATCAGAACATACTGGACGAGATTGTCCACCATGAGGCCGAAAAAGCCTTCTGCGTCAGAGAATGAAAAAAGAGGCTGTGCCCCCGCGGGGGAAAAGAGGTTTCTCATGTCTTATTCCGGGGTTGTGTGGAACCGCAGAACCAAACGGCGAACCTGCGATCAACTATCGATTATAATGAAAAAGACACCGCGGGCAAAGCCCCGCGCGCCTGATTTCCGCGGATGTGCCCGCAGCCGACGATCTTCCTGCTGTGGTTGGCAATGGGGATCAGTTATAAATCCACCTTTATCATTGCCTGAACAGCCGAATCCTCGACCCCTGAAATGCCAAACTTGTTGTGCCAATACCACCACTCAATACCGACATATACCCGCTTCTGCTGGTTCACCAGACGCCCCACATCCAGCAGGAGCTGAGGCTGAGCAAGAAAATTTTGTTTCTGATAAGCGGATGTTCCGGCTTCACCCTCTGAGCCGGCCCAGTCGAAAAAGCCATGAAAAATCCAGTGCGCCGGCCCCGTTTCGAAGGTCGCATTCCAAACCACTGTCACCTGCCAAGTTGTTCCGGGAAGGTCCGGATTCTGCCTTAAATAGCCGTTTGTCTGGACGAGATTAAACCCGGGCACATCAAGATCCACCGCGCCGCCAACTAGATAATTGGCAAAGCCTTCTCCCTTCTCCAGAGTGCCGGACAGAAGCACGTCTTCCACCGGCCCCGCGGAAAAAGATTTGCCGCTTATTTTGGAGAAGCTCAGACGGGGTGACCACTCCCCGTAGAATGAACTGTTACCTCTCAATGGCCGGATATCCATAAAGGCAAAGTTATCACCATAGGCCCAGCCGTTAATCCATTCCAGAGTGAGGGTTCCCGCTTTCTCGCGCTCCAGTTCGAAGCCCGTACCATAGAGCAACTGGGCATTGAACGCATTCCAAGTCTGCGCTACTGCCGGCGCCGACGATAACAAGACAACCAAGCAGAGGCATATTGCGTAGACAGTTGTTCTGGGATAATTCATCTTGCGTTCAGTTTCCGGCTTCCGCACGCCCGGCATACGGCCTGCCAAAGCAGCATTGACGATAGTCTGTCCATATGGGAAAACTTCCACCTCTATTATCCTCTCAATCGGATTGGCAGCTTCGGGAATTGGGGCATCCCCGAACAAGTGATATAATTGTACCTTGAGATTGTTTTGACAGTCCACTTTTTTGGATGTTTAATCTAGTATATGACTTACACCCCTTTATACGAAACACACAAGAGTTTCGGGGCGAGGATGATCGATTTTGCCGGGTGGAAGCTTCCTCTTCAGTTCGACGGTATAAGGCAGGAACACATGGCTGTCAGGACCGCCTGCGGTCTTTTCGACGTAAGCCACATGGGAGAAATAGAGATCACCGGGCCTCAGGCTGAAGCCTTCTGCCAGAAGCTTAACACTAACGACATGGCGGGGCTTCGCGACGGCCGGGCCCGCTACGGTCTTTTCTGCTACCCTGACGGCGGGGCGATTGACGACCTTATAACCTACAGGTTCTCGGCCGAGCATTTCCTTGTGTGCGTAAACGCGTCCAACACCGAGAAGGTCTACCGCTGGGTCGTCGATAACTGCGAGGGGTTTGACGTTGAGGTAACCGATGCGAGCCTGGCCTACGCGCAGATCGCCGTTCAGGGGCCCTGTTCCGTATCCGTAATGGAAAAGGCGCTTGGCGAAGAGAGCGTGCGGGATTTCCCGAGGTTCTCTTTCAGGCTTCTTGAGGGTAATGCGGCGGGAGTTATAGCGGCCAGGACGGGTTACACGGGTGAAGACGGCTTTGAACTGTTCGTGCCCGGGGGAGACGCGGTCTGGATCTGGGAGAAGCTTTTTGAAAGCGGAAGCGAATTCGGGATTGCTCTTTGCGGTCTGGGAGCGCGCGACACGCTTAGGATAGAAGCCGGATATCCTCTTTACGGAAACGAACTGGATGAGAAAACGACTCCGGTCGAGGCTGGTCTTAATAGATACGTGAAGATGGACAAAGGCGATTTTATAGGCAGAGACATACTCCTGGAGCAGGTGGAGAGCGGAACGCCCAGAGAAACCATCGGTTTTAAGATGCTTGATAAGGGGGTTCCCAGACACGGCTACGGGGTAATGAAAAACGGAAAAAAGATAGGAGAGGTTACAAGCGGCACCATGTCACCGGTTCTTGATATTGGTGTGGGCATTGCTTCGGTTGCCTCGGGTGAAGTTAAGTACGGAGATGAGATAGGGATCGAGATCCGCAGAGATGTGAGAAAGGCGGTTTCTTCTGAATTTCCGCTTCATAAGGACGGTATGTCTTAATCAACGAACATAAAGGAGCATTTAGGTTATGAGTGTACCGAAAAACTTGAAATATACTGAGGAGCATGAGTGGGTGAGATTTGAAGAGGACAGGGCCGTGATCGGAATAACAGATTACGCACAGGAAGCCCTGGGGGAGATAGTTTTTGTTGAACTGCCGGTTGAAGGGGCTGAACTTGTTCAGGGAGACTCCTTCGGTGCGGCGGAGTCGACAAAGGCGGTTTCTGAGCTTTTCGCCCCGGTCTCGGGGGAAATTGCCGAGGTGAACGATCTTCTCGTGGATTCCCCGGAACTTGTAAACGCTGATCCTTACGGTGACGGATGGATCGTAAAGATCCATACCGATGAGCTTGACCAAAGCGAAGTCGAGGCTCTTCTTGATCCTTCCGGTTACGAAGAACTGATAGAAGACGAGGAAGATGCCTGATGTGCCTCGGTGTATGGATGGGGCGGGGAGTTCCACTTGATTCTTTGGGGAGAGTTGTGATTGCGAAACGAAAACGGCATTTATGAACAAGAGGATTTTTTCTCGGCGAGACATATAGGTCCCGCGCCCGAGGAAACACTCCAGATGCTTTCGTGCACTGGTGCGGGAAGTCTTGAGGAACTGGTTCGGGAAACCATACCGGCCGACCTGCTTTCAGAGACCGAAATGGCCGTTCCCGCTGCCATGACCGAAAGCTCCTATCTTGACCATATAAAGGGTATCGCGCGCGAGAACACTGTATTCAGGTCGTACATAGGTCTGGGTTACTACGACTGCGTGGTCCCTGCAGTCATATTAAGAAATATTCTCGAGAATCCAAGCTGGTACACTCAGTACACTCCTTACCAGGCGGAAATATCGCAGGGACGCCTGGAAGCCCTCCTTAACTTCCAGACGGTGATTTCGGAGCTTACGGAGATGGGGCTTTCAAACGCCTCGCTGCTCGATGAAGCAACGGCGGCCGCTGAGGCCATGGCCATGTTTCACAGGCTAAGCGGCGCGAAGCGGGAGAAGGCGGACTCCGACGGGTTTTTCGTTTCCCGAAGATGTTTTCCCCAGACCATCGATCTCCTGAAGACCCGGGCCGAGCCCCTGGGAATAAAGATCGTGGAGGGAGATGAAGAGAAGGTTTCGCTTGACGGAAGTTTTTTCGGTGCGCTTGTGCAGTATCCGGACGTATTCGGGGAAGTGAGGGATTACTCGGAATTCGTCAAAAGCGCCCACGGCCACGGCATCATGGTTGCGGTCGCGGCCGATCTGATGAGCCTCGTGCTGCTTACCCCTCCCGGGCGCTTCGGAGCCGACGCCGTCGTGGGAACTTCGCAGAGATTCGGGGTCCCGGTCGGCTACGGCGGTCCCCATGCCGGATATTTCGCTACGAGAGACGAGTTCAGAAGACAGGTCCCAGGGAGAATAATTGGGGTGTCTTTAGACAGGGACAAGAACCCCGCCTACAGGATGGCACTTCAGACCAGGGAACAGCACATAAGGAGAGAGAGGGCTACTTCCAATATATGCACCGCGCAGTCCCTGCTCGCCATAATGTCCTCGATGTATGCGGTTTACCACGGTCCAGCCGGGCTGCGGCGCATTTCCGGGAGGATAAACACGCTTGCAAAGATGCTCGATCTGGGCTTTAGGGAAATGGGGCTTGTCCAGCTAAACGGGGCGTTTTTCGACACCCTTCTCGTGGATCTTTCCCCTTGCGGGGAAGAATCCTTCGAAACGCTTCGCGCGGAGGCCCTCAAGAGGAGGATCAATTTCAGATATCTCCCGGACCGCAAAGTCTGCATATCACTTGACGAAACGGTAACCGAAGAAGATATAGCCGAGATACTTTCGCTTTTTTCGAACTCCCTCGAACTCGGTGAGGAGGGATCCGTCGCCGTGGACCGCGCTCGCTCCATTGCGTCCGTGCCAGAGAAACTTCTTAGGGATGGTGATTTTCTTGCCCAGCCCGTGTTTAACCGCTATCACTCGGAAACCCTGATGCTCAGGTATATAAAAAGCCTTGAGGGCCGGGATCTTTCCCTGGCTAATTCCATGATTCCTCTCGGTTCCTGCACCATGAAGCTAAACGGTACGACCGAAATGGTACCCATAAGCTGGGAGGAATTTTCGAGAATCCATCCTTTTGCGCCCCGGGATCAGGCAGCGGGATACGCACGGGTGATCGATGAACTTGAGAAGTATCTCTGCGAAATAACCGGGCTTTACGCCTGCTCGCTTCAGCCTAATTCGGGAGCCCAAGGAGAGTACGCGGGCCTTATGGTCATACGCAAGTACTTTGAAGAAAGAGGAGAAACCGAAAGGCGCGTGGTGCTGATTCCCTCTTCCGCCCACGGAACCAACCCCGCGAGCGCCCGCATGGCGGGTATGGACGTCGTGGTGGTAAAATGCCGGAAAAACGGGGATGTGGACATAGACGACCTTCGAAAGCGTTGCCAGAAAAACGAGGGGAAAGTGGCTTGCCTGATGATTACATATCCTTCGACTCACGGGGTGTTCGAATCCGGAATAAGTGAGATATGCGAAATAATTCACTCAAGTGGCGCGCAGGTGTACATGGACGGGGCGAATCTTAACGCGCAGGTTGGCCTCTGTTTTCCCTCCGTAATTGGCGTTGACGTATGCCACATAAACCTGCACAAGACTTTCAGCATCCCCCATGGAGGCGGGGGTCCGGGAATGGGCCCCATATGCGTTGCACCCCACCTTGCCCCGCATCTTCCCGGACACGCTGTTGTGGAGGGGGTAGGGGGTGAGAAGCCATGCGGAGCGATATCCGCGGCTCCCTGGGGAAGCGCGAGCATATTGCTTATATCCTACGGATACATAAGGCTTCTCGGAAGGGACGGAATGAGCGAGGCATCGCGGTACGCGATACTGAATGCCAATTACCTTAAGACCCGGCTCGGGCAGCATTACGATATTCTCTACGAGGGAGAAAACGGAAGGGTCGCCCATGAATTCATACTTGACCTGCGTGAGCTTGGGAAGAGCGCGGGAATAACCGTGGAAGACGTGGCCAAAAGGCTCATGGATTACGGATTCCATGCGCCGACTATGTCATGGCCGGTTACGGGAACCTTGATGGTGGAGCCTACGGAGAGCGAATCCATGGAGGAAATGGACAGGTTCTGCGATGCGATGATAAAGATACGCGGGGAAATCCAGGATATCATCGACGGCGGGGCGGATCCTTCTGATAACGTACTCACAAATTCTCCCCACACGGTGCTGGATCTTGTATCTTCCGACTGGGAACATCCCTATTCCCGCCAGCAGGCGTTCTTCCCGCTTCCGTATCTGAGGACCAACAAGTTCTGGCCGCCTGTATCAAGAATAGACAACGCCTACGGAGACAGGAATCTGGTGTGCACATGCCTCCCCCCCGAAGCTTACGCGGTGGAGGAATAAGTACGGGGAACTTCAGATCTTTATCTCTATGTAGGAGTTTTTCTTAATGTCCTCAAGCCAAGAGGTTATGAACCGCTCAACCTTCTCCATGTAGAGCTGATGCTTTATGCGGTCTCTGTACCTAGAGACCGAGGATTCTCCTTCCTCGGTTCTTTCAAGAACCTTCACTATGTGGTAGCCGCGGGAGCTTTCTACCGGTCCCGCGATGCCGTTCACTTCGGTCTTCTCCACGGCGTTTTCAATCTCGGGAACCAGGTCTCCCTTGACGAAGTATCCCAGCAGTCCGCCGCTTTGCGCCGATGATTCATCCATCGAGTACTTTCTGGCGAGTTCTCCGAAGGGCTCACCGGATTTTGCAAGTTCCAGCACTTCTTGCGCTTTGGAGAGGGCTTTTTCCGTTTCCTTGTTGATCAGTATGTGAGCGATCTTAGTCTGCCTTCCGTAAGTGCTGCCTCCTTCTTCGTAGTGTTCTCTGTGGTATTCCTCTATCTCTTCGTCCGTTACCGCTATGCTTCCCTGCGTGACTAAGTCAAGAAGCCTTCTTGAGAGTATCTGGTATTTCCACTGACGGTAGAAGAGTTCCTCCGTCATGTTCTGCTTTTTAAGCTCCTCGGCTATGGCTTCTTCATCGAGGTTAAGTGCTTCCTGCTGGTTCTTTACTATCGCTCTTACCTCTTCGTCGCTTATTGATATTTTCCTCGCGGCCGCTTGCTGATCGAGCAGGATACGGTCTATCATGGCGTCGAGTACTTCACGAATGTTTACTTCCGCCTCAGGATTTACGACTACTTCCTCTAGCTCCTGATTAAGTTCGCTGAGCGTTATTATCCTGTTGTTCACCACGGCCACCACTTTCTCCACGACCGCCGACTGGGCCGGGATGGCCGTAAAAACCGCAAAAAGCACTACAACCGCGAACCACCATGGTTTTTTCATATGAAGTCTCCTTGCAAACCGTTTTTTCTCTGCCGAATCGGCCCCAAAACTATACTATACATGGGCTTGGGCCGGTTTTTCCACCTTTTCCACCGCGCTTATCAGCGCCTCGTACCTGTCCTCGGGTGGAAGGGGAATGCTGAGTTTCCTCTCCCGCCCGCGGGTTTTTCCGTCCGCAAGACTCAAAGTCGCCGAGTTCTCCCCTATTTCAGCCTTTTTTATCAGTCTCTTCCCGAGCGCGATTCTCAGTTCCGCGATGAGAACGAGACGTTTCAGCGGATCGGGTATCGCGCCGAACCTGTCTTCGATTTCCCCGGCGATTTCTCTTGCTTCCCCGCGCTTGCCTGCCGATGATATTTTCTTGTAGTAAAAAAGTCTCTCTGAACCGCTTTGAATATAATGCTCGGGGATGAACGCGTCGTCCCGCGTTTTTATTTCCGGTCTGATTTCACGAACTTGGTCTTCGCCCCTTCTTTTGCTCTCGATCGTATCCCTCAGCAGCTCGAGATAGAATTCAAGTCCTATATCCGCTATGTGCCCTGACTGCTTTTCTCCGAAGAGGGTGCCGGCTCCCCTTATCTGGAGATCGGCCGTGGCAAGCTTGAATCCGCTTCCAAGCTCGGTGAGTCGAGAGAGCACCTCGAGCCTTTTTCTGGCATCTTCAGTGAGGGAGTTTATGTATGGTACGAGAAAATATGCATATGCTTTTCTGTCTGATCTTCCGACACGACCCTTAAGCTGGTAGAGATCCGCCAGGCCCATAGTATGGGCGTTGTTCACTATTATCGTGTTGGCTTTTGGTATGTCGAGGCCGGATTCCACTATCGCGGTGGTTACGAGCAGGTCTATTTTTCCGTTGGTGAACTCTTCTATGGTTCTTGAGAGCTGCGTTTCGTTCATTCGGCCATGCGTTACCCCTATTGACAGTTTCGGCATGAGTTTTTGAAGGAGGTCCGCCTTCTCGAATATGTCCTCTATCCTGTTGTGTATGAAAAAAACCGTGCCGTCTCTTGCGATCTCTTTTTCCGCGGCTTCCTTTATCGTCGCGGTGTTGAACTGCTGAATGTACACCTCTACGGGCTGCCGTCCCTCGGGAGGGGTGTTTATCACGCTTATGTCTCTTACGTCGGCGAGGGAAAGCTGCAGGGTTCTGGGGATGGGAGTCGCCGAGAGCGTCAGTACGTCGACGGCATTTTTCATCGACCTTATGGACTTTTTGTGATTTACTCCAAACTTTTGTTCCTCGTCTATCACGGCGAGTCCAAGGTTTTTCAGCTTTATTCTTTTTCCGAGAAGCTTGTGCGTTCCAATTATGACGTCCAGGGAACCGTCCTGGAGCCTGTTTAAAATTTCTTTTTCTCTTTTTCCTGTTGTGAATCGTGAAAGCATTCCGATGCTCACGGGGTAGTTTTCGAACCTTGAAAGTGCGGTTCGGTAGTGCTGGCTTGCGAGAAGGGTGGTGGGAGCGATCACCATGACCTGTTTTCCGTCAAGGCACGCCTTGAAAGCGGCCCGCAGGGCCACCTCGGTCTTTCCGAACCCGACGTCTCCGCAGATAAGCCTGTCCATGGCTTTTTCGGATTCCATGTCTGACATTACGTCCTCTATGGCCGCCGACTGATCCGGGGTCTCGCTCCATGGAAACTCCATCTCGAACTCATTGAACATCTGGTCCCTCGGGGAGAATCGAAAGCCTTTTCCGACTTTTCTCTCCGCGCAGAGATCCACAAGCTCGGTCGCGACTTCCTCCACGGCTCTTTTAACCCTGCCGACGGTTTTTTTCCAGTTTGCGCTTCCCAGCTTTTCAATCTTCGGCTCCCTTCCAGCTCCCATGTATTTCTGAACCAATGCTAATTTCTCCACCGGCACGAATATCTTGTCCCCGTCTTTGTATTCGCACTCGAGAAAATCGCCCTGGCTGCTCTCAAAGGAAAGCCTTCTTAGCCCCTTGAAGACCCCTATTCCGAATTCCTTGTGAACTATGTAGTCCCCGGGCTTGAGCTGGCTGAACGAAGTGAGAAAAGCGGAGGGCATATCACTTCCTCCGAAGGCTGCGCCGCGGCTCTTGGTTTTCTCGACAAGAGTTTTCTCCGTAAGAAGGGCGATTTTGAAATCGTGAAGAACTGTGCTTTCGAAAAGCTCTCCGACTACATGCACCATCCCCTTGTCCGGATGGTTCTCCGTAAGCTTGAGGAATTTTTCTTTTTCTGCCTGTGAAGTGAAAAATACGAACACCTCGTAACCGTCTTCGATGAGTTCTTCCGCCTTGTCAATAAAGACCTTGAGCGAAGGTTTCGAAAACGATATCTCTTCTGTGCTGAACTTAAGGCTGTTTTTTCCTTCAGCTCCTATGCCCATCGCCCCCGGGTATGCGAGCCTTGATTCCCGGAGTTTTTCCGCAAGCTCTTTTTTTCCAAGGTATAGCTTTTCAAACGGGGGAAGGGATTTTTCAAGTTTTCCCAGAGATTTTCTTCTCGCTTCGAATTTTTCCTCTAGTCTCAATAGCAGCCCTTCCTCGTCAAACCCGATTGGGAGGCTCACTATCAGATTCTCCTGCGGGTAATCGAGCACGCATTGCCGCGAGTCCCAGAAAAACGGTGTGAACCATTCAATTCCCCTGAAGTGCGAACTGTTCTCAAATGCCTCCAAAAGAGGTTGCACCTCGCTTGAGGTAAGTCCCTTCTTGTCGGCTCCGGCGAGAACCTGTCCGACCAGATTGTCTTTACTTGTCTGGCGGTAACCGGCGAATGAGGCTGGATTGATCAGGGCTTTCTGTGTTTTTCCGACGGATTTCTGAGTTACAGGAGAAAACTCCCGGAGTGAATTCACCTGGTCTGCGAAAAGCTCCACCCTTAGGGGATTCCGCGATCCAGGGGAGAATAGGTCCACTATAGAGCCCCGGACGCTGATGTCCCCTCTTTTTTCCGTGAAATCCACATCGCTGTAACCGATTTCAAGGAGCTTTTGCACAAGTTCCTCCCGATCGACCCGTGCTCCCTCCTCTATGGTGAAGCTCTCTGCCTCGAGGGCGCGGGGCGGAGCCAGCACCTCGGCAAGTGCTGCCGCGTCTGCGCAGAGCACCCCGGTTTGCTTCCATCTGAAAACAGAGTGAAGCCTTTCGGGTTCTGTGATTTCCGTTTTCTCGAAAAGGGAGCGGGTTTTCTCCATCCCTCTTGAGAGAAGAACAGGGATTTCGGTTCCTTTTAAAGAAGCGATGCTTCGCGCCGCATGGACGCACTGCTCTCTTTGCTCGCAGACATGAAGTACCCTTTTGTCAGGCACCTCGGAGAGCAGCGCCAGAAGAAAATAGGTCGAGTTTCCGTAAAGACCCGCAAGATCAGTCGGTTTTCCGGGCGGGGATGCAAGAAACTCCTCCACCATAGGATTTCCTAGGTGTGATGAAAGTTCAATCGTGGGATTTTTGCCTTTCACTCTTAGGGACAGGAATCCTTTCTTCTCACAGCTCGTCGAGTATGAGAGATCCCATTTCCTCTGTGCCCACCCTGGTTTTTCCTTCCTCGTATATGTCGGATGTGCGGTAGCCTTTTTCAAGAACATTTGCTACCGCTTCCTCGACCTGCGTGGCGGCCCCGTCCATGTCAAAGGAGTAACGCAGCATCATGGCCATCGAGAGAACAGAGGCTATGGGGTTCGCTACGCCCTTGCCGGCGATGTCGGGGGCGCTTCCGTGCACGGGCTCGTATATGGCCCCTTCGTTTCCGACGCTTGCCGAGGGCAGCATGCCGAGGGAACCGGTGAGCTGGGCGGCCTCGTCGCTTATTATGTCGCCGAACATGTTTCCCGCCAGCATCACGTCGAAGTCTGCGGGCCTTCTTATTAACTGCATCGCGGCGTTGTCCACGTAAAGATGCTCAAGCGTAACGTCGGAGAACTGGCGTTCGTGAAGCTCGGTTACGGTGTCTCTCCAGAGCACCATTGATTCGAGAACGTTTGATTTGTCAATCGAAGTGACCTTGCTTTTTCTTTTCCTGGCGATTTCAAAGGCCATCTTCGCCACTCTTTCTATCTCGGAAGTTGTGTAATGGAGGGTGTTAAACGCCTTGCTCTCTCCCCCGCCGAGCTGTTCGGTTCCTCTCGGATGTCCGAAGTATATTCCGCTTGTGAGCTCCCTCACGACCATTATGTCGACCCCTTCCACTACATCTCTTTTAAGAGTGGACGCGTCGGCAAGGGCCGCGTAGACGATTGCGGGTCTCAGGTTCGCGAAGGTGTCGAGCTGCTTTCTAAGCTCGAGGAGTCCTCTTTCGGGTTTGAGATGATGCTCGATGTTCTCCCATTTGGGGCCTCCCACTGCACCGAGAAGCACCGCGTCGCTTTTCTTCGCTTTCTCTATGGTTTCTTCGGTTACGGGAACCCCGTGCGCGTCTATGGCGCATCCGCCGAGAAGATCGCTCTCAAGCGCGAATTCGATTCCGTTTCTCTCCCCGACAGCCTTGAGTATTGACACGCTGACTTCGGTTACTTCAACTCCTATCCCGTCTCCGGGGACTACCAGTATTTCAGGCAATTTGTTGTTCTCCTTTGCGGAAGCAATTCCAAAAGCGGGAATAATCTACCCGAACGGTTCCGGTTTTGAAGGCACGCCGAAGTTTTCCATTAAAGAGAAAAACCGAGCGGCGCTCGGGCCCTGTCCTTCCCGTGCTAAGCTCTACTGAAAGAGATTATTTAAGTCAGTGGTGCACTTTGGAGCTCAATTTGGACAGTAAAACTCGCTTTGCTCAATGAATTTTTTCATTGTTTCCGAGTTCTGTCCGATTGAGAAGTCCTGCTTCCCATAAACCGGAAGGCGTGTGTGGATATAGAGTGGTCCCGGTGTGCCCAATTCGCTTTCTTCAGTCAATGTGGTTGAGGAGATGGACACCACATTGCCGCCTCTGTCCACTACCGGACCGCCGCTCATGCCGACTGATACGGAGCGTGAGAGAAAACTTGAAAAGTATTTTTCTGTCGTCATGTAAACGGCCCCGAGTCCCTGCAACTCTCCTACCGGGTTGTATAAAGAGCCGGAACCTATCTGAACGAGAGGGTCTCCGCATTCGAGTGAAGATGAATCGCCGATATCAAGCTTTTTATACTCCCCAAGGGCACCCGGCGTGACCGTTTTCAAGATGGCGATATCACAACCATTGTTCTCCTGTGCTTTTGAAACGGTTGCCTGGTGGTACTGGCCGTCTATTGTCTTAATCTGAACTTCCAGTCCTGGCTTACTGGCTACGTGTGCAACGGTTACGACGGTACTGTCGTCATATATAAAACCGGAACCATGCGTATTCTGAACTTCTACGGTCACGGCGCCTTTGCGCGCCTCTTTGTATACTCTGTTCATCCGGTCAAACTGATCGATCGGAAACGGGCTGTAGTGATCGCCGAGAGGATGGTCAGCTCTTTTCCACTCGTTGTTATTCCTGTAGTCTCCGGCGTTTGCGGGTTCTGAAAGACCGGGATCTTTGTTGTAGAGGTCCTTTAACTCGCTGGGATTTGGTCCGAGACTGAGCTCGGACAGGGACCTTTGAACAAACCCGTAAACCCAGAGGTTCCCCGGCGTCGCGGCGGGCTCCTGAAAACGGTTGATTCCAGGCAAGTCCTCAGAAATGCCGATACCTATGGATACGATGGAGACCACTTCTCCCCTGCGGTTGAATATGGGTCCTCCGCTCATTCCCGCCGAGGTGGGCACCCAATGATATACCCTGCCGGGCCCTACAGGGAGGCTGTGTTCGCCTCTCAGTTCAAGCGCGGGCCCGGCGGTAACAGTCCACGATCCCAGACCGCTTGAAGCGCCCGCATTGCCCATTGCCAAGAGCATTTCATTTCTTCCGGGCCTTTCGTCCGCGATTTTCATGGGAACGGCGTCGATTTCCCGTTCAAGCTTGAGCAGCGCCAGATCGGTGCCGAATGAGAATCCGCATGTCTTGTCGAACCAGACCACTTCCGCACTTATGGTGTCGCCGTCGAAGGTGTGAACATGTACGGTTGCGTCTTTTTTTTCGCACGAATTGCCGACCTCTTCGGCTACGTTGTGCGCGGCGGTGGCGACGTAGCGTGGGGCTATAAGCCAGCCGGTTGCTATTCCTCCGGAGTTTCTTCCTCGGTTGAACTCAAGATCAACCACAGAACGGCTTACCTTCGTTGCGAGATCGTAGTCGTCGTTCGTGGGAGATATGTCGGCGCCGAGGTCGCGGGAAAAATCACGGCTGTATATTTTGGGGAAATATTCATCTCTTTCGTACGCTCTCTGTTCGTCTTGCTGGGAAGCAAGATCGCATCTGTCCGATGGTATTTCTGAGGGTATCCCTGAGGGTATCCCGGAGTCCGTTCCTCCTCCGCAGGAAACAGATGCAAGCACACAGAGCACGAGGAAAACCGGGGAAAAGTTCCTTAGCGCTCCGAGAGCGGAATAAAAATGGGTATCGGGGGGGGGGGTAGAACTGAACTCCCGTTTAGTCGGATTGTTTCTATGGGCTGAATTCTTCATGGAAGCGCTCTTTCCCTGATTGCGGACTTCCCGCATTAGAAACATCCGGTCGGTCCAGATATGCCTGATCAGGTTAACTAACATGAATGTGCACTGTCAACTCTCGGCCAAGCAACCCGTGATTCAATTAAACTTGGTCCTTTGTTTTTTCGCTTGCTCGATTCAAGCTTTGATAAAAAGCACTGGTCATTTTTATTTGCTAACGGCAGGGAACCGGGTGAAAACCGCAATTGTTCCGGTGCTGTTTTGCGGTGCGGATCATGATTGCGCGAAGGGTCCGGATGCTGTAGTTTCCGGCCAAGATCTTCGCCGGGATGAAGGTAGGGGCGTCTCTAAAGGGTGATGGGGTTTTTAAGCCTTCCGATCCCTTCGATTTCCACTTCTAGCACGTCCCCCGGGCTCATGGGACTTACGCCTGAAGGAGTCCCCGTCGCTATTACGTCTCCCGGAAGAAGCGTCATCACCTTCGATATGAAGCTTACAAGCTCAGGGACGCTGAATATCAGGTTTTTCGTGCTTGAGTTCTGTTTCAGTTCACCATTTAGAAAGGTTTTTATGCGAAGGTCGGCGGGGTCGACTTCCGTCTCTATGAAAGGTCCGAACGGGGCGAAAGTGTCAAACCCCTTGCCCCTTGTGAACTGTATGTCCTTTGCCTGAAGGTCTCTCGCGGTCACGTCGTTTACGCAGGTGTATCCGAAGACATATTCCAGAGCCTGCTCTTTTTCGACCATGTGGGCTCTTTTCCCTATCACGACTCCGAGCTCCCCTTCGTAATCGACCCTGCTTGACATGTGAGCCGGGTACTTTATCTCTTCCTGGTGCGCAATGACCGCCGTTGAGGGTTTCATAAAAAGCATGGGATCTTCGGGAGGAGTCCTGTTCATCTCCCTTGCGTGATCCTCGTAGTTTAGCCCGACGGCTATGATTTTGGTCGGGAGGCAGGGAGCAAGCGGCGTTATATCCGCGTAATCATATTTCGTGTCCGTTACGGAATATTCCCCGAAGATGTTTCCTTCTATCTCAAAAACCGACCCGTCTAAATATTTTCCGAATACCGGTTTTTCTTCGATGTTGTTGAATCTGAGGAATTTCATGGCGACTTCGTTTAAATGCCCCTAATTATATACGGGAATTTCGCATAAGAGTATCGGCCTTTTTTGCTTTTTGGGATTTAGTAGATGACTTTTTTAAGAAAGAGTCCACTGGGGGGAGCGGTGAAAACGTTTTTTGTCTTTTGCCCTCCTGCGAGTATCTGTCCGAATCCCTCAGGGGTGAGTTTTCCCCTTCCCGTTTCCACGAGGGTGCCGGTTATCATTCTCACCATTCTTTTCAGAAACCCGTCCGCCTCTATTTCAACCGAGATTATTCCTTCGCGGGTTTCCCTGACGTGAACCCGCTTTACTGTGCGTACGGTGGTTTTCACCGTTATGTCGGCCGTGGCAAAAACGGAGAAATCATGTGTTCCCTCAAGATATGTGGCGGCTTCTCTCATTTTTTTCGTATCAAGCTTATCCTGGATGTGCCAGACTCTGTTTCTCTGAAGTGCGGGGGGATGTGGCCTGTTGAAAATCCTGTATTCGTATACCTTGCTTCTGGAGCTAAACTGTGCGTGAAAGCCGTCGGGGACCTCCTGGGCCTTGATGATTGATATGTCCCGGGGGAGTGTGGAATTAAGAGCTTTTCGCAGCGTGTCGGTATCCATCTGCGTTTCGATGAAGAAATTTGCCACTTGGCCAATAGCGTGCACTCCCGCGTCCGTTCTTCCCGAACCCGTTATTTTGACATTTTCTCTTGTGATCTTCCGGATTGCATCCTCTATAGTCTTCTGTACCGTGGGAAGGTCCGCTTGGCATTGCCAGCCGTGGTAGTCAGTGCCGTCATACTCGATAACTATCTTTACGTTCTTCATTTCCGTTTGTCTCTGCCTGCCATCAGGCGATCGGTTCCTGCTTTCTAAGCTCTATTCTCGGATCAAGTATGGCGTAGAGAAGGTCGACAATAAGGTTTGCTATTATGAGCAGAAGCGCGTAGATGATCGTTATTCCGAGTACAACTGAGTAGTCCCTGTTTGCCACGGCAAAAACGAAAAACCTTCCCATTCCCGGTATCGCGAATATATGCTCAACGACAAAGGATCCCGTCACCAGGTAGGCGGTCAGGGGGCCTAGCACCGTTACGACCGGTATAAGAGCGTTTCTCAGTATATGCTTCGTGAAGATCTTCGTTCTTCCGAGTCCTTTTGCCCTGGCGGTTCTTACGAAAAACTGGCCCGACACGTCAAGCATGTTGGAGCGTACAAGTCTTGAGATGTAGGCGAACGGAGCCAGGCTCAGGGTCACCGCAGGAAGAACTATGTGCTTTGGTTCTCCCCAGAGGGCGGCCGGCAGAACTCCCCATCTGACGGAGAAAAAATATATAAGTGCCGCCCCGACGACGAAGCTCGGGACCGATACCAGTGACGTGGAGATCAGCACGGAGGCGATGTCGTGGATACTTCTTGGAAACAGCGAGGAAATCATTCCGACCACTGTTCCCATGAAAAACGCCAGCACCAGGGACACCAACCCGAGTCCCATTGAGACTGGCAGGGTTTCCCTTATTATGTCGGTAACCGGTCTATCGTCGTATTTGTAGGAAGGTCCGAAGTCGCCGCGGGCCAGGTTCCCCATGTAGATGAGGTATTGTTTGTGCAGCGGCTTATCCATGTGATATTTTTTTTCAATGTTCTCGAGTATGTGCGGGGGAATGCTTTTCTCGGCGTCGAAAGGACCCCCGGGAAGTACCCTGAGCAGAAAGAAGGTTATGCTCGCGACCACGAGGATTACGACTGCTCCGGTCAGTATTCGAAAAGAGAGAAACTTAAGCATTACTCCGCCCCCTGGACTCCATCTGCGGTCTTCGGTGCGCGATAAATATCCTAAATTCAGGAAAGATCTTTTCTTATGGCCAGGGTTCTTCTGGATGTCATGCCCTTTTCATCCTTGGCCACTATAGTGAAAAGATTCATTCCTTCTTCGAGAGTTAAGGGAAAAAGCAGGGGAACATTGTTTTTCCCCGGTGTAAAAAGCTTTACCTTGTCGTCTTTTTTCCAAACCGAGACGCTCTCTATGCGGTCAGTGTCCCTGACCGATCCTTCCACTGTTATCTTGGAAGCTTCCGTGGACATGGGGAAATCCGAAATCATGATGAAAGGAGGTTCTTCAAAGGTTTCTTCAAGAACTGAAATCTCCTGCCCCGCGTCATCGGTTCTGTCCTCATCCGACGATTCACCGGACGGACCGTCGTAGCTTGCCCGAGCAACCTTGATGGCTTTTTCTTCAACCCAGCCTGCTAGAGAATTTTTCCCTTCAACCCGTATCCATCGCCCTGAAGTGCCGAGAATTTTTACCATGGAATTTCTCTGTGCCACAGCCACTTCGGGGGCTGCAGGGAAAGTTCCCCCAAGTATGGAGCTTGAGTCTTTGAACAGGGCAGTTTTCTTTGCGGAAGTGGGGGAAAATGGTCTTTCCTGCGCGGAGACAGGCAAGATTATTTTCTGTGTTTTTATTTCCCGGAAGTCCTCATCCATTATGAGAAGCTCAAATTCCGTTTCGCCAACTTCCCCGCTCTGCCTGAAGCGAAAAGGCGCGAGTCTGGTTTCCCCTGAACGGAAGTTCTCAAGCTCAACCCTTCCTTTCTCAAGAAACACGTCGTTACCCGAAAGATTCTTAAGAGTTGCGACCGTCTTTTCAGATGTTCCGTCTCCGATGTTTTTCAATTTTATGCTGAGTACTATCGTTTCTTCAAGTTCCGCGTGCCCGTTTCCGTTGCCTTGGCTTCCGAATCTCCCGTCGTCCACTACTTCGTGGTTATGGGAATATACGGGACGCTTGTCCGCCATGGTTTTTACGAGCAGGTTCTCTTCCGTAAAGGTTTTGTTCCCTGAACTCGTGAAAATGAGATTGATACTGTCCTCTCTGGTGGTGGCCCATTTGGGAACGGAAAACTTAACTCTTGAGATCTTGCTCTGCCCAGGGAGCAGTTTCCCGAACAGAAGCTCTCCATCGCTGTAAATGCGGTTCTCACAGTCGGTAACAGCACTGAGCCTGTATATCGGGTCGGGACCGGAATTTGTCACCTTTATCTTAAGAAAACTCTCTTCTCCGGCCCGGAAAACTGTTTTCGAGGGAACCGTTTGGACCGATACGGAAGGCTTTTTTGTTTCACCGGCGGACCAGTCGATTCCTGTATCTTCAATCCGTGTTCTGATTTCTTCAAGCTGAACGTTGGAAAAATCGGTAGCTGTTGCATACATCTGTTCCCTAGTCTCCGCCAGAAGCATCCTGCTTGAAAGTTTTACGTAAAAATCATTCTTCAGCTTCTCAAGTTTTTGTGCTTTCGTAAGCGATTCGTCCGGCTGGATCTCCTCCTCGTCTTCTTCTTGGGGTGCCAGACTCTCATCGATGTACTTGATCGTGAATTCGGGGATTGGCAGATCTGCCTCCTCCCCGTTTTCTCTTTTTTCGGGCAAAGGATTATAGACGACTTTATCTTCGGTTATCACTGATCCCTGAAGAAAAATGTCGGGGGTTATGCCGCTGTCCTGGATGGAGATATTGCCCGGGGTAAGATACTTTGCTATTGTGAGTTTCAGCGCGGCGCCGTCTTCGAACTCGAAAACCTTCTGGACCGATCCCTTGCCGAAAGACCTTTTTCCTATCACAAGTGCTCTTTTGTTGTTTTTAAGCGCCCCGGCTACTATTTCTGACGCGCTTGCGCTTCCTTGGTCCACGAGCACTAACACCTTTCCCTTGTACTCAGGCTGCTTTGTCGTCGCTCTGTAGGTCTTGGCATAGTCCCTTGCTTTAGTTGTCATTATCGTTCCCGAGGAGAGGAAGAGGTCGGCTACTTTTTCTGCCTCTGAGAGAAGACCTCCTGGGTTTCCTCTGAGATCGAGGATTATTCCGTTAATTGAGTGAGAACGGCTGCTTATCTCTTTTTTTAGATCCGAAGACGTGTTTTTCTGGAAATTTCTTATTCTCAGGTAAAGAATGTCATTTTCAAGGTCAAACCCTTCGACGCTTTCTATCTTTATTGTGTCTCTTACTATCGAAAATTTTCGGGGCTTGGAAAAATTTTTTCTCGAGATGAGAAGGTTTACTCTGGTTCCTTTCTTCCCTCTTAGTTTCCCTACAGCTTCGAGAAGAGGCATGTTTATGGTCGACTCGTTTTCTATCTGTACAATCCGATCTTTGGTTTTTATCCCTGACCTGTAAGCCGGTGTGCCTTCTATCGGAGATATGACGGTCAACTGGCCGTCTCTTATGCCGACCACTATTCCGAGTCCTCCGAAACTTCCTTCGGTGTCTATGAGAAACTCCTTGTAGATATCCGGCGGAATCATCGCAGAATGGGGGTCAAGAACCTTCAGCATGCTGTCCGATATGGAATATTCTATGTTTTTGACGGTGCGGTCTTCGGTTCCCGTGTTAGAAAGGACAAAAGACACGACTTGGCCCAGAGTGCTTGTGACGTCGTTTGGGGATGGCGACTCTTTTTCTTTGAATTTCTTTGCTTTCTCTTTTACGTGAACGGCGAAGACGTCACCCTGGTCTTGTGGAAATTCCACCAGTACGTCGTCAAGAAAGGTTTCAAGGCTGGAAACCCCTTTTTCAAGCATTTTCGCATAGTCGATCTTGTTTTTGTCCAGATAAAACTTGTTTACGTGCTTAAGGGTGTCTTCGGCAATTTTTATGCTCTGACTGTTGTATTTGCGGTCAAGACTGACCGGCTCGGCGACAAGAAAAAAAGACAGGGCGATAACGGTTCCCAAGGCAAGCGCCAAGTACCCGTTTTTGAGAAACCTAGGGATTTTTTCAGACAATTCAGATCACCGTCCCGGAAACTGTATTATCAATCATAAAGCAGATTATATCAAACCGCTTTGTTTTAAGGGACTAGCGAAGAAAGGGAAAGACAAAAAACAACGGGCAGAGAGAATTTCTTATAATTCCCTGCTGCCCGTTATTGGTAAATCAGCTAAAAATTATGAATCTTAGCCTGGTACTCCACCGAGAGGATTCCACTTCTCTGTAAGCAGAAGCATTCCCGGTATCAACAGAGTCACTATCGACTCTATTATGAACAGATAGGCTATCGGCTTGCCAAGATCCTTGCCCTGCGAGAACGCAAAGAAGCAAAGAAGTACTAGTAAAGCCCATGCCCAGCAGAAGTACGCAAAGTACGCAAGCCCAAGTGCCTGGAAATGAGCCCCGTACCATATGAACACCACCGTTGCGAAAAGACAGTACACTCCAAGCCCTTTCGCGTCATGTCCGTGTACGAATACCGCGTAGACTATCAGGTATATCAATGCAAATACCGATACAAGCGCGGTAGCCGCCGTAAGACCCAGGGTGTGCAGCTTCCAAGCGGCAATCGCTATAAGAACGCCGACTCCGAGATTGAGCACGCCCACTTCCTTCGCTCCGGTTTTACCCAAAAGGGTCATTCCGTTCGCGAAGAACACAAACCCTACGAGCAGCAAAACGTAACCTAACAAAGCTTCTATTGGAACCATACTAACCATACCTCCTGTATGAAATCATAACCGTTCCTTGCCCTCTACATCAGGGCTTATTACAGTTTCTATCACAGATCGGCACTCAATGTCAAGCATAATTTTGGCCGAGAGGAATTCAGGCTCTTTGTCTTAACTTACGAAGTAAATAACTTCTTATCATTGTAAGTCAGCCCGATTTTTCGCTGTTTTAGGACCATCAGGGACGGCTTATCTTTCCAGAATTGTTCTCATGTCTTAAAAACTGACAGTCTATCTTGTTTTACTGTGACACGATTAGCTCTTATTGACAGTCTATTCCGGGCAATTCGTCCTCGTCTTAATCCAGCTGTGCAAACCCTCTCAGAAACGGAGACCAGTAGAGCCTGCAGGACCAATTTTTCTTTTGGGATTTTGATGAAATTAAAATAATGAAGTTCTTAACTTAAGGTTTTTGTGGTATAATTGGCTTGTAAAAGATTGTTTTGGACAAATAAGGAGGAATGGCATGCCTGATGAGAAGACGAACGAGGGAGTAAACCCGAATATCTGGATAAGACCGCCTGAGGAAAAAGCCATTCAGGACGGTATTACGGGCACTCCACGGGATTCGAAGCCCGAGACGCTGCCGAAATACCAAACCTTTGACGTCTTTACGTTAAGGATAAGCAGCGAAGACTTCGAATTTCTCCAGAAGCTCGAAAGAGAGATAATGAAAAACCGTTCCAAGGAGAACAGAAAGGAGAGAATAACAAAAAACAGCATTATCCGGGCGATGCTTGCCTGTCTTAAGAACGTAAAATTCGACAGGAAAGACATTCCGGACGAAAATGAGCTTCGAATCAGGATGATGAGAGGCTTAAAAGACCTGCCTCCCTGGCTGTTTTAACCTTTTTGCTTCATAATTTTAGTTCCAGATATTCTGTAAAATTGGTGAGTTTACAGGTTGTTACCGCAGGAACCGAAAACTCTGCTTTAGGTATGAAAAAAAGTGCTTGACAAAAGGGTATGAGATTTGATTGAATGTAAATCGGGTGAGGTTGCGTCTATTCGCATCCAACAGAGCTACCAACATTCTATCAACAGGGGAAGATAGGGTGTTAAAGAGGTATGGAATGGGTGGTAAGTTTTGGCCCAAATCTACAGTAAGGAGGCTTAGAATATGAGCCATAGTCATTTAAACGTCCCAACGAAGTACTGGGAGTTGACGAAAGAGGTCCCGCCCCCTCCGATAGAGCGGGATATCAAGTCATGGATCATAGCGAATCCGTCGGATCCGCTGTGGGACATAGACGTGCTGCCGCTGACATACACGGACAGCAGGTGGTCAGCATTTGTAGTAAGGTGCGACGAGGCAACTCGGAGTCGTCTGTGCCCGAATCCCCCGTTGCAGGTATGGGATGGCGAGAATGCGGACCTGGTAGAGTTTTGGTATGTGGATCACAAGAACACGATGTTAGGTCCATATCTTGAGTTTGGCGTAACGGTATCGGCATCATACACGGATCCTGACGGGAACGTGTGGAGAGCGGGATACTATCCGTATATGTATCTTACGGGTGACGCGCCAGTGGACGCTGGTCGTGTACTTGGATTTCCAAAGAAGATGTCCTACATCAGATGTACGGTACATGGTGGAGAGAAGGGCACGGATTTCTTTGGATTTGCAATGAGTCGTAACGGTTACCTGATGCACAGCGCGACAGGACAGTTCGACGACAAGCAGGTAACACCTCCGTATTTCTACGGTAAGACGGACTGGGGTAAGTTCAACATGAAGGTCATAACGCGTCCGGACGTATCGAGTTCGGAGTGGCAGCTGACATATCTGCCATCGGCGTTGCCGCCTCCGTTTGACAGCATGATAACGGGACACAGGTTCAAGATTAAGCCTGAGCACACCAGGACAGCAAGCGGAGACGCGATAAACTGGTTCATGCAGGCCACTCCGTTTGACAACATGGGAGCGGAGCTGAAGATTCAGGAAGTAACTGGATTGATCTCGTTTGTGTTCGATCTTGTAATACCGCCAGCGGTAGTGCTATGGACGGAGACATATGAGAGGCCGGCAAGTTATCGTGGATATGCCACGCCATACAAGTATGGATTGAGGCAGCAGTTCCCGATCAGTCAGGGTTCATAAGATAAAAAAGATTTAAGGAGGTAAAACCATAATGGGATTACATGCAAATGAGTACAGTTATCCTTGGCTGGATGAGGGAGAAGTTCCACCATTACCATTGGACAGGGACAGGATCCACATAATCAGTCAGGGAGTAGCGGACCCAGTGTTCGACTACGACATCATACCGCTTACGTATACAGAGAGCAGGTGGATGGCCTATGTGATAAGGGCAGACATCAATGCAATGAAAGCGGTAGTTCCGGAACCGATCGAGGTTCAGGATGATGTAATAGAGTTTTGGTACGTAATACACAAGAACACGATGTTAGGTCCATACATGGAGATGGGCGTAACGTTCTCGGCAACGGTGGATGACGGAAGCGGACACATATACAAAGCGGGTTACTATCCGTACATGTATCTGTCGAACGACTCCCCGATTTTTGCCGGTAAGGAGCCATTCGGATTCCCGAAGAAAGCTGCTTACATCGCCGGGTTCGAGCATGGTACCAACAACAACTATTTCAACCACTTGATGGAGCGCAGAGGCTACATACTGCACACAGCGAACGGACGTTATTCGGACCGTCCGCTTTCGGCCAGGCCTACGTTTTATGGCAAGACCGACTGGGGAAGGATGAACTACAGGATAACGACGAGGCCTGATGTATCGAACAGTATCCATGAAGTAACGTATCTGCCGTCGGATCTTCCGCCGGGATTCGGGACGGGACACCGCTTCCAGCTGAATCCTGAGAGCGTGAGGACGGCTGTTACGGAGGATGTACGTTCGTGGTTCATGTCAGGGACGCCGTTTGACTACATGGGTGGTCAGATACCGGCAACGGAGGTAGTAGGGTTGATAAGCTTCACATTTAACCTGATAATACCGCCGGCGTTGACGATCTGGACGAACACGGTAGAGAGAGGAGCTGATGACATGGGTCATATAGTATACTCAACGCCGTTTGAGTACACGATGCGTCACAGGTTCCTGCTGCCGCAGTATAGCCAGGGATAATGGCGAAGAGCCGGTGTCTGAGGACACTGAGTTCTTGATGAGTAATAAAGAAGAGGAGGGAAGCCTTAACGGTTATCCCTCCTCTTTTTTTTGCCTGAATTGATTTTTCCGTAAACATGTTTTCTAATATAAAGCAATGCCTTCCAGTACTCTTATAGTGTACGAGCCTTTGGATTCTTTCAGAGAAAAATCTGAATACTGGAGCAAGTATCTTAAGTTTTATGAACGTTACTGGGGCGGCCCCACTTCTCCTTTTGGAATATGGTTCGGCAATGAGTACAGTGCGTTTCGCCAGGCACTTTCAGACCATCTTGATCTGCCCCACGAAGATCTGCCCGACTGTCTTTTCATGAAGGATGAAGCTGGCAATTATTTTGTTGCACCCACTTCTGATTCCCTTAATTGTTTTTCGTCTGAAAACGTTGTTCCCTTTGAATGGTTTCTTCTTTTTTCTGAAGAAGGGAGGAGAAATTTTTATACCCACTGGGGCTTTAACTCAATTCATTACAACTCAACTCTTGAGCTGTCAAAAAGGAGGATGATTTCCTCGCGGGAAAAGATCGAAAAGACTATGTCAGAAGACTCCGCTAATCCTCTTAAGGTTTTCCTGCGCAATCTTGACCGAAGTCTGGAAGACCTTAGAAAATGGCTTGTCCAGTTCGATTCCCAAAGCTACTTGGTGCTTAATTACGGCGACATCTGCAATTACATACATCCCTACACGCTGAAAAATGAAAACAGCGTACCGGAAGTTGCGAGAATTCTGGAACTTATCTCACTGTCTGACTTCAGTGAGGCTGAGCTTGCGCTTAAGGTGTTTTTCCAGAAATGGGAGGATATAGCAAGCAAGTGTGCCGGCGGCACTGAAGACTCCCGAATCCAGTAAAGACCCGTTCCCGACTGAAATGACCGCAAAACTCGAGAGTAAGAACATTGGAAGGGTGATGGGGGTGCTTAGAAAAGAAGCCGCCGGATGGAATGTTCCCGTGGTTACGCTTACGGCCGTTTCCTCAAAAAGTCCTTTCAGGGTCCTTGTTTCCACCGTACTCAGCCTGAGAACCAAAGACGAGACCACGGCCGAGGCCTCCGCTAGACTTTTCAGCGAAGCTTCGACTCCGCGGGCGGTTCTGGAGCTAGGGGAAAAAAGGGTAAGAGATCTCATATATCCCGTCGGTTTTTACAGGGTAAAAGCACAGAACATCATCGGGATATGTGAAAAGCTGATAGACGAATATGACAGTCAGGTTCCGGACAGCATTGACGAGCTTTTAAAATTTCGTGGAGTCGGGAGAAAAACCGCCAATCTGGTTCTTTCTCTTGGGTACGGAAAGCCCGCTATCTGCGTTGATATTCACGTGCACAGGATTTCGAACAGGTGGGGTTACGTGGATACCAAAAGTCCTTATGAAACCGAGATGGCTCTTCGGGAGAAACTGCCCCGCAGATACTGGATAGAGTATAACTCTCTCCTAGTCGCCCTGGGGCAGCAGATCTGCAGACCCTTATCTCCTCTTTGCAGCCGTTGTCCCGTGAGTGGTTACTGTCCGAAGAGAGGAGTTTCCAGAAGCAGGTAGAACCCCTCGACCGGTTTGACTCTGCCCGCATTATAACTATAATTGATTGCCAAATCTCTTTCCGGAAAACCCGTTGTCTCATACTGTCCTTTTCTATATTTTTTCTACGCTTGCGGTACTCGGGGCCGTTATGGTCGTGAGCCATAAAAACCCCGTTTCAAGCGCTGTTTCGCTCGTTCTTACTCTTTTTTCCACCGCGGTGCTTTTCGTTCTTCTCCACGCCCATTTCATCGCGGCGATACAGATACTGATTTACGCAGGAGCGATAATGGTCCTCTTTCTCTTTACCGTCATGTTCCTCAATATAAGGGACAGCGAGCTCAGATTTGACAGTATGAACATACCGAAGAGGATGACCTTTCTTTTTCTCTTTATCGTTGTTGTCGGATTTTTTGCCTCAAAACTTTTCTCGTCTTCTCCGGTCGTTTTTCCGAAACTTGAGGATCCCGAGAATTTTGGTACCGTGGCCGAAGTGGGAAGATCTCTTTTCAGTGATTATCTGCTCGCATTTGAGCTTACCTCGGTTCTTGTGGTGATAGCCATGGTGGGCGTTCTGGTCATAGCCAAGGGGAAGGAGTCATAAGATGGAAATTGCGGTTAGTCACTATGTAGTCTTGGCTTGCGTGCTTTTCGCGATCGGGGTTTACGGGGTAATTACCAGAAAAAACATACTGATCGTGCTTATGTGCCTTGAGCTCATGCTTAACTCCTGCAACCTGCTTTTCGTTGTTTTCTCAAGGCTCTACGAGGGTGCCACGGGACATGTGTTCGTTCTGATGTCAGTAACGGTGGCGGCGGCCGAGGTCGCGGTCGGCCTTGCGTTTGTCGTTTCGATTTACAGGCAGAAAGAGAGTCTTGACATCGATCTGCTGAAACTGCTTAGGGGTTAATTTATTCTCGGAGGTTTACCTGAGTGCTTGCTCTCATAGTTCTTGCGCCACTTGCGGGGGCGATTTTCAACGGGCTTTTCTTCGCCACCGGTCTTTGCGAAAAGCTTACCGGAACCGGAAGACATACAAGTGACAGAATCGTCGGGACGGTGGCGTGCGCGGCCGTTCTGGTCTCCGCTCTTTTGTCCACGCGTCTTTTCCTTGACCTTCTCTCGCAGAGCCCTGCGGGGACTGAGCCGATTACGACCGAACTTTTCACCTGGATGCTCTCGGGCACCCTTAACGTCAGCTTCGAGTTTCTCTTTGATTCCCTCTCCGCCGTAATGGCCCTTGTCGTGACGTGGGTGGGATTTCTTATACATGTCTACTCGATTGGCTACATGCACCATGATCGTTGTTACGCGCGTTATTTCACTTACCTGAACATTTTCGTTTTCTTCATGCTCGTTCTGGTTCTGGGCAACAACTTCCCCATGATGTTTATCGGATGGGAGGGGGTGGGCCTTGCATCCTACCTGCTTATAGGATTCTGGTATGAAGATTCATTCAGGGTCTATGCGGGAAGAAAAGCTTTTGTGGTGAACAGAATAGGGGATTTCGGGTTTATCCTCGGCATCTTCCTTATTTTCACCGTGTTTGGATCTCTTAACTACCAAGATGTTTTCTCCCAGCTTGCCGACCCGGTTTTTGTTTCCGGGCTTTCACAGTCGCTTATAACCGCGATGGCGCTTCTTCTGTTTGTCGGCGCCGTCGGGAAATCGGCCCAGTTCCCGCTTCACGTCTGGCTTCCGGACGCTATGGCGGGTCCGACCGCGGTGAGCGCCCTTATTCACGCCGCGACAATGGTTACCGCCGGGGTTTACATGTTGAGCCGCTGCTCGCCGCTTTTTGACCTGAGTCCAGTGGCTTTGAACGTCGTTTTGATCGTGGCAGCGTTCACCGCGTTTTTCGCCGCCACGATAGCGATCACCCAGAACGACATAAAGAAGGTGCTTGCATACTCGACCGTAAGTCAGCTGGGCTACATGATGATGGCTGCCGGTGCGGGGGCCTATGTGTTTTCGATATTTCATCTGGTCACCCACGCTTTTTTCAAGGCGCTTCTGTTCCTCGGTGCGGGAAGCGTTATACACGCCATGGCCGGAGAGCAGGACATAAGGAAGATGGGGGGGCTTCGCGGGATGATTCCCGTGACGGCCCTTACATTTCTTGTGGCGACGCTTGCGATTTCCGGCTTTCCCCTTCTCTCGGGGTTTTTCAGCAAGGATGAAATCCTGGCTTCGCTTTATGACGGCGGCCATACGTTTTTCTGGGCCGCGGGGCTTATTACTGCCGTACTGACCGCTTTTTACATGACAAGGCTCTACGTGCTTACCTTCGAGGGGACAGCAAGGATGGACTACAAGACGAAAAGCCGCGTGCACGAATCTCCGGCAGTGATGATCGTACCTCTTGTGATTCTCGCGGTTCTCTCCGTTTTTGGGGGCCTTCTTGGCGTACCAGAATTCATGGGTGAGAGCGTGGGTTTTCATTACACGGATCTCATTAAGAAGTTCCTTTCTTCCTCAGTGGTAGTGCACTACGGCGCGGAACATGCTTACTCCCATTATTTCGGTCACTGGACCCTTGTAGGGTTTTCGGTACTGGCAGCGTTTGCGGGAATAGCGGCCGGTGCTTTGATCTACTGTCGCAGGCGGGGAGAAGCTGCTGTGGCGGAGGACAAAGCGGTCGCCGCGCTTAAAAGCGGGTCCTTTAACAAGTGGTACGTTGATGAGATTTACGAGGCGGTTTTCGTCTCTCCGTTTAACTACATTTCGGGACTTTGCTCTGATTTTGACCGCTCCTTTATAGACAACTCGCTTGACGGGCTGAGCGATTTTGTAAGGAGCTTGTCGGGACGCCTGAGTGCGCTGCAGACAGGCCTGCTCAGGTATTACGTGGCGGCCATGGTAGGCGGGGTCGTCGTAATAATAGTGCTTCTTTTCATCTACAGTTTCACTACTTCCTGACGGACGAATTCGGGTAGATTTGTCAATAAAAGGCGTAAGCGATGATTGAGAAAGTGTTTAGAAGAAAAAAATTACTGATAGCGGCTTTGATTATAGCCGCCATACTTTATTTTGTTCTCGGACGTTACGATGTCTCGGCTACAAAACCACACCCGGAGATTGTAAACATGATCTTTCACGGAATTGCCGAGAGATCTATCAAAAGAAACTCCGCGAGTCTCACTGTCCCCTACGACGTTAATGATATGGATATGTATTTGAAGGGCTTTAAGGAATATGAGCACATGTGCGTTCAGTGCCATGGAGCACCTGGCGTCGAAGCTTCGCCGACTGGTAAGGGTCTTTTCCCGCCTCCGCCCAAATTCCCTGAAGAAAAACTGTATGAGTATTCTCTAAAAGACATCTTCTGGGTCACGAAAAACGGAGTTCAGATGACTGGAATGCCTGCTTACGGACCCACGCACAAAGACGAGACGATCTGGGCGGTCGCCATATTCCTTGACAGGTCTAGAAACTTATCCGAAGTGGAATATAAAAAGCTCAGGGATAAGTATTCGGATACACACCGCTAACGGCGCCAGCTTGAGAGGACAACCTTTTTTGCTGATCGTTTTTGCCGGTTTACTGCAACGGAAGGACTATATGGGGGAGATTTTGAAGTTATCTGGAAAGAGTTTCTTTCCTCCTCCAGTTGACTTTGTTCGAATAGTGGTAATGATTACCACTTAGATAGCTATTTTATGGATATATAAAGTTTACAATACCGTTATGCAGGTAAGCAGAACCCTTGATTACGCCGTCAGATGCCTTATCCACATGGGAGGCAGTCCGGGGGACAGATTCAGCATGAAGCAGATATCCGAAACCCAGCACATTCCGCAGAATTACTTGGCCAAGGTAATGAGAAGGCTTGTCAATCGCGGAATACTCAGGTCGAAGGTGGGGCCCGAGGGTGGATACATGCTCCGCAAGCTCCCCCACGAACTTAGCCTGAGAGAGGTGTACGAAGCCATAGAGGGAGAAATAAGGATAGTAGACTGTATGGATGACGACGGTCCCTGCGCGCTTTATGAGAACTGCGGGCAGCTTCCTCTCTGGGACAAGCTCAAGGTTTCCATGATAAGGATTCTTGAAGATACCACTATTGGGGATATGGTGAATGAAACTCGAGGCGGCAGAAGTCACTAGCAGGAGGATAATTTTTTAATGAGCGTTGATCTTGAAAAACTTGCGCAGGAGGAATACAAGTACGGATTCGTAACTGATGTAGAGCAGGAGATTGCCCCCAAGGGGCTTAACGAAGATGTAATCAGGATGATCTCCTCCAAGAAGAACGAACCGGAATGGCTTCTCGAATGGCGCCTCGGGGCTTATGAGCGCTGGAAGAAGATGAAGGAGCCCAGATGGGCTTTTCTAAGATATCCGGAAATAGATTTTAACGGCATAAGTTATTATGCCGCGCCGAAAAGCAATCCCAGGCCGAAGAGCCTTGACGAGATAGACCCGGAGATAAAGGAGACCTACGACAAGCTCGGTATTCCGCTTGAGGAGCAGAAGATGCTGGCCGGCGTCGCCGTTGACGCGGTTTTCGACAGCGTTTCCGTCTTTACCACTTTCAAGGAAAAACTCGCCGAGGAAGGGGTTATTTTCTGCTCCATATCCGAGGCGGTGGAGGAATATCCCGATCTTGTGCGCAAGTATCTGGGTTCGGTCGTGCCGCGCGGGGACAACTTCTATGCGGCTTTGAATTCCGCGGTCTTTACGGACGGTTCCTTCGTCTATATTCCCAAGGGAGTAAGATGCCCCATGGAGCTCTCTACTTATTTCCGCATAAACGCGGAGAACACCGGACAGTTCGAAAGAACGCTCATAATTGCGGAGGAGGGCAGCTACGTAAGCTATCTTGAGGGCTGCACGGCCCCGCAGAGGGACGAGAACCAGCTCCATGCCGCGGTGGTTGAACTTATAGCTCACGATGACGCCACCATAAAGTATTCGACGATACAGAACTGGTACCCTGGAGACAAGCAGGGCAAGGGCGGAATATACAATTTCGTAACAAAGCGGGGAAGATGCATCGGCAGGAACTCGAGGATTTCCTGGACGCAGGTTGAAACCGGTTCCGCTATTACCTGGAAGTACCCGAGCTGCGTTCTTGAAGGAGATAATTCGGTCGGGGAGTTCTACTCCGTTGCCCTTACCAACAGGCGCCAGCAGGCCGACACCGGAACCAAGATGGTTCACGTGGGGAAAAACACCAGCAGCACGATTATTTCCAAGGGCATTTCCGCGGGCGAGGGACAGAACATATACCGGGGACTTGTTGAAATTGGTAAAAATGCCGAGAAGGCGAGAAATTACACGCAGTGCGACTCGATGCTTATAGGGGACCGCTGCGGAGCACACACTTTTCCATATATAGAGGTAAAAAACTCCACGGCCCACATGGAGCACGAGGCTTCTACCTCTAAAATAGGCGAGGACCAGATGTTTTACTGTCGCCAGAGAGGGCTTTCCGCCGAAGACGCGGTTTCGCTCATAGTGAACGGTTTCTGCAAGGAAGTTTTCAAGGAACTGCCGTTTGAGTTCGCGGTTGAAGCCGAGAAGCTGCTGAGCGTAAGTCTTGAGGGAAGCGTGGGTTAATAACGGTTCCGCCGTAATTCTGAAAAATATTTTTAGGAGGAGCGAAGCATGCTCGAGGTGAAAAACCTGCATGTGCAGGTAGATGACAAGGAAATACTGAAAGGAATGGACATTACCGTGGCGCCCGGGGAAGTACACTCCATAATGGGCCCGAACGGCTCAGGGAAAAGCACCCTTGCCCAGGTCCTTGCGGGTAAGGAAGCTTACGAAGTTACCGAAGGGGAAGTAACTTTCCATGGCAAGGATCTTCTCGACCTTGAGCCCGAGGAAAGGGCGTGCGAGGGGATATTCCTGGCTTTCCAGTACCCCGTCGAGATTCCGGGGGTTGCGAATACCTATCTTCTTCGCGAGGCCCTTAACGCGAAAAGGGAGTATCGGGACGAAAAACCGCTTAAGCACGTCGAGTTCGCCAAGCTTGCCAGGGAGAAAATGAAAGCGCTCGGTATTGACGAGGATCTTCTTAAAAGGTCCGTGAACGCCGGCTTTTCGGGCGGAGAGAAGAAAAGGAACGAAATATTCCAGATGCAGATACTTGAGCCTTCGCTGGCAGTGCTTGACGAGACCGACTCAGGTCTCGACATAGACGCGCTCAAGATAGTGGCAAACGGGGTGAATTCGATGAGAGACTCCGGCCGTTCCTTTATAGTGATAACCCACTACCAGAGACTTCTTAACTATATAGTTCCCGATTTCGTCCACGTGATGGTAGATGGAAAAATCGTAAAATCGGGAGGAAAGGAGCTTGCCCACGAACTCGAGGAAAAAGGTTACGCGGGTTTTTAAGGGGCGGGGTAACTAGCAAGGAGCATAACACGATGGCTATTGTTTTTGACGGCACGCGCGAGAGTTACGTTGAGAGGCTTTCTGAATTTCTGGATAGCGGAAGGGGAGATGCCCCAGAGTGGTTAGCGGATCTTCGCCGGGAAGCGATCTTGGGATTCGGCGAGCTTGGATTTCCGACCCTTTCTGATGAAGAGTGGAGGTTTACCAATCTTGAAGCGCTTCGCAGAGGTTCATTTTCAATCGCCGAGAATGGAATCTCGGATGTTTCTGAGAAAACCGTGGATTCTTACGGGTTCTCGGGGCTTGATTGCCTGAGGCTTGTCTTCGTAAACGGCCGTTTCGCCTCTTCACTTTCGGACGTGGGGGATGTCGGGGAAGGGATTGTGGTAAAAGCCTTGTCTGAGGCGGTCCGGGAGCATGACGATCTTGTAAGGGGTCACCTGGCGAAATACGCCGATTACGAAAAAGACGCCTTTATCTCCCTTAACACGTCATATTTTGAAGACGGGGTATTTGTTTACGTTCCCGATCGGACCGTTTTTGAGAAACCGGTGCATGTTCTTCACGTATCAACGGACGAAGGCCGTCCTCTGTTCATAAACCCGAGAAATCTCATCATCATCGGGCAAAGCTCGGACGCCAAGGTCATTGAGCATTACGTATCGATGTCCCAGAGCGTTTATTTCTCAAACGTGGTCACGGAAGTTGTCTGCGGCGAAGACGCGAACCTCGAGCATTACAGGCTTGAGTTTGAAAGTCAGAAGGCGTTTAATTTTTCCACTCTGAGGGTAGATCAGCAGAAAAACAGCAATATCACTTCCCACTCCGTTCTCTACGGAGGAGCCATAGTGAGGAACAACGTCCATCCCGTTCTGGCGGGAGAAGGATGCAACTCCGATATTTACGGCCTTTTCATGTCAGAGAGGCGCCAACACATGGATAACTTCATGCGCGTTGAGCACGCAAGCCCCCATTGCGACAGCCGTCAGTTCTATAACGGCGTGCTTGACGGTCGCTCAAAGGGAGTTTTTCACGGAAGGATACTGGTTCACGAAGGCGCCGAGAAAACGGACGCGAAGCAGACCAACAGAAATCTTCTTCTCTCCGACACGGCCCAGATAGACACGAAGCCCCAGCTTGAGATATACAACGATGATGTCAAGTGCACTCATGGAGCCACGATCGGACAGATGGATGAAGAGGCCCTTTTTTATCTATGCTCAAGAGGGATTTCAATGAGGAAGGCAAAAATCATAATGCTCCGCGCCTTTACTAACGAGACTCTTGAGCATATGTCGATCGACTCCGTGAGGGAGACTCTTGAGCATACAGTCATGAAATGGTTTGAGAAAAGACTCGAAAACGGCGGCGGGAGATAGGCTCATGTCCGATTACGAGAAAGTGGCTAAGGTTTCAGATATAGCCGAAGGAGGAGTGGAATCCTTTTTCGTAGGCGGAGAAGCGATTGCCGTATGCAGGGTCGAGGGGGATTTCTACGCCTTTCGGGATGAATGCACCCACCAGTGTTTTACTCTTTCAGACGGCGAACTTGACGGAGAACGCATCACCTGCTGTTATCATGGGGCTGAGTTCAACGTCAGAACCGGCGAGGTGCTCTGCCTTCCGGCGGTCGAACCTCTGGAGACCTATTCGGTGAAAATTGAAGGGGACGACATACTTATAAAACTCGATGATTGACCGCCCCCGATTTTTTAACCGGCAGGTTTGAATTTGGGTAGGGTGACCTCATCTGTAACGTCATCGAAGCAGACCTGCACTTCCATGCCAATAGTCACTTCACCTGGGTCAACGTCAATGACGTTTGACATCATCTTCACTCCCTCGTCCATCTCGATAAGGGCCACTACATAAGGAGGCTCGCCCTTGTAGGCTTTCGATGGTCCCATGTGGTGTATGGAAAAAGTCCACACCTTCCCCCGTCCCTCGCTCTCAACCCACTCTATGTCCTCACTCATGTCCCCTCCCGGGGAAAGAGCCCTCGGGTAAAAGAAAAACTCCCCCGTCTCCCTTGATCTAGGGATAACCAGCTTGTGCTCCTTCGCAGCTTCCCAAAACGGCTTCGTCTCGGGCCGGAACTCAGGCAAAGGCTTGTTATACGCTTTTTTCTCTTCTGACATCTTCTTTGTCTCCTTGTTTGTGTTAATTAATCGGCTGGTTCCCAAGAACCACTGTGCTGTGAGCCGACACTATCCCTCCGTTTCCATGCACAACCGCCACCTCGGGGTCCTCAACCTGCCGACATCCCGCGTCTCCCCTGAGCTGCAGAGTGGCCTCAACCACATGATGCATGGCCCCCAGGTGAGCCTGGGAGAGCAGTCCCCCGTGGGTGTTCACCGGAAGGTCCTTCCCTATCTCCATCCTTCCCTCAAGAGCAAACGCTCCCCCCTCTCCCTTGGGAACAAAACCCAGTCCCTCAAGTTCAAGCAGAACGGTTATGGTGAAGCAGTCATAAAGAAACGCTATGTCAACGTCCCTTGGCTCTATCCCCGCCGTACTGAACGCCTTCTCCCCCGATCGCTCAACAGCGTTGTATATCTGGTCGAGGTTCTCAAGAGTGGTGAGGTACTGGTGGGAGTATCCCTGTCCCATTCCCCAGAGGTAGGCAAGGTCGTTCTCTATCCCGAGCTCCTTCGCCTTGTCCTCCGTAGTCACTATGAAAGCCGCTCCCCCATCGGAGATGATCGAGCAGTCATACTTGGTAAGAGGTTCCGCTATGACCCTTGAATTAAGGACGTCATCTATGGACAGCGGATCCTTGTTCATGGCGTTTTCCTTGTCCGCGGCGTGTTTTCTCATGGTCACTGCCACCGCGGCGAGGTGTTCTCTCCGGCTGTCCCAGTCATGGAGGTATCTCTGCGCCGCAAGGGCGTATCCCCCGGGAGTCGTAAGTCCGTAGGGGAACTCAAACTCCGCGTGGCACATCTCCCTTATAAGGGCGAGCATCCCCGAAGAGGATATTCCCGAGAGGGTGTTGTCCCCCCTTACGCAAAGTACCACTTCAGACTGCCCCGAGGCTATTGCCATGGCGGCTTCGGCCACCATCCACACCGCAGTGGCTCCTCCCACTGCTACCGAGGAGAAAAACCTCGGGTTCATGCCGAAGTAGTCGGCAAATGTGGTGCAGTGCATGAAGGTGTGTTCCACGAGGGAGAAGGCCGTTACTAGGCCGTCCACGTCGTCTTTTTTAATTCCCGCGTCCTCAATCGCGAGCTTGGAAGCTTCGCTTAGGAAGTGAAAGGAGCTTTTATCCGGGATCTTGCCCTGTTCCGTTTCGCCCACCCCGGCGATAACCACTTTTTTCTTCTTCAGAAGTTCTCGGGTCTCCTGTATGCCCGGAAGGTTCTTAGACATTGTAATGCTTCCTCCTTAACTTAGTGCTCTTTGATGTTCAAAATCCGTATCATATTACTACATACTTGGGGGTTTTGACAAACTTTATGAGTCGAAGTCCCTTTGAAACTATTCTCTTTTTGCGCTCGAAGAAAGTATAATGTTCCGGAAATGGAACTAGGATATTTCACAATGCCTCTTCATCCGTTCGGTTCTACCCTTTCCGATACGCTTGAAGCGGACATGGAGCAGGTAGTTTTTCTTGATGAAATCGGTTTCAGGGAAGCCTGGATAGGAGAACACTTCACGGCGGGCTGGGAGAATATACCTGCCCCCGATCTTTTCATAGCCAAAGCCGCCGCTCTCACTAAACGGATAATCTTCGGTACGGGAGTTTCATGCCTGCCTCAGCATGACCCTTTTATGCTTGCGCACAGAATTGCGGTTCTTGACAACCTGCTTAAGGGAAGATTCTACTGGGGAGTGGGAGCAGGAAGTTTCATCGGAGATTTCGAGGCGTTCGGTATAAACCCGAAAACAGGGGAGCAGAGACAACTTATGAACGAGTCTCTTGAGATGATACTTAACCTCTGGAACAATCCGAGCCCGGGTGTCTACTCTAACTCCCGGTGGAAGTTTGCCGTTCCCGATCCCGTGGAAAGGGTCGGTCTCGGAGTGCACACGAAGCCCTACCAGGAGCCTCATCCCCCTATAGCGGTTGCGGGAATCTCGGAGAATTCTGCGAGTCTTAGGACGGCCGGGGAACGTGACTGGATACCTATGAGCATAAATTTCGTTATCCCTGATGTGCTTAAATCTCACTGGGCGGGATACGAGCAGGGCGCGGAGGCCGCCGACAGAACGCCTGAGAGGGCGAAATGGAGAATCGCAAGGGACGTCTATGTCGCGGAGACAACCGAAGAGGCGAGGAAAGAGGTAATAGAAGGCACGCTCGCAAGAGATTTCCGGGATTATTTTTTCACTATAGTTCCCATGATAAGAAACAACCTGAATCTGTTTAAGGTTGACAAGTCAATGTCGGACCAGGAAGTGACCATGGACTACATGATCGAAAACATGTGGCTTGTGGGAAGTCCCGAGGACGTCGCCCGGAAAATAATCGAGCTTCATGAATTCGTCGGGGGATTCGGGGTTCTTCTGGTCATGGGGCACGAGTGGAACCCGAAGGAAAAGTGGCAGAAATCAATGAGGCTGCTCAAAGAAGAAGTTCTTCCGATTGTGAAGGAGAATCTGCGGAGGGGGACCTGAGAGCGCCCTCAGATCTTTAAGACTGCGGTTCGTGACTGAAGTGAATTCCGCATTCTTTGTCCGAGCCCTGCTCCCACCACCACCTGCCGGCCCTAGGGTCTTCTCCCTCTTCGACGGCCCTTGTGCAGGGAGCGCATCCTATGCTTGGATATCCCATGTCGTGAAGCTTGTTGTAGGGAACATCGTTTTTCCTTACGTAATCCCATACCTGCTCGGTGGTCCAGTCAAGCATCGGGTTTATCTTGAGCATCCTTCCGTGCATGTAGTCGATCTCAAACTTGCTTGACTCCGCACGCTGCTCCGTCTGGTCCGCCCTTATCGAGGTAATCCAGCCGTCAAGGGCTTTTAGGAATCCGTTCAGGGGATTGGTTTTCCTCACCTGGCAGCAGAGTCTTCTGTTCTCAACGCTTTTGTAGAAAAGATTCACGCCGCGGCTTGTCACCATTTCCTCCACTTCATCTCTGTCGGGAAAAAGCACCTCGATATTGATGCCGTACTTCTCTCTTGTTCTCTCCATTGCGTCATATGTATGCGAATGAAGCCTTCCCGTATCAAGAGTGAAGATTCTCGCTTCGGGGTCCATCTTTGCGAACATGTCGACAAGCACCATTCCCTGGACCTGAAAACTGGTCGCAAGGGCCACTGAGCGGCCGAGGTTCGCAGAAGCCCAGGCGAGGATATCCTCGGGAGAACTTTGCTCAAACTCGCGATTTAGGTTTTTTACGTCTTCTTCAGAGAACTTCATTTAACCCAGAAAACTCAGGTACGACGACAGGCCGTACTTTATGTATATGAGGGATACGTAATAACTTACCCCTACGGTTATTATAGGAACAACAAACCAGAAAAAAGCGATTTTTACAACATGGCTGTTTTTGGAAGTCCGGGCGAATCCGTGCTGCGCGCACGAAAAACCCACAACCCCGGCCGTTACTATCTCGGCGATCGAAACCGGAATTCCGTATAACGAGGCGAGCAGTATTATCACTGCTGCCGTAAACTCAACCGAGATAGCCCTTATTATGCATATCTCCGTTATTTTTTTCCCCAGCGTCTCTAGAACCCGGCCTCCCAGCAGAATTGCTCCCACTCCCATTGCGACACCGGCAAGAATCGCGCCCGGATAGGAGTCTATTAGCCCCAGGCTTACTATGGGGCCTATGGCGTTTGCGGAATTGTTGGCGCCCCCTGAGAAGGCAATAAAAGTTCCGGATATGGTAATCAGCACGGTCAGGATAACATTGACTCTTTTCTCCGAGAAATTACTTGCAAGGTAATGGACTATCTTGAAATAGAAAAACTTTGCCACGGCGAAATTTATTACCCAGGCGACTATCGGCGCCAGGATCCACCATTTGAGTACCCGGATGAAGCTGTCGGAATTAAGCGTTTGGGTATAAAGACCGATTCCCACTATGGCGCACACTATGGCGTGGGTGGTGGCTATGGGCGTGCGGACCACATTTGCCCAGGCGATGAAACCTATCCCGAGAAGCAGAATTATAAATATGAAGCCTATATCGGAAGAGAGGGTCTCGGCCGGCACTATTCCCTTGCCTACGGTCTCCACCACGGGGGCTCCGGCCGTAAGCGCTCCGAGGAGAGCAAAGACAGCTATAAGCCATACGGCCTGTCTTTTCGACCTTACGCCGGCACCGTATGATGTCGCCATGGACGCCGCGGAATTGTTGGCTCCTATGTTAAGGGCCAGAAATCCCGAAAGCACAAGTGTTACAACAAGCAAGACGCTCAATAAATTGTCTCCCCGCTAAATGTAGGCGGCAGTGATTACGTAAAAACCAAATATCATTCCGGTTTGTGCGAAAAACAAAAGGGTTAGGCGTGGAGTTTTCTAGAGAAGTTCCGAAACCCTGAATATGGAAAAAAAGCTACAGCCCCGCTCAACGAAGGCTTTTTCTGTGTTCTCTCCCCTGTCGACGACGCAGAGAACCCCGCGGACTTTGGCTCCGGCGGACTCGACAAGATCAATGGCTCTTAGCACGGAACCGCCGGTCGTAATCACGTCCTCAACTATTGCCACACTGTCTCCCTGGGTAAGTCCGCCCTCTATCATGTTTCCGGTCCCATGTTCCTTTTCCTTCTTTCTTACTATGAATCCGCGAAGCGGCATGCCCTGCTCATAACTTTTGGAAATTATGGCTCCCACCATCGGGTCGGCGCCCGTGGACGGTCCTCCGACGGCGGTTACGCCTCCCTGAGCGGCGATTTCGCCCAGGAATATTTTTGATATCAAATGGGCGCCTTCAGGGTCCAGGGTCGTGAGCCTGGCGTCAATGTAGTAGGAACTCTGCTTTCCCGATGCCAGAGTGAAGTTTCCGAGCAGGATTGATTTGCTTTTTAGAATTAGTTTTAATTTGTCTCTACTCTCGCTCATCTTCCGGGATTCCGAACCGAATGAAACATTATTTTCGTAATTGTACCTATTGATGCGGAAAATCAATAAAGCGAACTGGCTCCTTCTCCTGTGCGGAACAGCTGTTTTTCTCCTGCTTGGAGCTATCGCCAAAATCTCCCCGGAACTTACCTCCGGGGCTTTTAAGAGAGATCTCATACCGGTTTTCATATCGCTTCTGGTTGCTTCCTCCGCTGTTTACTTCGCGGCGGTGGGAAGTTTCAGAAAAAATCGTGCGTGTTCGCTTCTTCTAATAATTCTTTTTGGTATCGGGTTCCGTGTTCTGTTTCTTTTTTCAACCCCGATACTTGAAAACGACTATCACCGCTACTTCTGGGACGGCGCCGTTGTTGCAAGCGGAATGAATCCCTACGAGTACTCCCCGGAGGAAGTGATAAAAGGCGTGGGAAACGAAAAACTTAAGGAACTCAGGAACCTCTACGGCAATACGCTTGAGAAAGTAAATCACCCTCATGTAAAAACCATCTATCCGCCTATAGCGGAATTCTTCTTTGCCGTATCCTACAAGATATCTCCCATGAGTATCACGGCGTGGAGGATTCTGCTCATGGTGTTTGACTTGGTTACGCTGGGACTTCTGCTTGCTAGTTTGAAGAAACTCGGCATTCCTCGTCAATATTCCATTATCTACTGGTGGAACCCGCTTCTGGTGAAGGAGATATTCAATTCCCTGCACATGGACGTCCTGGCGTTTCCGTTCGTGCTGGGAGCAATTCTTCTTTTTCTCTGCGAAAGGAAAAGGCTCTGGACGCTCGTCCTTTCCTTGGCGGTGGGAGTCAAGCTCTGGCCGGCGCTTCTTTTCGGAATGTTTTTAAATCCCCTTAAGGAGAAACGGCGAACGCTGCTGCAGATCTTTATTTTCGCCACTGCGGTCTTAGTCATATTTCTTCCCATGGTTGTATTTAAGCTGGATTCGACTTCCGGCATCGTAGCGTACGGAAAAAGCTGGCAGAACAACAGTCCGTTCTTCGCGGCGATTCTTTCGGGATGGGAGTTTGTTCTGGAGGCGTTTGATATTCACCCCGGACATGCGCAGAAACATTCAAGAATTGGTCTCGTCGCGATTTTTCTTCTCTGGAAGTTTTACGTGGCTTTTGCATGCAGGCCTTTAGGTCTCCACAGAAAGGCTCTTCTTATAATTGGAGGTGTGTTTCTGCTGATCCCGGCACAGTTTCCTTGGTACTACACGTGGCTTCTTCCGTTTCTCTGCATAGCTCCAAGCCCGGGTTTTCTTGCTCTAACCGCACTGCTCCCTCTTTATTACCTTCAGTACTATTTCCCCTCTCACCCGGAGGAAGGTGGAATATTTGGAGACGCGGTGATATGGATAGAGTTTGCGCCCGTGTGGATCCTTCTCGCTTGGGAATGGTGGAGATTTCGGGTTTCGAAAAAAGCCTCAGCCATCCGAACAGACATTGTTGATAGCGGCTGAGAACAATGGGTTATTCAGGTTGCCGAACGATTCTTATGACGGTTACTGGACCGGAATTCTGCTTTGTATAGCGTTTCTCACGGTCTGGTAATCGTTTGGAAGTTCAACCGGAACATTGCTTAGCCCAGAAGAGATTCCTTCAAGAGCGGACCTGTGGTAGCCGGATTTGAACTCAACGAACTTAAGCCCGTGAGCGGTGGAGACCACCACTATTTTTTCCTTGGGAGAAAGGACTTTCTTATTGAGCAGTTTCAAAAACACCGCGAGTGCGACTCCTGTGTGTGGGCAGTTAAACGTGCCTGTTCTGTCAGCCATCGCTGAAGCGTGGGAAAGTTCATCTTCCGATGCCTGCTCCACTACTCCGTCAAATCGCCTGAGGATCGAAATTGCCTTGTTGATGCTTACCGGGTTTCCGATCTGTATTGCGTTTGCGAGGGTTTTTTTCGCTCTCACGGGGGTAAATTCTTCGAACCCCTTAAGGTAGCTCAGGTAAAGAGGGTTTGCGTTCTGTGCTTGCGCACAGACTATTCTCGGAAGTTTTTTTATGACGCCGAGTTCATACATCATCAAGAATCCCTTCCCGAGTGCGGATACGTTGCCGAGGTTGCCGCCGGGAATTATTACCCAGTCCGGGACCTCCCAGTCAAACTGCTGGCAAAGTTCTATGCTTATAGTCTTTTGCCCCTCTATGCGCAGGGAGTTAATTGAATTTGCTAGATAAATGTTATGCTCGCTGGTTATTCTCTGGACCATATCCATGCAGCCGTCAAAGTCCGTATCCAGGGAGAGAACCAGAGATCCGTTCGATATGGGCTGGATCAGCTGGGCAATGGATACTTTGTCTTTGGGAAGAAAAACTATGGAGGGAATGCCTGCCGACGCGCAGTAGGCGGCCAAAGCGGCCGATGTATCGCCCGTCGAGGCGCAGGCTACCGCCGGGATGCTCACGTTGTCGCTTATCATCTGGTTTACGGCCGATACGAGCACGGTCATCCCCAGATCCTTGAAGGATCCCGTGTGGCTGTTGCCGCACATCTTTATCCAGAGATCTTCGGCGCCTACCTGCTTTCCGAACCTCTCGGCCCAGAAGAGGTTCGTGCATCCCTCGTACATTGAAACTATGTTCTCGTTTTCGATTAAGGGCAGAACCCACTCCTTCTTCCCCCAGACGCCGCTTCCGAAAGGCCAGACCTGCTTTCTATACCTGCTGTCAAAAAGCTCTTTCCATTCCTCGGGCGTTTTTCGCCTCAGAATTTCCATGTCGTGCTGAACGTCAAGAAGATTGTCGCACTTCTTGCATCTGTAAATGATTTCATCAATGGGATAGGTCTCAGAGCAGTTCTCGTCTATGCATCTGAAATGGGCTCGGTACTCACTCATGGAACTAAGAAAATACATTTTGCCTTTTTCCCTGTCAACGCTGTGCGGGCTCTTTTCTCATGCTCCGGTGCTTACTTTAAAGTCCCCGAATCTCTATGTTCATTGACACTGACAGAGCCTTTCGGTACTCTGGAAGAATCGGATGGAACGAAGAGCCGTTATCCTGATAAAGGGAAGGGTACAGGGAGTTTATTTCAGAGCCTCGACGGCCCAAACAGCGACTGAGCTTGGCATCAAGGGACATGTCGAGAACCTCATGGATGGAACCGTCAGAATAGTCGCTGAAGGAACGACCGAGAACCTCGAAAAGCTGATTGAGTGGTGCGGAGAAGGGCCGCCCCACGCAAAGGTCGAGTCGGTTGAATTCAAGTGGCTTCCACCTGAGGGCGGGTTCATCGATTTTCGTATAAACAAGACTCAAAGGAGATCAGGTTGATAATAAAATGCATCCCGGGCGGGATATTCATTGAAAACTGTTACATCATAGGGGATGAAGATACGAACGAGGCTATGCTCGTTGATCCCGGAGAGCAGATAGCGGAGATATCCGAGGAAATTGAAAGATCGGGGCTCGAGGTAAAAAAGATAGTTAACACCCACACGCACCTGGATCACGTGGCCGGCGTCGAGACTTTCAAGAAAATGCTTGGCATACCCTTTTACATACATGAAAAAGAACGACCCGTACTTGATTTGCTTCCCGAGGCGAAGATGAGATTCCCCGGATTTGATTTCGTCGAAGTCCCCGAGGTAGAAGGTTACGTGAAAGAAGGAGAAACTCTTTCTGTGGGGAATCTTAAAGGAGAGATACTCCTTGTTCCGGGACACACCTGGGGGCATATATGTTTTGTTTTTGGAGAATCGATAATAGCTGGAGACACTGTTTTCGCTGGAAGCGTAGGCAGGGTGGATCTCACCGGGGGAACGAACATGACGGAGCTTGTCGGGTCGATCTGCTCCGAGATTCTTAAATATCCCGACCATTACGAAATCCACCCAGGCCACGGTCCTCAAACAACAGTGGGAATTGAAAAAAGAACCAATCCTTTTCTCGTGGGAACTTTTGCCCTTTAGAGGAGATATGAGACCGGGAAGATTTATCAGATTAGCTGTGTACTCGGTGATTGCCGTGGTGGTGGCCTTGATGTTTTTCAACGAGATTTCCAAGGTCTATTTTCTCAAGAACGAAAACAAGAGAATAGAGAAGAGAATAGAGGATTTAGAAGCGCAGAACAGGGTGTACAGAGGGGAAATAAAAGCCCTGAAGCAAGACGAAAGATACATTGAGAAAATACTGAGAGAGGAACTGGGGATGATAAAAGACAAAGAAAAGATATTCAGGTTCAAAGAAGAATAACTTTGACCTTCATTCTTTGCTTCCATATTTAAAGACTGTTCTGAAACAGTCTCCGCCTTGAACGGATGGATGATATGAAGCGGGAGCAGATATTCCGGCAGACTAAGAGGCTTGGACAGAATTTTCTGAATGATCCTAACATACTCCGTAAGATCTGCGCGACAGCAAAGCTACACAAAGAAGATCATGTGATTGAAATCGGACCTGGCAAAGGCAGCCTCACGGAGCATCTCGCGCACGGCGCCGGCAGAGTCACGGCAATTGAGAAGGACGAGAGGCTGAGAACCTTTCTTGACGGGAAATTCGGGGAATCTGCAAACGTCAGATTTGTTTACGAAGACGTTCTTAAAATCGATTTCAGCCGTTTTTCCGACAGGGGAAAAACGAAACTTGTATCCAATCTTCCCTATAACATATCCACCCGGATTCTGCTTAAGCTTCTTGATGAAAGAGAACTTTTCTCGAGAATAGTTGTGATGCTGCAAAAGGAAGTGGCACAGAGGATATGTTCTGCAAAGGGGCGGAAAAGCTATGGCTCCCTCTCGGTACTTCTCCAGAGCTGTTTCAGCGTGGAGACAGCCTTCAAGGTTTCCCGGCATGCGTTCTATCCGGTTCCCGAGGTGGATTCTGCGGTGGTGGTGCTCGACCCGCTTAAAGAGCCTGTTTTTTCTGTATCGAGCGAGAAAACCTTCAGGACTGTTACCAGATACGCGTTCTCCTCGCGGAGAAAGACCATAAGAAATTCGCTCGGCAACTTTTTTGAGAGGGAGACCGTTGAACGGGCGCTTTCAGATTCGAGTATCGATCAGCGGAGAAGGGCGGAATCCCTTTCGGTTGAGGAATTCGCGAGATTGGCCGACAGCTTCCACGCAATAAATCAGTAGACGAGTTCCCGAAGAAGCAGGTTCTGAAGTTTCTTTACCCTTGCTCCCATGCCGTTTGATATGATGGAAAAAACATAAACCCGCCCGTTTTTTCCGAATACGTAGCCGGACAGGGATCTGGCTCCTTCAAGATATCCGGTTTTCGCGTAGACCTTGCCCTTGAGGTTACGAAATCTTTTCTTGAGAGTTCCGTCAACTCCGGCGATCGGAAGGGACGCGACAAACTCCTCGGAAATATCCGGATTGTTGTAGGCTTTGGCGAGCGCCTCGGTTATGTTCTCGGGTGACACTCTGTTCAGCCTTGACAGACCGGAACCGTCGGCCACGGAGAAGCTACCATTGAGACCGATTCTTCTCAGGTGATTTTCAATCACGCGCGTTCCGGATTCCCATGAGCCCGGGGCGCCGGAGAACTCGGCGCCGATCGCCTTCACTATGCTCTCCCCTATTATGTTTACGCTTTCTTTGTTGTACTCATGAATAATAGTGCCTAGAGGTTCTGAATAATGAGTGAGAATTTTGCCGGACCATCGAGGCACCTTCCCACGTTTTATGGGCCCGCTTACCTCGATTCCGTTTTCCTCGAGAACTCTCTTGAATACCGCCCCGAAGTAAAAAAACGGGTCTGGCACCGAAATCTCCAGGGTCTCGGCTTTTTTTCGGGAGGAGACGTATCCGGAGATCTTGAGTTCGTTTCGTTCGTTGTATGCTGCTCTAACGCCCGACCTTTTCAGCCTAGTGGAAACCCTGTTTCTAATCGGGAAGGGGAACTCCGCGGGTTCCGTTCTCACTATTGCGGGTACCCCCTGCACTCTGGACGCGGAAATCTTTATCTTGGCCGAGTTGTAATTAAACGAAATCGCCGTTACGGGAGGGCAGAATCCTTTGTCGAACCATTCAGGGTCCCAGCCCTGTCCGTAGAGATTGTCGTCAAAATATGAACCGTCAAGATATATGCCACCGTCGATTCTGGTTATCCCGAGTGCTTCAATCCGCCCGGCAATCTCCCGAAGTTTCCCGATGTCTATCGTGGGATCTCCGAACCCTTTTACGTAAAGACCGCCGTGGCCTACTCCCGAGTGTATACCTCCGCCCAGATAAAACTTCGTTTTGAACCGGAAATTTTTTCCGAGGATGGAAAGAGCCGCTATGGAGGAAAGTATTTTGTTGTTGGAAGCGGGGATGAACTCCTTTTTGCTGTTATAGCGGAAAACCGTTCTGCCGGTATCGGCCGAACGGACCATGATCCCGATTTTTCTTTGCGACGGGGGGGTTTTTGAGAGAAAGGAAAGGATTTTCTTGTGGTTTACATCAGCATAGGAGGAGGCGGCCGGCAGAAAGGCAAAGAGTAAAACCAAGGTGCGCAGAATCAAGATTTTTCTTCTGGAATTCGTCATTGCTGCATTCTTTTAGGTCAGTGGGCTTCAGCCCAGTTCTCCGCGGCGCGCATCTCCACTCTGAGCGGTACATTAAGCTCCCAAGCGTTTTCCATGTCGTTTTTTATATGAAATTTCAGTTCTTCAAGTTCCGTCTCGTGAACCTCGAAAAGAAGTTCGTCGTGAACCTGAAGAATCATCTTGGAGCGAAATCCTCCTTCCTCAAATCTTCTGAATATGCGGATCATCGCCAGATTTATTATATCTGCCGCAGACCCCTGTATCGGAGTGTTTATGGCTTCCCGCTCACCTCTGCTCCTTTCCACTCTGTTCCCCGACACAAGCTCCGGTATGGGCCTTCTTCTTCCGATAAGCGTCTCGGTGTAGCCCCTGCTCCGTGCATCCTCAACCGATGACTGCATATAGGTCTTCACTTCCGAATATCTGTCAAAATACCTGTTTATGTAATTTCTCGAGACCGAGACCGTGGTACCGAGCTGTTTTGAAAGACCGAAAGCGCTTATCCCGTATATTATCCCGAAGTTTATAGTCTTGGCGAGATTCCGCATCTCGGAGGTAATCCGGTCTTCGCCTGCGTTGAAGATTTCGCAGGCCGTTGCGACGTGCACGTCCTTGTCAGCTCGAAGCGCCTCAAGCAGGGTTGGATCCCCCGAGAAATGGGCGAGCAGGCGAAGTTCTATCTGTGAGTAATCGGCCGACAGTACAACGCAGCCGTCTTTCGCCACGAACGATTTTCGGATTCTTTTCCCATCCTCGGTTTTTATCGGGATGTTCTGAAGATTGGGATCGCTCGAGCTCAGCCTTCCGGTTGAAGTGCCGGCAGGATTAAAAGAGGTGTGAATCCTTCCCGTGGCCGGATTGATGAGCCTTGGGAGCTGATCAATGTAAGTGGATTTCAGTTTGGAGAGAAACCTGTGCCTCAGTATGAGACGGGGCACTTCGTGGATTGTCGAAAGATCTCTAAGCACTTCTGAATCAGTGGAAAAAGCGCCTTTGGCGGTTTTCTTTCTGGCGGGAAGCCTCAACTTTTCGAAAAGCACCTCGGAGAGCTGCTTCGTTGAATTTATATTAAACTCTCCTTCGGTTTTTTCGTATATCTCGGCCTTGATTGAACCGAGGTCCTTTTCAAATTCCTCCGACATCTCCTCGAGAATCGCGGTGTTGACACTCACGCCCGTAAACTCCATGTCGCAGAGAACAGGAAGAAGTCCGAGGACATTCTCCCTGTAGAGATCCCAGAGTTCCTCCTGCTTGAGAGCTTCGAGAAATTTCCTTGAAAGAACGAGCGCCACGTCAGAGTCTTCGCAGGAATATCTTGTCGCCGTCTCGATATCAACTTCGGCGAAGTTCTTCTTGGATTTCCCCTTGCCCGTAACGTCATCGTAGGAGATCATCCTGTGGCCAAGCTCAGTTCTTGAGAGCTCATCGAGCTTGTAGCTTGTCCGGGAAGCGTCTAGCAGGTGGGCCGCAAGCATCGTGTCGAAGCAAATTCCCCTGAGCCTGACTCCGTGGTTTCTAAGCACGAGCATCTCGTATTTTATGTTCTGACCTATTTTTTTTACATCCTCGGATTCCAAAACGGGTTTGAGCATTGAAAGAGCTGTATCAATATTCATCTGTTTTTCGGTTTCCATAATGCCCGTGTGTCCCACGGGAACGTAAAAAGCCTGTCCCGGGGCTGTGCACAGCGAAAAGCCGACTATTCCTGCGTTCATCGGCAGTTTGGAATCCGTCTCGAGATCTATTGATAGTTCTCCTGCCTCCTCTACCATGCTTATGATCCGGCCGAGGGATACCTCGTCGAAAACAGTTTCGTAGGAATCGTATCCTAGCGCTTCGCCTTTGCTTGGAGGGGGAGAGGCTCCGATCTCATCAAGGAGCTTTCCAAACTCAAGTTCTCTGAATATTTCCTGAAGATCTTCGGCCGCGTATCCTCCGTACCTGAAGTCCTCGATTCCGGTTCCTACTTCGACGTCCGTTTTTATGGTAACGAGCTCGCGGCTAAGGTACGCGTCGTCTTTGTGCTCTCTTAGCCTCTTAGCGCGGCTGGAGCTGAGCTCTTCGAGGTTGGCGTATACGCCGTCAAGATCCCCGTACTTGGATATAAGGTCCGAAGCGGTTTTCTCCCCTACGCCCGCCACTCCCGGAATGTTGTCAACCTTGTCTCCCACAAGAGCGAAGAAATCAATCATCTGTCCAGGCTCGATCCCGTACTTCTGGCGCACTTCCTGCACTCCGGTTACGCGTTCCCTCATTGTGTCAACCAAGGTTACGTCTTCAGACACCAGCTGGCAGAAATCCTTGTCTCCCGTGACCAGAACGACCTTCGATCCTTCCTGCGCGCTGGCTATGGTTCCAATGATGTCATCGGCTTCGTATCCTTCCATTGCAAGCATCGGTATTGAGAATGCCCGTACCAGTTCGAAAATCTTAGGGAACTGAAGCTGGAGGCTTTCTGGAGCCTCGTCCCTGTTGGCCTTGTACTCTGGGTATATTTCGTTTCTGAACACTTCTCCCTTGGAATCGAACACCATCCCCAGGTACCTCGGTTCGTATTCCCTGAGAAACTTAAGAAGCATGTTCGCAAATCCGTAGACGGCGTTGGTTGGAAACCCGTCGGAAGTGGAAAGATCGGCCCTTACACCGTAATACGCCCTGAATATATACGAACTGCCGTCAATCAGATAGAGAGGGTCCTGGGACATGAAAGAAACCGCTTATGCGTTATTCATTAAGTATACCCAACAGCCCTTGCGGGGGGAGAACTAGCTTGCGGATGTGTTTTTGGCCGCCGCCCGAGACGACGTTATTTTTCCGCGCTGTAAACGAACGCGGGAGGAAAGTTGGACCAGACGGTTTTCGACTTGACGACGTTTGTGAACTTGTTTCGCAGGATTGAGCGGAATCTTCTGGCGTTTGGAACCATCATGCTTACTGAATAGCTGAAGGTGATCATCCTGCCTCCGGGCTTAAGTACATTCCAGATTACGTCAAGCAGCCTGTCCTGGGTTCCGTGGTCAAATACGGCCCAGGGAAGACTTGAAATAATGCAGTCGCAGGAATCCGCTCCGTGCTGCTCGAGATATTTTTTCATGTTCTCCGCGGAATCCCTGTAGACTGTCGCGGAAGGACATCGTGATTTGGTCGCTTCGCAGAACTCGGGATTGATCTCTATTGCGAAAAACAGCGTCTCGGGGTTTTTCTTCTCAAGGATCTTCTCGGTGAAAACCCCGGTTCCCGGGCCCAGTTCTACCACGGTCCCCATTTCACCAAGCCGTGCGGTGTCGGTAACAAGCTCCGACAGTTCTTCATTTGAAGGAGTTATGGAACCCGTGCTTTTGGGGTCCCTGAGAAACTGTTTTATGTACCTGTATGCTCCGAGTTTCAACGGTGCCTCCGATAAGATACAAATTGGTGTAATTATAATAGCTTGGGGGCTTTTGTCCATGTTCCTCCGTTAAGGCGCGGGCCTTGACGCTTCTGTGCGTTGGGCGGGGAAGGATTGTATTTTCGTAATTCCGGTATTATATAGATCGTGACACCGCCCCGGATGGCTTGAAGTGGCGGGAAATGCAACGATGTTTGAAGGAATTTCCAAAAAACTCGGCACCACCCTCAAAAGGATAGGGGGCTATGGAAAGCTGAGCGAAAAGAACATAGAGGACGCGCTTCGCGAAGTGCGTCTCAGCCTTCTTGAAGCGGACGTCAATTTCAGAGTGGTTCGCCAGTTCACCGAGCTTGTCAAAGAAAGAGCACTGGGTCGGGAAGTCGAAAAGAGTCTCAATCCGGGACAGCAGTTTGTAAAAATAGTCAAAGAAGAACTTACCGGCATTCTGGGGTTGGAAAACGAACCCCTGAATCTAAACGTCTCGCCTCCCGTGATAATAATGCTGGTAGGGCTCCAGGGTTCGGGAAAAACCACTACGGCGTCGAAGCTTGCCAAGTTTCTTAAGGAACGCCACGATAAGACCCCGCTTCTGGTTCCCGCAGACATCTACCGGCCCGCCGCGATAGAGCAGCTCAAGGTGCTCGGAGAAAAAATAGACGTAAGCGTCCACGATACCGTGGCCGGTTCGGACCCCGTGGACGTGTGCGCGGATGCGGTCTCGGCCTCCGCGAAACATGGGGCGGACGCGGTGATCATAGACACGGCCGGACGCCTTCATCTTGACCGCGAGCTAATGGATGAACTGGGAAGCATAAAGAAGAAGGTAAATCCCCATGAAATCCTCCTGGTTGCCGACTCGATGACGGGACAGGATGCCGTGAACGTCTCGCAGGGCTTTGATGAAGCTATTGACCTCGACGGCGTGATTCTCACGAAGATGGATGCGGACGCTAGGGGAGGGGCGGCCCTTTCGATAAAGGCTACCACCGGCAAACCTATAAAATTTTTCGGAACGGGAGAGAAAGCCGACGCGCTTGAGGTCTTTCACCCCGAGAGAATAGCCTCGAGAATTCTGGGAATGGGAGACGTCCTCAGCCTCATAGAAAAGGCGGAAGACGCTTTTGAAGAGGAAAGAACGAAAAAACTCGCGGAGAGAATATCGAAAAAGCAGTTCTCCCTCGAAGATTACAGGGAATCGATACTGGCCATGAGCAAACTCGGTTCAATAGAAAACATAGCTCACATGGTTCCGGGGATGAAAAAGGTCAGCGATAACCCCGAAGCGATGGCGAAGGCGGAGGAGGAGATAAAAAAGAGCCTTGCGATAATCAATTCCATGACGGTGCCCGAAAGAAGGAATCATGCTATTCTGAACGGCAGTCGCAGAAAGAGAATCGCCAAGGGAAGCGGAACTACGGTGCCTGACGTGAACCGCATGATAAAAAACTACATACAGATGCGAAACATGATGAAAAACATGGGGAAAATGGGTAAACTAGCAAAAAGAATGATGAAATTCAGATGACGGGAGCATATCTTTAACCCCGAATTCAGGAGGTAACAGCAGTTTGGTCAAGATAAGATTGAGCAGGATTGGATCCAAGAAGAGGCCGTTTTACAGGATAGTTGCCGCGGATGTCCGTTCCCCGCGCGACGGGAAGTTTCTTGAAATACTGGGACATTACGATCCGCGGAAGAAACCTCACGAACTCAAGGTAGACATGGAAAGAGTGAAAGCGTGGATGGATAACGGCGCCAAGGCAACCAACAGGGTCAGCAAGCTCATATCACAGGTTACGTAGCACGTTTTCTTCCACGCGAAAATTCATACGCAAAAATTCTAGTTTCAGGAGGGATGCTCCTTATGAGTCAGCTCAAAGACTTTGTCGAATTCATGGCTAAATCCATTGTCGACAACCCCGAGGAGGTTAAGGTGACAGAGGTGGCGGGCGAGAAAACTACGGTTATTGAGCTTAGAGTGGCCTCCGAAGACTTGGGGAAGGTAATCGGAAAACAGGGAAGAACCGCAAAGGCGATTCGCAGCATATTGAGCGCCGCGGCCGCAAAAATGAAAAAACGCGCCGTCTTGGAGATCCTTGAGTAGCATTGCCGGAAAGCGCGAAACAAAACCTTGTTCTCTACGGGAAGATAACCAAAAGACATGGTCTTTACGGTGAAGTGAAGGTGTTCGCCTTCGGCGGGCACCCCGAAACCCTCTCCGGGATAGGAAAAATCTATGTAGAAGTTCCCAACCGGAAAGAACCACGAAGATTCAGTCTCTCCAGGATAAGAATCCAGAAAAACGTCGCGATTGTTAAGCTAGAGGACATTGATACCCTCGAGGCCGCCGACGCACTTAAAAATCTCCGTGTTCTGGTCGAAAAAAATGATTTGCACCCCCCGGGAGAAGATGAATATTATTGGGCTGACCTCATCGGGCTTCGGGTCCGTACCTCCCACGGAGATAATATCGGGGAGGTAAAGGACCTTATCGATTCGGGTGGACACGACATTCTCGTGATAAAGAGTCCGGAACGGGGCCGGGAATTTCTGGTTCCGTTTGTCGAAAAGTTCGTGACCGCGGTGGATCTTGACGGTTCGACGATCACCCTGGAACCAGTAGAGGGACTCCTCGAGTAATTCCGGTGATACTGCGATGAAGTTTGACATAGTGACGATCTTTCCCGGTTTTTTTGATTCCGTTTTTTCGTTCGGGGTGATAAGCAGGGCAGTTGAGAGCGAGGCGGTGGAGATAAACGTCCACGACCTGAGAGCTTATTCCGCGGATAAGCATGGAAAAACGGATGATACTCCGTACGGAGGGGGGAGCGGAATGCTTATGACCCCGGAACCGATAGGGAATGCTATCGGTCGTATAAGGGAAAAAGGGCTTCGCTCCGCCGTAATTCTCACGACTCCCAAGGGAGAGGAGTTTGATGACCGCAAGGCGCAGGAACTTTGCGGGTTTGAGCAGCTGATAATCCTCTGCGGCAGGTACGAAGGGGTGGACGACAGGGTGAGCGAACTTTATGTTGATATGAAGATATCAACTGGGAAGTACATAAATTCCGGGGGGGAATACGCCTGTTCCCTGATAGTGGATGCCGTGTCGAGATACCTCCCGGGGGTTCTCGGAAACACCGAGTCTCTTGCCTCTGAGTCTCTTACAAACGGACTTCTTCAGTATCCCCAGTATACGAAGCCGCGTACATACAAGGGAAAGAAGGTCCCCGAGCTGCTTCTTTCAGGAGATCACGAAAAAATAAGGAAATGGAGAAGGCAGGAGAGTATAAAAAGTACTTTCATCCACAACCCCGCTTCCCTTGACGACGCCCAACTTTCCAAGGAAGAAGACGCTTTCCTAAAGGAACTCAAGACCGGCAATTCTCCGGATTTTAAGGTTTACATAGCCCTTGTGCATTATCCGGCGTATAATAGCCGTCTCGAAGTCGTCTCGACTGCCTTTAAGAGCATAGACGCGCACGACATATCAAGGGATGCCACTACGTACGGAGTCAAAAAATTCTATCTGATAAACCCTGTCGAAGAGCAGCGCCGCCTTGCGGGCAGACTCGTTGATCACTGGATCGAGGGAGAGGGAAGGAATTTTAACGAGACCAAAAGCAAGGCTTTCGGCATCATAAGCATAATGAGCACTATCGAGGAGGCCGTCGAGCAGATAGAGGAAATCGAAGGGAAAAAACCGAAAATAGTGGTCACTGACGCCCGCTTTTCAGATGACATGACTGGCTACCGGGCGCTTCGGGAAAAAATATTCGAAAACACGGAACCTTTTCTGATTCTTTTCGGCACGGGGTGGGGACTCACACTTGAGACAATAAAAGCAGCCGACTATGTGCTGAAACCCATAAGCGGCTATAGTGAATTCAATCATCTTTCGGTAAGAAGCGCGGCCGCCGTAGTGCTTGACAGGTTGCTTTCCTGTGGAGCCTGACCGGCTGGAACGGACGTTTCGGGAAGCTTTTTGAAACAGCCGAAAAAAGCCTTTCTAATATTTTGACAATCCCCATGGGGTTCTGTATATTCAACATCCCGCGAAAAGGAAGATTGAGAAAATGGGAATTATAGCAGAAGTTGAAAAAAAGCACCTGAGAACGGACCTGCCGGAATTTCGAGCTGGGGACACGGTATCGGTCCACTACAACATCAAGGAAGGTGAAAGGAGAAGGATCCAGGTTTTTGAAGGCACCGTGATAGCCAAAAAAGGTTCGGGCTTCAGGGAAACTTTCACGGTAAGGAAGGTCTCCTACGGTATAGGTGTCGAGAGAATCTTTCCCCTGCATTCCCCCCTTATAGGGAAAATAGAAGTAAAAAGAAAAGGCCGCGTGAGAAGAGCCAAGCTTTACTACCTAAGAGGCCTTTCAAAGAAAGCCAGCAGGATAAGAGAGAGAACCTCCTAGTCCGCGGCTTTTCCAGTTCCGTCCGTCCCGCCGTTTTCGGCTTTCTCTATCTTGCTCATTACGTGAATCATTCTCTGTATTGAGGTGTAGAAGGAAAAGACGAAGAGAATGAGGACTGAAAGCTTCAGAAGGTAATCCCTGTTTCCAAGCCCCATAAGAAAGGTAACTATGTTGCCAAGGAAGTTAAACGTCGAGAGAACCCCCAAGTAAACTACTCTCTCGGCTCTCTGCATTATCCCCACCTCGCAGTCGATTCCAAGCCCCTCGGCCCTCGCCCTTGTGTAGCTGACCATCATGGAACAGCTGACTGTAAGGAAAACGATATAAACGAAAAAAGTGTCTCTGAAAAAGCTCAGAAGACCCAGATAGATAAGAACTTCTGAATATCTGTCCACGCAGGAGTCAAAAAAAGCTCCTCTGGGTGAATTAAGGCCTTGGGCTCGCGCTACCCTTCCATCGAAGATATCAAAAGTCGAGCCGGCCAGCAGCAGAACTCCGGCTATGAAGATCATGCCCAGATGGAAAAACCACCCCGCAAGTGCGGAAACTATCAGGGTGGTAATGGTAAGTACGTTGGGGCGAAACTCCCTTTCTATAAGAAAGTCCTCTATAGGTTTCATGAGAAAGAGCCACCAAGACTTGATCCCGCCTGAGAGAAGCTTGCCAGAGTCCGGTTTTCTCCCGGTTTTAGACCTCTCGTCAGCTTCCTCGGAGTTAGATTTTGACCAATCGTTTTCCATAAAAAAATAATACCCTGTAACTTCCTTTGTAGTCTATCGCAGGTAGACGATTTACGGCTGTCCTCTGCCGTTCAGTCGTTAACAGTTACGTAGAACTTGAAATCCCTTTCTTTTTCCTTTATTTCGGTTCCGTATTCCCGTGCCTGTTCCTTGGATTGAAAGGTTCCTATCCTCACTCTGTAGAAAGTTGTGATTTCAGAAGGCGAGTACTCCCTTATAAAAGCGGGATATCCCCTGTCCTTGTAGAATCTCACGGTTCGGTTGGCGACTTTCTTGCTCAGGAAAGAGCTGATCTGAATGGTGTATTTATGGTCAGGATTGATCATCGCCGACAGGTACTTATCACGGGCGGATGGGTCTTTTTCATCTGGAGTGACGGCCGGTTTTTCCGGTTCACCGCTTAGGGTTTTCTCTCGTGAGACAAGCGAAAACAATTTTTCCAGAAGTCCGGGAGATTTCTCCGCCGAGACAGGCTCGTCCGCGGGGATGAATTTTTTCCCCACCACGACTCCCAGGGAAAACACCATTGTGAAGACAACGAGAAAAACCAGAGAAAGCCGCAGAACCCGGGGATTTTTTTCTTTTTTTTCTTCAGTCATTTTCACATGCTTCTGGGGGCGTTTATTCCGAGAAGACCGAGACCGTTTTCTATTACTACCTGTACGCAACGTGCCAGATAGAGTCTTGCCGAGGCCATGCCGGTGTTCTCCGAGTCGAGAATTCTCGTCTTATTGTAATAAAAATGAAACTCGGCCGCCAATTCCTGAAGATAATAAACCACTTTGTGCGGGGAAAGCGACTCGGCCGCCGAATGCACTACCTCGGGGAATCTTAGAAGTGTTTTCATTAAGCTTCGTTCTTCATCGTCCGAAAGGAGATTAAGATGCTCCTCCGAGGCACTCACTCCCGCTTTCTCGGAGTTTCTTAGCAGACTTGAAATTCTAGCGTTTGCGTACTGAACGTAGTAAACGGGATTTTCGCTGGACTCTTCTTTCGCCAGTGAAAGGTCAAAATCAAGGTGGCTGTCGGAGCTTCTCATGAGCAAAAAGAATCTCGTGGCGTCACATCCGACCTCGCGGAGCACTTCGCGGAGCGTGACGAAATCTCCTGCTCTTTTCGACATAGAGACTTCCACACCGTCTCTTACGAGCCTCACGAACTGTATAAGGAGCATATGCAGGGAAGATTCATTCAGGCCGAGAGCCTTAATGGAGGACTTAAGACGCGATACGTGGCTGTGGTGATCGGCTCCCCAGACGTTTACCAGCTTGGAAAATCCTCTTGAATATTTATCCACGTGGTAAGCTATGTCGGATAGAAAGTAAGTCGGATCGCCGTCTTTTTTTATTATTACCCAGTCCTTGCCGTCCCCGTACAGGGAAGCCCTGAACCAGAGCGCCTGCTCCTTTCTTTCAACTGCCCCAAGGTCCTTGAGTCTGGCAAGAGTGTTATCCAGTTTTCCCTCTTCAGAACCGCGGCCGTGTATTTTGGTTCTCTCGCTGTACCAGTTGTCAAAATTCACCCTCAGGTCCAGAAGGTCAGTTTTCATTTCCTCAAGAAGCCTTGAGTAAGCAAACTCCCTGCAGAACTCGATAGCTGCCGATTCATCCCCGGGCACTTGAGGGCATTCTTGCGATTTTTTTATTTCCCCGGCGAGTTCTGAGATGTACTTGCCGCGATAGCCGTCTTCCGGAAGCTCTCTTTTAAGTCCGTGGGATTGTGCAAGAGCCGAGTATACCGACTCGCCAAGCATATCCATCTGCCTGCCTGCGTCATTTATGTAGAATTCTCTGGTCACCTCGTATCCGCAAAAAGAAAGTATTCTGCACACCGAGTCTCCGACAACGGCGTTTCGGGCGTGGCCGAAATGAAGGTAGCCAGTAGGATTGGCGCTTACGAATTCAACTATCACTTTCTGTCCGGAACCCCCGCGGGAAGTTCCGTACTTATCGCCGAGACGGAGAATTTCTCTAAGTTGTGATTCGAACAGGGTTTCGTTAACGAAAAAATTTATGAATCCCGGTCCCGCAATCTCGAGCCTTTCTATGAACCCGTGCTGAAGCTGCTCTATAGCCTCAACTATTTTTTGCGCGACTTCACGGGGATTTTCACCTTTCATGCTCCCTATAACGAGCGCCGCATTCGTGGAGAAATCTCCGAATTCCTTTTTTTTAGGTACCGATACCTCGAACTCTGTCTCGTTTCCCATCGGGCTTCCGGGTAATGTGAGCGAATCCACGGACTCTTTTATGATTTTCAGTATTTCGTCCTTCATGAGTTTTTGCGGCCTGACTTACTCAACGGGAGGGTCTAGGTGATCAATATCGTTAAAAGATATTATAACGAACCTGTCGTCGTATATTTCAACAACGCTTTTTGAGGCTTCGTCTACTATGTAATCGCGCAATTTCTTAAGGGAGCTTCCGGTAAAACTGCAAAGCAGTGTGCCTATGACCATATTGTGGCTTACGACCACTATATTCTGCGATTCGAAACGGCTTTTGATATCTACTATGGCGTCAAGGGCCCTTCGCTGAACGCCTTTCAATGACTCTCCGCCTGGTAACTGCAGGGTTTCCGGATCTTTGCGCCAGTGCTCAAGCACGTCAGAATATTTTTCCCTTATGTAGGAGAAATCAAGCCCCTCGAAAATTCCCTGATCCATCTCCCGGAGATCATCTCTGATATCAACGTCAATGGAGTGGTACGCGGCGATTTTCTCCGCCGTCGTCTTCGCCCTTACAAGGCCGCTTGAGTATATGCGGTCGATACTTTCATCCTTAAGGGAGAAAGCCACTTTCTCCGCCTGCTCCATTCCGGCGTGATTAAGTGGAACATCGCTTATCCCCTGACATTTTCCGGTTTCGTTCCAGTCTGTTTTTCCGTGTCTTACGAGTATCAGGCGCATGCGAATCACTTTTTGCTTTCACAGGAGATGACAAAGAATTCCGACTTTATCCTGTCTCTCAACTCACTTGGCGGAGGGGGAAGTGGCGAAGCGTCGTTTACAGCCTTTATGCAGTAAGAATCGAACTTCAGGTTCCCGGAGCTTCTTTCTATTCCCACATCGTACACCTCGCCGGTTTCTTTCATGTAAAAATTTACCTGAGCCGCCAGAAGGATACCGGAATCTATGTTAAGTGGCAGTATCAAGCTTCTCTGTATCCGTTTCGATATTGTTCTGTAATAGACGTCAAGCACAAGTGAGATGACCCCGGGGCCGGATTCTTTGGGAGTCGGTTCGACAGACGCTTGCCCGGCACTTTTCTTGATGCTGCTTAAAACGGATTCTTTCTTGATGCTCCTGATCACTTCCTTTTTTCCGGATTCAAGAGCTTTTTTCTCGGCGGCGGCTTCTTCTTTTTCCGTTTCGGGTTCTGTGACTGGCGATGTTTCCTTGCTTGTCACTGGGGGTTCTTTTGGCTTCTTGTTTGGTTTTGTCTGCGGCGCTGGGGCTTCCGGACTTTTTTCTTTTTTTGCCTTCACCGGGGCCGCTTTTTTCTTCTGGGGAGACTTTACCTGCTTTTTAGGAGCTTCTTTGATCTTTTTTGTGCTTTTCTTGGGCTTCTGGGGACGGCTTGGAGTCCTGACAACTGATTTTTTCTCGCTGGCTCGCGGAACTTGGGTCGAGAGCGACACTTCTATTGATTGCTCGGAGGAGACCTGCCCGTGCCTTCCGACTCCGAGAGCAAGCAGGCAGACAATCAGCAGATGAAGACCCAGGGAAATAAAAAGCCCTTTGCGAAACTGATTCTTTTCTCCCTTCATCTTTTCACATGTCCGCTTATTTGTCCCTTATGTTTTTTGACTCCGTGATCAGGCTCAGCTTTTCAACGCCGGTTTTCTTTATCTCGTCTATGACCTTTACCACGAATCCGTATTTGACCGATTTGTCGGCTCTGAGAAAAACCCGTCCGCTCTCAGGCGAGGTTCCCTCCGCCGCCATTAATTTGCCGAGAGCGGCGGCGATTTCTGAAAGCGGATAGCTTGTGTCTTCGAGAAATATATTTCCGGATCCGGTTACGGTCACGGTTATCTGTTTCTGGTTTTTGACCGGGATTTTAGAAGATGCCGTCTGTGGAAGGTTTACCCTGATTCCCTGATAAAGTATTGGAGTGGTGACCATGAAAATAACCAGAAGAACCAGCATTACGTCAACAAAGGGAGTGACGTTTATCTCTGAGAGGACTGACCTGCTCCGGCCGGTGTTGAATTTTCCCGCTGCCATGAGGCGAAATTCCCCGCTACCTGTTTAGATACCTTTCCGCCGTGTTCAGAAATCCGGCACAGAAGTGCTCCATTTCCACCTCCATGGCTCTTACCCGGTTGACAAAGTAGTTGTAAGCTATCGTGGCGGGTATGGCGGCCGCAAGACCGATAGCGGTCGCTATAAGCGCCTCCGCGATTCCCGGAGCCACGACCTCAAGCGAGGGAACACCCTTGCTTCCCGCAAGTCCTATAAAGGAGTTCATAATGCCCCAAACGGTTCCGAACAACCCTATGAATGGAGCTGAACTGCCGGTGGTTGCAAGGAAAACCAGGGATTTTTCAAGCTTTGAAGCCTCTTTGGTCATCGCCCTGTTAAGCGCTCTTTCCACCAAGTCTACGGATTCGGAACGGGAAGAAATGTCTCCGGGCCCCTTAGGATCAAGTTCGCCCCGGCTTTTCTTTTTCTCCGTTTTAACCACTTCCGCATAGCCCGCCCTGAACAGCTCGGCAACCGGACCGCCTACCTTCTCCGAGAAGGAGAGAAGCGCCCTCATGTCTTCGTTTGAATGATAAAGATTGAGAAACGCGGCTGATTTCTTGGAAGAACTTCTTAGAAGACGGAATTTAGTGTAGATGATCGCCCAGGAAACAACCGACATGAAAATTAAAAGCAGAAGCACGGCCTTTACCACAGGTCCGGTGCTTACAAGCAGCATTAATATGTTGTTTGTTCCTTCCGTGAACAGGTTCATAAAGGGCGCTTAGGCGAAATTCGAAAATTCCGGTTCCGTCGGTAAATTTTTCAAGCCATGTCGCGGGCGGCACGCGGCCGGATAACCCAATGCCGGACAAAAAGATAACCGCTGATAGAAATCAGGCAGGAAACCCTAATTCTATTATTTTACCCGTTTTGCGGAATTAAGCATAACTTTGCTGTCAGGTACAATTAAAAGGCCGTGCGGGGTTTACGAACATCCGTGAATAATGCGCTCAATGGAGGGATCAAAGTGTCAAGAAAGTATTGTTTTGCATCTGTTTTCATCCTGATTTTCTTCCTCGTGACTGCCGTGGCGGTTCGTGCGGAGGAGGATAGATACACGATCGTGGTGGAAGAGAGTTTCTATACCGTGGCGCCCGAGAACCGCGAGGAGTTTCTCAGGGTATACAGAACCCGTCTTTTTCCTTTCTGGCAGGAAATGAAAAAGCTGGGTATCACCGTTGATGATTACAGGATGTATTCACAGAGAATACATACCATAAAGCCGCTTTGGACTTACAAGACCGTGGTAAAATTCAAAAACTACGCGGCGATAGACAGGTGGCTTGAGGTGAGGGACGAGGTATACGGGAAATTGTTTCCCGGCGAGAAGGGTTACAAGGAACCGAGGAAAATAATAGACTCCATTTCCGGAAATCACTGGGATGAGTTCATAAGGGAAATCCCCCTTGACTGAATGTTCTCAGATCCTTGCGCGGGTCAGAGAAGTTTTGGCTGCCCTTCGCTCGGGCTGAGTCCCAGATGCCTGTAGGCAAGCTTCGTAGCCTTTCTTCCCTTGGGGGTTTTTTCCACTAGCCCCTCTCTTATCAGGAAGGGTTCGTAGACATTTTCTATCGTGTCCTTGTCCTCGCTCACAGCAGCTGAGATAGTGTCTATCCCTACGGGACCCCCTCCGAATTTTTCGATTATGGAGGTGAGTATCGCCCTGTCGAGATTATCAAGACCCCTTGAATCTATCTCAAGCATCGAAAGTGCGTTCCTGACCACGGTTTCGGTTATGCGTCCGTCCGATTTCATCTGTGCGTAGTCCCTCACCCTCTTAAGAAGCCTGTTGGCTATCCTGGGGGTTCCTCTTGCCCTAGAGGTCATCCCGCGGGCCCCTTCGTCCGTTATCTCGACCCCGAGAATGCCGGAGGATCTTTTTACTATGCTTGAGAGCTCTTTGGTGCTGTAGTAGTCAAGCCTGAGTTCGACCCCGAAGCGGGAGCGGAACGGGGAGGTGAGAAGCCCCGTTCGGGTTGTTGCTCCTATTAGGGTGAACCTGTTGAGGTTTATTTTCACTGATCTTGCCGTTGGACCTTCTCCTATCATGAGGTCGATGGTGAAATCCTCCATCGCGGAATAGAGATATTCCTCGACGACTCTGTTTATCCTGTGTATCTCATCGATGAAAAGCACGTCCTTTTCGCCGAGATTGGTGAGCATGGAAGCAAGGTCCCCGGTTCTTTCCAGAACCGGTCCCGAGGTAAGGTGCAGTCCCACGCCGAGTTCATTTGCGAATATGTGAGCGAGGGTGGTTTTTCCAAGTCCTGGGGGACCGGAGAGAAGGACGTGATCGAGGGCCTCGCCTCTCGCCTTGGCGGCGCCGATGAATATGGCTACCTGCTCCTTTACGCTCGGCTGCCCGATGAAGTCCCGAAGAAAAGCGGGACGAAGATTTACGTCCGTAAGCTCGTCCGTTTCCGTGTATTCGGGCGAGACAGTTTTTCTTGTGTTCTCTGGCATCTAGTTTCTTATCACCTTAAGAGAATCCCGGAGCACATCCTCTATGGAGCCCCCTGAGACCTCAATGATTTTTTTGATCTCGGAGGTTTTCTTTTCCACTTCGGTTCTCGTGTAGCCCAGATTAAGCAGCGCGGAAATCGTGTCGCTAAGCATGGTGTTCGATATCGAGGACTCTTCGTCTGTCACAAGGTCATAAAGTTTGTCCTTAAGCTCGTTTACTATCTTGGTAGCGGTTTTGGTGCCGATACCGCGGATTTTTTTCTGCGCCAAGTCCCCGTTTATTATGGACCTTACAAGCTCTGAGGTGGAAATGTTCGAAAGCACGTTTGTGGCCGCTTTTGGTCCTATGCCGGAAACGCCGATGAGTTTTTCAAAGAGTTCTTTTTCCGCTTCGGTGAGAAACCCGAACAACTCAATGCTGTTTTCCCTCTGGCTTGTATGTATTTTGAGTTCAACTTCCTCCCCCTCGGTTCCGAGATCATAGTAAGTCGAAAGTGGAACTGTAACGCCGTAACCGACCCCGTTTACGTCAATGACGACGGTACCGATTTCCTTACAAGCGATTACGCCTCTAAGCAGATAGATCATTTGCAGTGAATCTCTTTTTCCTGCGCCGGTTTCCTGCACTGCCAATAGTGCCGTCCGGCAGTCCGTATTTTGAAAGACTTAAGTGGCAGATTGCGATCGCGAGTGCGTCTGACTCATCCGTGCTTTGAAATTCGCTGACTCCGAGCATGTAGGAAAGCATTTTCTGCATCTCTTCCTTGCCTGCTCTTCCTCTGCCGGTCAGGGCAAGTTTCACCCTGGTGGGTGCGTACTCGCTTACCGGGATTCCTCTCTGCGCTGCTGCCAGGATCGCTATGCCCCTCGACTGGCCGAGCTTTATTGCGCTTCTCGCGTTTTTGGCGAAAAACATCTCCTCGACTGATACGATCGAGGGAGCGTAATCGTCAATTACCCTCAGGATCCCGACATAGATATCGTTCAGTTTTTCAGAAGCGGAGTTTCCAGACGCGGGAGTGATTGTTCCACTGGTTACGTAGCTTAGCCGGTTTCCCGCGCCGTCCACGATTCCGTAGCCGCAGGATCTTGATCCGGGGTCGATTCCCATGACCCTGGTGTCGGAAATTTTATCCAATTGCCTCGAGTAACTGCTCGTCTATATCGAAGTTGGCGTACACGTTCTGGACATCGTCGCTGTCTTCAAGCGCTTCCATCAATCTTATCATGTGTTCGGCGTCCCGCCCCTCGATTCTAACGTTTGTCTGCGGTATCATGGTGACTTCGGCTGATTCGTACTGTATTCCGGCGTCGGAGACCGCTCTTTTTACGGTTTCATAGTTCTCTGTGGGTGCTATAACCACGATATCGCTGTCCTCGGTGCGCACATCGTCAGCCCCCGCGTCTATTACCACATCGAAAAGAGCATCCTCGTCAACCGAGCTTCCGGCAAACGCGATTCTTCCCTTAAGATCGAACATCCACGCAACGCAGCCGTTCTCCCCGAGCCCTCCGCCGTGCTTGGTGAATATTCTTCTTATTTCGGAGACGGTTCTGTTTCTGTTATCAGTAAGGGTCTTTACGTATACGGCACTTCCGCCGGGTCCATACCCTTCGTAAAATATCTCGTTGTAGACTACTCCCTCGATATCCCCGGTGCCCCGTTTTATGGCCCTCTCTATCGTGTCGTTGGGCATGTTGGCACCTTTCGCAGTCGCTACAGCGGTGCGAAGACGGGGATTGGATTCCGGATCGCCTCCCCCTTCCTTGGCGGCGACTGTAAGCTCCCTGATAAGCTTGGTGAATATCTTTCCCCTCTTGGCGTCAACCGCGGCTTTCCTGTGTTTTATGTTCGCCCATTTGGAATGACCCGCCATCTTAGCTCATCCCCCTTGTTTCTCCGTTTCTGTACATTCTTGCGTAAAGTATAACCGAAAATCCTCTCAAATTGCCACAGAACTTCGAAAACTCCCCACTACGAGCGGGGAGCGCCACTGAGACCGAACCATCTTGACATTTTTTCTTATTTGTGTATCTATTAAGGGTAGTTTCAGCCGCAGGGTTCTAGGTGTTAAATAGGCTTGTCAGGCGGGAGCGGGATTCTCATAGAAAAGCGGTGTGGATTTTGTGCGGAGTAAGCTTTTCTCTTGACAAGTTCGATTTTAGATATTGACAAGCTCGTTACGCGGCAATACTATTAACTGCATCGATTATACTGATTTTTCACTTTGAACTCTTAACGCGCGAGATTGTCGCATTCCTGACACTTCAAAAGATTTCGATTATTTTTTGAACCAAGAAATTTAACAATACCTTAGTTCAAGGAGTTTTACCGTATGGCAAAAGTTTCTAAAGCGGAACCTGCCGACGCTGTCCAGAAAAAAGGGGAGCAGAAAAACGGAAACGGCAAGCTGCTTTACTTAAACGATCTCAGGGCGAAAAAGCCCTCGGACCTGATAAAGCTTAGCAGGCAGGCCGGTATTGAAGATACCGCCAGAATGGCGAAACAGGATCTTATCTATTCCCTGCTCAAGGCACAGAGTGAAAGCCATGGTTCCATAATAGCCGAAGGGGTGCTTGAAATCCTGGCCGAAGGTTATGGTTTCCTGAGATCTCCCAAATACAGCTATCTGCCTAGTCCGGACGACATATACGTTTCGAAATCCCAGATAAGATCTTTCAGCCTCAAAACCGGGGATACGATAAGAGGTCTTGTTAGGCTTCCGAGAGAAGGGGAGAAGAACCTGGCCCTTCTCAAAATAGAGGAGGCAAACTACGATTCTCCCGAGATATGCAGGCAGAGAACGCCTTTTGAGGGACTCATTCCCCTTCACCCGGAAGAGAAAATAGATCTTGAATATGAAAAAGACGAGTTCTGCTCGAGAGTGATGAACCTTTTCGTGCCTGTGGGGAAGGGGCAGAGAGCCGTGATAGTGGCTCCCCCCCGCACTGGCAAGACCATAATAATCCAGAGAATAGCCAATGCGATAACGGAGAATCACCCCGAAATTGAGCTTTTCGTTCTGCTCATAGACGAGCGCCCGGAGGAGGTTACCGATATGCAGAGGTCGGTCAAGGGAGAAGTCGTGAGTTCGACTTTCGACGAACCGGCGCAAAGGCACATACAGGTTGCCGACATGGTGATCGAGAAGGCTAAAAGATATGTCGAGCACGGAAAGGATGTTGTTATCCTGCTCGATAGCCTCACCAGGCTTGCAAGAGCGAGCAACACGGTGACTCCCGCAAGCGGGAAAGTGCTCTCTGGAGGAATAGAGGCAAACGCTCTTCAGCGACCCAAGAGATTTTTCGGGGCGGCGAGAAACACAGAGGAAGGAGGAAGCCTTACCATAATAGCTACCGCTCTTATAGATACCGGAAGCCGCATGGACGAGGTTATCTTCGAGGAGTTTAAGGGAACGGGAAACATGGAAGTGTACCTTGACCGTCGCCTTGCGGAGAGAAGGGTGTTTCCTGCCATAGATCTTCAGAGATCCGGGACCAGAAAGGAAGAGCTTCTTATCGCGGAGTCCGAGCTCAACCGCATATGGCTTCTTCGGAAAATCCTCAATCCGATGAACACCACCGAAGCAATGGAATTTCTGCTTGACAAGCTTCGGGGAACTAAAAGCAACATGGACTTTCTGAACATGATGCACCAGTAAGACTGTCTGGCACCTGAAGCGGTTCAGAAGAACCGCCATACTTCCACATAAATTTTCTTCCCCTTTATTTGAGCATCCTTTCCTGAAGATGATGTTCGGACATTAAAAAGTGGGATTTCTGAAAGCAAAGGCCTGTGTCTCGCTTTACAATTGTTTTGTCTTTGGTTCCGGAATCTATATCTGGAAGGGGAAGGGTAGTGGCTTGCCCTTTTTTATCATCCCGTGCGTTTGCCTGCGCTGGTTTTTCGTCTGACTCTGCGTACTCTGGGATCGGTAATCTTGCCTTTGCTCACCATTAAGCCGCGTTCTGATAAGTACTGCCCGGTGAGACGGAGCAATTCTTCGGTCATTTGATGTCTCAGTAGGAAGTGGCGGAACTTGCAAATAGTGGTTTCGTCCGGAATCCTCTGCATTGACACGCCGGCAAAACGGCGCAAGGACTCAATATCATAAAGGCTTTCTTCCATTGCCGGGTCCGACAAGCCGTACCATTGCTGCATCAGATAAATTCGCAGCATAACCTTGGCCGGAATAGGTCGGCGTCCCTTCCCCGACTTCGGATATTTGCTTAGTATGGGTTCAAGCAGCAGTTTCCACGGCAAAATCTCATCCATTTTTTCAAGGAACCGCTGTTTACGGGTTACTTTCTTTTTGTTTTTGTAGGCTAAATCAGAAAAACTGGGCTTATTCGGCATTACCCCCGTCCTCACTTCTCTGTAATACTATACCACAGCAACTCGATTGAGATTTATCGCATTGAGTTAGGCCTTTAAATCATAGATACTTAAGCCCTAAGTCTGGTGATAAAGTATGAGCAAACCCGCGGACATGCCGTTTAGCTTAAGCGAGAAAGGAAGTGGAGGGGAGTCTCTTGATAGAAGGCTTTTTGTGCAGTTTATGGGTTTCGGGGGTGTTGACCCCGTGTCTGAATCCCTCTTGATTAACGATCTTGAAGAATCTTCCCTAGAGGCGGTTCTTTACTCGGACATGAATGATTATGAAGGCGTGGGCCTTCTGACCATAAGCGAGACCCCGGAATTTTTCGTTACGGGACTCAGGCGATTTCTCTCCGGCTCCTCTTTTGCCCGGCTTAAGCCGAAGGCTGAGTATACGATGCTCGGAAGGACTTACTCGCTCGGCTATGAAAAAGACCTCGAAAGAACGCTGATTTCGGGCCCGAAGCAAAAAATCTTTGACCCGGAGCTTGCGTGGGCCATCTGGTACCCGCTCAGGAGGGCAAAGGCTTTTGAAACCCTCCCTCCCGAGGAGCAAAGAGCCGTTCTGGCTGAACACGGCAAGACAGGCTTTCAGTTCGGGGACGCGGGGTACGCAAAGGACATCCGTCTTGCGAGCCACGGGCTTGATAAAAACGACAATGATTTCGTGATAGGCATACTGGGCAGAGATCTCTATCCGCTCTCCGCACTGGTGGAGAGGATGAGAAAGACTCAGCAGACTTCAAAGTACCTTGAAAGCTTGGGACCGTTTTTTATCGGCAAAAAACTTTTTTCGAGCGGACAGGCCATATGAAAGAGATTACTGAACTTTTATCGGGACTTGGAACCTATGTTGATCTGGAGATTGCCATCCCGGTTGCGATAGCAGTCGCCGCACTTGCGGCGGGTTTTTTTCTCTTCAGGAAAAAAGAAGTTTCGCCGGAGACCGTGGTGCAGGAGCAGCCCGAGGCTGTTTCCGCTGAACCCGAAGAGGCGAAGCCACGGCCCGAACCTCCCGCCCCGGAAGCCGCACCCGTGCAAGTTGCCGAACCCGCACCTGAAACGCAGTTTGCCGCACCCGAACCCGTAGTGGTGGAAGAAAAAGAGATTGTGGCGCCGCCTGCGGGTCCCGTACCTGCAGCTGAACCGATCGAGCTATCCGAAGAGCCGACTTTCCCTGAAGAAGCTGAACCTGAAGAACTGAAAGCCGAAGAGGAACCGGAAGAAACCAAAGTTCCCGAAGAGCCGGAAGAGGAAATCGTTGCGGAAGAGAAAGAAAATGATACGGAGGGGGATTTCTTCTCGAGGCTGAGCCTCGGACTTTCCAAGACTCGCAGGGGGATTCTGCAGAATCTTGAGCATGTTTTTTCATCCGGGAGGATTGATGATGCGACTTGGGATGAGTTCGAGGAGATACTCATAATGTCGGATATGGGAGTCGCGACCACCGCAAAACTGCGGGAGAAAGTCTCGTCCTCATTTGGGGCGGAGGGCAGCGGATACATGGAGAAAATAAAAAGCCTTCTCGAAAAGGAGATTCTCGATATCCTAAAGGAAGTCGAGAGCCCGGTGTCTGATCTTTCCGCCAAGCCGACGGTTTTCATGGTGGCGGGAGTTAACGGCGTTGGAAAAACTACTTCAATAGGGAAAATCGCCAACAGGTTCACAGGGGAAGGAAAGAAGGTAATGGTAGCCGCCGCCGATACATTCAGGGCGGCCGCGGTTGAGCAGCTCGGGGTGTGGGCCGAACGGGTGGGAAGCGATTTTCTTCGCGGCCAGACCGGGGCGGACCCATCTGCGGTAGCTTATGATGCGGTAAAGGCGTCGGTTTCAAGAGGCATTGACCTGCTCGTGATAGATACCGCCGGGCGGGTTCACACGAAAACGGGACTTATGGACGAACTCAAGAAGCTGAGAAGAGTGGTCGCCCGTGAACTCGAGGGAGCTCCCCATGAAACTCTCCTTGTCGTTGACGCCACTACTGGGCAGAACGCCGTGGAGCAGGCTAGGGTTTTTGGCGAAGCCATCGGGGTGACCGGTATAGTGCTTACCAAGCTCGACGGGACCGCCAAGGGGGGAATAATAGTGGCGATAGCGGAACAGCTTGGTCTTCCGGTTAAGTACATAGGGGTTGGAGAAGGTCTCGGGGACCTGCGCGAATTTGACGCCGAACAGTTCACAAAAGCGCTTTTCACATCGGACAAGGAGGCTTTGCACTAGGTTTTTTGATGTCCGCTCGAGATGACAGGGAGTTTATGAAAAAAGCCCTGAGGCTTGCCCTCAGGGGAGAAGGGTGCACCAGTCCCAATCCCATGGTTGGTGCCGTCTGCGTACTCGGGGAACGCATCGTGGGCCGCGGCTATCATAAAAAAGCCGGGACTGCTCACGCAGAGATAGAAGCGTTTGCGGATGCCGCGAAAAGGGGAATTTCACTAAAAGGCGCCACGCTTTACGTGACCCTTGAACCCTGCTGCCATACAGAAAAGCTTACTCCTCCGTGTACTGATGCCATAATAGCCTCGGGTATATCCGATGTCGTCGTGGGAGCTATTGACCCTAATCCCAAGGTAAGCGGAAAAGGGGTGGCGAAGCTTCGCGAAAACGGGATAGCGGTGAGAACGGGGGTCCTTGAGAGGGAATGCACAGAAATAAACGAGTTTTTCAACAAACACGTCGTCTCGGGGCTTCCTTTCGTCATATTGAAATGTGCTTCTACCATTGACGGCAAGATAGCTTCCGCAACAGGTGATTCCAAGTGGATAGGGAGCGCAAGGCAAAGGAAAATGGCCCATCATCTGAGAAAAAAAGTGGATGCGGTAATTGTCGGGATAAACACGGTGCTCGCGGACGACCCGGGACTTGACGTTCGCCTAGTCGGGGGTAACGTACGCCAGCCGGTTCCAGTGATTATGGATTCAAAACTTCGTATTTCGCCCGAAGCGAAGGTTCTCAGCACTCATCCCCGCTCGATAATTGCCACTACGGAGGCTGCGGGGTCTGTTAAGGAAAAGAGGCTTCACGAGCTCGGTGCCGAGATCCTGAGGTTAAAATCCGATGCCACGGGCCGCGTATCTGCCGCAGACCTTCTTCGTGAACTTGGTGCCGAGGGAACGTGCGGAGTTTTGGTTGAAGGGGGAAGCGGGGTAGGGGCCTGTTTTCTCCGCGAGGGCTTGGTTGACAAGGTGGTCTTCTTTTACGCGCCCAAGATTATCGGAGGCGATGGGGTGAGCATGGTCGGCAGTCTTGGAAAGCAGTCGATTGAAGATGCTATCAATATCAAGAATATTAAGGTCAGAAGGTTCGGCGATGAAGTGATGATAGAGGGTTACATATGAAGATAGGTCTGATGGGCGGCTCGTTCGATCCCGTGCACGCGGGTCACCTGAGGGCTGCCGAGGAGATAAGTGAGAGGCTGGCCCTGGACGAGGTGGTTTTCATTCCGACTCTTGTCTCTCCCCATAAAAGCGCAGAAACCATGGCTGCCCCCTCTCACAGGCTCAATATGCTTAACCTTTCGGCAAAACGCAATTCCCGATTCAAGGTTTCCGACATGGAACTCCACAGGGAGCCTCCTTCCTACACTATCGATACGCTCAGGGCGCTCAAGCAAAGCGATCCGGAAAACGGATATTATTTCATAATGGGTTGCGAACTTTTTGCGGAAATAGACGCGTGGAAAGATTCTGCGGAGCTTTTCAACTACTCAAGCTTCGTTGTTCTCCGCCGCCCCGGTTACGATTTTGCTGATTCCGCCAGTCCGATTCCTCTTGCTCTGGAAAATGACTTTCGATATTCTTATAGTGGCAAGGGTATGGAAGTTTTTGCTCATAAAAGCTCAAATGAGTTGTTTTTCGTAGATATCGCCGGTATAAGGGTTTCTTCCACGGAGGTCAGGGAACTTGCAAGCCGTGGAAATTCGCTCAGGTATCTGGTTCCGCGTGAGGTGGAGGGATATATAGAGGAAAACGGCCTTTACCAGCTGGAGGAAAAACCATAGAGCCCAGGGAGAAAGCCTTGTTTGTCGCCCGTGCCGCTTGGGAGAAGAAGGCGGAGGATCCCGTGATTCTGGAAATTACGGAAAAAAGCGACGTGGCGGATTATTTCGTTGTGTGCAGCGCGAACTCCGACAGGGGAGTGCGGACTATAGTGGAGAGTGTTGAGCGGGAACTTAAGAAACACGGAGTAAAGATATTCGGGACCGAAGGTGTCTCCGAAGGCCGATGGGTGCTGCTTGACCTCGTGGACGTGGTTCTCCACGTATTCCACCGGCCCGTCCGGGAATTCTACGACATTGAGGGGCTCTGGATCGATACCCCGAGGGTGGATCTGCCATTCCTTAAGGAAGGCAGATCCGAGGTTGTCTGAAACCGTCCGGCGTTTTCCTAGCGGGCGACTCTTTCTCTTCTTCTGACGAAAGTTGGTATGTCGAGGTCTTCCTCTATATCGGGGTTGTACGGCTGTTCCGAAATTATATCGGTCGCCCTTTTATCGATGTAATTTTCTATCCCGGTTGCGACTACGGTGATTTTTACGAAATCCTTGGCCTTCTCATCGAAGACCAGGCCGAAAATCAGATCGATATTACCGTTTGCCCTTTCCCTCACGTGACTGCACGCTTCGTTCAGTTCCTCAATTCCGAAGTCCTCCGAAGCCGTCACGTTCATTAATATTCCCTTGGCTCCGGCAATGGACACATCCTCGAGAAGAGGACTTGTTATGGCCATCTGCGCCGCCTGAGTCGCACGGTTCGGACCCTGTGCGAACCCGGAACTCATAAGGGCTTTGCCTCCGTGGTTTGCCATTACGCTTTTCACATCGGCAAAATCGACATTGATGTATCCAGTTCCCGTAACGATATCGGAAATTCCCTTTACCGCCTGGTAAAGAACTTCGTCCGCCTGACGAAAAGCGTCAAGAATGCTGACCTTGTGTATGGCCGCAAGCTTGTCGTTGGGAATCACAATCAGCGTGTCGACATGTTTGTCCAGCTCTTCGATTCCGTAATCGGCGTTTTCCCTTCTTGCAATCCCCTCGAATTCAAAGGGCCTTGTGACTATAGCCACGGTGAGAATATCCTTCTCCTTGCATACCTGGGCGATTACGGGAGAAACGCCAGTACCGGTTCCGCCTCCCATTCCTGCGGTTATGAAAACCATGTCGGCCTCTCCGAGAGCCTCTGCTATCTTCTCTCGGTCTTCAAGAGCGGCTTCCTTTGCCATCTGGGGATTTCCCCCGGAACCGAGACCCCTCGATATACTCTCTCCTATCTGGAGTTGCGTCGGCGCCAGTGATTTGCCTAGATCCTGGAAATCCGTGTTTACGGCGATGAACTCCACTTCTTTAAGTCCTCTGCTTATCATGGTGTTTACGGCGTTTCCGCCGGCCCCACCTGTTCCTACAACCTTGATTCTGGCTCTTCCGAAGCCATCATCAACATTCTCAATCCTAAAACTTGCCATATGTTTACCCTCCGGTTGGATTTTTCCCTTAAAAAAATTCGTTAAACCATCCTTTCATTCTCGTAAAAACATTTTTCTGCGTCAGCACCCCTGCCGGAACGCCGGGTTCTTTATTCAAACTTGCGTATTTGACCAGCCCCACTCCGGTTGAGTATATGGGATCGGTGATAATGTCCGTGAGACCGTTTACGTCGCGGGGTATGCCGATGCGAACCGGCATGTCGAGTACCCGCTCGGCAAGAGTCGCCATCTCCTGCATCTTGCTGCTTCCTCCCGTAAGCACCACCCCGGCTGGAAGCATGCCGATGAACCCCTGCTTTAAGAATTCTTTTTTTATCAGAGTAAAGATCTCCTCCATCCTCAATTGGATTATCGTCGCAAGGTCTTTTTTCAGAATACGCTTGGGCTCGCGTCCCGAAGCGCTTTCTACCTCTATTCTGTCGTCGCTTATCATCTCATTCGACTTGGGGGTGGCCACGCCGTGATTTTCCTTGAGCCTTCTTGCCTCGGGGAGAGGTACGGAGAGTCCAAAAGCGATATCCCTGTCTAGATGGTCTCCCCCGAGGGTGATGCTTTCGGTATACTTAACGCTTCCGTTCATAAACACCGCTATATCGCAGGTGCCTCCTCCGAAATCTATCATCGCTACCCCGATTTCCCTCTCGTCATGCGTAAGAACCGCTTCGCTTGAAGCTATCTGCTCAATTACCATGTCAACGGAAGTCATCCCCGACATCTCTATGCATTTTACGATGTTCCGAGCCGCGGTCACGTCCCCAGTGACTATGTGGACGTTTGCCTCAAGTTTTAATCCGTGGATACCAACCGGATCGTTTATGCCGCTTTCCCTGTCAACCGTGTATTCCTGCGGGATGGCGTGAATAATTTCTCTTTCCGCCGGAATCAGAAGGGCGTTTGCCGATTCTATGACTCTATCGATATCCTTGGAAGTTACCTCCTTTTCCCGCAGGGTGACCATTCCGTGCCCGTTCATTCCCTTTATATGCCCGCCGGCTATTCCTACTATGACCTCCGTTATCTCATGTCCGGACATCTGTTCGGCTTTCTCTACCGCGTTCTGTATGGAGTCCACGGTTTTCTCTATGTTAACCACTACCCCCCTTTTGAGTCCGTGGGAGGGGTGGTTACCGACGCCGATTATGTCGATCTCACCGCTTGGGTCGGATTCCCCAACCACTACGGAGACTTTTGTCGTTCCTATGTCGAGACCAACTATCGGTAGCGAATTGTTTTTTTTCTGCGCCATTTTGTGATGTTAGGAATCGTAGCCTATTACCCCTACGTCACCCGAACTTATGTCTATAGCTTTTTCCACCAGATTGTTCTTGCGTGAATGAACTATTATTCTCTCAACCTTGCGCCACTTGGTCTTCATGTTGTTTTTTCCAAAGGTTACGAATCTGCGATCAAGGGTTAAGAGCTTGATGCCGAAGTTTTCTTCCACCACTATCTCAGAAATTTCCGACCAGCCGAGAGCCGAACTGGACTTGGAGAGATTGAGAATCTCAACTGCCTGGAGCATTAGACCCGGACTGACTTCCTCCTTGCTCGAGATCACCGGAAAATCAAGACCTTGCGACGGATCTGCTACGCCTAGCTTCCTTCCCTTTGCGTCTATGTAGTATGGCTCGGCTCCCCCTTGAGCCACTATGCAGAAAGGTTCGGCTTCGTAGATCTCAATTCTTATTTTTCCGTGAAGAAGCTTCTTTACCTGTACTTCGCTTACCCATGGATTCTCAAGGATTTCCTGCTTTGCTTTGGAAGTGGGAAGCAGCATAGATGTTGACCCGGCTCTTATTCCAGAGCGTTTTATGATTTCCGAAGAACTTATCTTGCTGTTTCCTGTAATGACAATCTCTTTCACTGTGAGATGTTCCGATGGCTCAATTGCGAAAAGAGCGATTCCGCAGACCGAGAAGAAAAAGACCGCCGCTATTCCCTTTGTCAGGATGTTCATACGATTCCTGCCTCCCTGCCCATTATTTCGACTTCGGGCTCAAGATTTATGTTCCGTTTTTTCAAGGCGGCTTCCCTCGCTTTTTCAATGAGTGCGATGATATCGTCGGCTTTCGCTCTGTTGAAGTTCACGATGAAATTCGCGTGGATTTCCGAGAACTTGGCTCCGCCGACGCAAAGCCCCTTGAATCCCAACCCCTCGAGCAGTTCTCCTGCACTGACCGTAGGCGGATTCTTAAAAACCGAACCCGTGTTGGCCATTTTCACAGGCTGGGTCCTGTTTCTGTACGCGAGATACTGTCTCACGTTTTCCTCGCTTTTCTTTCTGTCTCCTCTGCGCAGTTCGAACACGGCTTTCGTGACTATGGAACCCTCGGGCAGATTGCTTTTCCTGTACTCGAAGTTTATCTCTTCTCTTGACAGTTCCTTTTCCTCACCCTCGTGCCATATGTGAACTTTTTTCACCGCGTCCTTTATCTCTCCCCCGTTCGCCCCGGCGTTCATGTATATGCTTCCTCCGACCGTTCCAGGTATACCGGCGGCAAACTCAAACCCTGTGAGTCCGAGACGGATTGATCTGTTCATTATGGATGAGAGCATTGCGCCGCATTCGGCTTCAACGCGCGTTCTCTCTATGCGTACTTCCTTTAGCTTCCTCGTGCTTATGACCACGCCGTCTATTCCCTGCTCGGTTATTATGGTGTTGGAACCGGCTCCGAGCACGGTGACTTTCTCTCCCGACTCGTGGCAGCGCTTGAGCAGTTCAAGGAAACTTTTCGTGTTCTGTGGATACACGAGGCGCTTCGCCTCCCCCCCGACTTTTATGTACAGATATTTCCTCATCGGGTAGTTGTCCAGTATTTCAAGGTCGCTGTTTTGAGTTGAGTTGCTCATACGATCCGTTCTGCGATCCTGTCCCCGTACTTCCAGACGTTTCCGGCGCCCGAGGTAAGCAGGATGTCCCCTTTTTTGAGCTCGTTTGCCATGCGGTCCACGAAAGCGTCGGGGTCATCCACGTGACGTGCGTTCGCATTGCCTGCCTTCTTTATGTCTTCAACCAGCTTTTCTGAAGTTATTCCCTTTACCGGTTTTTCCCCGGCGGGATATATATCAAGAATGTATAGGTGTTTTATTTTTCCTAAAACCCTGACGAAATCGTTGTAAAGAAGCTTTGTCCTAGAAAATCTGTGGGGCTGGAAGAGAAGAATCGGTTCTTGGGAAAATGCGGCTTTAAGAGCTTCTATGGTGACTTCCAGCTCACTCGGGTGATGCCCGTAATCGTCTATTATTCTTACACCTTTTCTCTCACTTTTCAACTGCAGTCTTCTTTCCGTACCCTCAAAGGCGGCAAGACCCTCTTTTATCTTCTCGAAGCTGAAACCGAACTCCATTCCCACGGCTATTGCGGCCAGGGAATTTAGAGCGTTATGGGCTCCCAGAGTGCTGAGATCCACCTCTCCGAGCAGGTAACCTCCGTATGTCACTTCAAACGAAGTTCTCAGCTTGGAAAAGCGTATGTTCTCGGCCATTAGGTCCGCAGGGCTGTTTATTCCGTAAGTCAGTATTTTTTTGTTGAATTTCCTGCTTATCTCTGCGGTTCTCGGACAGTCGGTGCATGTTATTGCGAGTCCGTAGAAGGGAATTTTGTGCAGGAAGTTGGAGAAGGCAAGCTCAAGGGCCTTCATGTCTCCGTAGTAATCAAGGTGCTCTTTGTCGATATTTGTGAGCACCGTGACGACAGGAGAGAGTTTTTCGAATGATCCATCGCTTTCATCGGCTTCCACTACCATGAAACGGCCAGTTCCAAGGTGAGCGTTTGAATCTATGGTCCGCAGTTTTCCTCCTACCACTATGGTTGGATCGGCACCGCAGTGGGAAAGCACCGACGCTATCATGGAGGACGTGGTGGTTTTTCCGTGGCTTCCGGCGACCGCGATGCCGAACTTGAGTCTCATCAGTTCTGCGAGCATTTCCGCCCTGGGTATGAGGGGAACCCTGGCAGCGGCGGCGGCGATCATCTCGGGATTGTCTTTCCTGATGGCCGATGAGTATACGACCACCTCGCTTCCTTTGATGTTCTCCGAGCTGTGACCCGTGTGAACGACGGCTCCCAGGGAAGCCAAACGTTGCGTTATCTGGGTTTCCGCGAGGTCGGAACCGCTTACCTCAAGACCCATGTTGATCAGCACTTCGGCTATGCCGCTCATCCCTATGCCGCCTATACCGATGAAATGAACTTTCTTTATCTTGCCGTACATTCGATTATCCGATTATATGCTCGATTTCGTTTACAATTTCTCGGGCGGCGTGTGGCCGCGCGAGCTTTTTCGAGTTTTCCGCCATGCGGCCGAGGGTGCCCTGCTCAAGGGTTTTCTCAATAACCGTGCAAAGACCTTCGACCGAAAGTTCCTTTTCCTCAATTACTGCTGCCGCCGCGTTTGACTCTAGGATCCGGGCGTTTTTCAACTGATGGTCGTGCGTGGAGGAGGCAAGCGGGATCAGTATTGACGGTATGCCGAACGCCGTTATCTCGGACAGCGTTCCGGAGCCGGCCCTGCAGATCACGAGATCCGTTTTTTCATATATCCGCGACATGTCATCTGTAAATCCGAACACTTCGGCCGAAATGCCGAGCTGACGGTAAGTTTCCCTAACGCTTTCTATGTGGGCTTCCCCGGTCTGATGGGTCACGTCTACCCGAGTGCCGAGCTCTGCCAGTGACTGGGGGACGATTTCGTTCAGTTTCCGTGCCCCCTGGCTTCCTCCGAGTACGAATACGTTTCGCTTGGCGCTTTGACGGGGTTTTTTCTCCGCAGCCCCGCGTGCGAGATCACGTCTTATGGGATTTCCGGTGAGCACGGTTTTTTTCGCCGGAAGATGCTCTTTGCTTTCTTCGAAAGTTATGAATATCTTGCCGACGAACCTCGAGAGGATTCTGTTGGCAAGCCCCGGGACGGAGTTCTGTTCGCAAACGGCGGTAGGGATGGAGATCATGGAGGCGCAAAGCAGGGTAGGCCCAGAGGCGTATCCACCGACTCCTATAACTACATCGGGCCTGAAATCTCTGAGTATCCTGAGGGAACTCAGCATCGCTCCTAGTATTGAAATCACCGCTATCACCTTCTGGGAGAAACTTTTCCCTACAATCCCCCTTGATTTTATGAATTCGGCTCTGTACCCCTTCTCTGAAAGAATCCTTTTTTCGATTCCCTGTTCGGTGCCCACGAACATAACCTCGTTTCCGCTGCTTCTCTCAAGTATTTCCTCCGCGATTGATATTGCGGGAAAAACATGTCCTCCTGTTCCTCCTCCGGCTATTATCACTTTCATTGTTCCTTAGCACTGAATCTAGAGACGCTCAGGATGATTCCGAACGCCGCAAGCGTCGATACAAGAGAGCTTCCTCCGTAGCTTACAAGAGGCAGCGTCAGCCCCGTGGTGGGGAAAAGCCCTACTGCAACTCCCATGTTAAGTGCCGCCTGGAGCGTTATGAGCGCCGTGAAACCGAATACCATGTATCTCGAGAAAGGATCTTCCGACCGCATGGATATCCTTACGCACCTTGCCAGAATCATGATGAAAAGCACGATTAATGTTATTACCCCTATGAATCCGAATTCCTCGCCTATTATCGAAAAGATAAAATCCGTGTGGGCCTGGGGAAGGAAAAGCAGCTTCTGGGAACTGTTTCCGAGCCCGCTCCCGTATAATCCGCCGAGACCAAAAGCCATGAACGACTGAACAGCCTGGTATCCAGAGCCTAGGGGGTCTTTCCACGGGTCAAGAAAGGACATTATTCTCTCCATTCTGTAACCCTCGTTGATGATAGCCAATGCGAGCAGTCCCACAGACCCGATCCCGATGCTGAGCAGGTACCGGAGCTTTGCTCCTCCGACAAAGAGCATTATGAAAAGAATTGCCAGAACGAGGAAAGAGGTTCCGAGGTCCGGCCCGGCCAGAATAAGTCCCACGTAGGCGCCACCGGCAAGCAGGGGAGAAAAAATGCCGACCCAGAAGCTGTCCATCTTGTTCTCCTTCTTGAACAGGAAGTGCGCCAGGTAGATGACCAGCATGTACTTGCAGAACTCAGACGGCTGAAAAGAGAATCCCCAGACCGAAATCCATCTTCGCCCCCCGCCGACCTCCTTTCCTATCTCAGGCAAAAGCACGACTATGAGTAAAGCGAGTCCGAGCAGGTAACCCGGGTAAACCAGTTTTCTTACAAAGGACGGCTTCACGTGCATCAATGTCACCATGGCAGTTATTCCAATGAGAAGGTATATGACGTGGAATTTGAGAAACCGCATCGAGTTGTTGTAGGTTTCAAGCGAGTATATAGAACTTGAGTTGTATACGGCCACCACCCCGATTCCCGCCACTATAAGGACGAGCCCGAGGAGCAGTATGTCAAAATCCCTGTTTTTGAAATCAAACATCTCTTACGATCTCCTTAAACAGATTTCCCCTTTCTTCGTATGAGCTGAACATGTCAAAACTTGAACACCCGGGCGAAAACAGGAGCGTGTCTCCGGTCTCCGACAGTTCAAAGGCGCTTTGCGTTGCCTCTTTCAGGGAACCCGCGCACGTTGTCTGTGCCAGGTCGCCTAGCTGGACACGCATTTTCTCTGTTGTCTCCCCTATAAGGACCAGGGCTTTTACCTTGTTTGCCACTGCGTCCTTAAGGCAGCCGTAGTCGATTCCCTTGTCCTTTCCTCCGGCAACCAGTATGATCGGGGAGGGCAGGCTCTCAATTGCTCTCAGAGTGGCGAAAGGGGTTGTGGATTTTGAGTCGTTGTACACATCCACCCCCTTTATCGTCAGCACGAACTCCATCCTGTGCGGAAGCGGACGGAATTCGTTTATGCTTTTCTGTACCGGATCCCGCTCGCAGCCCAGTACTCCCGCGACGGCCACCGCGGCCATTATGTTTTCCTTGTTATGTTCTCCGACAAGTGCCGAGTCCCGAAGACGGAAGGAGAGCTCCCCGAACACTATCTCATCTTCTTTGCAGTAGACGTCAGTTTTGTCCTGCCCGGTTCCGAAAGATATTTTCTTCGCCCTGAAACTGTCTGAGCCCTTAAGCACCGCCGGATCGTCTGCATTGAATACCGCCCAGTCATTCTCTCTCTGGTTTGCAAAAAGCCTGAGCTTAGCCGCTTCGTACTCCTCCATGCTCGAATGGTGGTCTAGGTGGTTCGGCGATATGTTGAGGATCACCGCGACGTGGGGCGAGAAATCCTTTATTCCTTGGAGCTGGAAGCTGCTGAGTTCAAGCAGCAGAAAATCGTATTCGTCGTCTTTTTCAGCTACCGATATAAGAGGCGTTCCTATATTTCCTCCCGTAAAGATTTTCATTCCGCTTCGTTCGAGTATTTCCGAGAGAAGGGACGTGGTCGTTGTCTTTCCGTTTGTTCCTGTTATGCCTATTACCGGTTTTGATATGAAGTTCCACGCAAGCTCGATTTCGCTTATTACCGTTTTTCCTGCTGCCTGGGCGTTTCTGATCTCGGGAAGATCGAACCTTACCCCGGGGCTCAGCACTATCGTATCGGCCCATTCGAAGAATTCGGGTGCGTGAGTCCCGCAGCGTATATCCATGCCCTCTGCCGCAAGTTTTTCCACCACGGATCCGAGCTCCCCGGCCTCCCTCGAGTCTGTTGCCTTCGCCGGGGCTCCTTTGGAGCGGAGGAATTTTGAAGTCTCTACTCCGGTTATCCCGAGCCCCACGACCAAGAATCTGTTTTCGCCGAGTTCCATTTGATCACCTTATCTTCAGACTTGAAAGAGCCAGAATGGAGAGAACAACGCATATTATCCAGAAACGCACCACCACCTTCGATTCTGCCCATCCGGCAAGCTCGAAATGATGATGAAGGGGCGTCATCCTGAAAACCCTCTTGCCTGTAGAGCGAAACGAGATCACCTGGATTATGACCGAAAGCGTTTCCACGAAGAATATTCCCCCTGCCACTATCAGGAGTATTTCCTGCTTTATCATCAGGGCGCTGAATCCTATAGCCGCCCCCAGCGAAAGGGAACCCACATCTCCCATGAACACCTCAGCCGGGTGGGAGTTGTACCAGAGAAACCCCAGGCATGCTCCTCCGACCGCCGCGAGAAAAATGGCCAGTTCCCCGGCTCCCTGCACGTGCGGGATCTGCAGGTAGCTTGCAAACTGCAGGTTTCCGGCCAGATAGGCGAAGATTATGTAGGTAGTGGTTACGATAACGATTGAACCTATGGCCAGACCGTCAAGGCCGTCGGTGAGATTAACCGCGTTTGAAGAACCTACGGTGACCAGAAGGGCGAAAAATATGTAGAGATATCCAAGATCCACAACTGCCTGCTTTATGAACGGAAACACCACCGAGGTCGAGGAATATACCGCGCTTTCCCCGGCTCTCATGGACATTGAAAAGGTTCCGCTTTCGTTCATGCAGAGAATAACCACGAAAATCGCGGCTATGAGCGTCTGGCAGAGAAACTTCACCCTTGCCCTCATGCCCTTTCCTCTCCTTACCTTCATGAAATCGTCGAAAAATCCCAGAATGGCAAAGCTTGCCGTAAACAGGAGCACGAGCATGACCTTGTCTACGAGGAAGTTTGTCCAGAGAAGGGATGAGACCAGTATGGCCATTACGATGAATATGCCCCCCATAGTCGGAGTGCCGGCTTTTACGCCGTGGCTGCTGGGTCCTTCTTTGCGTATGGTCTCGTGGAACTGCGCCGCTTTCAGCAGGTCAATCAGCTTTTTCCCGAGGAGGACGCAGAGGACAAACGAGGTCAGCCCGGCCCCGAAAGAGCGGAAGGTTATATACTTGAAAACATTCAGAAAAATAAAATCGTCTTTTAGAAGATGCAGAAAGTAGAGCATGGCTTATGTTTCGTAAAGCATCTGTATTACCGTTTCCATCTTCATTCCCCGCGACCCCTTTACAAGCACTAAGTCGTCCTCTCGGCACGCGTCAAGAAGCATGGCCGCCGCCTCCTGCGGGCTCTTTGCCACGTGACACGCCGTCTGCCCCCGCACCGCTGATACGAGCAAGCGGGAGAATTCTCCCATGGCTACTACCATGTCAAGACCGAGCTTCGAGATATGTTCTCCGATCATCTGGTGTTCTCTTTCGCTGCTTTCTCCCAGTTCCAGCATGTCCCCGAGAACCGCTACTGCCTTCGCTTTTCCGCGCCGGTGAGCGACGAGTTCGTCAAGCGCCGCGCGCATCGAGTCGGGATTTGCGTTATACGAGTCGTTTATGACTCTGAAGCCGAAAGGGGTAAGGATAACCTCAAGGCGCATGGCTGAGGGAACGTATTTCTCAAGACCTGCCAGTATCTCGTTCATTCCGCATCCGAGAGAATACGCAAGAGCGGAGGCGGAAAGAGCGTTTGAAACATTGTGGGCTCCTATTCCCCTTATTCTCGCTCTGGCGGACTGCTTGCCGATGTGTATCGTGAATTCGATGAACTCCATTTCCTCGTGGCTGATGTCGTCTGCCCTTATGAAAGCCTCTGGAGAGGCGACTCCGTACGTGATCTTCCGGCAGCGCGCGCGGGCTGCTATCTTCTCCACCCAGAGATCGTCAATGTTCACGCAGAAAGTGTTTTCCTCTCCGAAGTTTTCAACCAGTTCTCCTTTAGCCCTTGCGACCCCTTCAAGGTCCTTCATTCCCTCCAGGTGAGCTTTCCCTACCGTGGTAATCGTCCCCACGTCGGGCGAGGCGATATCCGCGAGGGTTCTTATCTCCCCGAAAGAGTTCATTCCCATCTCGAGCACGCAGAAATCGTGGCTCTTCTCCAGTTTCAGGAGGCTGAGCGGAAGACCTATCTGATTGTTTAGGTTACCGTGGGTGCTGAGCACGCTGCCTGATACGGACAGTATGCTGTGGGTCATATTCTTAGTTGTAGTTTTTCCGTTCGAACCCGTAATGGCGGCGACTTTTAGGTCGGGGAACGAATTTCTCCAGTGTCTTGACATCTCGAGGAGGGCTTTTTGCGTGGAGTCGACCTTTATTATCGCGTTGCAGTTGCGTTTTGAGTCCTGTATTTGCGGGTATTTTTCCACTATTGCTCCCGCGGAACCTTTTTCAAAGGCCTCGGCAACGTAGTCGTGCCCGTCAAAGTTGGGTCCCTCTATGGCGACGAAGAGCTGGTTTTTCTCTATATTCCTGGAATCGATGGAGACCCCCGAAGCTCCGATCGGCATCTTGCCGCCGACGAGGTTCCCTCCGGTGGAATTTAGCAGAAAGTCAAGGCTGAATCTCAAAGTTCTCTCCTGTTCCTGGCTTCAAGGTGTTTTTCAGCGATTTCTCTGTCGTCAAAATGAATTTTCTCAGTGCCGATTATCTGGTAGTTCTCATGACCTTTTCCCGCTATAAGGACCGTGTCTCTAGGTCCGGCCTTATCCACGGCATGCTTTATGGCTTCTTCCCTGTCGGTTATTACTACTACCCCCGGATCCTGGGGTTCTATCCCCTCGGTCATATCCGTTATTACCCTATCCGGATCCTCCGTTCTGGGGTTGTCCGAAGTCACTATCAGCATGTCCGAATACCTGCGTCCTACCGCGGCCATAAGGGGGCGTTTTCCCCTGTCTCTGTCTCCTCCGCAACCCACGACAGTGATGAGTCTCTGCGCGCAGAAAGGTTTCAGACACGCAAGCACGTTCTCAAGCGCGTCGGGAGTGTGAGCATAGTCCACAAAAACATCTATTCCCAAAGCAGTTTCAATTTTCTCGAGTCTTCCCGGGATGCGCCTGAGTTCACTCAGCGCTCTCCCGGTCGTCCCTAGGGACGAACCGAGAGAGAGGAGCGTTCCGGCTGCCGCCATCATGTTATAGAGGTTGTGTTTACCCATGAGTTTTGAATCAAGTTCCACCTTGCCCCACGGGGTGGCCAGTGTGGCCTTTATGCCTCCAGAATCAAGCGTGAAATTCTCCGCGAATACAACTGAGTCTTTTCTTTTCGTGGAAAACGTTATTTTCTGCCCTTTTTTCGAGGTGAATATCCTGTTTGCGAAAGGATCATCCGCGTTTATTATCGAAAACAGCTCTTTTTTCGTGCTTTTCTCGAGAATTTCCGAGAAAAGTCTTTCTTTAGCCCTGAAGTAATCTTCAAGTGTCTTGTGGTAGTCCAAGTGATCTTGGGTGAGGTTCGTGAATATCGCCGCGTCGAAGTGACATCCGTCGACCCTTTTTAGATCAAGGGCGTGCGAGGACACCTCAACTGTGACGTTTGTCACTCCGGCGTCTCTCATTTCACGCAGCATGCTCATAAAAGCGATGGGATCGGGTGTTGTAAGGGAAGCAGGCTCGGTTTTACTCATGTATCTGTTTTCTATTGTTCCCAGAAGACCCGTGTTTATCCCATCGGCTTTCCAGCCGGCTTCTATCATGTGAGACACCGTGGTTTTTCCGTTTGTCCCCGTCACCCCAACGACCTTCATTGCAAGGGAAGGGTGGTCGTGGAAATTGGAGGCGACAATGGATGCTGCGGCCCTAGAGTCGCTCGTCTTTGCAAAGGGAACTCCGAGACCCGAGATTTCAGCTGAAACCTCCTCAAGCAGAAGTGCGGCCGCTCCCTTTTTTACCGCGGAGGCGGCGTAATTGTGCCCGTCGGTGACCTTGCCCTTGATGGCAATAAAAAGGGACCCCGGTTCCACGCTCTGCGAGTTGAGAGTTATTCCCGTAATTTCCGTATCTCCCGGATTCTTGGATCCAGTTATAGCTTCAATTCCCGCGTTTCTCAGAACATCTGCCAATCTCATATGTTCTGCTTGAGGGTGAAAGTGCAGTCCGTTCCCCTTCTTATCTTTTTCCCTGAAGGTGGGTGCTGGCTGACCACGTAGCCGCTTCCTATGAACCTGACCGCCACTTCCTCTTTTTCCGCCCACTTCATGACGGCTCTCGCGCTTTTGTTCACCATGTCCGGCATGACCATTTCTTCAAGCTTTTCCTTGTGAGGAGGTATTTGCATGTAAAACAGCACTTTTTCGGTTATGGACTTGAAGATGGGAGCTGCCACTACACCTCCGTAGTTGTGTTTTCTGGGGTTCTCGACGATTACGACGAGGGCGAGACGCGGGTCATCAGCAGGGGCGAAACCGATAAACGACGAAAGGTATTTGTTTTTGTAATAAGTGCCGGTCTCCGGATTGGCCATCTGCGCCGTGCCTGTTTTTCCGGCGACTCTGTAGCCGGGAATACTTGCGTTTTTGCCCGTTCCGTTTTCCACCACTTGTTCAAGTATCCTGGTGACCTTCGAAGCCGTATCATAGGAAATGACTCTTTTAACAAGCTCTGGCCTTCTTTGCACGAGAACCTTGCCTTCAGGCGAGACTACTTTCTTCACTATATAAGGCTTCATCAGATATCCGCCGTTTGCGATGCTCGAGAGCGAGGTGGCCAGCTGGATTGCCGTTACCGATATCCCCTGTCCGAACGATATCGTCGCCAACTCTAGATCTCCCCAGTTCCTCAGACTCTGTATTCTCCCTCTGGCTTCCCCGGGAAGGTCCACTCCGACCGTCTCCCCGAAGCCGAAATTCCTGAGTGAATCGTGAAGTTTTTTCTTTCCCAGGGTCTCCCCCATTTTCCAGGCGCATATGTTGCTTGAATACGTTATGGTCTCGGAAACCGTCAGTATTCCGTGGCCGTGCACATCTTTTATTACTTTCGGGCCGATTCTCCGCTTTCCGTTTTCACAGTCATACTCGGTATTCTCATCCCCCATTTTTTCTTCAAGCAGCGTCGCCGCCAAAAATACCTTCAGCGTGGAACCAGGCTCGAAGGACATCCACACGGGGAGATTCTTCCTCGTTTTCTGGGAAAACTCGCCGAAGCGGTTGGGATTGAAAAACGGATAGGAGGCCATGGAGAGTATCTCACCAGTTTGAGGATTCATCAGGAGGGCGGCTCCCCTATCCGCTTTCATTTCTTTTATGCCTTTTTCGAGCGCAGTTTCCGTTATGTGCTGTATATTGGAATCCACGGTAAGCAGCACATCGCTTCCCTTCGTAGACTGTTCTTTCGCATTCAGCAGGACGTCGGATATGCGGTTTCCCCTGCCGTCGGTTCTGATCCTCACCGTGGCGGGTTTGCCTGCAAGCATCTTCTCGAAGCCGTATTCAAGACCCTCCACTCCCTTAAGATCTATGTTGGTGAATCCGATTGCCTGCCCGAGCAGGGAACCGTTGGGGTAAATTCTTTTCGGTTCTTCGGCGAAACCAACCCCCGAAAGACCCAAGGCCTCTATCTTTTTCGCTGTCCCGGTATCCTCTCCTCTTTTGATCCATACAAAGGGCTTATCAGAACGTGTAAGACCGATCAGTTTCTTGCGGGACATACCCAGCGGTTTCGATATCGCTCGTGCAAGTTTGTCCGGGTCTTTTACTTCCTTGGGATTCAGATAGATCGAGGTTGTCCAGACGTTTGTGGCCAGAGGTTTCTTGTTCCGGTCAAACAAGGTTCCCCGTACCGGAGGCATCTTGTAAATCCTGCTGTGCTGTTTTTTAGCCCCGGCGGAAAACTTCTCGCTTTGGAGCACCTGGAGTTCAAAGGACCTGTACCCCAGAAGCACAAATAGACCCGTAATGAAAACTGAGGCAATATAAAACTTCCGTTTTTGTTTTTTAGAATTCCTCATCCCGCTCTTCCTGTGCAACTATTACCTCTTCGACGAAAACGACATCCTTGTAAGTGGCGAATCTGAATCCCTTTTTATCCGCCACCGGTTTGAGATGTTTAAGAGACTTGAGTTTTAAAATTTCGTGATGAAGCAGTCCGGTTTCCTTTAAAAGGGCCCTTTCGACTTCTAGGTTTTTCGAAATCTCGTAACCGGTTCTCGTGTGTTCAACCTTGATGCGCAGAAAGCAAAGCGCGGTTATCAAAGCGATACCGAAAATAATTAATGTGCGCGGAAACGATCCCTTCTCTGTTTTTTTCTTTCCGGCGACCTTTCTTCTCATTTGCGGTTATACCCCCTCTGCAACCCTCATTTTTGAACTTCTCGCCCTGGGATTCTCCTCCACTTCCCTTTTTCCGGGCTTTACGACCGATCGGGTCACCCTTCTTATCTGTTGAACTCTTCCGCATGCGCATACGGGAAGATCCGGAGGACAAGCACACGAGGAGTCGAGTTTTCTGAACATGTTCTTAACTATTCTGTCTTCAAGCGAGTGAAAAGAGATAATCACCAGCCTTGCTCCTGTATTGAGGATTTTTACGGCTTCTTCAATGAAGATCGCCAGATTGTCGAGTTCGTTGTTAATCGAGATCCGAAGTGCCTGAAAAGTCTTGGTTGCGGGGTGCGTTTTTTTCGGATGAAACTTTTTGGGAATTGAGTTCGAGATTATTGAGGCCAGTTCGAAGGAAGTCTGTATGGGCTTTTTCACCCGGCTCTTCACTATCGAGTTAGCGATTCTCCCCGCGAACTTCTCTTCGCCGTATTTTCTCAGTATGTATTCAAGCTCTTCGCCTTTCATTTCGTTTACAAGATCGTAGGCGGAGAACTGAAGACCCGCGTCCATTCTCATATCGAGGAACTCGTTTCTGTTGAAGCTGAATCCCTTACCACTGCGCTCGAGCTGAAAGGAAGAAATCCCCAAGTCGGCGACGATGCCGTCCACGTATTCTATTCCCATGGAATTGACCGTGTTTTTAATGTGTATGAAATTTCTGTTTACTATCTCTACTTTTTCTGCACTGGCCGAAAGCCTGCCTTTTGCAAGAGAGATCGTAGCCTGATCGACATCCATGCCTATCAGCCTCGATATCGAAGAGTATTCATTAAGAATGTGCTCGGAGTGTCCGCCTAGACCCACAGTCGCGTCGACCACGATTGCGCCTTCCGGCAGGTCGAGGTATTCAGCTACCTCTCTTACCATGACCGGGGAGTGAAACTGTTCCTGCGGATCAGAACTTGCGTCCGCGGCTCTTATTTTCTTAGAGACCATATCCGGCGAGCACCTCCCTGCTTTGTATGAAAGTCTCAAATGCTCCAGAGCCGTTTTCCTTCTCCCATATCTCCTTTGACCATATTTCTATTTTCTTCAGCATGCCGACCAGGACGACTTCAGTTTCAATGGCTGCGTATGAGCGTAGCGACTGAGGAATCAAAACCCTTCCTTGATTGTCTATGGGACAGTCAACCGCGTTTCCCATGAGATAGCGTATTGAAGACGTCACCTTGTTGTCGGTTATGGATATCTTGGAGAGCTTTTTTTCGAGTTCGTTCCATTCCCTCATTGGATAGGCGATGAGGTAGCGGTCAAAGTTCGTGATTACGAAGGTCTCGTCGGAATATTTCTTTCTGCAGACCTCCCTGAACTTTGAAGGAATACTGACCCTTCCGGTCTTGGTCATGGTGTGTTCGTATCTTCCTCTGAACATTTTATGCTACCTTCTGCCATTATATGCCATAATATATTCCTGCCATGCCAATTCATAAATTATAAAAAAACATGTAAAAAGTCAAGTAACATTTTGAAATAGTTAATCTTTTCAACGGGTGAGCGGTAAAAACATAAGGCTAGATATTACTTTAAATACTGGATGCTGTTGTGAGAGGGTATAAGAAAAAATACTATCCGTTGGGGCCTCAATTCTACTTGTTGGCTTATTTTGTATATACTCTCATCCGAGGACATGATGGTTTGGAAGGTGAGATTCCATATGGTATTGCTTCAGAAAAAATGTCTGTTTTTTTTATAAAACTTGCGGACAAAAGTTCCAATGTTCTTTTGCAGGGGATACTCGGCACCTACGGGCACCTGATGTGGGTGAGAACCGAGGTTCCGAAAGAGATGATAGTAAAGGTGGTTACCACTCCTGAACTCACTTCAGAAACGCGCGGGGTGCTGGAAGCGCTCAAAAGGGAAATAGAGTTTGAGTTTGTCGACCCTCCCGAAAGCGGCGATCTGCCGGAGGACTAGGATTTCCATGGAAGCAAGGGAAGATCATAAGCACAAGTGGGGGTTGGTAAGTTTTCTTACTCTACTGAGCAGGATAGTTGGATACCTGCGGGACGTTGTGGTGGCGGCACTTTTCGGAGCGGGTTTCCAGACCGACGCCTTTTACGTCGCGTTCCGTATTCCTAACCTGCTGCGACGCCTTTTCGCCGAAGGCTCTCTAGCGGCGATTTTCGTACCCGTATTCTCGGAGTACCTTGAGTCGGGGGACAGGCGGGAGGCAAAAGACGCCCTGCGTTCCGCGTTCACCGTGCTTTTCATCATTCTCGTTTTAGTTGTGGCACTGGGGATAATTTTTTCTCCTTGGCTGGTGAAGCTCTTCGCCTATGGATTCGATCAGAAGACCTTCGATCTGGCGGTCTATCTTAACAGGCTTATTTTCCCCTACGTGCTTTTTATATCTCTTACGGCTCTCGCGATGGGGGTTCTTAACTCCGTACGGCATTTCTTCGCTCCGGCATTCTCCCCGGTTCTTTTCAACCTGTGCATAATAGCAAGCGCCCTGTTTCTCTACAGGGAATTTGAAGTGCCTATAGCTTCTCTCTGCTTCGGGGTCCTTGGCGGGGGGGTGCTGCAGTTGCTGCTCCACCTGTTTTATCTTCGCAAAGAAAAGTTCATGTTCGGCTTTGCGAAAACGCTCAATCACCCTGCGGTCAGAAGACTCGCGGTTCTCATGTTCCCCCAGCTTTTCGGAATAGCGGTCTACAACCTCAACATACTCGTAAACACCCAATACGCGTCCTTTATGTCCGAGGGAACCGTTTCCTACCTTTATTTCGCAGAGAGGATAATCGAGTTTCCCCTCGGAGTTGTGGCCGTTTCCCTGGCGACCGTGACTCTTCCCGCGCTCTCAGGCTACGCGGCGAGGGATGATTACGGAGGTTTCGGCACAGAATATCAACGTTCCCTGAGGCGCATGCTGTTTATAATGGTGCCCGCAATGGTCGGAATAGTGGCCCTGCGGGTGCCTCTCTGCAATTTTCTTTATCAGCATGGCCAGTTTGATTACGTGGCGGTTATAAATACTTCCCAAGCCATTCTGGGCTACGGACTTGGACTTTTCGCAGTGGGAGGAATTCGAATTACCGTACCCGCCTTTTTCGCCCTTCAGGACACGAAGACGCCGGTCAAGGTGGCGTTTTTCTGTTTTCTGCTGAATGCGGTCTGCGGGTTCGTTCTGGGGTTCGTCTTCTCGCTTAATCACTTGGGTCTTGCGCTTGCGAGTTCAATCTCTTCAGTGGCGAACTTCGTTCTGCTGGTCGTTTTGTTAAATGGCCGTCTGGGACATTTTCTCTCCCGCGACATCCTCTTCTTTTCGCTCAGGATTCTCGCGATCGCGGTAATCATGGGTTTTGCGGTAAGCGCGGTTGCCGGTTTCTCTACTTGGAGCGAAAGCGGTTTTTCTCTTGACAAGGCATTGATTATGGCCGCATCGGTGGGTTCAGGCGTTATACTTTATTTCCTGCTTGCCAGGCTCGTCGGCATAAAGGAAGTGGAGATGTTTTCTTTTCTGAAGAGAGGATAGCCCTGGGCCGCGACGGCGTCTCGATTAGTGTTGTCCGCTGTACTGCGTTGCGGTATTCTTGGTAAAGCGGTGCCGATCCGGTTTCTGCGTATACTATTGCTCGGAGCGGATTGAGAAAAGGCGCGGCGATTACCGGGATTTGTAAGAATAACAAGGCTTATGGACGAGCTTAAGACTCTGAGTCAGCGTGAGCTTGAAGCGCTCAAGGAAAAGTACGAATATACCTTGAGGATGTTTCCCGATTCCGATTCGCTTCTCGCGCTGGCGGAAGTTCATCTCGCGCTTGGAGAGGTGACCAAGGCGAGACATACAGTTTCCGATTTTACGGAGAAAAAAGGTGATAGCAGCAGGGCGAGACTCATTCTGGCCAAGGCGCATCTTATGTGCTGGAATGCCGCTGCTGCGGAGGAGGAACTCAAAAAGGCGCTTTCTCTGGATCGCCGGAACACCCAGGCTTCAGACCTGCTTATACATATATACAAAAGCGCAGGCAGGACAGCCGAAGCCTTCAGGGTCGCCCTGTCGCCCGTTCCGGATCCATGGCGCCTGGGGGAAGATGCCGTAGAGCCGGAAAGGCCTTCCCCGGAGCCGGAGGAGAAAAGCGAGCCGCGGGCCGGAGTCTTCGAGACGGACACGATGCTTAATCTCTACGTTTCCCAGGGACTTTACGAAGACGCCCTGGGGATAGTTGAAGTTCTCTGCGAGATGGAACCCGATAACCCGGTTTACAGAAACAAACGAGAAGAGATAATGGTTCTTCTTGGCAGATAGAGACCCCGTTTGGTTTTTCTCGACCTTTTAATTATCATTACTCCCGGTATTTTGTCCCATGGAAATACTTGTCATCAACGGTCCGAATCTCAACATGCTGGGCAAGAGGGAACCTGAGATTTACGGAAGTCTTACCCTTTCTGAGATTGAAACTTTTCTTTCTTCGAAAACCGATTCCCTGGGCGGAGATGTCGGACTTTCCTTCTTTCAGTCAAATTCAGAAGGGGAGATAGTCACCGCCATACAGGATGCCTACGGGAAGTTCGACGGAGTAATCATAAACCCCGGCGCCTATACCCATACAAGCGTAGCCATAAGGGACGCCATACTCTCAACCGGAATGCCTGTTGTGGAAGTTCATATTTCCAACATATACAAAAGGGAGGACTTCAGACAGAAATCGTTTGTCTCGGGAGTATCGCTCGGCGTGGTATCAGGCTTCAGGGCGCACAGTTATTACCTCGGGCTTTTGGGACTCGTTGAGCACCTGAGGGAAGAAAGCGTCTCCTCCTGAATTCCTCCCCGCGGAATTCTTATGAAGAAAAGAAAATGGGTGGTAGCAAAACCCGCTAAAGGGCCGGTTGAGAAGATTTCGGCAAAGCTCGGCATCCTGCCGATAACCGCGGGACTTCTGGTAAACAGGGGAATAAGTTCCGCCGAGGACGCCGAGGCGTTTCTTTCCGCATCCCTCTCGGACCTGCCTTCTCCCTTCCTGATGAAAGGCATGGAGGAGGCGGTGGCGCGTCTTTGCAGGTGCGTTTACGAAAAGGAGAAAATCGCCGTTTACGGAGACTATGATGTTGACGGCGTCACGGCGACCTCTCTTCTGACGAGTTTTCTCAGAGCCCTCGGCTGCGACGTTACCTACTATATTCCCGACAGGTTCAAAGAGGGTTACGGAGTGAACTCCGAGGCGCTTCGCGATCTTAGGCAAAGGCAGGTAAACCTCGTAATCTCGGTTGACTGCGGAATCACGGCCGTGGATGAAGTGGCGCAGGCACACGCTCTGGGAATGGATTTCATAGTCACGGATCATCACAGCTTCTGCGGTCAGCTGCCCGATGCCGTAGCCGTTCTCAATCCCCGTCAGGCGGACTGCAGGTACCCGGGAAAAGAGGTTTCGGGCGTCGGCGTAGCGTTTAACCTCGCTCTCGCCCTTAGAAGAACCCTGAGGGAGGAGGGATTCTTCGAGACCGTCAAGGAACCCAACATGGGGGATTTTCTTGATCTTGTTTCGCTTGGGACGATCTCTGACCGCGTACCGGTGGGGAACGTGAACAGGATCATGCTGAAAGAAGGTCTTAAGAGAATGCGGAGTCCCAAGCGTCTGGGCCTGTGGGCCCTTAAGGAGGTAAGCGGCATAGGCGACGGCATAGAGGTATTCGATCTCGGCTTTCGTCTCGGTCCCAGGATAAATGCGGCGGGGAGGCTTGATTCCGCGGACAAGGCCGTTGATCTTCTTCTCGCCGACAGCGAAGAGGACGCTTTCCTGCTCGCGGAATTTCTTGACAAGCGCAACTCCGAGCGCCGCGGTATTGAAGAGAGGATACTGCGCGACGCGACCCGGATGGCTGAGTCGGCGCCCGAGTACTCAAACAGCAATTCCCTTGTTCTCTCGTCTCGCGAATGGCACAGGGGAGTCGTAGGCATTGTGGCTTCCTCATTGGCCGGATCTTACGGAAAACCCGCTTTTCTCATCTCTGTAGACGAAAACGGCGTGGGCAGGGGAAGCGGGAGATCCTTCGGAGGAATCAACATATTCTCCGTTCTCTCAAAGTGCGGGGACCTTCTCGTTGAGTTCGGCGGACACGCCTACGCGGCAGGGGTGACGGTTCTTGAGGAAAAGATCGGTCTTTTCAGGGAGCGGTTCTCAGAAGAGCTTGAAAAAAGCGGTCAGAAACCTGAAAGCAGGCTTGATATAGACTCAGAAATCAGCCTTGCTTCCATAGAGGACACCCTTGTTTCCGAGATTGAAAGCCTCTCGCCTTTCGGAGAGGGAAATCCAGAACCCCTTTTTCTCTCGAAGGCCGTTTCTGTAGCGAGTCAGAACCTGCTCAAGAACCAGCATCTTATGTTCAGGGTTAGAGAGAACGGCTCTGAGTTCAACTGCATCTGGTTTTACTCTTCCCAAAAGCGTCTTCCCAAAAAGATAGATCTGGTTTTCGCCCTGCGTTTTAATGTCCGAAGAGGGGAGAGGGAGCCCCGCCTTTTCATAAAGGATGCGAGGGAGACCCTTCGGTGAGTCTCCGGATCTGGACTTTTTCATGGGTCTATGTTTTCGGATAACTCTTATTATAATGTTATGAGCATGTAGCATATAACGGAGGTACGTTTATGAAAGTTAGGCGGCAGTTGCCCAAACTTAATATTTTTTATCCAATAATTTTTATCCTGCTGTTTTTTCTGGTGACAGGGGTTTTCGTAATAGTGGAAAGCGGGCATGTCGGAGTCGTGCGAACCCTTGGCGCCGTGCAGCCCAAGGCGCTTCCCGAGGGATTCCATATGAAAAAACCTTTCATGGATAAGGTTGAACAGATCGATATCCGTCTTACCGCGGCGAGTGCCAAGGCTGTTTCCGCATCCAAAGACCTCCAGACGGTACAGACTCAAGTCACTCTGCAGTATTCCATTACGGGAGAACTTGCTCCCGTTATATTTCAGAAGATAGGGAAGAGAAGCACCGTGTCGCTGACTCTTATAGAGCCTGCGATACAGGAGTCTGTAAAGGCCATTACTGCCAAGTACACCGCCGAGCAGCTGGTTACCAAGAGGGCCGAGGTGAAGGTCGAGATACAGGAGGCCATAAACAATTTCATATCAATTACCTTGGACGAGAAGGGAATTTCTCCCAACGCCCTCAGAATAGCCAACATCGCCATAACGGACTTTGATTTCTCGGATGAGTTCAACAAGGCGATTGAACTCAAGGTAAAGGCGGAGCAGGAAGCGCTTCAGGCCAAAAACGAGAAAATAAGAAGAGTGACTCAGGCTGAAGCCGCCGCTGAGGAGAAAAAGCTCGCCGCGAGCGCCCAGGCCTTCGAGATAGAAGTGGCGTCCAAGGCAAGAGCCGCGGCGATTGAAAGGGAAGCGAAGGCGCTTAAGAACAATCCGCAGATCATTCAGCTGCGCCTAGCGGAGAAATGGGATGGCACCCTTCCCAAATTCTCGGGTAGCGGCACAGTGCCTTTGTTAAATGTGGATTCTCTTCTAAAGGAAGAGTAGTCTAGGGAGACGCCGCATGTACCCGGTACTTTTAGACCTCGGCGGAGGTCTGGTCATATACTCGTATTCGGTGTTTCTCGCGCTCGGATATCTGGCCGCTTACTTGGTTGTGTCCGCAGAGGCAAGCCGCAGGAAAATGGACCCGGCACTTCCTTCCACGCTTCTGCTCGCATGCTTTATAGCCGGGCTTGTTGGGGCCAAGATACTTTTTCTTTATCAGAACGTCGCTTTGACCGAGTTCCTCGCTAACCCGGGGCGCTACTTCATATCGGGGTACGCGTCGGTAGGGGGCCTGGTCGGGATATTTTGTGCTCTGTGGATTGTCTCAAGACTTAAAAGAACGGATTTCCAGGGGCTTCTCGATATCGTTTGTCCCGCCCTCATCCTTGGTTACGGGATCGGAAGGATAGGATGTTTTCTCAACGGCTGCGATTACGGGACCGTGTGTTCCCTGCCTTGGGCGGTTTCTTTTTCCGAGAGAGTCGTCAATGTCCATCCCACCCAGATCTACGATACGCTGTTTATGGCCTTGCTTTTTGTCTTTCTCTGGAAAATCAGAACCCAGAACCGTCCCGTGGGTTTTATCTCGGCAGTAGGGTTCTTCATTCTCGGCACCCAGAGATTTCTGATTGAGCTTATAAGGGAGACTACCCCGAGCTTTATAGAGGGTTTTTCCCAGGCGCAGCTTGCATCCTTGCTGCTTGCGGTCGTCTTCGGGATAAGGCTGTTTCAGCTCTCCGGCGGTGTCAAAGGAGAGCGGGCGCAGGTTTAGTTTGCTGCTATGCGGAGAATTCTGATAATAGGTCTGGGGCAGGTTGGAAATTTCCTCTCAAAGGAGCTTTTCAAGAGCCAGGAAGTTGTGGTGATTGAAAAAGACGCCGAGCTCATAGCCAAGGCCAAGGAGACTCAGGATGTCTTGGCAATTGAGGGGAACGCAGACGATCCCGTCGTTCTGAGACAGGCGGAGATAGAAAAGGCCGACATAGTTCTTGCGGTTACCGGGGATGACAGAACGAATATACTCGCTTCGTTTATCGCCCATGCCTCGGGAGTTGAGAAAATCGTCGCCGCGGTGAAAAACGCGAAGTATGCCGAATACGCGGGGGTCATAGATAATTCGAACATCTCGGTAGTAAGTTCAAGCGGCATAATCTCAGAGAAGATAAGCGCACTTATAAGCGCTCCTTTCGCGGGAAGGGTGGAATTTTTCGCGAGCGGACAGATAGAGCTTCTCAAGCTCCGGGTGGATGAAGGGGTGCCGATAATAAACCAAAAGCTTAGGAATTTCGTCAGCAGCCCGAGGAACTGGACTTTCGTCGGGTTGCAGAGGGAGCACAGGATAACCATTCCGCGGGGAGATACGGAACTTCGCCCGGGAGATTTTGTCTTTGCTCTCGGGGTCCCTTCGGCACTTGAGAGGCTTAAGAAGCTTTTTAACCTCAAAATCCAGAAGGTCAATTCCGTTATCATAGTCGGCGGGGGCAGGGTGGGGTGCGAGGTGGCTTCCGCGCTTCACGAAAAAGGACTTTCCGTAAGGCTCATTGAAAGCGATCATGACAGGGCCAGGGCTGCCGCCGAGGAACTTATCGGCGTTATGGTGTTTGAAGGTGACGGAACCGACCTCGAGATACTGAAGGAAGCCGGTGTTGAAAAGAGCGATTACCTGCTTGCGCTTACCGGCGACGATGAGAACAATGTTCTCAGCGCACTTCTCGCGAAAAATCTCGGCATTGATCGATGCACTGTGCTTTATTCGAATCCCGATTACGTGGGAGTGCTCGAGGCGATCGGAATCGACAGGGCAATAAGCGTAAACATGGCCGTGGCAAACGCCATTCTGAATTCTCTTCATCTCGGCGGAGAGGCCAACATATCGCTTCTTTACGAGGGAGCGGGAGAGATTCTCGAGTTTGACGTAACCGAACATACTAAAATCCTAGGGATACCTCTTTCTGAATGCAAAATGCCGCACGATTCAGTCATAGGAGTTTGTATAAGGGACGGGAAACCGATATTCCCCGGTGGGGATTTCGTCGCGCAGGTCGGGGACCGTCTGGTAGTGTTCTCCCTGCCGACCGCCGTGCAAAAGGTTGAAGAGATACTGGTTTCGTGAACGTTAGGTTCTGTTTTCAGGTCACGGGAAAGTTCGTGATGTATCTCGGGCTGCTGATGCTCGTGCCGGCTGTCTGTACGCTTTTTTACCCGGAGGACGATCTTTCTGCCTTCCTGATCTCAGCGCTTATAACATCAATTGCGGGTCTTGCGCTTATGGTAATTTGCCGCATTCCCGAAACTCCGACTGAGATACGAAGAAGAGAAGGTTTTCTGATTGCGACGCTTTGCTGGGTGCTTGCAAGCGTTTTTGGCGCCATTCCTTATTATGTTTACGGGGTGTTCGCCAGCCCGCTCGACGCGCTTTTCGAATCGACCGCGGGTTTTACTACGACCGGAGCCACCGCGCTTGCATCCATTGAGTGGCTTCCCAAGGGAATTCTTTTCTGGAGGAACTTTACTCAGTGGCTTGGCGGCATGGGAATAATAGTTCTGGGAATCGCGATTTTCCCCAGGCTTTTTGTCGGCGGGGCGCAGTTAATGGGGCTTGAGACCACGGGACCGACGACGGAGAAGTTCGCTCCTAAAATAGCCGAGACGGCCAAGAAGCTCTGGATTGTATATATTGGCCTTACGGCCGTGTTGACGGTACTTCTCATTTTCGGCGGAATGAGTTTTTTTGATGCCCTGACGCATTCTTTCAGCACCCTCTCAACCGGGGGTTTCTCCTGCAGAGATGCAAGCATAGGGGCTTATGACAGTGGCTACATACAGGGGCTGATTACGCTTTTTATGTTCCTCGGCGGAACTAGCTTTGTGCTTCATTTTTACTTTTTTACCGGGAGGCCCGGGAGACTTTTCAGAAACTCCGAGTTTCGGTTCTATCTCTTTTTCGTCATTGCCGCGACGATGTTTATCACTCTGGAACTCATCCAGACCGGTGTTTACGGAACCTTCTCCGAGTCCCTGCGCTACGCTTCTTTTCAGGTGGTTTCAATTATCACCACAACCGGATTTACCACCACGGATTTTGACGCGTGGCCGGCTTTCGTAAAATGGGTGATTTTCATGCTGATGTTTTTCGGCGCGTGCGCGGGGTCGACTTCAGGGTCGGTAAAGGCGCTCCGAATCATGGTACTTTTCAAAAAAGCTCACAGGGAGATACGGAGACTCGTTTATCCGAACGTGGTTTCTCCCATAACCATAGAGGAAAAGGCCATAAACGAGAAGGCGGTAGCAAGCATAACGAGCTTCTTCATCCTTTACATTTTCCTTTGCGGCTTCATTGCTTTCGTGGTTCTTATGCTTGAAGACATATCTCTGGAATCCGCCGTCTCGGCCGCGGTCGCTTCCATAACCAACGTCGGACCCGCTTTTGACGAGGTCGGTCCTGCCAGCCATTATTCCCATCTGGGTTCGCCAACGAAAATCATTCTGTCGCTGGCCATGATCATAGGGAGGCTCGAACTCTACACGGTTCTGGTGCTTTTCATGCCGTCTTTCTGGAAGAGGTAGAGGAAGTTATCAGTCAGCTTAACAGGTTAGTTTCTCAACTAGGAACCATACAAAGATAATGTTTTTATTAACCGAGAAGAAATTCTTTCATTCAGCTCTAAATTAAGTCAAGAATAGACAAATTCCTTTTGAAAATTGGCAAAACTGAATGTAATCTAGTAAGCATTAGATGCTAGTACTGCATTCTTTCCTTCCCCGCCTCCGGCGGGTATTTGTTTTTTACGGTATCGGTTTTCGGAAAACATGAAGATTCTTTTTGATCCCAAGCAGCCTCTGGATTTCGAGACCTCGGCGGGCATTGGAAATTTTGACGGCATTCATCTCGGACACAAAGAGATAATAGAGACTGCGAAACGCCGCTCACGGGAAAATTCCACGCGTTCCTGCGTAATTACATTCAATCCCCATCCGCAGAAAGTTCTCGGCAGAAAGGATCTTTCGCTCATCTTCCCGCTGGAGAGGAGGTTCGAGATGCTTAAGGCTACTGGGATTGATGCAGTTGTCTGCCTTAACTTCACCCGTGAACTGTCAAAGGTAAGCGCGGAGAATTTCATAAAGGACATCCTCCTTGATCGCCTGAAGATAAAGGACATAGTCGTGGGTCCGGGATTTTCTTTCGGACACAAAAGAAAGGGAAACGTCGATCTTCTGCGGTCTATGGGAGAAACTCACGGCTTTAATACGGTAGTTGCCGAAGTGGCTCGGGTGGATGATCAGGTGGTAAGCAGCAGCGCTATAAGGAACCTTGTAAGAGACGGAGAAATCAGCGAGGCAAACCGGTTTTTCGGTTACGATTACTACATAGAGGGCGTAGTAGTGGAAGGCGAGAGAAGAGGCAGGAAACTGGGTTTTCCTACGGTTAACCTTGATACCGAGTGGGAGATTCTTCCCAAGCCGGGGGTTTACGCCACCTACGTCAGGCTCCCCGACGGCTTCCACGAGAGCATTACCAACATAGGGATCCGCCCCACGTTCGAGGAGAGCAAGCTCACGGTCGAGACCCACCTTTTTGATTTCAATAACGATCTTTACGGAAAGAAAATCGGAGTCAGTTTCGTCGAGAGACTGAGGGACGAGAAGCGTTTTGCGAGCGTGGATGAGCTTGTAGCGCAGATCGAACAGGACGTTGCGGCGGTGCGGGGAATTCTTCGCGATTACCCGAAGGACGAGCGGATTTGGAAATAAGAGCCACAACGCAGATATACGGCATTTTCGGTCATCCGGTATCCCAGAGTCTGTCTCCCGCCATGCATAACGCGGCGTTCGCGCATCTGGGGCTTGACTGCGTTTATCTGGCTTTTGATGTAGATCCCCGGAACATAGACAGGGCCGTGAGTTCGATAAGAAACCTCGGTCTCTGCGGAGTTAACGTCACCATTCCGCATAAGCAGTCCGTTATGGCAGGTCTGGACGAGATTGCTCCAGAGGCTTCCATGGTCGGAGCGGTAAACACCATAGTTAACGAAAACGGCAGGCTCAAGGGTTACAACACGGATGTCTCAGGAGTGCTGAGAGCTCTTCATTCTGAACTCGAGTTCTTCCCGCAGGACAAGAATGCTTTTATCGTGGGAGCTGGGGGAGCTTCAAGGGCGGTAATAGTGGCGATGTGTACAGGCGGCGCCAGCAGTGTCGCGATTGTGAACAGAACATACACAAAAGCGCGGGAACTTTCAGAAGAATTCTCCGCGCGTTTTGGAGACGTTGGATTCTCCGCGGCACCGCTTGAGGACGAAGAGCGGATAGCACAGATGATGGAGCGGGCCGACATCGTGATTAACTGCTCTTCTGCAGGAATGGGCGATATTGAACCTCTTTGCCTTCCGCTTGATGTGCTCGGTGAGAACTGCGTGGTCTACGATCTTGTCTATAAGCCTCCTGTTACTCCGCTTGTAAGGGACTCCAGGGCCCTGGGGCTCAAGGTGGAATCCGGACTCGGCATGCTCCTTTACCAGGGAGTTGACGCTTTTGAGATCTGGACAGGCGAAGACGCCCCGGTTGAGGTGATGAGGGAGGCCCTTTCGATTCCCGCGTGAGGATTCCGGTATAATGAACCCAGAGGTTTTTAATCTGTTACGGGAGAGTTTTAATGAAAGTAACCAGCCCAGCCGGGGATTTTGAGATAACGGTGAAGGAATCGTCCGTTGAGGGCGACTTCATAGTGATAAGCGGGCAGATGGGGGTTTGGGATTCGCAAATCTACATGAAGCCCTCCGACCTTCTGAGTTTCGCGGGGGTATTACTCAACCTTCAGGTCGTTCTATTTCTCGTAAAGCAACCGTTCAGGTGCATTTTCGGCAGAAAGCGGGATTAACCTGCGCGGTTTCTCCCGAGAGAGAAAAGGTCAATGATGGCACAACTTCTCATCTGTCCGAGAACGGATCGGGAATATCGGGATGCCAGCGCGAGAAATGGTTCTTGTGCGCTTCCGTATAAGCTCCGGGCGGGTAGTACTTATCATAGAAATCCAGGTCCAGATGATGGGCCTGCACCATGAACCGAAGGAACATGGGATCAGAGAAAGCCGGGAACCTTCCGTATGTATCGTAAACGTAGTTGCATATATCTTTTACAACCTGAATTTCGTCTTTGCTGGGTCTTTCAACCTCCGCAAGCACACCTGTCGGGTCCTTGTAGGGAAGCTTGTGCGATTCCCAGTTTGTCCATTTCATGTCGTTAAACGCTTCTACAGCTTCTCCCATGTCCTTGTAGTAAGGCGGGCAGAACGCTTGGAACAGATTATCTCGGCCTACGGCGACTGGGTTCGGGTTTCCCGTGTCGCCCTGTATCTTCGGAGTCGCGAACCGAAAACCCAGTCCCCTGTGAAAAGGGGTTCCCCCGAGCATGAACATGCTTGCGAATCCGCTGAAAAGCCATCCTCCGAGACCCATTGTCTGAAGCGCCAGGACCATGTTCTGTCCCATAAAGGCCTGTTCCGCAATGTAACCGTTGGCAAAGCGAAGTTCCGCTTCGACAAGTGGCATTCTTTTCGACTTGTCAAGAAAACCTTGCTCAAGCCAGTGCGCGGTTCCGGGCGGTCTCAGGCTGTGGAGCTCATCGACGAAGTTAAACCTATGGTCTGGCCTCATGTAGAAGAAGTAGAGATTGATTATGCATGCCGAAAGATCGGTTACCGGCATGAACACCGTCGTTCCGGGCTTGTTCACGTTCCAGAGATTGTGAGCGGCGATTCCCGGAGGCTTTGAGGGCAGGTCCGCCCTTCCGTCAGAAAGCTTGATCTTGGATTCGCGGAACAGTTCAAGTATCCGGTCCACTCTCTGGTGGCGAGTCATTTTCTCGAGACCCTCAAAATCCTCGGCGCGCCGATCATGCATCTTTATCATGTAGAGCCCCTCATCATTCGTATAGAAAAGCTCTGTTCTGTGCACGTCTCCTAGGGCAGGGATAGTCTTGCTCGTAAACTGCATCTCAAGGTCAAGACCCACATGAGGGGGAAAATCAGAGAGGTTTATGTTCTTTATGCCGAGGCCCGTCCACACCAGTATGGCTTCCTCAAGTTCTGACAAGGGAACCGGGTCGTGCTTGGATTTGTACTGCAGGGGTCCCCTTTCGATCTCCATTCCGAGGCCGAAGCGACGGGACCTTCTCTGGAAAACGGCGTCATAGAAACCGTGGTCTATGGCGTGATCAAGACCTTCTGGGTATTCGCTCATGAATTTCTCCTTAATTTGGTTTTTCCGCTCCCGCGGACAGTTTTATTCCTCCTCCTCGGAATTGGATTCGGCAACAAGTTTCATGTATTCGTTTTCCGTGATTATCTCCAGCGAACTCTCGACCCTGTCAAGAAATACCACTCCGTTTATGTGATCGTATTCGTGCTGGAACACCCTCGCCGCGAAATCCAAGAAATCTTCTTCGACGAGATTGTTGTTCCTGTCCCTGTATGTCGCCCGGATGTATTTATGTCTCGGCACAAGCGCCCGGAGCCCCGGAATGCTGAGACATCCTTCCCAGCCTTTTTCCAGCTCGTCGGACACTGAAACTATTTCAGGGTTGATTATCACTCTGACTTCCGTTTCAGGGGCATCGGGATACCGTGAACTCGCAGTTCCGGCGATTATGAAGATCCGAAGAGACTCGGATACCTGGGGAGCAGCGATTCCGACTCCGCTTGCTTCGGCGGCCGTCAGGATCAAGTCGTCAATCAGCTCCTGGATTTTCGGATTGCTTATGTTCTCGACGCTTTCGGCTCTCTGCCTAAGCACGGGGTTTCCAAGTTCGGTGATTTCACGTTGCTGCGCCATGGCTGTAACTGACTGAAAACAGCCCGCCTACAGAGGATTGCGGGCCGGTGCTTAAGGTCTTATTATTATAAACAAAAAACCGGGAGGTTAAAGAAGGCTTCGTGGCGGAAATTGAACTTATACAAAGGGCAGCAGGGTTCGGAGAAAAGACCGCGGTTGAAGACTGGACGGGGAGTTTCACTTACGCCGACTTGCTTCGCGTTTCGCGTTTTGCGGCCCTTAACCTTCTTGGGGACAAAAGAGATCTTGAGGAGAAAAGGGTTGCCTTTATTGTTCCCCCTGGATTCGAGTACGTAGCCCTTAAGCTCGGCCTATGGATGGCGGGAGGGGTGTCCGTTCCCTTGGGTCTTGCCCATTCGCCAAGAGAAATAGAATACGTCGTGGGGGACTCCGGCGCGGAGACTGTGGTTTTTCATCCGGACCTTGCGCGTAAGCTCGAGGGAGCGAGCTTTGGTGCCGAAGTGCGACTGCGGGAACTTCCGGATATTCTGCAGCCCGTCCGCGGAGAACTTCCCGGCATTTCCGAAGAGAGAAAAGCGATGATCATATACACAAGCGGCACTACCTCTAGACCCAAGGGAGTGGTCTCGACTCATCTCGGCATAAAAGCCCAGATAAACAGCATGACGGAGGCGTGGGAGTGGACCTCTGAAGATTCGATACTCAACATCCTGCCCCTTCATCATCTCCATGGAATACTGAACGTCGTTCTCTGCTCCCTTTGGTCCGGCGCCAGATGCGTGATGATGGACGGGTTCAACCCCCGGGAAGCATGGAAGAGGTTTAAGAAAAAAGACCTGACCCTGTTTATGGCTGTTCCCACTGTTTACTCCAAGCTTATAGACATCTGGGATGATTTTTCGGTTGCGGAGAGGAGACGCATGAGAGATTGTCTTCTTGGCTTTCGTCTCATGGTTTCCGGCTCTGCGGCTCTTCCAGTGTCCGTTCTTGAAAAATGGAAAGAGATAAGCGGGCAAGTGCTTCTTGAGAGATACGGAATGACCGAGATAGGAATGGCCCTTTCGAATCCTTACAGGGGTGAAAGACTGCCGGGACGCGTGGGGTTCGCAATGCCTGGAGTCGAGGTGGGAATTTTCGACGAGAACGGTGGGTTGCTGGGCGTTGGAGAGCAGGGGGAGATCAGGGTAAGGGGAAAAGGCGTGTTTCTCGAATACTGGGGAAAACCGCGGGAGACGGAAAGTGCCTTTTGCGACGGATGGTTCAAAACCGGAGACATCGCATTGTTGGAACGCGGAGGCTCCTGCAGGATACTCGGGCGAGAATCCGTGGACATAATAAAGTCGGGTGGATACAAGATATCCGCCCTTGAAATCGAGGAGGTGCTTAGGGAGCATCCTCTTGTCGAAGAGTGCGCGGTTGTAGGGGTCGTCGATCCGAGTTGGGGAGAGAGGGTGGGGGCGGCGCTCGTTTTAAGGGAAGGTCTCTCGATTGACCTTGAGGAGCTTCGCGACTGGGCCTCCGGCAAGCTTGCCCGGTACAAGCTTCCGACCCGGCTTCTGCTGCTTTCCTCGCTTCCGAGAAACTCAACGGAAAAGGTAATCAAAAACCGCATTAAGCAGTCTTTCGAAAATAGTTTATAATCTGTCTGTAGTATGAAGGCGGTCTTTTTTGGATTTTAAGGATAAAGCGGAGAGAACCATGAACCGGGCTGAGAACGCACCCATGCCCTCAAACGGCAGTGTCCGTTACGGTCCCGGCATGAGCGTTCTTATCGTCGGCGCTGGCGTTGCCGGACTTACGCTCTGCGGGCTTCTCGAGCAGCGGGGCTTCCGTCCTACCCTTGTAGAGAGGGCTCCAAGGTTCGGGGATGTGGGGTACGTGATAGTGGTCTGGCCCTCGGGCAGCAGGATACTCAAGGGGCTCGGCCTTTACGAACTGCTCAGGGAGCGAGGCTGCGCTTTTACCGATTACAACATTTCCAACTACAGGGGCAAGGTTATAAACAGCTACACGATTGATTCCGTGGTTGAGAAGTACGGCCCCATAATAAGCATTTACCGCCCTGATCTGATAGACATACTTCTGAGTGCTGTAGGCGATGATTCGATCAGGATGGACACCACGGTTGTTTCCCTTGCGGACACCGGGGATGGAGTCGAGACGGTATTCAGCGACGGAAGCACGGGAACCTACGATCTCGTTATAGGATGTGACGGGATAAGGTCAAGAGTTCGGAAGGAGATCTTCGGCGACATACCGCTTCGCTACAGTGGCATGTCCGGGTGGGGCTTCTGGGTCAACCCGGACTTCTGCAAAAGCGAAGGGATCATAGAGTACTGGGGGAAGGGGAAGTTTCTCGGGATGTGGCCGACGCGCGGACGTCTTGCCATTTTCACTAGCGTGAGGAGAGAATCCGGCGTCCGGGACAGCGTTGATACGAGAATAGATAGCATCCGTCAGAGTTTTGCCGAGTTCGGAGGCGTGGTGCCGGAAATCCTGCGCAGTCTTGATGACCCCCGTAATATTTACTATGACGAGTACAACGACCTCAGAATGAATAGCTGGTCGCGAGGAAGAGTGGTGCTTGTCGGAGATTCGGCTCACGCGATACTGCCGAACGCCGGCGCCGGCGTATCAATGGCGATGGAATCGGCAGCCGTTTTGGCCGAGGAACTTTGCAGAACCGATTCAGTGAACCTCACTCACGCCTTCTGGCAGTATGAGTCAAGAAGAAAGGGAAGGGTGAACAAAGTTCAGAACCAGTCAAGGATCATGGGGAAATTCATATACACCGAAAGCGGTGTTCTTTCGTCTATTCGTGATTATATTGTGAGGGCGTATTCGAGCAGGCAGCTTTTCAGGTACTGGGACAACATGCTTAAAGATCCCCTTTGAGATCAGTGTCCCTCGGTTTAAAAAATTTTTGATTCCGGAGCGTAATTTTGATGAACTCACTTAGATATCTGCTTTTTTTCTTCATTGTGCCGACGGTTTTCTCGTTTTCTCTATCGGAAGCTTTCTCCCATGGTTCCTCCGATTCCATCTCGCCAACGGTAAAGCGTCTTACCCCTTCGGTCGTTAATATAAGTACGACGAACGTGATAAAGGCGTCGCCGTTTGCTTCTCCGTACCAGGATGAATATTTCAAGAAGTTTTTCGAAAAGTTTTTCCCCGAGCAGACGCCGGGGAGGGAATTCAGGAACAAGGGACTCGGTTCCGGCTTCGTAATGAGTTCCGACGGCTACGTAATTACCAATAACCACGTCGTAAGAAAAGCCGAAGAGATCGAGGTGATACTTGAAGGCGGCAAGAAATACACTGCCAAGATAGTCGGCACCGATCCCGCAACCGATCTGGCGTTGCTGAAAATCGATCCCGAAGAGCCTCTTCCCGCGGTGGAAATGGGCGATTCCTCGGCCCTTGCTATAGGAGACGGGGTATTCGCCATCGGAAACCCTTTCGGCCTGGGTCACACGGTTACCGCCGGGATAGTCAGCGCGAAGGGGAGGGCTCTTGGAATCGGGCGATACGACAATTTCATTCAGACCGATGCGGCTATTAACCCCGGAAACAGCGGGGGACCGCTTTTTGACTATGAGGGCAAGGTGGTGGGCGTGAACACTGCGGTCATGGCCCGCGGCCAGGGCCTTGGTTTCGCCATACCGATAAACATGGCGAAGACTGTCGTTGAGCACCTCAAGGTTCATGGAAAGGTTGTCAGGGGCTGGCTCGGAATAATGATTCAGGATCTAACCCCGGAAATCTCCGAAGCTCTCGGGATCAACCGCGACAAGGGAGGACTAGTGTCCGAGGTCAAGGAAGGAAGTCCGGCGGACAAGGCGGGCATCAGAAGGGGAGACGTTATTGTTTCCGTCGAAGGGGAGAAGGTTCCGGACGCCGCTACGCTTGCAAGAAAGCTGGCGCTTACCAAACCCGGGGTCGATACGAAATTCGTGGTGCTTCGCGACGGGAAGGAGAGGGTATTTACCATAAAGCTTATCGAACATCCCGAGAACGAAAAAATCGAGGAATCCCCCGACAAGCTGAAAACGGAGGAGGAACTCGGCATTGAAGTGAGCGAGATAACCGAGCAACTCAGAAGCCGGTTCCAGATCAAGGCGTCGGGCGGAGTCATTATCGCAAGAGTTGCACGCGGGAGCCTCGCCTCCGAATCAGGATTTCTCCCGGGCGACGTGATACTGGAGGTAAACGGAGATGCCGTTGGCGGACTCGACGAATATCAGGAAGCGCTTGAGGAGCACGGGTCGAAGGAAACCCTGCTTTTCCTTATCGAGCGCAAGGGAAGGACAATATATCTTGGCGTAAAGACAGGGGACGAGTGATGATAGAGGAAAAACTCGCAGAACTTGGAATCGAGCTTGCGGAGGAGGTTCCGGCCTTGGGAAGCTATGTTCCTGCTACTGTGTCGGGCAATCTGATTTTCGTATCAGGCCAGCTTCCCGTTGAAAAAGGAAAGCTTCTCTTCCTGGGCAAAGTGGGGTCCGATCTTGCGGTTGAGGAGGGCTACGAAGCGGCTAGGCTTGCGGCGATAAACGGCCTTTCCGTGATCAGTCATACCTTGGAAGATCTTCGCCAGCTGAGCAGGATCGTGAAAGTGACGGGTTACGTGGCCAGCGCCCCCGGATTTACGGAACAGCACAAGGTGGTTAACGGTGCCTCAGAGCTCTTCTCCGACATACTCTCTGAGAACGGACGCCACGCGAGGGTTGCGGTGGGAGTTCCCGCACTTCCGATGGACTCCCCGGTGGAAATTGAAATCGTAGCCGAGTTCTCCTCCGGCTATGATTTCTGAGAAACTGGGAGTTTTGCTTCAATGTTCCCCGTATACCTTTACTCTGACAGTCCTTCGCAATCGCTTGTCATTCAGGACGTAACGGATTTTCTCACGAATCTGGGTCTTTCGGTTGAGTTTCGCGGGGACTTTCTTACCTATCTCTCGCTTGCGGCCGAGGAGATGTCCGAACTTGAATCCTTCCTCTCGATGGCTAGGGTTCTCAACATTGAAACGCCCGTTGATTTCTTCGAAACTCATCCGCCGTCCGAACCGTTTGAAAAGGAGCTTTATGACGGTTTCTGGGTTCAGAGAATATTCTCGAAATTTTTTCTTAGAAAGCATCCCGGCGAACTCTCGGAAAACGGCTTTCACGCGGTTATCACGGGAAGACTGCTCGGCACTTACGGGTCCCGGAGATACCACGCAAGGGTTATAATCTCGGGATTTCCGTCCTTTATTTCAACCACGGGACTTGTGGAAGGCCCGGCAAGACCCAGGGAGTATTATTTTCTGAAGGCGGAGTTTATCCGGTCGGGAAAGAATCTCTCAGAGCTTGACGAGGCGTTCCGGGGAAAGTTTGTCGATTACGAAGACGAGAGGATAACGAAGATAACAGGTCCCTACGTGCTTCAGCCTCTTCTGCATCATTTCTCCGGGAAGGAGTTCTGTGAAAACGGCAAATGCGCGCTTTTTAATTCGCACTGGCAGAAAGAAGTTCTTGATATACAGTACTCGGGCTTTTTATGCGCCGAGTGCGAGAGGGAAATAAGAAAAATAGCAAAAAGGCGGTAAAGACTGCGCCCCGCTACGCGGCAATAAACGGGAGACTGTCCCAGTCTCTAGTCCATTTCATCAAGGATGTTTATCGCCACCTGGGCTACCTTTTTCCCGGAAAGCAGCATCCCGCCGAAAGTGGGTCCCATCCTCGGAAGCCCGAAGGTGGTGTTAACTGCCATTCCGCATGCGAGCAGACCGGGGTGCACTTCTCCCGTGTATTCAACGAGTGCCTCTTCCGATTTCTCGACCCACATCGATCCGTGACCCGGAAGTTTTTTGTAAAGACCCTGCTGGGAGAGCCTGGAAACGCAGTAGGCATCGTGCCCTGTGGCGTCTATTACCAGTTTTGATTCTATTGCTACGGGGTCAAGGCAGGTTATTTCCTTGGGCATGTTTGCGATGGGCGTCCAGTTGATCACTATTCCCGCGACCCTTCCGTTTTCCCTGTAAACCAGATCGTCAAACAGAGTCATATTCCTCACTTTAGCCCCGGCTTCGCACGCCGTCGCTATCAACTTCGAACAGGCGTAAGGGCCATCGGCGACGAAAAGTCCTTCGGAGACCTCTTCATACGGTACTTCAATCTCATCGAGAACCGTCTGGCCCGGGGCGCGTACGGTAACCTTGTTCATCAGGTATCCGCCGATCCAGAATCCTCCTCCGAGGTAGTTCATTCTTTCAACGAGCAGAACCTTGTACTTTCTTTTCGCTATGTCCTTTGCCGCCACGAGCCCGCTTGGCCCCGCGCCGACGATTATGACGTCGCTTGTAATGTATTCGCTGAATTCATCCGAGAATCCCTCGACTATGGCCCGGGTGACCTCTTTTTCTCCTACCGGTGCAAACTGTGGGGTCTTTAAACTGTCTGACATGTGGTTTTCCTCCGAAAAAACGCCAATAAGTCTTTCTGCTTTTTCCTACTCTACTGCTCTTCTTCCTTCACGACGTTCAGGGTTATCTGCTGGGTCACGTCCGTATGAAGCTTAAGAGCGACCGTGTATGTTCCAAGGGCTTTTATAGTGCCGTCAAGCGCTATATCCCTCCTTGAGATCTCAAATCCTTTCTCCGCTAGCGCATCGGAAATGTTCTGCGAGGTAACTGATCCAAACAGCCGGTCTTCTTCCCCTGACTTGGCGGATATGGAAATCTCAAGACCTCTGAGTTTCTCCGCTAGCGCCTTTGCGTTTTCGAGAATTTCGGTTTTGCGCAGTCTTATCGCCTCTATCCTGCTTTCCCAAGCCTTAAGGTTTGCCTCGGTTGCCTTTATCGCGAGCTTGCGGGGAAAAAGATAGTTCCTCGCCATCCCGTTTCTCACGTCTTTTACGTCTCCAACGCTTCCTATGTTTTCAACGTCGGAAATCAGAATTACTTTCATTGTTTACCTCCGCGCATCGGTTAAGCGGTATCCGGGAATCACTTGTGAGTTACCGTGTACGGCAAAAGCGCCATGAAACGGGCTCTCTTTATCGCGATCGCCACCTTCCTCTGCTCCTGCCTGGAAAGCCCGGTATTTCTCCTAGGCAGTATCTTCTTTCTCTCCGTTATGAACTGAGAGAGAAGTTCTATGTCCTTGTAATCTATCTGCTTGCCTTCTTTGGCAAGGTCTCTGGGTTTCTTTCTGCGCGAGTAAAACCTTCTGCCTCCCCCGCCCATTGCTCTTCTGCTCATGATTCGCTGCCTCCTCCCTTAGTCTGTTCTTCGTTTTCCTGAGGCTGTTCCTGATTTTCTTCGGCCTGCTCTTGAGTTTCCTGAGGCTGCTCGGCACTTTCATTGGCTTGCTCCTCAGCCGTTAGAGAAGGAGTCTGAAAAGCGCTCTGGTCCTCTTGCCCGGACGCCTGCGGGGGGGCGCTCATCGCGGCACCCGTCGGTTCTTGCTCCTCGATATATTTTACCGTCATGAAGCGCAGAACGTTGTTCTTGGAAAGGTTGAAATATCTTTCTATGTCCGTTACGGCCCCGGGTTCAGATGCGTAAACGGTTATGTAGTAGGTGCCTCTGGTATAGTTGTCTATCCTGTATGCAAGATCCCTTTCTGCCCATTTCTCGGATTTTATTATTTCTCCGCCGTTTGCGGCCACGCTCTGCTCGACCCTGTTCTGGATCGTAAGAAGATCTTCGGGGGATATATCTGGTCTTACTAGGTAAAGCGTTTCGTACTTCGTCGGCTCAATAGCCATGCTTACTGCCTCCTGTCTTGGTCTTAGGCCCCTGAACGTCATCGCTTAGAAGTCAGGAGCAACAGAAAAAACTATTATACTGATTTTCGGAAACTGTGTAAATAACGGGCGGGGTCACAGCCCCGCCCGCAGTTCAGATATCCATTTTATAGTATGAGAAGGGGAGCCACGACGAGTGATACTATGGACATGAGCTTGATCAAAATGTTCATCGCCGGTCCGGATGTATCCTTAAACGGGTCTCCTATCGTGTCTCCTACAACGGCGGCTTTGTGTGCCTCCGACCCTTTTCCTCCCAAGTTTCCTTCCTCTATGAATTTCTTTGCGTTATCCCAAGCTCCGCCCGAGTTCGCCATCATAAGCGCGAGCATGACTCCCGCCACAACGGCACCTGCGAGAAAACCCCCGAGAGCTTCCTCTCCGAGGGCAAAACCTATGATAAGTGGTACTACCACTGCGGTAATGCCCGGCAGTATCATCTCTTTTAGGGAAGAGTCTGTGCTTATCTGCACGCACCTTGCATAGTCCGGTGTGGCCTTTCCTTCAAGAAGTCCGGTTATTTCCCGAAACTGCCTTCTTACTTCCTCCACCATCTGCTGCGCCGACCTTCCCACGGAGCCCATGGTCAGGGCGCCTATGAGAAACGGGATCGTTCCGCCCACGAGCATTCCCGCCACTACCTTGGGCTGGGTGATGTCGATCGAGGTAAGTCCGACAGCGTTTGTGTAAGCGGCGAAAAGCGCAAGGGCGGAGAGGGCCGCGGAACCGATGGCGAATCCTTTTCCTATGGCAGCGGTTGTGTTGCCGAGGGAGTCGAGCTTGTCCGTGATCTTTCTCACGTCCGCGCCGAGTTCCGACATCTCCGCGATACCGCCCGCGTTATCCGCGACCGGACCGTAGGCATCAACCGACATCGTTATTCCTATGGTCGCTAGCATGCTGACCGCGGCTATCCCTATTCCATAAAGCCCCGTGAACCAGTAAGACACCACTATTGCCGCCGCGATTATGATCACCGGGTAAGCCGTGCTGTACATTCCCACAGCGATTCCCTCGATTATGTTGGTGGCAACGCCCGTCTCGGAGGCCTTTGCTATTTTCCTGATCGGGGGTCCCGAGGTGAAATGCTCTGTAACCTTGCCGATCAGTATTCCGGCGAGCAGACCCGCTATGGAAGTAATCCATATGCTTATGTATCCCTGTTTACCCATGGTGGACAGGCTTTCCACCTGCGCCAGCCCGTAAAGTGCCAGCAGGGAGATCGCGCAGTATACGACCGCTGCAAATATGGTGGATCTTTCAAGTACAGCGCTTGGTTCTCCTTCCCTTAGCCATCCTACCGCCTTGGATCCCACGAGCGAAGAGAGGCTTCCTATTATGATGAGTATCAGCGGGACCGACATCATGGCGAGCTGGTTTGTCGCCATGCTGGCCGCGATTACTACGGTAGCGATTACGGCTCCCACGTAGGATTCGAAAAGATCGGCACCCATTCCCGCCACGTCTCCGACATTATCTCCGACGTTATCGGCGATCGTAGCAGGATTTCTCGGATCGTCCTCAGGTATTCCGGCTTCCACCTTTCCGACGAGGTCGGCTCCGACGTCAGCGGCCTTGGTGAATATGCCTCCGCCTATCCTTGCGAAAAGAGCCACGGTGCTGGCTCCCATTGCGAACCCGCCTATCATTCCTCCGAATTCCTTTAAGAACGCCGTGAAAAGGCTGCTGTCTTCGGGCTTTGCCTGAAGGTCGATTCCCAGAAGGAAAACGACTGAGAGTCCCAAGAGACCCAGACCCGCGACCGAAAGCCCCATCACGTTTCCACCCCGGAAAGCCACTTCAAGGGCTTTTCCCTGTCCTTCGCTAGCCGCCGCCTGTGCTGTTCTCACGTTAGCTTTTGTGGCTGACTTCATGCCGAAAAACCCGGCTATAAGCGAACAGATCGCCCCACCGAGATAAGCGGCCCCGGTTTCAATTCCAAGAAACACCGAGAGCAGAACGAAAACAATCGCGGCGAAAAGGCCAATTATCCTGTACTCTCTTTTCAAAAACACCATCGCTCCCTCGTGAATCGCAGAAGCGATCTGCTTCATTTTGTCGTTTCCTTCAGGAAGCTTGTTTATCCCCCTGTATACAAATAATGCGTATAGGAGCACGATAAGACCTACCACGATTCCCACAAGTCCTATATTGCCCGCTAGTACTTCACCCATACCCATTGGTAAATTCCTCCTAGTAGAGAATTGTTTTTTTTCAGTTCAGTCGACTGTTAAATTTGTTCATTGCCGAATCCACCCCGGCGCTTATTATCTCAAGTGTCGCCTCGACCGCGGTCTCGACCATCTCCGCCGCCGTGTCCCTCTCATCTGCGGCGAATGTGGAGAGAACGTGATCCCGACCCTCTTTTTTCCCCGATGGCTTTCCTATGCCGATTCTCACCCTGCAGAATTCTCCGGAACCCAAAGAAGCTATCACGGATCTTATTCCGTTATGCCCGGCCGAACCTCCTCCCCTGTTCACCCTTATGTTTCCCAAGGGGAGATCAAGTTCATCGTAGACCACGATTATCTGCTCAACCGCTATCTTGTAGAATTCCTTTGTCTCGCGAAGCGCCTCGCCGCTTGCGTTCATGAAGGTCTGGGGCTTTATTATCAGCAGCTTTTTATCCGAATAAAGTGCCTCCGCGCAGAGACTTCTGAATTTTTTCTTGCCGATTTTTACGCCTAGGCGTTCAGCCACCCGCTCAGCCGCGCGAAAGCCTATGTTGTGTCTCGTATTGTCGTAGGCGGAACCGGGATTTCCCAGGCCGGCAATCAGGTATCGCATGGATTCGGTGACTTATTCCTGGGGTTCGGCTTCCTGTTCCTCTTCTTCTTCGATTTCCTCAGCCTCTATATCTATTGAGCGCTGGGCTATCACCTGGACGACTTTTTCGCTGCCGTCTCTAACCGGTTTTACTCCCTCGCCGAACTCGAGGCCTGTTATGTCCACGAAACCTCCTATGCCGAGAGAGCTCACGTCTATTTCTATCAGATCGGGAATATCGCCCGGCAGGCATTCAAGGTCAATGGTTCTCATCAGTTTTTCGAGCTTGCCCCCTGTTCTCTCCCCTTCGGATCTTCCCCGGGTGCTTACCGGAACCTTTACCCTGACGCTTTTTTTCATGTCGATAGCCAGAAAATCAAGATGGATTACCCTGTTTTTAATGGGGTCTCTCTGGATTTCCTTCACCATCGAGAACTTTTTCGCGGGGGATTCGGAACCGTCTATCTCAAGTTCCAAAACGGTGTTTATTCCGGCGCTGTTTGAAAGCGCCCGCTTAAGTTCGTCGGGACTCACCACAAGCGGTATCGGGTCCTCTCCCTGCCCGTAAAATATGGCTGGTATGTTTCCTTCCTTTCTTACTTCCCTAGCTCCGCTTTTACCGATTCTTATTCTGGGTTTTACCCGAAGTGAGCTCTGTACCATGGTTTTTCTCCTGGATTTCCTTTAAGTGAATAGTGCGCTTATCGATTCCCCGAGTGCCGTTCTCTTTATCGCTTCGCCGATCAGGTCGGCAATGCTGAGTACTGTGATTTTTGTACTTTTTTTCTGGTTTTCCTTCTGGGGAATGGTGTTTGTGATTATTACTTCGTCAATGTCCGAGTTGTTTATTCTGTCAAGAGCGGGTCCTGAAAGAACGCCGTGTGTACAGCAGAGCGATACGCTTTTCGCGCCTTTCTCAAGAAGCACTCTAGCAGCTTCCGTGGCGGTTCCGGCTGTGTCCACCAGATCGTCGACAATTATTGCGTGCTTGTCTTCCACGTCGCCGATTATGTTGCTAATTTGCGCAACGTTGGGAGCGGGCCTTCTCTTGTAACAGATGGCGATTTCGGAGTGGGTTCTGTCTGCGAACTCGGTTGCCCTCTCAACTCCTCCCGCGTCAGGGGAAACGATTACCATTTCGCCGTCGGGATACTTCTCCCGCAGGTAGTTGATTATCACGGGCGTGGCGTAGAGGTGGGTTACCGGAACATCGAAAAATCCCTGTATCTGGCCGGCGTGGAGATCCATGGTAACTATCTTGCTCGCTCCCGCCACGACTATCAGGTCCGCGGCGAGCTTGGCGCTTATCGGAGCGCGCGGCTGAACCTTGCGGTCCTGCCTTGCATACCCGTAATACGGTATGACGGCGGTTATGGATCTTGCAGAGGCACGCTTGAGCGCGTCAGTGATCACAAGAAGTTCCATAATGTTTTCGTTCACGGGAGGACATGTGGACTGTATCAGAAAAACGTTCGAACCCCTCACGCTCTCCCTTATGTCGACGAAGATTTCTCCGTCGCTAAAACGGGTTATCTCCATCTGCCCGGGAGAGACATCAAGATAGTTGCATACGTCCTCAAACAGAGGATGATTTGACATCCCGCTGAATATTTTCATGTGTTGTATTTCCATGGTGGCCTCGAAAATATAAAAACCCTGTATTATAGAGTAAAGTTCGGATAATTCAAGCGGCGGAGATGGCCACTGAGTCTGCGACGCGGACTACTTTCTGTAGAGCGAGAAATCAGGCGGTCTTTTCTCTATAAACGCCCTAGTTCCCTCGGCTGCCTCTTCGGTTCCCTTGAAAAGATCAAGGGATGCCTTGCCCATGCTCGATATTCCGAAAAGGCCGTCGGTCCCGGAGTTAAAGGAGTACTTGGCAAGCTTAAGGGCGGTCGGGCTTTTCGATAAAAGCTCCTCGCACCAGATGTTTACCTCCGAGTCCAGCTCATCTGGGGGGACAACCCTGTTTATAAGTCCCATCTCAAGGGCTTCTTCGGCCGAGTACTGCCTGCAGAGATACCACATCTCCCTTGCTTTTCTCTCGCCTATAAGTCTTGAGAGGTAAGCCGTTCCGAAGCCCGGATCCACGCTTCCCACCTTCGGTCCTACCTGCCCGAAAACGGAGTCCTCAGAAGCGATTGTCAGGTCGCACATGAACTGCAGTATGTTCCCTCCGCCTATGGCGTAGCCCCTAACCGCGGCTATGACCGGCTTCGGTATGTTTCTTATGAGATAATGGAGATGGGAAACGTAATCCCCGACTCCGAGAAGCCCGTCTTTTCCCCCGGCGCCGCTTTTTTTCTCCTTGAGATCCCCTCCGCTGGAAAACGCCTTGCCGCCGGCACCCCGGAGGACCACCACGCCGACCTGCTCATCCGCCCAGGCGTCTGTGAAGGCCTTGATCATCTCGTTAAGCGTTACGTCCCGGAAAGCGTTAAGGGCTTGGGGGCGGTTTATGGTCACGAAGGCGACTCCGCCCGTTTTTTCGTAGGTTATGTCTTCAAAATTCATCAGCTATCCCTTGTACCACTTTCCGGTGCTCTCCCCGGTAAATATGTTAACGCACTTGGTTTCAAGGTAGTTGTCTATACCCTCGGCTCCCAGCTCCTTTCCAATTCCGCTCTGCTTGAACCCTCCGTAGGGAGTTTCGGGGATTATGCCCCCGTAGGTGTTTACCCAGAGGTAACCGGCCTTTACGGCCTTTGCGACCCTGAGCGCACGGTTTATGTCCCGGGTCCAGATTCCCCCGGCGAGTCCGTACTCGACGTCATTTGCCGCCGCAACGGCTTCTTCCTCGGTCTTAAAGGGAATGACGCAGACCACGGGCCCGAATATCTCCTCACGCAGCAGGACCGAGCCGGGAGGGATGTCCTCTATAACGGTTGGCGCTATGTAGTAACCCTTGTCGAATCCCTCGGGACGGGCCCCGCCCGCGACCACCCGGGCTCCCTCCGAGACGCCTTTTTCGATGTAGTCCATCACGTTTTCGTAATGCTCCTTTGAAATCACCGTCCCGAACTCGGTTTCCGGATCCTCGGGGTCTCCGATTTTTATCCTTGATACCCTGTCAAGATAAGAGGAGAGGAACTCATCGTATATCTCCTCGTGGAGCATTAGTCTGGTCACTGCTGTGCAGTTCTCTCCCTGGTTAAAAAAGCCTCCGCGAAGACACGCCTCTACTGCTACTTCGACGTTTGCGTCCGGAAAGACTATGCAAGGAGCCTTGCCGCCAAGCTCAAGGGACACTCTTTTTAGATTCCCAGCTGCCGTTCTCATGACGTTTTTTCCGACCTCGGTCGAGCCCGTAAACGCTATTTTTCCTATCCCTGGGTGCTCGGTAAGCGCCTGGCCGGCTACGGATCCTTCTCCGGGCACCACGTTGAGCACGCCGTCGGGAAGTCCCGCCTCGGAGCAGAGTTTCGCTACCTCGAAGATTCCGCACGAGGTGAGCTCCGCGGGTTTTATGACCACGGTGCATCCGGCCACAAGCGCGGGGGCTATTTTCCAGAAGGAAAGAAGAAGGGGGAAATTCCAAGGGATTATGTGCGCCGCGACCCCCACGGGTTCCTTTATCGTGAGAGATATCTGGTTTTCATTTACCTGCAGGGTCTCTCCGTTTAGGCGCGTGTGAGCGCCGGAGTAGTATTCAAGCGTTCTCACTGAACCGCCTATCTCCACTGCTCCGCTCTCACGGATGGGTTTTCCCGTCTCGCGGGTGTTTAAAAGGGCGATTGCGTCTTTGTTATCCGAGAGTGTCTCCGCGATCCGAAGGAGGTATTTGGCGCGTTCCGATGCGGGGAGCCTCGACCACGAGGAAAAGGCTCGCTCGGCGGCCCGTACTGCCGTGTCAACGTCCTCCGGTCCTGCCTGGGCGACCTCCGCCAGGGGTTTCTCCGTTGCCGGGTTCTCCCTTATTGAATAGGAACCGCTTGCGGGTGTTTTTTCCTCGCCGTCAATGAAAAGATTGCACTTTATTTCTGCGTCTGGCATAGCCTGAGAATTTATACCGTACAAAGTTCTCGCAATCAAACCCGGACTTGTTTCCCAAGAACACTCTTTTTCATCTTATTTTTTTTCTAGAAGCCTCTTCTGAAGGACGAGACGGAGAATATGCTATCTTCGGGGTCTTACAGGAAAATGGATGACAACAAGTGATTCAGTACGGCGAATCCATGACGATTATAGAAGGTGTAGGGAGTTTTTACCCCAGTCGGTGAAAAAGTCGCACTTGCTCAATGCTTATTTGGCGCTTTGGTCGATACTTATGAACGTCTTGTTTAACGGTTAATGAGGTGGGGGAGTTAAAAACACGAAGGAGAGATGCGAGGGCAGCTTATTATGAAAAGCTGCCCTCGCTGGATCAGTTTTTTCTCCGGGCAATGGATAAACGCTCGCGGAAAAAATATTTGCTTTTGCCTAACCGCGCTTTCTCAAAAAAACGGCTGAGAATAAAACGGATGCTATCAGTAAAAGGTTAAACAAGGCACTTTGAGGTGCGTTGTCAGCTGCGGCGATGGAGCACCCGTCATCGTCGTCCTCCGCCATCATTTCTGGCATCTCTGGCATCTCCGGCATTTCCGGCATCATGTCATCGCCCGGCATCATGTCGTCCTCCTCCGGGTAAATTCCGGAACCAAACACGAATAAGGCTTTGAACCCAGGCGGAAGCATCACAGGCGAATCAGCGAGCAGGTCCACTGCCTCGACGTAGCTTTCCTTGAGCGCTCTGCCGGGAGTCGCGGGTGGTGTCCTCTCCAGATAGTCTGGGGTGTTAAGCTCCGGTTTCAGAGGATTGGACCAGTGATATCTGAAGAAGCCCGAGTCTCCGTGTTCTATCTCATTTGGGTCGGCCATACCTTCTGGTGGTGTAGTCCCTGTCAGTGTCCTGTGAATAGCGTACAGGATATTTGGTTCGATATGCGTTCCCGTTTCATCATACGGAATCGGTTCCGGGTCCACTAACTGAACTCTTAGACCGTTTCGGGTAAAATCGTTTCCGCTCAGGAACACGACTCCACGTGTCGGGTCCATAATGAAAGCGTATATGGAGCCGTAACGGAAATCAGGTTCCTTCTGAAAGCAAGGCGCTTTTTCGTAGAACCTTGCATTTGTTTCTGCTGCGGCTGCTGGGTCTGCAGGATCAAAAATGCCTAGCTCCAGGGCTACCTCTAGCCCTATATCTGCTAGCAGCTTTGTAGATATCGCAATAACCCCTTTTACGTAATCTTTAAGACGGTCTTTCTTCCTAACAGGATCTGTCTCGTCTTCAACATCCTTGGCCGTAACCGCAAGAGTGAAATCATCGCAGTTGGGAGCTTGAGCGTAGTCGTCCTCCCCGTGATGAAGACCCGCTATGGTCGTTATCAGCCCCACTGGGGTATCTTGTCTGACCGCGCAGGCCACTCTGTTTCCGTTGTCATACGTTGCGCACACCGGATCAACGGTGTCCGAGAATCTGGGGACGGTATCACCAAGCAAAGTTTGCAATGGATCTTGGGAAGAATCATATCTGTAGCCGAAGAGATTTTGATGCAGCCCGTGATTCGTTATGGCCCCTCTGGGGGTTACTCCTATAACGTAAACATCACTCCCATTGTTGAGAGTGCCTATTTCTCTTGCATGGTTTGCGAATATTACTATCTCCCATGACTTTTCCTGCCTTGTCTCGTCAAGGCTCGTATCGTTTTGAATCTGATCAAGATGGTTGGCTAGATGACGAACAAACTTCTTCATATCCTCAACACTTGCAGGACCGACATCCGCCGCGCTTATATTGATATCTTCACCATGTGTATATGTGGTTCCGGCGGAATTGGTATACTCATGGGCCGATGTTTCAATACTGAATGAAAAACAAAGCCCCAGCGCAAAAAACAAGCTCAAAAACATTCCGTGTATTCTAGATTTCATCCTGATATTACCTCCCGTATTTTCACTGTACTGATACCATGATGTACAAATCGATTCTTCCTAGCATTAAACCACAGATGAAGTTCGGATTGCAAGGGAGATTATCAAACAATTTCAGGGGGATACGAACCGGTAAGTCCTAACATGAAGAAAATCCATATGACCGCTTCGCTGGTATTTTCGGAAGCTTGCCGGGATTTTTGCGGTGAGCGGATTCTGTCTCTCGTGAGAAAATTGGGTTTAGAGGTTCTTGATCCATGGGATACGGACATTGAGATTCCCGCCCCGGGAGCGACTTGGTTTGACAACCTTGCCCATTTCTGTAACCTAGATTTCCCTAGACTTAGGACTAAGAGGCAACCAGAAATAGACATTCTTGACGTAGTTTCCGAGAAACTTCTTGAAAAAGAAGAGGAGATAACCTTTGAAGACGCTCTCGCGCTTACCGAGCTTTCCGGGGAACGGCTTTCTGACCTCATATCGCTTGCTAGGAAGGTAACCCTTAAGTACAAGGGCGATGGGGTGTTTTTGCGCTCCATAATAAGCGCCCAGACGGGAAACTGTCCCGAAGATTGTTCCTTCTGCTCCCAGTCGGCCCATTTCGATACCGAGGTCGAGGCTCATCCGCTTATGGCTGCGGAGAGAATACTCGGAGCTGCTAGGCATGCGGAGAAGATGGGCGCCATGGATTTCTGCATAGTCATAAGTGCCAAGGGCCCGACGCCGAGGATATTCAAGAAAGTTCTCGAGGCCGTAGACCTTCTCTGCGCGGAAACTAATCTCAAGGTCGGCTGTTCGCTTGGGGATCTAACAAGGGAACAGGCCTACGAGCTCAGGGATCACGGGGTGTGGAGATACAACCACAATATCGAGACCTGCAGAAGCCATTTTCCCAGTATATGCACAACCCACAGCTACGACGACAGGCTGAAGACTGCCCTTCTGGTAAAGGAAACCGGCATGAATCTCTGCTCGGGCGGCATACTCGGCATGGGAGAGAGCACACGTCAGAGAATGGAGTTTGCTTTCGAGATAAGGGATCTTAATCCCACCTGGGTTCCGATAAACTTCCTTGACCCGAGACCTGGAACTCCGTTTGAGAATCTTGAGACCATACAGCCGCTTGAAGCCGTAAGAACCATTTCGATTTACAGGCTCGTCCTTCCGGACAAGATAATAATGACTGCAGGAGGAAGAGAAGTGACGCTTCGCGACCTCCAGGCGATGGGTCTTGTGGCCGGGGCAAACGCCATGATCCTCGGCAACTACCTTACTACCCCCGGGCGCTCGCCGCGCGATGATCTCAGGATGCTTGACGACCTGCAGATGCCAGTCAGGAAAGAAATTCTCAACTAGTCCCGCCGCGGTGTTTTCATGATATTCTTTTCGCTTAGGGTATCCTTTGCTCCTTACGGATCGAGATGAGCGACAGATCAAAACAGATAGGGTCCTACGACAGGGAATTTGTCTGGCACCCGTTTACCCAGATGAAGGATTACGTGCGCAAGGATCCCATAGTGATCGAGCGCGCGGAGGGCTCGTACCTTATAGATTCTGAGGGAAAAAAATACATAGACGGCGTCTCATCACTGTGGGTCAACATCCACGGCCATGCGGTGCCCGAGATTGACGGGGCCATAAAAAGACAGCTTGATCTGGTGAGCCACAGCACCCTCCTAGGCATAACCAATCCTCCAGCCGCCGAGCTTGCAAAAGAGCTTGTGGAAATATGTCCTCCGGGACTTAAGAAAGTGTTTTACTCGGGCGACGGGGCAAGCGCCGTCGAGGTTGCGCTCAAGATGGCATTTCAGTACTGGTCCCACAGAGGAAGGCCGGAGAAAAAGGCGTTTCTCTGCCTTGATAATGGCTATCACGGCGATACTCTGGGGGCCGTTTCGGTCGGCGGGATCGACATTTTTCACAAGGCTTTCTCCTCTCTTCTGTTTAAAACCTACAGGGCTCCTTCCTATTACTGCTACAGATGCCCGCTCGAGAAAACTTGGCCCGGATGCGGAATTGCGTGCGCGGATGAGATGGGGGAGATACTGAGGGAGCACTGCAATGAGATAGCTGCAGTCATACTTGAGCCCTGCGTTCAGGCCGCGGGGGGAATGGTGGTGGCTCCAGACGGCTATCTCGCGAAAGTGAGGGAGTACTGCACTCGCTATGACGTACTTATGATAGTTGACGAGGTGGCTACGGGCTTCGGAAGAACGGGCAAAATGTTCGCGTGCGAACACGACGGCGTGACGCCCGACATGATAGTTCTTGGAAAGGGAATGACCGGTGGATACCTTCCGCTTTCGGCGACGATAACGACCGATGAGATATACGAGGAGTTCCTAGGTGACTATGAGGAGTTCAAGACCTTCTTTCACGGCCACAGCTACTCTGGAAATCCTCTTTCGTGTGCGGCCGCCATGGGGAATCTCGAAGCTTTTAGAAATAACGACACCCTTTCCTCACTTTCCGAGAAGACGGAGTTCCTAGAGAACGAGCTCCGCGAATTCGAGGGTCTCTCCCACGTCGGAGACGTGAGAAACAAGGGGCTTATGGTCGGAATCGAGCTCGTGAGCGACAAGGAGACGAAAAAGCCCTACGAGGCGGCGGAGAAAATGGGGTGGCAGGTTGCCGAGGAGGCACTCTCGCACGAGGTTCTCATAAGACCGCTAGGGGACGTGGTAGTGCTCATGCCCCCAGTGGGAATCGAGATGGATGACCTTGCAAAGCTTGTGCGAGCGACTTATCTCTCGATAAAAAAGGTAACCGAAGAGGGATAGTCCGCATGGAAGCTCCTGATTCTCTTGAGTGGATAGAAGATGAATTAAGGGCCATACGGGGGAAGAATCTTTTCAGGACGCTTACGGAGATCGCCTCGGGGCAGTCCCCCGAGATACTGATCGGCGGGAAAAAGCACATACTTCTTGCTTCCAACAACTATCTGGGTCTTTCAACCGACCCGAGGGTTGTGGAGGCAGCCGCAGCGGCTCTTGCCAAGTACGGTACGGGTTCCGGAGGATCAAGGCTGGTCAGTGGAAGCTCCGACCTTCACGCCGAGCTTGAGAGGAGAATAGCGGAGTTCAAATCGACCGAGGACGCGATTCTTTTCTCAAGCGGCTATCTCGCGAACGTGGGAACGATTGCCGCACTTGTCGGGGAAGGGGACACGGTGTTCAGCGACGAGCTTAACCACGCCTCCATAATAGACGGCTGCAGGCTCTCCCGGGCGAGAGTAGAGGTGTATCCCCATCTTGATACGGGTAGCCTTCGGCGCATGGTTTCCCAAAACCGAGGCGATGGAAAGAAACTCATAGTCACAGACACGGTGTTCAGCATGGACGGGGACCTCACGGACCTCGGGGAGATCTGCTCGATCTCCGAGCGCCACGGCTGCATGCTCATGGTGGACGAAGCCCACGCCATGGGAGTTCTTGGGAAGAAGGGCAGTGGAGCCACCGAGCATTTCGGGGTCGAGGACAGGGTTCCCGTGGTCATGGGTACTCTGTCAAAAGCCGTTGGGTCTCTGGGGGGATACGTTGCCGGCAGCCGAAGCCTCGTTGACTTCATACGAAACAGTGTGAGAAGCTACATTTTCGATACTGCCCTTCCCGCGGCCTCCCTGGCCGCTTCAATCGAGGCGATAAGCATTATCGAGAATGAACCGCAAAGAAGAAAGCATCTCATGGATCTTGTAGATAAGTTCAAAACGGGTCTTTGCGACATGGGATTTAGCGTGCTTCCTTCCCAGAGCGCGATCGTGCCCGTATTGACCGGGGAGCCGGAAGCTACCCTTGAGCTGGCCTCGGCGCTTCGCAAGCGGGGAATTTACACTCCAGCCGTAAGGCCTCCTTCCGTTCCCGCCGGAAAATGCAGGATAAGGGCGTCGCTTATGGCGACTCACACGGAAGACCACATATCGCGGGCGCTTGAGGGGTTCAGGGCGGTAAGTTCGCTTGCGAGCAACTCTAATACCTGAGGTTGTAGGTCTGCGGTTCCCGGCAGCCTTTGACGGGAACGGTGGGGACATCAAACAGGTTGCGGACTATGAAGGCTTTTGGGCCTTCGATCAGTTCCCTGATGTCATCTACGAATCCTCCCGACGTGGCGTAGCCCACTCCGTCGTTTGCGAGGTCGTGGCTTACGGTCCCGCCTGAGAATTCGCCGTCCCTTTGGGCCTTGATTATGTTGTAAACAGCCGTGTCTACTCTTTTAAGCATCGAGGTCAGTATGTATTCCCGCACGGATTCATCGCTGGTTCCGTACTGATCCGAGTCGACTCCTATGGCCCAGACTTTGGAATTGCCTTCCTGCTCGCTGAACTCCTTGGCAGCCTCGAAAAGCCCCGCTCCAGAGCCCCCTGCGGCGTGAAAAACGATATCCGAACCGTCGCTGAACATCCCTTCCGCCGCTTCCTTGGCTCCCTCCGGGTTAAAGAAGCCGCTTATGTCGGGTGGCCCGTCAGGATTCTGCGGATCGGAGAACTGGGAGAGGTAGGCTGTTTCGACGTCCATGTTCCTGTTGATTCCTTTTACCATGGCTAAAACGCCTGAGACGAATCCGGCCTCGAACTTTTCAATGAGTCTGTCCGGGGTTCCGCACACTCCTCCGATGAAACCTACCTTGCCGGTTTCGCTTTTAAGGGCGGCTGCGACCCCTACCAGAAAAGACCCTTCGGCCTCGTTGAAGACCAAGCTTGCGAAATTCGCCGGCGCGTTTTCTCTTTGCAGAATGTCTATACCTGCGAAATTGGTGTCAGGATTGGCGGCTGCGACTTTTTTTATTGAATTCTCAAATGAAAATCCAACCACTATTACAAGATCATTGTCCTCGGCCAGAGCATGAATCAGTTCCTCACGGTTTGTTTCCGTTCCGTCAGTAGTTTCCTCGCTTACCACCGCTCCGAGCTCCTCTTGGGCTCTTATGATGCCATTATAGGCGGAATCATTGAATGACCCGTCGCCTTTGCCCACGGTGTCATAGATGATGCCAACTCTGGGAGCATTTTCATTTCTGGAACCGTTTTCATCTCCACAGGAGAAAACTGCGAAAGACAGAAGCAAGACCAATGGAAAAATCAGGAGGAGCGGGATTGCGCTTGAGTCTCTTCTTAAGGTTTTTTCAGTCATTTTTCCCTCTGTTTAATCCGTGCAAAAAAGAATTATTCGGTAACAACCACCTTGCAAATTGTTCGGGTTCCTAGGACATAAAGTTGAGACAATTATATATCAGGTCACAGCGAATTACACTTGAGGGCACGGAAAAATTTTTCTGCGGCGTGTTTCGAAGCCAACGGTCTTCGCGAAGATATCCCGGCCCGTGTATTTTGAGGCTCATCGGGAGTTTGACATGGGGCGGGTATTGCTCTAGAGTTTAGCGAAACGGCAATTGGAGGATACGTGTTCTGATGGATTGGGGCATGAAAAACAGGATGGCCCGCATTATAAGGCCAGATACCGGAAGGGCGGTCATGCTCGCCCTTGACCACGGCTACTTCCTCGGTCCCACTCACCGTCTCGAGGTACCTGAAGAAACCATAACCCCTCTTCTTCCCTACGCGGACACCATAATGCTCACAAGAGGAGTACTCAGGACCTCGGTCGACCCCGGCTCGGGAGCCAACGTGGTGCTCAGGGTCTCGGGGGGAACGAGCATAGCGGGCCCGCACCTTGAGGACGAGGGAATTACCGTGGATTTCGAGGAGGCGATAAGGCTTAACGTGGTTGGGGTAGGGCTTTCTGTTTTTGTCGGGACCGAATTTGAGAGACAGACCCTTTTGGGACTCTCAGAGCTTGTGAACCAGGGAGAGAAGTACGGTATTCCGGTTCTCGGGATAACGGCCGTCGGAAAGGAGCTTGAAAAAAGGGATTCAAGGTACCTTGCGCTCTGCTGCAGGATATGCGCTGAACTCGGGGCGCGTATTGTTAAGACCTATTACTGCGAGGATTTCGAGAAAGTCACCACCAGCTGCCCCGTTCCCATAGTGATCGCGGGCGGTCCCAAGCTTGACACCGAGATGGACGTTTTCAACATGACTCACGAGGCCATATCCCGTGGCGCCGCGGGAGTGGACATGGGAAGAAACATCTGGCAGCGCGATAACCCCGTGGCGATCATAAGAGCTATCCGCGGGATCGTTCACGAGAACATGACCCCGAAGCAAGCCCACGAGCTCTTCACGGAACTAAAAGAAGAAAGTTCCTGACATGCTTGCCGCAGTCTACCACACAAACAGCGACGTAAGAATTGAGGAATTTCCCCGTCCCGAGCCGGGCGAGGGAGAAATACTGATCAGGATCAGGGCGAGCGGACTCTGCGGAAGCGATCTTATGGAGTGGTACAGGGTGCCGAAAGCCCCCTTGGTGCTGGGCCATGAGGTGGCGGGAGAGGTGGTCGAAACGGGTCCGGGGGTGAACCGATTCCAAGTGGGCGACAGGGTCGTGGCCACCCATCACGTTCCTTGCAACGAGTGCCGTTACTGCCTTAGCGACAGGCACACCAACTGTCCCATGATAAGGGAATCGGGGTTTAACCCAGGCGGTTTCTCGGAGTACGTGTGCGTGGCGTCGCCGAACGTGGAGCGGGGCGTTTTTCATCTGCCGGATAACGTTTCCTTTGAGGAAGGGTCGTTCACGGAACCCCTGGGGTGCGTTACAAGGGCGGTTCGGGCCGCGGGGCTTGAGCGTGGAGACAGCGTAACAATTCTTGGAAGCGGCACTGCGGGGCTTTTGTGCCTTCAGTACGTTTTTCATCTCGGCGCGGGACCGGTTTTCGCGACCGATTCAAACGAATTCAAGCTCCGTAAGGCCATGGAGTTCGGGGCCACTTGCGCTTTTAGCCCCGATGACGATATCGCTTCGCTCGTGAGAGAGAACAACTCGGGGTATCTCTCGGACATGGTGATAGTTTGCACTGGGGCGCGGGCCGCGATAAAAAGCGCTTTCGAGCTTGTCTCTCCGTCGGGCAAGATCCTTTTTTTCGCTCCTTCCGACCCGGAATTCACCCTTGAATTTCCTTTTAACGAATACTGGTGGTCGGGAGTGCGGGTCGTAAGTTCCTACGCGGCGGCTCCCGGGGATCTTGAAGACGCTCTTTCTCTAATAGAAAAAAGTTCTGTTGACGTGGGAAAGATGATTACCCACAGGTTCTCTTTGGAGGATATCCAGAAAGGCTTCACCCTTGCCGAGAATCCTGAAAAAAGTCTTAAAATCATGATAACTCCCTAAATTATGTTGAAAACCTATGCTATATACGCTTGCAATATATTTTAGACTATATATAATGTGTATATAGCAAATTTTGGGGAGGTCTTATCATGCCTGCTAAAGGGTCAGTCTTTAAGAACAATCGAACTCAAGCCGTTAGGCTTCCTGCCGGAACGCGCTTTCCAGACGATGTCAAGGAGGTCATTGTGAGGGTCGTTGGTCATGACCGCATACTTTCGCCTGTTGACCATGCTTGGGATATGTTCTTCTTATCCGAGGAACGCGTAACTGACGATTTCATGACTGAGCGTGCTGACCAGGAACAACCGGAAAGGGAACCTTTTGAATAATGCTGAAATACATGTTGGATACCAACATTGTAATCTATGTTATTAATCGTCGCCCGGTCGAGGTATTGGATACTTTTAACCGTTATGCTTCACGAATGTGCATAAGTTCGATCACCTTGGCTGAATTACTGCATGGCGTTGAAAAAAGTTCAAAACCGGAGCATAACCGGAGGCAGGTTGAAGAATTTGTTTCCCTGCTAGCGGTTCTTGAATATGGATCAGAGGCGGCAGCTCATTACGGAGAAATACGTGCCGACTTGGAGCGTCAAGGTGTTTCTATCGGAGTAAATGATCTGCACATTGCGGGGCATGCAAGAAGTCAAGGATTAACGCTTGTTACGAATAACCTGAGTGAGTTTGAGCGGGTTAGGGGTTTAAGTGTGGATAATTGGATCAAAAGTACTTAAAGACTGACAACTCTACCCGTTTCCTATTTCTTTTATCCTGTCAAGGATCCTGTTTGCGAGTTCGAACTTACTCATAAGGGGAAGTTCTTCAACCCTCTCCCTGTCAACGAGCCACGCGATGTTGGTATCTTCCCCGAAGCCCGCCTGCGGGGCCGTAACGTCGTTTGCCACTATGAGGTCTAGATTTTTTTCCTTGAGCTTTTTCTTGGAATTATTGACAAGGTTTTCCGTCTCGGCAGCAAATCCCACCAGGATTCTGTCTTTTTTATCCTCTCCGAGCGATTTTAATATATCCCGGGTTTTCTTAAGAGGGATTGAGAGTTCTTTCTTCGATTTCTTTATCTTCTGCTCCGATTTCTCGCAAGGCGAGTAGTCGCTTACGGCCGCCGATTTTATTACTATATTAGCTAGTTCAAAACGCTCGTGGATTCGCTCGTACATGTCATTGCAATCCGTTACCCGTACCACCTCCACTCCGTGAGGGTCTGGTAAAGAAGAGTATCCCGAAACCAGAGTGGTCCGGGCTCCGCGAAGCCATCCCGCCCGGGCTATCGAGTAGCCCATTTTGCCGGTTGAGGGGTTGGATATGAACCTTACGGGATCTATGTGTTCTCTTGTTGCCCCGGCGCTTACCAGTATGTTTTCACCCGAGTAGTCTTGCTGTGTAACCGCCTTTTGAACCTCAAGAGCGATAACGTCTGTTTCGGCAAGTCTTCCCCTGCCGGTCCACCCGCAGGCGAGATCTCCCTCGCCGGGTTCGACTAAGGTGAATCCGTGGCGCCTGAGCTTTTCCATGTTCTCCTGCACTATTGAGTTTGAATACATGTTCGAGTTCATGGCCGGGCAGATGATTACGGGAGCTTTTGTCGCCAGTATGACGGTCGCGAGCAGGCTGTCGGCTATGCCCGAAGCGATTTTGCCTATGAAGGACGCGCTTGCGGGCGCGACCACTACGACGTCGGCCTCGTCAGCGATTTTTATGTGACCTATCTCGGATTCTGAAGTCAGGTCAAAGAGGTTCGAGGCGACCTTGTTCCCGGAGAGGGTCTGGAGGGTTAGGGGGGTTATGAAGCGCTCGGCGTTTCTGGTCATTGCGCACCGCACCTCCGCCCCGTCTCTCACGAGAGACCTTACAAGTTCGCAGGACTTGTAGGCGGAGATACCGCCCGTTACTCCCACTACGACGTTCTTTCCGCGAAGCAGTTCCATGGAATAAAGTATATTCCCGCCGCGGAAATAGGCAATACGCAGGGCAAAACGGCTGACCTAGACGCTAGACCCTGTCGGTTACAGCACCCTGGGAGGCTGAGGAAACCAGCCTTGAGTATTTCGCCAGCACGCCAGTTTTTTCCTTGGCTGCCGGTTTCTTCCAGGCTTTTCTCCTTCTTTGAAGCTCCCTCTTTGATACGTTCAGGGTTATTTCCCTGCTCTCTGCATCAATAGTGATCTCATCCCCGTTTTTTATGAGCGCAAGGGTGCCGCCGTCAACCGCCTCGGGTGTTATATGCCCCACGACGAAGCCGTGTGTTCCTCCAGAGAAACGCCCGTCTGTGATAAGAGCCACGTCTCCTCCCAGTCCCTTGCCCATTACAGCCGCCGTGGGCGCGAGCATCTCTCTCATCCCAGGCCCGCCTTTTGGGCCTTCGTACCTCACCACTATCACGTGTCCTTTCTTAACCCTGCCGTCGAGAATTGCCTTAAGACTCTGCTCTTCAGAGTTAAACACCAGCGCCTTGCCGGTAAAGGAGTTGCCTTCCTTGCCCGTTATCTTAGCCACCGCCCCTTCAGGCGCGATATTTCCCTTGAGAATCACTATGTGAGCCGATTCCTTTATCGGGTTTCTCACCGGGAGAACTATCTTCTGTCCCCTGGGGTATCTTCTTACTCCCCGGAGGTTCTGCTTGAGAGTCTTGCCTGTCACCGTCATGCAGTCGCCGTGGAGGAGCCCCTCGTCAAGCAGAATTCTAAGCAGCGGGGTGAGCCCTCCTATTTTGCAGAAATCAGACATCATGTACTGTCCGCTGGGCTTTAGGTCGGCAAGGACAGGAACTTTCTTTCCGACTCTAGTGAAGTCATCTATGGTGAGCCTTACCCCCGCGGCGTTCGCCATTGCCAGGAGGTGAAGGACCGAATTTGTCGAGCCGCCGAGCGCGACAACTACCGTTATGGCGTTCAGAAAAGCTTTTTTCGTCATTATGTCCCGCGGCGTTATGTTCTCCCTTATGAGGTTAACGACCGCCGCCCCCGCGTTTTTGCAGTCCGCCACCTTGTCTTTTGAAACGGCCGCCTGGGCCGAACTGTTCGGAAGACTCATTCCGAGTGCCTCTATTGCCGAAGCCATTGTGTTTGCTGTATACATTCCTCCGCATGAACCAGGTCCCGGAATGGCGCAGGACTCGATTTCCTTGAGCTCGGAGTCAGTAATGTCGTTGTTCGAGTGTGCCCCCACGGCTTCGAATACCGAAACGATGTCCACGTCCTTTCCCCTGTAGTTGCCCGGAAGTATCGTCCCACCGTAGACGAACACCGAGGGCCTGTTGAGTCTCGCCATCGCCATCAGGCATCCCGGCATGTTCTTGTCGCACCCTCCTATGGCCACGATTCCGTCAAATCCCTCTCCGGCGGCCACCGTTTCGATCGAGTCGGCTATGACTTCCCTGGATACAAGCGAGTACCTCATGCCCGGAGTTCCCATGGATATTCCGTCGGACACGGTAATGGTGTTGAAGATTATGGATTTGCCCCCTGCCTTGTTTGCTCCTGCGGCTCCGTGTCTTGCGAGCTGGTCTATGTGCATGTTGCACGGCGTTACCATGCTCCAGGTCGACGCTATCCCCACGACGGGTTTCTTGAAATCCCTGTCGGTAAAACCCACTGCTCTCAGCATGGAGCGACTCGGTGCCCTGTGCGTCCCTTCTACGTAAATCGAGGAGTATTTCCTGGGGGTTTCTTTCTTCTTAGGGGTCTTCGTTGCCAATAGAGTATTCCTCCTTGTGTCGACCGTAGTGCGTCCGGCTGGTCGGTTATTCCGCTAAATTCTAACTTAAAATCGCCTTTCGCGCGATTTGGGGAAAGCGCAGCGCGGCGGAGTTTCCCGCTCAAGGGGTGAAACGAAGGAATTTTCTCTTCTCCGTCCGCCGGTTTTCCCGGCACCCGATCTGGCGGATATCTCTTGCAGTCCACGCACGTCCGTTGCGTGTATCCGGTTCGCCTCGGCCTTGAGTCTGACCAATCTTAATCCAGCCGGGCTGATCCCTTTTTCTCATCTCGATTGCCGCAGGTCTCCTGTTTTGATTGACACGTAAGATGTGCGCCGAGAAACACCTTGACATTTGATACGCATATTAAGCAGAATAGAGGCTAGGCGGGGGGCACTTGGCTTTTTTGCATGAAGGCGGACTGTGAAACACCTTACCCACGAGCAACTTCTTGAACAGATGAAAAGCGACGGGCGCGACGGGCGCCTGAGCCGACGGGATTTTATCCGTCTTCTCGTCGCCGCCGGAATAACCGTGTCGGCCGCTTCGGCGCTCTGGAATACGGAAGTGATGGCGGCTTCGCCCAGAAAAGGCGGTACCTTCAGGCTGGGACTGCATGACGGCAACACCTCCGACACCCACGACCCCGGCACCTACTTAAGCTTTGCCGCCATCCAGCTTGCGCACATTCATCGCAGCTACCTGACCCTGATCACTCCGCAAAACGGCCTGGGCCCTGACATGGCGGTCTCGTGGTCGGCGTCGGATGATGCCTCCGAGTGGACGTTCAAGCTGAACAAGAACGCTTCTTTTCACAGCGGCAGACCCTTTACCGCGGATGACGCCATCGCCTCTCTTAACCATCATCGCGGCGACAAGACCACCTCGGCGGCCGCGGCCCTGCTCAAGGACGTAAGGGAAATCGTAAAGAACAGCCCTCACTCCATTACGGTGAAACTGGAAAGCGGCAACGCGGACCTGCCCTGGCTGATGACCGACTACCACCTGGCCATGCTGCCGGCCAACGCCGACGGCACCGTCGACTGGCAGTCGGGCGACGGCGCCGGTTCCTACAAGATAGTCAGTCACCGCCCCGGCATCGGCACGAAGCTCGTGCGCCATGACGGATGGCACCTGGAAGGTGCCTACTTCGATAAGGTTGAACTCACGGTTCTGAACGACCCCAACGCACGCGAGATAGCGCTGGTCACCGACGAGGTGGATGCCGTTACGCAGATTGAACTCAAGACCCTGAACCTGCTCCGGCGCAACAAGAATATCGAGATAGATAACGTTCCCAGCGGCTCGGCGCTCACGATGCCGATGTTCTGCGACACTGCGCCGTTTGACGACGTCAACGTGAGGAACGCCATGAAGCTTGCTATCGACCGCGAGGAAATCATCCAGAAGATCGCGTTCGGCATGGCGATTCCCGGCAATGACGCCCACGTTTCGCCGAACATGCCCTACTGGGCGGACCTGCCGCAGCGCGAGTATGATCCCGAGCGGGCCAGGGCGCTGCTCAAGAAGGCCGGCAGGGAAAAGCTCAAGGTGAATCTCTCTGTTGCCGATACCGTTTACTCGGGGGCGGTTGACATGTGCGTGCTGTTCGCTCAGCAGGCCAAGGCCGCCGGAATCGAGATTAACGTGGTGCGCGAGCCGAGCGACGGCTATTATTCAAACGTGTGGCTCAAAAAACCGTTCTGCGTAGTGCACTGGGGCGCGCGGCCGACTCCCGACGTCATGTTCACGCTGGCCTACAAGGACGACGCCGCGTGGAATGAAAGCCGATGGAAGAACAAGCGTTTTAACGAACTGCTGCTGCTGGCCAAGGCCGAACTGGATCAGGCAAAGCGCACGGCGATGTACCGCGAGATGCAGCAACTGGCGCGCGACGACGGCGGGACTATCCTCCCCATGTTTGCCAACTTCGTCTACGCGCGCAACAAGAAAGTTCGGCACGGGCCAGATCTTGCCGGCAGTTGGCAGATTGACGGCGCGAGAGGCGCAAGCCGCTGGTGGTTCGCGAACTGACGCCGAGTATCCGCAGTTTCTCTTGCCCGCTCCGCTCCTGCCGCCTTTTTCCTGTTGTGGTATGCTAACAGCGGGGGCGGATCTGATCGGGGTTTTCCCCGCGGGTTCGAAAGGAGTGTTATTCCCATGGACGACGTTCTAGGCATTGTTCTCAAGCGGCTGGGGCTTGGACTTGCGACCCTGCTCGTCGTCTCGGTGCTTATCTTCGGCGCGGTGGAATTCCTGCCGGGCGACGTGGCGCAGGCCGTGCTCGGTCAGGGAGCTACCGAAGAAACCGTCGCCGCCATGCGCGATCAACTGGGTCTAGACCGCCCTGCCGCCGCACGTTACGTCGAATGGCTCTCGGGATCTCTCTCCGGCGATTTCGGATCCTCCCTGATAACCGGGGCTCCCGTAGCCGAAACGATCGGGCCGAGGTTCGTGAACACGCTGCTTCTGGCTCTTTATGCTGCGGTAATCGCCGTGCCCCTGGCGATCTTTCTGGGCGTTCTGGCGGCCCTTTTCAGGAATTCGCTGTTTGACAGGATTTCCAACGTGGGCACCCTGATTTCCATTTCATCTCCCGAGTTCTTCCTCGGCTACATACTGATTCTCTACCTTGCGGTGAATACCGGCTACTTCCATTCCATCGCGAGGCTGGACGAAGATATGGTTCTTTGGGAAAAGCTTCATCGCATGTTCCTCCCCGCGCTGACTATGGTGCTCGTGGTGGTGGCCCACATGATGCGCATGACCCGCGCGGCCATAATCAGCCTGCTGTCCTCTCCTTATATAGAGATGGCGCGCCTGAAGGGAATTCCGGAATGGAAAGTCGTCGCAAGACATGCGCTGCCCAATTCATGGGCGCCGATAATTAACGTCGTAGCCTTGAATCTCGCCTACCTGATTACCGGCGTGGTGCTGGTTGAGGTGGTGTTCGTCTATCCGGGGATAGGGCAGCTGCTGGTGGACAGCGTGACCAAGCGTGATTTTCCGGTGGTGCAGGCCTGCTGTCTTGTATTCGCCGCGACGTTCATACTGCTGAACCTTGCGGCGGACGTGGGAACCATTCTTACCAATCCGCGCCTGCGCCACCCGAAGTGAGACCGTGATATGAACGTATTCGTGATCGTCTACTACGCCATGCTGATCGGGGCATCCTGCCTTGCCGCCTACCTGAAGAAGCGCGGGGCGTTCCTCGTGCTCTTCTCCCTCACTCTGGCCTCTTTCATCATGGGAATCATAGGGGGTGAAACGGCTCTGCGGACGGTGACCGTCATAGCGGTGGTTCTCATCCTCTGCGCTGGCACCGCGTACGCCTTCCGGGAGTTCCTCGCGACCGTGCTGCCCCCAAAGAGCGCGGAAGCCATGCGCACGGCCCCGCTTACGGCCAGTTTCGGGCTGTTCGTCATAGGGACTTACGCCATTGCCGGGATCTTCGCTCCGGTGATCGCTCCCTACGGGGAGGCCGAGATCGTGGGTCAGGCGTTTGCGCCGATGAGCGAGGAAATGCTGCTGGGGGCGGATCAGCTGGGAAGGGACATGTTCAGCCGGATTGTCTACGGGGCCAGAAATACCGTAGGCTTGGCGCTAGCCGCTACCCTGCTCGCGTTTCTAGCGGGCGTTCTCCTGGGACTGGTTTCCGCCGTCAGAGGAGGCTGGTTCGACCAGTTCATGGGGCGCGCCGCGGATGTTGTGATGTCGGTTCCGTCGCTCATATTCGCCTTGCTGCTGCTGAGCATCTTCGGCTCCAACCTGACGATGCTGGTGATAATCATCGCGGTAATTTATTCTCCCAGGGTATTCCGCCTGACGCGCGCCGTTGCGGGAAACGTGGTGGTGATGGATTATTTCGAGGCGGCGCGCCTGCGTGGGGAAGGGATGTGGCATCTCATTCGAAGAGAGGTTCTGCCGAATTCCACGTCCCCTCTTGTTGCGGAATTCGGCCTTGAGTTCTGTTTCGTTTTCCTGCTGCTTGCCGGCCTGTCGTTTCTGGGTCTTGGCATTCAGCCCCCGGCCGCCGACTGGGGTTCCATGGTGCGGGAAAATGCGACCCTTATATCGTTCGGTGAGATTACGCCCCTTATCCCCGCCGCGGCCATTGCGCTACTTACGGTAGCCGTCAACTTCGTGGTGGACTGGGTGCTGATGCGCTCATCGGGACTGAAGGAGTAGCCGAGAATGACGACGACGGAAAACAGAAAACATCAGCTTCTCAGAATAAGGGGTCTTCGGGTGGAAGGTTTTGCGGGCGGGAAGTGGAATGAAATCGTGCGCGGAGTCGATCTGGATCTCGACCGGGGACAGGTCCTGGGGCTCATCGGTGAATCCGGCGCGGGCAAATCCACCATCGGCCTTGCCGCCATGGGTTTTACGCGTGACGGATGCCGCATTTCGGGAGGCTCCGTGGAGTTTGACGGCCTGGAGCTGACCACCACCGCGGAATCGGACCTGCGCGTTCTTCGCGGTTCGCGCATAGCTTACGTGGCGCAGTCCGCGGCGGCATCGTTCAATCCGGCGCACAGGCTCGTTGACCAGTACACCGAAGCCCCGGTTCACCACCGCATGAGAAGCCGCGAGGAAAGCCGGGAGGATGCCGTGGAGATGTACAGACGTCTGCACCTGCCCGACCCCGAGGGGATAGGCTTTCGCTACCCTCATCAGGTTTCCGGCGGTCAGCTGCAGAGGGCGATGACGGCCATGGCCATGGCCTGCCGCCCCGATCTCATCATCTTTGACGAACCTACCACGGCTCTTGACGTCACCACTCAGATCGAGGTTCTTGCGGCCATACGCTATATCGTCAGGCGGTTCGCCACGGCCGTAATCTACATATCCCATGACCTGGCCGTCGTGGCCCAGATGGCCGACGTGATCAAGGTTCTGCTCAAGGGAGAGGAAGTCGAGGAGGCCGATACCAGAACAATGCTGGAATCTCCCCGGGACGATTACACCAAGTCTCTGTGGTCGGTAAGAAATCTCACGCACTCCCAGAAAGACCGGCCTGCGGACGGCAGTGCAGCGCCGGTCGTGTCGGTTGAGGGCGTAGGCGCCGGATACGGCGAGACCAAGGTGCTGGAAGACGTATCGTTTGACATTCATGCCGGAATGACCGTCGCGCTGGTAGGCGAGTCGGGTTCCGGCAAATCCACGGCGGCCCGATGTATTACGGGACTGCTCCAGCCGTTTGAGGGACGCATTCTGCTAAACGGCGAAGAACTGGCGAAAAGCTACAGAAATCGCAGCGTAGATCAGCTCAGGCAGGTTCAGATGATTTACCAGATGGCCGATACCGCGCTTAACCCCAGGATCAGGGTCGGTGAGATAATCGGCCGCCCCGCGCGGTTCTACGGCGGCCTGAGGGGAACGGCGCTCAAAAGCCGCGTTGACGAGCTGCTGGACCTCCTCGAGCTTGATCCGTCACTGTTCTATAACCGGTTTCCGCCGGAACTCTCAGGCGGTCAGAAGCAACGGGTGGGAATTGCAAGGGCCTTGGCGGCCGAGCCTGCCTTCATTATCTGTGACGAGATCACGAGTGCTCTGGACCAGCTCGTTGCCGGGGAAATCCTGAAAATGCTCGACAGGTTCCAGAGAGATATGAATCTGGCCTATCTGTTTATAACGCATGATCTGGCGATGGTACGCTCCATCGCTGACGAAGTGGTCGTGATGAAAGAAGGCAGGGTGGTGGAGCAGGGGCCCAAACACGAGATGTTCACGCCGCCTCACCATCGCTATACGGACCTGCTTCTGTCTTCGGTGCCGGAGATGGACCCGGACTGGCTCGCCCAGGTGCTTGAGCGGCGGGGCGAGGACAATTTCGGATAGACCGCGAGTGTCTCAATTTTTCTAAGAGCTCAACCTTAACGAAAGCGGTGCACGTTCGGTTTTGCCGCCCATGATCATACTCCTTAAGCTATCGCTGATTGCAAGGTTAGAGGGTCGCTGATTGCAAGGTTAGCTATTAAAAATCTGTTATTCCAAGGTATTAAGCAAAAAATACGCAATGCTGAATCGTTGGCAATTCCCACCTCCAAAACAGGGTGTCCAGCATCCGATTCTCGAGGTTCCCAAAAATGCGGCTAGCAGCAAAATAAGAATTAGTGATATCGGTATGTTGCAATTCCAAACCGTCGAAGTCGGAACGGCTTTACTCACGATCAGCGAATGGGCGCTGCGTACAAAATTCCCCCTGCTTTCCAGGAAGCGTTAAGCCCCCTTTCAAGCGCTAGAGGAGTCTTGGGCCCCAGATGCCTTTCGAATATCTCCCCGTAGTTGCCTACGGCTGAGATTGCGTTAACGGCCCACTTCTTGTCAAGACCGAGCATTTCGCCCATGCTGCCTTCGGTGCCTAGAAAACGGTTCATACCCGGATTATTTCCAGACTTCTTAGCGAGTTCCTTGACGTTTTTCTGGGTGATGCCCATCTCTTCTGCGATAATCAGCGCGTTAACCACCCACTTTCCGATATCAGCCCAACGGTCATCGCCGTGGCGCACTGCGCCGCCCAGGGGTTCCTTTGAAATGATTTCGGGAAGAATCACATGCTCTGAAGGATTTTTCAGCGCCGCCCGCGTAGAGGCCAAAGCCGATGCGTCGGTTGTGTACACGTTGCATCTTTTGCTTTCATACATGATGATGCTCTCTGCGTTGGTTCCGGTATTGAGATGCTCGTACTTCATTTTGTTGAATCTGAAGTAATCCGACAAGTTAAGTTCCGTGGTGGTGCCGACCTGAACGCACACTGAAGCTCCGGCCAGCTGTTTTGCTGACGTTACCCCAAGACTTCTGCGGATTAAAAAGCCCTGACCATCATAGTAGTTAACGGGCAGGAAGGTCAGTCTCAGGTCAGCGTCACGACTCAGCGTTTCGGTGGTGTTGCGGAACAGTATGTCGCCTTCGCCAGCATTTAGCTGGGCGAAACGCGTTCTATTCGTAGACGGTACGAAATTCACCTTGTCCCCGCTTCCCAGCACGGCAGCGGCTACGGCGCGGCAGAAATCGACATCAAAGCCCTGCCAGCCGCCTTCTCCGTCCGGAGACGCGAATCCGGCCAAGCCCGATGAAACAATACAGTTAAGCTTCCCTCGTGCTTTTACATCTTCAAGGGTGCCAGCATCAGCCATGACTGTGAATGAAAACAGTACGGCAATAATTGCCAGAAACTTCGTTGCTCTCATATCCACTATCTTCTTAAGCAGGATAAAATGTCTTGAATTTAAGGATGGAATCAGATTTCTGCCCCCTCCCTTATGTAAAATAATCATATTCTCCATCAGTGATTCAGTATCTGGCTTAAAAACAGCTTCGTTCTTTCATGCTGCGGGTTCAGGAAAAAGTCATCGGGGTTGTTCTCCTCAATTATTTCTCCGTTGTCCATGAAGATAACGCGGTCGCCGACAGTTCTTGCGAATCCCATTTCATGGGTCACGCATATCATGGTGATCCCTTCGCTTGCCAGTTGAATCATCACATCTAGCACTTCCTTGATCATTTCGGGGTCAAGTGCCGATGTGGGTTCGTCAAACAGCAGTATCCGGGGTTTCATGCAGAGACTTCGCGCTATCGCCACGCGCTGCTGCTGGCCCCCGGAGAGCTGACCCGGGTACTTGTCCGCCTGCTCGGGTATCTTGACTCTTTCCAGGTATTGCATGGCAATTGCGTTTGCCTCCGCAAGAGGCATTTTGCGGACCCATATGGGGGCAAGGGTACAGTTCTCAAGCACCGTCAGATGCGGAAACAGGTTGAAATGCTGAAAGACCATGCCCACCTCGCGCCGAATGGTCTCGATGTTCTTGATATCATGGGACAATTCTATTCCCTCAACGAAGATTTCTCCCTGCTGGTGTTCCTCCAGCCGGTTGATGCATCTGATTAATGTTGATTTTCCCGAACCCGATGGGCCGCATATAACGATTTTTTCCCCGACTTCGACATTAAGATTGATGTTTTTAAGCACATGGAACTTGCCGTACCATTTGTGCACATCCCGCATTGTTACCGCATAGTTCCCCGCGGCCGATTTTGTTTTCTCATTCGCTGATTCAGGTTTTTGGGTCATTTGTGCCATGCTCCTTATCTTTTATGATCGGTTTCCAGTTTTTTTTCAAGGTGCTGTGAATATCTTGCCATCCCAAAACAAGAGATAAAAAAGAATATTGCCACGAACAGATAAACCTCGGTGGAGAGCCCCGTCCACCTTGTATCTGCGAGAGACGCCCTGCCTATTCCAAGCGGATCCAGAAGTCCGATAATAATTACCAGTGTCGTATCCTTGTATAGTCCGATAAAAGTGTTCACTATGCCGGGTATGGAAATCTTAATCGCCTGGGGCAATACGATCAGCCTCATGGCGGACCAGTAGTGAAGCCCCATTGAATCCGCGGCTTCGAACTGTCCTTTCGGTATTGCCTGCAGACCTCCACGGATAACTTCCGCCATGTATGCCGACGCGAAAAGGGTAACCATAATCAGTACGCGCAGCAGAAGATCGAAAGTCACTCCCGGAGGGAGGAAATAATTAAGCATCGTCGAAGCTACGAACAGAAGAGTAATCAACGGTACTCCGCGGATAAACTCAATGAAGCCTATTGAAAATATCTGGATGGCGGGGAGCTTCGACTGACGACCCAGAGCCAGCAGAATCCCGATCGGCAATGAAAACCCGATGCCGGTTATCCCGATGACCAGGGTAAGCATGAAACCGCCGAACTGGTCGGTTTCGACAGGTGTAAGACCCAGTCCTCCGACCAGAAGCCATGCGGTGACGAATGGGAAGGCTACCGCGATATGAAGAGCGTATTTGCGATAAGGCGCTTTTTCAAAGAGTATCGGAAAGAGAGTGAAAATCAGCAGGACAAGTGAAAGATTCACCCGCCAGCGCTCAGCGGCCGGGTAAAAACCGTAGGTGAACAGGTTAAGACGTTCACCTATCACTGCCCAGCACGCACCGCCAGCCTTGGCGCTGCATTCATCTCTGCTTCCCCCGGTAAATGCTGCGTCGAGAAACAGCCAGTCCACAAGCGCGGGAACGGTTTCAATCAGGAACCAGAACGCCAGAAGCGTTAAGACTATGTTTGTGGCACTTGAGAAGAAATTTTTTCTTGTCCAGGCGTAGATCCCTATTACGTTACGAGGCGGCGGAAGATCGGGGTGTTCTCCAACTCTGTAGTTTTTTTGGTTTATAACTATTTCCTCCTAACGTTCAACCAGCCTGATTCGTTTGTTGTAGATGTTCATCGCGAAAGATATCAGCAGGGATAATAAGAGATACAGCAACAGCACGATAATCATGCATTCCATTTCCCTGCCCGTCTGGTTAAGCGTAATGCCGCCGATGGTGGCGACTATATCCATGTAGCCGATCGCGATGGCCAGAGATGAATTCTTGGCAAGGTTAAGATATTGCGAGGTAAGCGGCGGTACTATCACCCTCAGCGCCTGGGGAATCACGACCAGATTAAGCGTTCTGCCGTGGTTTATCCCGAGGGCCAGGGACGCTTCGGTCTGCCCGTAATTGACGGAGATGATGCCGGCCCTTACTATCTCGGCGATAAACGCGGCCGTATACAGGGAAAGCGCAATCCAGAGTGCGGTGAATTCAGGCCTGACCACCATGCCTCCGCTAAAGTTAAATCCCGTCAGCGCGGGTATCTCAAACGTGATCGGACCACCTATCAGAAAATAGGAGATAAACGGAATTCCCAGCACGGCCCCCAGCGATATCCAGAACACCGGGTAGTGCTCTCCCGTTTTTCTCTGTATATCCGCCGCATATCTGCGGAACCATATTGTGAAAACAATTCCCGCGGCGAACAGGCCCAGAATCACCAGAAACAGAGGTTCAAAAATCGGTTTGGGAAGAAAAAAGCCGCGATTAGTCAGAAACGCGATATCGCCGAGACTTTGCGCCTCTCTGGGCACGGGAAGCGTATTAACTATGATCCCGTATACAAGGAGTATGTGGAGCAGTACGGGTACATTCCTTACGTAATCAATATAGATGTGGGCAAGCTTGCTTGCCAGCAGGTTTTTCGACAGCCGCAGAACGCCCAGCGAGAATCCAAGAACCGTTGCCAGAACTATGCCGCTTACCGCCACCAGAAGGGTATTTAGAATTCCAACCAGCATTGCGCGGAAGTGAGTGGAACGGGACGTGTATTCTATTAGATGCTGATTTATATCGTAGCTTGCGGGCTCCTGCAGATAGCCGAAACTAAACCCTTTGCCTATTGCTTCAAGATTGACAATGGCATTTCTTACTAGGTAGGCGAACAAGCCGAAGATCAGCACGACTGCGAGGACCTGAATAATAACGGATCGGGAATGCTCATCCCTCCACAATCGAGACAGTGAAGCTTTTGGATCCATCACATTCGTGCTGCGGCTGCGGCTTGAATCATTATTGACGTTTACTCACGATCAGCGAATGGGCGCTGCGTACAAAATTCCCCCTGCTTTCCAGGAAGCGTTAAGCCCCCTTTCAAGCGCTAGAGGAGTCTTGGGCCCCAGATGCCTTTCGAATATCTCCCCGTAGTTGCCTACGGCTAAAATTGCGTTAACGGCCCACTTCTTGTCAAGACCGAGCATTTCGCCCATGCTGCCTTCGGTGCCTAGAAAACGGTTCATACCCGGATTATTTCCAGACTTCTTAGCGAGTTCCTTGACGTTTTTCTGGGTGATGCCCATCTCTTCTGCGATAATCAGCGCGTTAACCACCCACTTTCCGATATCAGCCCAACGGTCATCGCCGTGGCGCACTGCGCCGCCCAGGGGTTCCTTTGAAATGATTTCGGGAAGAATCACATGCTCTGAAGGATTTTTCAGCGCCGCTCGCGTAGAGGCTAAAGCCGACGCGTCGGTTGTGTACACGTCGCATCTTTTGCTTTCGTATGCGACGATGCTTTCTTCATTGGTTTCGGTATTGACAGGCTCGTACTTCATTTTGTTGGCTCTGAAGTAATCCGCCAGGTTAAGTTCCGTGGTGGTGCCGGTCTGGATGCACACCGAAGCTCCGGCCAGCTGTTTTGCTGACGTTACCCCAAGACTTTTGCGTGTTAAAAAGCCCTGACCATCATAGTAGTTAATGGGCAGGAAGGTCAGTTTCAGGTCAGCGTCACGACTCAGCGTTTCGGTGGTGTTGCGGAACAGTATGTCGCCTTCACCAGCATTTAGCTGGGTAAACCGCGTTTTATTCGTAGTCGGTACAAATTTCACTTTGTCCCCGCTTCCCAGCACGGCAGCGGCTACGGCGCGGCAGAAATCGACATCAAAACCCTGCCAGTTGCCTTTTTCGTCCGGAGATGCGAATCCGGCCAAGCCCGATGAAACAATACAATTAAGCTTGCCCCGCGTTTTTACATCTTCAAGGGTGCCAGCATCAGCCATGACTGTGAATGAAAACAGTACGGCCATAATCACTAAAAAATTTATCACTCTCATACCAAGTACCTCCTTAGAGTAGGGTGTTTTGAATTTAAGGACGGAATCAAATATTTGAAAAACTCTCCTTATTCTAATTTTAAATACAATCACATTTTCCGGCGTTTTGCAATTGAGAATATGAGAGAAACGCCACAAACTTTTTACGTGTACGGATTTATATGTTACGACTCGGCGGACGGCACTTCAGCCTGCCTTGGTCATCGCGATTTGACCTCTACGTCTTTTTCTTTTACCCTCGTGAAAAGATTTTCTCCCTTCTTTATTGCCGTTCCGGGTTTCGTACCTCCCCAGTCCGCATCCTCGGCGCCGAGTTCGGGAGAAAGACCAATTTTCTCTCGGATATCGCGGGCGGTTTCCGGCAGGAACGGGTAGGCAAGGAGGGAAATCACCCTGATGCTCTCAGCAAGCGTCCAAAGCACTGTTTCGAGCCGTTTGCCTTGTTCTTCCTGCTTAGCAAGTTTCCAGGGCGTCGTGTTATCAACGTAGCGGTTTACAAGCGCTATGAACTCCCATATGCGGGAAAGCGCCCTGTTAAAGGCGAGCTCCTCAAGATCAGAGTGGACTTGTTCTGCCGTCTCTCGGTAGAAATTCTCTATTTCCTTCTCACTTTCCGATAACTCAGCGGGCTCCGGAACAACACCCCCGAGGTATCTCTCTATCATCCCGAGCGAACGGCTCACAAGATTTCCGAGTCCGTTCACGAGTTCTCCGTTCACGCGGCTTACAAGCGATTTTCTGGAGTAGTCCCCGTCCTGCCCGAAAGGTATTTCACGAAGCAGAAAATAGCGGAAGATCTCGGAACCGAACTCCTCCACAACCTGGTAGGGATCAATCACATTTCCCAGAGACTTCGACATCTTCTCCCCTTCTACCGTCCACCACCCATGGGCGAAGACTGTCTTCGGAAGCGGGAGTCCCGCCGACATCAAAAACGCGGGCCAGTAGACCGCGTGGAACCTGAGGATGTCTTTTCCCACAAGATGTATGTCCGCCGGCCAGAATTTCTCAAAGCTCTCCGTTTTTTCAGGAAAACCAAGAGATGTCATGTAATTCGTGAGAGCGTCGAACCATACGTAGATCACGTGTCCCTCGGCGTCGGGAACAGGAATTCCCCATGAGAAGTTCGTCCTGCTTACGCTTAGGTCCCTGAGCCCGCCCTCGACGAAACTTACGACCTCATTTCTTCTGTAATCGGGCTTTATGAACTCGGGGTGCTCGCTGTAGTGACGCAGAAGAGGCTCCTGGTAACGAGAGAGCCTGAAAAAGTAGCTTTCCTCTTTTATTTTTTCCAGGTGAGGGCGGCTTGCTTCAGGAAGCTTCATTATCTCTTCAAGCTGGGTTTCGGTTATGAAAGCCTCGTTTCTTACGTCGTACCACCCCTCGTACTCGTCAAGGTATACATCCCCGTTTCTTTCTACTAACTTCCAGATCTCGGCAACCGCATCGTAGTGGCGCGGTTCCGTGGTTCTTATGAAGTCGGTGTTCGAGATACCCAGAACTTTCCACAGGTCCTGAAACTTCACTACCACCCTGTCGGCAAGTTCTATGGGAGTTTCCCCACCCGCCTGGGCAGCCTGTTCTATTTTTCTCCCGTGTTCGTCAGTCCCCGTGAGAAAGTAGACATCATGTCCCGTTGCAGCCTTGTATCTGGCTACGGTATCCGCGGCTATGGTCGTGTAGGCGTGACCGATGTGCGGCACGTCGTTTACGTAGTAAATAGGTGTTGTTACGTAGAACGGCTTTTTTCCCATATGCTTTCGTAATTCCTTGAAGGAGAGTCGGTATTGCGATTAATAAAACATAACCAAACAGTATTTCAATTATTCTTTGTATGAAATGACCCCATAGAGCATGGAATGGTCTTGGTTAGAGGCGGATTTGCCTAATACGACAAATTCAAGGCTTCCGCGGCTGCTTTGAGGCGTTTGTCCAGAGTCAATAATCGCGTCGGCGGTTCCAAAGCCGTAGCGGTCAGCAGGTGAGCGTCAATATAACCAATGCCGAGGCCCATCAACTGATTCTGCTCAATGAAATATAACACTGAGGATTCTGCAGCAACGGGCAGAGTGGGCAAATCATTAAGCAATGAAAGAATTTCAGCACGGTCAGCAAGATTGCCGCAGGCAATCTCACCGATAACGAAAGGGTGAATAAGTGCCTTGCTGGTTTTGAGCAGGTCCTCAATAATTCTGCCGCCCTTGCTCAAATGTTCAATCCATACCGAAGTATCAATTAGAATCATTGTTAAAACGGCGACGCGGAATGGATCGAAGCCCAGGCTGACTGCCACCCAGCTTGGCAAGTTGCCGCGCACTCTCCCTCTCAACCAAAGCTTTTAAAGCTTCCCTGATCAGCTTCGGTTTTGAGGTAATATTTGTGATGTCTTGTGCTCGGGCCAGCAATTCATCGTCTATATTCAATGTTGTTCTCATCTTTAGTGCTCCATGTTTAATTGCTGAATTGTAACCTTGTTTGCATCGAATTATACATCAGTTGATGCTAAAAAACAAGTTTTGCAAGATGCATTCAGTTCGTATTGATATCTCTATCGGGAAACCCTAAGCACAATCTTCCCAAGAGAATCCCTAATGTTCAGCTTCAATACCAGTTCTGATTCCAAGGTGATATTCAAAACATCTTGTGCCCGTGTCGGCAGTCCGTCGTTTGCGGTTGCTGGGGTTTCCTCAACCGGTGTCTTTGCGGGATGGCTGTCTCGGATGATGTGGGTGGCGCAACTCGCGGCGAAGTCCCGTCCAGATACCGAAAAGCATCACGACGAACAAAACGGCAAGCGGAAGGCTTGCAACGATAACTGCGGCCTGAAATGACCCCAATCCGCCTGCGAGCATCAGCACGGCGGGGATCAGTCCTCCTATAAAGCACCAGAACTCGCGTTGCCGCACGGGCGTGTTGAGCTTCCCCCCGGCTGTTATGGAATCAACGGCCAGAGACCCGGAATCAAGCGAGACGACGAGAAAAGAAAATAACATGACGATGCTCACAAGACTGAACACCTGTGTCAGCGGAAACGTCTCCAGCAGTTTGAACAAAGCGAGTCCATGAAGCCCCGTAGCGACCGTTTCTGTCACCCCGGTGTAACCGTCGATCAGAAACTGGTGAACAGCCGTGCCTCCGAAGGCGTTCATCCAGAGCACGCAGAAAATGGTCGGCAGTATGAGCACGAAAAACAGAAACTCGCGTACGGTTCTGCCTTTGGAAATGCGGGCGATGAACATTCCGACAAACGGCGCGTAGCAGAACCACCAGGCCCAGTAAAAGATGGTCCATTCGTGCAGAAAATCCACGTCCTCGCGTCCTGTCCAGATGCTGAGGGACGTTATGCTCATGATATAAGTGGTGGTTGAGTCCAGGCAGTGGCGGAGGATGTCAAGCGTCGGTCCGGCCGCAATGATGAACAGCATAAGTGATACCGCGAGGATTATGTTGATTCGGCTCAGGAGGCCGATTCCGGTATTTATCCCGGTCAGCAGGGCCGTCATCGCCGTCAGCACCACCAAGGCGATCAGCACCACCTTGAGGAGATCGGTCGGGGGAATCGAGAACAGGTAATCAATTCCGCCGGTTATCAGCTCGGTTCCGAGGCCGATCGAGACTGCAATGCCGAACAGTGTGGAGAATACCGCCAGCGCTTCGATCAGGTGCCCGCTCCAGCCCCACACGCGGTTGCCTAAAACGGGATAGAACACCGAACGCAGGGAAAACGGCATGCCCATGTTGTAGGAGAAAAGAGCCATTGACAGGCCCACGACGGCGAATATCGCCCATCCGTGGAGTCCCCAGTGAAAAATAGCCCCAGCCATGCCCACGGCAAAAGCGGTTTTGGTGTCGGAAGGGTCGATGCCGAGCGGGGGATTCTGAAAATGATGTACCGGTTCAACCACCCCGAAAAACAGGAATCCTGCGCTTACCGACGTCGAAAAGATCATGGCGAACCAGCTTGGGTACGAGTAGTCCGGTTTCGCGTCCCGGCCGCCCAGACGTACCTTGGCAAGCGGGGAGAAGATCAGCAGCAGGCAGAAAACCAGTATGACGTTGGCTACGCTCATGAACAACCAGTGGAATCGCGTGACGACCCAGTGGCGTGCGTCTGCGAAGATCTCGGCCGTTTTTTCCTGAAAGATCGTCCCGGCGGCAATGAAGATGACGATGACAAGCGCGGAAACAAGGAATGACCTCACGTGGAGGTCAAGCCCGAATATCCTGATATTGTCCCGTCCGCGCCAGTAGGAACGTCCCTTGTAAATGCTTGATGCACGTGACGGTTTTTTCTCTCGTTTCATCTCATGGAAACCGACGCTGAACTACCGCATTTGCGCTGAAAACCTTGTTTCTGTTAGCGGGTCTCGTCTCTGAGTCCCTTCCATATACTAACCGTCATCAGGATGAGCAGGATCGAAAACGGAAGTCCGGCCGTGATTGAAGCCGCCTGCAATGATTTCAGCCCTCCGCCGAGAAGCAGGGCGATGGCGACTGCGCCCTCAAGGCTGCACCAGAACACGCGCTGGGCCGCGGGAGGTTCAAGCTTTCCGCCGGCTGACGTGATGTCGATGACAAGCGAACCGGAATCCGATGACGTAACGAAGAAGATTATAAGAAGAACGACGCTCGCAAATGAAACCAGTTGGGCCATCGGCAGCATTTCAAGCATTTTGAACAGCGCAAGTTCCGGTTTCCACTCCGTGATTATCTGGGACACGCCCGTGTAGCCGTCAAACAGCAGCTGGTGGACGGCCGTGCCGCCGAAAACACTCATCCACAGCAGAGAGCACAGCGCCGGCAGGAAAAGGACGCAGACAATAAATTCACGGACGGTCCGCCCCCTTGAGATACGGGCGATGAACATTCCGACAAACGGCGTCCATGAAATCCACCAGGCCCAGTAAAAAGTTGTCCAGCCATGCAGAAAATCCGTATCCTCTCTCCCTATCCAGTTGCTAAGAGGTATGACTTTGGCGAAATAGTCCGCAAGTCCCGCGAAGAAGCTGTTAAATATATACTGCGTCGGTCCCGCTATGAGAACGAACAGCAGCAGAAGCAGGGCAAGGGCGATATTGAACTGGCTCAGGCGTTTAATGCCCACGTTCAGTCCGCTCAGCACCGAAACAGTGGCAAGGGAAGTGGTTGCGACTACAAACACCACCTGGGCCAGCTCGGTTGCCGGAATTCCGAACAGATAGTTAAGGCCGGCCATGGCCTGCTTCGCGCCGAGACCGAGTGATGTGGCGAGGCCGAACAATGTGGCGAATATGGCAAGCGTGTCTATAAGGTGTCCGCTCCAGCCCCATACGCGTTCGCCGAGAAGGGGGTGGAATGCGGAACGGATCGTGAGAGGCAGTCCCCTGTTGTAGCAGAAAAACGCGAGGCCGAGGCCCGCTGTTGCGTAAAATGCCCACGCGGAGAGTCCCCAGTGGAAGGTTGCCGCGGATATACTGATAGCTTGAGCCGCCTTGGTGTCGGAGGGATCGATTCCCAGAGGGGGATTCTGGAAATAATAGAGCGGTTCCAGTACGCCGTAGAACAGCAGGCCAATGGCGACTCCCGCCGTAAAGATCATGGAGAACCAGGTGATTCTTGAGTACTGGGGAACCGCGTCCGGACCGCCGAGGCGCACTTTGCCGAGCGGGGATAAAATCAGAAAGAAACAGAACAGCGCGCATATGTTGCAGGCACTCATGAAAAGCCAGTCAAACTGGGTGGTAATCCATACGCGAAGCGTCCCCAGAACTTCCGTTGCTTTCTCCTGAAAAATCAGCGCCCCGACTACAAAAATGAGCGTGACGATCCCCGAAGTCACAAATACCGGGGCGTTTATATCCAGACCAAATATCTTGAGATTATCCCCCCCGGCGGGGTGTCCGTGATTATCTTCCATTTATATTCCCTCTCCTCCCGCGTCCTTTTATTCGTAAAGGGTGAAATAGTAGCCCACGTTGACGTTAAAGCGCTTGTGCCACCTGTTGTTTCCGCTCGCGCCGAAATCGTTTACTCCGTCGTAGATATTGCCGTAGTCATCTCCTTCGGCACCGACGAAGAAGTTGCCGTCGGAAACCGCAAAGTCCGTGTAAATATACAGAGAGCCCCAGTACCAAAGCGCTCCGAAGACCCAGAGCGAGCTGTTGTTGAGATCGCCCCCGTCCTTTATGATGGAACTCCACTCGACATAGGGCGTGACGCCGTCAAGCCACGGGATGTCCGCACCCTCAAGGCCGTTGTATCGAAGGGAAAGAGCAGGCACCCACGCCTCAGACGCCACGGGCCAGGCGAAATTAAACGCTCCCATCGGAATAAGGTCGCCGGTTCCCCAGGGAGTATCATCCGTAATGTCGTACTTGTAGTAGGACACCTGGGAGAGGAGCGTGAAATCCCGAAGCGGGGTCACTGCGTGGGCGGAGACGGCTAGGTGGTCGGCGCCTGAGTCATCGACGTTCGTTCCCTCGAGCCTGCCGTACTGAAAGGACATTCCGATATCTCCGATGTTTTCGGTCGCGTAGATGAGGCGCAGGTTGAACTGGTGTTTTTCCTCAAAGCCGTTTTCCCCGAAGTCGGTAACATCCCCTTCTGATGTGGCTCCGCTGTTCCACTTCACGGGGTCGTAACTGTATCGGGCGCTGTCGCGGCTGCTTCCGTCCCAGTGTCCCTCGTCCTGAAGATAGTAGGCCAAGTCAACAGTCAGGTCGCCGAAGGGTTTTGTCCACCTGACTCCCAGATCCATGTCGTCTGCAAGTCCGAGGTAATAATGCTGATCGAAGAACCAGCTGTTCGAAACGCCCCAAGGTCCCGGTCCGAAAGGAACGCGAACGATGCCCGCCTTGAGAGTGCCGAAACCGTCCGATGCGTATCCGAGCCATGCCGTGTGCATCATGCTGTAGTCGTCGTAATACCGGTATTCGACTCTGCCTATAACGTTGTTGTACTCGAGATCGGCGTTAAGGCGTAAGAGTTCAAAGTCGGAATCCCCGATGTTCTCGCCCCTGCGCCCGGAGTAATCGCCGTAGGCGTGGTTCGCTCGCATGGCGCCGCCGATTCTAATCGGACTTTTTTTCGATTCCTCAGGCTTCTGGGAAACTGTCCGAGATTCCGACTCCGCGAGTTCTTCCCGGGCTTTTTTCAGCTCTTGCTCCAGATATTCGATATGTTGCCTTAAAGCTTCGTTCTCATCGGCTGCCTCGTCGGCAAACGCCAGTGGAGAAGCGGACAGCAGAATTACAATGCTTAAGATAAGTTTGTACATGTATCATCCTCCGCCTCCGCCTGTGCTAAGTTTTTGATTAAATCATTGAGGGTATTCCTAAGAGTACGACAAGTGTTAATAAAAATGCAATCTTTAATATTCGACAAGGGATTTTGATGCTTGTTATGGAATTATAAAGCGTGGTTTCAAGTGCCGCCCACAACGGGTGAATCAGTAGATTAAGAAGCCTCAGGCGGATTGATATCGCTATAGAGCAAGCCTCAGGAGAAGGTTCTCAAGAGAAACCTCGACGTTCGCGTTATTTTCTGAAATCCGCGCCATGGTTTCCTCAAGAGCGGCGAATTTACCCAGAAGTTCAAGTACGTCCCTTTTTTCTGAATATTCGCTTAGCTGCTCAATGAGGTCGATGTTTACTATTTCCTCTTTTTTCCCGGAGGTTTTAAGAACCAGCGAATCCCTAAGCCATGTCGAGAGAATGTCAAAGACCGTTTTCAGTTCCTGCGGTCCTCCGCCTTTTACGTCTTTCTGTATCCTCTCCACGGAATCAAAAAGGGTAAGGGGTTTTTTGGCGTTAACGGCCATTACGCAGTCTATGTATTCGATTCTTTTACGAAGATAATCTTCATCGGTACCAAGCGCCCTTGAGATGCTCCCTCCCGATATTTTCGAGACAAGCTCCGGGTCATTCTCCCCGGGCTTTTCCTTTTCCAGAAACTCTCTTACCTGTCCTGCCCCAAGGGGCTGGAAGACCACCGACTGGCATCTTGACCTTATAGTCGGCATGAGCAGATCCGCGAGCGTCGTTATGAGGATTATGACGGAATTAGGCGGCGGTTCTTCGAGGGTCTTCAGGAATGCGTTCTGGGCGTTGAAGTTCATTCTCTGCGCGCCGTCGATTATGAAGACCTTGTAGGGATTCTCATAGGGCGCCAGGTGTATCAGCCGCTCTATGTCCTGTCTAACGTGGTCCACTTTTATCGTCTTCTCGCCCGGGTATCCGAACACTAAAACGTCGGGGTTAAGGCCTTTTTCGGTTTTCACGCACGAGGTGCATTCGCAATCAAGGTTCTCCATTCCATCCTCGGTGCAGTTTATGAGTTTCGCGAAACCGGTTGCGACCAGTTTCTTCCCTACGCCCTCGGGTCCTGAGAAAAGGTATGCGTGCGAGATCCGGTTTTTGCGGACCGAATTGCGAAGAAATTCCTTCTGGGGTTCGTGTCCTATGATCTGCGGAAATCCCATGGTCTTTATCTTACCGGCAAGCAAGGGTGTCTTCTATGACGGGAGATGGTTATTTCGTATCTTTAGCCGATATGCATTCTTCGAGAAGCAGGGCTACGTGAACCGGAACTGCCCCGGTGAAATGGGAGACCTGCTCGAGGCATGATACGCCCGTTACGCAGACCCTCTCCGATTTTCCCAAGTTCCTTATTTTCGGGAAAAGACCGCACTCCCCCATGGCTTTCGATACCTCGTAGTGCTCTTTTTCGTAACCGAAGCTCCCTGCCATGCCGCAGCACCCAGCGTCGCTTGACCTCGCGTCGTATCCCAGGTCGTTAAGAAGTGACAGGGTCTTTCCGAAATCGCCAACGGATCTTTCGTGGCAGTGCCCGTGAACGAGTATCCTTCCGCGTCTTTGCTTGTTGGGATCGAGGAAATTATCACCTTGCGCGCAGACAAATTCGCAGACCGAGTGTATGTTCGGAAGGAGCGCGTTCAGTGGTTCGTTACCCGGAAGAAGGTCGGCGTATTCATCCCGAAACGCAGAGAGGCAGCTGGGTTCTGAAAAGATCACAGGGATATTCCCTCTGGCGTAATCTGAGAGGACATTTACGTTTTGAACCGCGTTCTCCCTGGCTTTCTCCACCATGCCGGTACTCAGCATCGGCCGCCCGCAGCATTCTCTTTGTCTCTCCAGAAGCACCTCGAAACCAAGGCCCTCAAGCACCCCGACAACGGCTTTTCCTATTTCTGGGTAGAAAAACTCAGACCACGTGTCGTGGAAATAAACCACCTGTTTTCCGTTCCGGGGTTCTCTTTTCCTTTTGCGGAACCACCCGCTGAAAGTATCTTCGGCCATCGGGGGAAGAGATCTTCTTCGGGAAATTCCCGCGAGCGAAAGCAGCCCTCGGGAAAAAGAACTCTCAAGCGCCCGGTTTAAAAAGCGGGGAAGGGCGCTACGCGCGGAACTTATCTCGTGCACTCGGGCAAACAGGCTGTCCCTTGCCGTAAACCCGGTTTTGTTTTTGTAGAGCGCCAGGAACTCGGTTTTCATCTTGCTGACGTCAACCCCTGAAGGACATTCGGTACGGCACGCCTTGCATCCCACGCAGAGATCGAAAACATCGTAGAATCCTTTGTCATAGATCATGTCTGCGTCCATGTGGCCCAGCAGAAGTTCCCGGAGCAGGTTGGCGCGTGCCCTTGTGGTGTCGCCTTCGTCAAGAGTCGCCCTGTAGGAGGGACACATTATCCCCTCGGCGGTCTTTCTGCAGACCCCCTGGCCGTTGCACATCGCGGCTGCCGCGGCGAGACCCCCCTCCCGGGACCAGTCAAGAGAGGTGGTGATACCCCCAGCGGATTTCTTCATTCTGAGACTAAGGGAAGAATCGGACCCACAGACGACTTTTCCCGGATTGAGCACCCCCAGCGGATCAAATATCTCCTTTAGTTCTTTCATCACCGAGTAAAGCCCCTCTCCGAAGAGCCTTTCGTTAAGGTAGCTTCTCTGGAGACCGTCTCCGTGCTCGCCGCTCATTACCCCCGAGTGGCGAAGGACAAGCTCGAGGGTACGTTCTGAAAGGGCTGTCATGTCGGATACTCCTTTCTGCTCCCGAAGGTCGAGAAGGGGCCTTATGTGCAGGCATCCTGCGCTTGCGTGGCCGTAGAAAGCGGCTTTGAGTCCGAACTCTGAAAGAAGCGAGATCACGTCCCTTGTGTAACGGGCGAGATTCTCCGCGGGAACCGAGACGTCTTCTATGCAAGGAACAGGTTTTCGGTTGCCCCTGTCGCTCATCAGGATTCCGAGCCCCGCCTTTCTTACGTCCCAGACTTTTTTCTGCTCCTCGAGTCCCAGCAGCGCAAAAGCGGAATTCAGGGACTTTGCGAGGGCTTTCGCCCTCTCGCCGGTCTGCCTTTCGTCGTCTCCCTGGAATTCGACTACCAGAATAGACCCGGGGATTCCGTCAATGAAGGAGAGGGCGTGGGAGAACCCTTTTTTTCTTCTCGCGAGACCTATCAGGGTTCCGTCAATAAGTTCTATCGCCGAGGGACCGTGGGAGAGAATTTCTAAGACCGAGTCCATTGCCTCCGGAATTTCACGAAACGGGATGACGCAAAGCGCGCTTGAGAGGGGTTTTTCAACGAGGTTAAGCTCAAAATCGGTCGAGACCGCCAGAGTGCCTTCCGAGGAGGCAAGAAGTTTCGCGGGATTGAACTCCCCGTCCAGAAAATAATTAAGTGAATACCCCGAAGCCCTTCTCCAGTGTTTTGGAAAATCGGTTTTTACAAGCTCCCCGCTTTCCTTTATAAGCGCGGCGAGTTTTTCGAAAAGACTTTCCGCAATGCCGGGTCCTCCGCCGCGTCTTTTGTAGTTTTCCCCGGAAAGCTCGAGAGAAGACCCGTCCGCCAGCACGACGTTTGAGGAAATCACGTGATCGCCCGCCATTCCGTAAAGTATGGAGTGAGCTCCCGTAGCGTTGTTCGCGACGGCTCCCCCTACGGTGGCGACGCTTGCGCTTGAGGGGTCCGGCCCGAACATGAGTCCCAGGGGCGAGAGGTCTCTGTTGAGGTTGTCGATCGAGATTCCGGGCTCCACCCTGACTTTCCTTCCTCCGGCGTCCACGTCGACCACCCTGTTCATGTACTTTGACAGGTCAAGGATTATTCCTTCTCCTACCGCCTGTCCCGCAAGGCTTGTCCCGGCTCCGCGCACCGTGACCGGTATGTTGCGGGCGGAGGCTTCGGAAATTGTGATCTCTATGTCCTGGGGGGTTTTCGGAATTACGACCGCTTCGGGGAGGATTCTGTAGTTGCTTGCGTCCGTGCTGTAGATGGCCCGGTCAACGAGGCTTTCTCTTATCTCGCCCCGGATCTGCCTGCCAATCGCCCTGCTCAGATCTTCGATTTTTGATTTCTCCATGGAAACCAGTGCCGGCCGGAGGGTTTCGGGACAAAAGACTGCGCGCGGGAGAGAAAGTCTTCAGGCCTTGCCGTTTTCAAACGTTTTCAGTATCCCGTAGGTCGTGTCGCGTTCGGCCGGGATTCTGCCTATTTCTCTGGTGAGTTTTCTGAACTCCTCGGGCGGGAAGTACTGCCCGTAACTTGCACCGGCGAAACGGGATATCTGCTCTTCCATGAGCGTTCCCCCGAAATCGTTTGCCCCGGCGGTGAGAGAGAACTGCGCGAACTCGGGTCCCTGCTTTACCCAGGAGACCTGTATGTTGTTTATCCATCCCCGAAGCATCATTCGGGAGACCGCGTACATCTTCAGCTGGTCAAGATCGGTCGGTCCCTTTCTCACCTTCCCCTTGGAGTGAATAAAAAGCCTCGTGTTCCAGGGAATGAACCGAAGCGGCACGAACTCCGTGAACCCTCCAGTCTCTTTCTGTATGTCCCTCAGGATTCCAAGGTGTATGGCCCAGTGATGGCGCTTGTCGAGGTGACCGTACATTATGGTCGAGGTGGTTCTCATTCCTTCCCTGTGGGCTTTTTTGACCACCCTTATCCATACCTCGGTCGGTATCTTCCTGGGAGCGATTACTTTTCTTACTTCTTCAACCAGAACCTCGGCCGCGGTGCCGGGAAAAGTGTTGTGACCGACATCCTTGAGTCTTCTTATGAAGTCCTCTTCCTCTATGCCGAGAGTCTTTGCGCCGTAGTAGATCTCGTAGGGGGAAAAAGCGTGGGTGTGCATCTCGGGCACGGCTTTTTTTACCGTCTTTATAAGCTCGATGTAGAAATTGCCGTCTATCTCGGGATGCATGCCGCCCTGCATGCATACTTCCGTTGCGCCTATCTCCCAGGCTTCAACGGTTCTCTCCGCGACTTCGTCCATGGAGAGGAAATACGCCCTGTCGTCCCCCTCGTCCGCCATAAAATTGCAGAAGCCGCAGTAGACATCGCATATGTTAGTGAAGTTTATGTTCCTGTTAACGACGTAAGTAACCACATCCCCGACATCTTCCTCTCTTATCCGATCGGCCGCGAGGGCTAGGGCGGATATCTCGTCTGTATCCTCTATGCTGAAAAGATGGATTCCGTCTTCAACCGAAATCTCCTTTCCCGAAAGCGCATCCTCGATTATGCGGCCCGTCGTGCCGTTTATACGCGACATCACCCCGTCAACGCCCAAGGGCCTTCTTTGCTCTATGGAGTCTATTATTTTGCTTATGTCTTCCATTTTTCAGTTTGCGGGAACATATCCCCTCTCATCAACGCGCTCCCTTACCTTACCGAGAACGTAGGGGTCTATCCAGCGCTCGTCTATGTACTCGGGATAGACGGGAAGTCTCTCCCGAAGTTCGTAACCCAGCGCTCTTACCTCACTTTCCATTCTCTCAACCTGCGGCCACGGAGCCTCGGGGTTGACGTAGTCTATGGTGAGAGGCGACACGCCGCCCAGGTCGTTTATGCCGGCCGTCAGGTAAAAAGTGAAATTCCTGTTGTTAAGGTTAGGGGGGATCTGTATGTTCATATCCCCTCCGAATATGAGCCTCGAGATGGCGACGGTCTTCAGCATCTCGAGAAAATCGGCGGGAGGGTATTCCTCCATCTTTATTCCTTCCTTGGGGTTGAAGTTCTGAATTATTATTTCCTGCAGGTGACCGTGCCTGCGGGAGAGTTCAAGCAGCGCGTAAAGCGAGTCGATTCTCTCCTCGAACGTTTCCCCGATTCCCACCAGTATGCCGCTTGTCCAGGGAATGCTGAGTTCACCCGCGTGCTCCATGGTTTCCATCCTGAGCTTCGGGACCTTGTCGGCGCAGCCGTGGTGGGCATTTCCCTTCTTAAGCAGCCTCTCGCTTATGTTCTCTAGCATGAGGCCCATGCTGGGGTTGCTTTTTCTGAACCCGGAGAGTTCTTCAGGGGTTGAGAGCCCGAGGTTAGTGTGGGGGAAGATTCCGTGTTCAAGTCCGGTCTTTCCCATGTCGATCAGGTACTCTGCCGTCGTTTCGTAGCCGATTTCCCCGAGTGCGTCCCTGTATACCTGATAAGCGAGTTCCGGCTTGTCGCCCGTGACGAAAAGAAGTTCCGTGCATCCCGCCTTCGCTCCTTTTTTCGCCATGTCGACGACCTCTTCCGGGGTCATGAACAGCTCTCCCTCTTCCGGCTCTATCTTGAACGTGCAGTATCCGCAGCGGTCCCTGCAGAGCTGGGTAAGGGGTACGAAGACATTCTTGGAGTAAGTTACGGTTTTTCCTTTCGAGCGGTTCCTGATGGCCGATGCGGCCAGAAGAAGAAAAGGGACTTCCTTGGGAAAAAGCTCCGCAAGGTAGAGTGCGTCTCCGCGCGTGACGTTTTCTCCCTCGATTGTTTTTGATATTACTCTATCAAGCTTCGGAGAGGGGCGAAGCTCCGAGAAGTCTCTTGCGCCGAATGTTTCAAGCAGCATGGCGCTTTCGCTCGCGCCGAATGTCTTTTCCCAGGTTTCAGATAAAAGGCCCATATACAAAAACCACCCGTTACACTTCCCGCGTGGAAGCAATTTCAACACCACCAACCCCGCCTCTAAGTATCTTATACGGGGAGCGTTTTTGTCAAGGAATGTAGCGAGAATTTATGGAGGAACCGCGGGACACCTTGTTCGAAAGTATGCTAGGTTCAAGGTACTATTTTACCTGAAATGGTTCCGTTGAGGTCAGGAAGACTGTCGGGTACGTCCGTTCCGCCGCGTCGGGACGGTATCCGCATGCGGGAGCGCGCACGTCTACTGAACTTCTCCCGCATCTTTTGCGGTCCTTGGCGCATCGCAATGGGCCTTTCCCTCCTTGCCACCATCATACTCGGCGTGCCGGCGGGACCGGCCCGCGCGCAGACCGACTCGGAATCGGCCACCTACACGGTAACGTTTGAAGGCAACTGGAACACCGACAGCACGCCCGACGGGGTTGTGGGCAGTGCGCATTTCACGACGCTAATCGGCGCCGTACACAACAGCGATGTGACTTTCTGGGCAGTGGGTGAGATGGCCACTGCTGGCGTGGAGAGGGTGGCGGAGCTTGGCATCACGGGTACGTTTGAGACAGAAATCAGCAATGCCGAAGAAGGAGCTGTAAGATCCATCGTCAAGAAAAGCGGTACCTCTGCCATGGGTACGAGGACATTTGAAGTCGAGTTCAGCCGTACTCATCCCCTGTTTACCCTTCTATCGATGATCGGTCCCAGCCCGGACTGGTTTGTGGGCGTCTCTGCTCTGTCTTTGCTGGATGGATCGGATGACTGGCCACCCTCTCACACAGTAGACCTGTTTCCCTATGACGCCGGAACCGAGAACGGGGAAGAATTTTCACTGAGCAATAGCACTACCAGTCCACAGGGAGATATCACAAGTCTCAGGGGACAGGGCAAGTTCTCCGACGTGCGCATGGCAAGGTTGATCTTCACTCTCAACAACGTCATTCCGCCGCTGGAAGAAACGGAAACCGGGGAGGTGGATACCGAAGGCGGTGGAGGCTGCACTCTTGGAGGAAGTGATAGCGGCAGCGCGTTCGGCCTGTTTCTGGGCGCGTTGGCGTTGCTTCTGATGGTCTTGTTTAAAAGATACTCCATGGTAGACAAGACGCATTGAGGCGAGGCGGGGTGTTGTCGCGGGAAACCGCTTGAGAGAAAGGCTTGTTTCCCGCAATTTTTTCTAAGAATTCTATTTTGACAACCGTTACCACATCTGGTTGTCAAAATAGGTGGTTTGACTTTGGAAAAACTTTCAATGATACCTTGCTGCGCTACCAAGGAGTTTTGTAGAAGCTCTCAATCCACCGCATCCGAACCCGAGAGTTATGGGTAACGACAATGGTCGGCTTGGATGTGGTAATTGGAAGCGTTGGTGGCGGATTTAATCGACCGGGGATGGTCGTAAGAGGTCCGTTCCCATTACGCCCGAGGGCAGCGGGTTTATCAAAATCATGGCGCAAAAGTGTAGACGAGGTCGAGAAAGTCGGCGTCGATAGAACCACTTGGGTGGCCCAAGTGCCACAGACGCAGGATGATGGAACCTTCGTCTGTCCCGTAGGCTTCCTGATACAGCGTCTCTATGGACGTCAGGTCAAAGGAATACTGATCTGTCGGGTACGCTTCGCACGTGTCGTCGTTGTCGTCATGGGTCAGGGTGACGATGAGCTGGACGGGATCTGATCCCATGAAGCTGCCGTCCGTGACGAGGGTGAAATCGTGTGTTTCACAGCCGCCACTGTACGATACCGTAAGGGTCAGCGTGTCGTTTTCGATGACCGGCGCATGGTCGCCGTCTATATCGAGTTCATACGCGTCGCTTTCCTGGAGTGCGGTAGCTCCGTCCACATCGTCGTCGATGAAGACCGACCCCTCGAACGGGCGGCGGTCGTCCGTGTCAGCGGGGGTCATGCTCGAGGTTTTAACGTCCGTGTTATCGTCTGTCCCTTGTCCGCATGCCGTTGCGGACAAGAGCAAGAGACATAGAGTGAACCTGCTTATTCTTTGCCAAGACATGTCTTGATTTTCTTCGAAATGGTCGGTTGGTACCAAATTAAATGATTGTCGCACTGGGGTCAAGGCATCTGCAAGGAGCGTGTAAAGAGTCAATTAAATTGACCGAATTTTGAATAAATTAGTTCAGACATTGTCAATTCAAAGCACAGGAGTTACAATACGATTCAGCATCTTGAAGCCTAGGATCGAGCGTAACTGCTTGATATATAAAGCCCTTAAATATTAAATGACTGCCTCTACGGTTCCCCAAGATTTGGCTATTTTGTCCCTTGCAATTTTCGTACAAGCACGGCGGTTTTAAAACTCGGGATAATCACAATGGAAGTTTATTAGTCAGGAGGAAATTCATGTCAAAACCGAAAGTTTTTCCACCTTCAGAAGCTGTTACCGAAGGAGCCCTGATAAACAGGGACGAATATAACTGGATGTACCGTCAGTCAGTTAGGGATCCCGAGGGGTTCTGGGGCGCCCATGGCCAGCGGATTGACTGGATCAGGCCCTATACCAAGGTAAAGGACACAAGCTACGGTCCCGGAGAAGTGTCAATCAGGTGGTTCTACGACGGGACCCTTAACGTGTCGGCAAACTGTGTCGATCGCCACGCGGAGAAAACCCCTGACAAAATCGCAATCATATGGGAGGGGGATGACCCCGGTGAAGACAGGAAGTTCACTTACGCTGAACTTAAAAGTGAAGTCTGCCGCATGGCTAACGTGCTTAAGTCTCTCGGCGCTCGCAAGGGCGACAGGGTAACCATATACATGCCGATGATTCCCGAGGCTGCCTTCGCCATGCTTGCGTGCGCGCGTATCGGCGCCATTCATTCGGTAGTGTTCGGAGGTTTTTCGCCGCAGGCGCTTGGGGGAAGGATCTCTGACTGTGAATCGGAAATAGTCATTACGGCGGACGAGGGGCTTCGCGGCACTCGCAGGGTGCCTCTTAAGGTAAACATGGACAAGGCGCTTGAAGACGACGCTGTGGACTCGATCGTAAAAAAGGTATTGGTAGTGCGCCGTACTGGAGCGGACATTCCTTGGGATGGTGAGCGGGACGTCTGGTATCATGAGGCCGCGGCGGAGGTCTCCGATGACTGTACGGCTGAGGAAATGGGTGCCGAGGACCCGCTTTTCATTCTCTACACCTCAGGTTCGACCGGAAAGCCCAAGGGGGTTTTGCACACAACCGGCGGCTATCTTGTTTACGCTTCGATAACTCACCAATACGTGTTCGATTACCACGAAGGAGAGGTCTACTGGTGTACGGCCGATGTCGGCTGGGTCACCGGCCACAGCTACATCGTCTACGGACCGCTTGCAAACGGCGCCACAACTGTGATGTTTGAAGGGGTGCCGGGTTATCCGGACATGTCGCGCTTCTGGAGAGTTTGCGACAAGCACAACATCAGTATTTTCTATACGGCCCCCACGGCTATCCGGGCGCTTATGCGTGAGGGAGACGGGCCGGTTAAGGAAACCTCCCGCACATCGCTTCGCGTTCTTGGTACAGTTGGAGAACCGATCAACCCCGAAGCCTGGATGTGGTACTACGAAGTGGTCGGCGACGGCCGCTGCCCCATAGTGGACACTTGGTGGCAGACTGAGACCGGTGGGGTCCTGATAACCCCGCTTCCCGGTGCGACGGACCTGAAGCCGGGTTCAGCCACGCTGCCGTTTTTCGGGATCCGTCCGGAACTGGTTGATTCAGAAGGCAACGTCTTAGAAGGCGCGGCTGAGGGAAATCTCTGCATAGCCGATTCATGGCCGGGACAGGCACGCACGGTTTACGGAGATCACGACCGTTTCGTCGAAACTTATTTTACCGCCTATCCGGGCAAGTATTTTACCGGTGACGGCTGCCGTCGCGACGAGGACGATTATTACTGGATCACTGGGCGCGTCGATGATGTTATAAACGTGTCCGGTCACCGCATGGGCACAGCCGAGGTGGAAAGCGCCCTCGTGTCGCACGGAAGCGTCGCTGAGGCCGCGGTAGTAGGCTATCCGCACGAGATAAAGGGACAGGGCATCTATGCATACGTGACACTTAACGCCGATTCCGAGCCTTCAGAGGAGCTTCGAGGCGAATTGGTTAAATGGGTGAGAAAGGAAATAGGGCCGATCGCCTCTCCCGATCTTATACAGTGGGCTCCGGGTCTTCCGAAAACCCGCTCGGGCAAGATAATGCGCCGGATCCTGCGCCGCGTCGCCGCCAACGATTATGCTGATCTTGGCGATACTTCAACGCTTGCCGACCCGTCGGTGGTTGACGATCTGATTGATAACCGGATGAACCGCTGAAACGCAGCAAATGGTCCGACTCGCCGGTTTTCAGGCTTGCTGCTGAACTGAGAGCGGCAAAAAGCTTTACAAATCTGGAGTTGCGTTCCATGATTGTAAATGGGTTTTGACAGGGCAAACGGTTGAGAACGAAATCTCGGCATTTCATATGAGGCTTAACAGATTTCTTTCCGAGTGCGGAATAACATCAAGAAGAAAAGCGGATAACCTTATAAAGGCGGGACGGATAACCGTAAACGGGGAGATTGTCCGTACTCTCGGTTCCGTTGTGGACGAGACTGCCGACACGGTGGCGCTTGACGGAAAACCCGTGCGCAAGGAAAGGAAAAGATACGTGATGCTTAACAAGCCTCCCTTTTACCTCACTTCTCTGAAGTCCATGGAAGGAGGAAAGAAAACGATAACGTCCTTTCTGGGAGACATAGAACAGAGGGTTTATCCCGTTGGAAGGCTTGACTACGACTCTGAGGGACTTCTGATTCTCACAAACGACGGGGAACTTGCAAACAGAATACATCACCCCAGATATAAGGTGGTAAAGACTTATCTGGCCGAGGTTTCGGGAGAAGTGCCAGGTGATCTCGAAGCGGTGCTTGGCGGAGGAACGGAAATTGAGAACCGGTTTACGAAGCCGGATTCAGTGAGGGTCCTTCAAGTGTCCGCAGGGCGTGCGCGGGCAAGCATTTCATTTCACGAGGGAAGAAAACACCTCGTGAAGAAATACTTTGAGGCCTTCGGCCTTCGAGTTGCTAGGCTTAAGAGGATTTCATGTGGTAACGTGCGTCTCGGCGAGCTTGGCAAGGGGGAGTGGCGTGACCTGAACCCTGGGGAAATCAGGAACCTCAGGAAGATGACGGGACTTTTGTTGCGAGATCAGGACAAAACCCCGGGAGGCGCAGCGTGAGCAGATTTATCACATTCGAGGGAATAGACGGAAGCGGCAAATCGACCCAGGCGAGGCTTCTGGCCGATTACCTCTCCAGCAAGGGAACCAAGGTGTTTTTTACCAAGGAACCGGGCGAGGGCAAACTCGGCGAGGCGATAAGAAAGGAGATTCTCGACCGGAGGGATGTCGATATTCAGCCCTACGCCGAACTTTGTCTTTTCTGCGCAGACAGGGCCCAGCACGTAAGGGAGCTCATACTGCCGAAACTAAAAGACGGTTACACGGTCATCTGCGACAGGTACTACGATTCGACCCTTGCTTACCAAGGTTCGGGAAGGGATCTTGACCCTGACTTGGTTTTCCGCATGGCCGTGGCATCAAGCCTCGGTGTTGAGCCCGACGTCACGTTTTTTCTTTCGATACCGGTTGAGCAGGCGCTTTTGAGGCTCAAGAACCGCGGTAAAGAGAGAAACAAGATGGACGAGGAACCGTTTGAGTTCCATAGCCGAGTGGATGAGGGTTACAGACAACTGATTGAAAAAGGGATCCCAAGGATCAAGGTAATAGAAGCTTCCGGTTCCCCCGAGGAGACCCAAGTGGAGATAAGGCGCTTTTTTGAGTGATCACGCGTCTTGAACCGAATCTTTTGTCCTCTCGACAAGCTGCTCCACTCTAGGATACATGTAGATATGCAGGATGATTCCTATTACCGAGAAAGGAATTATATCCTGGGGATTTTTGCTTAAAAACGCGAGCACGAATCCAAGCAGCACGACGGTCTCGTTTATTCCCCAGGGAACCACGTGCGGGAGCAGTAGACGGTTTGAGAGTTCCTCAAGCCTTTTTTCCGGTTCCTGTCCCTGCGTTGAAAGAAATTTCTTGCGAAGCGATTTCTCAGAAAGGGTAAACCTGTATATAAGAAGGGAAATCACTCCGAGCGCCGCTCCTCCCAGAAGAAATGCTGCCTTTACGTTTTCTCTGACGTCCGGCGCCTCGGGAGATTTGAAAACGAAAACCACCGCGGTGTAGGCGAACATGGCAAGCAGCAGGGCAAACCAGACTATTTTCAGGGCACTCTGGTTCTTTGCGACGGATGGGGCGCGGTTTTTCCTGTCCATGTCTCCGGGCGGGGGGCGAGATTGCGCGCTCAGGACGTGATCTTGGCAAAAATCACGCTCAGGATTATGAGCGCGACGAAGATTCCCATCATGTAAAAAGGCACGCTTGGGTTATATCCCTTTTCTATGTTCGGAACTCTCTTCTGGGACCAGATTATTGGGGGCGATTCGTTCTCATCCGGCGCCTCGGTTTCCTGCTCCGCCATTTCTTCTGTTTTCTGTTCCTCTGTTTCCGCCATTTTAAGGTTTCCTGAGACTGTGCGTACGAAGAAATTATCACGCAACCATCCCCGAAAATCAAGTTTCCTACGGGGTCGGCGGTCTCTGGAGCCATTTGCGATGTTGGGAGTGCCTATACGGTCAAGGGTTTTCGCAGCTGATAGAAAAATTCCCCCCCGGATTTCCGGAAAAGCCAGCTGATTCACGCCGGAAACCGAAAATTCCACCCCGAACCCGGATTGCGGGAAATCGGAGACGCATTCTGTCTGAATTGGGCCGAATTCCCATCGGTTTGCCGGGATACGGGCTGATGACGCACCGCGTCCGCCATCGTTACGGAAACCTGAGCCCCAAAATCTTATTGACAACGACCGGTCCGATTTATGATAATATAGTACTAACTATCTGGTGCTATACTTAATCATCTGAAAAAAGGAGGCCCGAAGCCGTGAACCGTAAAGATCCCTTCATGAGTAAAAAATGGGGGGGGGGGTATGAGGGTTTGCGGGCTGTTCTCCTTTCTCGCGGCCGGGTTAAGGAAATTCCTGCCCCGACAAGGGTCGGCACCTGCGGAACCGAATGACTGCCTGAACCCTCCGTCTCGGCCGTCCCGCTTCCATAATTCCGCCAGGCGGCATGTCCGCGCCCTGGCCGTCCTCATCCTCGCGACGGCCGCTCTCGGTGCCGCTCCGGACATTGCCAGCGCCGACGTGCTGGTGAGCAACTTCGGCCGCCAGCACGGAATAAACAACCTGACCTTGAACTTAAATACCTCTGGAACCCAGTCTTTCACGACCGGAAGCTGGCCAGGGGGTTACATCTTGGAGGATGTCGAGATCCGGGCGTTCCAGGTATCGACTCAGCATTTCGGCGCGATCAGGGCGGAGCTTCGCGAAGGGAGTACGAAGGTCGCCGACCTGGCGCTCCCGGCCACGCCGGGGGGCGCCTTCTCGTCCACTCAGACGGTGGCCTTCGCGGCGCCGGCCGGCACCTATCTCAAGCCCGGCACCGCCTACAACCTGAGACTCACGACCGACCGCCACGCCGGCCTGAGGTGGAGACGGGCCTCGAACAACGGCGAAGACGCGGGCGCGGAGGCAGGATGGAGCATCGGAGATGGATCCCCGCCCCCGCTCACGATCCGCGTCAACGGCCGTAGGGCCCCGGGTATGGACTTGACACCTGTAAGCGGCGGCCTTCGGGTCGATTGGGGCACGGTTCCGGGCGCCGCCAGTTACAACGTGCGTTGGGAGCGGCCTGGGCAGCCTGATCCCGGATATTGGTTTGTTTCAGGGATCAAGGGCAATTCCTACACCATCACCCAGGAGGACGGTAGTGGAAACCCGATGTTGTGGCTCACCTATTACACGGTGCGTGTGGAGGCGATTGACCGAGACGGCAACGAAGTTCCGGATTCTTCCGCCGAAGATACCAGTCTGATCGGACCCGCCCTGACGGTGGATCGGAAATGGTCGTCAGGGGCGTTTATGACGTTACCCTACGTCGGTGACTATTACTGGAGGTACCGGCAGACCTCGCCGGCCACGGGCCCCTGCACCTCGGCCGGCCCCGTTTCGGAGCCCATACCCCTAACGGGACTGAAACGCAACACGAGTTATACCTGGACGGCCTATAAGGGTCTATGCACGGATGGTGAGATTCCGAGCGTTGAGCTTGCGAGCGTGACGTTCACCACGGAGGACGCCAACCCGCCCGCCCTGACTGTCATGAGTATCTCTGAAAACGGGGCTACAGTGCAGCTCAGCAATTTCTTCCACAGGCCCTGGTACTACACGGGGCCGTTGTCGGGTTCCTGCGAGGAGGATAATGACAGCGCCGTCAGTTTCACCGGCCTGACCCCCGGAACGGATTACTCCTTGACGGCGTACGCGGACAGCGGATGCTCGGTGGAGCTGACGAGCCAGACGTTCCGGACTGAGGGGGCGACTCCGAAGATCACGGTTAGCTCCTCGACTCTGACGGTGGGGGAGGCCGGCGGCATGGGGACCTTCCGTGTGAAGCTTAACAGGGAGCCGACCGCCGACGTAAGGGTTACGCTCACATCCTCCGATCCCGACCAGGCTATCGAGACGATCAGTCCGACCTCGCTTACGTTCACGACCGGCAACTGGAACATGGAGCAGCAGGTGACGGTGACGGGGAAGAACGACAACATCAACAATGAAGGCCAACGCGTGGCGACCATCAGGATGACGGCCGCCTCGAATGACCCCTACTACTCCGGGTTACAGGCCGTGGTGACTGTGAATGTGACCGACGATGACGGGTCACGTAACGACCCGCCACGTAACGACGCGCCGACCGGACCGACTGGAGGCGGAGGCGGCGGTGGCGGTGGTGGAGGCGGTTTGCCTCCGGCGCAGCAGGAACCGGAAGAAGAACCGGGAGAAGAAATATGTTCTGTTTCCGGCCCCATCGGTAATTTTGTTGAGTGCGCCGCGGAGGAAATCGCCGGCAAGGAGAGCTTCGGCGATACCCTGGCGCTCCTTGAGGAGTTCAGGAACGAAAATGGAAGCTGGAGAGACGGCAGAACATACCTCGTTCTTCTCACCGGACAAGGCGGGGTGTACTTCCACGCGGAAGACAGGACAAAAGAAGACCTCAACTGGTCTGGGATTCTCTGCGACGATGAAGAACCCGTTATTGATCTCGGCAGTGATCGGGGATGCCTGATAGATGGAGGAGGTTACGCTCACCGGTTTACCGCCTCCCATGTTCCCCTTACAAATGGAGAGGAAGAGTTCATACTGCTCGGAGGTTACGACGGGTCTCCCGAGAGCAGTGATTTCCCCGGGAACCCGGATATCGGAGATCCCACTCCCGAAGCCGGGGATGTGAACACCGACAGTGAATTAATTGACTTTGTCGGGGACGCGGAAACATCCATCGGGCAGGCCATCGAGGATGATGCGGATCCCGCGCAGCTTCGCGGGATACTGAGGATGGAGCCGTGGAGAGAGGGGGACGTCTACATCTACATCATGGATGAGACGGGAAGAGTGATATTCCACGGAGGGGACAGGAGCAGGGAGCAGGCAAGCGAATACGGAAAGGCACACGTAAGGAATCTTATTATAGGGAGGGCCGGAGAAGAGGTCGTCCAGTATACAGAGGACGATTCTCTCATAAGGGGTTACTCCGCGAGGGTGGAGATTGCTTCGGATGATGGAGACCGCGTATACATAGTGGGTTCCGGCTACCGTGTGGAGCGGGGTGGAAGCGGCGGCGGAGGCTGCGCCGTCAGAGGAGATGCGGGCGGCAGTGCGTTCAGCCTGTTTCTCGCTGTGTTCGCGCTTCTTGCGGCCGTCTTGATTAAAAGACGCTCTTCGGAGAAACCGGCCCTCTGAAAAATCAGGTTTTCCGCAGAACCATCGTCGTCCTTGGCCGCTTTCTTGAAAACCCGGTTCCCTGTATTTATAATTCCTTGATATCGTAAAAGGTTGCGGAACTACGTGGCCGAATGGAGGTTTTACACATGGCGGATTACGCGAACCCGGACGTTCTGGTGAGCACGGACTGGGTAGAGGAGCATATAAACGACCCCGATATCGTTATAGTGGAATCGGATGAGGACATACTGCTTTACGAGATAGGACACATAAGAAATTCAGTAAAATTCGACTGGCAGACCGAGCTTCAGGATCAGCTCATAAGGGACTACGTGAGCAAGGAGGATTTCGAGGTGCTGCTTTCGGAAAAAGGCATTTCAAACGACCACATGGTGGTCTTCTACGGGGACAGGAGCAACTGGTGGGCCTGCTACGCGTTCTGGACCTTCAAGGTTCTTGGACATGAAAAGTGCCTTATAATGGATGGCGGCAGGCAGAAATGGGTTGACGAGGGAAGAGATCTTGTAAAAGAGGTTCCCGAAAGGCCGAAAACCGATTACAAGGTGTCGGTGGTTGATGAGTCGATAAGGGCTTTTCGCGACGATGTTCTCGGACACATGAACTCGGACAAGCCGCTCGTCGATGTCCGTTCCCCGAAGGAATATTCGGGAGAACTTCTTCACATGGAGGCTTACCCTCAGGAAGGCGCCCTTCGCGGAGGACATATTCCGGGTGCGGTAAACGTCCCTTGGGCTACGGCCGCAAATGAGGATGGAACTTTTCGCTCGGCCGATGAGCTTGTCGAGATATACGAAAAGGGGCAGGGGCTAAGCAAGGATCAGGACGTGATTGCCTACTGCAGGATAGGGGAGCGCTCTTCTCACACCTGGTTTGTTCTTACTTATCTTCTCGGGTTTGAGAACGTCAGGAATTACGACGGTTCGTGGACCGAGTGGGGGAACCTCGTAAGGGCTCCGATAGAAAAATAATAAGGAGAAACGTTTTTGCGTGAATGAGAAAGGATGTGGTCTTGAGGGTCCGCATCCTTTTTTTTGAAATTGAGGGGAAATGGCCAGCGTAGAGGAAATAGTCAGTGAATTCCGAGGGGCAGACCGTCAGGAAATGATAGAGCTCCTGATAGATTATTCGGAAGACCTTCCCGAGATTCCAAGTAGGTTCGCCGAGCACGTGGACAGAGACCTTCACCAAGTGCATGAGTGCGAAACTCCGGTCTTTATCTGGGTCGAGATGGAAGGCGGCAAGGTACGCATATTCGCCGATGTCCCGGAACCGTTTCCGACGGTAAGGGGGCTTGTGTCGATTCTTGTGAGCGCCTTTGACGGCCTGAGTCCTGAGGAGATCGAATCCGCGCCGGTGGACTTTATCTCCCAGCTCGGACTGGCCCAAAAACTTGGTATAAGAAGGGTAAGGGGTCTAAGCGCGGTCTACGCGAGGATAAAAAGCGAGGTAAAAAGGCACGGAGCGGTCACATGATTGAAGAAGAAAGAATGAAAATGATCATGGATCACTACGAAAATCCGAGGAATTTCGGCCCGCTTGAGGACCCCACGGTGACGCTTAGGGGTGGCAACCCGAATTGCGGAGACACGCTGAATATCTATATTCGCACAGCCGCCGGGGACGTCATAGAAGATATAAGTTTTGACGGGGAAGGCTGCACGATAAGCCAGGCCGCGGCTTCCCTTCTTACGGAATTTCTAAAGGGACAGACCGTGGAGCAGCTCAGAGAACTCGACTCCGACTACCTCAAGGGACTTCTTGGCAAGGACATCATGGTAACCCGCCCGAAGTGCAGTCGCCTCGCCCTTGAAACCCTCAAATCATGGGCAAGGGATTTCAAGAGGGGAAAAACCGCCTGATTTTTGGTATACTTCACTTTATTACTCAACCAGACTCAAGGAGATTCAAACGATGAAAAACGGCAAACTCGACAAAACGGTTCTGAACGAGAGAATTGAGGAAGCGCTTAAGTACCCGCTTTTCGATTCCATATTCAACAGGCGCTCAAGAAGATTCGGTCTTGGAATGGAGCTTAAGGACAGCACCCTTGAGTTCAAGTCGAAATACGATCCCATACCCCTTACCGAGGTGGAGGAAGCGCTTCTGGTGTGGGCCGGAACGGGGCTCACCGGGCTTTGCCTAGCCGACCTGCCGCCGGAGAACGGGATAGACCTTCTCTGCCAGTGGACGGGAAGAACCTGGCCTTCTGCGTGCAACAACCACGGGACCGAGCTTTTTTTCACAAACGACAACGGTCTTTACCACGTGGACGTGAAGAACATGCTTCCCAAGGAGCATGAGATCGATCTGTTTTTCAAGCTCTCCCGCGAGGAAAAAATCGCAAGAGTCCTGGAACTTTACAGGGAAAGCCTTAACAAGCTTGAGGACGGAAGGGCCGACATGCCCGATAAGATGCCGGGGCTTTTCGAGTTTAACCAGTGGAATGCAAACAAGCCCGGCTCCACGCTTTTCGTTCCGGTCACCGACGTTACCGAGGAGTACCTGAATCTTCTTACCCTTTACTGTGCTCACAGCTACGGATTCACGATTATCGACGATCTTACCGGGAAGCCCGCGGGCGTTGAGAAGTGGGTGGAGAGTGGCAGACTCAAGGGTGAAATCAAGCTTTCTCTGTTTGACCTTGAGGTAAGAATCCTAACGGGACTTAACGTTGAGCAGGCGTTTATTACGCAGAACATGGCCCTTGCCCTCCAGCCTCTGGGACTTGCCGGATGGGCGTTTACGGGCTTCATACCGAGATTTGCCATGGGAGCCGCCCCGAACCTGTTCAAAGGGCTCGGATTCCGGTTCATCCAGCCGAAAAAGGGTACGATCGATCCTCCCACTACCGTTCCCGTGGGAAAGGACGGGGTTTTTGAAGCCTACTGCCCGCCTTACTACGAGAACATGGATGATGCGATCGATCACTTCCTGGCCCACAAGTGGAAAGCGTGGGAATCCGACAAGCCTTTTCCTTATACGGAACCCGACAGGCATCTCATGAAGGCCCCGAGGCCGACGGAGACCACCATACAGATTGTAAGGGATGTCGCGAACTACATTTATGACACTTACGGCAGATTTCCCGCGTTTATCGATCCCATGTACATGAGATTAGTTTTTCAGGCGATGCACATAGACGTGGATTTCTACGACCAGTACTACCCGAAGGGGTCCTATTCGGACAGGCATCTGCAAGCTTTTCTCGAGAACAATCCGGATCAGAGAGAGCGGTTCGAAAAGTAGCATCTGCCCTGTGCGTAGAGCTTAACTCGGTTTTTGGCAGAGGAGAGAACCAGCCATGCGCGTGGCTATCATCGGAAATGGGGTAACGGGTGTTGCGGCCGCCCTGAGTATACGCAGGCTCCAGCCCGACTGGGAGATCGTCATGATCTCGGGGGAGTCCTCTTTTCACTATTCCCGCCCGGCGCTCATGTACATATTCATGGGCCACATGAGCTACAAGGACACCAAGCCCTACGAGGACAGTCTCTGGAGAAAGAACCGCATTGATCTCCTGCGGGGCTGGGTTACAGAAATCGATGCCGGCGGGAAGAAGCTCATTATGCACGAAAAGGATCCCGTTTCGTTCGATAAGCTGCTTATCGCCACGGGGTCCAAGTCAAACAAGTTCGGGTGGCCCGGCCAGGATCTCGGAGGAGTACAGGGGCTCTACAGCCTTATGGATCTCAGGCTTCTTTACGAGAACGTAAAGGGAGCTCGAAGTGCCGTTATCGTCGGGGGAGGCCTGATCGGGATCGAACTCGCGGAGATGCTCCATTCTCGCAATATCCACGTCACTTTCCTGGTGAGAGAAGAGTCCTACTGGACTAACGTCCTTCCGATTGAGGAATCGCGGATGATAAACCGCGTGATTCTGGAGCAGGGAATCGACCTCAAGCTCTTAACGGAACTTAAGGAAATAGTAGGGAACGACTCGGGAAGAGTGCGGGGAGTTGTAACCAACAAGGAGGAATTCATCGAATGCCAGATCGTCGGTCTCACTGCGGGAGTAAGTCCCAACATAGCCCTTGCCAAGGCAAGCGGGATAAAGACAGGGAGGGGGATTCTGGTTGACTGGAGCTTCAAGACCGATACCCCGGACGTGTTTGCCGCCGGGGACTGCGCTGAGATAATCACCGAGGGGGAAGGGAGGAACCTTATTCAGCAGGTCTGGTACACGGGCAAGAACCAGGGAAAAGCGGCGGGAGAGGTAATAGCCGGCCGACAGAGCGTGTATGATCCTGGGATATGGTATAACTCGGCCAAATTCTTCGATCTTGAATACCAGACTTACGGTACCGTGAGAAACGTTCCCGCCCAAGGGGAGGACAATTTATACTGGGAGCATCCCGATCACAGCCGTTCGATAAGAATCGTTACAAAGGACGGAGCCGTCTGCGGCATAAACGTTATGGGCCTTCGCTACAGCCACAGGGTTTGCGAGAGCTGGGTGGCGGAGAAGAGATCTCTTGACTATGTGCTCGATCATCTGGGGGATGCTAATTTCGATCCGGAATTCTACGAAAAATGCGAGGCGGAAATAATAAAGGAGATAAGGAAACAGGCTGCCTGATGGAAGAAAACATTACAGATTACGATTTTGACGAAGAAACCCTTGGTTTTGAGGAACCGGAGAAGGCCCCGGACAAGCCGCTTGGAACCGGAGAAAAGCTTTCTCTTGCCGTTTTGGGTTTCGGAATACTGATGTTTGCTCTTCAGTCCATGGGTATGCCTCCGGGCGGTACCTGGGTCGGATTTCTTCTGGTATTTCTTCCCGTTTTCTTCGGTACGGCGTTTTATTTCTACCTTAACTTTAAAGGCACCGTTCCGGGAATAAAGCATGATAACATCTACTTCAGGGGAGTAATCAACAAGGGAATTCTCGGCTGGCTTGTTGGTATTGTGTTCACCGGTTTCTACATAGCCCTCTACTGGTTTCCCGAATACTTGGCGGGTGGAATAAAGATCGTAAACCCGCTTTCTCAGGCCCTTTCAGGTTCTCCGGCCAACAACTGGTTTTTCTACGGTTTTCTCTACACCGTAGCTGTTTTCGTCTTCGGAGTAAGGATGTTCATGAAATACAGGCATAACCGCTACCAGAAGATCAGAACGGCTTCCGTGATGTTTTTCCAGCTTGGGTTCGCTTTTCTTATTCCCAACATACTTATGCTGTTTAACCAGCCTGAGTTCTACCTAAGCTACTTCTGGCCTCTTAAGCCTGAATACTTGTTCCCGGGCACTTTAAGCTATTTTGTTAACCATCCCGGCGGACTTGGAATGTTCCTTATTTTCTGGGGAGCCGTGATGACCTTCATCGCCACTCCGCTTCTTACCTACTATTTCGGCAAGAGGTGGTACTGTTCCTGGGTGTGCGGCTGCGGGGGACTTGCGGAAACCATGGGAGATCCGTGGAGGCAGCTTTCTGACAAATCAAAAAAGGCGTGGCGGATAGAGCGCTGGATCGTGCATTCTGTGCTTGTGTTTATCGTCGTTACCACGATTCTTCTCTGGGTTAATTCCGCAACCTCGGGGGCGGTGTTCGGAGAAGCCTCGATGTCTCTTAAAAAATGGTATGGATTTTATATAGGAGCCATTTTCTCCGGGGTCATAGGCGTGGGTTTTTACCCCATAATGGGAAGCAGGGTGTGGTGTCGCTTCGGTTGTCCTATGGCGGCTGTTCTGGGGATTTTCCAGAGGTATCTTTCAAGATTCAGGATTACCACAAACGGCGACCAGTGCATGTCGTGCGGGAACTGTTCCACTTACTGCGAGATGGGCATAGATGTCAGAGCTTACGCTCAGAAGGGCGAAAACATAGTGAGAGCGTCGTGTGTTGGATGCGGAGTGTGCTCGGCCGTGTGTCCTAGGGGTGTGCTCAAGCTTGAAAACGGGGGAACTTTCAAGGACAGGTTCTCCGGGGCTGATAAGCCGCTTGGGGCACTTGTCGATTCACTTAAACATGTCTAGCTTCAATGCCCAAGGTCTTGGGAGCGAAATGCTCAGATATTGAGAAACTCGACGGGTTCCATGCTTTCCTTTTTCCCTCGGTCGAATCTTTCGATTATCTCGCCGCTTTCTATGTCAAAGATGAAGCAGGATATTCCGGAAAGTATCTCCATGTTGAACTCCAGGAAATTGTTGACGTATATCTTGGAGTCTTCAATGATTTCCTTTTTGTCGGCCTTGTCCGGTTTTCTCACCAAAATGAAATACGCGCACAGAAAATCCGGGAGGTCGGAGTTATGGGCGAATACGGCTTTTGAATCGTATTTCAGTATTACGTTATTGTTGAAATAGCGCTGATATCCGGCGATTAGCGGCTGGTTCAGATGAGACAGGGCGTAAACGATCGCGCAGGCGATTTTGCTCTGGTTCTCAATCATGAAATCAAGCGCTTCCTTGTTGAAGCGCTCGAGTGTTTTTTCCGGTTTTTCCTTGTCTCGTGGTTCTCGCATTTCTTCCTCCTTCAACGGTTCCCGCTTTGCGGTCTGTTTTTAAGTGCCGGTGTAATATACCACAAAGATCCCGCGTTTGGCGTGTTTGCTATGAGGCATATGCTGTTGCCCTGCTTTCCCTTATGACCATAATTTTTATCTGTCCCGGATAAACGACCTCTTTTTCTATCTTCTTGGCTATCTCATGCGAAAGGATAGCTCCCTCCTCGTCGCTTACCTGGTCGCTTTCCACTATCACCCTTACCTCTCTTCCCGCCTGAATCGCGTAACATCTCTCGACGCCCGGGAAAGAACTCGCCACGCCTTCTATGCTCTCGATTCTTTTTACGTAGTTCTCATACGTTTCCCTTCTGGCGCCTGGGCGGGCGGCCGAGATGGCGTCAGCTGCCTGTACGAGAAGCGGCAGGATTCCCTGGGGTTGGGGATCGTGGGTTTTTTCAAGTGTGTCAACAATTTCAGGGGGTTCGCCGTATTTTTTGACGATGTTCGTTCCTATGTCCACATGGGAACCTTCAACCTCGTGATCGACCGCTTTTCCTATGTCGTGGAGCAGTCCGGCTCTTTTGGCGAGTTTCTCGTTGTAACCGATTTCAGAAGCGAGCATTCCGCAGATGAACCCTACTTCAATCGAGTGATTGAGTATGTTCTGCGAGTAGCTCGTTCTGTATTTAAGCATCCCAAGCTTGTTTATAAGTTCCGGATGCATGCCGCTTATGCCGAGATCAAAAAGCGCCTGTTCCCCCTCTTTCTGTATCTCCCTTTCTATTTCCTTTTCAACCTCGGTCACCACTTCCTCGATTCTTGCGGGGTGAATTCTCCCGTCCGCTATCAGCCGCTCAAGCGAAATTTTCGCCACTTCCCGCCTTATGGGATTAAAGCACGAAATCACGACCGTCTCGGGCGTGTCGTCGATAATGATGTCCACCCCGGTACGAAGCTCTATGGAGCGGATGTTCCGTCCTTCGCGCCCGATAATTCTTCCCTTTACGTCGTCGCTTGGAAGATTGACGACCGACACCGTTTTCTCGCTCGTGTAGCTTCCGGAGTATCTCTGGATGGCAAGGGATATTATGTCCTTTGCCTTCCGCTCGGCCGAGGAACTGCATTCTTCTTCTATCTGCTTGAGTCTTTTCGCCGCCTCGTGTCTTGCCTCGTCCTCAACCAGTCTTACGAGTTCGGCTTTCGCTCCCTCGCGGGTAAGACCTGACACCTCTTCTATTTTTTCCTTTATCTCTTCAATGTTCTCATCAAGAGTTCTCTGCTTCTCCTCAAGAGCCAGGTCTTTGCTCTCTAGTTCCGCCTGCACTTTCTCAATTTCCGTCTTCTTTCTGTCAATTTCGCTATATTCTTTGCCAAGTTTCTCTTCCCTTCCTTTTAGCTTTTTTTCCGTAGCGGAAAATTCCTTGCGCTTTTCGCTTGACATTCTCTGCATCTGAGAGTTTTTGTCCTTAACGAGTTTTTTCGCTCTGTTCTCCGCCCTGTTTTTTATCTCTTCTGCCTGTTTTTCCGCTTTTTGGATTATGCTCTGTGCCTGTTTTTGGCTTTTGCTGATTCCGTTTTTCTCCATGATCATCTTGTAAATCAGATGGGCAGCGAATCCAAGTCCGAAGAGTACCAAAAACAGCAGTATTGATTGTGCTTGCATTTCAGTCTCCTTGTTTTGCCAGACAGTCAATAGCTCCGTCTTCTGTGATTATGCGACCCGTCTTAACGTCGGTTTCATCCGAAGGGACGCTTTCCAGCACTTGGAACCGGTAGGCCAGTCCGAAGCGTATCTGTCTGGGTATATCTTTTAAAAACCTGTCGTAAAAACCTTTTCCATAACCGACCCTGTTTCCGGAGAAATCAAAAGCCACTCCAGGTACCAGTACCAGGTCAAGCTCGTCGCCGCAGGCGCGTTCGGCTTCCGCCGGGGGTTCCGGGATGGCGAAGGCCCCTGGGGTTAGTTCCTCAATATTTCTCGTTCTCAGGAAAACAAGACCGGAGCCTAGGGTTTTCGGGAAGAAAACCTTTTTTTCAAGATCAACGCATTTTTTGAATATTTCGCGTGTGTCGACTTCGCCGTTTACGGGGAAATAAAGAGCGACGCTGGATGCATCGGAGAAAAGCTTCTCGGAGAGAAGAACCCTGAGAATCAGGGCGGATTTTTCCCGGCGCAGAGATTGGGGAAGATTCCTTCTTTTTTCGAGAAGGTCTCTTCTCAGCCTGTTTTTTTCCTCAGGGACGGGACCCTGCGGGCTGGTTTCCCGGGAACCGTTTACGTATGTGGAACCGGAGCGGGTCTCAGAAGCTGTTTCCTCTTGATCTGAAAGGGTCTTCGGGGCTTTCTTCAATAAGGACGGGTCCTTTTTGGCTTCCGGGTGATTCGAGCAGTCCGACCAGTTTTTCTGTTTTTCTTTCCGCGGTTCTCTTGAACTCATCAAATTCCCTCTGCAATGCGAAGAAATCATCGACGATCTCAAGAGAAGCCAGAAAAACGGGAGTTGGGACAGTTATAGATGCGTTGTCTTCAGCTGCCTTGATAATTCTTTGTTCAAGGTACTCTACAATTTTCATAAGGTAACTCTTTTCAGCATCTGTAAGGACTGAATATTCCTTGCCAAAGAAAACTACTTTTATCCTGTCTTTCATACCGATTCTTCGCCAAGGTGCTGCTCAATTACCCTTATCATGTTGTCGACGCGTGTTCCGAGGCGCTCCTTTTCGGCTTCAAGCGAAGCGACATTCTCTCTGAGCACCTTAATTTCTTCAAGCAATTTGTTGTGTTCTTCAGCAGTCCTGGCGTTTTTGTCTACAAACTCTCTGATTTTTCTCTCAAGAATCTCCAATGATTCCATAATTAAACTAAATTGTATCACTATGGTGACATTATTACAAGAATCGCGCCTCAAGCGTATTTACTAGGGCCGCAAGGAGATTTTTTTACGTTTTTGGGACTTTTTGTCTATAATTTCTGCCATGCAGACAAGTCCTGTTGAAGATGAGAAGCTGTTTGAGAAACTTGAGCAGATTGAGCGGAGGTTTGTTGAGCTTGAGAGGGCGCTCGGCGATCCTGACATTTCCGCTCAGCAGAGAATCAAGTGTTCAAAGGAGCGTGCGGAGCTTGAGGACGTGGTATCTGTCTACGCGCGGCTAAAGGAAGTCGCGGAGACTGCTGAGGAGAACCGCAAATTGCTTGATGACACAGAGCTTGCGCCTCTTGCCCGTGAAGAGCTCGAAGAGCTTTCCAAGGAGAAAAGCGAGCTCGAAGCGAAACTCAGAAAGCTTCTTTTGCCCAAAGATCCGAATCTCGGGAAAAACGTGTTCCTTGAGATAAGGGCCGGAGCCGGAGGGGAGGAGGCGGCTCTTTTCGCGGCCGATCTCCTAAGAATGTACTCGAGGTACTGCGAGAACCACCGCTGGAAGGTAGAAACCATAACCCTGAACGAAACCGGGATTGGTGGAATAAAGGAACTTGTGGTAAAGATCGAAGGACGGGAGGTTTACGGCAAGCTCAGGTATGAAAGCGGGGTTCACAGGGTTCAGCGAATACCCTCGACAGAGGCCGGCGGGAGAATACATACGTCAACGGCGACAGTCGCCGTGCTTCCGGAGGCCGACGATGTTGACGTGGAAGTGGACGAGAAGGAACTCAAGGTAGATACTTTCAGGTCTTCGGGGCCCGGGGGCCAGCACGTCAACAAGACCGATTCCGCAATAAGGATAACCCATCTTCCAACGGGAATCGTCGTGCAGTGTCAGGACGATCGCTCGCAGCAGAAAAACAGGGTTCATGCGATGAGCATGCTGCGTGCGAAGCTTTACGAGATTGAGGAGCTAAAGCGCGCAAGCGAGATCTCGCGCACCAGAAAAACCCAGGTTGGAAGCGGAGACAGAAGCGAAAAAATAAGAACCTACAACTTCCCTCAGGGGAGAATAACCGACCACAGAATAGGTCTCACTCTCCATAAAATAGAGGCTGTGCTGGGAGGAGAACTTGATCCTCTACTGGAGCCTCTCGCAGCTCATTTTCAAGCCGAAAGCCTTAAAAATCTGTCAGAGGGCTGAGGACTTTTCCCGATTTGTATTTGCCGGGCCAAGCAATAGAATATACTTTCAATGAATGCTATCTATCTGATTTCCGCCCTTTACTTGCTTTCTTCCCTTCTTTACGGCACTTACCTCTGGTCGCAGAAAAGAAAAATCTCCCGGGCGGGCATTTATTTCGCTGTTGCGGGAGTGCTTACTCATACCGCGCTGCTCGTTGTTTTCCTCATGCGTGGCGACGTACTGGCCGGAAGCACTTCAAGGCCCCTTTTTATTTTCTCGTGGCTTATAACGCTTGTCTTTTTAGTTTCGCAATTAAGGTTCAGGACCCCCGTGCTCGGTGCGTTCGTGCTCCCCGTGGCTTTTCTCGGAACTTTGCCCTACGTGATCATTCCGGATGGGATGATTACCCAGGACCCGACGCTTGAAAACCCATGGGTGCTGGCACACATACTGTCCATTTTCCTTGGAGAGGCGTTTTTCGCGATATCCTGTCTCGCGGGCGCGATCTACATATTCCAGGAAAACCAATTGAAATCGAAAAGAATCGGAAGCAACCTGAAAAAACTCCCTTCCCTGATAACGCTCGACAAGATAAACCACCTGAGTCTCCTGCTCGGGTTCCCGCTTCTCACCGTGAGTCTCGTGATCGGTTTCGTGCTTGCAAAAGAAATATGGAGCGAGGGATGGACGTGGGGAGCCAAGGAAACGTGGTCTACCGTTACGTGGCTTCTTTACGCTTTTTTGATAAACGGACGACTTTCCCTCGGATGGAGGGGCAGAAGGGCGGCGCTCGGAGCCGTGATCGGATTCTGCATCGTGGTGGCGACCTTCGTTGTGGGATATATTTTCCCGGGACAGCACAGATTTGAGTGATGCGGACGGTTTACAAAGATTTGGAAATAGCGTTATAATATAGGCCCCGAATTACGGCAAAAAACTGTTTTAAGGAGGATTACCATGGCTGTAGCTAGAGTAACAGAGGTTATAGGATCATCCGAGAAATCATGGGATGACGCTGTGCAAGAGGCTCTTGACAGGGCGAACAAGACGATAAGGGGTCTTACCGGAATCGAGGTAACGAAAATGAACGCCCACATAGAGGACGGGAAGATTACCGAGTACCGCTCCCACGTCAGGATCACCTTCATTCTGGAGGACTAACATCTCCTTACGGAATATTTTCCCAAAACTGAAAACGACGTGATGAATCGTTTCGTAAAATCACACGGCTTGGGAAATGACTATATCGTCTTAGACAGCGCCGAAATAGATTTTGATCTCGGCAAATCCGCTATAGAACTCATATGCCACAGAAATTACGGTATAGGTTCTGACGGCATACTGCTTCTGGTTCCCCCTGTAAGGGGGGATTTTGGGCTCAGAATTCTCAATCCTGACGGAAGCGAGGCGGAAAAAAGCGGAAACGGGCTCAGGATTTTCGCCAAGTACCTCTACGAGAGAAAAAACGCCTCGAGCAGGACTTTTTCCATAGATACTCCCGGTGGTCTTGTTACTGCCGAAGTTGAGGAGAAAGACGGAAAGGTTCACCACGTCACGGTGGAAATGGGCACGGCAACTTTCAGGGCGGACGAGATACCGGTAGATATAGAAGAGAAAGAGGCGGTGGCGCAGCGTCTGGCTCTCGGCGCGGCGGAGTTTGATTTTACTGCCGTTTCGGTGGGGAACCCCCACTGCGTTATTTTCTTCGAAGAGCTAAGAGAAGATCTTATAAGGAAACTCGGACCCGAGATAGAAAACCACCCCGTCTTTCCGAACAGAACTAATGTCCAGTTCGCCCAGGTGATCTCGCGCGATAGCGTTCGTATTTTGATCTGGGAGAGAGGGGCCGGCTACACTCTTGCCTCGGGCAGCAGCTCCTGCGCGGTCGCCGCCGCGTGTGTTAAGTCCGGTCTTACGGATCGGAAGCTCAGGGTGCTGATGCCTGGCGGGCATCTGGACATAACAGTCGATGAAGGTTGGGCGATCACTATGCGCGGCGAGGTGGAAGAAGTCTTTTCGGGAATGTTAAGCGACGATCTTCTTTACAAACTAAGAAATCCTTCCAATATAAACTTATAGAGCGACCGATTCGTTTTTTGATGGAAAAACTGCTTATAAAGGCGGATGTGGTGATTCCGATAAGCTCAGAGCCGATTCGCAATGGAGCCGTCGTCGTGGACGGGGGGCGTATCGTTGACATCGGAACATCAGATAGAATCGAGACTGACTATCCCAGCTTACGGAAAATAAGAAAGCCGAACTCGATAATACTCCCCGGGTTCGTAAACGCCCACACCCATCTTGAGCTCAGTTGGACAAAAGGGAAGATCAGGGGTTTCGAAGATTTTACCGGATGGCTTGAGCGGTTGATCACTCTTAAGGCCGACGGGGTTGATCAAGATTTTGTTGAGGATTCAATGAGGGTGGGGATTCGAGACGTCATCGGAAGTGGAGTCACTACGGTAGGGGAAATATCTTCCTTGGATTTCGGCGGGAGGGAGATGCTTAGAAGCTCGGGGATGAGAATTATCGCGTTTCTCGAACTTTTTGACCGCATTTCACCAAGACTTTCCTCGCTTGAATTCCAAAGCGAAGACCTCTACGAGGAAAGACCTTTCCCGCATGCGCCTTATTCCTGTGGGCCGGAGCTTCTGGAGGAGGTCTTTTCCTGCGCGCGCAAAAACGCGGTTGCGACGGGAATTCACCTGGGCGAGAGCCCCGATGAAGTCGATTTTCTGAAGAACTTTCCCAATGAATTTGAACGGAAAATCTTCCCGCTCATAAAAAAGGAAACCTTCGAAAGGCCACGGGCCGATACTCCGACACGCTACATAAACGAATTTCTTCGCGGAAAAGACGTAAAACTCTCCGCTGTTCACATGGTCCAAGTGGTGGATGAAGACATGGAAATAATACGAGACGCCGATATCGGCATTGTTCTCTGCCCAAGAAGCAATGTTCTTCTCGGAGTGGGTAAACCGAACCTGAGCCAGATGCTTGATCATGAAAGGGTAGGGCTTGGGACCGACGGACTTTCAAGCAACTCAGATCTTGATTTCTTTCGGGAGATCAGGTTCTTGCATGACATTATGGTTGAGCAGGGAATACGGCAAAGCGCCCGTCTGGCGGTCTATTTCGCGACTCTAGGTGGAGCAAAGGCTCTTTTTATCGAGGGGGAGACAGGAAGTCTTGAGGTCGGAAAAAGTGCCGACATCATATGCATTGGCTGCAAAGGGGGAATTGCCCCCGATTCTTATTCCTCCATAGTGTCTTCAAAACCGGAGGATCTCCAGTTCTCAATGGTAGGAGGGAATTTAATCTACAAAAAGGACCCTTGGGATCCTTGTGAGCATTAGTTTTCTCTGTATCTGTGATGACCGAATCGAAGCCCGAAAAGCTTTTTGTCTATGGAACCCTGCGAAAGGGCGGGATAAGAAGCGGGCACCTTGAGCGATGCAGGTTGCTTAGGATGATAAGAGTTCCCGGTATTCTTTACCGTACGCCTTTTGGTTATCCGGCGGCCGTGTTTGATGAGAGTTCCCCGCTTGGTGTCAGGGGAGAGCTTTATGAGCTTCCCCCAGATTCCGAGCTCTTTATCGGGAGCGTGGACCGCCTCGAAGGCGTGGATGAAAAGCTTTTTTCAAGGTCCGTTATCCGCCTGGAAGAAGAATCTTTTTATGTATATGAACCCGGCCCGGAGCTCAGAAGGCAGATTAGCGATGGGGATATAATAAAAAGCGGCAACTGGTTCTCGGATCCGGCCCTCTGTGGAGAGGATCCCTTCTCTTTTGCCATCAGTTTTGAGAATATCCAAAAACAGTATTACAGGATGAAACCCGACGGTCGCTCTGAGGAGAACATTTTTCTTGAAGGCACGGTCCCGGTTCTGGTTACCTGTCCGCACTCAACCGCTCACACGAGAATGGGGAAGCTGAAGCGTCATGAATTCTACACAGCCGCTCTGGGAGCCGTGTTGCATCTAGTTCTCGGCTGCCACTGTCTTTACGCGAACAGGGAACAGGGAACAGACCCAAATTACTATGACGACTGCGATTTTAAGGTCGTGCTTGAGAGAGTTCTGTCCGAGAGGAAAATAGATCTAGTTGTGGACATACACGGTACCGGAAACGAGAGGCCCGAAGACCTGTTTCCAGGCGTGGGGGATGAGAGGGAATTTCTTCTTTCGGCACTTGATGTTCTTGACAAGTTTTATCTTGTCGCCGAGGAACATGGAATCACGACGGGGAGCGCCGATATATTCCCCGCCGCAAGGCAGATGACCGTGGCCAAGTTCGCTGCGAAGCGGTTTTCAGTTCCCGCAATCCAGATTGAGATAAGCGACAGGTTCAGGATGCCATGGAGACGGGAAGATGAGTTTCGTCGTCTCATAGGGTTTCTTCTCGGATTTGTTGAAAAAGTGATCTCGGAGAAAACGGGTCACGGTGGATAACGGGTGGTGTCTCCGCAGGTTGAAATAAAATTACTTGCAGAGAATATCAAGCATTGGGTTCTCGGCTATGATCCCCTTTGCGCGGGCTTTTTCAAAAAGATACTCAAGGGCCCCGGTTCCACTTTCGCCAAGGTCCCTGGTCCACTCGTTTACGTACATTAAAACGAACTTCTCTCCCGTATCCTCGCTCATCCCCCTTCCAAAGCGCATCGCGTAATCAAGAGCCTCTTTTTTGTTCGAGAGGGCGTACTCTATGCTTTCTTTGTGTACTCGAAGAACTTCGGCATCAAGCCCCCGGGGTATGTCTCTTCGAAGCACGTTAAGTCCAAGCGGCATCGGAAGATCGGTTTCCTCGGCCCACATTGCTCCAAGATCGAACAGAAGATCGAGCCCCGTCTCTTCATAGGTAAGCTGTCCTTCATGTATAAGAAGACCAGCGTCTACCTCTTCTTCGAGCACCTTGTCCATGATTTTGTCAAAGGGCACTTCAACTGGGATGAAATCATCAGCATAGAGACTCAGAAGAAGATATGCAGTAGTAAGCTTTCCAGGTACCGCGACGGCTTTTCCCCTGAGGTCAGAAATTTTCTTCTTGGCAACCACTATGGGGCCGTACCCTTTTCCCATGCTGGCCCCGCAGGAGAGAATCCGGTAGCGATCCTGCACGCTCAGGTATCCATGGGCGGAGATTGCCGTTACTTCGAGCTCTCCTTTCATGGCTCTTTTATTGAGTGACTGTATGTCTTCAATTACGTGCTCGAAATGTATCTGTTCGGAAGTCACCTTTCCGCTTGCTATGGCGTAGAACATGAACGCGTCGTCAGCGTCGGGACTGTGGCCCAGTTTCATGATCCGTCTTTCCATTCTTGTCTCCTTCCGGGTTTCGTCTCCGAAGGGTCTATGTAGAAATCGATTTCGTTTTTCTTCTCTATTTCGTTAAGCTCGAAAAGAAGGTCGCGATATTTGATGAGTCCGTCAATTTTTGGGGCGTCAAGGTCATACTTGATTCTTTCTTTAAGGTAAGTCGTGCAATGCTCCCTGCTGAGACCCAGTTTTCGAGATTCGATATCCACTATCTCCGGAATGAATTCCACACCTTGTTCTCTCGTTGAAACAAGACATTTACAGCCTTCGGCTGTAGCGTCGTCCCCTTTTTTGATCGCCATTACCGCATATACGAAGGGGAGAGAGGTTTCCCTCGTCCAGAGTTCCCCCAGGTCGTATGTGAAGGCGGATTTTTCTGCAGAGAGGTGACGGGCCTGAAGACCCGCGTTGCCGATAAGCATCCCGGCGTCAACCCCCTGAAGAAAACCGTTTACGGGTTCTCTTTTTACGTATTCGGGCTTAAGACCGAGGAAGAGCTCCAGTACGATTCTGAGCAGGGCCGTTGAGCTCTTGGACCTGCTGTCAACCGACACGCTTTTTATTTTCGTTATTTCTTTTCGTGCCTTGAGTACGACGCTGTCGACTTTTCCGAAAGAGGATATGGAAATGTCGGGCAGAATGCAGTAGTCGTCGGTTTTTAGAAATTCAACCGAGGGAATGGGGGCGACATCAATCACTCCTTCCGACAGATTGTCGGAAAGAAGGAAAGGGTCAAAATACATTATATTAAAGCTGTGCTCGACAACCCCTTTTTCCAGAGGATAAATGAGCGGTTGCATGTTAAGAAAAGGCGCTGCTCCGAGATTTATCAATGACCGGTCCCCTTTTTTTTCGCTCATAGGTAGGCGTCCTGTATTTCCTGGCTTTTTGTCCATCTGCTCGGAAGAAATATCTTCTGGTAAAGCGAAAGCGCGTAAAGGTCGGACATTCCGGCGATGAAGTCGCATACCGCCCTCTGCAGCGTTTCATCCTCCCGTACGGGCATCTTGCAGAAACTCTCACGGAAGATCTTCTCGTTATCGCAGAAATACAAGTAAAGCTCCTTCACGACTTTTTTGGATTTATTATGAAGCGAAAGCAGTCGCTCACTTACATAGACATTCTCGTAGAGATAGGTTCTGAGTCCCAAGAGTGCTTCGAACACTTTCTCGCTCATCAGAATTCTCATCCCGCCTCTTTCGATGGTCTGTCCAACGATGTCCACTACCATCGTGTTTACTCTTTGCGAAGCCGTATCTCCGAGGACCGAGATATATTCTGCGGGAACATCGCCGGGGGATATGATACCCGAGCGGATTGCGTCATCAAGATCGTGATTCGTGTAAGCGACAAGATCCGAGATCTTGGTTACCTGGCCTTCAAGGGTAAGGGGCCTGTTCTCCTCGGTCTCTATTCCCTCCTTTCCCCACCCCTTGGAATGTTTAGCTATCCCATCCCTGACTTCATGCGTCAGGTTGAGTCCGGCTCCATCGCGTTCCAGCACATCCACGATCCTTATGCTCTGGCGAACATGCTTGAACCCGCCGGGGAACACTTCGTTCAGTCCTTCCTCCCCGGAGTGGCCGAAGGGGGTGTGGCCCAGATCGTGACCGAGCGCTATGGCTTCGGTCAGATCTTCGTTAAGCATAAGTGCTTTCGATATAGTTCTGGCTATCTGGGAGACTTCTATTACATGAGTCAGCCTTGTGCGGTAATGATCGTTGGTCGGAGAGATGAATACCTGGGTTTTATGCTTGAGTCTTCTGAAGGCCTTGGAGTGAATTATCCTGTCCCGGTCCCTCTGAAAGCACGTTCTTATGTCGCATTCGCGCTCAGGCTTCGCTCTTCCTTTGGATTCGCAGCTCAGAGTCGCCATCGGACTGAGCAGCTTTTTTTCGTTTTCTTCGGTCTGCTTTCGTATGAGCAAGATATCCTGAACCTCTTTTTACACCAGTCTTACAAGTACCCCTTTCTCCGACAGGAATTCCTTCGCTTCGTTTATTGAATACTTGCCGTAATGAAAAATCGAGGCGCACAAAACGGCGTCTGCCCGTCCCTCTTCCACCGCTTCAACCAGATGTTCAAGCCGTCCCGCACCTCCAGAAGCTATGATGGGAATGCCTACGGTTTCCGAGATGGTTCTTGTGAGCTCAAGATCGTACCCGTCCTCGGTGCCGTCCCTGTCCATGCTCGTAAGAAGGATTTCGCCCGCTCCGAAATCCTCCATCTTCGCGGCCCACCCGACGGCGTCTATTCCGGTCGGGTTGCGTCCGCCGTGCGTAAAGACCTCCCATCCGCCGCCGTCTTTTCTCCTCGCGTCTATTGCTACCACTATGCACTGGCTTCCGAACCTGTCAGAAGCCCGTCTTACGAAGTCCGGATCTGTTATGGCCGCTGTGTTGATCGTAACCTTGTCCGCCCCGGCCAGCAGAAGCTCTCTTACGTCTTCCACAGTTCTAAGCCCCCCTCCGACGGTCAGGGGAACGAAGACTTCGCTCGCGGTCCGCTCGACCATGTCTATCATAGTTTTTCTCTTTTCGTGCGAGGCGGTGATATCGAGAAACGTTATCTCGTCAGCGCCCTCTTCGCTGTACTTTTTCGCTACCTCAACGGGGTCTCCGGCATCCCTGAGGTTAACGAAGCGAACCCCTTTTACCACTCTCCCGTCCTTTACGTCAAGACATGGAATTATTCTTTTTGAAACCATATTTACTGAAACCTTCGTATGCTGTCTTCAAGATCGATGGAACCTGAGTAGATGGATTTCCCGAGTATTGCTCCGAACAGATTGTCATCTGCGATGGACTGTATATCGCTCAGATCGGCAAGCGACGCGATACCGCCTGAAACGATTACCGGAAGGGGACACATGGAGAGGAAATTCTTTGTCGAGGCCGCGTCTATTCCTTCCATGGTTCCGTCCCTGTCAACATTTGTGTGAATAACGAGCGATACTCCTATGTCGCGGAATTCAAGCATCGTCCGGGCAACGTTCGTATCTATAGTTTCCTTCCATCCCCGCAAGGCTATTTTCCCTCCCTTTGTATCTACCCCGACGGCTATTTTTCCGGGAAATCTCCCGCAGATATCCTCAAGAAAGCCCCTGTCGGTAAAGGCCGAAGTGCCTATTATCACCCTCTCGATACCCACTTCAAGGTACTTCTCGACGGTGGCGATATTTCTTATTCCCCCTCCGACCTGAACGTTTGAGGAGACTGAACGGACTATTTCTTCTACAGCTTCGAAATTTCTGGGATTTCCCTTAAAAGCTCCGTCAAGGTCCACGACGTGAATCCACTCGGCTCCGCACCGCTCCCACTTTCTCGCTGTATCGGAAGGGCTGTTTGAAAACACGGTTTCCGTGCCTTCTTCTCCCTTGAGAAGCCGCACGCAGTTTCCGTTTTTTAAGTCTATAGCGGGAATTATGAGCAATTTAGAACCTCATCGAACTTGGAACACCGGAAATAATACACAAGCGGGAAAGGTATTATAAGGATATTTCGAAAAAATACCGATTTAAATTCGCTATTCTACTCGGTCCGGGAAATCACGTAGTATTTTCTCCCTGATTTCCCTAAGCGTGAGTCTCCGTGATTTAAGCTTGCTTATTAATCTTATCCTTTCAACCATTGCTTGTGAGTAGAGTTGGTACCCTGCGTCGGTAACTTCGGCAACTTCAAGCAAACCTTCCTTGGTCCAGTGCCGTATTGTGGAATTTCTTTGGTTGACCAGTTTTGCCAGTTCACCGATTTTAAGTAGAGGACTCTTATCATCATCTGTATCCGTTTTGCCTTCGGCTGCCTTGAGGTATATATCAAGTGAACGGTCAACTGCCCGTGCGACAATTTTCATGTAAGCGTCTTTAGAGCCGCCCAGTTGCGCTTTTTCAAGCGAGTCGATATAAGCCAACCGGTCACGTTTGCGTATTATTGCTGCCGGGTAACCCGACATGAGCAGGATCATGTTCATTAGAAGGCGTGCCGTACGGCCGTTACCATCGGTAAACGGGTGGATGGTAACCAGCCGGTAATGAGCTTCCGCAGCCAGTTCCACCGGATGCGGGTCGGTTGCCAGCCTGAGCCATTTCGCCAATCCGTTCATCAGACCCGGCACTTTGCGCGGATTCGGTAGCACCACCGCTGAACCGGAGATTCGCACCGGCGTCACGCGATAACGACCGGCATTTAGATCATCAATGCTTTTCATAATAAGATAGTGAATGTGCAGGATATCCTCTTCGGTCAGCGAATGCGGCCTGCGTTTGACTTGTCCTTTCACCCAGTCCAGAGCGCGTGCGTGGTTTACGGCTTCCATGTGCTCCAGAAATGATTTCCCCCCGATGGTGAGACCTTTTTCAACTACCAGCGCAGTTTCACGACGCCCTAACGTATTTCCTTCAATTGCGTTACTCGTATAAGTCAACTCAACCCGGAACCATCCGTCCAGATTGCTTAGGAGCGCGTCAGGTAACGGCTCATACTGGTTCAGCAGCTTCTTTTTTGCAGTCAGTTTTTCGTATTTCATGAACCAAACTATAAACCATAACGTCACGGTTTTCAAGTCGTATAAAACCCTCGGTGAAAAATTTATGGATGTCGGCAGTTTCTTTACGGGTCTGAAAAGCCTAAAGGTTAGGGAAATCCTGCGATGACATGCTTCTCGTTCGATATGCAAAGTAGCGCTTGGTGTTGAATCCGCATTCCTGCTCGCTATAATTCAGATCGTGAACTACTGGCTTGTTAAATCGGAACCGTTTAAATATTCGTGGGAGGAATTTCTCCAAGACGGCTGGACATACTGGGACGGGGTTAGAAACTATCAGGCGAGAAACAACCTCAAGAACATGAAAAAAGGTGACCTTGTTCTTTTCTACCACAGCAACAAAGGCCTTGAAGTGGTAGGTATATCCGAGGTCATAAGGGAATATTATCAGGATCCCACGACAGAAGACGAAAGATGGGTCGTGGTTGACCTGAAGCCGGTGGAAACGCTAGAGAGCCCCGTATCTCTCAAGCAGATAAAGAACGACGAAAGACTCGAGGATATCTCCCTTGTAAGGCAGAGCAGACTTTCGGTCATGCAGATTGAGAAGAAGCATTTTGATGTAATCGTCGAGCTTGGAAGAAAAAGCGCCTGATTTCCATGAGACCGTGTAAAGACCGTCTGCTTCCGTCTACAGCACCGGGCTAGGTTCGTTCCGCCGAAGCGCCGAGAAAAGATTTTAACCGTCTGACAAGCTTAATTTTTTCCACATCAGGTACTTACGGTTATACTTGCCAAGATAATCGGTTTATATTTCAACATCCTATGAGTACTCAACTTGTCATCAACTCGCTTTTTAACGAAACGAGAATAGCGGTCCTGGAGAGAAGCAGGCTGATTGAGCTTTTCATTGAAAGAAAATCCAGTTCTTCAATGGTGGGCAACATCTACAAGGGGAAAGTCGAAAAGATAGTTCCCGGAGTGCAGGCGGCTTTTGTCGGCATAGGGGATGGCAAATCCGGGTTTCTCTCCGCCGAGGATGTGTATGAGGAATCCCTTAGCGAACTTTTCCTTGAAGAGGAAGAGACGAAGAAGACCTCCAGAAAGAACCACCAGCCGATACAGAATGTGCTACGTCAGGGCCAGGAAGTTATGGTTCAGGTTACAAAGGAACCCACTGGAAACAAGGGTCCCAAGCTTACCTCTCACGTGGGCATACCGGGCAAGTATCTTGTTCTGCTTCCCGGGTCGGACTCGGTGAACCTATCCCGCAAAATAACCGACAGGAAAAGCAGGAAAAGATTTTCCGAAATCATGCGGAATAAGCCCGAAGACATGGGTTTTATCGTGAGAACGGCGTGTGTGGAAGCGGACGAGAAAAACATCAAGAGCGAGATGAGAGCGCTTGTGAGGAAGTGGAGAAGGATAAAGAAAAAGTATGAAGAATCGAAAAACCCGGGCGTGATATACGAAGAAGCCGATACCTGTATCAGGGTCGTCAGGGACCTGATGGGAAACGGCCTTAAGAAAATTGTCGTTGATTCCCCCAAAGCCCACGGCCGGATTACCAAGTACTTTTCCGACAAGATTAACAAGGATGGCTTCAAAGTCGATATGTACGACAAAGAAGAACCCATATTCGACAGATACGGAATCGAGAGCCAGATCGAAAAAATGTATAGAAAAAAGGTCTGGATGAAGTCGGGAGGTTACCTGATCATAGACGAGGCCGAGGGACTTACAGTAATAGACGTTAACTCCGGGAAGCTTGTCGGAGAGGAGTTTCACAAGAAAACAATAATGAAAACGAACGAAGAAGCCGCAGTTGAGGCCGCGAGGCAGATAAGGCTTCGCAATCTGGTCGGAATCATAGTTATCGATTTCATAGACATGCAGTCTGTTAGGTCCAGAAAGAAAGTAGAGTCGCTTTTCACGGATGAGATGAAAAAGGATAAGGCAAGGACCACGATCCAGGAAATATCGTCTTTCAGCGTAATCCAGCTTACCAGACGCAGGGTCAGGGAAAGTATACTTTCCGACTTGACCGAACCCTGCGATACCTGCGAGGGAAGAGGACGGATAAAGTCGATATATACCACCTGTTACGAGATACTGAGGGATATTGATCAGTGGACAAGGCAAAGCGCTGAAGGGCCTCTTGTCGTGCAGGCCAACAAGAAGGTCATAGCAAAGCTCAGAGAAATAGAAGGAAGGTCCATGAGAAGAATCCAGCGAGAGAGGGGCGTAAAGATAAAATTCAAATCGGTTGAAGACCCTCTCGAAAAGTACGCCATTTCCAGAGAGGGAGGTTCGGGTTAGCCGAAAGGAGTGTTCTGAGTTGAGCAAGAACGGATTTCTTTATCATGTAGCGATCGCAGTGAAGGATATCAAGAAGGCTGAGGATATTTATTCCAAACTACTCGGGCTTCGGGTTGTCCACAGGGAGGACGTAGTCAACTATGGGGTCAAAACATCGATGCTTTGCTCCGACTCGGAAGAGGGCACTGCGGTAGAACTTATCGAGCCTTTGGACGAAAATTCTCCGATTTCGCAATTCCTGGAGAAAAGAGGGGAGGGTGTTCATCACATCTGCTTTCTTGTGGACGATATAGAATCTTCTCTCCGGGCCCTCGAAAAAGAAGGTGTCAGGCTGATCGATGAACATGCGAGACCCGGATCTTACAACTGTAAAGTTGCCTTTATACATCCCAAGTCAACGAACGGAGTGCTTGTGGAACTTGCGGAGAAGATAAAGGATTGAGGAGAGGGTTTCTGATCAGGTGTCGCTTTGTCCCTCTTCCTTATTGTCTGAGTCGTCGTCTTTTAGAGATTTTCTGAACCCGCTTATTCCCTTGCCGAGCGAAGACCCCAGATCTCCAAGCCTGCTCGGACCGAAGATTATGAGCAGGATTGCCAGTATCAGGATTAATTCCCATATGCCGAATTGTCCGAACATATGAGGGAAATGATACCCGAATACTGCTGCTTCTCAAATATTTTCAGAATGATACTCTGAATTTACCGATATTACGTCTGCGCAGGCGGAACTCGGGTTCAGGTCGCGTTCCTTGGCGGATTGGTGAGGGGCACCTATCGATGGTTTGACGAGCAGGGAATGCTCGGCGAGAATGGTTGAGATGGCCGAGCAACAGCTTCACAGCGTGATGGTATGGGCAGTCATTGCTACGGCTGTCCCGACGTTTTTTTATCTGCTCCGTAAAACCGCACCCTATGGCCGTCATTACGCAGGTGGGGGATGGGGGCCGCACGTTTCCAGCAGGCTCGGCTGGATCATTATGGAACTGCCGGCGGTTGTCGTCTTCCTCGCCGTCTATCTTAACGGGAAATCTGCGTTTCACATCGTGCCGTTGCTCTTTCTGGTCATGTGGCAGTGCCACTATCTGAACCGGACGTTCATTTACCCGTTTCGGATCAGGACAAGCGGGCGGAAGACGCCGTTGTTGGTGGTCGGGTCGGGCTTTTTCTTCAATGTGATTAACGCCTACATCAATGCTCGATTCATTTCCGAATTCGGCGAGTACACAGTTGGATGGCTTGCCGACCCTCGTTTCCTGATCGGCGTCGGGATTTTCCTAGTCGGGATTTCTGTCAACCTCCATGCCGACAATATCCTCATTCGTCTACGCAGGCCGGGCGAGACCGCCTACGTGGTTCCGCGGGGTGGCGGGTTTCGCTTTGTATCGTGCCCGAATTATATGGGTGAAATCCTCGAATGGGTCGGCTGGGCGCTAGCAACATGGTCGTTTAGTGGCCTCGCCTTCTTGCTTTTCACCTCCGCTAATCTCGTTCCCAGAGCACGTAGCAATCATCAATGGTATGTGGAAACCTTCAGGGATTATCCTCCGCACCGCAAGGCCCTGATACCGGGCATTTATTGATTAATAGGCGTATGGGTTGATCGCAGGTCAGATTTTCGAGAAATCGGCAATCATGAAAAACAGATCTTTTATTTCATTGAGCAAAGCCAGACGATTGTCTCTGATCTTCTTGTTTTTGTCCATGACCATTACCGCGTCAAAGAAACGATCTATTGGTGAGGAGAGTGTTTTTATGGATTCAAGCGCTTTGAGGTAATCGCTTTGCGTGGCAGCTTTTTCAGAATCGGCCAGTTTCCTTAAAACCGCCGTCTGCGTCTTGGTAAAAGCTCTATGGAGATCCTTTTCCTCTTTTTGCTTGAACAGCTTCTTGTCAAGCGGTGAAGATGGTCTGGTTTTCGCTATGTTGAAAACCCTCTTAAAGCCTGTAGCTAGGGCCTCAAAATCCTTTCGTTTTGCGAATTTCCCAAGCGCGTTTATTCTGCGGTAGGCGTCAAGGGGATTGTCAAAACCTGCCGAGATTACGGATTCGACGACATTTCTCTCGTAACCTGACTCTGTCATTAGGTTGCGGAACCTCTCGGAGAAAAACGCGAGAATGTTCACTTTAAGTTCTTCTTCGGACAGTTTGCCGTCACGAGCTTTTTGCGCGTCCATGGAATCGAGCACGAGCCTTATGCCGCGTTCAAGGAGTGTGGAGAGAGAAATATCAAGCTTCTTCTCTATGGCGATTCTTATTATTCCGAGGGTCTGTCTTCTCAGCGCATAGGGGTCTGAAGACCCGGTAGGTGCGAGATCCGCGATGAAGCACGAGCAGATATTATCCGTTTTGTCCACTATGCTTAGAAGCGCTCCGGTTTTCGTTCGCGGGAGTTCACCGGTTCTCGTAAGCGGCATGTATTGTTCCTCGATCGCGTTCGCGACGGTTCTTTTCTCCTTGGAAGTAAGTGAGTAATACTTGCCCATGACACCTTGGAGTTCGGCGAATTCAAAGACCATCTGGGTTGCGAGATCGGACTTTGAGAGTTCCGCGGCCCTTTCAAGATCGGGACTGGCAAAGATGTCGGCGGCAAGCATCCTCATACGCTCGACTTTTTCCCTGTAAGTTCCTATATCGGATAGAAACACCATGCTCTCAAGATCTTCTGTGTAGGCGCTTAGGCTTTTCTTCGTATCTTCGGAGAAAAAGAATTCGGCGTCGTTAAGTCTTGCCCTTATTACCCGCTCGTTTCCCCTTATAATTACCTGTTTATCCTTAACCGGAGTTCCGCAGACAAAGATGAAACGGGGAAGAAGCTTGCCGGTCTTCTCAGAATAAACAGGGAAATATTTCTGGTGATTCTTCATCACGCTTATAAGGACTTCCTCGGGCAACCGCAGGTATTTTTCCTCGAACTCTCCCACCAGAACCGTCGGATGCTCCACTAGGTTCACCACGGTTTCAAGCAGTTCAGGGTCTTCCTTTATGGTTCCGCCTATCTTTTTGGCTGCCGCCTCTGTGTTCCTTCTTATGATTTCCTTTCTTTTCTCCGGGTCCGCTACTACGTTGTTTTTCTCAAGTGTTTTCAGATAATTTCCCCAGGATGTCACTCGAAACGGTTTTGGGGAAGTGAACCTGTGACCGAAGCTTCGGTCAGAACTTTTGATGTTTTCAACGCTGAATTTTACTGGCTTGTCATCGTAGAGCGCCGCTATCCATCTTATAGGTCTTGCGAAGGTCAGTTTTCCGTCGCCCCACCTCATTGATTTCCGGAAGGGGATCGATGAGATTACTCCCGGAAGGATTTCTTTTAGAACGGATGAAGTTTTTTTTCCTTTTACCGTTTTCCTTACACAAAGAAATTCCCCGTTATCCCTTTTTGCGATGATGAGTTCCTCAACATCGACCCTCTGGGATCTGGCAAAGCCCACAGCGGCCTTGGTGGGCTTTCCGTCTTCATCAAACGCTATGCGCTTGGGCGGTCCGAAGTTCTCGGTCGTGCGGTCTCTCTGCTTTCTCTGAAGTCCGCTTACCCTAGCCGAAAGCCTTCTCGGGGTATAGAAGATTTCCATTTCCTCGAATTCAACACCTTTGTCACGGAGTTCTCCGCTTAGGATGTTGCCCAGATCCTCCCGGGCTTTTTCAAGGAATAGAGCAGGTATTTCCTCCGTTCCGATTTCGAGTATTAGTTCTTTTTCCATGGGTTGTTTTTCAGGAGGGGGAATCCTAGGTTTTCTCTGGTCTGCAGATATGAAGTCGCGCACAGATTCGCAAGCGTCCTTACCCTCGCTATGTATGAGGCCCGCTCGGCTACCCCTATCGCCCCTCTCGCGTCAAGCAGGTTGAAGGTGTGCGAACTTTTAAGACAGTATTCGTAAGCGGGGAGGGGAAGCTGCTTTTCGATAAGAGATCTGCATTCCTGTTCGTACATGTTAAACAGGTCGCTTAGCATCGCGGGATCGGATTCCTCGAAGTTGTACTTTGAGAACTGGACTTCGCTCTGATGATGAATCTCCCCGTACGTTATTCCCTTTGTCCATTCAAGATCGTAAACGCTTTCAACTTCCTGAAGGTACATCGCTATTCTTTCGGTTCCGTACGTTATCTCGGCCGATATCGGATCAAGATCTATTCCGCCCGCCTGCTGAAAATATGTGAACTGGGTTATTTCCATACCGTCAAGCCAAACCTCCCACCCAAGTCCCCACGCTCCGAGCGTCGGGGATTCCCAGTCATCCTCAACGAACCTTATGTCGTGCTCAAGCGGGTTTATTCCGAATGACTTGAGGCTATCGAGGAAAAGTTCCTGAATATCATCGGGAGAAGGTTTTATTATCACCTGGAACTGATAGTAGTGCTGAAGCCTGTTGGGATTATCTCCGTATCTTCCGTCGGTCGGTCTCCTTGAAGGTTCGACATATGCCACATGCCAGGGCTCGGGCCCGAGGCAGCGCAGGAATGTGGCCGGATGAAAAGTTCCGGCGCCTTTTTCTATGTCGTAGGGCTGGACCACCAAACATCCCTTGGATGACCAGTAATCCTGAAGAGCCAGAATAAGTTCCTGATATGTCATGACCGGCAAAATACTACCATTAAAATATGAGAATCAAATATTCCGACACCTCATCTGCTCGTAAGGGCTGTACGCGCCGATGCTCTCAAGGGCCTTTTGTGCTATAAGTTTGCGTTTTTTCTCTTTTCCCATCCTGCCTTCCACCTTAGGGAAAAGCCCGAAGTTTATGTTCATCGGCTGAAACCCGGTTTTTCCGGGGGTCGAGATGTACTCAAGCAGGGAACCTATGGATGTTTCCCTTGGAACGTAGGCAGGTGCGAGTCCGAGTGCTTTTCTCGAAGCGTTTATTCCGCAGACGATTCCCGTTGCGGCGGACTCGATATATCCTTCAACTCCCGTGATCTGTCCGGCGAAAAAAACGTTTGGACGGGAACTCAGGGAAAGGTCTTTCTCAAGGAGCCTAGGGGAATCTATGTACGTGTTTCTGTGCACGCTTCCGTATCTTAGAAACTCTGCCCTTTCAAGCCCCGGGACCTTTCTGAAAACGGCTCTTTGCTGGGGGTATCTGAGCTTTGTCTGAAATCCCACCATGTTGTACATTGTTTCCTCGCTGTTCTCCGTTCTTAGCTGCAGGACGGCAAAGGGGGTTTTCCCGGTCCTCGGGTCAACTAGGCCGACGGGTTTTAAGGGGCCGAACCTAAGAGTATCCTTTCCTCTTTCACACATAACCTCAACCGGCATGCAGCTTTGGAAGTAGATTGCCTTCTCGAACTCTCTGGTCTCCACTTTTTCTCCGCGAACCAGGTCCTCCACAAGCTCGTAGTACTGATCCTCAGAGAGCGGACAGTTGAGATAGTCCCCCTCTTCTGAGTCTCCGTGGTCATATCTTGATCCCCTGAAGATTTTCGAGCGGTCGATTGTATCCGCGTCGATTATCGGCGAGATGGCGTCGTAGAAGTAAAGGTATTCGGATTCCGTGAGCGAGGAGATCTCCGCGCAAAGTGCATCCGAGGTGAGTGGACCGGTGGCCACGATCACGATCCCGTCTCCGGGTATTTTTGTTACCTCTTCCCTCTTTAAGTCTATAAGTTCGTTGCCTTGGATTTTTCGCGTTATGTAATCCGAGAATATCTCCCTGTCTACCGCAAGAGCTTTTCCGGCAGGAACCCTGGCCGCCACGGCCGCCTCGATCACAAGCGAACCTAGAGATTTCATTTCCTCTTTGAGTATTCCGGAGGCGTTCTCCATGGATGCCGATTTCAGGGAATTGCTGCACACAAGCTCCGCGAGACCCGAAGTTCTGTGCGCGGCGGTTTTCCTGCGGGGCCTCATTTCATAGAGAGTCACCCTTACTCCAAACTTTGATATCTGGTTCGCGGCTTCAACGCCTGCGAGCCCCGCGCCGATTACTGTTATTGACAACTGTTCATACCTCGGTCTTTCAGTTTGAGTAACACCTTCGGTTTTCCCCGGTCGAATCTGGTTTTAGAGTGCCAGAAGTTTCTTCCGTTAGAAAGGTTCGGACAGGTTCGATTATTCGAGAGCGGCGCTCAAAAACTGTATGTAAAGTGTTTTCCCGGAAAATTTCTTCACGATATTTTCGTCGTGTCCCAAGTCTCTATTGTTTTCGGTTACGGGTCGGGATTTCAGTCAATATCGCTTCGTCCCGCGACGCGGCACTCGGTTCCCGTGTCCCTGAGTTCAGATTTCCACAGCTGAGGGTCCTCTAGCTGGCAAAACCCTATAAGCTCAGACCCAACATAGTCATCTAGACAATTTCTGAACTCTTCAGTCTGCTCGTGTTGCCGTCGCTGTTCTTCCCGCTTCCGCCTTATTTCCTCGCTGTTCAATTCAGAAGGTTCCAGATCCTCCTGGTAATTAATTGACGATCCGTCGGAATATGTCTCCACCATGTCGTCAAGCGTTAATGCCGGTTCGTCTCCGTTAAAAGAGAAGGCGTACGACTTGAGTCTGCCGGGAAGACCCTCTTCCTTTAAGTAAAGACGCCCGCCATAAACCCTCCATTCCCCGCCCCATTGTCCCCTCCTGTCAAAAGCGAACCCGAATTCTTCTGTTTCCCAAGAGGAATTGTGGGGCATTCCTCTCCTGTGACATCCCTGCTCGGGAGGAGTGGAAACCGGCGCGTCCGCGAGGGAAATTTCCCACCTAGTTAGCCTGTTACGGTACGTTCCGTCATCGTGAAAACGGATTTCCGTTTCGATCCGGAATGATCTCGTGTTTCTTGCGCAGCTCCAGGCGGAGTTCCCGTCAAGAAGAAAGTTCTTATTCAGCTTTTCGCCGGGAAGCGGAAGGTCTTCACCCTCATACACAGAACAGGTTGTTTCAACCCAGTCTTCCTCCATCTCGAAATCTCTGGGGTGCAGTTTCCGGGCCGTGGAACCTTCCGGATTCGCCGTTTCAATTTCCCCCTCCCCGATCTTCGCCACCTCAAAAACAAATTCGTTTTCTCCTCCGCAACCCGCCAGCAGAAACAGGAAAAAAAACAGCGCGGTATAAAATCGGCAACAGTATCTACCCTTCATATTGTATACCTCAAGCAGTTTTATTATAACGGACAGAACCCCTTTTTGAATGAAAGACCGACATGAGATAAAATAACGGTCTGTGACGTTAAGCAAGGCGTAACGATCGCGAACCGGCCGACCGATACGGAGATTGAAGTCAGCAAAAGCGGCGAAAATGGGAATTAGCGACAAGTACATGGTCGGCCGGGAAATTCTAGAGGTTCTACAATTCAGTGCGGGACTATGAGCTACGGAGCAGTTGTATTTGATCTTGACGGAACCCTGATTGACTCTCTTGAGGATCTTGCTGATGCCGTGAATCAGGCGCTCGGAATAAACGGATTTCCGCCACGCGCGAACGGGTGCTACAAGTACTTTATAGGAAAAGGTCCAAAGGTCATGGTGTCCAGGGCCCTCCCCGAGGACAAAAGAAACGATGATGCTGTCGTTGAAAAATGCCTTACCGATTTCAACAGCATCTACAGCCGTGCCTTTAACGTAAAAACTACTCTTTATGACGGCATACCGGATCTTCTGAACGAGCTTTCCAAAAGAGGTCTGAAAAAGGCGATTCTTACCAACAAGCCGCACGTGTTTACCGAAAAATACGTGGAGGATCTGCTTGCGGACTGGAATTTCGAGATAGTCATAGGTCAGAGGGATGAAATTCCGAGAAAACCCGATCCCTCAGGAGCGCTGCGGATATCAAGGGAACTTGGAATTGATTCGTCACAGATGGTTTACCTTGGAGACTCGGGAGTGGACATGCTTACCGCCGTCGGGGCGGGTATGCTTCCAGTGGGAGTTCTCTGGGGTTTTCGAACAGGAGATGAGCTTCGTGAAAATGGAGCCGAACATCTTATAGAAACTCCGATGGAACTGCTCTCAATTATTGACTTGTAGCTCCCGGCGTATAATGGCCATGGATTTTGAACATGTAAAACTAGGAATTCTCGGAGGCGGTCAGCTCGGGAAAATGCTCTGTCTGGTTGCGAGCAACTGGAACCTCCGCACCTATGTGCTCGATCCTTCCGCTGATTGTCCGGCGGCTTCCGTGTGCACCGGGTTTACCCATGGAGATTTCAGGAATTACGAGGATGTCTACGAGTTTGGCAGAAATGTTGACATCCTGACAATAGAGATTGAGCATGTGAACCTGCAGGCGCTTTTCCGACTGCGGGAAGAAGGAGTTGTAATAAGGCCTGAGCCCCACGCGCTTGAACTCATACAGGACAAGGCGAAGCAGAAAGAGTTCTATGTCTCAAAGGGACTCCCCACGGCCGATTTTTCGGTCTTTCCGGGGAAAGAAGCTATAGCTGCGGCCGTCGGGTCCGGTGAGATAGAAATTCCTTTCGTCCAGAAACTTTCAAGGACGGGTTATGACGGAAGAGGAGTTTATGTCGTCAGAGAAAAGGAACAGCTCGGCGATCTTTTAGAAGGAGAATCCGTTATTGAAGACCTCGTTGATGTGGAAAAGGAAATTTCCGTTATAGTCTCGCGTAATTCCACCGGAGAAACGAAATGTTTTCCCCCGGTAGAAATGCTGTTTAACAGCAATGCAAACATAGTTGAATTCCTGATAAGTCCCTGCGAGCTTGACGACACAATGTCCGCTCAGGCATGTGAACTTGCCGAGCGCACGATAAGGTCTTTTGACATGTGCGGGATACTTGCGGTTGAGATGTTTGTTTCCAAAAAAGGCGATATCCTCATAAACGAATCCGCTCCGAGACCGCATAACAGCGGGCATCACACAATTGACGCGGCTCGCACCTCGCAGTATGAGCAGTGTCTGAGATCGATTCTTGATCTTCCCCCGGGGGATACTGAAATAAAAACTCCTTCTGTTATGATTAACATTCTCGGGCAGCCGGGTTTCGAGGGCGAAGTAAGGTACGAGGGACTTCGTGGATGCATGGGCGTTGAAGGAGCCAAGTTCCACATATACGGTAAAACCCTTACCAAGCCTTACAGAAAGATGGGGCATGTCACCGTGCTTGACGATGATATTTCAGGCGCGCTCGAGAAAGCGAGATTCATAATGAACAACCTGAGGGCGATAGCATGAAACCTGTTTTGGTAAGCGTTATCATGGGCTCTGACTCGGATCTTCCAGTCATGGGGGAAGCGGTTGAGATTCTGGAACAGTTCGGAGTAGGACATGAAGTTACCATAGTCTCGGCGCATAGAACTCCGGAGCGGCTTGTGGATTTCAAAAAAAGCTCATAAAAGGGGGATTAAAATCATAATAGCCGGGGCGGGGGGTGCGGCGCATCTTCCGGGAATGGTGGCCTCCGTTTCCCCAAGGGGATAAAATCCTCAAATTCGATTGAATGGGACTCATAAATGCCCTCGGGCGTTCCGGTTGCCACGGTTGCCTCGGCGGGGCGAAAAACGCCGGCATCCTTGCAGTTGAAATTCTTTCCGTTGCCGATCCGGAACTCTCACGTGCGGTAGCGGAGTACAAAAAGAAGCTTTCTTCCGAGGTAAAGAAAAAAGCCGCACAGCTAGAAAAACTAGGTGCCTCCATTTATCTAGAGAGAATGAGTTAAAAAGCGAAAAACTCTTCCTCCACTTGTCTTGCTATAAATGCCTTAAGGAATTGCGTTTTCAGACTGAAGAACATATTGGTTCGCTTAGAAAAGATACGTCTAAAGGATATAACATATCCAAACTAGATTACTGCATACGGACTATTCGAGAAGCGGTTGATTCATTAGAAAGGAAGAAGAACAATGAGTGAAAAGAATTTTATGGACAAAGCTATTGAGAAGCTTAAAAAAGAGTATACCGCAATAGAAGATAGAACAGATATTACGGATGACCAAAAAATAGGAAGAATTATTAAAATTACCGCCGCAATCTGTGCTGGAGTTGCGATTCAGCCGATTCCATTTGCGGATATCTTTATTCTTACTCCTATTCAGATTGTCATGGGTACACGCATTGCGGCAGTCAGAGGTTTGCCGGTTACGAAAAATGATGTTATCTCCACATTAAAGGAGATCTCAGGAGCAGTCGGTCTTGGTTACTTAGCGCAGCAGTTAGCCATCGGGGCATATAAGACCGGGTTACCTTTCCTAGGAGGTTTCATGACAATCCCCTTGGTCTACGGACTGACCTACGGTATTGGAAGAGTTATGGATGCTTATTTTATTCATAAGGCTAAAGGGCAGCTCCTTAAACCTGAACAGATAAGAGATATATGGAAAAAAGGGGAAAAGGAAGGAAAAAAGTCTACGGACAAGGCAAGTGCCGAGGCACATGCAAAGGATATTCGTGGTGAGGGCAATGATTAGTTCAACTGTTAAATTCCTTAAAACCAACTTTGATGAATTGGCGATCATAGCATCACTGCAGGCGATCCGGGATGGTTTTGAATCTACTGAGCAGGATCAGGCAGTTCTTGCGGCATTCAGGAGGTATTCAGGCAAAACTCAAGATATAGATAGCGTGCGAGATTACTTGAATGCGCTATCTGAGAACCAGATAGTGGGAGTTGTTTCCAACGTAAAAGGAATACTTCACGAAATGGAGTTTGTTAGTCTTGAAAACAGTGATGGTGACAGTGTCACTGCGGCGATGTTTCCAGAGACAAACCATAAGGGGTTTGATGTTGTTTTAAACGATTACGAGACTGGAGAGAGTTGGGAAATACAACTCAAAACTACTGACAACACAGATTATGTTGAAGAATGGATGGATAAATATCCGGATGGCGAAATCTTAGTTTCGGAGGAAATTGCATCTGAATTGAATCTTCCCTCCTCCGGTTTTTCAAATCAAGAACTTACGGTGAGAGTAGAAAAATTCGTTGATAGACTGATTTCTGAAGAAGCTAATACATCTATTTGGGAATTCTTTCCAGTTCTGTCTTTGCTGTCGGTATCGCTTGTAGTTATGGAGATGTATAAAAGATTCCGTTCTGGTGAAATTACTATGGAACGGTTTAAATCGATGTCTTTGCGTGCGACCGGTATCAAAGCTGGAAAATTTGCGATTTTGCTTGCGGCTTTGAGTATTCCAGTTCTCAACGTGGTTGTCGGAGCTGCCTTAGTAGCAAAAGTAATTTACTCATTGTCCAGATCTCTTGAAGAAATACCGGAAAGATTAGAAAAGACTGACTATCAAAATCCAGTTTCTGGGTAGGTCTTTCCTCTCTCAACTTATTGCCACAAGAGGCGGAGGAAGCGTAGAAGCACCTACTGTATGGTCTTTTTCTCCGGTTCGTAACCCCTTATGGGAATCGGCGAAGCATGATGAAAGATCATAAGCCACCTACCGTTTTGCTTTTCGAATATGTTGGTTGACTGAGAGAGATTGAACATGACCGGGTCCCTTTTTATGTATACCATCTCCTGCAGGCAGGTAACCCAAGCGATGTTGTCGTTTATATCCACGGTCACGTTTGAAATGCTGATGTCAACCTGATCCTCAGGGTCAAAAACGCTTTCCCAGCTCTGCCTTATGGCTTCCCAGTTGCGAAGAGCTGTCCATCCCGGGTGGACGCAACCGGACCTTGAGTCCTTTACCCAGACCTCTCCCATTAGCTCTAGATTTCTGGTTCCCAGGGCCTCGTAAAAAAGGTTGTTGATCTTGAGTATTTCTTCGCTGTCCTTTTCCATGGTCATCGGCTTGCTCGTAGGTAATTTTACCGGAAAAGGTCCAGAATTCTGCCGAACTGCGAGAATATGTCTCCACGCATCCTGAGAATGTCGTTATACAGAGCCGCCGCCATGATGAAAATAAGAAAGGAAAACCCGATTCGCTGGGTTATTTCGAGGGTCTTTATGCTAAGCGGCTTTCTCTTTATTTTCTCAATCGCTAGATAAAGCAGGTGTCCTCCGTCGAGCATCGGTATGGGGAGAAGATTTATGAGCGCGAGATTTATGCTTATAAGCGAGGTGAACTGGAGGAGGTTTGATATGCCGCTTTGAGCGACGTCCCCTGATACCTTGGCGATGAGAAGCGGCCCCGCGACCGTCTTTCCGGCTGTTGCGAGCGCTATTTTCCCTGTTACGAGCTTGAACAGGAAGCCGAAGAAAAGAATGGTAATCTCAACTGTCATACGCGCCGCTTCTGCTATTCCCCTGCTAATCGATTCAAAGAAACCGTATTTTTTAAGCACTCTGTCTGTGCTTGGTGTGATGCCGACTATGTAGCGTTCGATGTCTTCTTGCATTTCCGCCGCCAAGCGAAAATGCATCTTTTCTCCACCACGCTCAATCGTAAAATCAAGCTCCTTGCCACCGCTTTCAACTATTATGTCCGACATATGGTTCCAGTCCGTAACCTCTACGCCGTCTATCGCCTTGATCCTGTCTCCCGGACGTATCCCCGCTCCCCAGGCGGGGAGACCCTCGGTTACCTCCGCTATGGTTGCTTCTATGGGCCTTGCGAATCCGGTCTCTACTCTGCCATCGGAACCGGCTTTGGCGAAAAGGGTGAGAATTCTGGTTTCGTTTCCGGTTTTCACCTTGAATTCAAGCAGCGAATCGGGATTTGAGTGAACAGCGATGTTCACGTCTTTCCAGTTTTTGACTTCTTTTCCGTTTATGCTGAGTATCCTGTCGCCCGCGGTGAATCCTGAGAGATGGGCGGGAGAGTCTTTCTTTACGTAAGTTATGTCAGGAGGATCTTCCAGATAACCTGAGACGCTTATGCCGAACATGAACACAAGGGGCATGAAGAAAAAGGGAATTATGAAATTCATAGCCGGCCCCGCTATGACCACCAGGAATCTGTCTGTAAGAGACTTGCCGGAAAACCCCCTGTGGTAGTCCTTTTCGTAGTAAGCCTCTATATCGTAAAGGGTCAGGCTGCTGACGGTGAGGGTGTGGATCTTGCCATCTCTTTCAACTTCGAGTTCTTTTTCCTGGTGCGGGTCTGATTTTAGTGCGTAGAGAAGCCTTTCCCAGCTTGCATATTCCTTAAGATTGAATCCTTTTATCCCGGTAATTCTGTCCCCTGAGGCAAGTGGCGATTCAGTGCCCGAAACGTTTTCGACAATTACGTTATCTTCCTTGCCCTCACCGTACATCTTCACGTATCCCCCGAGGGGAAGGGCTGAAATCAGATATTCCGTTTCGCCTCTTACAAAAGAAACGAGTTTAGGGCCGAAACCCAGAGAAAACTTCTCGACTCTGATATTGCTTCTTTTCGCGAGCAGAAAATGTCCCAGTTCGTGAAAAAAGACCAGAACTCCTATTACGAAGATAAAAGCCAGGATAGTAGTCATCACTAAGAAAGAAGGTTCTCCATTATAGAACCGGCGGCGCTCCTAGACCACCTGTCCGCCTCTAATATATTGTCAAGATATCCCGAGTCAAGTTTGTCGTGACGCTCGAGAGTTTCCCTGACTATTGGGATTATATCGGTGAATTTTATTTTCTCGTCAAGAAACGCTGTTACTGCCACTTCGTTCGCGGCGTTTAGCACAGTTGGATAAGTGCCGCCCATTCTGAGACATTCAATTGCAATCGCGGGGGCCTCAAATTTATCTGTGTCTAGCTTCTCGAACGTGATGTCCGAGAGATCGTCCGGCGAGGCGTCGGGGCGCCCGAGATCGAGTCTCTCGGGATAGGAGAGTGCTTGGGCTATCGGTATTTTCATGTCAGAGGCGGAAAGATGGGTTATGAACGAGCCGTCAACATATTCAAGGATTGAATGCACGATGCTCTGGGGATGTACCCAGATTGATATTTTTTCGGCAGGCATGTCAAAAAACCACCTCGCCTCTATGATTTCAAACCCTTTGTTCATCAGCGTCGCCGAATCTATGGTTATTTTCTCTCCCATTTTCCATGTTGGGTGGCAGAGCGCGTCGGCGACCGTAACCTTTTCCAGGTCCTTTTTCGGGGTCTTGCGAAACGGCCCGCCCGATGCCGTTATAATGATCCGTTTAAGGAATTCGCGGTCCTTTTCAAGAAGCGTCTGGAAAACGGCGCTATGCTCGCTGTCCACGGGGAGGAGGGTAACGTCCTGATTTTTTGCCTCGGAAATAAGAAGTCCTCCTGCGACCACAAGAGATTCTTTGTTTGCTATCCCAACGTTTCTTCCGGCCCGTATTGCGGACAATGTAGGCAGAAGCCCCGGGAAACCTACCATGGAGGATATAACCAGATCGCAATCGCCTTCCGTAGCAACTGCGATATTTCCCTTGTCTCCGTAGTGTATCTGTGTTTTCGGACCGGCGATTTCCCTGAGTCGTTCCGAGTCCTCTTTTCGGGTAACCGATACGATCTTCGGGGCGAATTCCGTTATCTGTTCTGCAAGAAGATCAATGTTTTTTCCCGCACAAAGGCCCGTTACCTCGAACCTCTCGGGAAATCTTCGTACTATCTCAAGGGTCTGCGATCCGATCGAGCCGGTTGATCCGAGTATAGAGATCTTTTTCAATCTAGCGCCCTTTCTCCCGTATCTGCTCTCCTGTCAGTCCGAACCTTCTTTCCCTGTTGCGGTAATTGGCGATGGCCTTTAGCAGATGCCTTCTTCTGAAATTCGGCCAGAGTGTCTTCGTGACGTATATTTCGGCATAGGCCAGTTGCCACAGCAGAAAGTTCGAAAGTCTCATTTCTCCCCCGGTTCTTATGAGCAGATCCGGTTCAGGCAGGCCGGAGGTATAGAGATATCCCTGAAAATCCTTCTCGGAAACCGGTTTTTTCTTTCCCTCCTCGATTATGCTGTTCACGGCGTTGATTATCTCTTCCCTGCCCCCGTAGCTAAGAGCCAGGGTTATCGTCAGGGAGTCGCATTTCTCGGTCATTTTCATCACTCGCCCGAGAAGTTCACGTACGTCTTGGGGAAGGTTCGAGAGATTCCCGATTGCGTTTAGCCTGGTGTTGCGCGCAAGCAGCTTCTCGCCTTCATTTGAGAGGTACTCCCTTAAAAGGTCCATAAGGGCGAGAACCTCTTCCCCCGGTCTATTCCAGTTCTGGGCGGAAAACGCGTAAAGGGTTAAATATTCTATCCCGATCTCCCGCGCGGCACGGACCACCGATCTCGCCGATTTTATTCCTTCCCTGTGACCGATCAGCCTGTCGAGATTCTTTCGCCTCGCCCATCTTCCGTTGCCGTCCATTATTATGACAACGTGTCTGGGGATAGGACCCGGTGTGGGAATGTTATGGTTTTTCTGCATTACGAGCCACTGTTTGAGAGTTTCGCTGATAACCGTCGTTTCAGCTCGCCGCCCGATAGATGTAAGAAACGGGATATGCGATCAGAACGACCGTAGCAATTACCACCATGGCCACGATCAGGGCGACCGGGTATATGAGAAGTGCCCCCAGGTAGAAAAGGGCTCTTTTCAGCGGAACCCACTCCCGGGATGCTTCGGGAAGGTCGGAAACGCAGCTTTTGACAAATCCTGATATTATTCCAGTAAAAAGTGTTGACATATAAGTGAACCGATCTACCGTAAACCTATCTTATTCCCCTTTTTTCATCAAGGGCGAAAACCTTGCTTTACTTGCTCAGTCCAAAAAAATTTCCTTTCAGGTAGACTACAGGAAACGTAGGTCGCAATGACAAAGTTCCGCTTTTTCTTCATAGTATACGCGTTAATTCCGGCTTCTCTTTTTTCAACCCCGCTTCTCGCAAAAGAAGATACATACAGAGGCCTTTCCGACTTCGCGAAGGCCCTGAACCTTATAGAGGAAAATTATGTGGAAGAAGTTTCCTCCGAGCAGCTGACCCAAAGTGCCATAAAAGGCATGTTCGATTCTCTTGATCCCTACTCGGTTTACCTTTCATCCGAGAGCTTGAGAAACCTTGAGATAGGAACTATGGGGGAGTTTGAGGGCATAGGAGTCGAGATTACGGTGCGCGACGGGTTTTTGACCGTTATATCTCCGATTGAAGGAAGTCCTGCGCAGGAAGCCGGCATGAGATCGGGAGACGTGATCGTCTCCATAGATGGAGAAAGCACCGAGAAGACCAACATAGTTGATGCTCTGGACCGCATAAGGGGTAGAGAAGGAACTGAAGTTGATATCGTTGTCAGAAGAGACGGAACCGAGGAAACCCATAAGTTCACCGTCACAAGACGAATAGTGAAACTTAGAAGTGTCGAGTCTAGGTTGATCGAAAAGGATATAGGTTATATAAAGCTCTCGCAGTTCCACAGGCATTCTGCTGATGAGTTTCTCAGTTCCTACAGGGGGCTTGAAAAGGAAAACGGTGCGAAGCTCGGAGGACTTGTGCTTGACCTCAGAAACAACCCTGGAGGATTGCTTGAACAGGCGCTTGCGCTTAGTGACATGTTCATGGATAAAGGGCTTATCCTGAACGTGAAGGGAAGGTCCAAAGTGACTTCGAAGGAATATTTCGCTAGGGAGGGAATGGATATACCGACCAATCACGTTGCCGTAATCGTGAACCGGGGGAGTGCGAGTGCTTCCGAAGTTCTTGCCGGAGCACTTAAAGACAGCGGCAGGGCGAAGATAGTCGGTACGAGAACATTCGGCAAGGGTTCAGTTCAGTCAGTAATAGAACTTTCGGGGGAAACGGGAGTAAAGATAACCACGGCGAGGCTTTTTACCCCCAAGGGGATTCTGATAGATGACAAGGGTATAGAACCTGATATTTTGGTTGAAGGTAGCGACAAGGATGTCCCATCGGACCCGCAGCTTGCAAGGGCGTTGGAAACTGTAAAGCACATGTGAGGAATAAGAGCTTGAGTCAGAAGAAGAAGCGAACGAGAAAAAGACAGTCTACGGCAAAAACCGGCGATAAAAAACGCACGACGAGACTTACCCACGCAGTCCTGGTCCTAATTTTCTTTTTTGCCTTTTCGATTTTCGGCCTCAAGCATATCGAAAGATTTTTTGACGGATGGTCACCCCGGGAGGCTACACCTACTGCGGCGGACAAGGTTGCGGAGAAAAAGCCCCGGCGTCCAGCAGTTGTCCTCATAATAGATGATCTGGGCCAGGACAGAGAATCGGTTGATAGGCTTCTCAGGATCAAGCAGCCCCTTAACTTAGCCGTGCTTCCGCATCTTCCCCATTCCCTGTACGCTGCGCGTTCTGCTTACCGCGGGGGAAAGGACGTGATTCTCCACCTTCCCATGGAACCCAAGTATTCCTCCGGCTATACGGCCGATGACGCTGGAGAAGGAGTTTTGCTGCTCGGCTTCTCGATAGACCAGATGAGGGAGGAGCTCAGAAGAAACATCATGGCCGTCCCCAACATAGTCGGAGTCAACAACCATATGGGCTCTAAGTTCATGGAGAATGAAGAGCCGGTAAGAATGGTAATGCGGGAACTGAAGGCTAGGGATCTTTACTTTGTTGACAGCCTTACGACTCCCAACTCCCGTGGATACAGCGTAGCGAGGCGGCTTGGAGTAAAGACGCTTAAAAGGGATGTTTTTATTGACCAGAGTGGTCGGGGCAAGGAATATACTATAGAGCAGCTTGACCGCTTGGTAAGGATCGCTGAGAAAAACGGTATAGCGGTAGGTATAGGCCATCCTTACCCGCAGACGATAGACGCTCTTGGGGAGTATATGCCTAAGATTGAGAAAAAGGTTGAATTTATGAAAATATCGGCAGTCGCTTTGAACTGAAACGGTTGCGGAGAAATCACCTTAAAGGGGATTGTCATGGGACTTGTGGATGAAATCAGAAACAGGCGGGATTCCTGGAGCCGGAGATTAGAAGAGCAGAGAGCTTTCCAGGAGCCCTACGACCATGAATTCGAGAAAGGAAACGCCCGCAAAATCGAAGAAGAGATAAAAAAGAACCAGGAGAAGGTTGGGAAATTCCCGCTTCTGGAAGAACAATCGAAATAGTCGGCGGGAGAGAGCGGTCGGCGGGTGATTTGACAACGTTTTTTTTATCCTTTAGGATTTTCAGCCCCATGAGGATGGAGGTTTTGATTTTTTGCCAGGAATAACAGTAGGTAGCAGCGAAAGTATTGACAGCGCTTTAAAAAGGTTTAAGAAACAGGTTGAGAAGGGTGGGGTTCTCTCTGAAGTAAGGAAGAGAGAATACTACGAAAAACCGAGCGAAAAGAAAAAAAAGAAGCTGTTTGCCGCCAAAAAGCGCAGTTCAAGCAGGAAGAGAAGATAAACCGTCTCAATTTGCGCGGTTTTCACCGGAAGTTATTTCTGAAGGCCCCACCGATTAAGTCGCTTTGAATGAAGAAATATTCTTCCACATCAGCGATAGCGGATATAAAAGCAAAGCTCAGCATAGTAGATGTCATACAGGGCTTTGTCTCCCTTAAAAAATCTGGAAAAAACTATATCGGGCTCTGCCCGTTCCACGACGACAACAACCCTTCCATGCATGTAAATGATGAGAAGGGTTTTTTCCATTGCTTCAGTTGCGGAGCCGGAGGAGATGTATTCGGCTTCCTGATGAGATACAGTAATATAGGTTTCCCCGACGCCTTAAAAGAACTTGCCAAGAAAGCCGGAGTCAGGCTTCCGGCCTCGCGTCCGCCCACCAAAAGTGAGAAGAAAAAAAAGGCCGCTTCGGCGAGGTTTTTTGAGATAAATTCTCTTGTCTGTTCGTTTTACAGCAGGAACCTCCACAGTTCAGGAAAAAACTCCGCATGGGCTAAAGAATACCTAGAATCGAGGGGAATCAGCTCGGAGATAATCGAGGAATTCAAGCTCGGCTTTGCACCCGACAGCTGGGATGCCGCCGTGAAATTCGCTTCAAAAAACAATATCGGTGTCAAGGAACTCGAAGAGCTTGGTCTTGTCGTTGCGAGAGAGAGCGGGAGCGGGCACTACGATCGGTTTCGAAACAGGATTATTTTTCCCATAAACGAGATAACAGGACGAATTTGCGGTTTTGGCGGCAGAACTCTGAGCGAAGACGAATCCAAACAGCCGAAATACATGAATTCCCCTGAATCTCCTGTTTTCGACAAAAAGAGCGTTCTTTACGGACTTTATCACTCGAAAAATGAAATCGGAAGAAAACGGAAAGCCGTCTTGGTTGAAGGCTACATGGACTTCATAAAGCTCTACGCAAATGGAATACGCAATGTGGTTGCTACCTTGGGAACGGCCTTTACGAATGAGCATGCTAGATTTCTGCGGCGTTTCTGTGAGGAGGTGGTGATTGTCTACGACGGTGATACCGCTGGGATACGTTCCGCCGTTCGGGCCGGAGAGCTTCTTCTTGAGCAAGGGATTTCTTCAAGTATTTGCCGTATTCCCGATGGCCTCGACCCCGATGATTATCTGGAGGAACACGGACCTGAGAGTCTCGCCGAACTGATCGCGGCCGCCGTTGATGTCTCAGATTTTATTATTGACGATACTTTCGCAAGGTACAGGGAAAAGAAAGTATCTTCCGGAGAGTCGATAAAATTGCTTGTGGGCTTGGTTTCAAAAATAAAAGACCCGGTCCGAAGTGCTGAAGCTGTTTCCAAGGCAACAGGGCTTTTTGGGATAAGAGAGTCTGAGTTTCTCTCTCTGGTAAAAACCCCGAATCCGGGGAGAAACCGCGGGTCGCTTGCGCCGGCGGCCTTGATTCCGGAAAAAAACATTCATGAGAGAGAAATTGTGAGGATACTGCTTAAATTCCCCCACCTGATGAGCGCCGAGAAGATTGAAAATATCAGCAGGGATTTTGAAAATGGCGATTTAAAGGTTATTCTCAAACGTGTGGGTGAAGGGGAGTTTACTGAAGTTTCCTCCCTGATGAGTTCTTTTGAGAAAATCGAGATGCAGCAACTGCTGAGCGAGTTAATTTTTTCTTCGGATGATTTGATAGACGAGACGACTTCGGAGAAAATATTAAATGATTGCGTGAAGGAGCTTGAACTGAGAGATATAGCATTTAAGCGTAATCAAGTAATAGAGAGAATCCGCAAGCAGCGTGATTCTTCGGATAAAACCCTTGAAAGAAAGCTTGTTGAGCAATACAGGGATCTGGTGAGTATGGAAAAGACCAGAAGAGGAACTGCAAGTTGAATCCAAACGACGAGACTAACGGGTTGGGAAACGAAATTGACGGACAGAACGAAGGGGAATTCTCTGAGTCCGTACAGGGTTTCCAAAATACCCCGTCTGATTCTCGAGCGGAAGACAGGCTCAAACACGTAAAGAGCAACGATTCCGATCAAGACCCTATAAGATCGTACATTCTCGCTATTGCGCAGCACTCCCTCCTTTCCAAGGAGGAAGAGGTTGAGATAGCAAGACAGATTGAAAAAGGCAAAAAAATAATCGCGAGAATGATAATAGAGAACCCCTTCATGATGAAAAAGGTTCTCAAGCTCGAAGAAGAGATAAAAGAAGGGGCGCTCGGTGCGGGCTATCAAGGCGAGGACATAGAATCCTCCGCTGACGGCGAAACATATAAAAATTCCGCAAAGAACTTTCTTCCGATAAGAGAACTTTTTGCTGAGACCGAAGAACTGAGAAAGAAACTCGATACTCCAACTCTTTCAGATAGCGAAAGAGCGAAGATCTCTAAGCAAATCAGAAAGAACAACGAACGGACCGTAGAACTTCTTGACGAAATCGATTTCTCCTCTACGCAGGCCAACAGGATATACAATCTGGCCGTCGAATATGTGGACAGGGTTGAGGGCGAGAGTTGTGACTGCATGATGGATGGTTCAGACGATGCGATTGGCAATGGTTCGAAATCTGAATATTCCGAGGAGGAAATCGCTTCTCTTAAAAAGGTGCTTAGAAGGTTTGAAAAAGCAAAGAAGGCTACTAAGAAAGCTAGGAAAACACTTATCGAGTGCAACCTTAGACTTGTAGTTAGTATAGCGAGAAAATACGTTAACAGAGGGTTGCCGTTTCTCGATTTGGTTCAAGAAGGCAATATGGGGCTGATGAAAGCGGTTGAAAAGTTCGAACATGGAATGGGATACAAATTTTCAACCTGCGCCACATGGTGGATAAAGCAGGCAATTACGCGCGCAATAGCCGACCAGGGAAGTCTTATAAGAATTCCCGTTCACATGACCGAAAATATAAACAGGCTAAACAAGATCTCGAGATCCCTGATGCAGAAATTAGGGAGGGAACCCAGACCGGAAGAGATAGCCGAGGCAATGGACATACCTCTTGATAAGGTCTTGAAGATTATGAAGGTGTCACGTGACCCGATTTCTCTGGAATCCCCGATTGGCGAGGACGACTGCAGGCTGATGGATATTATCTCGGACCCGGCTTCCACTTCTCCGCTTGACATGCTCGAAACCAAAGAATTAAACCGGATCATGCGCAACGCACTCTGCTCCAACCTCAGTAACGGGGAGGAAGGAGTCGTTAAAATGCGTTTTGGTATAGATGAGGACAAGGAATACACCCTTGAAGAAATAGGAAAAAAATTGAACGTTACCCGCGAGAGAATAAGACAGATCGAGGTAAAGGCCATTAAGAAGCTCAAAAGGTTCGGAAGAGCTCTTCCAATACGGGGTTTTAATACTGACTGACATTCTAGCTTGACATTATTTTTTTTAGTGATAGTTTTTCCCGTCTAGGGTGGCTATGCTGAAGGGGAAGCACCCGGTCCCATCCCGAACCCGGAAGTTAAGTCCTTATAGGCCGATGATACTGCTCCTTTCAGGAGTGGGAAAGTAGGTGGCTGCCCTTTTCTTTCTTTCCTTGCTTTCTCAAGTTTCCGGTGCCTGCGATGTCAAAGACCAACGTTGCCGTGTTTGTTTCCGGAAGCGGAACAAATCTTCAGGCGGTGATAGATTCCGGCATAGAATCCGCAAACATAGCCGTGGTTGTCTGTGATACCCCTGGAGTCATGGCGATTGAGAGGGCTAGAGAACACGGCATTCCCGTCGAACTCGTAAACAGCAGGAATTTTGAATCAAAGGAAGAGTTCGAAAGACAGATAGTCGCGAAAATCGACAGATATGAAATAGGCCTTGTCGTACTTGCCGGTTTCATGAGGATACTTACTCCTTATTTCATAGGCCGTTTCGCGGACCGTATCATCAATATTCATCCTTCCTTGCTCCCTTCTTTTCCGGGAACAAATTCAGTAAGACAGGCACTTGACTACGGAGTGAAACAGACGGGTTGTACTGTCCATTTTGTGAGAGAGGAAGTTGACGCGGGCCCCATTATTCTTCAGGCCGTTGTTCCGGTTACGGAGGAAGATACAGAAGAGACTCTGCTTGAAAAAGTCCATACTGAGGAACACAGGATACTGCCCGAAGCAATAAGGCTTTTCTGCGAGGGAAAACTGACTATCAGTGGAAGAAAAGTCCTGATTTCCTACTGAGGTCCGAGAAATCTCTAAAGGGTTCTTCCAATGGCTTCGGCAACGGGGGCAGCTTTTTCCATCAGGTTTTTGAATGTTTTCGGTTTAAGTGACTGAGCTCCGTCACTGACGGCAATCTCCGGGTTATTGTGAACCTCGACTATTACTCCGTCCGCTCCGGCGGCTATTGAAGCTAAAGTTACTGGAATTACGTACTGCCAGTAGCCGGTTCCATGGCTTGGGTCGGCGAAAACAGGCAGGTGGGTCTTTTCCTTGAGTACCGGGATAGCGTTCAGGTCAAAAGTGTTTCTGGTCGCGGTCTCAAAGGTTCTTATCCCCCGTTCGCAGAGCATTACGTTACTGTTGCCCTCCGACAGTATATATTCTGCGCACATGAGAAATTCGTTTATGGTTGTCGACATTCCCCGTTTTAGCAAGACGGCCTTCTTCGACTTGCCGACATGTCTTAAAAGCGAGTAGTTTTGGGAATTTCTCGCTCCGATCTGAAGCACATCCGCGTATTCCTCGACCAGTTCAAGATCGTCCGGGCTCATTATTTCGGTCACTATGGGCAGTCCGGTCATTTCTTTTGCCTTCACGAGAAGTTCCAGTCCCTCTTTTCCAAGACCTTGGAAGGAATAGGGGGAAGTTCTGGGCTTAAACGCCCCGCCTCTGAGCATTGACGCCCCTGAATCTTTTATGGAAGCCGCAATTGTCATTATCTGTTCTTCGTTTTCAACCGAGCACGGTCCTGCGATTATGGGGATATTCCTGTCTCCTACTGCAACGCCTTCCACATTGAAAACGGAAGTTTCGTCGTTCACTTCCCTGCTCGTCAGCTTGTAGGGTTGAAGCACGGGAACGACCTTTTCGACTCCCTGTAGCTGTTTGAGGATGTCGAGTTCATGCGGCTTACCTCTTTCGTCTCCGACCACTCCGATGACAGTCCTGAGAATCCCTTCGATTGAATGCGGCGAATAACCAAGTTCCTTTATAACGGATTTGACCTTGTCTATATCTTCCTTGGTCGCCTTTTGCTTCATTACTACTATCATTTAAAGAACCTCCATATTTTGTGCGGAACGGACAACTTAATACATAGAACATCCCTAATGTCAATTATAAAGTCTTTACATATCGACCTATTGAGCCTGTTTGCTAGCGAAGATTTAGAAAAACGGCACTGAATATCTTTTGCGAGGCTTCCCTGAAATGTTTTTCGAATTTCGTTTCTGTTTCTCCTCTTCGAGCCTCAACGAAACCGGGTGGAGGGTGTGCGGGGCGGAACAAGCAACTTCTTTTGAATTCGGACACTATCTGCTCAATGTAGCTCAACTGATCGGTCTTTATTATGGTCCTCCCGCTTCTCGTAAGCACTTTTGCTAGGCAGCTTATAAATTCCCGGTTGAACATTCTGTGTTTTGAATGTCTTTTCTTCGGCCAAGGGTCGGGGAAGTTAACTAGGACAAGATCAAACATTCCCTGTCTGAAGACCTGTCTGAGCGCGATCTCAGCTTCAATGTGGAGGAATTTTAAGTTTTCCAGAGAGAGCTCTTCCGCAGCACGCACCGCTTTTCGAAATCTTCCTCTCTTGATCTCGATACCAAGGTAGTTTCTGCTTGCGTCGCACTGCGCCGCGTTTATGAGAAATTCTCCTTCTCCAAAGCCGATCTCAAGTATTAGAGGTTTTTCGTCGCAGAAGATGTCTTTTTTGCCGATGGGAAGCGAAAACAAGGAGATGTCCACCGCGGGGTCGGTTAACTTCATTTTCCGTGTCAGGATCTAAAAGCGGAAGTTATAATCTGCTCCCCGATCTTTATTCCGTAATCTCCCTCATGTTCTTTCATCTTGCCTATACGCTCGGGAAGCGACATTCCTATCTTGCCTTTTCTGGCTTTCTTGTCGATTTTCATGACGTCGATTACTTTCCCGACGTTTACCCCGCGTGGAGGTTCAGTAGGAAGTCCCGCCCTCTCCAGAAGAAGGGTGAGCCTGTCCTGCTCTTTTTCACTCCACCCTGTTTCACCCAGAGCGATTCTCCCCTCAATTATCATCCCCGCGGAAATCGCTTCTCCATGGGAGATTGTATAGTCGGATAGCTGCTCGATTGCGTGGCCGACCGTGTGCCCGAAATTAAGGATTTTCCGCAGGTTCTGCTCTTTTTCATCCTTCTCAACCACTTCCGCCTTGATCCTGCAGCTTGTCTCTATCACCTCGAGGAGCGTAGCGTCGTCGAATTCGTAGATTTTCTCGATATTTGCTTCTAGGTACTGGAAGAAATCCTCACTGCTTATTACGCCGTATTTGATTATCTCGGCGAGTCCCTCTGCCAGCTGCTTCGGTTCGAGGGTTTTAAGCATGTCTGTGTCCACATACACTCGCCATGGCTGATAGAAGGAACCGATGAGGTTTTTTCCGTGAGGGGTGTCTACAGCAGTTTTTCCTCCCACCGAACTGTCAACGCAGGCAACTAGGCTTGTGGGCACCTGAACGCAGGGTACTCCCCTCATGTAAGTGGCGGCCACAAACCCTGCTATGTCTCCCACGACCCCGCCGCCTAGTGCTATGACCGAAGAGTCCCTGCCGAATCCCGATTCAAGCATCCTGTCTTCTATAAAGGACTTGATTTCTCTGGTCTTGCTTTGCTCTCCCGCCGGGAAGACAATCATATTGACTTCCGGGAGTGCTTCCTCAAGATCGCTCAGAAGTTTAGCCCCGTAGAGATCCGCCACGTTTGAATCGGTTACTAGGGCGTGGGAGTGAGCTATGGAGGCCTCGGCCAGATCGCCCGCAATCTGGCTCACAAGACCTTGGCCGATCAGTATTTCATAGGAATTATCTTCGTTTGAACTGACTTTGACTGCTATCTTTTTCAATCTTTACCCCGGCATTTTAAGTAGGGACCAGACAGGGTGGGGGGAAAGGGCCTCGGCCCCCTTGAGCCCTGTAAGCTCTACGAGGAAAAGGTATCCTACGACGCTTCCTCCCAGTTCTTCCACCAAGCGCCCGGCGCTGTGTGCCGTTCCTCCCGTGGCCAGAAGATCATCGACGATTACTGCGCTGCTTTTGCCGTTTATCGCGTCTTTGTGAATTTCCAGAACGTCTTTCCCGTACTCAAGATCATATGAAACGCTTGCGGTGTCGCTCGGCAGCTTGCCAGGTTTCCTTACCAGGATTAACTCTTTTTCAAGCTTATAGGATAAGGCGGCAGCGAATATGAAGCCTCGGCTTTCGGGCGCGACAAATGAGGTTACCTCTTTGCCGGTGAGTATTTCCGCCATCATGTCAACGGATTTTCGGAAAGCCTCAGCGTTTTTAACAAGCGTGGTTATATCGTAGAAAAGTATCCCTTTGCTCGGGAAATCGGGAACGCGTCTTATTTGGTTTTCGATTTCTTCCAGTGCCATTTCTTTTTGCTTGTTCGGGGAGGTTTTCATCAGGCCTTTTCCCTGAGGGAGGATAGCTCAAAGGCTGTTCTCACTGCTTGTTCCGGGGTTTCGCATTTGATAATTTCCTCAGAGACATCCCAGGTGTCAAGCCCGATGACGGGAATTCCGGACTTAAGTGCGAACGATATCTCCGACAGGGTGCCGAAACTGCCTCCAATGGCGATTATAGAATGGCTTGACTTCGCTACTATCACGTTTCTTGCTTCACCCATCCCCGTAACTATCGGTATGTCGATGAATCTGTTAGCCGATGAGGCTTCGGGGCCGGGGAGAATCCCGATTGTGGTGCCCCCGGCTGATTTTGCTCCTCGGCACGCGGCTTCCATAACTCCTCCCATTCCGCCACAAAGCAGAAAACAATCCCTTCTGGCAATTAGAACTCCGACTTCTTCCGAAGTTCTTTTTTCCTCCTCACTTGCGTTTGCCGCTCCGATTACTCCTATGATCGTTTCCATTAAAGTTTCACCGCGTTGCGTTTAACAAGCCTGTATAAAACGGTTAGAATCACAGGTCCCAAAGTATACCACGGGTTTAAGCGATTTATATCACGGGAAAACCTTATGTATTGTGCAAGAACTTGGCTTACGCTTATTTTTTCAGTTTGTTTCCTCTTCCCCTTTCCTCTTGAGGGAAGCCAGGTGAATCTCAGGATTCCCCACGGTTTTGAATTCGGGACTTCCAGAAAGGACGCACTTAATCTGATCGAATTTTCTAAACTCGAGATTGTTTCTGATCGCAAATACTCAAACAATCTACGAAAAGTCGTTCTGGACGGTTCCTTGTCGGGAGTTGCTCTTGACCCGCCGCCCGACCATGAAACCCGGCTTGAATTTTATAAAGACAATCTTATGTCAAGTTCCATCTTGTTCAGTTTTGAGGATGAGACCCGTTTTGCGTTCGCAAAAAACGAACTTGTCGGTGATCTCGCTAATGTTCTCGGCGACGCTTTCGAGCGGGAGAAAATGTTTTCTTACGAGGTTCTGTCGTGGGATCTTTCGGACACAGTAGTACTTGCAAGCGTGAACTCTAAAAAAAGAACAATAGAAATTGAATATATTCATAAACCTGTTCTGGAAAAAAAGACGGCGAAGGATCTGCGCCGCAAACGCAGGGGGGATCCAGGAGATCCTGCCAGGCAGATGTTTATTGACAGTAACTTTTCAGCGCAGAAAAAGCGCTAACCCGCAAAAACAGCAGTTTTTTTCTTGGATCTTCCGACCTGTCGCGAATTTTTAAAACCGGATTAGTTGAGTTTGAGAGCGCACCTATACTGACACGGCACGAAGAAGCGAAGCGGTTCCCCCTATTTTTCTCTTTGCACTTTACGAAGGTCTTCCGTAAAGATTCAGAAGCGTCCCTATGTGGAAAGCCAAGGCTACGTATATACCGCAGAGAAAAAGCTTCTGATAGCCGGCAAGATACTTGTTTACTAGGAATATAAGCGAGAGAAGCAACAGAAACCATCCTATGGTTTCCAAAACTAGATGCGCAAGCCTCTGCACCGGCACTTCAGAACTCCCGCTGGTCCTTGACCTGAAAGCCTCCGGCAACTGCATGAAAACAAGGGAGAAGAAAGTCCCCAGTATATATGTACCGGCGAGAAATCCGAGGAGAACAAACAGAATAAGCAGCAAAAGCTCCATGGTTAAACGACCTCGGTAAAAATAATATCATATTGCCGTATTATTATATATAAGCGGTCTTGCTTTTTGCCGCTGTACATGCGAATTGTTGCTTCTTAGGCGGTGTGGATCCGGCAATTTTGTCAACTGTTTCTTAGTCCGGGATTGTTCTGCATGTGGTTTTACGCGTACGGCCGGTTATCGTTGACTTTTGTACAGCTGAAGTGGCTGCGTCTGTTTCTGACCCGCCGGTTTTTTTCAGTTTGTTCTTGTTAAAGTCAGTTTGTCCTTGTTAACATTAATAGAAATGGATAGACCTATATCTTCTTTTTCTGACCGCAACTATACCAGCGACTTCCCGTGCGAATTCCTTTGCATGCCTCAATTCGTCGTTTTTTTGCTTTCGGGACTTTTTTTTCTTATCGTGCTTTTTCCCTTGACTCTGGACGTTAGCGCCGAGGAAGCGGAGAAGGACGAAACGGTTTTTATCTCCGGGATCAGGATAAAGGGGTTAAAAGATATAGAACTCGAGAGGATAAAGGACTCCATGATAACTCCCTTTCCCTCAAGGAGACCATGGAGAAAACGTCCGGAATTCAACGAGCAGTTCCTTGAGGACGATATAAAAAGAATAGAGCAGGTTCTCAGGGAACATGGTTATTACGGTTCTACGGTAACCCATACCTTGGATTTCCGGGATGGAAACCGAAAAGTGGATATAGAAATAAGAGTGGACCAAGGGGACCCCGTAATAGTGAAGACTTTGAACATAGTAGTTCTTGGTAATCACCCGGATGATTACGTCTCCGATGTCGCCGAGGTAATCCTCTTGAAAGAAGGGAAACCTTTTTCCCAGATAAGCTACCAGAAGTCAAAAGTTCTTATCACGGAGTTGTTTTCCGATAGGGGTTATCCTCTGGCGGATGTAAAATCCGAAGCGATTGTGAGCCTGAGGAGCAGGGAGGTTAATGTTGAATTCACCATCGATCCGGGCCAGGAATATTATTTCGGCGACGTGATGTTTAGGGGAAATTCCGATATTGCCACCAGACTTCTCGAGCGGGAGATAGAGTACGAGAAAGGGGACCTGTTTTCTCTCAAAGAGACTCAGAAATCGCGGGCGAACATTTTTGAAACAGGCCTTTTTAATTCCGTTATAGTCGATACTGATTATGACGAGCAGAAGTTCGAGGTCCAGACCATATACAGCGTTACCGAAAGAAAACTCGGAACGATAAAGCTTGGAGTTGGATACGCCACGGAGGACAATTTAAGGGCACAGCTATCTTGGAGCCAGAGGAATTTTTTCGACGGCGGAAGGACCCTGCAGATCACTTCCAGTTATTCATCCCTGACACGGGGATTGCTGGCCAGACTTGACCAACCCCATTTAGTTGGCAGGAATTCCAGTCTTGCTTTTTTGCTTGACGTGAGAAGGGATGATTTCCCGGGCTATGAGGGTTTGAGTTTCGATTTCAACAGTACTTTGTCCAAAGAGTTTTTTGATTATCTCACACTTTTCAGTTCGCTAAACGTCGTATTCGCGGATATAGACTCTCAGGTGGTAAGAACGCCGATTGAAAGTGCCCGCGACAGTGTTTTCCTGACGGTTGTTGATCTGGGAGTTGAGTATGACCTGACCAATAGCCTTATAAATCCTACCAGTGGAATGCGGCTGTTTTTCTTCATGGAAACACCGATTCAGACCACTAGCTCCGCCCGCACCAATTACCTGAAGTTTCTGGCCGAGTTAAGGTACTACAAGGACGTTTTCGGGATCGTTCTGGGAAAAAGGGCGACGATTGGAAATATAACCACACTTGGGGAAACTGACCCGCTTGACGTGCCGATCTTCAAGAGGTTCTTCGCCGGAGGCAGTGCAAGCATGAGGGGCTATTCATTTCAGCACCTGAGTCCGCTTAATTCGGATCGGGACCCTCTGGGGGGCAACTCCATGATCGTTGGTAACGCTGAAGCCCGCTTCAGGCTTTTTAACAAGCTTGGAGCGGTAGCTTTCTTCGATTACGGAAATGTTTATTCAAAGAGTTTCGGCTTCAGTGTTTCCAACCTGAAGTACGCCGCCGGTGCTGGATTGAGATACCATACGATTATCGGACCGATCAGGGCAGATTTCGGCTACCTTCTAAACCCCGAGGACGAGGAGAGAAATGACAGATTCAAGATTTTTATAAGCATAGGGCAGGCTTTTTAGTAGCCGCGGGTGCCTTGAAGGAGCTTCCGGACTCCCCTTGCCGCCTGAGTTATTCTGTTCTCGTTCTCAACAAGTGCAAGTCTTACGAACCCTTCTCCGTAGTTTCCGAATCCCACTCCGGGGGATACGGCAACTTTTGATTTCTCTATAAGAAGTTTCGAGAATTCAAGCGACCCCATTTCCGTAAACTCTTCAGGTATCTGTGCCCATACGAACATCGTCGCTTTTGGTTTTGGGATTTCCCATCCGGCCCTTGCAAATGATTCGATCAGTTTGTCTCTTCTGGACCTGTAGGTTTCTCTTATATGTTCTATGGGTTGCTGGGGTCCGTTGAGAGCGGTGATTGCGGCTATCTGGATCGGCTGAAATATTCCGTAGTCAAGGTAGCTTTTTATTCTTTTGAGTGCGGAAACGATTTCCGGGTTCCCCACCATGAAGCCGACCCTCCAGCCGGGCATGTTGTAGGTTTTGGAAAGCGAATAGAATTCCACCGCAACGTCTTTGGCTCCCTTTACCTGCATTATGCTCGGAGCCTTGTATCCGTCATAACACAGTTCTGCGTAAACCAGATCATGCACTACTATAAGACCCGTTTGACGTGCTAGATCACAAATTTTTTCGAAGAAATCAAGGTCCATGACTTGTGTAGTCGGATTGTTGGGGAATGAAAGAATAAGCACTTTGGGTTTCGGCCACACTTCCTTTATCGTTTTTTCTATTGACTGTATCAAGTCTTCTTTTTCCCCCATGGGACAACTGTGAGTGTCTCCTCTTGCTATGATTACGGAGTAGTTGTGTATTGGGTAGCTAGGGTCGGGGACTATCGCTATATCTCCCGGGGAGAGTATTGAAAGCATTAAATGCGATATGCCTTCTTTTGATCCTATCGTGACGACAGCTTCGGAATCCGGGTCGAGGTCAACGTCGAATTTTCTTCTGTACCAGTCGGTTATGGCCAGACGAAGTTTGGGCAATCCGGCGGAGGCGGAGTATCTGTGGTTTCTGGGTTCTCCTACTGCCTCGCGCAGTTTCTCCACTATATGGTCCGGCGTTGCCTGATCGGGATTCCCCATTCCGAGGTCGATTATATCCTCTCCCCTGGCGCGTGCTTGGTGTTTAAGTTCGTTGACTACGCCGAGCACATAAGGGGGGATTCGGTTTATCAGGGAAAAATTATGATCCGGCCGGTTCATCGTATCTGCCTATTTTTTGGTGGCACTATTTTATTATAACCGCTTATAATCTCAAGATTGCGGACGGTAGAACGGATATTTACAGCATGTCAGTGTCTGCGAGGGAATTCGTTATGGTAAAATAGAACCTTATGATCTGGATCAGGTTTGCCGTTCTGATTGCGTTTTTTGCGGCCGGTTGCTCTCCTTTCTCAGGTTCCCCGAGGTGGGAAAGCCGGGATTTTCAGCGGCCCAGGTCGACGGATGCCGTACAGTACGGCAAGGCTTCCTGGTATGGGGACAAGGAGCATGGAAAGAGGTCCGCAAGTGGCGAGGTATTCAACAGAAATGCTTATACTGCGGCGCACAAGGAGCTTCCTTTTGGTACCGTCGTACGCGTTACCAATCGCGAGAATGGCAGGAAGGTAAAAGTCAGGATAAATGACAGGGGGCCTTACGTAAGGGGCAGGGTGATAGATCTCTCATACGCGGCCGCAAAATCCATCGGACTTGTCAGAAGTGGTGTTGCGGAGGTGAAAATAGAAGTACTGTCGACGCCCTCTGAAAGGTCAGAAAGCCTTTTCATCTCCCTCTACACAGTCCAAGCCGGCTCTTTTCGAAGCAAAGCGGCGGCCAATGAACTCAAAAGAAAGCTTTCGCGTGTCACGGACGAGGATGTGAGAGTGGAATCTTTTGCCTTTGAGGGGGATACTTATTACAGGGTGAGGGTTGGCAGGTTTAAGAAAAGGAAAGACGCCGAGATGCTTCGCGTAGTTTTGAGGAAGCGGGGATATTCAGCCAGAATATACGTTGAGTGATCTCTCGCAGTTTCGAAAAAGAGATAGGGTCGAATAATGAAAAAGCTGAGAACAACTGATTTTCGCAAAATGAAAGAGCAGGGCGAGAAGATTGCCATGATAACGGCGTACGATGCTACCATCGCCGCGATAGTGGACGCAGCGGGAGTAGATGTTGTTCTGGTTGGGGATTCTCTAGGCAACGTGGTTCAAGGCCTTGAAGATACGCTTTCTGTTACGCTGGATGAAATGATTTATCACACGAAGATTGTCTCAAGAGGAGTGGACCGGGCTCATTTGTGCTCGGATATGCCATTTCTTTCCTATCAGAAGTCTTCCGAAGATGCTATAGAAAGCGCCGGAAGACTTTTAAAAGAGGGGAGAGCCGAGTCGGTTAAGCTTGAGGTAAATGATGCATACGTAGATACCGTGTACCGCATCCAGAAAGCCGGGATTCCCGTTGTTGCTCATATAGGACTTTGTCCGCAGTCTGTTCACGTAATGGGTGGTTACAAGGTACAGGGAAGTCTGCCGGGCGAGCGCGAAACGCTTTTGGACCTCGCCAAGTCCTGTGAGCAGGCGGGCGCTTTCATGGTGCTTATCGAAAGCGTTTTGTCTGAGGTGGCCAGAGATGTTACCGAGAGTCTAGGAATACCGACAGTCGGGATAGGGTCCGGGGTGGATTGCGACGGACAGGTGCTTGTTATAAACGATATGATCGGCCTGACGCCGGAGCCGCTCCCCAAGTTCGTCAAGAAATACGCGAAGGTTGCAAAGACAATCTCCGATTCAACAAAGAGATACGTGGAAGATGTAAAAAAAGGGACTTTTCCTTCACAGGAGCAGTCTTATGGATAGTGCGGGGGCGCTTTCTGTGCTCAACCGCCCTTCCGACATGAAGAGAATTTCCGATGCTTGCAGGAAAGCGGGCAGGAAACTCGGCTTTGTTCCCACTATGGGAGCCCTGCACAGAGGGCATATTACCCTTGTCGAGGAATCAGTTAGAAGGGCCGATGTGACAGTCGCAAGTGTTTTTGTTAATCCCACGCAGTTCGGACCCGGTGAGGACTTTGATCGTTACGAAAGGGACTACGAAGGCGACGTGGAAAAACTTGCGCGCTGCGGCGTTAACTACCTGTTTTATCCGGATATAAGCGATATTTATCCCGACGGCTTTCAGACCGCGGTTTCTGTGGGAAACCTTGGGGACTGCCTCTGCGGTCCTTTCAGGCCGGGGCATTTTGACGGGGTAGCAACGGTCGTGCTTAAGCTGTTTAACATTGTCCGTCCGGATTTTGCGGTGTTTGGAAGAAAGGACTACCAGCAGCTTAAGATTGTTCAGAAGATGGTACGGGACCTCGATATGGACATTGAGATAGTGGAAATGCCGATAGTACGGGAATCTGACGGACTTGCCATGAGCTCAAGAAACGCTTACCTCAGCGCAGAGCAGAGAATCAGGGCGGCTTCGGTGAGCAAAGCCCTGCGAGAGGTCGGAAAGAAGTTCAAAAGCGGTTGCGATGACTGCAAAATTCTGCTTGCCGAGGCAGATAGGGTATTGCGTATGGCCCAAATTAATGATATTGATTATATTGAGATAAGAGACCCTGAAACCCTTGAGCTCCGGCACAGAGCCGTGGAGGGTGACTTGGTGGCGCTGGCCGTGAGGCTGGACGATACCAGGCTTATTGATAATATTGTGCTTTAAGAGGTTGGTAATGCAGAGAGTACTCCTTAAATCCAAACTACACAGAGTTACGGTAACCGATGCCGAGTTGGACTATGAAGGGAGTCTTACGCTTGATAGAAATCTCATGGACGCGGCGGATCTGTTTCCCTATGAAGAGGTCCACATTTTCAATCTGACCAATGGCCACCGTTTTTCAACCTACGTGATTGAAGGCGCGAGAGGGTCAAACATAGTTTGTGTAAACGGAGCGGCGGCGCATCTTGCGAGAAAAGGCGATTGCTTGATAATAGCGGATTTTGCAATCTATGATGAAGAGCAGAGCAAAACACACAGACCCAAGCTTATATACGTTGATGAGATGAACAATATAGTCAGCATAAAATCTGGAATTAACGGTCTTAAACTTGCGACCGATGGGTGACTTCCCTTTGTTTCAGCCAAAACCTGCGTAAGACTTGCGGATTAAAGCTCTGTTTGACATGCCTAATTCCTATAGTTACATTAACTCCCGGAGGATGTTGAAGAAATAAGGCGTTATTCCTCGTGTTTTCCACTGGAGTTATCGCCTGCTTTTCTCGATTCCACGGGTGTAAGACTTTCTATTTAAAAATCTGACTTATGAAAGCTATAATACTTGCAGCGGGTAGGGGAACTAGACTATATCCCTACACTCATGACAAGCCCAAGTGTCTTCTTGATATTGGGAATATATCCATACTTGAACACCAGATAAATCTTATAAGAGACTGCGGCATAAACGAAGTTGTGATCGTCGTGGGTTTTGGTTTTGAGAGAGTGGAGGATTTCCTGAGAAATTACGATGGCTTGGGAATGAGAATCAACACCCTTTACAACCCATTCTACCAATCTACAAACAGCCTTGTGTCTCTCTGGATAGCTAGAAGCGAATTTGACGAAGATTTAGTGGTCATGAACGGAGACGATGTGTACGAGATAGGTGTTTTGGACAAGGCGCTTGGGGTCAGGGATGAAAAAATCTGTCTTCCCATAAAAAAGAGATCTCGATATGAAAGGGAGGACATGAAAGTTGTTGTCAACGACAGCAGAATCACGAAGATAAGCAAGGAGATCTCAAACGCCGAGACCTCCGCTGAATCAGTCGGCATAAGAGTGTTCAGGGATACAGGGGTTGAACTGCTCAAAAGGGCGGTTGAGGAAGAGATGAGGAATCCCGGTGCCGAAGGCAAATGGTACATTTCCTCGATACACAGGCTTATAAGCAAGGGGTATAAAATCAAGCCCCTCGATATAGGCGAACTTTACTGGATGGATGTCGACTGTCCACTAGATCTTTTCAGGGCGAGAAAACAGGCTGACAGATTCTTGAAAAAGGAATACCGTGCCCCAAATCTTCTCAGAGTTGTTGACTCCTCTGAATAATTTGCCATGAAAGACGCTATTGTACTTTGTTCTGGCACAGGAACAAATGGCGAGGATCTATCCAAATTCCCAAGCAAATCGATAGCGCAAGTCCCTCAACTCAAAAGAATTATAATAAATTGTCAACGTGCCGGAACTGAGCGGTTTCATATAATTACCAATAACGCGGGTTTTCTCAAAAACCTTCTTATTGATGACTCGAGAATCACATCGGACATAAACTGGGTCCCGCCCGGAGAGTCGGTGTCGATAGATTCGGGCAGGGTCCTTATTTTAGAATCCTCTCTGGTTGTCACGAACTCCAATTCCCTTGAAAAATTCATTCGTGATTCATCTGATTGCCGCGAGGATGAGTTTTCTGTGCTTGTTCAGCAGGACGCTGATCCTGTTGTTGGCATGGACAGGGAAACCGGTTACGTAAACAAGTATTTCGGTGGAGGAAGCAGCGTCTTTGGCGCTTTCTCCGTAAACTTCACAGAAGTTCCAGCCGTGCTTTCGGCTGCCGGGCTCAATACTTGGCTTGGCGACGAGGCCACGCGGAACCGCATGAGAATCTTCAGTGCCGACAGCGGGTACTGGTACCGTCTTTCGGATACCAAGGAGTCTCGAAAAGAAGCGGAAAGAATCATTTTTTCTCACGTAGGCAAAACGGCCACCGGATGGATAGCCAGAAATATAAACGGCCGGATGTCTCTTCCTTTGAGCAAGCTTCTGATAAGAACATCTCTCACTCCTAACGCTGTTAGCGTTCTGATTAACCTGATAGGAGTGCTCTGCGGGCCGTTTTACGCCCTTGGTCATGCAGTGCTGGGAGCTCTTTTCATGCAGGCGGCAACTGTTTTGGACAGGTGTGACGGGGAAGTTGCGAGAATAAAGCTTATGGAGACAAAAAAAGGGCAGTGGGTTGACACCATAAGTGACCAGTTCACAGTGCTTTCCTTCCTGATTGGAGTTCCTGTTGGATATTATCTTCAGACCGGAAGCACCATTGCGATCATCCTCGGAAGCTATAACATCATAGTCTTCATCTTGTTTCTTATATGGTCGTTTTACTTTCTGATAAAGTACACAGATTCTGGCAGTCTGGTTGCGTACTTTGAAGTCGACAAGCATATCAATCCCGAGGAACTTTCCCTCCTGAGGAAACTGCTTGCCCGTCTTCGTTTTTTGGGGAGAAGAAATTATTATTCGGCCGGGTTAGTTCTCATAGCGATAATCGGAGGAAATTCTCTAGTTCTTTTCGCTACGTCTTTTGCCCTTACTCTCTTTTTGATACATCAGCTTGAAGATGTTATAAAGATTTTCCGTATTGGAAAACCCAAGGAAGTTCTTCAAAAAGAAACGGAACAGGGCTAAGCCGGCAATACCTGCTGGTTACCAAATGGGGTCGCAGAACATTTTGAGTCGTTACCGCGGCAGCTATCTGGGGTTTCTGTGGAATTTTATAAGGCAGAAAGAGAGAAGACTCAAGACGCTTCCCCAAGAGATAAACATGAAGAGTGCAGCGGCGAAATCCATTATCTTTCCCTCCTACCGGCAATATAAACCATAACTGAAAGGAAAACAAACAACCCCACAATATAAAGCCTAGCGAACCAGATATTCCAGCTGGTTTCTCCGATTACCGAAGGCAGACTACTGTATCCCCACCAAGATATGAGAATCAGAAGGAAAAACGGCGTCAGATATTTTAGAATGTAGTAAAAAACCCGCGGTGCCTGTATAAATCCCCCCGAGTTTATTTCATTCCAAGCCCTATCGGCCCCGAATACCCACATGAACATTACTATTTCAATGAATCCGAATACGACGAGCATTATGGTGCCGGCCCAGAAATCCCATTCGTCAAGGACCTGGCTTATCAGTATCACCGGCAGCACGCTTACAATTATTATCAGCATGGTGTATACGACAGCTCTTTGCCTCGAGATGTCGAATTCATCCTGAAGGAAAGTTACTACGGGATATGCTATAGCTACGGACGAGGTCATACCGGCAAAAAACAGGAGAAAAAACCACAAGAATCCGAAGATTCTGCCCGCCTCAACCCCTCCTAGGCTTCCCGAAATACTGCTGAACACTGCGGGGAGGCTTACGAATCCCAAGCTGAAGGCACCTGATTGTGCTACGGTGACCACGCTTGCGACTCCGAAGAACGCCACTGCCGCCGGAATGGCTATTGATCCCCCGAGAATCACCTCAACTGTTTCGTTAAGAGATGCCGAAGTCAAGCCGCTTAAGGTTACGTCATCATCGATCTTTATGTAGGATGCGTACGCAACTATTGCTCCGAAAGCTAGGCTCAGCGTGAAGAAAATCTGCCCGGCCGCCGCTATCCATACTTTCGGGTTTTTAAGGGCTTCAAAGTCAGGATTCCAGAGGAAGTTAAGTCCCTCTACCGCGGTTCCGTAATCAGTTTTGAGCGTCAGAGTCTTTACTACGAGTATTATCGCCAGAACAAACAGCATGGGGAGGGCATACTTGACGAATATCTCTATACCTCCCGATATTCCTCTCAGCATGATGTAGAAATTTGCAGCGATTGTGATTACAAAGGCGGTAATAGCCATTTTGGAAGGAGTAAGGAACACGCCGTCTCCCGCACCGAGATAATCGGCAAGAAAGCTGCTGTAGGGTTTTACGTACTCCGCGGCATTTGAAACTGACCCCGGATCAAGACTGGGATTGCTTCCTAGGAGAAAGTGCAAAGCGTATCCCAAAGTCCAAGATTCAATGTAAACGTAGTAAATTGATACGACAAGGGGTATCCAGAGTCCTATAACCCCAAGGGTTCTGGACACGGGGCTTTTCCAGAAAAGATTGAATATCGCGGGGGTTGTTCCGTGCCCGCGAGACCCTCCGTACCTTCCCATTCCCCATTCCATCCACATGATCGGAATTCCTATCAGGACAAATGCTATGAAATAGGGAATCATGAAAGCGCCGCCGCCGTTTTCGGCAGCCTGCGTTGGAAATCTAAGAAAGTTACCGAGGCCTATGGCGTTGCCCGCCATGGCTAATATAAGGCCTGTCTTGGTCGCCCAGGCCTCTCTCTTCTTAGAGCCGTTTTTCATTTCGGAAGGGTGTAATGATCGAGAAAACTATATTATCACCGAGGCGGGAAATATGACAAGATAATACCCCCTAATTATTAGCAATAACCAGTATTGACAAAAGGAATAATAATTTTATCTTAATTCACCCTTGAAAAATCTAGACTTTGATTACCAGAGGAGTCATCGTGCCCAGAGTAAAAAAGGAAAAACCGGAAAAAAAGACCTTGAAGAAAAGTTCTTCCACGGCGACCGGAACAAAAGCTAAGTCGAGGAGAACCAACCCCAGAAAATATACAAAGAAGTTCCTTAACCAGATGACTGCCATGCTTAAAGAGATGAGAGAGGAACTACTTAAAGATGTAACCCGATCAATGAAAGAGGAATCGGATCATCTGCGTTTCAATGTCGGAGATTTTTATGATCACGCATCCGAAGACAGGCAGAGAGAACTTGCCCTTACTCTTTCGAACAGGGAGCGCAACAAACTGCATCAGATAGATGATGCTCTGAAGAGGATTGAAAACGGGGAATATGGTTTCTGCGAAGTTACAGGGGAGAAAATAGGGGAAGAGAGGCTGATGGTCATGCCCTTTACGAAACTAAGTGTCGAAGCCCAGGAGGAAATCGAAAGGGGAGATTACTGATCTTTCTTTTTGAGTCTGCCGAGAGATTTAGTATAGGGTTTTTTAAACAACCCGACTTCAGTTATCAGGCATTCGATATTTTCAGCCGGTGTAATGTCAAAAGCGGGATTGATTGCGGTCACTTCCGCACTTATTCGTTTCCCGTCTATGTGCGTTACTTCTTCGGGTTCTCTTTGCTCAATTATAATATCCTCTCCGCTTAAGCATTCGGTATCTATGGTTGAAGTGGGGGCCGCTACGTAAAAGGGAATGTCGTGATGCTTAGCTAGGACGGAGAGGGAGTAGGTTCCTATCTTGTTTGCCGTATCTCCGTTTGAAGCTACTCTGTCAGCCCCGACCACGACCGAATTCACAATCCCCTTACTCATCAGATGCCCGGCCATACTGTCGGTTATCAGACGGACCGGGATTCCATCCCGCTCGAGCTCCCACGTAGTGAGCCTTGCTCCTTGGAGAACGGGCCTTGTCTCTGATGATATTACGCTTATATTCTTGCCTTGGCTAAAAGCTGACCTTATTACCCCTAAAGCTGTCCCATAACCGGCGGTGGCGAGTCCTCCGGCGTTGCAGTGCGTGAGGATGACAGAGTTTTCTATTATGAGTTTGGATCCGTTTTCCCCTATCTGCATGCATGTTTTAAGGTCTTCTTTCTGTATGTTAATTGCCTCGGTTATGAGAAGGTTTTTTATCTCTTCAACTTCCTTGCCTCTGCACTTGGAAATCAGTCTGTTCATTCTGCTGATGGCCCAAAACAGATTTACGGCTGTCGGTCGCGTCAGGGCCAGGTGCTCCGATACGGCTTCCATGTGCTCTTCGAAGTTTTCGTAGGAGGAATCGTTTCCTATACTCGTGGCCCCGAGAGCCATTCCCATGGCGGCCGCTATTCCTATCGCCGGTGCTCCCCTGATAACCAGTTTCCTTATGCATTCGGCCACTTCTTCAAAAGTAGTGCATTCAACGTAGACTTCCTCCCCTGGAAGCTTTCTCTGGTCAATCATTAAGACTCTGTTGTCTTTCCATTCTATAGTTTTAAAGGAGTTCATCTTGCAGGCTTCCTCGTTTTTTTTAACCTCAGGAGTAATCCGGCCCATCCGCCCTCGACCTTCCCGCTGACAATATCATAACCCGAGTTTCCGTAAATTTCGGCCACTTCACTTTTCTCGTTTGCCTGTATACCGGACACTATAAGATGTCCCGGGGGGAGAAGTCTCCTTTTTAGATTCTCCTTCATTGAAATAAGAGTATCCTTGGATGTGTTGGAAACAACCACGTCGAATTTTTTCCGTGTGCAGTCCGCAGAACCACACCAGACTTTTACCTTGTCGGAAGTTGCGTTTCTTACTGAGTTCGAGATGGTTTCTTTTGCGGCCTTGAAATCAATATCTGCGCAAAAGGAAATGTATGCTCCCAGTTTAATTGAGCAGATACCCAGAATGCCGCTCCCGCATCCCACGTCAAAGACAGAACATCGAGGGGATTTTTCAATAATTTCATCCAGATAACTTACGCATATTCTTGTTGTTTCGTGATGTCCCGTACCAAAAGCGTTTCCCGGATTTATTTCAACTACCTTGGTTCCCTGCTCCGCCTTGTATTGTTTTTCCCATGGAGGTTTGATAACTATTCGACGACTCGCCCTTACCGGTTTCAAATAGGATTTCCAACCCTCCCAGTCCGCTTGATTGATGTATCGGGTGGTGAATCGCATCACCTCGGCGTTTTCGCCAAAAAGCGCAGAGAACTCCCTTAAGTTTGTTATGATTTCCGCAAGATCCGTTTCTTCCTTAAAATACGCATGAATTAATGGTTCTCTGTGTTCTCTTTGCTCCTCACTGACGGCTCCGGCTTCAAGACCCAGGAGCAGATCCGAAACAAGTGCAGCCATTTCTCCCGGCAACTCAATCGTAAGTCTCTTCATTCTCGCCATGGCGGATAATCAACTATATTCGTCGCACTTCGTCAAATTTACAAAAAAACGTAGGTATATATAATATTCTTCATGAAGCCAGAAACCAGGGAGACGGTAAGAACCATCCTGATTCAGAAGATGTCCGATATACTGGGCATTGCATATGATACTGTTGATAGGATGAGCAAGGGTTCCAATTCTTTCCCGGATCCGCTTGACAGGGCGCTATCCGAGTCAAACAGGGTTCTTGAACTGCGGGAAAGGGACAGGGAGAGAAAGCTGCTTCGGAAAATACGCGACGCGCTCGCGAGACTTGAGAATGGTTCTTACGGAATCTGTGAGGTGTGTGAAGAGGAGATCTCGGAGCAGAGACTGATTGCAAGACCGGAGACTACTCTTTGCATAGAGTGTAAGGAAGAGCAGGAAGATATTGAAAAGAAATTCGGCTAGTTCTTAGTTATCAAGAATCATAGTTCCGCTTAGCAAATTAAGCATAGACTCTTTGGTTATTCTCCACTTTCCCAGTACTTTCGATAAGTTAATAACCTCTTTGGCTTTATACGTCATTGAATAATCATCTATCTTTACGTCAATTGAAGAGAGCATCATTACCCTTGCGTCTGTTCCGTTGATGTATATGTATCTTTCGGATTCGCCGAATGATACCGTGTCAATGGTGGATACGTGATCCTTGAACCTGCTTACCAGCTTGTGCTTGTCAATTACTTCTTCCTCTGAAGCTACCCTGTAATCTTCGTGTATGCACTCAGAATACATTTCAGGGTCTTTTAGCTGAAAGGCCTTGATTCTCTTGTCCAAAATTAGATTTATATTCTCTTCATCAGAAGACCCGCAGGAGGCGAGAAAAATAATCGCAACCAGATATGCGAGCAGCTTGTATGTCTTCACCATGTCTGTTTTTTTGTTTGAGTGGAATTACATTGTTTGATCAAGACGCGCGTTGCGGATCGATACGTACAGTCGCCCGGCAAATTATCGCGTCGTTAAATTCACGTGGCGGATTGTTTGCCTGTAGCTTCGGGGAAAGGTTTCTCCCGTTGCTAGGATGACTGCTCGGATAATTTCTCCTCAACCTTTCTGAGAAACTTCCTGGCCTTCTCGGCGTATTCGGTGTCGGAGTAATTTTCAAGAACATTTCTGTACCTTTTCGCCGCCGCCTCGTAGTTCTTTTTCTTCTGGTAGAATTTCCCTATGTAGATTTCTCTTTCCGCGAGCATTCTTCTGGATTCCTCGATTTTATCCTGTATCTGCTCAGCGTACGGGGAGTCGGGGTAAGTCTTCTTAAGCAGTGTAAACCACTTTATTGACTGAAGCCGCTTTGAATGGTTTCTGTCCTTCCCCGCTTTCATCTTATAGTAGGAAAGTCCGAGGCGATACATCGCGTAATCAAGTTCTTTGTGACCTGGGTGGTTTGCTATGAAATTTTCGTATTCCTCAGCGGCTAGAGTGTATTCCTTTTTTTTAAAATAAACATCACCGCTTCTGAGTTCAGCTAGCGCGGCGTACTTGGTATAGGGATAGCGGATCTGTATTTCCTTTAGGATGTCGAATACTTTGTCGTAATTTGTTCCGCCGAATATCCAGGGAAAACCGCCTTCCTTGTTAAGTTCTTCAAGCACTTCGTCATTAAGTTGCTCTGCCGATCCTTCGTAGATCGCCTGTTTTCCCCCGCAGGAAACTGCAAGGAGCAGGACGATGGTGACTAATAATTTTGCCGGGTTTTTCATAATTTTTTTATGAAGCTGTCTTTTTATGAGGACAAAAAAGCTCCTTTAGCTCTGAAGTAAAAGGCCTTTGCAAGTCATGTGATCTGCTGTCCCGGCTCCAAGGCAACCACACTCAGCGAATCTATGCCCTTGGTCAGCGACTTCAGTTCATCAGGGGTTCCCACCAGGAGCGGAAAAGTTCCGTAGTGCATGGGGACGACCCATTTCACGTTGAGCAGCCTGCATGCGTATGATGCCTCAAGCGGAGACATAGTGAAGAGATCTCCGATGGGCAGCATTGCCAGTTGCGGCTTGTATATCTCCGATATAAGTTTCATGTCGCCGAAAATGTTGGTATCTCCGGCATGATATATTGTGTAGTCATTTTCAAACTTTATTATGTAGCCTGCCGGTTCCCCGCCATAGATGACAGTTCCGTCTTCCTCTTTCATGCTGCTGCTGTGCTGTGCGTGGGTCATTGTGAACCTTATTCCGTCTATGACCACGTTGCCTCCCTTGTTACACGGCATGCAGTTTTGAACTCCTTTTGAGCCCAGCCAGTCGCAGATCTCCCAGTTTGCCACTACTTTGGGGTTATACTTGCTGCATAGAGGAACCACGTCACTTATATGATCAAAATGCCCGTGTGTGACTGCTATGATATCAACATGACCGACTTCACGAAGCTGCTCCGGACACGATGGGTTTCCCTCAATCCACGGATCTATCATCACCGTTTTTCCGGAGGGCGATTTTACTGAGAAAGTGGAATGTCCAAAGTAGGTTATTTCTATTCCGTTATTCAGTATTTTCATTAGTTACTCCCTTTCTTGACGCTCTTTCAGCTTTGTATGTTTGGTTATTAAACCCGAAAAGAACCTTTTGTGCAAAGCCCCTGGCTGTTTGAAAATATTGGCTGTGAGTGTATATAATTCCCTGAATTAGACACCTGACTTTTGATTTTTTCAAGTTCTGCCGGAGCATGTATCTCAGATGCTAGATCCTAAATTGATTGAGCGAAATATTGACCTTGTGGGTGAAAAACTTGCTACCCGCGGTTTTGAGACCGATCTATCGGAATTTACAGTACTGAATTCCCGCAGAAAAGAGATAATAAAAAGGGTTGAGACTCTGGAACACCGGAGAAACGAGGGCTCAAGAAAAGTGGGTGCCCTTAAGAGGTCCGGAGATCAGCAAGGACTTTCAGAACTTCTGCCTGAACTGAAGGCTCTCTCGGATGAGATAAAAGATCTTAACGAGAAGAAAGCGGAAGCGGAGGGGCTTCTCAGGGAGTTTCTCCTGACTGTTCCCAACATGCCCGATTCTTCGGTTCCCGAGGGTCCAGATGACACGGCAAACGTCGAGATAAGGAAGTGGGGAGAACCAAGGGATTTTGATTTCGAGGTGAAGGACCACGTGCTGCTGGGGGCTGAGCTCGATATACTCGATCTTCCTAGGGCGACGAAGATCGCAGGTGCACGGTTTGCGCTTTACAAAAACGCAGGCGCGCGGCTTGAGAGGGCTCTTATAAATTTCATGCTCGATTTTCATACCAAGCAGCACGGGTACACAGAGGTCCTCACTCCCTTCGTAGCTAACACGGAGAGTCTTACTGGAACGGGGAATCTCCCCAAATTCGAGGAAGATCTTTTCAAGCTTAACGATACGGACTATTACTTGGTTCCCACTGCCGAGGTTCCCGTTACCAACATTCACCGCGACGAGATAATTCCCGCGGAGATGCTTCCGATTAAATACGTGGCTTACACTCCGTGCTTCAGGAAGGAAGCGGGTTCTTACGGGAAGGACGTGCACGGGATAATAAGGCAGCATCAGTTTAACAAAGTGGAGCTTGTACGCTTCGCCGACCCGGAGAATTCGTACGAGGAACTTGAAATGCTGACTGCTGATGCTGCTAAGATTCTTGAACTTCTGGGCATTCCTTACAGGGTTGTTGTTCTTTGCACGGGAGACATGGGGTTTTCTTCCGCCAAGACTTATGATCTTGAAGTATGGGTACCGAGCGAAGGTAGATACAGGGAAATATCGTCCTGCAGCAATTTTGAGGCGTTTCAGGCGAGGCGTGCCAATATAAGATACAGAAAATCAAAAGGCTCCAAGCCGGCCTATCTTCATACTCTTAATGGTTCCGGGGTGGCTGTGGGCAGAGCCCTGCTGGCGATTGTTGAGAATTTCCAGACCGAAGAGGGAACGGTGGAAATTCCCGAGGTGCTGGTTCCCTATATGGATGGTGTAAGGGTTATCAGGCGGTAATCCGCGCGGTTCTCAGATTTCCAGTATTTCTTTTTCTTTCTTTTCAAGCAGGACGTTTAGCCTACTTATTCTCTCATCTGTCAGTTGCTGTATTTCGGAGAGGGCCTTTTTTATTTCATCTTCCGGAAGGTTCTCTGTTTTCCCGGCTTTTTTTATGAGGTTGTTTGCGTCTTTTCTTATCTGCCTTACGGACACCCTGTGTTCTTCAGCGACTTTTCCCGTGTGCCTTACGAGCTCCTTTCTTCTCTGTTCCGTCAGGGGAGGTATAGTAAGCCTGATCGTGTTTCCGTCGACTGAAGGAGTTATTCCGAGTTCAGACTGCACGATTGCTTTTTGAATTCCCTCGACCGCGCCCGGATCCCAAGCCTGTATTAGTATGGTCGAGCTATCGGGCACCGAAACGTTGGCGAGTTGGTTAATCGGTGTCTGGGCACCGAAATAGGAAACTCTCATCGTGTCTACAAGAGCTGCTGACGCCCTGCCGGTTCTTATTCTGGAGAGTTCTTGATCGAAAACGCTTACTGTCTTGTCCATCCTGTCTTCGGCGTCAATAAAAAGTTCTTCAACAGACAGTTCTTCGCTCATTGTTCCGCGTCGCTCCTTACAGTAGTACCTACTTTCTCTCCTCTTATGACTTTCTCTATGTTGCCTTTCTCAAAAAGATCGAACACTACTATGGGAATATTCCCTTCCATGCAAAGAGAGATTGAAGTTGCATCCATGACTTTTAACCCTTTTTTGAGAATTTCCATGTATGTGAGCTCGGTGAACTTCGAAGCATCTTTGTTTTTAACAGGATCCTTGTCATAAATGCCGTCAACTTTGGTTGCCTTCATTATGATATCCGCTCCCATCTGCAGTGCTCTCAGGGTTGCGGCCGTGTCGGTTGTAAAAAACGGATTGCCTGTTCCCGAAGCGAATATGACTATTCTTCCCTTTTCAAGATGACGTATGGCTCTTCTCTTGATAAAAGGTTCCGCAACCTGTTTTATTTCAAGTGCGGTCTGTATCCGCGTTGAAAGCCCTTTTCTTTCAAGAAAATCCTGCAGGGCAAGGGCGTTTATCACGGTTGCGAGCATTCCCATGTAGTCGGCCGTGGAACGGTCCATTCCCTTTGAAGAGCTGGAAACGCCCCTAAAGATATTTCCTCCGCCTATGACTATGGCTGTTTCTATGCCGAGTGAGTAGATGCTCTTTATTTCTTCGGAGACGTATTCAATTACGTCGGAACTGATACCAAACTGGCCGGGACCCTGAAGAGCTTCTCCGCTGAGTTTCAGCAGTACTCTCTTGTATTTCGGGATGGTTTTTTCAGAGGATCCCATTGTCCAGTTTTTTCATTCGCCCAGCTGGTATCTTACGAATCTTTTTACAACTATGTTTTCGCCGATCTTGGCTATCAGGTTGTTTACAAGGTCCACGACTTTCATCTTGGGGTCTCTTATGTAGGGCTGCTCAAGAAGGCATATTTCCTCGAAAAACTTGTTTATTCTTCCCGCAACCATCTTTTCCGCTATATTCTCGGGTTTTCCCGATTCCATAGCTTCTGCCTTGAGAATCCGCCTTTCATTTTCTACTTCTTCTTCCGAAACCTCTTCCTTCTTTACGTAAGTAGGATTGTTTGCCGCTATCTGCATCGCGACTTCCCTGCAGAGGTTCTGAAACTCGTCGTTTCTGGCCACAAAATCCGTCTCGCAGTTAACTTCGAGCATTACGCCGATCTTGCCGCCCGCGTGAACGTATGAGGATATGATTCCCTGGTCGGTTTTTCTGGTAGTTTTTTTAGAAGCTTTCGCGACGCCCTTTATTCTCAGGACCTCGGAAGCTTTCTCGAAGTCCCCGTCGGTTTCCACAAGTGCGTTCTTGCAGTCAATAAAAGGAGCTCCTGTCTTTTCTCTCAACTCCTTTACCATTGTTGCCTTGATTTCAGCCATTTTTAATCCTCTTTTTTGTCTTCTGTATTCTCCGATATCTCTTTCTGTGCCCGGGCGTCTTCACTTTGCGAAGATTCCGATATCGCTACGGAAACAAAGCTTTCCTCGGTATCGTCGGACTCAGCTTCTTTGAAAACAAACACCTTCCTTTCTACCACTACGCCATCAAGGCTGTCTTCTTTTTCCTGTTCAACCTCTCCGCTCACCAGTTTTTCCTGGTATATGTGAGTTCCTTCAATGCAGGCGTCCGCTATTTTTGAAGTGAACAGCTTTATCGCCCTTATGGCGTCGTCATTACTCGGAATCGGATAATCCGCATTTGCGGGGTCACAATTCGTGTCTACGATTGCTATAATCGGTATCGAGAGGTTTCTCGCTTCTTTTATGGCTATATGCTCTTTTTTTGTATCTACGACGAAAATAGCATCGGGAGCCCGCCTCATGGTTACTATTCCACCCAGAAGCCCCTCGAGCTTTACTATCTCCCTTCTAAGGTTTTTCGCTTCTCTTTTCGGAAGCATTTCCATCTGCCCGTCTTCCTCAAGCTTCTTCAGTTCCAGCAGGTAATCAACCCTCGAACGTATCGTGTTGAAATTAGTAAGGGTTCCACCCAGCCAACGCGTGTTTATGTAGGGCATGCTGCATCGGACCGATTCTTCCTCGATTATTCCCCTGGCCTGTTTCTTGGTCCCCACCAGCAAAACGTTTCCTCCGTCCGCCACTGTGTTTTTCACGAAAGTATACGCCCTGTTAAAAAGCGTGACGGTCTGCTGAAGATCGATTATGTGAATGCCGTTTCTTGCTCCGAAGATAAAGGATTTCATTTTCGGATTCCAGTGACTTTTCTGGTGTCCGAAATGAACTCCCGCTTCAAGCAGGCTTTTCATGCTGAGTTTTTCGCCAACTGCGACTTCTTCTGTCATTAATTATCCTCCAAATCCCTTTTGCAAATCAGGTTTTAATACCAGAAAAACAATTATTAATCAAGTTGTAGGGTATCATAATGTTCCGAAACCCCCGATTCCGGGAGCAAGAAGAAGACAAGATGAAATATCTTGTAATAGCGAACCCCAAAGCGGGCAGAAAAGCGTTTGGCCCAACGCTTGAGCAGATCCGCAGTGCTTTTGAAGCAAAAGAAGTTATCCACGAGGTGAGGTTTACGCAATTTCCCGGGCACGCCGCAAAGATCGCCACAGAGGGACTTCGTGAAGGCTTTACTCACATGATTTCTCTTGGAGGGGACGGTACGTCAAGTGAGATCGTAAGTTCGATTCGCGGAACAGAAGCTATTTTGGGAATTATTCCGGGCGGCAGCGGGAACGATTTCTCCAAGGCAGCCGGTATTCCGCTTGATACGCGTGCGGCGGTGGACAATGTCTTCTCTGGGCGAACGAGAAAAGCTGATGTGGCTTTTGTCGACGAAAAATGCTTTATAAACGGTTTCGGGGTAGGGATGGACGGGGCAGTGGCGCATGATTTCGGAGAGCTAGGGCTCAGGCGCTTCGGTTCCTTCGGTTACATTGTTGGAGCGGTGATCGAGGCATTTCGGTTCCAAGGGTTTTTCTCCGAGATGGATGGAGAAGTCGGCGCCGCGGGTGAAAAACTGCTTCTCTTCGGCGCTTCAAACGGCCCTTTTCAGGGTGGAAAGTTCAATTTAGCTCCTGGGGCTGATATATTCGACGGATATCTTGATATCCATATAATAAGTGACATGAGTTCTGTGGGGAGGCTTCTTAAGATACAAAAGGTGCTTAAGGGTCACCACGAGGGACTTCGAGAGGTCAGTATTGTAAGGGCGAAGCAACTGCGGTTTGAAACCTTTACCGATCTTCCGGCTCACATGGACGGGGAGACATTCCTTCTTCGTTCCGGAAAACATGATATACGGATTGAGGAGCAGGGAGTAAACATTATAGTTCCCGCATAGGCCGGGGTCCCGGAGACTCTTTTTGCGACGTGACGGAGTAGCAGTGATGAATAAAATAAGAAGCTTTGTGGCGATAATTTTTTCGTCCCTGTTTACGGCGTTCTGGGGCAGTGTGGGGGTTGTGATGTCACTTCTCGCCGTAAGGCATCTTATAAAGTGCTCCGTTCGGCCTTGGGGAAAAACAGTTCTTTGGTCCTGCGGAGTTCAGCTTGACGTAAAAGGAACTGAAAATTTCCCGCAAGCTCCTTTCATAGTGATGTTCAACCACCAGAGTTCCCTAGACATACCTGTTTTCTCCGCGGTGCTGCCTTTCGAGTGGAGGGCGGTCATGAAGAATGAAGTCGCCTCGATTCCTTTTATTGGCTGGGTGTGCGTACTTAGCGGACAGTATTTCGTTGCGAGGGACGGTTCGGTTGGAGATACGAACAAAGTCCGGGAAATCGTAAGGAAAATAAGAAATGGACCTTCGGTGGTTATTGCTCCTGAGGGCACAAGAAGCGAGGATGGAGAACTTCTTCCTTTTAAACAGGGCGGTTTTTTTATGGCCTCGCTTTCAAGGGTGCCGGTTGTGCCGATGATCATATGGGGAGGCAAGGATATAAGAAAAAAGGGTTCCTACGAACTTAATACCGACACAGATATTGTAGTCAGAGTTCTTCCTCCTATAGATACCGCAAGCTTTCCAAAGGGAAAGGAGGGTGGGGAGAAGCTTGAAGGTGTAGTCCGGGAAGAGATGCTTCGCGAGATTGAAAAAATCCGTAGCAATCGTTAAACTCTAGAGGTTGTCCGGGCTTGGTTGGAACTTTCGTTTGCTCTGTTTTGTTTGCCCCTTTACCTGTACTCTGATACGAGTTGTGTGAGGTTGTCTTTTTTATGAACGATCGTCAGGGAATTGCGGATTTAGATCTGCGGACCATAGCGGCACTTGCCGGAATGCCGAAGATAAAAAACCTAGTCAATCCCAAAAATCCCACTGAGATGTCGGAGCGGGTTACCGTAACCTTCAAGCCGATTCCGAAAAATTACCCGGACACCGAGATAAACGCGTACAGGGAGAGACTCAGGAACTCGCTTCTGAGCAACGGGGTCAACGTTATTTCCTGGGAAGACGCAACAATTGAGGACGCATCTTACGGAATGTTTTCCAAGCTCATGGGACTTAGGTCCGTGAGGAGGAAGGTAAACGCCGTAATAGACGTTAAAAAGAAGCTTTCTCCGCTCAGGTGGTTTCTGAGCAAGGTGGCCGAGAACATCTACAGGTTTGTCAGGAAAGATACCCTTTCGGTCAGCAGCATACTGAAGATAAGCGGCTGGGCGGACGATTTCACCGTCGGCTATCTCCAGGATCCCTATAACACTCAGGTTATCACGATAATGTCACTTGACCCGGAGTTTGAGAATGAGGATACGACTTATGAAAGAAAAATCTCCCTAGGCCTGAAAAACCTGATAACCAACATGTCGGAGATCGTTATAGGGGTTTCGCACAGGAATTTTGCGATAATAAACATGAATCTCTCCGATTCCATATATACCCATGGTCAGCTTGATGATTTCGTGCTTTATTCGCTTATTCCGAAGATATACGCTCCCATAAAGCCACCCGTTCTGACGCGTTTTTCCGTAAGCGAATACGACCCGAAGGAATTTGAATACGCCCAGAAGCTGTCTGCCCTGGGTGCGGACCTTAAAAGCACCGATCTTTTTCCCGCTGGGTCAAAGTTTGTAGATGCGATAAAGCGCCTGTCGCACAGGGATGTGGCGAACAAGATACTTGACGGGAGGACCGGAGTTTCGTACGGCTTCATCGCGCTTGCCGAGCCCCCAGGATACGATGGGGATAAATATATCGACGGGGATATGTGGAATTCCCTGCAGGAAATTGCGGGTTACAACCCCGAGGAGGTAAGAGCGGCCTCGAACGACAGATGGTATGTTAAAACCCTTCTCGGTGATGAGACGGTGTACCAGCAGGTTCCTGACATCTGGATTGTTACTTCAAGGTCGGGATGCGATAAAACAAACCTGAATCCGGATTCGGATATAGTCAGAATTGGCCTTGTGAAGGGAAAGCTTCATCTCGAGATACCCAGAGGAGTCGACTTGGGAAGAAAAGACATAAGGCCGTCTTTTGATACTTACGTTATACTCTCTCAGGCACTTTCCTCCGCTCTTTATGCCCCTTCTCTGATTGAGAAGGAAATGTCCATTCTGCATTTTCACGGCTACCCTGACCCATGCTGGTTCGGCGTGAGCGAACACCACGCCGGAGCCCGGAATCCCTCTCTTCCCTGCGGCACCGTGGAAGCCGCTCTTCTCAACTATTCCGCGGTTTATGAAACCGCAACCAAAAACGGCAGCGACATAAAGCTTCTGTGCCTTGTCGAGTCAGACCACGGGGTTAACGTTCTCGGGCCTGACAGAGAATATCTCGTGCAAAGGCTTCTTGCCGGTTCAAGCGAGGGGCACATACTCCTTGGCGGGAAATATCTTCCCATGCTTAAGCGTCAAGAAGTTGCTTAGCAATAGTTTTCAGCGCAAATGAATGAAATAAGTCCCGAACAAAGTTCGATAGGGTGGGTAGGAACGGGGATCATGGGCGCGCCCATGTGCGGACACCTCGTTCGCGCCGGGTACCGCGTTTTTGTTTTTAACAGAACGAAGCAAAAGGCGGTGGAACTGCTGAGTGAAGGGGCGATCTGGTGCGACTCTCCCGCCGAGGTTGTCCGCCAGGCCGATGTCGTCTTTACCATTGTCGGTTATCCGGATGACGTAAGAGAAGTATATTTCGGTCGTGACGGCCTTCTGATCGAGCCCGAGACCGGTCGCATCTTCGTTGACATGACCACGACCGAACCGACTCTTGCGGGAGAGATATATGAAAAGGCGTTTGGATTAGGCTGCGCTTCTTTGGACGCTCCGGTCTCCGGGGGAGACGTAGGTGCTGTTAAGGGAGAGCTTTCAATAATGGTTGGAGGGGATGAGGAAGCTTTTAATTCGGTAAAGCCGCTTCTGGGGCTTTTAGGAAAAAACATTGTATACCAGGGGAAGACGGGTTCCGGTCAGCACGCGAAGATGTGCAACCAGATTACGGTAGCGGGAGTAATGATAGGGATCTGCGAGAACTTGATTTATTGCCGGAAGGCGGGGCTTGATCCCCGTACCATGCTTCGTTCCGTGGGGAGCGGCGCGGCATCGAGTTGGCTTCTGAATAATCTTGGCCCCAGAATAATGGACGGAGATTTCGACCCGGGCTTTTTCGTAGAACATTTCATAAAGGACATGGAGATTGCTCTTGGGGAATCGCAGCGGATGGGAATTGATCTTCCGGGGCTTGCGCTTGTTAAATCCCTTTATGAAAGGGCGAGCGCGCTTGGGCACGGAAGGCTCGGGACGCAGGCGCTTTTACTTGCGCTTGAGGATCTTTGCGGAGATGAAAACCGCGACTGAAGGAGGTTTTAAATGAGTTCTGATAATTTCAAGGCGATGGTTATAAGCAGGGGGGAAGACGGGAAATTCACCAGGGAAATCACAACCAGAGAACTAAACAGTCTTCCCGACGGGGAAGTGCTGCTGAACGTAAAGTATTCATCCCTTAACTACAAGGATGCTCTTTCGGCCATAGGAAACAGGGGCGTTACCAAGAATTATCCTCATACGCCCGGCGTTGACGCAGCCGGCGTAGTCGAGCATTCAGAAAGCGGGGAGTTTAAACCCGGAGATAGGGTAATAGTGCATGGCTACGACCTTGGAATGGATACCTCAGGAGGATTCGGACAATACGTGAGGGTTCCGGCTGACTGGGTGGTTAACCTGCCTGCGGGACTTGATCTAAAAGAATCGATGATGTACGGCACCGCGGGTTTTACGGCGGCACAGTCAGTGTTAAGAATTGTGGAGGGCGGAGTGGGGCCTGAAGGCGGAAAGATCCTCGTAACCGGGGCGACCGGAGGGGTCGGCAGCATGGCCGTCGCTATTCTTGGAAAAGCCGGCTACAGCGTGACGGCTTCCACGGGAAAGACCGACCAAGAACAGTTTCTGGTGGATTTGGGGGCGGAGGAAGTCATCGGGAGAGAGGATTTAACTGACCCTTCGGGCAGACTGCTGCTTAAGGGGCAGTGGGCCGGGGTGGTCGATACCGTGGGAGGAGAGATGCTTGCCACCGCTATTAAGTCCACGGGACAAAGAGGCGTTGTGACGACATGCGGCAATGTCGCTTCCCATGAACTCAACATAAATGTATATCCGTTCATATTGAGGGGAGTTACCCTTGTGGGCATAGATTCGGCAAGCTGTCCTATGGAAAGAAGGCGGCTTGTATGGGAAAAGATATCCGGCGAGTGGAAGCTCGATATCCTTGAGCAGATGTGCAGAACGGTTTCCCTTGAAGATCTTAATCCAGAAATAGACACTATACTGGAGGGCGGTCAGGTTGGGAGGGTTGTGGTTGATCTTTCCTGAAAAAAACATGTATTTTTAACACAGAAATGTTTTCACAATTAAAAATTTTGAGGCGATAACAATGAACAGAATATTTCTTTTGTTTTTCATAGCCGTGGCCATGTCATGGAGTACGGCCTTTGCGGAAGAGCATTTTTCCGAATCTCCTCCCGGCGCCAAGGTGTATATCATTTCCCCGAAAGACGGGGAGGTTGTCGCTAAGACTTTCACCGTAAGATTCGGGCTTGTGAACATGGGAGTCGCTCCGGCCGGGGTCAAGGCCCCAAATACCGGACACCACCATCTTTTAATCGATCTTGAGGGTCTGCCGGACATGGAAAAACCTCTTGTTTTCAGCGAGAACGTAAAGCACTTCGGAGGCGGGCAGACGGAAACGGAGATAACCCTCGCCCCCGGGAAGCATACACTGCGTTTGCTGCTGGGTAATTATGTGCACATACCTCATAAACCTCCCGTGCTTTCGGAGAAAATAACTGTTACGGTGAAAGATCAGTGAAGTGCGTCTGGTTTATCTGTATAATCTGACTTTTGCCGGAGGGCTGGCAGAACGGCTATTGCACCGGTCTTGAAAACCGGCGTCCGAAAGGACTTGGGGGTTCGAATCCCTCGCCCTCCGCGGCAAGCTGTGGAAAACAGGTTTCCTTATCTTGGAAAATAAGGAGCACATATAGCAAACCGCTTTTCAATGCCCGGACGTTTACCGAATAACAGTATGTTTGGAAAACTCTTCGTGGTCTCTACCCCGATAGGAAATCTTGAAGACATAACTTTGCGGGCTGTAAACGTTCTTAAGGATTGTGATGTTATAGCGTGCGAGGATACGAGAAACACAAAAAAACTTCTTGCCCGTTACGGAATCGAAACCAACCTCACAAGCTACCATGAACACAACGAGGTTGAGAAATCGCCCAAGCTGCTTGAAAGACTCAAAGACGGCAAGAACATAGGGCTTGTTTCCGACGCCGGAACTCCTTCGGTTTCCGACCCCGGGTGGAGGCTTGTAAATCTCTCGATTGAAAACAATATAGAAGTAGTTCCCGTACCCGGTCCTTCGGCCGTTTTGTCAGCGCTTGTTGTTTCGGGACTTCCCACGGACAGTTTTCTTTTTCTCGGGTTTTTTCCGAAGACCATAGCCAAGAAGAAAGAGCTTCTAAAGGACGTAAAACGCTACCCTTATACTCTGGTTTTTTACGAGTCCGCCAAGAGACTTTCACGTACATTGAGTCTTATGCTGGAGATTCTCGGCGACAGGAATATCTGCGTCGCAAGGGAAATGACAAAACTTTATGAAGAAGTGCTCAGGGGATCATTGTCCGAGGTGATTTCTGTTCTTTCAGAAAGAGAAACTCTGAAAGGGGAGGTGACGGTAGTTGTGGAAGGGAGCGGGGACGGGCACAGCGAGGCGTCTGCTGATGCGGCTCAGAGCACGCTTTGGCTTCTCAGGGAACGGGGATTTTCGCTGAGTGAAGCCGTTTCCCTTGTAAGCAGAGCCTTCGGAGTTTCTAAAAACGGAATATACAGAGTGGCTCTTGAAATCTGGGACGGCGACGGGCCGGTTCCGTGAAAAAAGGAAAAGGATTTTGTCTCCGGTTTGCTCTCCTGTCGGCTGTTTTATTAACTGTCGCCGCAAAGGGCCGTCATAACCGCACCCGCATCAACGATATGGGTGTTGTCCGCGGTGCCTGACACAGTGTCTGCGTCAGGAACAAACAAAACCCTTACCACTTTGCTTTCTGTCGTGCCTGGAAGGATATCCGTACTGCCGCGCTGCGGTTTAGCCGCGCGCTTTCCCCATTTGGCCTCGCCCACCAGTGTCCTGACTCCGTCAACTGAACGAGCGACAACGTCAAATTCGGGATCATTGCCGTGCCAGTAGCGCTGAGCAGGCTCCCAGGGGCCAAGTTCAGCCAGCGGACCGCCATTTAGGTGAAGAAAGGGTACGGCCATTCTGCAAAGTTCTTCCCAGGCGGCTGATTCAAGCCCCGTCCTGTACCTGTGCCAGTAACCAAGACGCGTTTCGCGCGGAGCCTCCGCCATGGCGGCGCGGTGGGGCGCAACGACACGAAACCACAGGCGAAAAAACGGATCGGCGATTCTGTACAGACTTCGCTTGCCGGAACGGGTGTCGCTTCCGAATGGAACCTCGCGAAGTACAAGGTTCATTTCCGCGAGCGTCGACAATGGTCTCGGAAGGCTTGATGCGGGGCGACCTAGTCGGGCGCCGATTTCGCTTACCCTGTGCGCGCCCGAGCCAATAACGTCAAGAAGCGGCCGCAGGGCAACCGCAGACGGCGTTTCCTCAAGCAACAGCCGGTCAGGCTCGTTGTGCAGAGGTCCCGAGGGATCAAGAACCAGCGAGTCAACGGCGGAATCAAAATCCGTACCGAACGGCTCGGCAAGCTCCCAGTATCTTGGCATACCGCCCCAGAGCGTATAGAGGTAAACAAGTTCCTTGGGAGCGGATACAGCGAATACGTTGCTGAGATGTCCGGGTCTGAGAGGACGAATGGCGAAGGATTCTGTCGCGCGCCCGTAAAGCGGCGCGTCCGCATCAAGGATCGCACTGCGCATCATCCGCAGGACAGACCCGCTGACTACTACGCAGGGCCGATGCCCGGGGCCGTCAAGCCAGTTCTGAAGAACGCTTGCCACGGTAGGGTCAGCCGCAACCAGATATGGCAGTTCGTCAAGAATAAAGGGGCCATGCCATTTTGTGCGTGCTGCTTCGGCTGCGAGACGTGTGAAAAACGCCCGCCAGTCTGGATACTCGACATCCGCAAATCCCGGGAACCGCTTTGCCACCGCAGACGCCAGGTAGCGTCTCTGCACGGCGGGAGCTGACTGGTCCGCGACGGTGTAGAGACCCTCGTTACGCTTGGACCACTCGATAAGCAGACGCGACTTCCCCACCCGACGTCGGCCCCAGATAACGGCGAATCCGCCCGGACGACGTAGCGCATTATCGAGTCTGCGCATTTCTTCAAGTCGATCAATAAAATCCATGAATTTATTATGCAGGGAAACATTATGTTTGTCAACATAATAAATTGCGATCTGGAAACAGTGAAAAAGATTAACGAATTGCTCTCTGATATATCCGACAAGCTAAAGCCGAATATACAGAAAGGTTTTTCGAGTCCGGGGAGGCTGATTGATCAGGAACGCTGTTTGGACTGTTCGTCGGCCATTTTCCCGCCGACTTTTACGCTCCTTTCCATTTTCGCTTTTTCCCCGGCGGCTTCGGCCTGAACGCTTGCCTTGCAAGGGTCGCATATGCTATCAGGAGAAGGCTTGCCGCACATCATGCATTTCTTGTCTTTACTCACGGTTGTTTCTCCTTGTTAAAGACTATATTGCCATTATAACACGTCCGCAGTGAAAATGGGCAGACGAATTATGACCATCCGCAGGGTACGTACTGCTTTTCACGGTATCCAGAGCATTCATTCATGAGTTGCCGCGCCGTCCCGTGAAAAGAAGCTTCATATTTTCGATAATAACATGTTTTTGGGCCGAGGTGTATCCCGGGTTGCGATTAACCAAGAGGGGACACTTCTTTTTCGTACCACTTCGTGCTTTGCTCGTAAGCGTACGCGACGTTGAGCACAGTCTGCTCGTCAAACGGCTTTCCCATTATCTGAAGCCCTATCGGAAGCTTTTCTGAGCTGAATCCGCAGGGGACTGATATTCCGGGGAGCCCCGCTATATTGCAGGGGATGGTAAGTATGTCCGAGAGGTACATTTTAAGGGGGTCGTCTGTTTTTTCGCCTATCCTGAAAGCGGTTTCAGGGGAAGTGGCGCTCGCTATGACGTCAACTTTTTCCCACGCACTGTCAAAATCCCTTATTATAAGTGTTCTTGCCTGCTGGGCTTTCAGGTAATAAGCGTCGTAATAGCCCGTGGAGAGGGCATAGGTCCCAAGCATTATTCTTCTTTTCACTTCGTCTCCGAATCCTTCCGAGCGGCTTCTGAAAAACAAGTCCCTCAGGGTTTCCGGATTTTCGCAACGGTATGTGTATCTTACCCCGTCGTATCTCGCTAGATTCGAACTTGCTTCAGAAGGGGCTATTATATAGTAGGTTGAAACCGCGTAGCGGGAGTGAGGAAGTGAAATCTCCACAATCTCCGCTCCCAGGGTTTCAAGTTCGGCGATAGCTTTACGGACGGATTTTTCCACTTCGGGATCCATCCCCGAAACGAAGTATTCCTTCGGTATCCCTACCCGCAGCCCCTTTATGTCCGCACTGAGCGCGCTTGCGTAGTCAGCGGCTGGGAGGTTTACGGATGTTGAGTCCATCGGGTCATGGCCCGCTATGGAGGAGAGGATTATGGCCGCGTCCTCCACGGTTTTCGCAAGCGGTCCCGCCTGATCAAGGGAAGAAGCGAATGCGATCATGCCGTAGCGGCTAACCCTTCCGTAGGTGGGTTTCATTCCCACTACTCCGCAGAGGGAACCGGGCTGTCTTATGGAACCCCCGGTGTCTGTTCCGACTGACGCGACGCACAGATTTGCCGCCGTGGCGGCGGCGCTTCCTCCGCTTGATCCTCCCGGGACCCTGTCGGTGTCCCAAGGGTTTTTTACCGGTCCGAAGTAGGATGTCTCGTTTGAAGATCCCATGGCGAACTCGTCCATGTTGTTTTTTCCGAGCACTACGGAACCGCTTGCCATGAGTTTCCCGGCCACGGTGGAATTATAGGGGGAGACGAAATCCCGCAGCATTTTCGACCCGCAGGTGGTCCGCGAGTCTTTTGTCACGAAAATATCTTTAAGCCCTATTGGGACTCCATGGAGAGGACCCAGATAGTTCCCTTCGGATATTTCTTTTTCTGCCTTTCTGGCGGCCTTCAGGGCCGCTTCTTCCCAGACGGTTATGTAAGAGTTTATTTTTGCGTCCTCAGAGGATATGCGCTCGAGAAAAAGTTCGGCTAGTTCCACCGGGGAAGCCTCTCTTTTTCCTATTAACGCGGCTGCCTCTTTTATGGTTCTTGGAATGGACATCGGGTTAGCTCTGGTCCTCTATGACTTTTGGAACCGTGAAAAAATCGTTTTCTTTGCTGGGTGCGTTGCTAAGGGCGTCTTCAGCCGTTATTAGCTGATCCACCTCGTCTTTTCGGAAGGGGATTGAGAGTTCAAGCACATGCGATGTGGGCTCTACGTTTTCCGTATCAAGCTCGGCAAGCTCATCTATGTGGACGAGGATGTCTCCGAGCTGACGGGTGAATTTCGAAAGCGTTTCGTCATCGAACTCAAGCCTTGCAAGCTCGGCTGTGTTGAGCACGTCTTTTTTTGATATTTTCATGGTCAGAGTCCTGCGCGGGGTCTTTTGCCCGGAGATTTTTAACGGCTCTCTGGAGGCCCGCAGACAATGCTCTCCGCAAAATCGACTATCTGCGATTCAAGCTTTGTCCCGCTGAAAAAATTTATTTCCTGAACGCATGTCGGGCTCGTGGTGTTGACTTCGGTCAGATACCCTCCGACTATGTCGATTCCGACCAGATAGAGCCGGTCTTCTATGAGTTTCTGTCTGAGGCCGTCGCATATTTGCAGATCCCTTTCCGTAAGCGTGGTTTTCTCGGGATGTCCTCCGGAGTGGAAGTTGCTTCTGAATTCTCCCTTTGCGGCTACCCTCATCACGGCTCCTATGGGCTGGCCGTTTAGAATTATAACCCTTTTGTCTCCCTGGGAAACCTCTTTTATGAATTTCTGGGCCATCACGTAGGTCCGCCCGAAGTCCGTTATGTTCTCGAGTATGACGTTGAGGTTGGGATCCTCGGCCCTTACGAGGAAAATTCCCTCCCCGCCGTAGCCGTCAAGCGGCTTTACCACCATTTCATTGCCGGTTTCGCAGAGAAACTCTTTTAGCTTTCCAATGTCTTTTGAAACCAGGGTAGGGGGGATGTAGTCGGCAAAATTAAGGCTGTATATCTTCTCGTTGGATTCCCTTATTCCGGCCGGATGGTTGATCACAGGCGTTTCGGATTCGTCAACCCTGCTTAGTATGTAGGTTGAGTAGATATAGTCCATGTTGAAGGGAGGATCTTTTCTCATCCATACGACGTCGAAGTCGTCAAGCGGGGAGGTTTCCGTGGAACCCTTGGCGTAGTAATCGCTTTTTCTCTCGAGGCGAAGCTTTGTTGAATCCGCCCAGGCCATAGAGTCCTTGACGAAAAGATCCTTGAGTTCGCAGTAGCGGATTTCGTGTCCTCTCGCCTGGCATTCAAGCATTATTACGAAGGTGGTGTCCTTGTTTATGTTTATGGACTCAATCGGGTCCATAACGAAGAGCATTTTCGACATGGTGATACTCTATACAAAACAATGTAGACGGACAACATACCTGCGGGGATTTCAAAGAAAGAGGAAAGATAATTTTTTGTCCGTTTCTTGCGGAAGAACTGTTTTAAATGGAAAGAGAAAACCTAGGAGTCTGTAGTTCTTGGGGACGGGTTAAGCGCAACTTCAGTTGATCTGCACTTGTAACCGCCACATTCGGTAAAAATCACTTAGTCCTGATTGACGCGATAGACAGCACCTTTTCTTATCCTCTAAAGACATCAGGTTGAACAAGGGTAAATCAAGACGAAACCCAGTTGTCCAGAGACAAACCGTCCACGTTTGAGAAGTGTTTGTAGTTGTTCGTTACCAGTGTAGCGCCAAGACAGATGGCGTGAGAAGCGATCATGGCATCTGTATAGCCGATCGGCATCCCTTTCTTCAGTAAGGAGGACTGAACGACGGCAAATTGGTCAGCACATTCCGTATTCCATTCGGCTATATAGTCAAGCCGGTTGCAGATCGTATCGATCAAGTTGTGATATTTCACGGAACCACGTCGTTCTGCCCCAAAGCGCAGTTCCTGATAAGTGATCACTGAGATGCAGATAACATGGCCCGCACGCATTTTCTCGTCTAGGGCTTTGACAACCGATAAAGCGTGATGGTGCATGATGTAGCTGAAGGTGTCCGTATCGAGCATGTAGTTCATTTAAACTTCACCCTGTTTTCGTCAATAGCGAACAAGTCAGGGCGGTCAGCCAGAAAATCATCATCTGCTCCTAGCGGCTCGATCTCGTCATATAGGGTTAGCCAGGATTTGCGCACCGGCTCTAGGATCAGCTTTTCGCCGACCTTCTGGACAGTCAGTTCCGTTACGCCTTCGTAGGCGAAATCTTTCGGTATACGGACAGCTTGGCTACGGCCGTTCTTAAAAATTTTTGCGATGTGCATGGCCACCTCCTGTATTGGTATATGACAGTATATACCACATAGCGGCATATGACAAGATATGCCAGTGCTGACACGAGCTTGATGTAAAACGGTTGAACCACGAATAATATTTAGCAAAAGATTCTACGGCTTTTTTTTGCTCCCGAAACTTTCTCGGATAGGAGGGGCAGTACTTGGAATGCTTCGGGAAATTCCGTTATCCAAAAAACGACAGCAGTTCCGCGGAGGTCTCCTGGGGTTTTTCTTCAGGGAGAAAATGGCCGCAGTCAAGCGGTTTTCCCGAAACGCTGAGCGCTTTTTTTCTCCATACGTCAAGCACGTCGTAGGTTTTGTGAATGAACCCCCTTCCACCCCAAAGGGCAAGAAGCGGACACGTTATCTTGGCATCCATATCTTCTTCGTCGTGAGCAATATCTATGGAGGCCGCAGCCCTGTAGTCCTCGCAGCTTGCGTGGATTGCGAGCGGGTCGCTGAAACAGCGCACGTACTCTTTTACTGCCTTGGAATCAAATTTCGCACCGGGGGCGCTCCAGCGTCTGAGCTTTTCAAGAAGGTAGTACTCTGGATCAGCCCCTATCATTTTTTCCGGAAGTCCGTCGGGTTGGATAAGAAAAAACCAGTGATAGTAGCCCGTGGAAAAGTGCTTGTCCGCGGTCTTGAACATGTGGTGGGTAGGGGCTATATCCATGACGCAGACCTTTAGGACTTTTTCAGGGTGATCGAGGCACATGCGGTGAAGCACCCTGCCTCCTCTGTCGTGTCCCGCTGCGTAGAATTCATGAAAACCCAGAGCTTTCATTACCGAGACCATATCCGCGGCCATGGCTCTTTTTGAATAGTTTGAGTGATCTTTTTTTCCGGCAGGCTTGGAGCTGTCTCCATAGCCACGGAGATCTGGACACACGACCAGAAAGTTCGAGGCAAGTGAGCGTGCTACCGCGTGCCACATGACGTGGGTTTGCGGGTAACCGTGGAGTAGAAGGATAGGTTCTCCCTTTCCTCCCCAAACGGTGTTTATCTCAGCTTCGGTAGTCCGTATTTTTTGCTTTTTGAAGTTTTTGCCGAACATATTTTCGTATATTCTATTCTAACCAGATGTAACTGCTTTCCTCAAAGCTGAAGGAATGAAGCCATGATTGAGTACAAGGGGTACATTGCCGTGGTCGAATTTGACGATTCCGTAGGGTGTCTTCACGGAAGAGTTATTAACAGCGGCAGTTATCCGATTGCCACTTTTGAAGCAACTGATGTTGAGGGAATTCGGGAAGAGTTTCATCGTTCGATTGATGAGTATATTGCTTCTTGCGAAGAAGACGGATTAGAACCTGTAAAGCCTTTCTCGGGCAAGCTCAATGTTAGACTTGGTTCTGATCTACACAAACGCATAGTTGTTGCTGCGGAAGAAAGTAAAATGAGTCTGAACAGTTGGATTGTGCATGTTTTGGAGAGAAGCGTGTCCCGGTAACCGTCTTGAATCCTTAAAGGGACTTTAAGGTGTTACATTAGTTTGCCAACTGTATAACTATCCAAAAAACTTCTGGGGGAGGGATTATGCCGAATAAGAATAGGGAATTACTAAGAATACTTGGCAGAGGTGCTCTATGACATATAATGGTAAAAAAGTTACCTTGACTATTTAGACAATGTGATAAAATGCTAGTGAATATCACGCACGCTTTGGAATTGTTATCAGTTAGGAGGAACGGTCTAATGTTGAATGAAGGAGATTTGCGTATAGAGCAATATGAGGGCTATCTAAGATTCTTCAGGAACGTCCAAGGCAAAGAGGTTGAGGTAACACCTACGCTAACCAGAGTCCTAGTTCTTATGACCCAAATTGACAGAAGAATATCAAAAGCGTTGGGCTCACTGTTAACAACTCAAGATTCCTACAAGGATCAAGGCGGAGACTAGGGTACAAACAAAGTAGCCCATATGATTCTGGCTCCTATCTTTTTCAAGTTCGAGGATCTGGTCAGGTTCAAGTTTCTCTACCAGTTTCGTCCACCTGTCTTTCTTTCTTGAGAGCGGTCTTTGTTGCCGATAAAAAACCGGCAGTAGAGACCAGACAGATACACTGATCCCACCCAAAAGCAAAAGATAATTCCATAGTTGCCACGTTCCGAGTCTTGAAAGCAGGTACTCCCAACTTTGTAAATCCTCAAGAACGCCTGGTATGCCGACAAGGGCGAGGATTATCCCTGCGACAAGCCAAACTTTTTTAATCTGCATGTATTCCTCCTTCCGCAATATATGTGATTGAGTTTCATAGGGCGGGTTCGCACAAATGTCAACGAGGTTATTCTATCAGAGGTTGCCTTGCTAATCAAACTAACCTTGTTTATCTTTATTGGCGGGGCAGGTGATCTCTCATGTCAATCGATTTTAAGGACCCCTCAACTATCAGCCTATGGCTGAAGTTCGCTTTAAAGAAAGAAAAGGAAAAGTACGAGAAATGCCCGGTAAACCCGGACTTACTGCCAGACTACGAAGCTACGCAGTGGTGGAGCTACATTGTAACCGCCTACTTCCTTATGGAGCAGGCATTCAAGGGACTCCTGCATGCCCGAGGGGAAGAAGTCCAGAAGAAACACTCTCTACATCCTCTCTTTGAATTATTCAAAGAGGAGGACAAGGCGATTCTCAGAGAATATTATAACGACTATAGGGACAGTCTTTTCTTCTTAGGCGTTAGGAAAGAAATATTCCCATTCAGTTCCCTGGATGACTTCCTTGCGAATCTTGATGGCGATAAGAATATAGGTTCTTTCGACTGGCGGTACTTCCTCATTGAGAAAAAACGAAGTCAGAAGATGCCGCGAATCAGCATAGAGTTCATGCATGAAATCATACTCGGTTGCATCCAGGCTATAAAGTCTGCAAACAACGCCAAACTGGACCCCTATCAATCCACTTGCAGTCGCCGGCTGCGACGGGATCGTTATGAGAAATATTGGCGTTGGTTATACGTCAGAATAAATTCTGAGAATTGCGACAAACTCGGAGACCGGGTGGAAATTCTATATGGGCCAGATCATCTAGGACAATATGACTTAGCTCTTTATCGGGGGGAAGAACAGCAGTGGGGGGTTTCAAAAGATATTGACAGCCTTGAGCCGCCGGTTATTGACAAGAGAGAAGAAATCCAGAAGCTTGATCCTGGTGAAGGTTACCGAAGCATTGGGGTAACTTTTTTTAGCCCATTTGACGATTAATGAATAAAAAAACGCAATAAGTAGTTAGGGGCTTGCAAAATCACTCAAATCTCTTACAATTGCCTTTGTAGCAAAAAGTCATATGATAACCTTCTCCAGGAACAAATACATTTCTCAGATAGTATGCCCGACCCCAGTCGCATGTGATTTTGATAACGCTATGCTGTGCGGCAATTCTTTCCCCTTTCCAATTTTTGACTTGGTTGCATTTCCACCCAAAAGACTGAATTGCTAAAACATATGCTTTTTGGTCTTTTGGAAGTTCCTGCGTGCTTGCTGGAACAACCAGCAATGCAAACAGCAGGCTAAGAACTAGTATCTTTCTCATCAATTGAAAAAATCTGGACGAAAAAAAGGGGATTACCGAGTTAAGCTGGTAATTCCCTAAAAAAAGAACAGCCCCCGAAGTGAACACAATAAACCTTCTCATGGTTTTCTCTTAAAATGGGTAACAGATTCGCAGAATACTTGTCAAGTAAAGTTAATAATTCCCTAAGAATAGGATGATTCGAATCCTTCTGGTTGGTTGTGTCAAGAAGAAACGTGATTATAAAAGCCTTGCCAAGGATCTATATATATCATCACTTTGGAGTTTCCGGCGAGCTTACGCGGAGAAACTAGGTTGCTCTTGGTATATACTCAGTGCCAAGTATGGATTACTGGTTCCCGACGACGAAATAAAGCCATATAACTTAACACTTAACAATTTTCCGGTAGCGACATGTCGCGAATGGTCTAAGCAAGTCTTTGATGAGTTGATGGCCAAGGAATCGATGTTAAAAGGAAAAGTAATCGAGATTCACGCAGGTGAACGTTATGTTAAATTCGGTTTAGAAGAGAGGTTGAGGGATGCTGGTGCTTTAGTCCGTCGTCCGCTTGCGCACTACACTTTCGGTTTCCAGCTTAAGTGGTACAAAGAAATATTGAATACAGATTCCTTATAAAAGTGACGGAGGCTGTTTTGGGAACCTCGGAAATGTCTGATACGGTACGAATAGTCAAAATGATTTCCAGTGACTTCTACGGCGGTCAACTTGATTTATCCCAGAGAGGCATAACGTCATATGATCCATGGTCGCAAATGCCAGAGGTTGAATTTGTACAGGAGATGCGTGCTTCCGGTGCATCTGACCGTACCGTGCGTTTGTTTCTGACCTTCGTTTCGGCAATGGACCGTGCAAGAGATGCAAATCGCCTGTGGCGGGTCGCGGCGGAACTTTTTAGATCGCATTCGGAACTTTTCGATCCTGCTGAAGTAACAAAGATTACCCTTTCTACACTCAGATTAAGGCTGTCTGAAAGTGGGGTAAGCCAGCGCCACGGACCGGACTCACAAGCTTGGCGTACTATTGCTACTAATTTAGTTTCCGAGGATAGTTCGATACGCCGCGTAATAAACCGTGGCCTTGGAGACGCGGAGGAACTGCTCACGGCACTCAAAAGTAAAGACAGCATGGGTCGGTCCAAATTTCCATTTCTTCGCGGTCAGAAGATTGGACCGATGTGGATTCGGATCATGGTGAACCCGGGTGGGGCCAAGGTAACCCGCATGGAGGCAGTCCCGGTAGCGGTAGATGTTCAGGTTCGTCGTACGACAGAGAATCTGGGCATTGCGGACACACGGGGGCTTAGGCTTAGAGAAGCAAAACCGATAATCCAAAACGCCTGCCACAATGCAGTTGCCAAGACCGATATAGGAGGACCGCCCCGGATTGCAGGAACAAGTGCTGCACTTGATCCTGCACTATGGTTCTACGGCAAGTACGGTTGCAGTCATTGCGAGAAGTCAGGTAATCGAATACCTATAGGTAGTGCGTGTGCCCACTGTCAGCTTTAGTGCAGGTATTCTGTTTTCATGCACCACAAGGGCGACTTGATAAAAGACCTTGAAATACTTTACTCCGCAAAGCCTCCTCCTGTAAGAGAAGGTTTTCGCATTCAGAAAGAGCTTTCGCAAAGAGTTGTAAAAACCCCTGACCCGAAGCCTATTCACACAATTGCCGGTGCCGATATCTCTATCTGCGTTAAGGAAAAAAAGCTTGTCTGCGGAATAATTCTTTTTTCCTACCCCAAACTAGAAGAGATCGAAAGGGTATGGACCGTATCGGACGAAGTATTCCCCTATATTCCGGGGCTTCTGGGTTTCAGAGAAGCTCCTTGCGTCATCGACACCTTCGGTAAGCTTAGTGAGCGCTGTGACATGATTATGGTGGACGGACACGGACTTGCTCACCCAAGAGGCTTTGGACTTGCCTGTCACGTCGGGGTTTTGCTTGATATTCCGGCGATGGGTGTTGCGAAAAAATGCCTCTATGGGACTTTCAGTGAACCAGGACTTAATAAGGGTGAAAGAACACTAATGAGGGGAAGGGACGGCGAAGTTGTTGGTGCCGCTTTAAGAACCAGAGACGGTGTGAAGCCGGTTTTCGTGTCTATTGGGAACAGAGTTGATCTCGATACCTCAGTTGCAATTGCCCTTGAGTGTTCCCGAGGTCTTAGGGTTCCCGAACCTACAAGGCTTGCCGACAAGTATGTAGGCCTGCTCAAAAAAGATGTGTGTGGATAAATTGCACCACATACTTCTAAATGGGAGTATCCGGTCGGTTAAACTCATATTGCTCTAGGGAGGAATATAATATGCAGGAACAGAAGATAAAGACCCCTTCGGATATATATGGACATCTGTACAGGCTGCTCAACGCAAAAATGAAGGAGGAAAGACTTGAAGGGCTTGATGAGAAAGCGGAACTTACGTTGCGGACAATAGAATTCCTTGAAAGACACTTGGAAAGGGAAGAAATGGGATAATACGTGAAAGAAAAAAGCTAGATGAGTAGCTCTGTGGACCAGCATATTGTGAATTTCAACAGGTCTTTTGAGACCTGGAGTATCGAGCTCCCGGAAGAAGCCGTCAAAAATCGACAAAAAGGGAAGATAGTCAAGAGCGGATGGACTATCTGGTATCTGTTTGGAACGGACGAAACTGGCGACTATCTTGATTATTACGCCTCTCATCGCATGACGAACGACAGGCATGTCCGTTTGTATGCCGACGGCAGTTCCAGAAGCCTCGATTCATATTGCAGCATGCGGAGAGTTTCAGACGACCCCGAAGAGAACAAGCGGCTTGAGAATGAATTCTGGGAACACAACGAGCGCGTCTCGCGGGAACTTAAAGCTAAAGGTTTCGTGTTGGAAGGTGATGAACACCCGTCGACTATCATCAACCGCGTGTTGATTTCCTCCCGAGAATCTCATCGGAAAGTGACGAGAGGGTCGGATTCGGAAGATCAATCTTAGAGACTCTATTATATTTTTAGGGGAATTATGTATTTAACTTGGCAAAGCCTCTGAAAACAGTGGGACAGAAACCCAAATCGAAAAGAGAAAGAATCAGTTTTTATGACTTCATGGAGCGGCTCAATTTTTCCACATTTTCCCACGACTTTTTTCACCGCGCCCGCAAATCTTGACTAACATTCAGACTAATTGCTAAGGATGAATGTATCTGCAAATATGGTTAAGTGAAACCCGTACAGGAAATCCATTCCAAGCAAAACATCAAAAGTTTCTGGTTTGAAGGAATCGGGAAACAGTGCGACATCTATGTCCTTGCCACTTAACACAGGTTCTGTGCGAGTGCCTCCGCCAAGACTTCTTGCCTCTCTCATGATTGGGATATCAATTCTAACTTTATACTTATCTGCTGTAATGGTATCCCCGGTCACGCCACTAATCGAAAAGAACCCGCTTGCAATTAACCCTACTTCTTCTACCACTTTCCCGGAAACCATTGTTCTTTGTGCTCCCGTGTCTAGCAATGCCCTATATGCCTTAGGATTTTCCCAGTCTTGGGGATCTCCAGAAATAGCGATCCAGACAACAAAAATAATCTGATTATCTACAACTATCCCGTTAAAAGTAGCCATTTGTTTTAAGGGTGTTTCGTTTATCTCGGTAGGCGGAGAGTGAATATTCCGAGATGTATAGGTTTCTCTCCTATCGTCTGTGTTGAGAAATTTCCCAACCCGTACTTCTCACGACCAATGGTATAAGCATCTCCACTGTCGTTGTATATGGCAACGACTTTCCCATCATGCAATAACGCTGTTTTTCCTAGGTGTTCTGCTTCAAGTTCTTCTTTAGCAGCGTTGAATGCATCCCAGTTTTTTTTCAACTTATTGCTTACTTCGCTCAGCATAAACCCCTCCCTAGTCATTTTATCACCCTCTTTCTGTAGTCGCAAGCAGGCTAGAGGGTTCTCTTTAGCTAGCATTGTATATTATTCCTGAACTTGCTTCTTGAAACGAAAAATCGATTCAGTATGGCGATGTAAAGGTATGTTCTGTTAATTATTTTTTCGCCGAATCTCTTCTTAAACCGTGCTTTCATAGTCCAACAAAACCACTTTTTCGGAAAATACTCAGAGATAGAAGTTCAGGTGATACTAGATGCAAACAGGGCTCCGAAGGAAGCATACGAGAAGGCTGGAATTAAACTGGAAACCCCCTAAAGCTGTCAAGTTAAATACTTAATTCCCTTTCTTTAAATACCGAGCATAGGTCGTTCCCTGTCTGAATGCTTACGCTGAAAAATCTTCCATCATCTCGATGAAGTCTCTGAAAAGATAGGAAGAATCATGCGGCCCGGGTGAGGCCTCGGGGTGATACTGGACGCAGGATAGGGGATACTCCTTGTGTTTCAGTCCCTCGACGGTCTGATCGTTCAGGTTTACGTGGGAGACGGCGACATTGCTTTTAAGTGAATCGGGATCCACGGCGAAGCCGTGATTCTGCGAAGTTATCTCCACCTTTCCGGTCGCAAGATTCTTAACCGGCTGGTTTCCTCCGCGATGCCCGAATTTTAGCTTGAAGGTTTTTCCTCCGAGAGCGAGACCCAGTATCTGGTGTCCCAGGCAGATCCCGAAAATGGGTTTTTTCCCGATAAGTTTTCTTACATTCTTCGAAGCGTATTTAACCGCGGCCGGGTCCCCGGGTCCGTTTGAGAGGAAAATCCCGTCGGGGTCGAAGGCCAGTATGTCCTTGGAGTCCGTTTTCGACGGAAAAACCGTTGTTTCGCATCCAAGATCGTGAAGCTCCCTGAGTATGTTTCTCTTTATTCCGAAGTCGTAGACGGCGACTTTGAATTTTCTGGAGGGTTCGGAGTTTTTGTCCCTGCTGTGGCGCCACTTTCCCGTTCCCTCGTCCCATGCGTAAGGCTGAGCACAGCTTACTTCTGTTACAAGGTCGCGTCCGACTATTCCCGGCGAGGAGTCGACTTTCTCGGCAAGAGCCTCAGGGCTTGTCTCGGCAGTTGAGATAATCCCCTTTATCGCTCCACCAATTCGTATGATCCTTGTAAGTTCCCTGGTGTCGATTCCCTGTATGCCGGGTATCCCATGTCTTGAGAGAAAACTGTCGAGGCTCTCTTTCGACCTCCAGTTGCTCGGGTGGTCCCAGTATTCCTTTACGACGAAACCGCTTAGGTGAGGTTTTTCTGATTCGAAATCCTCGGGGTTGATTCCGTAGTTGCCTATTTCGGGGTAGGTCATTACGATGATCTGACCGTTATAGGAAGGATCCGTGAGTATTTCCTGGTAACCCGTTAAGGAGGTATTGAAAACAACTTCGCCGGCTGCCTCTCCTTGGGCTCCGAAGCTTGTGCCTTCAAATACTTTTCCGCCTTCAAGCGCGAGGTAAGCTTTTTTCATTGTTCAGGGGGTTAAAATATATAGTGATTCTCCCTTGAAAACAAGCAAGTTTGAAAACATAAAAAAAGGAAGCGGCACGGCAATGTCGCTTCCTTGGAACGTTCCCTCTTATAAGAGACTTCATGAGGCTTTCCTGCCTCGGATCGCGGTTTCCGCAAATCCACTTTCAAGTTTACTTTAACAAGGGAAGAAAGAGAAGAGTCAAGAACGTAAAAGTTTTACGCCTGTGGTAATGTCAAATATTACTTTCCCGTGGAGACTAAGATGGTGTGTTCCAAAATGCTCTCTGTGGAAACCCGGCTTATTTCAATTAGCAAATTCTGTTGTATTATTCTTGGCCTTAAGGAGCGATTACATCTGGAAGCTTACCGCTGTTGATGTAGAGCAAAAATACCGATATGAACTGGGACCTTACTTCTTATTTCCCCGAATTTCAGGGAGCTGAATATAAAGAGTTCAAAGAAAATCTCTCGGGAGGCATAAAGAATCTCGACGAGAAGGCTTCGGCTTCTGAACCTCTTTGCGGAGAGAACCTTGCGTTCTGGAAAGATGTTTTCCTAGAAACCGAGAAGCTCATAAGCCGGTATTCCCATATCCGTTCCTACGTGGGATGTCTCAGCGCTTCAGATTCCAACAGGGAGGATTATCTGCGCGAGGAGGCGGCGATTTCCCTCCTCGGTTCGGATCTCGAGAAGCTTGAGGTTCAACTGCAAAGAGCGCTTCGGGATGCCGACGAAGATCTGCTTTCCGAGTTCGTCTCTTTCCCGGATATCGAGTCGGCTTCCTACTACGTAAGGCGCGTTTGGCGAAATTCCCGGTTCACCATGTCCGCTCCGAAGGAAATTCTGGCTTCTGAACTGGGAGTTGACGGGATAAGCGCCTGGGGGCGGATCTACGATACCGTGTCCTCCAAGATGACGTTTGAAATGGTTTACCCCGACGGGACGAAAAAAAGGCTCCCCATGTCCCAGAGAAGGTCGCTCATGGAAAGTCCTGACAGGGAGATAAGAAAAGCGGCTTTTTCCGGCGGCAACGCGGCCTGGGAAGGTCTTGAAGATGTGGCTGCCGGCGCCATAAACGCCATATCGGGAACCAGGCATACGCTTTACAGGCACAGGGAGATTGATCATTTTCTCAATGTAGCGCTTTTTGACGCTGCAATTTCCAGACAGACCCTAGATTCCATGATGGAGGCAATACGGGAGACGGTCGAACTTCCAAGAAGCGTCCTGAGGCTCAAGGCCGAGACGATGGGCCTTGAGGGAGTGTCGTGGTACGATCTGGGTGCTCCTATGAATCTTGGGACAACCGGCCGGGTTGACTGGAACGGAGCGAAATCCATGGTTTCCGATTCCTTTTCCACGGCTTATTCGCGCCTCGGCGGGTTTTTTGACCATGTATGCCGGAGCGAATGGATAGACTGGGAGATAAGAGAAGGAAAAAGACCCGGAGGTTTCTGCACGGGTTCTCTTCTCACCGGAGAGTCAAGGATATTCATGACTTATAACGGCGGGGTAGGCGACATACTTACCCTTGCTCACGAGGCGGGCCACGCCTTCCACTCTCACGTGATGAGAGACCTTCGCCCCTACGCTCAGTTCTATCCTATGACGCTTGCCGAAACCGCTTCAACTTTCGGGGAAATGCTGCTTGCCGAGGGACTCCTGAGGGACCCTTCAACCAGCGTTGAGGACAAGGTGCTTGTGAGGGATGCGGAGGTAAACCATGGGGCCATATATCTTCTGGATATCCCTGTCAGGTATGAGTTTGAAAGGAAGCTTTACGAAAGGCGTGCCGAAGGGGAACTGACCGTGAGCGAGCTGAAAGAACTTATGACTGAGACCCAGAAGGAGATTTTCGGGGACGTGCTTTTGGAATGCGACCCGTTTTTCTGGGCTTCAAAGCTTCATTTCTACATAACGGGCGTCAGTTTCTATAATTTCCCCTACACTTTCGGTTACCTGCTGAGCAGGGCTCTTTTCGAGAAATTCAGACAGCACGGTGAGGAGTTTATTCCCGTTTACGAAGAGTTTCTCGCTCTCACTGGTTCGGATGACGCCGAGGGGGCCGTTAAGAGATCCATAGGGGACGATATAACAAGCAAGGATTTCTGGAAAGAGGCGATTCTTACCCTCTCACGGCCGCTTGAGGAGCTCAAGGAACTTCTCCCGTCGGTTGCTACATAAGGTTTCCGATAACCCTTTCCACCGGGGAGAGCGACTTAACCAGTATGTCGATCACTATGCCGAGCATTATGAGAAGCATGTAGATGATTGAAGCCGAGAAAGCCTTTCCGTAACCGCGGTTGGCGAAAACGCTCCTCACCACCAGGTAATTAAAGTATATTCCGGATACTGCGGCGAAAGCCGCAAAATAGACGGTGTTTGTTCCCGTGAGCCAGAGGATGAAAGTCAGGGGTATCAGGGAGAGGGAGTAGATAAGTATCAGCATGTTGGTGTACTTCGTGCCCAGGGCGACGGGAAGAACGTTTATCCCGGCTTTTTCATAATCCTTTCTGTATTTCTGCGCGAGCACCCAGAAGTGGGGAGGCTGCCAGAGCATCATGAATATGAATACTATCATTGCGTCGAGCTGCAGAACGGGTTTTATGGCGGTGTAGCCTATAAGGACGGGAAGGGCGCCCGGTATTCCCCCGAGCACGGTGCCGAAAGGGGAAGTTCTTTTAAGAAAAAGGGTGTAAATAAGGGTGTAGCTTAGAATCGCGAGGAGAATAAGCGCCGCGTTTACATAGTTGAAGTAAGAAAGCGAGATCAAGAGAGCCACGGCCATCATGAGTATCGAGATTATCCACGCGTTTTGGTCTCCAAGGACTTTCAGGGCTTCCACCCTTTTGTTAAGACGGGTCATCTGCTTGTCAATTTTCTTGTCGAGCAGGTTATTCAGAATTGCCGCTCCGCCGGCGCTAAGAAGAAGAGAGACAACGCATAGAAAAACCGTCTGTAGGGAGGGGAAGGCCCGGTTGGCCACCACCATTCCCGCAAGACCCGTAAACGCCACGCTCATTATTATTCCGGGCTTGGAGAGGATAACGGCGGAAACCGCCATGTTTCCCATGGATTTTTTCTGCGCTTCGCTCATTGCTAAAAAGTTCTTTCGGCTGCGGTGTCTTTACTTATATACCCGAACCAGGTGAGAAGGCAGAGGGAAAGTATCAGAAGACCGATTGCGAGATGAACGGCGGTGACGTAAAAGACAAGTTTTGAGGTTACGACCACGATTCCAAGTCCGATCTGAAGGAAAAGCAGGGCAACTGCGCGAGACATGTTTTTTCGGGCTTCCTTGAGCCTTTCGGATTTTCTGGAGAGAATCAGCACGAAGATAAATATCACTGTGAGCAGGTAAGCGACCGCTCTGTGCGTGAAGTGCGCCAGCACCTTGCCCGAGAGCTCGGGCGGAATCCAGTAGCCTAGACACGTGGGAAAATCAGGGCATGCAAGCCCTGCTCCAAGATGCCTTACGTAAGCTCCCAGAGAAGCCTGTATGAACACGAGCAGAAAAAGCGCGAAAAAAAGCCCTGCTGGACCCGAGAAACGGAAATCGGGCTTTCTAATGACGCCGTCGAAATACACCATATAAAGGGTAATTGAAAAGATTATGATGGCGTTTGTGAAATGGATCGTAGTCAGGTCCACGGGGAGTTTAGTGAGAACCACGATTCCCCCAAGCACTATCTGAAACAGAAGAAGCAGGACTACGAGCAGCGGAAGTATCCTGTAATTTTTTCTGTACGTGCGGAATCTTCTGTAACAGAGGATGAAAAGCACTATGGACGTTATGCCGCCTACTACGCGGTGGGAGAATTCGACGTATATATCCCACCTGAAAGGCGGAATGATCTCCCCGTGGCAAAGCGGCCAGTCGGGACAGGCGAGTCCGGCCTTTAGTCCCGATACCGCGTTTCCCCATATAAGAAGTATGAACAGAAGCCCTAGAGCAGTTTTTGCAAGCATCCCTGTTTTTGTACGGCTACTTTATTACCGGCACCCTCGTGAAGGTTTCCATTAAGGTGAAACCGATGAGAAGGAAGAGCAGGAAAAGAGGATATAGGGCGTATATCCACGTGAGCTTGTCTTCAAATTTAAGATGCATGAAATAAAGGGCGACGATCGATGCTTTTATCGACGCTATTAACATTGCTACGACGATATTGAAGTCGCCGAAATCGAACTTCGCTACGTAAACCGTAACTGCCGTCAGGACGAACAGCGCAAGACATACGGCGGTGTATACCCGAAGACCGGTATGATGTTCCTCAGTGTGATCGTGTGTGCTCATTTTCTTTCTCCGTTTACCCGATTAGATACAATAGCGGGAACAAATATATCCAGATCAGGTCAACCAAATGCCAGTAAAGCCCTCCGACCTCAACCGGGGTGTATCTGTTTCCTTCTTTGAATCTTCCCTGCTTGGCCATTATTATCAGGGCGAAAATTATGCCCATTCCCACAAACACGTGGAGCATGTGAAGTCCGGTCATCATGAAGTAAAGGGCGAAGAATATGTTCGTTTCAGGAAATATATGATGGTGAAACTTCGCACTGTACTCAAAGTACTTGTTTACCCCGAAAGCCGCTCCGCATATGAAAGTTACGGAAAGCAGTATTATCAGCCATTTCCTGTTTCTTTTCTGCGAGGCCGACACCGCAAGAGCCATCGTGAAACTGCTGAAGATTAGCACTATGGTGTTTATGGCGCCCAGAGTCACGTCCAGTTTCTTGTGCGATTCGTAGAAAAGATCCGGGTACTTGGCCCTGAAAAGCGCGTACGCCGCGAAGAGTCCCCCGAAAAGAAGAATTTCCGTTCCGAGGAAAAGCCACATCCCGAATTTTGCCGCGTTGTGCGTTACGGTTTCTCCGAGACCGTGTCCGTGCGCGTGGCTTTCGGCGTGTTCTGCTGTGCTGCTCATTTTTTTACGTTAGCCTCCGATCTATTTTTTCCCGTAAGCGTAAGTCCAGTCAGTTACAGTCGGTATTTCGTCAAAATTCTCATGTGGCGGCGGGGAAGGAACCTGCCACTCAAGAGAGAGTGAGCCGTAGGGGTTTGACGATTCAGGCCGACCTTTTTTCCACAGCGGTATAAGCAGGTTCACGGTCATTATTAAAATTCCGAGCCCTAGTATCCACGATCCGTAGGTCGAAAGGGCATGATAGGATATGTACTCTTCGGGATAGGTCGCATACCTTCTGGGCATTCCCTGGAAGCCCATGAAAAACTGCGGGAAAAACGTTACGTTGAATCCTACGAAAATCAGGAACCACGCAACTTTTGCGATCAGTTCATTGAATACCTTTCCGAACCATTTCTGATACCAGAAATGAAGGGCCCCGAAAAATCCCATCACTGTTCCACCTATCATGACATAGTGCATGTGAGCCACTATGAAGTACGTGTCGTGCAGATGCACGTCAACGGCCAGGGCTCCCAGATAAACACCGGTCAGCCCTCCGACCGTGAAGAGCACTATGAATGACAGCGCGTATAACATGGATGAGTGAAAGTCTATTGATCCCTTGTACAGAGTTGCGGTCCAGTTAAACACCTTTACAGCCGTCGGGATGGCGACAAGCATGGTCAGAAATGAGAATATCGCCGCCGCCGTTTCCGATATCCCGCTTACGAACATGTGGTGCAGCCAGACGAAGAAGCTTATTATGGCTATCGCGAAGCTTGAATAAGCGATCGCCTTGTATCCGAAGATGGGTTTTCTTGCGAAGACCGGGATTATCTCGGAGATAATCCCGAAGGCGGGGATAACCATTATGTAGACGGCGGGATGGGAGTAGAACCAGAAAAAGTTCTGGAAGAGTATGGGATCCCCTCCCTTGGCCGGATCAAAAAAGCCTATGTCAAACGCTCTCTCCGCTATCAGCAGAAGAAGCGTGATCCCCACAACCGGCGTCGCTAGCAGCTGCAGTATCGCGGTCGCGTAGGACGCCCATATGAAAAGCGGCAGTCTTGACCACGTCATCCCAGGTGCCCGAAGCTTGTGGATAGTCACTATGAAGTTCATTCCGGTGAGAATCGATGAGAATCCGAGGACGAAGACTCCCAAGGTTATCATTATTACCTTGGTGCCCGTCTGAATGCTGTAGGGAGTGTAGAACGTCCAGCCCGTGTCAGCTGGCTGTGCGAGCGCTGTAAGCAGTATTGCCGTCCCGACAAGATATATCCAGAAACTCAGCAGGTTGATTCTGGGAAACGCCACGTCTCTGGCCCCGATCATAAGCGGTATAAGGAAATTGCCGAAACTTGCCGCGATTCCCGGGACGATGAAGAAGAAAACCATCAGGGAACCGTGAAGCGTAAACGCTACGTTGTACTCCGTTGCGGTTCTGAAGAAGTCAAGCTCGGGAGTCATAAGCTCGTACCTCATTCCCAGAGCCGCCAGGCCGGCGATCATGAAGAAAAACGAGATCGTAACGAGATAAAGGATCCCGATGCGTTTGTGATCCGTCGTCAAAATCCACGACTTTAACCCTTTCTGGGCTAAATACGGTATATGCTGGGTCTGCGTCATGACTCCGTTTGCCATCTTTTTCTCCTTGATATTGCTACTTCAACGTCTTTATATACTCGATAAGAGCGGTTACTTCTTCCTCGGATAATATACCTTTGAACGAGGGCATCGTCGGCGGGTAGCCCTCCACCATTTTTGCCTGGGGTTCATAAATTGATTCCCTGATATAGTTCTCGTCCACAAGGACCGAGGAACCGTCTGCAAGACTCTCCGTTTTCCCGTAAAGATTTTTGAAAGTCGGCCCTATGACTTCCTTGCCGTCTATGCTGTGGCATGCAAGGCAGCCCCTCTGGGAATGCAGTTCTTTTCCTCTCTCCGCCGGGGATACACTGATTGCCGCTAGGGCGGCTCCGTCTTCAAGTTCGTCTCCTTTTTCCCATCTCGCGAATGCCTCCGGACTCAGGACCTTTACCGTGGCGAGCATTTGGGAGTGCCCGGAACCGCAGTATTCCGCGCACAGAAGGTCAAAAGTTCCTACCTTGGTTGGAGTGAACCAGAGCTGCTGGTAGCTGCCCGGGAGAATATCCTGCTTTACCCGGAACTGCGGAACGAAGAAGCTGTGAATAACGTCCTCTGACCTCATTATGAGCCTTACGGGCTTGTTCTGCTGAACGAACAGTTCGTTAAGCGACTTTTTCCCGGTGAAATACTCAAATTCCCAAAGCCACTGCTTTGCCACGACGTTAACTTCGATTGCTTCTGCGGGCGGGTTGCGAAGCTCCTTGAAAGCTATCCATCCCCATGCGAAGATGACCATAAGCAGTATGGTCGGGATTATGGTCCAGATGGTTTCGATGATCGGGTTGTGAGTTATGTAAGCGGTTTCCTGATCCTCGCTTTTCCGCCTGTACTTGATTGAGAAGCCTACGAGTACGGCCGAAATCAGGACGAAGAAAAATACTGATACGATTGTTACGAACAGGGTTATGTTATCAACGCTTGCTGCGAGATTTGAAGCTGATTCCGGTATCCAGGTGGACATTTATGATTTACAACCTCCGCAATAGTTAATGGGTTTTTCTTTCTCTTCTCCACATCAGACAGAGAAACGCTACGAGAACCGTAAGGGTTACCACTCCTCCCGCCTTGACGACGTTAAGAGCGGCAAGCGCATATCTTTTCCCCACAGGGTCAAACTGATAACAGAACATAAGCACTTTATTAAGAAGTTCCGAGGAACCTATTTTTCCCTCAGAAGCCTCTATTAGAGATAATTTGAAGTTACGGGGATCATACTGAACTCCGTAGAGGTATCGCGAGATTGTCCCATCCGGCGTGAGTATGACTATTCCCGAAGGATGAGCGAACTCCTCGCCGTCTTTTTTGAAACGGAATCCCACTGAATCGGTAAGCCTGAGTATGTTTTCCGCTGTTGCCGTTAGAAAGTACCACTCTTTGGCTTCCTCAACCCCGCCCGCAAGCGCTTTTTTGTATCTTGCGGATTTCTCGCCGATAACATCAAGGGGTTCCTCCGGGTCAAAGCTTACGGTCACCACGGTGTAGTCCTTGCCCGGCCTGAAGGAATCTAGCTGGTTTATGACTTCCAGAACTCCGTCTGTCCCGAGAATGCAGAGCCTTGGGCATGTGAAGTATGCGAGACTCAGTACCACCGGCTTTTTTTGCCCGAAAAAAGAGGAAATACTTACCGCTTCACCGCTTTCTCCGCGAAATTCAGTGTCGAGATCTATGGAAGACGCAAGTTTTTCGTCAAAACCTATTTCTTCTACGTCATTTACGTTAGAAAGTGCGCGAACATCTGATGCGAATAGAGCCGGAACCGTGCTTGAGATACACATAACACTGAGAAAAATGAAGAACCTCCGCATGAAAGGAGCCGTTTTCTGGCGGTTTTTTTAATGAAAAGCGTTTGAGGGCTTAAGATGTTAAAAAGTTTTTTCTCTTCTCTTGTCTCAAATCGGCGTAGATTGTATCTGATGTTAATTCTCTGTCAAGAACCTGGTTTCACTAGGGCTTGTCCGGTGTTTTGGACCCAGTTTATTTCCTTCTCAGGCAGAGAACTATACCGATTCCGATAAAGGCCGTAAGGGTTGACGAACCGCCGTAACTGATGAAGAAAAGAGGAGTGCCGATAATCGGCATAAGTCCCGTTACCATAGCGATATTTATCACGGCGTGCCAGAAGAACATGGCCGCAATTCCAAAGCATGCGATCGTCGAGAAACGATCTTCTAGGGATGTTGCTATATTGAGGATAAAAAGGATTATGGAGAAATATAGAAGAAGGATAAACACTGAACCCCGAAATCCCCATTCCTCGGAAATCACAGAAAATGCGAAATCCGTATGGTGTGCGGGAAGAAAATTCAGGTTAGACTGCGAACCCAGAGAAAAGCCTTTTCCGTAACCCATGCCGGAACCTATCGCAATCTGGGACTGAATCGAGTTGTAGCTTATACCGAAAGGATCAGAGGAGGTATCCATGAAGGAATATATTCTTTCCTTCTGATAGTCTTTGATCAGAAGATGCCAGGCCGGCAAGATGGATATCAGTGCTATTATTATTATTTTAAGCAGTGCTTTTCTGCTGATTCCCATAAACAAGATGATGCTTGAACCTGTGAGAAGAATGGTGATCGCGGTTCCCATGTCGGGCTGGGCAATGACTGCTGCGGTAGGAATAAGCAGAAGAGCTAAAGGCTTGAGGAGTTCCCACAAATTGTAATTTTTCTTCGCAGCCACCTCGTTTGCGTAGTAATTAGCAAGCGCCATTATTATGCCGATTTTAATAAATTCGGATGGCTGGACGGAGACCGGACCTATCTGGAACCAACTCTTGGATCCCGATACCGTTTTCCCGAATACGAAAATCAACGCCAGTAACGCGAGGAAAAACAGGTAGAAGGTAACCGAGTGATTTTTCAGCGTAACGGGTCTTAAGCGACTAATAGTCCCTACAGTCAAAAGTCCCGCGAGAACCCATATGAGTTGTTTCTTGAATGCACCCAAGTCAGCCAACAAAGATATGCTGTAGAGATTGATGAGTCCCGCTAAGCAAAGCAAAGCGGTCAGCAGAAACAGCCAGGAGGATCTACTCAGATTTGGCAATTCGAGCTTCATCTCGTTCCTTCTTGAGTCTGAAATAGGTTTCGATGATTTCTTTTGCTATCGGGGCTGCGACCACACTTCCGCTTCCTCCGTTTTCAACGAGGACGGTTACGGATATCTCCCCCGAATCCGACGGTGCGTAGGATGTAAACCAGGCGTGGTCTTTGAACCGTTTTTTTGTCGATTCAAATTTTGCCGAGACAACCTGAGCCGTACCCGTCTTGCCCGAGACGGACGTGATCTTTGATCTTGCGTAAATCCCGGTACCTCGGTGTTCGTTTACGGCGCCGTAAAGTGCTTTTTTGAGAAAAGATACTGACTTTGCGTCAAGGCGCTGAACCGCCCCGGTTATGCGAGATGGTTTCTTTTCATCTATTTTTCTTATCTTGGGTTTGACTATAATGCCTCCGTTTGCTATGGCTGAGGTCATAACACTTATCTGAAGAGGAGTTGCGGTAACGTATCCTTGGCCTATTGCCAGAATTGCAGTTTCACCCGGGTACCAAGGTTCTTTTAGGTGCTTTCTTTTCCATGTCTTGGATGGGTTCACTCCCCGTTTCTCGGGCAGTGCTATGCCGGTTCTTTCTCCAAGTCCGAATTTCTTCAGGTAGGGGTAGAGGCCGTCAACACCAAGCTTCTGGGAAAGTTTGTAGAAATATACGTCACATGATTCGACAATCGCCCTGTGGAGGTTTATATGCCCATGGCCTTCGTCCCGCCAGCAGTTAAAACGTTTGTTGTTTATCAAATAATAACCCGGGCAGTTTACGGACAACTTCGGATCAGCAGTTTTTTCCTCTAGCAGCGCAAAGGCCGTGATTATTTTGAGTACTGATCCGGGCGGATAGGTTCCTTGGGTTGAGCGGTTTAGAAGGGAAAAGGATTTTTTCTTTTTTGTTTTTCTTTTTTGGTCAGGAGAAAGTTCCTTGGATATGTGCTCAGGACGATAGGATGGACGACTTACCATTGCCAGAATTTCTCCGCTTTTTACGTCCATTGCCACTATGGCCCCTTTCTCTTTGCCCAAAGCGTCATAGGCGACCTTCTGTAGCTGCGCGTCAATGGTGAGGTGTATATCTTTTCCCTGAACCATTTCCCTGCTCTTGCGGGTTGGCAATAGTGCGGCAGCAGAGTCTGAGATTATCTCTCCGTGCGCGTTTACCATGACGTATTCAAGACCGTTTGTTCCTCTGAGTTCGCTGTCAAAGACCTTTTCAACACCCATTTTCCCGAGTTCGTTTCCCGCCTTGATCCGACTGTAGGCTCTTACCTCTTCTGCGTCAGCGATTCCCGTGTATCCAAGAAGCACGGCGGCTGCCTCTCCATGTGGATAGAATCTCTTGTGCCCCACTTCAAGAAATATGCCCTCTAGCGCTTCCTTGCTTTTTTCGACCAGAAGAAGCTCTTCCCTGCTTATGTCTTTGGCGATTGTAACGGGATAGAAACTTTTGAGGTTTGCTATTTCCCGAAGTCTTTTCAGAAGTTCTTTCTCTGGAACGTTTATTATCCCCGCAAGATTTTCTGCGAGCTCCTCGACATCTGTTATTTCTCTTGGAAATATTCGTATGTTAAAAGACGGTTTGTTATAGAGGATTTTTTCGCCGTTTCTATCGAAAATGCGTCCTCTGGGCGCAGGAAGTTCAAGTGCCCTCAGGATATTTCTTTCCGAAAAATTTCTGTATTCCTCGCCCTTGTATATCTGGAGGTAAAACAACCTCGCCGAGAATACGAGAAAAAGCAGCACAATTAGGGAGGAGGCTATTGTGAATCTATGTTTTAGGAACCCCATCTAGTTTCCTCAGAAGTATTATTATAGGAACGCCGACCACTGTATTAATGATAGCTTGATAGAAAGCTAGCTCAACACTAAGAAATGCCAACTGTCCGCTATCTTGCTTAAACAGAAGCAATATCAGTAGCAGCAAGTGCATGAGCAGGGTTCCTGTAAAAAGTGCCAGAGGTAGTAAAAGGGGGTTGTTGCGGTTGTAATTAAGATTGTGCATGCTCACTCGCAGAGTGAGAAACACGGCGAATCTCGTGACCGTATGGAGCCCCAAAGCTCCGGCCGAAAAAACATCCATTAAAAACCCGTTCAGCATGGCAAGTGTGAACAGATAAGGTATTTCGGTTCTGACTGCTAGGCAGATTATTAAGATCAGGTTGAGATCAGGGGTGAACTTGCCCAGAGAAGATGTCGGGATTACTGATGTCTGGATAACGATGAAAAGGAAAGAGCAGAATAGATAGAAAAGAAAAGAGAAGTTTATTCTCATCATATTCCAGCTGGATTCAGTTGGAGAGAGCTAATTGAGATGTATGAGCACCTCTTCAACCCTGCTCACATCGATTACTGGTTTTATGATGGCTTTTTGAAGTCCTCTGTCCATCTCGATTCTTGTTACGGTTCCTATAACAATATTTTTTGGGAAAACATTGTCTTTTCCGGACGATATTACTTTGTCTCCGACTATAATATCTTCCTCTTGCTCAATGTACTTCATAACGTAATGGTTCCCCGCTCCAGCAACTATGCCTCGTGCGCGGCTCCTTTGTACAATTGCATCCGCTACGCTTGAGGGATTTGTCATTAGCATTACCATGGAGGTTCTTTCATTTACCGAGTGTATGGTTCCTATAGCCCTGACGTTGTTAAGCACCGGGGACCCCTCACTTATTCCGGAAGACGATCCTTTATCTATTATAAGGAAGCCAGGCCCCACCAGCGAAGGACTGCTACCTATGACCTTTGCTCCCACGACTTCTCCCTCAAAGGAGTTCCTATAGTTAAGAAGTCTTCTTAACCTTTCATTCTCAAGCCTTATTTCCGTTAGCATCAACTCTTGTGTTTCCATTTCCTGTAGCTGAGCCTTCAGGCGGGAATTTTCAACGCTTGTATCGACGAGGTCAATATAATGGTCCCAATAGTACCTTACGCCATCTTTAACATAGTTTGCGAAAGCACCAGAACCGTAGTTGATGCTTAGCATCAATTTTGTTGTGTAATTGTTTTCTTTCTTTGCCAGATCAAAAGTGACGGGCAACAGATGAATTAGAGCAATTATGAGGATAAAGGACAGGAATAGTTGATTTTTGCTGAAAAGCTTCTTCATTAAGCTTCCCTTCCGGTCGGAAATACTTAATTACGATTCTCACAAGCGACGGAAAAAATCATTGTCCATATAATGACAGCCACTGCAAGAAATTACGGGACACTAAAACAAAAAATCACTGTGAATCAACATAACACAAAACAATTTAAGTTTCAAGGAAAAATCAAGAAGCAATCCGTGTTAGAGCATGATTGTTAAAGCAGATGCAAATCAAGGCCGAATTCGGCACTTGCGGCTCAATAATCGGAACATTATGGAATCCGCCCGATATCACTGGCTTTCTACAATTTATATAGCGACGGAGTTTAGAAGATCTATATCTTCGAGAGCTTTTCCAGAGCCCATAACGACGCAATCAAGTGGTTGCTTGGCCCTTTTTATCTGTATGCCGGTTTTTTGCTCTATGCGGTTGCCCAGTCCTCTTAGAAGCGAGCCGCCTCCGGCTAGCACTATTCCCGATTCAAAGACATCTGCAGAGAGTTCCGGCGGGGTTTTCTCCAAAGTCTGCATAATTGCATCGACTATCTGGTTTATGGTTTCTTCTACCGCCTCTTGGATTTCTTCTGAGTCAATTGTAAGCATTGAAGGAACACCGGAAATGTTGTTTCTTCCGGTTACTTTCATTTGCGTCTTTCTGCCGCTGTTTGTTTCCGGGTGCGAAGAGAACTTTTTCTTAAGTTCTTCTGCTGTTCTGTATCCGATTACTATGTTGTGATTTCTTCTCAGCCACTGTTGTATGGCTTCATCCATCTTGTCTCCACCGGTTTTGATTGATTTGCTCACAACTATCCCGGACAGTGCGATAACGGCTATTCCCGTGGTACCGCCTCCTATGTCGACCACCATGTTGCCCGAGGGTCTATGCACTTCTATCCCAGCCCCTATGGCGGCGCACATTGTTTCCTCGATGAGGTATACTCTCCTAGCTCCCGCCGCCTCGGCCGATTCTCTTACAGCTCTTTTCTCTACTTCGGTAATCTCAAGGGGAACCGATATTATTACTCTCGGGCGCACGAAGCTTCTTTTATTGCCGTTGGATTTTTTTATGAAATACTCGATCATTTTCTGAGCCGCTTCGAAATCAGCAATAACACCGTCGCGAAGAGGTCTTATGGCTTTAATCGACTCGGGGGTCCTTCCTACCATCTCCCTGGCCTGCTGGCCTACAGCGATGAGTCGTGACTTTTGTCCCGGAATGTGCTGCACGGCTACCACCGACGGTTCATTGGACACTATCCCCTTACCTTTGAGGTATACAAGGGTGTTCGCAGTCCCGAGGTCGATTGCCAGATCATTTGAAAAATATTCCAGAAGGTTGTCCAGTATCATTATTTTATAATTACCTCATTCTTTAGGTTAAAACATAATCAAACCCGAAATACTCGCCTTATGCCCCCTGTAAGACAGACTAGTACACAGCCAAATAGTTAACCTCTAAACTATAGCATTTTTTTTAATTATTCAAAGCGGCTATAAAAGGGTTTTTCCGTTATTTTTACCGTGTTCGGAGTTTTATCGGCGTGGTGTTCCCCGCCAATGAATATTTCTTCCCGAAAATCGCAGAATTCTCTTCTTATATAGCCGATGGAGATATTTTTCCCCAGAGTCGGAGAGTATGTTGAAGAGGTTATTCTCCCCACTTTTTTCTCCTTAACCCAGAGCGTGTCTCCCGGTAGCGCACTGCCGCCTTGCTGCGCCTCGAAATACGCTAGATGCCAGTTTACTCTTCCTCTCCACTTTATCCTTGCTATTACTTCCTGCCCCACGTAGCATCCCTTTTCAAAGTCAAGGGCATCCCATATGCCGGCTTCAATTGGTATGGTGGAGATGTCCATATCCTTTCCGTAAACTGGGATTCCGGCCTCTATTCTCAGGGTTTCGAGAGCCTCCTGTCCGCAAAGTCCCGGAACCGGCGGATTTTCAAGAAGGAGTTCCCAGATTTTCTGAGCACTGCGGTTTTCAAAAAAAACGTCAAAACCGGTTTCTCCCGTTCTGTTGAGCTTCATTACGGTTGCCTCGCCGCAAGCCCGGTGATCATATTCTTTCATTTGTTTAACGTCGACGCCGAGGCGCTTTTCGATTAATTCCCCGCAGCCGGGACCGCAGACGTGAAAAACGCAGTAATCTTCGGTAACGTCAAGTACTTCTGCTTTGTATGAAAGCCTGAACTTGCGAAGAAGCTCCGCTATGTTCCCACCCGTGCCGGGTTCTGTATCCATGTAGACAGAGTCTTCATTTTTAAAGACCCTCATGTCTGAAATCATTTTTCCCTTGGGGGTGAGTATCGCCGCGTAGCCCCCTGTCCCGGGGGTTTTTTCCTTTACGTCGTTTGTGAGCATTCCCTGCAGGAATTTTATGTGGTCGGCTCCCGACAGCATGAGTTTTCCTCTGCTTGAAATGTCTATAACGCCCACAGATTCTCTTACGGTCTTTGCTTCCCCTTCCGGGTCACCGTAGCTTTTCGGAAGAAAAAATCCGCCCGTCTCGCCGAATACGGCTCCCTGGGCTGCGTGTCTTTCATAAAGCGGAGTTTTCTTCGCGGATTCCATTAGCGTAAGCGTTTGCGGGGCGGGGTTCTGGCCGTCTCCTGCGTTTGTTTTATCTCTTGAAAAACCACTTCCTGAATGTAGTATAAAGTCCCTGTTCTAAAAAGAAATTGCAGGAGTGCGAAGTGAAAGAACTGAAAGAAAGCTACAGGGTGGTCATCATGGGTTCCGGCCCTGCGGGGCTGACCGCGGCCCTTTACACAGCGCGAGCGAATCTTGAGCCGCTTGTATTTGAAGGTCCGGAAGCCGGGGGGCAGCTTACCACGACTACCGATGTTGAGAATTTCCCGGGGTTCCCGGAAGGAATCATGGGTCCTGAACTCATGGATCTTATGAGGGAGCAGTCCGAGCGTTTCGGGGCGCAGTGCGTGCAGAAGGCCGTAACCGCCGTCGATTTTTCCAAAAGGCCGTTTCTCGTATCGACGGAAGACGGGCAGATACTTGCCTCCACGTTCATTATTTCTTCGGGCGCCACGGCAAGGATGCTTGGCCTTCCTTCCGAACGCGAGCTTGTGGGCTACGGGGTTTCAACGTGCGCCACATGCGACGGATTTTTCTTCAGGGACAAGGAGCTTGTGGTCATCGGGGGAGGCGACAGCGCCATGGAAGAATCCATCTTTCTTACCAAATTCGCCACCCGGGTTACGGTGGTTCACAGACGCGACAAGCTCAGAGCGTCGGTGATAATGCAGCAGCGTGCCAGAGAAAACGAAAAAATAGATTTTATATGGAACGGTGTCGTTGAAGATGTGCTGGGTTCAAGAGAGGACGGAGTAACGGGGGTACGGATAAAGGATGTCGTGACCGGGGAGAGTTACGTTAAGGAATGTCAAGGCATGTTCGTAGCGATCGGGCACACTCCCAACAGCGAAATCTTCAGGGGACAGCTTGATATGGACGATAACGGTTACCTGATTACCAGTAACGGCACCTCTGAAACAAGCGTCGCCGGCGTTTTTGCCGCCGGAGACATACAGGACACAAGATACAAGCAGGCTATAACGGCGGCGGGAAGCGGGTGCATGGCGGCTATGGACGCCGAGAGGTTCATAGAAGAGCATGGACTTTAGCCGTTCCGTGTCTTAGTCTTGGACAAAGAGTTTTTATTCGGTTATACAGATTGCCTGCTTTTTTGCGTTTTTGCGGGCGGTTAGCTCAGCGGGAGAGCACCTGCCTTACAAGCAGGGGGTCACAGGTTCGAATCCTGTACCGCCCACCATCTGATTTAAACGGGGCCGTAGTTCAGCCTGGTTAGAACGCTGGCCTGTCAAGCCAGAGGTCGCGGGTTCAAATCCCGTCGGTCCCGCCACCCCGATCAAAGAATCGCACGGAATTCCGCTCAGGGACCAGGGGGAGTTTTCAGCTTTTTTATGTATAGTTCTCCCATTAGGTTCCGCCACGGGAAATTCACATCTTGGATATTCAAAAACAGATTGAACGGTTCAAAAAGGGTTATCCCTTCCGCAGGCTCCTCCGCCCCGCGACAGTAGGCGACGGCATAAGAAAACTGGGAGAGGATGAATCCCGGGCACTTCAGCGCGAATACGAGGATTCTCTTCCTGAAACTAGCGTGTGCAAATTCGTTCCGGCATCGGGAGCGGCCTCGCGAATGTTCCGGGACTTTGGTGTGCTTCGGGATGCTTTCTCCTCGGACGAAAAGGTTCTGGACCCCAAAGGGGAAAAGATGCTTGAGAAATTCCTCTCGAACTTAACGAGATTCCCCTTCGCGGGATTGCTTGAAGAGAGGTTGGAAGAAGAGCTTGAAGATGCTGTCTCTTCGGGGAATTTCAAACTTATTCTCGATACTCTTCTGGGAAGCGGCGGACTGGGTTATGCGGACATTCCGAAAGGACTTGTGCCTTTTCACAGCTATGGAGAGGAGAGAAGAACGGCTTTTTCCGAACATTTCAAAGAGGCCCTGGGATATATAGCCTCGTGCGGCACGGTCTCCATGCATTTTACTATTCCACCTGCCTTTGCCGAGGAGTTTGCTCTGGAGGAGAAGGACGCAGGTTCTCTTCTGTCCTGCGAAGGGGTTTCATTTGAAGTAACATACTCGGTTCAGGACCCCGAAACGGATACAATCGCGGTCGCAATGGACAACACGCCTGTTACTGACGCCGACGGATCTCTGCTCAGAAGGCCCGCTGGGCACGGAGCGCTGCTGAAGAACCTGAATGAACTTTCCTATGACTGTATTTTCGTAAAGAACATAGACAACGTGGCGAAAGAGGAGCTTCTCCCCGATACGGTTAAGTGGAAAAAGACCTTGGGGGGAGTTCTTCTCTCTATACAGAAAAGAGTTTTCCTCTATACAGAAGCCCTCTCTTCCTCCTGGACCTCTGAGGCACTTGAGCGGGAGATAATTTCCTTTTGCCGGGGGGAACTTTTCGTGGACCTCTCCCAGGAACTTTCAGGGCTGTCTGGAGCCGGCAGGAGGGAATTCCTGTTTCGGGCTCTTCACAGGCCCATCAGGGTATGCGGCGTTGTAAAGAACATGGGTGAGCCGGGCGGCGGTCCGTTCTGGGTGGAAGGAGAAGGGGGGGAGTCCCTTCAGATAGTTGAGAGTGCCGAGATTGACCGAGACTCCTCTTCCCAACGGCATATCTGGGAGAACTCAACCCATTTTAATCCTGTGGATATTGTCTGCGGAGTAAAGGATTTCAGGGGGGAGAAATTTAATCTGACTGGCTTTGTCGATCCGGAAGCCGGAATTATCACCGAAAAGACCTTTGGTACTATGAAGATAAAGGCGCTTGAGCTTCCCGGGCTCTGGAACGGTTCCATGTCCGGCTGGATAACCGTTTTCGTCGAAGTTCCCTCCACAACGTTTAATCCCGTGAAGACCGTATGGGATCTTCTGAAGGAGCCACATCAGGTAGATTAGAACTCAGACACTGTTCTGCGGAACTCGGTTCTCAAAATGCCTAAAAAAAATCTTTACTGCCTTATTCTTGCCGGGGGACGGGGAACCAGGCTCTGGCCTCTATCAAGAGAGTCCTTACCCAAGCAGTTCCTCACCATAAACGGGAATGAGTCACTTCTGCTTGGAACGCTTAAGCGGGCCGCCCGTCTTGTCGCCGAAGAAAACATATTGGTTGTACTTGAGGAAAAACAGCGCCCTCTGATTGAAGACAATCTTCGCTACACGGACTTTTCGGGAAAGATAAAAATTGTGACCGAGCCCGTGGGCAGAAACACTGCTCCGGCGATTCTGCTTGGGACGCTCGGGGTCGCCTCAGAAGACGAAGACGCGGTGATAATGGTTCTCCCCTCGGACCATGTGGTCGGAGACGACGAGGATTTCTGCGATCAAGTGCGAAGGGCGGTTTCGCTCGCCGAAGACGATTACATAGTATGTTTTGGAATTACCCCCTCCGCCCCCGAGACCGGGTACGGCTACATCGAGGGAGGGGAACCGCTTCGCGACGGCGGACTCAGAATAGAAAGGTTCATAGAGAAGCCCAGCGCCGAAGTTGCGAGCGAATACCTGCTTTCAGGAAACTTCTTCTGGAACAGTGGAATGTTCGTTTTCCGGGCCCGGACCATGATCGAGGAATACGCGGCTCTTTGCCCCGAGGTGTATGAGCCGATGCACGAAGCTTCCCGCGGGAAAATCAGCAGTGATATTTATGACGGGCTTCCTTCCGTTCCCGTTGACCGGGCGGTAATGGAGAAGACCTCGCGCGGAGCCGTAATACCGTCTTCTTTTCCATGGAGCGACGTAGGGTCATGGCGGCTCTTCTACGAGTTTTTCCCGAAAGATTCCGAGGGAAACGTGCTTGAAGGAGACGTAATCCTGAAGGGCACTGAGGATTCCATTGTAAGAAGCGGCTCGAGGCTTGTCTGCGTATCCGGTCTTCGCAACGTTGCCGTGATTGAAACTAAGGACGCCGTTTTTATCTCCGATCTTGACCGCTCGAGTGAGGCGGGCGAGTTTGCGAGGGAATTAAGAGAGCGGGGGAGGGATGAGGCAGACCGTCCGAAGGTAGTTCACTATCCTTGGGGCAGCAGGGAAGAAATTGAAAAAGGAGAACTCTCGAAAGTAACGAAAACGACTATTTTCCCCGGCAAATCCGCAAGGACGGAGAACACCTCTTCTCAAGATCTCCGACTTCTGGTTCTCGAGGGAGAAGCTCTGATAATCGGCGATAAAAGCAGCGATGAACTCTGCCTGGGGCAGACCGTTTTTTTTGAAGACGGGGCAAACTGCACTGTCGAAAACAAAACAGATGATATCCTGATCATTCTTGAGGTCTTTTCCATCGTGGGTTGAAAAAAAACAGGCGGAGCGGAGTTTTGACTCTGTTTTCCGTTGAGTTATGATTTTTTCACCGAGCGGGGAGAGGTGGCCGAGTGGTCGAAGGCGCTCGATTGCTAATCGAGTAAGGGGTGAAAGCCCCTTCGTGGGTTCGAATCCCACTCTCTCCGCCATTCATTTTCCCGGCATGCATGCATTCTCGGAGATAGACTCCGAATTTGTAAGGTGTTTCCGCGTAAAAACATAAAATTCTCATCTTTACTTCTAAAATGATGCAGGAAATTTTGTCAGGGATGGGCTTAAGGCTCCGGTGACAGGATAGTCTCAGTAAAATCGCTCATACTGCTGTTGCGTAGGCAACCTCGTTTCTTACATCCTCTATTTTTACCTTTATCTCTGACCCGGCATTGATGTTGCTCTCAATCAGCTTTACGCTTATGTAGTTTTCCGTTGTGCAGCTCGACTTGCTCTCGACAATAGCATCAAGGGTCTTGCCGATAAACTTTCTGTAGAAATTCTCTTTTTTTGTTTTTCCAAGAGCCCGGAGTTCTGCCGCTCTTTCCTTTTTTACCTGCGGGGGAATCTGATCTTTCATATTCGCGGCTGGGGTCATTTTCCTTATTGAGTACGGAAACACATGGAAATAGGTGAGTTCCGATGCGGCCGCGACGTCACGGGAATTCTCAAACTGCTCATGTGTTTCCCCGGGAAATCCAACCATTATGTCTGTACCGATTGAAGCCTCGGGCAATGCGCTGCGTATCGAGTCAGTGCACTCAAGGAACTGCTCGGGACTGTACCTTCTTCTCATTCTTCTGAGGACATCCCTGTCTCCGCTTTGAAGTGCTACGTGGAAACTCGGACATACGACTTCGGAGTTCGAGACGAAACGGATCAGTTCCTCTGTGGTATCCGCGGGATCAAGGGAACTGAGTCTTACTCTGCTTACGGCCCTGGACTTTTCAATCTTTTGTAGCAGGCTGACAAGATCTGAGCCTATATCCCTTCCGTAGCTTGCGAGATGAACTCCGGTTAGAACGACTTCCTTGTAACCCCCACGCGCGAGAGTTCCTAGCCTTGAGATCACTTCATCTGCCTCCAGGCTGCGAGATCGTCCCCGCGCCCTTGGGATCACGCAAAACGTGCAGGCGTAATTGCACCCGTCCTGCACCTTGAGGAATGCCCTCGTCCTGTCGGGAAAGAACCTTATATCTGGGGTATCGAATTTCTTTTTCTTTTCCTTGAAAATATCTGATATGAGAACCTTCGGCTCACTCTGAACCTTGCCCCGGCGTATTGCTCCGAGAAGGGATGAGAACTTATGGGAGTTTCCGATTACGTAGTCGACTTGCTCCATTGCCGAGAGTTGTTCGGGGGAGACTTGGGCGTAGCAGCCCGTGACTATTACAACGCCGTGGGGGTTTGATCTTTTTGCCCTGTATATGTAGTTCCTGGCTTCCGAATCCGCCTTGTGCGTAACGGTGCAGGTGTCTATTACGTACACGTCTGCCGGCTCGTCAAATTTTTCGTTCTTTACGAACTCTGAAGATGGCAGGTGGTTAAGCAAGGCGGCAGTGTCGTACTGGTTAACCTTGCACCCCAGGGTTACAACGGAGATCTTTCTCATTGCATGTACGCCTCTTTTATCCAGCCGCCTCCCATCACCGCTTCATCCTTGTAGAAAACAATTGCCTGGCCGGGCGTTACGGCTTTCTGCGGTTCCGGGAAATTCACTGTTGCCTTCCCGTCGTCGGTGACCGTTACTCTGCAGGGAACCGCGCCGTGGCGGTACCTTATTTTCGAGCGCACTTCGATCTCTCCCTCTGGAGGCAGGCTTACCCACGAGAGGTCTCCCGCAGTAAGGGCGTTGCTGTAGAGGTCCTTTTCCTCTCCGACCCTTACCTCGTTTCGTTCTGCATCGATACCGACGACATACATCGGCTTTCCCTTCGCGAAACCGAGTCCGCGTCTCTGACCGATTGTAAAAGACGCGATTCCGCGGTGCCTGGCGACCGAGTTCCCATCCATATCCACTATGTCTCCCTCTCTTTTTCCTCTCTCCAGGTAAGGCTCAAGAAATTCTCTGTAGCTGCTTCCCGTGATGAAGCAGACGCCCATGCTCTCGGCCTTTGTGGCGACCCGAAGTCCCATGTCCTCGGCAATTTTTCTCACCTCGGTTTTCGTTTTGTCTCCCAGAGGGAAAATAAGCCTCTGAAGTTCCCTCTGACCGAGGGTGAAAAGAAAGTACGACTGGTCTTTTGTGGAGTCAACGGCCCGCTCGAGTGAATACTCGCCGGTTTCGGCGCTACGGGATATTCTCGCGTAGTGGCCTGTGGCGAGAAAGTCCGCGTCGAGCTCAAGAGCGCGCTTCAAAAGGAAATCGAACTTCATGAACTGGTTGCAGAGCACGCAGGGTATGGGGGTTTCTCCGGAATCGTACTTGTTTACGAAATCGGAGACCACGAGTTCCCTGAAGGAATCCATGTAATTTACCACGTAGTGAGGTATGCCTATCTCGTATGCGACTCTTCTCGCGTCGCAGACCTCGTCCGCGGAACAGCATCCCCCCTCGCTCTCTCCGTAATCCCAAAGCTGCATGGTCATTCCTATGACTTCATGCCCCTGGGACTTAAGAAGGGCGGCAGTGGTGGCGCTGTCGACTCCTCCGCTCATGGCTACTACGATTCTCTTTCCCATCACGCAAGGATTTTACCCTAGAAAAAAGAGCGGACAAACGAAAAAGCTTTTTCTTCGTTCCGCTATGGCAAAGAGCGCGGGGCGTTCGGCCGGGACTTCGAATTATGTTACATTAGTAAGATGAATGAGGCTTCCTGCTGCCACACTACGCCGCCCGGCGAACCTCTCAGAGTCAGCCGGAACCTTAAAATCTCTCTTGCGTTGCTTCTGTGCCTGGTAGCCGTTTCTTTCCTGCCGGCGCTTTCGGCCCTTAATGCTTCCCTCTTGGGTTATCTGAAGCTGCTCGCCGTCCCGCTTATTGTGGGTTTTCTTCTCGGCGGGGCCGTAGATTACTTTGTTCCCCAAGGGTTTATATACAGGTACCTTGGCGCAACGGGGAATTCATCTCTTTTCTATGCTCTTGCCGGGGGGTTTCTCATGTCCTCCTGTTCCCATGGAATACTTGCAATAGCGATTCAGATCTACAGAAAAGGGGCGGGCATCCCGGCGGTTATAACCTTTCTTCTCGCTTCTCCATGGGCGAACTTCCCCGTAACCATTCTTCTCATAAGCTTTTTCGGGTGGAAGGGCGTGCTGTTCATAGTCACGGCCGGGTTCATAGCGATTGTCACGGGCTTTATCTTCAGGATGCTTGAACGGGGCGGTTACCTGGAGAAAAGCTATCTCGGGGACATGGAGGAAGGATACGAGTGGGAGAGGATAAGGAACTTTTCCCTCCGGGAAAGCGTCACGGGGGTCTTGAGGGGAAGTCTCGACCTTTCCAACATGGTTCTCTGGTGGCTTATAGTCGGCCTTATCGCGGCGGTCCTGATAGACGTATACGTGCCCGGAGAATTTTTTATGCAGTATCTTGGTCCGGACACAGGCGGTCTTTTGCTCACCCTAGTGGGAGCTACCGTGATTGAGGTCTGCAGCGAGGGAAGTTCGGTTGTTGCGTTTGAGATCTACGACAAGGTCCAGGCATTTGGAAACCCGTTCGTCTTTCTGATGGCGGGAGTTGTGACCGACTATACGGAGATCGGTCTTCTCTGGACTAACATAGGCAGAAAGACGGCCTTGCTCCTTCCCGTAGTGGCCGTCCCTCAGGTGCTTTTTTTCGGGTTTCTCTATAACGCCTTTCTTTGAACCGTGGGGAGAGATAAGATGCGAAGATGTCCATGGTGCGAGCGAAGCGACCTTGAGAGGGATTACCACGACAAGGAGTGGGGAGTTCCCGTTTTCTCCGACGAAAAGCAGTTTGAGTTTCTGGTCCTAGAATCCGCCCAGGCGGGCCTCAGCTGGCTTACGGTTCTTCGAAAAAGGGAGAACTACAGGCGTCTTTACGACGGGTTCGATCCGGAAAAAGTCGCCCGCTACCGAGAGGAGAAGATACAGGAGCTCATGTCGGACAGCGGAATAATACGCAACCGAAAGAAAATAGAGGCTTCGATAAATAACGCCGTGCGGTTCCTTGAAATACGGGATGAGTTCGGAAGCTTCTCCGATTATCTGTGGGGATTTACCGGCGGAGTCCCGGTTACTAACGCCTGGGAGGAACTATCGGAAATACCGGCCTCGACGGAACTTTCAGTGACGGTCAGTCGCGACCTTAAGAAAAGGGGCTTCCGCTTCATGGGTCCCACTATCGTCTACGCCCATCTTCAGGCGACGGGGGTGGTGAACGATCACCTGGTCTCGTGTTTTCGCTACGAAGAGATCCTGGGCTTAAGCAAGGGAGTCAAATAGCCGCATCAGGTAGTCTCCGCTTTCCCTGCTGAACTGGACTATTTTTTCGATCTTTTCTTTGCCGAGATCTTTTTCGATTCTTCTTACCGTTTTCTTTATCGCCAGAGAGTGCGCGGGATCTTCCTTGGCGTGAACCTCTATGAATGTTGAGGGATCGGGAACTGTTTCTAACTCGGGGAAAAGAAGCCCCGATACGTTTTCAAACAGATAGGAATGTCCGAGTATCGCGAGAGGAAACTGCTCGGCGGCGTTCTGGAGGAACTCGTCGTATTCCCTTACGATCTCTAGGCAGAAAGGATTGATCTCCTTCTCTCCGAGATCCTTTAGATCACGAAGGGCAATCTCTGCATGCCCGAGTTCTCCCTGTGCGCAGGAATGAAACCTTTTGCTCAGGTAGGGATCGGAGTCTTTAGTGTTTATGCTTGCCATGTTAACGGCTCTCTGACTCAGAAATTCGATTATATAAAAAGTGAACAGGAATCTTGCATAGGTTTCCCGGGAGAGGTTCCCTGAAACAAGATCCTTTATCTCCTCTTTGTCTTTCACCCTGCGAAGATAGGTTTCGACTTCGATGTCAAGAAGCGATTCAAGCTCTTCCATTTAGTTTTTCCCAGAATAAAATTCAGAACGACTATTATAATACAGAAATTCGTATTGTTAATCGTTCCTGCCTTTTTTTGGTTTGACTGCTCCACTCGGCTCAGGAACCATTAGGAAGCGTTACTTTTCCGCGCCCGTAGCCCAACTGGACAGAGCGCTTGACTACGGATCAAGAGGTTGGGGGTTCGAATCCCTCCGGGCGCGCCATTCTTCAATATTAGACGCATTTACGAACCTATCAAACAGTTTTTTCAAGGGGCGAGGTATAACAAAGGGTTAATCTCTTTAGCTCCAGGTTCGAAAATACAAAGTTCATCAACCGGCATCTTTGTTCAGGAGTTCCAAACTTAAGGGCATCGTATGCGCCAGAAGCCACTTCTGCTGACACTGGCTTTCTACTTCCACCGTCACATGCTTTGGCTTATGACATGATTTTTGTTAGTAAAATAATTCACAATATTAGATACGGTCCACGCGGATGCAGCTAACAATTGCAGGCAATCACCCAGTTCAAATGATCCGTAAACAATAACGGAAGTGAACCAGGACAAACTGGCGATCAATTGGCATAACCATTGTATGCTTATATTGGTCTTAATTTCTTTCTGAACTAGTTCTTCTTGCATCAGCAAACACACTCCTCTCCGCAGCAGCTCAAATCATCCAGGTAGAGGCCTTCATTGCGATATGTCTCAAGCAGCGTTGTATCCATGCCCAATCGCTCTCCAATTGCATTAGCGACAACACCAAACCTCTGCCGATATTTATAAATAAAACAGAAAATAAGATCATCATGGCGAACTTGTGGACCAACGAGAAACAATCCAGAAGTTTTGGTTGATTCATCCTGCTCATTCAGCAAACAGTAGTCTTTATTCTTCTCCCAATCAAACAACTCTTTAATGACGACCAGGCTGCTTTTAAATCCTGTTGCCAAAATGGGTGGTGTGGCGCTTTGATAAGGTGATGATTTGCCTCTGACATAAATCAAATACTTGTCCTGCTCCAGCCTTATCTCCCTGACCATGGATTTACCAACAAGCTCAATCCTGTTATAAATTATTTCCTGCCTCAACCTCTCCAACGTAAAAGGCGATAAGTTTTCACTTGGGTCAGTTGTTTCTTTGCTCCAACGCGCATCGCGGTCTAATACATGAACCTTTTTGCCCAGTCGACTCAAATGGATGGCTGCATCAATTCCGCTCTCATAACCGCCGATAATATAAATTTCATCGCCTTTAACGTGTTCCCAGCTTTTCACTCGGCTGTTATGCAAACACAACTCAGCACCTGAAAAAGGATTTGTATTCGGGTACTGAAATTCTCCGCCCGCCCAAATCAAAAAGCGAGACTCTATCGGCTTTCCTCCAGTAATATGAACCTTAAAAGAGCCTTCAGAATAAAGCACCTTCTCTACATTTGTATGTTCAACAACTGGCAAATCAAAATATTCTGATATCTCTCTTAAATACCGGGCATACTCCTTGCCGGTAGGGTGTTCCTTTCGAAGCATATATGCTGGCGAGGTCCCGGATATAACCGCATTAAGGTCAAGATGACCATAAAAGTTAGTTGTAAATGAAGGGGTTAGGAGTTGCATTTCCTTCGGCCATTTATCGAAAGTCGCGCCGACTTTTTCTCTCTCAAGAACAATCATTCGCTTTATACCCAGATCCTTAAGCATAGCGGCAATCCCTATCCCTGCCGGACCGGCTCCAACAATAACAACATCAAATTGTCTCATCTCTCTGACCTCCTGACGTTTCATGTCGAAAGGATTTATTTAACGATAATTGTTTCATTGAAACATTCCTGATATAGAGCATTGTGTTGATTCGTAAATTGCTCACTGGGGCGCGCACAATAAACCCTTCTTAAATTTTATGATCCCGGTTTGCCATCCTGACCCCTCGTATGATCAGGGCCGTCGCGGTATATGACAGGATAATAATCGGTCCGGCAGGCATATCGAACGCTACGGCGAAGGCGATGCCTGACAGAAGCGCCACCACCCCGCAGAGCCATGCGACAAGATGAGGCTTTCTTACGCGTACGGCGGCCAGAGCCGGAAGTATGAGGCTCGCAAAGACTACATAGACGCCGACCAGCTGAACCGACGAAGTGATGGCAAGGGCGAAGAGCAGGTAAAATCCAACGTTGTTCCGCACCTCGGGCCTGAAGAACCAAGCCAGCAGTATCAACGCGTAAATGGGCGAGTGTTTCGCCACGTCTGTCCATGTCACAAACAGCATCTGTCCCGAAAGCAGGTGTTTTACCTCTTCTCCGCCGTGGGGGTGATCGGCCAGCAGCAGAAGCGCCAGCGATGCGGCAAGTACGAAAGTGCACCCTATGACCGCTTCCTGTCGCTCGGGCATCGCCGTTTCCACCTTGCGGAAAAACAGCCCTGCCGCGACCGCGCAGCCAAGAGCCATTAACTGGATCAGCCACGGAGACGGGTCATGGATAAACATGTTGCCGGCCACAAGCCCGAGTCCCGCAATCTGCGCCACCGCAAGATCAATAAAGATGATGCCGCGGCGCAGCACCTCGATGCCCAAGGGAGCGTGGGTAAGCGCAATCATGAGGCCGGCAGCCACTGCCGGCCCGATGATTTCCAGAAGTTCACCACTCAACATCATATGTCTATTTTAACAAAGCTATAGTCCTGTCAAACAGCGCGAACAGGTCGCCGCTCTGGCTGTCACCGCCAACGGTGTAAGGAAGCACGACTGCCCTTGCCCCGGTTTTCTCCGAGAACCATTCACTCGCGTCACCCGGATCGTAAGGGGTACGGATAATCACATCCGCCGGGCTGTTTCTTAACTGCAGCAGCAGATTCTTCAGGTGAGAAGCTGTGGGGGGAATTCCGGGTTTCGGTTCAAGCGCCCCCACTCCTTTCATTCCGAGCCAGTCAATCAGATAACTAAACGATTTGTGATGAACCACCACCGGCTTTCCTTTAAGCTCGGCGGCCTCGGATTCCCACCGGGAGATGGCCTTTTGCATGCGTGATGAAAAATCCCGGAATCGGTTTTTGTAAAAAGAGGCGGTCCCAGGGTCGATTTCCGAAAGGCGATCGGCAAGCACTTCGCCTACAATTATCAGGTTGTACGGATTCAGGTGCACGTGGGGATTGCCTTCCGGATGTATATCTCCCATGCTGCGGTCGACCACAACCGGTACTTCGAGCATGGTGAGCAGATTTGAAGCCATAAGGTAACCGGGGGAGCCGGGCTGGAGATCAGAACTTGCCTTCTTAAGCAGAACCGGAAGCCAGCCTACCTCAAGACTTGCGCCCGAGCAGATCAGCAGATCGGCTTTGCGCACTTTGGATATCAGGCTTGGGCGTGCCCTTATGTAGTGTGGATTCTGTGTGGCCGAGGTGGCTGAAAACGCTTCCACCTTGTCACCGCCGATTTCTTGGGCCAGTGCCGCCCATTCCGGTTCGCAGGCAAATACTTTTACCTTCTGATAAGAAGCGGCGAAAGCGGAGATATGAGAAAACGGCAAGACGGCAAAAAACGCAGTTATTACCGCGAAACGCAATATATTCATTTTTTCCTCCTTAAGTTTTAAAAGAAAATTCCGCTGCCCGCACGTATGCGCGGGGAATAAAAAGTCTGTTTACGGCTCAGGAAGAGACGGGAGGTCCGCGGGTAATTCCCGCTTCGCAAGTGTCCCGAACGACGATAACGTCAGCGAGTGGCTGCGGGACGTTCTGTGCGCGGTGAAGAACACGGACTTCACTCGTGGCGCCGGGATCTGTATAGTCCTGATACTTGGCGTTCAGGCATATCTCGCATTCAGTGCCCTCATGCTTATGCTCCCGGGAACCGCACTCGGCCGCATGGGCAAAGGAAAGCATCTGCGCCCCCAGAAAGGCGATTGTAAGCAATAAGGAAAATGTTTTGTTCATCTGTATGGGTAAATGAGAAATATTATCATTTAGCCTACCACACGAGAAAGTACGGTGTCAATGATGTATGTACTTCGGGCCGTCAGTTCCACCGATTCCTTGGGGCAGTTGCCAAAAAATATGCCGGGGCCGCGAAAAGCGGCCCCGGCAGGAGGATGGAGAGAAAAACCAGGTAGCGTTTCACGCTACGGTTGCTCTTAGTATTTATGCGCGGCGTGTGCGCCTATGCTCATTATGTACTGGAGCAGGATCTGGTTGTCGCTCAGGTCCTCTCCCAGTTTTTCATAGTTGTACTGAAGGCGTAAGCGCGAGAACTCGCTGTTTGACCAGTCGCCCATGACCGCTACCGCGTAGGGATCGTGATCTATCCCTGAATCCTCGGGAGAGTATATCTGGGAATAGCGGGCTCCGATTCTCCATTTCGGCGAGAACTTGAAAACCCCCTGCGCGTACCAGCCGTGGCTTCCTCCGTCGAGGTGCTCTTCGTGGACCTCGCCTCCTTCCTCAAGAGTGTAGTAGCCTTCTTCGTCACGCCAGAAATACTCACCTTGGAGAAGCACCTCTTTTTGGCGGATGTTTCCGGTGGGGGCCCAAACGTAGCGAAAATCAACCGAGTAAAGCCTCGTGTCGCCCGTAAACATGCCGGCGCTGAAGAACTCCTCATGTCCATGTTCATCCATGTGGTCATCATCGTGTTCATCCGCGTGTTCATCCATGTGGTCATCATCGTGTTCATCCATGTGTTCATCCATGTGGTCATCATCATGGCCGTTTTCTTCATGGGCATGCTCGTCTTCGTGTCCATGTCCGCCGCCGCGACCGCTTGCCTCTCCGTCAAGGAAATAACCTCCGATTCTCCAGGATGAATTATTTCCTATGTCACCGCCTACCCGCAGGAAGGCGCTGAATGAGTTTATGTCGCTACCCTCAGCTCCCGCAAACGGGAAATCGTCTCCGCGGAAAATACCGCCTCCCGCCTCAACATAGAAATCTGTTGGAAGCACGTATGAAATCTGCACTCCGGTATCATTAAAGCCATTGTCGAGGTACACCCTGTAAGGCAGGGAACGATCGGCGAAATCGTCAGCGTGGGCGTGATGCTCGTTCAGGTATCCAAAAGTCCAGAACGCGCGTCCCATCCTTATCGTCGCTCCCGTTGGAAGCCCGAAACCTGGAAGGGTTTCCACGTACGCTTCCTCAAGCTCTATCTCAACCCCGTCTCCATGGTCTGCAAGAGCCGTGGTTATGTGTCCGTAAAATTTATCATCGACGCTTGTAGAGAAATTGAGTTCGGTTTCCCCGAGGGAAATTCCTTCCGCTCCCCGTTCTCCTTCGTGTCCCAGGACAAACCCCGGAATCTCGCCCTCGTCAGAAGAGAATGCGGCGAAGGTTCCGCCCAGTACCGCTCCGATTGAAGGATTAAGGGTGCTGTTGTAAACGGCTCTGCCGGGGTAGGCGCTGTCTCTGCTCTTTGAGTAAGTCGTTTTCGTTTTATCCACGGTTGCCGCAGTCTTCATCTCGGCAAGTTTTTCCTCCATCTTTAAAATCCGGTTCTCATATTCTGACCTCATTTCCTGTATTTCCTTCTTTAAAGCTTCTATCTCCTGATCAGAAGCGGCGAAAGCGGGGATATGAGAAAACGGCAAGACGGCAAAAAACGCAGTTATTACCGCGAAACGCAATATATTCATTTTTTCCTCCTTAAAGTTTTAAAAGAAAATTCCGCTGCCCGCACGTATGCGCGGGGAATAAAAAGTCTGTCTACATCTCAGGAGGAAAGGGGAGGTCCGCGGGTAATTCCCTCATCGTAATCGTCCCGAACGATGGTAGCGCCAGTGGGTGACTGCGAGACGTATTCCGCGTGGCGGAGAACACTGGGCCCGCTCGCGGCGCCGGGACTTGAGAAGTCCTGATACTTGGCGCTCAGGCAGATTTCGCAGGAAACTCCCTCATGCTCGTGTTCCCAGGAACCGTATTCGGCCGCATGGGCAAAAGAAAGCATCTGCGCTCCCAGAAAGGCGATTGTAAGCGATAAGGAAAATGTTCTGCTCATCTGCATAGGTAAATGAGAAATATTATCATTTAGCTTACCACATGAGAAAGTACCGTGTCAATGATGTAATCGGGCCGGTGAGGTCTTCGGTTTCGGCGTGGCGGGATTTTATTTCCTGCAGGAATCTGACAGGAGCCTGGGCCGACGGCCCCTAATCCCGTACCTCATGTTGAGTATCTTCGCTGTTTGAGTAACATTACCGCCACGCATCGATTTTCGGAGGTTAAAGTGAGCTCAAGACCCATTCTGGTTACCGGCGACAGGCCGACGGGGAAGCTTCATCTGGGACACCTTGTGGGTTCGCTTCAAAACCGCATCAGGTTTCAGAGCGAATACGACTGCTTTTTTCTGGTTGCCAACCTCCACATGCTGACCACGCATTACGACAGGGCTGTTGAGGTTGAGGAAAACACGATCGAAATGGTATGCGACTGGCTTTCTGTGGGAATGGACCCGGAGAGCTCGGTTTTTTATGTCCAGTCCCAGGTGCCTCAGATAACCGAACTCTCAACCATACTCTCGATGCTTTGTCCCGTGCCGAGACTCCAGAGAATCCCCACCCTTAAGGAGAAAATTCAGGATATGGGAGTGGGGGACAATTACTCTGCCGGGCTTCTCGGATACCCCGTGCTAATGGCGGCCGACATACTGATGTTCCGGGCGACCAAGGTTCCCGTGGGCGAGGATCAGCTGAGTCACGTGGAACTCACGAGGGAGCTTGCCAGGAGGTTTAATTTTCTCTACGGCGATTACTTCGGGGAGCCTGAACCGCTCATCAGCGAAGCGTCTCGCCTCGTAGGCACCGACGGGAACAGGAAGATGAGCAAGAGTCTTAACAACTGCATATACCTCAGCGACAGCGAAAAGGAAGTTGAGCGCAAAGTAAGAAGCATGTATACCGACCCGAAGAGAATAAGGGCCGACATACCGGGCACCGTGGAAGGCAACCCGGTTTTTATCTACCACGATCTTTTCAACGACGATACCGAGGAGATAGAGGATCTCAAAGACCGCTACAGAACAGGAAACGTTGGGGATGTAGAAGTGAAGAAGAAACTCGCCCGCGCCATAAATCTTCTCCTTGAACCCATCAGGGAAAAAAGGGCGCAGTATGAAAAAAGGACGGACGAGGTAAGGGACATACTCCGCGAGGGAACCCTCAGGGCGAAACGGATAGCCGAAGAGAACATGGAAGAGATAAAGGAGAAGGTTGGTCTTTTCCGTACTTAAAGCTCCGCGTGTTTGTTGACAGAGACGCTGTCTATTCTATATCCTGCTTAAAGAAATTGTTTGTGTTTAAGATGTGTTTCGCAACGCAAGGGCATATGGGAAGATGAACTCCATCGAAGAAATTATTGATGACGTAAAACAGGGCAAACTCGTAATACTGGTCGATGACGAAGACAGGGAGAACGAGGGGGATTTCGTCATACCCGCCGAAAACGCTAGCGCGGAAGTGATCAATTTCATGGCTACTCACGGCCGTGGCCTTATCTGTCTCTCCCTTACTCAGGAAGACGCAGACCGCCTGGCTCTTCAGCCTATAAAACCCGAGTACAACGAAGCTCCCGAACACACGGCTTTCACCGTTCCCATAGATGCGAAAAAGGGAGTTACGACCGGCATATCGACCCATGACAGGGCCTCAACGATAAGACAGGCGATATCCCGGGATTCAAGACCTGAGGATTTCGTGCGTCCCGGACATATTTTTCCGCTTATAGCGAAAAAGGGCGGGGTGCTTGTCCGCGCCGGCCACACGGAAGGCTCGGTCGACATATCAAGGCTGGCGGGTTTTCACCCGGCGTCGGTTATCTGCGAGATAATGAAGGAAAACGGCGACATGGCGCGTCTTGAGGATCTGATGGTTTTCTCGAAGAAGCACGGCATAAAGATCGCCACTATAGCCGATCTCATAAGATACAGGATAGGCAAGGAGAGCTTCGTGCGCAGGGTGGCCGAGGCGGAAGTGCCTACCGAATACGGGGTTTTCCGTGCTATCGCGTTTGAAAATGAAATAGACGGCCTTCAGCACATGGCCTTTGTGAAAGGGGAACTAAGCCCCGAGGAGGGGACACTCGTCAGGGTGCATTCCGACTGCGCCATAAGCGACATTTTCGGTTCTCTTTACTGCCACAGCAGGGCGAAGCTTACCCAGTCCCTGAAGATGATAGAGGCAAACGGCTCCGGGGTTCTCGTCTACATAAACCAGGAGTCAAGCAACGGGGGATTCGCGAAAAAGATAAATCGCTATTCAAACGGAAAGATAAAGGAGATGCCCACGCTTGTTCCGGAGAGACAGGAACTCAAGGCTGAACTCAGGCATTACGGAGTGGGAGCCCAGATACTCAGAGATCTTGGAGTGCGTGACATACGGCTTCTCACTAATAATCCAATAAAGGTAAAGGGGCTTGAGGGATTCGGGCTCAGAATGGTCGGGAGCGTTCCCATAGATATCTCGGATTACACGGAAAAGGAAATTGCAATGGGAAAAAGCACTGATTACGGTAATATTGTGTCAATATCAAAGTAAGAGGGGAGCAAATGCCTGAAACGATAGAAGGAAAACTGAGCGCCGGGAAATTCCGCTTCGCCATCGTGTCAAGCAGGGTCAACAGTTTCGTCACGAACCCCATGACGGAGGGAGCGATCGATACCCTCGTTCGTCACGGCGCGGCGGAGAGGTCAATAGACGTGATAAAGGTGCCGGGTTCTTTTGAGGTGCCTTTGGCGGTGAAAAAGGCGGCACTGTCAGGAAAATACGATGCCGTCGTGGCGATTGGAGCCATAATAAGGGGGCAGACTTCCCATTTTGATTTTCTCGCTTCGCAGGTGACAAAGGATCTCTCAGCGGTGGCTCTTGAAACCGGAGTGCCCGTCTGCTGCGGCATAATAACCACTGAAACCACCGAGCAGGCCATTGAAAGGGCAGGGGTTAAGGCGGGAAACAGGGGAAGCGAGGCCGCACTTAGCGCGCTTGAGATGGTTAATCTCGTAAAAGCGCTTTCCTAAGATTTACCAGATGGGGAAGAGAAGGTCATCCAGGAAAACCGCCCTTCAGTTTCTCTATCAGGTTGATTCAGCCTCCGGGGAAAGTTCCCCAAAGTCATCCAACCTGCGTTCCAATTTTGAATCTTTCTGTTTGCTTCATCACGAAGCGGCGGACGGGGAAACGCTTGAATTTGCGTTTCTGCTCTGCCAGGGCGTTGTGGGGAACATCGAGTCCATAGACGGCATCTTAAACAGATATTCTGAGCACTGGAGGGTGTCGAGAATGTCCCCGATAGACAGGAACATTCTGCGCCTCTCGGTTTACGAGATCGTCTTCTTGAGCGATATACCTCTGCCTGTTACTATAAACGAGGCGATCGAAGTGGCCAAGGAGTTCGGGTCGGAGACCTCCGCCGCGTTTATAAACGGTATTCTCGATAAGATTGGGAAAAGCATGGAAAGAGGCGAGTTCGGCGATGATAACTGAAGTAATCTCTAAGCTTGTGGAAGGTGGAGATCTCTCGGAGAAAGAAGTGACCGCGGTCTTTGACCTTATGATGGAGGGGGAACTTCCCGAAAGCCAGATGGCCGCCTTTCTTACGGCGCTTCGCATGAAGGGGGAAACCGTTTCCGAGATAACCGGCGTGGCAAAGGCCCTTTTGGGTAAGGCCGAAAAGATAGACTGCGACCGGGAAACGGCAGTGGACCTCTGCGGAACCGGCGGTGACGGAAGCGGGACCTTTAACATATCCACAACCGCTGCCTTCATAGTCTCAGGAGCAGGAGTCACGGTCGCAAAACATGGCAACAGGTCGGTTTCAAGCCCGGTCGGAAGCGCGGACGTACTGGAAGCGCTCGGAGTGAAAATAGGCATTCCCCCGTCTCTCGCGCAGAAATGTCTTTCGGAAGCGGGCATAGCTTTTCTTTTCGCTCCTGTGTATCACCCCGCCATGAGAAATGTAGCAAAGTGCAGGAAGGAACTCGGAATAAGGACTGTTTTTAACCTGATAGGTCCCGTGGTAAATCCCGCGGGAGTGAGGAATCAGGTTATGGGAGTCTACTCACCGCAGCTTCTCGTTCCCGTTGCCGAGGTGCTTAAGAACCTGGGTTCGCAAAAGGTCATGGTGGTTCACGGTGAAGGGTGCATGGACGAAATAACCGTTACGGGGGACACGAAAGTGGCCGAACTTCGCGACGGCGAAATCGCCGAGTATGATCTGCACCCCGAAGATTTTGGCGTAAAAACCCGCTCGCAGGAAGAACTCAGGGGCGGCGCGAGCGCGGCTGAGAACGCCGAGATAACCCTTTCTGTGCTGAGGGGAGGGGAGAACGGGGCGAAAACAGACGCGAGTCTGCTTAACGCGATGGCGGCCATATACGTTTCGGGCAAGGCGGCGAGCCTTGCGGAAGCACTCGTTCTGGCCAAAGATTCTCTTTCAAGCGGGGCCGCCCTTGGAAAGCTTGAAATGCTCGTTGAAATTACCAAGCGGAACCAGCCCAATGATTCTTAACGATATAGTTGCGTATAAAAGGCAGGAACTGGATGAAGCGAAAAAAAAGCTTCCTCTCGAAGAACTCGCCTCCGCCTCCGCGGACCGCCCCCCGGCAATTGACTTTGCCGCTCTTCACGCAAAGACCCGTGGGGTGAAAATAATATCGGAAATAAAACGGGCTTCTCCCTCCAAGGGCGTCATAAGGGATGATTTCGATCATTTCTCTATTGCCCGGGAGTATGAAGCCTCGGGGGCTTTTGCGCTTTCGGTTCTTACAGACCGCAAGTTCTTCGGGGGAGACATTTCCTATCTCTCCGATATAAGAACTCACTCGGCGCTTCCGATTCTGAGAAAGGATTTCACCATAGACCCCTACCAGGTCTATGAGGCAAGGTGCCACGGGGCCGACCTCGTGCTTCTTATAGTCGCCGTGCTGGACCGCGGGCAGATAGAGGAATATCTTTCTCTCTCGCGTTCCCTAGGGATGAACTGCATCGTGGAGGTGCACGGCGAGGAGGAACTTGAGACCGCTTTGTTGGCAGGAAGCGAGATAATCGGCATAAATAACAGGGACCTTCGGACATTTGACGTTTCGCTTGACGTCTCAAAGAGGCTTTCCGCCATGGTGCCTGAAGGGAAAATCATAATAAGCGAAAGCGGCATATCGTCGGTCAGGGACATGGAAGGACTTATGGCCTGCGGTATAGACACTTTTCTTATAGGAGAAACGTTTATGAAAGCTGAGAGCCCCGGGGAGGCCCTTCGCGGTTTTCTTTGCTGATGGAGTGCTTGTGGAGCATGCGTGGAGAAGGAAGAAAAAAACCTTGGCTGGCAGTTCTGCTTTCCCTTTTTTTCCCGGGACTGGGACAGCTCTACAACGGGCAATTTGCCAAGGCCATCTCGATATTCGCTCTCATAATCATCGTGAACATGCTTTCGCGCGAACCGCTTGCGGTTTTTCTTGAGTTTGCGGACACCCAGACGCTTGAAGATGTTCCCAGCTCTACGCTTACTCTTGTCGCGGGGTATTCTCTTGCGACGCTTTTCATTGCCGGGATATCCATTTATGATGCGAACGTAACGGCTAGGAAAATAAATCTTGATATTGACGAAAAACAGTCATAAGGAGGGAAAAGACAAATGGAAAGGGACAACGCGGTAAAGATGAAAGGCAATCCGATTACCCTTATCGGGCCTGAACTGAAAAAAGGCGACCCGGCTCCCGATTTCAGGTGCGTGGAAACCTTGGGAAGCGAGGTAAGCCTTGGGAGTTTCGGAGACGATGTAAAGGTTTTCAACGTTGTGGTTTCAGTTGACACGCCGGTCTGCGATGTTCAGATCAGGAGGTTCAACGAGGAAGCGGCGGCGCTTTCTGACTCGGTCCAGATAATAACGGTGAGCGTGGATCTTCCGTTCGCACAGAGCCGCTACTGCGCGGCTGCCGGAGTGGATAGGGTGAGGACGGCGTCAGATTACCAGCACGCCTCTTTCGGCGAGGCCTACGGGGTGCTTATAAAGGAGAACAGACTTCTCGCCCGCGCGATTTTCGTTGTGGGTCGTGATAACGTGGTCGAGCACGTTGAGTACGTTGGAGACATAGTGAACGAGCCGGATTACAATGCGGCGCTTGAGGTGATAAAATCAATAGGATAGAGGGGGAATTATTATAGATAATTCACCAAAGATTTCATCAAGATTAAGGAGCAGTTATGGGAAGAAAACTTGAGATAGGGAGTCAGGCTCCTGATTTTGAAGCCGAAACCTACGGAGCGGAAAAAGTAAGGTTGAGCGACTTTTACTCGAAAGGGACCGTGGCGCTTTACTTCTATCCTAAGGACAACACTACGGGCTGTATCAGGGAGGCTTGTTCGCTTCGCAACGCGGAGCAGGAGCTTGAGTCTCTTGGAGTGCAGATCCTGGGGGTAAGCACAGACGGGATAAAGTCCCATGAGAAGTTCAGAGACAAGTTTTCGCTCAACTTCCCGCTGCTGAGCGACAAGAGAAGGGAGATAGTGGATCTTTACGGGGTAAGATGGAAGTTCTTCCCCTTCGTTGCTAGCAGGACCACCTTCCTTATAGAGAAAGGTGGCAGGATAGCGTATATTTGGCGCAAAGTTAATTCCTCGTCCCATGCCGAAGAGATACTCAGCAAGGTAGAAGAACTAGGTCTTTGAACGGTGAACAAAGCATATAATTTTCGATAGGGAATAAGGATTACCATGCAATTTCTTGGACTGGCAATCGCGTTTATAGCGGCTTTCTGGGTTTATACGGATGCGAAAAACAGGGGCAAGAGCACGGGGAAGGCGTTTTTATGGTTCCTCGGCGTGTTTTTCGTCCTCATACTGTTTCTGCCGCTATGGCTCATCACGAGGCCTAAAGTAAAGCTTTGCCCTTACTGCGGCGAATACTACGAATACGGAGAGTCTGACGGCTTCTGTCCCAGATGCGGTGTTGAGTTGCAGGCCGGGTAATGATATTTTTTAAGTAAGGGCCTTTTTTACGATGAGCGAGACGACTGAAAAATCCGAAGTTACAAAAGATGACGTGATGGAGGTTCTCGGCGACATATACGATCCCGAGATACCGATAGATATAGTCAATCTGGGTCTTGTCTACGGTATTGCCATAGAAGGTTCCCGGGTGAATATCGATATGACCATGACGTCTCCCGGATGTCCCGCCGCAACGCAGATAGTTGCCGAAGCCAAGTACCTTGTCGAGGAACTTGACGGAGTCTCAGAAGTAAACGTTGAGATCGTGTGGGATCCGCCCTGGGATCCGGGAAAGATGAGCGAGGCGGCAAAAGAAAGTCTGGGAATGTTCTGATTACCTGCTTTGCTGCCGTGACCAAGGAGGTTAGAAATGGCAGAGAATCTTGAGATAGGGAGCCAGGCTCCTGATTTTGAAGCCGAAACCTACGGAGCGGAGAAGGTAAGACTGAGTGACTTTTACTCGAAAGGAACCGTGGCGCTTTACTTCTATCCCAGAGACAACACCCCGGGCTGTACTAAGGAGGCCTGCTCGCTTCGCGACGCGGAGGAGGAACTTATGTCCCTTGGAGTGCAGGTCCTGGGGGTAAGCACAGACGGGGTAAAGTCCCATGAGAACTTCAGAAACAAGCTTTCGCTCAATTTCCCGCTGCTGAGCGACAAGAGCAGGGAGATAGTGGATCTTTACGGGGTAAAAAGCAAGTTCGATAGCGCCCGCAGGGTCACCTTCCTTATAGAGAAAGGTGGCAGAATAGCCCATATCTGGAACAAGGTGAAGACCTCCTCTCACGCTGAAGAGGTAACCGAGAAGGTAAGAGAACTGGGTTTGTAGTTTTCCTGCCGCGAATTTGATGAAAGACCTTCCCAAAGCCGTTTTCATAACCGGTACCGACACGGGAGTGGGGAAAACCGCGGTCACCGCGGCGCTTGCGGCTCTTCTCTGGGAAAAAGGTGTTGTGACTGGAGCAATAAAGCCGTTTCAGACTGGAACGGAGCTCGAAGGCCTGAGCGACGCCGAATTCATCTACGCATTCCTGGGAAGGGACTGCGTGCTGTCCGAGGTTTCTCCCTGCCGCCTGAAAGCTCCCCTCTCTCCCTATCGTGCCGCCGGGATTGAAGGGGTTGATATTCCCTTGGAGGACATAATAGAACATACGCGGGATTATATATCCCGAAACGAAGTAACCCTCGTTGAAGGCGCGGGAGGTCTCTGCGTGCCCGTTACCGGGAGCTACATGATGGCTGACCTTGCCGTTGATCTTGATGCCCCGATGATTATAGTTGCGCGCCCGGGGCTCGGCACCCTTAACCATACCGCCCTTTCACTTGAATACGCTAGGCAAAGGGGCGCACAGGTGCTCGGAGTAGTGATAAACGGATTCCCGAGACCCGCGGACGTGGCTTCAGCCACCAACCCGGCCGTCCTGAGGGATGTCTTCTCGGTGAACATACTCGGGGTGCTGCCCTTTTTGCCGGGGCTTGATGTTGAAGGCGGCTCCTTTTCGGAACTCAAGGGCATTGGGGAAGGCTGTTTTTCCCCGCTTTTCGGGGGAGAATTCTCAGCGGATGCCTTTTTAGAGGGGCTCTCGGAGAAAGCATCGTGGTGAGGTGATTTTTTTCGAGTTGTAACCAGTCGCCGGGAACTTTTCCTCTCTAAAGTTTCGTGGTTTCTCCAACGCGGTTTCTGAATTCTTGACAGATTAAGAGAACTTGCTAATAATACTAGCCGATCAAATTTACTTCCTGATTGAATAACCCGTTTTTCAGCAAGTTTAGGATGAAGAGAGACACACACAGATTCCTGCGTATTGCTATAACCGTTTTATTTGTCGCTGCGGGTTTTTGCCTACACGCGGAAACTGCCGAGAGCAGAGACAAAGGGCCGGCGCAGCCCGTTCTTTTCAGCCACAAAATACACGCTGGTGACAACCAGATAAAATGTGAGACCTGCCACAGCTACACGGAAGTTTCTCCCCATCCCGGTATTCCCTCGATGCAGAAGTGCATGGGATGTCATTCCTATGTTGCCGGAAGGGACGTTGAATACACCACCCAGGGAGGGCAGACGATCAACATAAGAGAGGAGATAAACAAGGTAAAGGGTTACTGGCGAAGGCAGGAACCGATACCGTGGGTAAAGGTTACCGGAATGTACGGCACGACCTCCGCGGGAATGCCGGAGTTTGTGCGTTTTAACCACAAAAGGCACATAAAGCGCGGATTTGAGTGCAGTACCTGTCACGGGGAAGTTGAGAAAATGGACGTGGTGCACAAGGCAAAGGACCTGACTATGGGGTTCTGCATATCGTGTCATGAAGAAAACGCTGACGACGAGCAGCACAAGACTGAACTTAAGGATTGTCTGACCTGCCACTATTAGGCCGGAGGGGATATATGTCTGGGAAAGAAAAGAAAGGGAAAGAGGGGATGAAAAGAAGAGATTTCCTGAAAGTGATCGGGGTAGCGGGCGGTACGGCAGCTGTTGCCGGAAGCTGCTCGGAGCCGGTAGAGCAGATAATCCCTTACGTTATTCCTCCTGAAAACGTTATTCCCGGAGTTCCTAAGTTCTATACGACGACCTGCAGGGAGTGTTCATCCGGTTGCGGTTTTGTAGTGAAAAACCGCGAGGGTCGCGCCATAAAGGTTGAAGGCAACCCCGATAGCCCGATAAACAAGGGTAAGACATGCGCCATGGGCCAGGCTTCCCTACAGGGCCTTTACAACCCCGACAGGGTCCGCTCCCCGCTTGTACGCAACCCTGAAACCCAGAGGCTTGAAGCTATAGGCTGGAAGCGGGGTGAAGAACTGCTCGCGGAGAAATTAAATTCCCTCGGTTCGGGGAAGATCGTCTATCTGAGCAACGACATATCGGGAACTTACTCAAAGCTGGTGGCCGAGTTTCTGAAACCCCTCGGGGGAGAGCATTACGTTTACGAGACTTTTTCCCACGAACCCATCAGAAAGGCGAATTCAATTGTTTTCGGAAGAGACGAAATTCCTTCCTACAGAATAGACAAGGCGGACTATCTTCTTTCCTTCGGGGCAGATTATCTTGAGACGTGGCTATCCACGGTTTCAAATTCCATAGGGCATTCAAAGCTGAGGGATATAGATCACGGGAAAACCGGCCAGATTGTGCATATAGAGCCGCGCTCCGGAATGACCGCTTCAAATGCCGATACATGGATCGCGGCGAAACCGGGTACCGAACAGTACCTCGCTTTGGGAATAGCTAACGTTATGATCTCAAAGGGGCTTAACAAGGTTGCCCCGGGGCCGATAGCCGCAATGGTTTCAGGCTATACGCCCGAAAAAGTCGCGGGGCTTACCGAAGTGTCCGCGGACACGATACAGAAAATCGCGCGCGACTTCGCGGCTTCCAAGAGTCTCGCAATAGGCGGCGGTGCCGCCAACACCGGATCGAACGCTACCGAAACCATGGTTGCCGTGAACATGCTGAACTACCTTGCGGGAAACATAGGCAAGACGGTTGATTTCTCAGATCCGCTCTCAATCTCGGGAGCGAACACTTTCGGCGATATAAGCAATCTTGTGGAGGAGATGAGGTCGGGCAAGGTGGAAATTCTCATCGTTCATAACGTGAACCCCGTTTTCACGCTTCCCGGAGAGCTGAAAGTCGCCGAGGCGCTTGAAAAAGTGCCGTTTGTCTTGAGTCTTTCCGCGTTCCTTGATGAAACTTCCGAGAAAGCCCATCTCGTACTTCCGGAAAGCACCAATTTTGAAAGCTGGGGTGACTACAGCCCGAAAAAAAGCGTAACCGGTATCGTTCAGCCCGTTATGAGACCCGTTTTCAATACCAAATCCGCGGGTGATACCCTGATATCGGTTTCAAAGAATGTCGAGGGGCTTAAAAATGCCTTTGCCGAGAAAAAATATTATGACTATCTGAGAAACGCCTGGAAGGAAAAAGCCGCGACAATCTCCCCTGGAACGGGCTTTGAGAAGTTCTGGAAGAATCTTGTCGTAAAAGGGTTCGTCACGACCACTCCTGCCCCCGTCAGCGTCGCTCTTTCACCGAAGATAAGTTCTGTTTCGTTCAAGGACCCGCAGTTTAGCGGAGAGGGAGATTTTCACCTGATCGCTTATCCGTCATACAGGTTTTTGGACGGAAGGGGGGCAAACAAGCCGTGGCTTCAGGAACTTCCCGAAGCTCTTACCACTTCGGTCTGGGATTCGTGGCTTGAGATAAATCCCGCGGTTGCGGCGAAAATGGGCCTCGAGGACGGTTCCTACGTGAAGGTGGATGTCCCCGGGGGAAGCTTTGAGGTCCAGGTTTTCGTCTATGAGGGAATAAGGCCCGATACGATAGCCGTTCCACTGGGGCAGGGGCACACTTCCTACGGAAGGTACGCGAAGGGAAGGGGGGTGAATCCTTTTGCCCTGCTGCCGGCTGCGACCGACGCGCTCTCAGGGGGATTCTCGCTCCTTTCAACCAAGGCAAACGTTTCATCTCTTAGAAAAAGGGATCTGCTCGTAAGAACGCAGTACACGAAAACCCAGGGAGACAGGCATGTCGCCAAGACTGTAGCTCTTGACCAGATTGGTCATCATAACGGCGCCCATGGGGCGCACCACTCGGAGCACCCTGATTTCTATCCGGAAAAAGAATACTCGAAATACAGATGGGGAATGGCAATAGACCTTAACAAGTGCACCGGCTGCGGAGCCTGCGTGACTGCGTGTTCCGCGGAGAACAATATTCCCTTTGTCGGAAAGAAGCAGATGGCGAAACGTCGCGAGATGAACTGGATTCGCATAGAGAGATTTTTTGAGAAAAACAGCGATGGGAGCCTTGACGTAAGATTTCTGCCCATGCTCTGCCAGCAGTGCGGAAACGCTCCTTGCGAGCCCGTGTGTCCGGTTTTCGCGACTTACCACAACCACGAGGGCCTAAACGGCATGATATACAACCGCTGCGTTGGAACCAGGTACTGCGCGAACAACTGCACCTACAAGGTAAGAAGGTTTAACTGGTATACCTACAAGTTCCCCGAGCCGCTTAACTGGCAGCTTAATCCCGACGTGACCGTCAGGTCGAAAGGGATCATGGAAAAATGCACCTTCTGCGTTCAGAGAATAAGCTACGGCAAGGACCTCGCGAAGGATGAAGGAAGGCTCCTTCGCGACAGAGAGGTTCTCACGGCCTGCGAGCAGGCTTGCCCGAGCGACGCCATAGTGTTCGGCAACCTGCTTGACGACAAGAGCAGGGCGTCGGTGCTCTCTGGGGACGATAGGGGTTACAAGGTTCTCGAAGTGGTAAACACTAAGCCCGCGATTACCTATCTTAAGAAAGTCAAACAGGAAAGAGTCTAATGAGCCAGACGCAGCAGACACCTTTAACGTACGCGAGAATAACTGAAGATGTAGTCAGGATGGTCGACAAGCCGTCCGCGAAATGGTGGGCGCTTTTTCTTCCCACGGTGGCGCTCGTGGGACTCGGCGTCACGTGTTTTTTCTATCAGGTGGCCACGGGACTTGGAGTCGCCGGCTACCGTCACCCGGTTTTCTGGGGAGTTTACATAACCGATTTCGTTTTCTGGGTTGGAATAGCGCACTCCGGGACCCTTATCTCGGCCATACTTTATCTTTTCCGCGCCAGGTTCAGGATGTCCATATACAGAATCGCCGAGGCCATGACGGTCTTCGCGGTTCTCACGGCGGGACTTTTCCCCATAATCCACCTTGGAAGACCTTGGAACTTCCTGTGGCTGATCCCTTATCCCAATTCAAGGGAGCTGTGGATAAACTTCAAATCCCCGCTTGTGTGGGACGTGTTTGCGGTAGGCACCTATCTTACGGTGAGTTCGGTGTTTTTCGTGGTCGGAATGATTCCCGATATAGCGGCGATAAGGGACAAGGTCAAGGAAACCCCGAGAAAAATCATATACTCGATTCTTTCCTTCGGATGGAAGGGTTCAAACAAGGAATGGCTTCACTACACGAGGGCCTATCTTTACTTCGCGGCTCTCGCCACGCCACTTGTCCTCTCGGTTCACAGCGTCGTGTCCTGGGACTTCGCAATGGGTAACGTTCCCGGATGGCACACTACAATATTCCCGCCGTACTTCGTTGCGGGAGCTATTTTCTCGGGTCTCGCGATGGTTATCACTCTTACCATACCGATAAGGAAGATTTTCCATCTCGAGGACTACATAACGCTTGATAACTACGATGGCATGGCGAAGCTCATAATTCTTACTTCCTGCATAGTCGGCTACGCGTACGCTGCGGAATTCTTCATGGCGTGGTACAGCGGAAGTCCTTATGAGTGGGGACAGTTCGTTTACAGGGCGACTGGAGAGTACGCGCCTTTCTACTGGACTATGGTGATATGCAACTGCTTCGTTCCCATAGTGCTCTGGTGGGAGAGCGTGAGAAAGAACATAAAGGCCCTTTTCGTCATATCCATACTGATAAACATAGGAATGTGGTTCGAGCGGTTCAATATCATCGTCATATCGCTTTCAAGAGATTTTGAGCCCGGCGCTTGGGGCATATACAAGATATCATTCGTCGAAGCCGGCATAACAATCGGAAGTTTCGCGTGGTTCTTCATGTTCTTCTTGCTGTTCGTGAAGACCCTTCCGGCAGTTTCCATAGCGGAGATGAAGGAAATACTTCCGGTGCCGAAGAAGGGAGGTTAGCAGGAAATGGATCAGGGCGTAGTCGGAATTTACTCGTATCAGGATTCGGTTCTTTCGGCCGTGGAGAAACTCAAGGAAGCGGGTTACCGCAACATGAGGGTGTTCTCCCCGTTTCCGGACCACGAAATTGAGGCGGCGGTTGATCTGCCTGAGAGCCCCGTGCGGTTTTTCACCCTCTTCGGAGGCCTGCTGGGGGCCACCTGCGGAATCGGGTTTACGGTTCTTACTTCAAGCTCCTGGCCGATAGCGGTGAGTGCCAAGCCCATAGTTTCGATACTTCCCTACATGGTTATCGTTTTTGAACTTACGGTGCTTTTCGGCGCGCTCTCAACTTTTTTGGGGCTGATAATAAATTCCCTTATAAGACAAAGAACCCCGGTGAGGCTTTATGACGAGCGTTTTTCGGATGACAAGTTCGGCGTCGCCGTTATATGTGAGAAGGAAAAAATAGGCGCGGTTGAAGCGATATTAAATTCTACGGGAGCTGAAGAAATAAAGTTCGATGAAGCATAGAGAGTTCTTTCGGACAGTTCCGGGGAAAGCCCGGATTCCCAGTCTCTCTTTGGGACTGAAAGTGTGCGCGGCGGTTATTTTTGCGGTTGCGCTCTCGTCTTCTTCCGCCCATTCGCTTCCCTGGTCTTGGGACATGTGGTCTCAGGACTCGATTCAGCCCTACGAAGAGCCCGTGCTTTTTCCTCGCAACTCGATCTCCACCGACGGCAGCAAAACGAGGCCTGAAGACAGAAACAAGATCGAGCAGATAAAAAAGGGACCGGTTCCCAGAAGTGGTGAGTCGGTTGCCAGAGGAGCGAAGGTTTACAAAGAGCAATGCGCCGTGTGTCACGGCCCCGGAGGATTGGGGGACGGAATCATAATAAAGAAAGGGCTCGGTTTTTACCCGGTTAACCTTACCACGCCTGCCGTGGCGCAGAGAACCGACGGTTACATCTATGCCTATATACGCTACGGGGGCAAGGTGATGATGCCTTCTTACAGCGAGAACATATCGGAGCAGGACGCTTGGCACGTGGTCAATTACGTGAGAAAACTTCAGAACCCGGGTTCTGTCAAGGAGAGTCAGTAGAACGATGGATCAGTCCATAAACCAGGAGATACTCGCGAAAAGAAACCAGATACCCGGCTGGGTATTCAAGGTTTTCCTTGCTCTGGCGGCTGTGGGTGTGGTGGCTTTCGTAGTTAACGCCAGGGGAGAGAGGGCCGAGGAGGTCTGGCAGCTTTTCCTGGTGAATTTTCTTTTCTGGACGGGAGTGGCCCAGGGCGGGCTCGTGTTCTCCTGCATACTGAGGATAACCAACGCCAGGTGGGGCAGGGGACTTCTTCGCATAAGCGAGGGCTTTGCGAGTTTCACTTTAGTCTCTTTAGTGCTCCTGCTGGTTCTTTTCATCGGACAGGAGTTTGTGCTTCCTTACGCCCATCATCACTATCACAGCCCCAAGGACATATGGCTTAATATGAATTTCGTGATGGCGAGAAACGTGATAGGTTTCGCGATCCTTCTCGTTCTGAACTACTTCTACCTTAAAACATCCATTGAACAGGATCTAAACGGCAAGGAGAGAATCGTCAGGTTAAAGAAGCTGGCCCCCGCCATAGTTATTGTCTACGCCCTTGTTTTTTCCCTTTTCGCCTGGGATTTCATGATGTCGCTTGATCCTCACTGGTTCAGCACGCTTTTCGGTCCCTACTACTTTATTGGAAGCCTCATAGCGGCCATAGGGGCGACGATAATACTTTCGGTTCCCCTAAAGCGTTATCTGGGGCTTGACGACTACCTTTCCCTTCATCATTACTGGGATATGGGAAAGATACTTCAGGGTTTTTCTCTTTTCTGGGTTTACCTAATGTTTTCCCAGCTTCTTACGATCTGGTATGCGAACATGCCTGAAGAGACCGGGTTTGTGATAAAAAGGGTAGTGGATGAGCCCTTCCGCTCGCTTGCGTGGGCTATCCTCACATGCTGCTTCATATTTCCTTTTGTCTCCCTGCTGCCCCGCTCACACAAGATAGTTACCCCGATAGCCGTCTTTATCGCTACGGTTTCTTTCTCGGGACTCTGGATGGACAAGTTCCTGCTGGTCATCCCCTCGCTTACCAACGAACTGGTTTTCAGTATCAATCACTTCCTGATCACTCTCGGTTTTCTTGCGGGATTTGTAGCAACGTTCCTTCTGTTTGTAAACAGGTTTCCAGTAATACCTTTTGGCGACCCGTACTTTGACGGCAAATCGAAAGGAGGAGGGCATTGAGATGAAACTTACTCCTGAACAGCTCGACAAAATAGTTCTGCTTTTCACTGTGAAAGTGGCTATCGGTATCGCGGCTTTTATAGGTATAGTGGCCACCGTAGCACTTTTCGGCACCAAGATAGCTCCATTGATGGGCAAACTCCCCTGGTAACCTTGACCTTCCCGGTTTTGCGTGTGACCAAGATTCGGCTGAATATCACCTGTTCTTTCCTGCTGGCGGCAATTCTGGTCTCGGCTCCTTACTCCCAAGCGTATGCGTGGGAGTTTTCAAAAGAGAGAGTAACGAAAGAGATGATTGCGGGTTTGTACTCGGTTTTTACCCAAGGGAGCAAAGTAGCTGTCCAGAACCTGAGGGGCGGAGTGTCTCCGTATGCGGAATACGCAAAACGGGGACTGGAAGAAAGCAGGGAACTCGCAAAGTCGGGGTATTCCTACTCTTTGCGCGGGATTGGACACAGTTACGAGAAAAGAAAAGACGGGCTGTATTATGTAAAGATTGCGAAAGAACGCACGCTTCCGGCTCTTTATTATGCAAAAGATTACCCTGGAGGCGTTGCCGACCTTTCGACCGTTCTGCCTATAATCTCTCAAAGCCAATGGCTTAACTATCTTGAGACATTAACAAAATCCGTACCTACAAACTTCGATAAAGTACTAGACGCAGAATACCTAAAGACCTATGCGGGCGGTCCTAACCACAGGCTGTTTGACGGAAGACACACCCTCGGAGGAGCTTGGTCGAATATTGCCGACATGTGTGCCAAAACCGGATGTTCGACTAGGGAGCAGGTGAACGGGTATTTCGGGGCCTTGTGGAAGGACGCTACCACACCAAAAGGGTTGCCCTTTATGACTATGGAAAAGCAGACCTATGATTCTTTGGCTAACAAGTTGAGCAATTACGGAGTCAGCAGAAATTGGACTTACGACGCTTTATCTTATGATGCCTTGGAGATACTCGGGGCCGGAATATCAGCAGCGGCAGTAGTGTATTTTCTGAAAACGGAACAGATTGAAGAATTGTCTGAAGCACTTGGAGCAATGGGGATTGTGAGCATTGTTTCCGCCAACCCGCTTCTGGCCTTGGTCATGATCTCTTCCATTGCATATGCAATTGCGACTGGAACCGATCTTAGCGTCAAAGCCTCAACTGAAGGGATTGTAAAAAGTTCGATTATTTCCGGGGCGCTTGTTCTGCTTCCTGGGGCGTTTTTATTGCAAGTAACAGCCGCAGTTACGATTGCTGTTCTGCTTGAAAAGAATATGAAGGACGAGAACTACGCATTTGCTAAGGACTACACAATGGAAAGGATCAATGCGTTGAAAACTTGGATTCCCAATATCGAAAAAGAGACTAATGCATGGCGCAGTTTACGCAATCCCCAAAAACTAATGAAAGCATAAATCTGTCTTTGTTTAATGAACGAATTCGCACTAGCCCAGTTCATTGACCATCTTGAAACGCTTTAATCGAAACCGGATATAATTTCCGTGCGGGTTTTCTTCCGCTTTTTTCATAAAACCATCTGTTAAGGAGTCTTCCATGTCCAAAGACGCTGAAATAAAACTGAAGGTAATACTGGGGGACGACAATGTTCCCGAAGAGCTTTTCTGGGAGGCTTCTCAGTCTGAGGAACCGGGAGAAAAACGCTGCGAGGCGGCTTTCCTCTCCATGTGGGATGCCGAGAAGAAGGAATCTCTGGTAATAGATCTCTGGACCAAGAAAATGGAAGTGGGCGAAATGAACTACCATTTCTACTATACGATGATGAGAATGGCCGATACTTACGAAAGGGCTACTTCCGAGAAGCAGATATCGAACAGAATAAGAGAATTCGCGGGCGAGTTCGCCGAGATGGTCCTAGAGTCTTTCGGAGGCCAGAAAAATTCCTGACCAACATCCCTAGTCCCCTGCAGGCTAGGGAAACGCCGGTTTTCCCGGACATTTCCCTAATCTTTTGACCCGAAAGATGTCAGTAAAAAACTCTCACGGCGATAAAAGCGAAGAAAAACCCCACGCACCACAGGAGCACGGATAACAGGTATATCCAGTTGCTTGTCTTTCGTAATCTGGCACACGCCATTGCCTGAGCCGGGTCAATCGGGCAGGGGGCGTTTCTTGCCCTCCAGAGCGCGACTCCGGCGATTAGAAGCATTGCGCCTGAGATTCCAAACGTCCAGATCTTGTATTTTGACAACGCGATCAGCCAGGGTGCGGTGCCTACGATTCCCGCCAGAACCGCGCCGGCGCCGATCGTCACTAATAATGCGGGAAGGGCGCAGCACACAAGTGTTCCAGCGGATGTAAGCAGGCTAAGCGAGGGGAGAAGCGTTTGCTTCACTCCATAGCCGGGATTTGCGTTATCCATGCTCGCACCCCCTGTGAATTGCGCTCACTTTGTACCCTGAGTCCGTGATAAGCTTCGTAAGCGTTGCATCATCAATGGTTAATCCGGGCTTCATAGCGACCGCTACGGAGCCTTTGCCGAGATCAACCTTGATTCCCGCAACATCGCCGCGTTTCAGGAAGACTTTTTCCAGGGAACGGGCGCAGAAATCGCATACAAGCCCGCTGACCTTGATATTGACGGTGTCTTCACAGGCGGCGTTTTCCATATTGTTTGAAGCGGCAGAGGGCTCCACCACCTGACCTTCATGGCTATGGTTATGTTCGTGTTCTCCATGTTGTGCAAGGATTGGGAACACAAAGAAAAACGTCATAAAAAGAATCACTGTGATTGATATTTTCATAGTTTTCTCCTTAAAATCTTATTATTAAATTGAACAAAATCCCACCTTTGTCGCTGATTCCGACCTCAGCGAGATACTCGTTCTTAAAAAACCGGACAAAAGGCGTAAACGAGATGTTATCTCTCTCCCCCGTGATGTGGTCAACTTGCAGCATCAGCCAAGTGTGGATATCGCCGTAGTCCCCGATATAAGGGGCGATTCCCACCCGCGCTTTCTGCCTGAAGAACTTCGCTATGTCTTCGGCGTAGTAGACGCGGTTCTCATAACTCGTAAAGTACCGCCGGGTTTCCCAGTCAAGGGCGATATCGGCAAAGGCGGCGGGCTGGGGTTCGCCGTCGGGCACTCCGAGATCACCGTAGGCCATGCCAAGACCGCCTTTAAGATAAAAGTTTGCCTGTGAGGTCGCCGCATTATGGCGCTTCACCAGATAGTTAAGCTGTGCGCCGTGGAACTGCCACTCCTCCTCGCGCCAGTATTCGGTTCTGTATCCTATCGAATACTTGGCCGTCGGTGAATAATGAACGTGAAGAGAATGCGCGTTCTTGTCGTTTTTCTGCATGATCGTCCAGCCGCCCGGATATGAAACCGGACGAGACAAAGACTGAGGGGCGTATCCCATCAGGATCACGCAGCATAAAGTGAAAACTGTTAATTTCATGTTTCCTCCTGAGTATCGATTATGGCTTGACGACGCCGAGGCGAAGCCGTTTATAGCGCGCGGACGCGCGCGATTTGCTCAGGAGAGGTGTTTTGGAGGTCGGAAATGGGTTTCGATCTGGCGGGAGGACAGAAGCTGATCGGCAAGAATTCCGACAGCAGATCCCCCGTGATGATCTTTTAATTCTTCAAGCGGCAATGCGTTTATCTGGACACAATGCTGGCAGTCACAGCCATCGCATTGTTCGGAGCTTCGATCTTCCGAATCTTTTGTTTCATGGCAAGGCATGTCCATGTTGGCGTCCATCTGCATTTCGGCGGAAGCCTTCTCCATGTTCATTGGACATGTGGAGAAAGCATTCGCCACACCGCCGGTAAGAAACAATGCGAAGCATGTTGCCAGTAGCAATGCTGTTTTCATAGTGTCCACATCCTAATTATAAACTATTCACTATTAGTTCAAACTTCAATAGCAGAGGTTCGAAAGAAGCAGATTGCGCAGAAGAGATTGCAAATCAGTGAAGAACTCCAACAGCCTAATCTTTATCTGAATTCGGGTATTACTTCCTTTGCGAAAAGCTCTATGGTCTTGGGATTCATCACGTCGGAGAAGAAAATCGTGTACTTGGATATTCCCTTTTCCAGATCCGCGTTGATCTTTCCTACGCAGTCTTCCGGGGTTCCCACGATCCCGAGTTTTTCTATGTCTCCGAAGAATCCATAGCGTCTCTGGGCCTTTTCGAGTTTTTCGGGGAGATCTTTTCTGTCCTCAACCAGAACGCAGACGGTCTGCTGAGATATCGTTATATCTTTTATCTCTCTCCCGACTTCCTCGCAGTGCTTGCGGAGTATCGAGTGCTTGCGGTCAAATTCAATTGCGCTTGTCGCGGGACAGTTCCATTCATCGGCGAGTTCCGCCACTGCCCTTAAGAGGAATTTTTCTCCGGAACCTCCGATGCATACTGGAATGTGGGGACGCTGAACGGGCTTGGGGTTACAAAACGCGTTTTCCACTTTGTAATGTTTGCCGGCAAAAGAGGCGGTTTCATCAGCCCACATCAGTTTGAGTATCGTGACCGCTTCTCTCAGCATCTCTATTCTTTCTTTCGTTGAAGGAAAGGGATATCCGTAAGCGCGAAATTCCTCTTCAAACCATCCGGCCCCTATTGCGAATTCCAGGCGTCCGTTGCTTATCACGTCAAGCGTTGAAGCCATCTTGGCAAGCAGGGGAGGGTACCTGAATGGGTTGCAGAGCACCATCGTTCCGAGCTTAACGTTCTCCGTTACTGTCGAGAGTGCGGACATTAAAGTCCAAGGTTCATAGATGTCTATCCCTATTATTCCCTGACCTAGAACATGATCGTAGAACCAAACGGAATCGTATCCGGTCGAGTCGCATAACTGCGCCGCGGCCTTTATATCCTCAAAATCTATTTTCTGCTGTCTCAGCATTACTCCGAATTCGGGTCTGCCCATTGTCTGTCTCCGTTTTTTTGTGTTCGCGCGGGGTGTAAAGCGCACGGGTAATTATCCCTTTAGCCGGGGACACTGTAAACACGGTGCTGCCTCTTTTGCTTGCTTGGGCAGGGAAATAAAAGTTCACTGTTTCACTTCTTTGTGCTATCATTACGGGCGACGGGAAGAAGAAAGCCAGCGGTGTCTGAGGAACTTTTTACCGCCCGTTTTAGATAGAACGAATTCCATTTCTTCTTAAATCTACGATCCAGAGGTCTCCAATGAAAAACGCAGTTGTTTTCGCTCTATGCTTTATTTTCGCTTTGATTGCTTTTCCCGGTGACGGGTACTCTAATTCCGATTCCAGTAATAACAAAAATACGTCCGCTAAATCGAGCGGCAAGAAAGAAAGGAGAAAACCAATGGTTCTTATTTCAACTTCGCTGGGCGACATAAAACTTGAGCTTTATGAAGAAAAGGCGCCGATTACCGTGGCGAATTTTCTTTCCTACGTGGAAGAGGGTTTTTACGACAACACCATATTTCACAGGGTGATAAATAATTTCATGGTACAGGGTGGCGGTATAACCGCGGACATGAAACAAAAGCCGACTAAAGCCCCGATAAAAAACGAGGCCGATAACGGTCTTAAAAATGAACGCGGCACCATAGCAATGGCCAGGACCGCCGATGTTGACTCCGCGACGTCACAGTTTTTTATAAATCACAGAGACAATTCTTTTCTTGATCATGGTGTCCGTGATTTCGGTTATGCGGTGTTCGGAAAAGTGGTTGAGGGAATCGAAGTTGTTGACAAAATCGCCGCTGTTCAGACCAGACCGGGAGATGTTCCCGTCGAGACGGTGTCTATTTTGTCCATGAAGGTCGTCAATTAACAGACGGTCTCTTTTTTCGTGTCGGAAAAGGTTACTTACAAAAGCGCCGGTGTTGACGTGGAAGAAGGCGAGAGGTTCGTGCGGCTTATAAAGCCTCTAGTCGAGTCGACCTACGGCGAAAGCAAAGTAAGCCCGCTCGGGGGTTTTGCGGGCGCTTTTCCGCTTGATACGGATGCTTTCCGCGAGCCCCTGCTTGTATCGGCCACAGACGGCGTCGGCACAAAACTCAAAACGGCTTTTTCCGCACGCAAGTTTGATACGATAGGAATAGACTTGGTCGCCATGAGCGTTAACGACGTGATTACGTGCGGCGCAAAACCTCTGTTCTTCCTTGATTACCTGGCTACTTCGAAGCTTGACTCCGAGCAAGCAGCTGCGGTGGTAAAAGGTATCTGCGAGGGATGTGTCCAGGCGGGGTGCGTGCTTATCGGGGGCGAGACGGCTGAGATGCCCGGATTTTACGCCGAAGGGGAGTTTGATCTCGCAGGTTTCTGTGTCGGGGTGGTGGAGAAAGATCTTTATATTGACGGCGCCGGGGTAGTTCCCGGCGACGCGGTAATCGGGCTTGCTTCAAGCGGTCTTCACTCAAACGGCTACTCTCTTGCGAGAAAAGTGCTTTTCGATGTCGGAGGCTACTCCATTGATTCAAAGCTCCGAAGTCTCTCAAAAACCATTGGAGAGGAACTTCTCACACCCACGGTCATATACTCGAAAGCCATTCTCGGGCTCTGTGCGGAATTTGACGTAAAAGCCCTTGCCCACGTGACGGGCGGGGGGATTCCGGGAAACCTCTCAAGGGTGATTCCTGACGGACTTTTTGCGGCAATTGATAGCAAAAGCTGGCAGGCTGCTCCCATTTTTGACCTGATAATGAAAACCGGGAACATAAGCCGCGACGAGATGTACTCGACGTTTAACTGCGGGGTGGGAATGATAGCGGTGCTGCCGCGGGAGCAGGCCGAAGAAGCTTTGTCCTTCGCGCGGAACCTGTCGGAACCGGCTTACCTTATCGGCGAGATAAAAGAAGCTGGCACCACCGACACCAAGGTCCGCATTCTCTGAGAACACAGACTCAGTTGTAGTATCTCCTTACCCATTTCGGAAGCTTGTAATCGAAGGTGGCGGGTATTTTGAGTTTTTCTTCATCCCAGCTCTCGGGAAATGGGTTGTAGGGGGAAGCCACTCTTATTGTGCGCAGCACTTCCCTGTCCAGGTTCTCGAAACCGGAGGGGTGGATTATCCTCACGTTTTCAAGATATCCGTCTTTTCTGAGGGTGAAGACGATCTGCACGTTTCCCTGTTCCCTTCTTATCTGCGATTCCTTGGGGTATTTCCAGACCTGGTAAATTCTCTCTTTCAGTTTCGTGAAATAGGATATGTACTTGTATTCCGTCGTGTTGAGATCAACGGTAATTTCCTTCTCGACGTCCTTGGTTCCAAGGAGCTGCTCTTCTGTGTTGTAGTCAAAGGGAACGTCCGCTATCCTGGGATTGACCATCTGCGAGGCGGAGGCACTCGGGTTGCTTCCGGGCGGTTGGTCGGGACTGGTTTTTCTTTTTTCGGGTTTATTTCTTTCCCCCTCGGGTATAATGGCGACCCGGTCTTTTTCGGGAGAGAACCTCTCCGCGCTTTTTTCCTGTTCTCCGGGTTGAATGGCTCCCGCGGGTTTTCTCTGCACAGTGCTTTTCTTTGTCGGTTGGGGCACGGACCTTGAGAGTTTCGTCGTGTCATCTATCGTAGTCTCTTTTTCCGCCCTGTGAGACTTGTCGGCGAGTCTTGAGGGCTTGTCAGGAGGCTCGGTTTCTTTGACCGGTATCTCGATAAGTTCTATGTATGTCCTTTCAAGCGGGTCCTTAAGACTTTCGGGGTCTGGCAGTATTTCTGAGAAAAGAAGCTGAATCAGCAGGAGATTCAGCACGGTTGAGATCAGAAGAAAAACCGGAAAGGGGACTTTTCTGTTCCTGTTCATCGGGGTTTACCAGCATTTCGGCGCGCGCGAGGCGGGGCCTGTCTATATCTTGAGTATATTCTGTATGAGAACCCTGGCAAAATCGGCCGTTTTGAGGTCGCCTCCCAGGTCCCGGGTCTTGTCGCCGTTTGAAAGGGCTATGTTGTAAGCCGTTTTTATCTTGTCAGCCGCTTCTCTCATATCCTCTCTTCCTTCTGAATCGGCCAGATACCTCAGCATCATTACCGCTGACATTATTAGGGCAAGCGGATTTGCTATTTCGAGTCCCGCTATGTCCGGCGCGGACCCGTGCACCGCTTCAAAGACCGAGTACTCGTCCCCTATATTGGCGCCGGGAACAACGCCTAGTCCTCCGACAAGGCCGGCGCAGAGGTCACTCATCACGTCGCCGTAGAGATTCTCAAGCAGTAGCGTATCAAACATGCCCGGATCCTGAACCAGCCTCATGCATCCCGCGTCTATGATGTATTCTTCATACTCTATATTCGGGTACTGTTCGCTTACCTCCCTTGCCTTGCTGATAAAAAGCCCGTCGGTAATCTTCATTATATTGGCCTTGTGAAACACGGTTACTTTCTTTCTGTCCCTTTTTCTCGCGTACTCAAAACCCCATCTGGCGATTCGCTCGCACGATCTCTCGGTCGCGACCTTCATGCTCATCACTACCCCGGGGGAAACCGTGTTTTCAACACCGCTGTAAAGACCTTCGGTGTTCTCGCGCACGATGACTATGTTAACGTCGGAGAATCTGGTTCTCACGCCCTCAATGTTTCGTACCGGCCTTACGGCCGCGTAGAGGTCAAGTTTCTTCCTCAGTTCCACGTTTACCGATGAAAATCCCTCTCCTATGGGGGTCGTGCACGGCCCCTTGAGCGCGACTTTATGTTCCCTTATGGCGTCCAGAGTGACTTCCGGCAGGACTTCCCGGTACTTTTCTAGAGCCGATACGCCGGCCCCTCTTATGACCCATTCGATCTTGGCTCCTGAAGCGGCAATGACGTTCTTTGTCGCTTCGGCGATTTCCGGGCCGATGCCGTCTCCCGGGATTAAAACGACTTTTCTAGCGCTCATAATCTGTACGTGTGATACGGTTTGAAACCGGGTTTCTATGAAACATATATGTTTTTATGTGGCAAGTTACGTGCCAACAAATCACTTTCCGTGCCCGCATGTCCGCGAAGCTTTTTCCAGACACTTCAGCCCAGCTTCTTTAGAAGCAATACTCCAACCAAAAGCAGTGTGAAAAATATAACCGTAAATATGTTGAAGTATTTGTCGATAAGCAATTTTACTCTTTCTCCGAAAACCGAAAGAAGGCCTGCAATTATCGCAAATCTGGCCGTTCTTCCCACGGCGCAGGCGGCGATGAAGGCGAGGAAGTCGACCTTAAAGACTCCCGCCGTCACCGTAAACGCCTTAAAAGGTATGGGGGTAAAGGCTGCGGCCAAAACGGCTTCAAACGCGTTCTCCGAATACTTGTCGCCTACAATCGTGAACGTCTCTGCGGTTATGATGTGCGAGAGAAAAAAACCGCCGACCAGTTCCCACACCCAGTACCCTATGAGATACCCCGCCGCCGCTCCCAGTACGGAAAAAACGGAGCAGTAAAGAGCGAAACGGTATGATTTCCGAGGGTTTCCGAGACAGAGAGCCATGAGAAGCGGATCTGGGGGGATTGGGAAAAAAGATGCTTCCGTGAAGGAAACCAGGGAAAGCGCGAAGGGACCATGTTTTCTGTCCGCCCAGCCCAGAACCCATTCGTAGAGGCTTTTAAGCATGGTTCTCTAGTTGTTCCCTGAGTTCTTCGAGGTACCCGTAATCCGTCATATCAAGCTTTATCGGGGTTATGGAGACGTAGCCTTCAAGAACGGACACTATGTCTGAGTTTTCAATTCTAAGGGAATTGAGCTCGTTTCCGCCTATCCAGTAATACTTCTTCCCCCGGGGATCGGTCTTTTCCACTATTGGTGCCTGATAAACCCTCTTGCCCTGACGCGTAACCCGTATTCCCTTTACTTCTTTTAGGGGAAGATTAGGCACGTTCACGTTGAGCAGAGTGTTTTCGGGAAGACCGGCTTTAAGAACAAATTCCGCGGCCACCCTTGAGTAGTGGGCGGCGGTTTGGAACAGAAAGTCTTTTTTCGCCGCGAGCGATACCGCTATTGCGGGGATTTTCATAAGGGTTGCCTCTATCGCGGCGCTTACGGTCCCCGAATACGTTATGTCATCTCCTAGGTTGGCGGCCATGTTTATTCCCGAGACCAGGAGATCGGGTTTCCTGTCACCCAGAATTCCGTTCACTGCGAGATTCACGCAGTCGGTGGGGGTTCCGTCCACGGAGAACACTCTTTCTGAAATTTCCTCGATTCTAAGAGGTCTCATGAGGTTGAGCGAGTGACTTGAGGCGCTCTGGTCGCGGTCCGGAGCCACGGTGTAGACTTCTCCCAGGTGAGAGAGGGCCGCTCCAAGCGCTTTTAGGCCTTCTGAATTCACCCCGTCATCATTTGAGAGCAGTATTTTAGATTTCATGTCTGGGAATGGTCGGGGTGACCGGATTTGAACCGGTGACCCCCGGCTCCCGAAGCCGGTGCGCTACCAAGCTGCGCTACACCCCGAACAAAAAGTTCCGGCTAGATTTTAACCCATCAGGGATTTCTCGCAACAGCCAATCCCTGCGCACGGAGAGAGTCGCATAGACAACGAAACTTGCCTTGGAAACTGACTTGCGGGTTTGATTTGGTCGGGGTGACCGGACTTGAACCGGTGACCCCCGGTCCCCCAGACCGGTGCGCTACCAACTGCGCCACACCCCGTATTTAACAAGAAACCGGATCAGAGGCGAACAGGACGCGAAGTGGCCCGTTCAGAGATCCTGCTTCAGGGATTTTAACTCATCTAGAATTTCGCGCAACAGCACTTTGTCCGAATAGAGGGGGGATATATTTCCGCTTCCGCTTTTCTCATCCTTGAGTCTTTTCTGAACCCCCGCTATGGTGAACTTCTGATCGTGGAGCAGGTGCTTTATCTTGTGGAAGAGATAAATCGTGTCCTTGTCGTAAAGTCTCTGGGACTTCCTCCTGATAGGCCTTACCTCTTTGAACTCGGTTTCCCAGTATCTGAGAACATAGGGTTTCACTCCTATGATCTCGCTTACTTCTCCTATCTTGAAATAAAGCTTGTCCGGCAGAGACAGATCTGAAAGCATTCCAGACATACTTATATTATCATTTCAATAGCGGGAAAAAGTCAAGATATAATTATGTCAATCAGTTATAAGACACCTTTAAAGGATTTTCTATGTATCGGACAGGGCCCCAGATTTCGCAGGGCACCGAGGTGTTCTTTTGTGGGATAACCTTTGTGGCGGGAGAAGCCGTATCCGGGATATTCACTTTCAATCTCGGTCATGATACGGTCCCTTGTCACCTTCGCGACAATTGAAGCGGCTGCTATTGACGCGCACTTTGAGTCACCCTTTATTATCGCTTTTTGCCGGATGGGGAGAGAAGTCTTCGAGTTGCCGTCTATGAGAATGCAGTCCGGTTTTTCACCCAAGGCCAGAACGGCTTTTTCCATTGCCAAAAGCGCTGCCTGCAGGATGTTTATGCGGTCAATCTCATCGGCCGCGGTCATGCCGACCGAGTAGGCGAGGGCCTTTTGCTGGATTTGCTCGAAAAGCTCATTGCGCCTTTTTTCGGAAAGCGCCTTTGAATCCCTGAGTCCGTGAATAGGCCGGTTCTCATCAAGTATTACGGCCCCTGCCACGACCGGCCCGGCCAGACATCCTCTCCCGGCTTCGTCAACGCCGGCCACGATTCTCCCGGATACTGGGATTCTATCTTCAGTGTGTAAAAAGCAGTCGGATTCAGACAATTTCCGTGTTACGTGAGCCCGTAGTTCTCAAGCTCCCTTTTCAGTCTCTCGAGGTTTTCTCCCGAAAGCTCATAAAGAGGGGCTCTTATCTCGGGGCTTATTTTCCCCATCACGGCCAAAGCGGCCTTTACGGGTATCGGGTTTGATTCCACGAAGAGAACTCTGCTGAGCGGGAGAAGGTGGTAGTGAAGCTCCTTGGCCCTCTCAAGCTCCCCCCTTGCAAAGGAGTTGTACATTTCCGATACGTCTTGGGGAGCTATGTTCGCCGTTACGCTTATAAAACCCTTGCCCCCGGCTGCTAGAAGGGGATAGTTAACCGCGTCGTCCCCCGAGAGAAGGATCAGATCCTCTCCACACAGAGAAATGATTCTGCTTGCCTGCTCAAGCGAGCCCGAGGCTTCCTTGATGCCGATTATGCTCTCGCAGTCGCAAAAAAGTCTCTCCACGGTCTCCGGCTCTATGTTTACGACCGTGCGCCCGGGCACGTTGTAGAGTACCAGTGGAATGGATGTCTCGTCTGCAATCGTGCGGAAATGCCGGTAGATTCCTTCCTGAGTCGGCTTGTTGTAGTAAGGAGTTACCAAAAGAGCCGCGTCCGCGCCGGCCCGCTCCGCGAATTTCGTGAGGCGCAGGGCTTCCTCTGTGCTGTTTGATCCCGTGCCCGCAACCACTGGAATCCTCTCCTTTACTGTTTCCACGGTGAATTTTATTACTTCTTCATGCTCAGCGTGAGAAAGGGTGGGGGATTCTCCCGTGGTTCCGACCGGAACTATGCCGTGGGTTCCGCTCTCTATCTGGAACTTTATTAACTCTTCTAGCTTTCCGTAGTCAACGGCGCCGTCTTTAAACGGCGTTACTATCGCTACTATTGAACCGTGTATCAATTTTTTCTCCGTCCCAAGAGGCTATACCTTAACTTTCTTCCCGCAGGAAGAACAGAAGACGCTCGCGGCGGGAATTTTTGCTCCGCAGTGCATGCAGAAAAAAGTCTCTCCAGTCCCCGTGGAGAGTTCAATGGCCTGGGACATCACTTCTTCGAATTTTTCCGAAAGCTCCTCAAACTCATTTCTGTACTGCTGGTGAAACATTATCGAGTCTTCCGCGTCAACTGTTTTTATTTCAAGCTTGAGTCCCTTGCTTCTGGTGGAACCAAACTTGTGATGCGTTATGGTGTCAAATTCTATGTCCCTTAGAACGTTCACTTTGGAACTGTTTTTAAGTAGCAAGATCCTTTTTTCCGTAAGCATCAGAATGCTTCTGAAAAAAGTGTTTCTGTCTACCCACGCCCTCGGCTTGTAAGTGCAGCTGAGGGTCTGAACCGTGAGCAGCACAGAATCGTCCTCCCCGAGCAACTCCCTTAGTTCGTCGGAATCGATCTTCGGCGGCGCAAGAAAAAAATCCGAAAGCTTTTTGAAAATACCTGTTTCAGACATGATTTCTGACCAGAAGCTCCGCTATCTGCACTGCGTTAAGAGCCGCACCCTTCCTTAACTGGTCTCCGCTCACCCACAGGGAAAGACCGTTTTTGACCGTGTAGTCCTCCCTGATTCTTCCGACAAAGCAGTCGTCCTTCCCGGAACTTTCAACCGGCATCGGGTAGTCGGAATTCTCCGGGTCGTCAACGAGAGAGACCCCGGGGAAATTCCTGATAGCCTCCCTCGCCTCCTCGATTGTCACTTTTCTTTCCGTCTCCAGATTAAGTGAAACCGAGTGGGACCGGAAAACCGGAACCCTCACGGTCGTCGCCGTGAGGACTATGGAATCATCCCCAAGTATCTTGCGCGTTTCGTTGTGAAGCTTCATTTCTTCCTTCGTGTAGCCGCTCTCTGTAAAGGAGTCTATGTGCGGGATCACGTTAAAGGCTATCTGGTGGGGAAACGTGTTTGTTTCCCTAGGGGGCTCTCCGCTCTCAGACCAGCTTCGCACTTGGCTTTCGAGTTCCGCTATCCCGCCGGCCCCCGCTCCTGAGACTGCCTGAAAGCTCGTCGCTACCACCCTTTTTATTCTTGATACGTCATGAATGGGCTTAAGCGCCATGACGGCTACCGCGGTTGTGCAGTTGGGATTGGCAACTATTCCTTTTTTTTCGTGAAGCGCGGCCGTCTGGGCGTTTATCTCGGGTATTACCAGGGGAATTTCTGGGTCCATCCGAAACGCCGAACTGTTGTCGATAACCACCGCTCCGCTTGCGACGGCGCGGTCCGCGTATCTCCTGCTTCTCTCGGAGCCGGCGGAAAAAAGAGCTATGTCTATGTCGCGAAAAGAGTCCTCGCCCAGCACCGAAACGGTTATCTCCCTTCCGCAGAAACTGTATTTTCTCCCTCGGGACCGCTCAGAAGCGAGAAGGCGCAGTTCTCCCACGGGGAAATTTCTCTCCTCGAGTATCTGCATCATCTCCTGTCCCACGGCCCCCGTGGCTCCTGCTATCGCCACATTGTATTTTTCTTTTCTTTCCATTTTTCTTTCAGTCCGTCCGGTTGCGGTACTTCGATTCGATTCCGGCCACTTTTTCTATATTTTCTCTCTCCGAGGGATCCGGTTCGCTCTGGAACCAGGCGTCGAGGATCTCCTTGGCTACGTCGGGGGATACAAGACGCAAACTCATGGCAAGTATGTTCGCGTCGTTCCACTTGCGCGCTCCCGCGGCCGTTTTGGAATCCGTACACAAGGCCGCCCTTATTCCGGGGACCTTGTTCGCGGCAATGCTTACCCCGGTTCCCGTAGAGCAGAACAGTATTCCCTGGTCGCACTCTTTCTCAGAAACCCTCTCGGCCACCTGCTCGGCGACTTCAGCCCATTCCTCATTTTTGTCCGCAAGGGGCCCGAAGAGCTCAACTTCCATGTCTCTTTTGCGAAGCTCCTCTATTACCTCGTCGGTGAGGGCGTTTTTTTCATCACTTCCGATAGCGATCTTCATTTTCAGGGTCTCCTTTATCGGAATTATCCGTTGTTTCAAACCCCTCTAAAAGGGGAATTCAAGTCTTGGTTCCCTTTTAAAAAGGGCCGGAATTCTAAATGTTCCGAGCCGAAAAAGATATCGATTCGTTTTGATATAAATCTATACCATAATATGGCGGCAACATCACGGGCCAAACAACCTGCTGCGGTTATCGCCTTAAAGAACCGGCTTCTGTCTACAGGACGTTTGATAAGATTAATATAACGCTTAGCTTTTGGTTGGTACTCACAGGGCGGCTTAATTTCGAAATACTCTAAAACGTATGATATTGTAGAATGATCTATCGTTAGGACAAGATCAGCAGCTTAAATATGGAGTGAAAGATATGTTTCAACAGCGAGAGTTAAAAAGTTATGTTTGCCCCAGTGGTTCTTGGTATAGTAAGCTTGCTTGGGGCGGTGTACCCCACCGAGGAAGGCGATTGCTGCGGTCATGCGCTCAGACTGGTGTTCTTTTTGCCGCTTTTGCTGTTTTCGCAACGCTGACATTGCTTGCCTGCTTGGACGACGGCGACAGTCCGGGCAGCATTGCCGACCAGCTCAGAAAAAATGCCGAGGAATTTGAGTACACCATTGGCAGCACCGGCGGGTTGCTGACGATTGCGACAATCTCAAAGCCGCTTACCCTCAACCTGGCTCTTGCGGATGATTCCGGATCGACAGGAGTTCTGGGGTATCTTTTTGAGGGCCTGACCGAGATCTCTTGGCTCACTGACGAAGTCGAACCGTCACTGGCTGAGTCCTGGACCCATTCGGATGACGGCCTGACCTGGACCTTCTCCCTGCGCAAGGACGTAACGTGGCATGACGGAACACCTTTTACGGCGCATGACGTGGATTCACATTCAACCGCATCATCTACAACGAGGACATAAACTCCAGCGACCGGGCAACATTCAACTTCCGGTTTCTGGACGAGGCTACCGGAACTTGGACGGAAGCCGAAATGGCCGTTAAGGCGCTTGACGACTATACGATACAATGCGTTTTACCGGTGTCATTTGCACCGTTCCTGCGCTCCATGGGTACCGCTATCTATCCCAAGCACATTCTGGAGCCGTACGTAGACAATGGCACTTTCAACGAGGTATGGGACATAGACACGGACCCGGCCGAAGTCATCGGCACCGGTCCCTTTACCATCGAGCGCTATGTCCCCGACGATCGCGTGGTCCTGAGCCGCAACCCGAACTACTGGCTAAACGATGATGCGGGCAACAGTCTGCCGTACCTGGACAAAATCGTTCACCTTATCGTCCCGGATCTAGAGACCGAACTTGTCAGGTTCAAGGACGGGGACTCAGACACTCATGGCGTGCTGGGCAGGGAGTTTGCGGAACTCGAACCGCTGCAGGCGGAGGGGAATTTCACGATCTACAGGAGGGGTCCGGGCTTGGGGTCGACGTTTCTGACTTTTAACATGAACCCTGGCGAAAACCCGGATACAATGGAGCCCTATGTAGCGGCTGACAAGCTTAAGTGGTTCCGGAATACTCAGTTCCGCCAGGCTGTCGCGCACATCGTTGATAAAGAGGCGATCATACGCGACGTGCATCACGGACTCGGCTATCCGCAGTGGTCCTCCATCAGCCCATCCGCGGGCGACTTCCACAATCCCGACGTGCGACGGTACGAGTACGACATCGCTGAAGCCAACCGCATCCTGGATAGCCTCGGCTGGGTCGATACCGACGGGGACGGGATTCGCGAAGACGATGCAGGCAATACGATTGCGTTCTCAATGGTAACCAATACCAAAAACAGCCTTCGTGAAAGGGTCGGGATGATCATCAAGCAGGGCCTCGAGGAGATCGGCATCAAGGCGGATTTCAGGCTGGTCGAGTTCGCCGAACTCGTCTCCCAGTTGACACGTTCCTACGATTGGGAAGCCATGGTCATGGGTTTCGGAGGCGGAACGGACCCGTATTCCGGAATTGTTCTCTGGCACAGCAGTGAGAACTTGCACCTCTGGTATCCGAATCAGCCGCAGCCGGCGACGGACTGGGAAGCCGAAATAGATCGCCTTTACGTGAGGGGGAGCCAGGAACTGGATCGCGATGAACGCGTAGCGCTCTATCACCGCGCCCAGGAAATCGCTTCCGAGAACATGCCGCTCATCTACACAACACGTGAGGAACGGATGAGTGCGGTCCGAAAAGTCTTCGGCAACACGACGCCCACGTTGTACGGGCTTTGGGATATCCGCTATCTCTATCGAACTGATTTATAGCGGAGATCCTGCGTTTTAAGAGCAAGAGTGATTCCGGGCGTCTGCAATGTGAAGAGAGCTCCCGCTTTTGTCTGGGAGATGACTATCTGCAAGAGGGTTTCCTGTCCTTGACAGCAACTCCCCAGTATTTATAATCATACGCTTAGCAAGGAGTTAGAGTCAGCTTTTCTGCTGCTTTTTCCTTAAATTTCATCTCTATTAAATCAGTCCAGCATGGAGGTAGTATCAGGTGAAGATAGTGGTTTTTATAACACAGACGCAGGACACCGAAGCAAGGATAAAGGTCGGTTCCTCTGGAGATTCCATAGACACAGAAGGCATGAAATGGATCATGAATCCTTATGATGAATTCGCCGTTGAGGAAGCCATCAGGACCAAGGAAGCATACGGGGGCGAAGTTGTTCTGATTACGGCGGGCCCGCAACGCGCTTCACAGGCGTTGCTTCAGGGGCTTGCAATGGGCGCGGATTCCGCGGTGCATGTTTCGGATGAAGCTCTCGGGGAAACCGTGGATTCCCTTGTCCTCTCGAAGCTTGTCGCGTCGGAACTCGGAAATATTGAGGGGGTGGATCTTATTTTCACGGGGATGAAGATCATCGACGAAGAATCCGTACAGGTCGGCATACAGATAGCCGAGGAACTGGGAATTGCGCACCTTGCGCTTGTAAGCAAGGTGATTGACGTAAAGCCGGACGAGAAAAAGCTTGTCTGCCAGAAAGAGATCGACGGCGGAAGCGTTTCCGTCGAGGTTTCTCTCCCGGCCCTTATAACCTGTCCCGACGCTATGAACGAACCCCGCTACGCGTCTGTTCCCAATATAATGAAAGCGAAGAGAAAACCGATGAAAACAGTTTCCCTAGACGATGTGGATTTCGGTTCTCTCGGCATCAGCAGGGATGCAGTGGGCAAATCAGGGGCGAAGATAAAAACAGTGAGTCTTGAGGTTCCCGAAGTGGAGAGAAAACTGAGGATCATAAAGGGAAGCGACGAGACTACGGTCAAGGGAGACGAGATTGCCGAGTCCGCAAGGGAACTCGTTAAGCTTTTGAGAGATGACGCGAAGATCATATAATCCGGGATATCCGGGATTGCTTTATCAGAAAGTATCGCTAGGAGGCTTGAATTAAATGAGTAGTGAAATCTGGGTTGTTGCTGATATAAAGGCTGACGGACAGATAAGAAAGGTGACGTTCGAGGTTCTTTCCGAGGCCAGAAGAAAACTTGGAGGTCCCGTCTGCGCGGTGCTGCTCGGAAGCGGCGTTTCGGACAGAGCTTCTGAGCTTGCGGGCTACGGAGCTGAGAAAATCTACGTGGTTGACAATCCCAACCTCAGGGATTTTAATCCCGACGGTTACGTGAAGGCCCTTTGCGAACTTATAAAGAAGCACTCTCCCGCGGTTGTGCTTTCAGGCAACACGGCCTTTGCGGAGGATTACATTCCCAGGGTGGCTTCGGGAGTGGGTTCGGGGCTTGCCATGGACTGCGTTGACATAGGCATGACCGACGACGGAAGGCTTAGGATAAAAAGGTATTCACACTCAAGCAGGGCGATATCCACTCAGGAGTTCAACGGAGACGGAAGCGCGATGATCGCCACCGTAAGGCCCAATTCCTTTAAGGAGGAAGAGTCGGCCGGCGCGGGGCAGGTGGTGAACGAAGATGCCGGGATCACGGATGCCGACATAAGAATCAAGGTCATTGAAATGAAAACCAAGGAATCCGACCGGCCCGAGCTTACCGAGGCCGAGAGGGTGGTTTCCGGCGGCAGGGGTCTTGGGAGCGAGGAGAATTTCAATCACATATACGATCTCGCGGATCTGCTTGGCGCGGCCGCGGGAGCGACAAGAGCCGCAGTCGACGCGGGATACTGTCCATATGACATGCAGGTCGGCCAGACTGGAAAGGCGGTGTCTCCCGTACTCTACGTCGCGGTCGCCATATCCGGTTCGGTACAGCATTTCTCCGGCATGGGTTCATCGAAAGTTATAGTTTCCATAAACAAGGATCCGGAAGCCCCGATTTTCGCGAAATCCGATTATGGAATTTGCGGAGACCTTTTCCAGGTTCTTCCCCCGCTTACCGAGGAACTCAAAAAAGCCTTGTCCGAGTAACGGAGCCCGTCACACTATATCGACGACTTCCGTTTTTTCCATGGGTCTTCCGAGGAACCTGGACGCGATTGAGGTAAAGGTTTCCGAATCATCGGTAAGGTAAAAAGACATCTCCCGCGTCTTGCCGTCTTCTCTTAGCAGCCCCTGGGACTTTAGTATGTTTTCGGTCTGCTTCGCGGTTTCTTCGGCCGAGTCAACGAGATTTATTCCTTCTCCCATAACCCCGGCGATCGTGTTTTTAAGAATGGGGTAGTGCGTGCAGCCGAGTATCAGCACGTCTATTCCTGATTCCCTGAGGTCTCCAAGATATTTCTCGGCTATAAGGACGGCGGTTTCATCATTCTCCCATCCTTCTTCGGCAAGCGGAACGAAAAGCGGGCAGGGTTTTGAGTGTATCTCGACCTGGGAGGAGCAGAATTCCCGCAGTTTTTTCTCGTAGGAACCGCTTTTTATTGTCGCCTGGGTCCCTATGACTCCTATTTTCCCGTTGACGGTGAGTTCCGAGGCTCTTTTCGCTCCCGGTTCCACTACTCCCACAACGGGGATTTCAAGATTTTCTTTCAGCATTTCTATTGCGTAGGCAGACGCGGTGTTACACGCCACGACCAGAAGCTTTATGTTTTTTGACAGGAGGAAATTAGTGGTGCTCTCAACGTATTTTCTTACGGTTCTTTGGGATTTCGTTCCATAAGGGACTCTGGCCGTGTCGCCGAGATATACGATATTCTCCCCGCAAAGAAGATTCATTATCTCCTTTGAGACCGTAAGTCCTCCTATTCCCGAATCAAAAATTCCTATTGCCTGGTTTTTTCTCTCTTCCATAGCTCTGCCGTCGTGTTTGTATGCTTGCTCCGGGGTGAGAAAAGACAGGTCTTAAGGTCCGCCGGAGAAGGCAATCAACTCTTTTTGTTTGATCTCGAGCTTACTTTTTTGTATTCGTTCAGGTAGTCATCGGCAAGACTCCTGGCTCTCTCCACCCGCGCTCTTCTCCTTGCTTTCCTTTTTTCCGCTTCTTTCCAGAGGCGGATTTCGTAGGGAGTCTCGGGAGTGAACTCGGGAACCGGGACGGGGTTTCCTTCTTCGTCGACTTTCACGTAGGTTAGAAAGGCCGTGCACGCGTGGGATGACTCTCCGGTCCGTGTATCATAGGAATCAACCTTGATCGCCAGTTCGAGCGACCTTGTTCCCACATGGGTGATGCCCGCCTTGAATTCAATCAGATTTCCGACATTAAGCGGCGAATAGAAAAAAAGATCGTCAAGGGACCCCGTAACCAGAACCCCCTTGGAAAACCTTTTCGCCAGAATGGCGGCGCTCTCGTCAATGTACTTCATGAGCTTTCCTACGGACATGAATTTCCCGTAGAAGGCGTCTTCCGGGAGTACCATCTTGGTGGTATTGAAGATGAGCCTCGAATTTTCCGTCTCATCCGCTACGTTGGAGACGTTTCTTTGCCTTTTTTTTATTTCCGGAAGCCTTTGCGTCTTCCTTTCCTCCGCCCGGTCTATGAGCTCCCGTTCAACCGTGCTGGACGCGCTTAGGCTTGCTTCTATCTTTCTCGGCTTTACGTTTTCGTCCACGGCGACAAAGGCCATGTAGGAGAGGGTTATGAGCTTTTTTTCGTCGGTCTCCCCGTCTTCTGAGTGCACGCGTACCGCGACTTCAATGGACGAGTTCCCGGCATACTCAACCCAGCTTTCAAGGACTACTATCTCCCCGATCTTTACGGGGTTAAGAAAATCTATGCTGTCTGTGGCTCCCAGGACCGCAGGCCCGTTTGTGAACTTAAAAGACGTGATGCTGCCCGTGAGCATAATCCAGTCCATAAGTATTCCGCCGTGCAGGGTCCCGTGGTTGTTGGAGTGTTCGGGAAGCACGTACTGGACCATTTTGTTAGCAGTTTCGCGTATGGAGATCATGGGTTTCGTTGCCGCGCGCCGCCGCGGGGTACGCTCCGGGAGAAGTTCAGTCAGTTTCCGCCCGAAGAACTATCTGTTCATCTTCAAGGGAGAGAATCGCCTTGCCGCCGCCTGAGAGTTCGCCGAAGAGGATTTCCTTTGAAAGCCGCTCCGCCACCTCGGAGTTTATTACTCTCTGCACGGGTCTTGCGCCGAGCTGGGGATCGTAGCCCTTGCGTGCGAGAAAAAGCCTCGCTTCCGGCGTAAGACTGATCGTCACTTTTTTCGGAACGAGCCTCTGCTGAAGCTCTCCGATCATCTTGTCAACTATTCTCTCCACTATCTTTATATCAAGAGGGTTAAACCTGATGATTTCATTCAGCCTGTTTCTGAATTCCGGAGAGAAGTACCTGTCTATGGCTTCCGGACTCCTGTCCTCAAACTCTTTTTTCGCGAACCCGACGTTCCTGTTCATGCTTTCCCTCGATCCGGTGTTCGTTGTCAGAATCAGAATTACCTGGCGGAAATCCACCTTTCTTCCGTTTGAATCCGTGAGCGTCGCGTGATCCATTACCTGAAGCAGGATGTTGTATATGTCCTCGTGCGCTTTCTCTATCTCATCGAGCAGAAGGACGCAGTGAGGAGATTTGTATATGGCTTCAGTAAGCTGTCCTCCCTGGTCGTAGCCGACGTATCCAGGCGGTGAGCCTATGAGGCGGGAGACGGTGTGTTTTTCCATGTATTCGCTCATGTCGAAGCGTATGAATTCGACTCCAAGTATCTCCGCGAGTTTTTTCGCGAGCTCCGTTTTGCCGACCCCCGTAGGTCCCGAAAACATGAAGGAGCCCACGGGCTTTTCCGGCTCGCTTATGCCGGCGCGCGACATCTGTATGGCGTTTACGAGCTTGTCTATGGCTTCGTCCTGGGCGTAGATGAATTCTTTTAGGTTGTCCCCGAGGTCGTGGAGGAGATTCCGGTCCTCGACCTTTACCGACTTGGTTGGTATTTTCGCGATCTTCGCCACCAGCTTCTCCATGTCGGATACTTTTACCTGTCTCGTTATCTCGGGATCAGGGTTGCGGAGCTTCACGGCGGCTCCGGCCTCGTCCATGATGTCAATCGCCTTGTCCGGAAGCTTCCTGTCCATTATGTACTTGTCTGAGAGTTCTATGCACGCCTTTATCGCTCCCCGGGAGTATTTCACGTTATGGTACTTTTCGTAATGGCGTTTAAGTCCGAACAGGATTTTTCCGCAGTCCTCAACCGACGGCTCATCCACGGTTACTCTCTGGAATCTTCTTGAGAGCGCGTGGTCTTTCTCGAAGATGATCCTGTATTCCTTAAGCGTCGTCGTTCCTATGCATTTTATGTCTCCTCCGGCAAGGGCGGGCTTAAGCATGTTGGACGCGTCAAGGCTTCCGCCGGAAACCGCTCCGGCGCCTATTACTGTGTGAATCTCGTCAATGAAAAGCACGTTGTCCGGGTCCTTCTTGGTTTCGTCTATGACGGCGTTAAGCCTTTCCTCGAAGTCTCCCCTGTATTTCGTTCCGGCCGTAAGGGTCCCTATGTTCAGAAGGTGTATCTTGAGGTTTTTCATCGCTTCGGGGACTTCTCCGGAAACCACGCGGTGAGCCACCCCTTCAACGATCGCCGTTTTTCCCACCCCCGCGTCCCCGACGAGCACAGGGTTGTTCTTCTTTCTCTTGCCGAGAATGTGGACTATCCTCTGGACCTCTTTTTCTCTTCCTATGAGGGGGTCGATGCTTCCGTTTTGGGCTTTTTCGATCAGGTCCGTGCAGTAAAGCTCAAGGGGGCTTTTGGTCTCGGCCTTTTTTGTTTCCCTCTGCTGCTCCTTGGTGGTTGCGGGTTTTTCCTGATGTTCCTCGGTCCTCTCGCCTTTTCCATGGGATATATGCTTTATAACGGCAAACCGGGTAAGTCCCTGGCGATTGAGGAAGTACACGGCGTGCGATTCGGGGACCCTGAACATGGCGACCAGTATGTTAGCCCCCGTTATTTCTTTTTTTTCCGCGCTTTCGGCGTGCATCGAAGCCACTCTGAAGATGTACTTGCTTCCCTCGGAGTAGGTCGGTTCGGGAAGATGGGGAGAATCGATCGAGGATACGTTCTTGGTGAGGTGCTCCTCAAGATCGTTCGCGAGAAGCCCGGTGTCGACGTCGCATTCTATCAGCACTTCCACGGCGACTTTGTCCCTTGTGAGCTCAAGGAGTATATGCTCCGGGGTGATGAACTCGTGCTTGCGGTCTTTTGCCTGCTGGTAGGCGCGGTAAAGGGTTTTTTCAAGTTCTTCCGATGCTACCATGTCAGCTCCCCGCCTTTTGAACTTCAAGTATGCATTTCAGCGGATGTTCGTATTTCTCCGCCAGGTCTTTTACCTGTCTTATCTTCGTGGTAGCTATGTCGTAGGTATAGCAGTCGACAACGCTTTTTCCCTTGGTGTGAGCTTCGAGCATTATTGTTCTACTGTCGTTTTCATTTTTGAAGAACACCTTCATGAGAACCCAGACTACGAAATCCCTCGGGGTGTAATCGTCGTTCAGCAGGACTATCATATACATGTCCGGCCTTTTTACCCGGATATCCTCCCTGACGACCTGCTGAGGATCCTTTGTATGTGTCGGATTCTCACGCTCAGACATAAGCAGTATTCTATACGATTTTTTCCGGTTTGCCACCGCGGACCCGCTTAAGCGGGGAGTGTGTGTTGTACTCCGAGATAAGCGAGCGCATGTAGGGTTTTTCTTCCCGAAGGAAGTTGTCTATGGATCTCTGCGCCCCGGGATTGAAAAACAGGTGGGAACTGTAGACCGGTACCGCTTCAAAACCGCGGAGGAACTTGTGCTCGCCCTGCGCCCCGGCCTCAAAGACATTTATTCCGTTGTCTATGGCAAACTCTATCGGTCTGTAGTAACAGCACTCAAAATGAAGGTACGGCACCTCGATGCTGCATCCCCAGTACCTGCCGTAGAGCTTGTCGCCTTTTCTGAAGTTGATTGTGCCGCCGATAGGGCGGCCATCCATTCGCGCGATCACAAGCACGGTTTTCTCCCTGTACGTCTCGAACATCAGGTCGAAAAACTCCCTGTTAAGATAGGCGTTCCCCCATTTTCTTGAATTAGTATTCACATAGAATTCCCAGATTAAGTCTATGTGCTCGCGGCGTATCTGTTCTTTCTCGAGCACCGAGATCTCAACGCCCAGGTCGCCGAGGCGGCGTTTTTCCTTCCTTATCTGCTTTCTTCTTCCGGAGCGGAGGTCTGCGAGAAAGTCATCGAAACAGAGATAGCCCGAGTTGTGCCAGTGGTACTGGTGGGTGAGTCTTGAGAGGAATCCGCAGTCAGAGAGCAGTTCCTGCTCATCTTCTGTTACGAACAGAAAATGTATTGAAGAGAGGCTCTTAAGGGAACATATCTCAACCAGTTTCTTTGCAAGTTCTCGCGCGCACGTTTCGTAATCGTAGTCTTCGCGAACGATTATTCTCGGGCCGGTTGCCGGGGTAAACGGCACCCCTGCGACCGCCTTGGGATAGTATCTCAGTCCCGCGTCCTGATAGGCCCGCGCCCACTGCCAGTCGAATATGTACTCGCCGTAGGAATCGGTTTTCAGATAGAACGTAACCGCCCCCACAAGCTCTTTCCCCTCGCGCAGCAGAAGATGGCGCGGCTCCCATCCGGTGCCGGGACCCACGCATCCGGATTTCTCGAGAGCGAAGAGAAAATCAAACTCGAAAAAGGGGTTGTTATCGGGCTGGATGGAGTCGTATTCTTTTTTTTCGACTTCCGTTATCGAATGAAATATCTGGAATGCGATTGATTTTTTGGATAGCTTTTTTTGTGCCTTCATTCGTTTGCAACCGGCAAGTGAAATCTCATCCTACTTCTAAACAGTGGTCTCCGGTTAGAAAACTACCTCATGGACTTGTTGTTGTCATACCGTGTGATTGCCTGTGGTCGGGAAGATGCATTTAACTGTTGTAGTATCTGATTTCAGTCGTTATGAGCTATAATGATAGCCTGTATGAGAGGGGGACATAATGAAAATATCTATTAGTGAAGCGAAGGCGAAATTGTCCGCACTAGTAAATGCGGCCTTGGCGGGCGAACAGGTAATCCTTACGAAGCACGGCAGGCCCGTGGCTGAAATAAGACCCTTTGCTGCCAAAAAGAGCCCCGCCGAAAAACTGTCCGCAATTCAAAGGATAGCAGCAGGGTCCAAGACCAAGCGTCTAGACGGTGTTGCCGCGGCAGAAGCCGATAACTTCCTATACGATGATGATACCGGATTGCCTTCATGATTCTTGCTGACATATCCGCAATTAAATTGCTGGATTCTGACTCAGGTTTTCTCCATACTTGCAACCGGGGAACAGGGTTGATATCGCTGAAAAATAGCATCAGTTTTTTTTATTTCTGTTGAGATGATCAGTCTGTCAGGCATATGTCATTCCTTCGCTGGCAAGGAACTTTTCCGAAACCTTGAGTGGAGCATAAAAAAGGGAAGAAAATACGGTCTTGTGGGTCCGAACGGCTCGGGTAAAACCACGCTGCTTGAGATCGTAATGGGACTCATGGAACCGGAAAAAGGGCAGGCCTCCGTCCCCTCCGCGCTGACTGTGGGCTATCTGCCGCAGATAATGGATCTGGGAACGGGTGATCTTACGGTGCTCTCGGCGGCCCGCGCGGGCGACCGCGGCGAAGGCGAGGACGGTTCAGAAAAACCTGTTCACGAAGCCGAGAAAATCCTTTTCGGACTGGGTTTTACGGGGGAACATCTCTCCCATAAGGTCTCTTCTCTTTCGGGCGGCTGGAAAATGCGGGTTGAGCTTGCGAGAATACTTCTTCTGGAACCTCAGGTTCTTCTTCTCGACGAGCCGACCAACCATCTTGACATAAAAAGCATAGAGTGGCTCGAGGGTTACCTTGGGGACTACCGCGGAACCGTGGTCCTGGTATCTCACGACAAATATCTCCTTGACCGCATGGTTGACACGATAGCGGAGCTTGAAGGCGGGTTGATAAGGGAGTTTCGGGGCGATTATTCCTCTTACCTTGAGAGAAAAGAGCAGATCGCCGCGGTCACCGAGGCGACTGCCAAAAACCAGGAGAGAAAACTCCGGGCGCAGCGCCGTTTCATAGAACGGTTCAGGTACAAGGCTTCAAAGGCAAGACAGGTGCAGAGCAGGATAAAAATGCTTGAAAAGATGGAGCCCGAAGCCCCGTCCCCGGAGACCCGAAGAACCCTTGAGTTTGATTTTCCCGCCCCCGAGCGCGCGGGACGCGTGGTTTACGAGATAAGCGATTTCTCAAAGGAGTATGAAACTCCCGGCGGTGCGAGAAATGTCGTTTTTCAAAACTCCCCCGCGCTTCGCGTGGAAAGAGGAGACAGGATAGCCGTTACCGGGAAAAACGGTGAGGGGAAAACTACTCTCTGCAAGATGGTTGCCGGTGTGGAGGGCTTCTCCGGCCAAAGCCGCTTAGGCCACAACGTAACTCTGGGCTACTACGCGCAGAACCAGGACGAGATGCTTAATCCGCAGAACACGGTTTACGAAGAATTCATTGGAGCTTATCCTCTTTTTTCCCAGACCGAGGCAAGAACGCTTCTGGGCTCTTTTCTTTTCGGTGCTTCCGATATAACCAAGAAGGTCTCGGTTCTCTCGGGCGGCGAGAAAAGCCGTCTCTCTCTTCTCAAGATTCTGGTTTCCCGCTCCAATTTTCTGGTTCTCGACGAGCCTACAAATCATCTTGACATGGCGTCGAGGGAAGTGCTTCGCCACGCCCTCGGGGAGTACTCCGGCACCTTTTTGCTCATAAGCCACGACAGGTATTTCATTGACAGCCTTGTGAACAGGACATGGTACGTGGAAGGGGGAGGGGTCGAGACCTTTATAGGCAATTACTCGGAATTTCTCGAGAAAAAAGCCCGCGACTCAGATGACCAGCAGATGCCCGCCGAGGTGCAAAACGACGAGCCCAGGAAAAAAACCGCAAAAGCCCTTGAGGCTGAGCGGCGCAACAGGCTTTACAGGGAGCTTCGCGAAAAGGGCATAGAGAACATGGAGAACTGGACGCTTCTTTCGAAAAAACAGATGGAAAACGCCCTTTCGGACCTTGAGAGCAGGATATCGGAATGCGAGACTGAGAAAGAGGAGATGGAGAGGTTTCTTGCGAACCCCGAGACTTCCCCCCAAGGCACCAACTGGGAAGAAAAAACAAGACAGCTGGGCGAACTCGAGGCGAAGCTCTCTGCTCTTTACGGCAGGTGGGATGAGATAAGCGAGCACATGCGCGAGAATTTCAGTTGAGCGCAGCCCAGTTTCAGTCCTGCGGTTTTTTCTTTATAATGATGAAACCCCCGATTATCTGATTTAAGGGAACTCCGGATGAACGCAGCCGTAATAGCGATAGTCGTAATAGCTTTTTACCTGGTCGGGTACAGATATTACTCGAAGTTCATCTCCGAGAAAGTCTACGGAGTAAAAGACGGGGAGCCTACTCCTGCCCACCAGTTGCGAGACGGCGTGGATTACGTTCCTGCCGGCAGACATATTCTTTTCGGCCATCATTTCGCCTCCATAGCGGGTGCCGCTCCTATAATAGGGCCGGCCATAGCCGTGTTCTGGGGCTGGGTTCCGGCGATTATCTGGGTCGTGTTCGGAACGATTTTCATCGGGGCCGTTCATGATTTCGGCGCTCTGGTTATCTCGGCAAGAAACAGGGGAAGATCCGTCGGGGACCTGGCCGGCATATTCATAAGCCCGAGGGGAAGAACCCTTTTTCTTCTCATAGTCTGCTTTCTGGTCTTTTTCGTGATAGCAGTTTTTGCCTACGCAATCGCGGTTCTTTTCGTAAACTTTCCCGCGAGCGTGCTTCCGGTGAATTTCCAGATACTTGTGGCGCTTGTTATCGGATTTCTCTTCTACAGGAAGAACGTTCCCATACTCTGGCCGTCAATAATCGCGCTTGCGCTTCTTTACTTCATGATCTGGGCGGGCACCAAATTTCCCCTGACCATCCCCGAGGTGATGGGAAGCCAGGTGGTGACGTGGGTAATCATCCTAATGGTCTACTCCTTCGTGGCCTCGGTTCTTCCCGTGTGGATGCTTCTTCAGCCCAGGGACTACATAAACGGAATCCATCTTTTCGTGGGTCTCTCGATACTTATAACGGGGATAATGGTCGCGCATCCCGAGATGCAGGCCCCAGCCATTAACTTTGCCGCCGACGGGCTTCCCGTGTTTCCGTTTCTTTTCATAACCGTTGCGTGCGGAGCGGTAAGCGGATTCCACGGTCTTGTCGCGAGCGGAACCACCTCAAAGCAGCTTGACAAGATGTCGCACTCAAGGTTCGTGGGTTACGGGGGCATGCTGGGGGAGGGCACGCTAGCCATGATAGCGACTCTCGCGGTCGCGGCAGGGATAGAGCGCAGTTCATGGCTCAAGCACTATCATTCGTGGGAAGCGGCATCAAGCGGCGGCATAGCGAATTTTGTCATGGGAAGTTCGACCTTTCTTACCTCAATACATATCCCCGAGGTGCTGGGGACCACCCTTATAAGCGTGATAGTGATAAGTTTCGCGGCGACTTCCCTTGATACCGGGGCCAGGATACAGAGGATCGTTATAGGCGAACTCGGGGAGGCCTACGGAATCAAGTCTCTTAAGAACAGGTACATCGGGGCGTTTTTCGCCATCGTGCCTCCGCTTGCCCTAGCGCTTTTCGCTCAGGTCCCCGGCAAGGGGCCGGGCTCGGGAGGATTTCTGCTCTGGCCTCTTTTCGGCGCTACGAACCAGCTGATAGCCGGAATCACGCTGCTTCTGATTACCCTTTACCTGAGAAGATTGAAAAAACCGTTTATCTACACGCTCGTGCCGATGATTTTCCTGGTGGCCATGACAACGGCCTCCATATTTTTCAACCTTAAGTATTTTCTGCATAACACGCTTCTTTTCAGCCTCTCGGCGATAATGCTCATTCTTGCCGTCTGGCTGATTCTTGAAGCTGCGTTCGTATCGAGGAAAACCACGGGCGACGGGTGAGACGCTGGGTTACATTTCCTTTCTGTCCCGAAGTGCCTTGCCGAGCGTGAGTTCGTCTATGAACTCTATATCTCCGCCGACGGGTATTCCGTAGGCTATTCTAGAGGTTCTGATCCCGAGGGGTTTTATTGTTCTTGAAAGATAAACAGCGGTAGCCTCGCCTTCGACGTTAGTGCCGGTCGCGACTATTATTTCCCTTATATCCTCGCGTTCCGCTCTTGCCAGAAGTTCTTTTATACGAAGATCCTCTGGACCCACGCCCTCAAGGGGAGAGATTACTCCGTGGAGGACATGGTATTTTCCCCGGAACTCCCCGCTTCTCTCAATTGCCAGCAGGTCAAGTGGTTCTTCAACGACGCAGAGAATGTGGTTGTCTCTTGATGGGTCAGTGCAAATCGCGCACGGATCCTTCTCCGTGAAGTTAAAGCATGTGCTGCACGTGCTGACGTCGGATTTGGTCCTGATTATCGCGCTTGAGAGACTGCGCGCGTAGCCTTCTGATGATCGAAATATGTGAAATGCAAGGCGTGTTGCGTTTTTCTCGCCGATTCCCGGAAGCTTGGAAAGCTCTTCTATCAGTCTTGAGATCGGCTCGGGAAGGCCGGTTCTTTGCATCTCAGATAAGCCCCGGCGGAAGTCCCATGCCGGCGGTGAAGCGCGAGACTTCGTCTTTCATAAGCTCCTGTCCCTTGTAAAGGGCCTCGTTTACGGCGGCGGTCACAAGGTCCTGGAGCATCTCAACGTCGGTTTCGCTTATTATTTCGGGTTCTACTACTATTGATACTATTTCCCCCTTTGCTTTTGCGATAACCGTGACCATTCCGCCCCCGGAAGAAGCTTCCACGGTTTTTTCCCCTGCCTCGTTCTGAAGGCGTTCCATCTGCTCCTTCATCTTCCCCATCTGCTTCATGATGTTCTTCATGTTTCCGCCTAATTTCATCTTTTCACCCCTGGCTTAAATTTTTTCTTTTTATCACGCTGGCGTCAAACTGCCGGATTGCGTAGTTAACTATCTCATCTTCCGCGGGATCAGGCTTTTTCTTAGTACCACCGGTCCCGTTAATTCCCTCTTCGTTTACGGTGTCGATATCGAGCCTTATTTTCTCAACGCCGAGCATTTCCCTTAGTATATCTCTTAGTTTTCTCGATTTTTTAAGCTCTTTTTCATGATTTATGCCGTTTTTAAGAAATTTCACGCTCACCCGGTCCCCGCTTACTTCAAGGAGGTGTGCCTGGGCAAGCTTTCTTGCTAAAAACTTGTCTTTGCCGTGCACAAAGTCAACGATTTCCTGTTTTGCGGGACCGCCGCCCGAGGTTTGCTCCCCGGCCGCGGCCGCGGGTGTTTGCTTTGCCGTTTTTTCGTTTTCGCCCGCGTCTTTTTCTTCAACGTGCCTGCTCTTTTTCTCTGCGGGTTTATTTTGCCGTTTCTCGGGACCGCGCGCCGCGGTTTCCCTCTGCCCTCCCGGGGGACTCGGTGTTTTCCCCGTGCCGGAATCCTGCGGAGACAGTCTCTCAAGCCTTTTCAGAATATCGTCTATCTTTTCGACTTTGCCGACCGTGCTCATCTTTACAAGCGCAAGTTCAAGAACGATTTCCGGGTAAAAGGAGCCGCGTATTTTCTCTCCCCCGTCGATTATTACGTTAAAAAGGAGTTCCACGGTTTCCGTGGATTCGTTCTTTACAAGTTCTGAAAGTTCGTCTTTTTCATCCGGGGACAGGTCGGAAACAAAATCCTTGCCGCAGATCTTAAGGTAGAGCAGGTTCCTCATCATGTAGATGATGTCCTGGGCCATTCTCCTCGGGCTTATCCCCTTCGACGCGGCGTTTCGCACAAGCTCCACGCATTTTGCCGGCTCCTTGGCGAAAACGGCTCTAAGGATGTTTTTAAGCGACTCGTTATCCGGTATGCCGAGCAGGCTTATCACGTCTGTGTGGGTTATTTTGTCTTCGAAGGACACCGTCAGCTGGTCAAGCAGGCTCAGCGAGTCCCTCATGCTTCCCTCCGATTCCCTCGCGATCAGGTAGAGGGTTTCCGTGTCGATCTTTATTCCCTCCGCCTTTGTTATCTTGTCGAGGGATTCCTTTATTTTCTCGACCGGTATCTTCTTGAAGTCGTATCTCTGGCAGCGGGACATGATGGTCGGGGGAACCTTGTGGGCCTCGGTGGTCGCCAGTATGAAAATCGCGTGCTCGGGGGGTTCTTCCATTATTTTAAGAAGCGCGTTGAAGGCCGACTGGGAGAGCATGTGCACTTCGTCGATTATGTAGACTTTCTTTCTTGCCGAAGCCGGGGAGTATTTAACGCTCTCTATGATCTCGCGAACGTCGGCCACGCCCGTGTGTGACGCGGCGTCAATCTCCTGCACGTCAAGCGATTTTCCCTCCGATATTCCCTCACAGATTGAGCACTGATCGGTTGAGCAGGGGTACTTACTCCCGTCTTTTTTCTCGCAGTTTACGGCCTTGGCGACAATTCTCGCCGTGGATGTCTTGCCCGTGCCTCTCGGGCCGGCGAAAAGCAGCGCGTGGGCTATCTTCCCGGACTCGATTGAGTTTCTGAGGGTTACGGCGGGGAATTCCTGACCGACGAGGTCTTCGAAAGTCTGGGGGCGCCACTTGCGGGCGAGTACTCTATAAGCCATATTTTTTTTAAAACCAGCGACCAGGTATCCGTAACGCACGGAGGTTTTTGCTACCGTTGCTCCCTTCCGGGCCTGGCGGGGTTCGCAAGCCCCAGTCGTACGGGCCCGGCCACTGGATTGTTCTCCAAAGAGATGAACCGTCGCGGTTCCGTAGCTAATCAATCTACACAAAAACGGGTTTTTTAGAAATGCGCGGTTGTGAATTTCGTTTTATATCAGGGGAAAATGATGCGATATGCCGGTTGGCGGATTTTCCCCCTGGACGTCTTTTCTCATCCACTTTGCTTATTTCCCGGCGATGCTTCACCTGCATTGAACGAAAGATAAATAAGATTTTAATAAATTATCTGTATATAAAATCATGGGATACTATAAGTAAAAGTCAGAATTCAGTTTGGAGGTAAAAGCGCATGCATGTAAAAAGAATTGACGATATAGAGAGCGAGGTCTTGGAGTCGGGAAGCGGCGTTTCAAGACAAATGCTCATAGGTCCCGAGGAGGGTCCTAATTTTTCTATGAGGAAGCTTGTCATTGAACCCGGGGGCGGCATTCCCGCTCATACAAGCGGCGCCGAGCATGAGCAGTATGTCCTTGGCGGCACGGCAAGGGTCGGAATCGGGGATCAGGTTTATGAAGTGGCAAGGGGTGACGTTGTCTTCATCCCCGCCGGAGAGCCGCACTGGTATGAAGCTTACGGAGAAGAACCTTTTGAGATTCTGTCGGTTCTGCCGAATAAAGACAGCGAGATGGTTTTCATAAAATAGCCGCTCCGGAAACAACGAGCGGTATTGTTGCGTTTGTTGCCGTCATCATTGGCAGATTATCGGGTTCATAACCCTTCTGTGGCCTCTTCACTCAGAACAGGTAACGGAGTCTTCCGTAGTAGAAACCGCCGGCTAGGCCCATCGGTGAAGATTCCGGATACTTCGCCCCTACTTCCCCGGCGTAGGGATTTCTATCGGGGAAGTTGTTGAAGATATTTTCCGCGCCAACGCTCACTTCAACACTGTTCATCAGCAGGTAGCTTATCTCGGCATCAAGCGTGATCTCATCGCCTGGATGGATAAGAAGCTCTAAATCGTCAACGTGGGTTTCTGAGTAGGAACCGAAGTAATTAAGGCGCACAAGGCCGCTCAATGCGTTGCGGCCGTGATGAAGCGTAGCGTTGAACCTGTAGTCGGGAAGGACTTTTTCAAGCTGGAGAATACGCTTTTCATCAAGAAAGTTCGGATCATGCTTGACTACCTGCGTATCGGTCCAGTTGCCTACTACTACAAATTTTGTCTCACCGTGTCCAAGCAGCGGAGAAACATCGACCGTTGCGACGATGTCGATACCCTTAGTGCGCGTATCAAACCCGTTTCCATAGTAACTGAACTCAAGTACATCCTGAGCTTCAAGGCAGCTGCCTTGAATTCGCCGGTTGATTCTGATGTCTTTTGATTTCCCCAAGCGGTCATTTACCCTGATGTTGAAATAATCCGCCGTGAGCGAAACAGGACCTGACTCCGCCACGAGACCCAGAGTGAACGTCAGCGACTCTTCGGGCTCGAGAGGTTCTGCGCCGGCCAGTTTCGCTTCCGGGCAGGTAGCGGGGATGGTTCCTATCTGCCGCAATCCTCCGGATTGAAACTCCGTTGTAACGTTCTGAATATTCTCCTGACCCACGGTGGGTACCCTGAAGCCCGTGCTTGCGGAACCGCGCAGGCTCAACCCGGGGACCACCCGAAACAATGCGGCAAGCTTGCCGTCCGTTGTCGAACCGAAATCGTCGAACTTCTCCCATCTTCCCATTGCCCCGAGGGTTAGATTTGAAAAGACATCTGCTTCGAGATCAACGTAGGCGGCAATGTTGGACCGGTCCCACTCACCGGCTACCCGATCGGAAAAACCGGAAAAACCGTTGGCGCCGATACCGAAGCCGGCCTGCGCCAGGGGACCTGCGACCCATGAGGCTCTTTCGCCCGCGAGGACCTCGAAATTCTCACTACGCCATTCAACACCGGTGGCGACGTGAAGCGGCGAATGAAACATCGGAACGCCGAATTTGTAAGTCAGGTCCGCATTTGCGGTCTGATCGGTCTGTATATAGGAACCGAGCTCGAACTGCGTAGGCGATTCCGGTCCCAAACTGGAGTTTATGGTATCTCTGATGAAAAAATCCACCCGGCTTCGTCCAATTGTGTAGCTTGTGTCGTATGTTAGACCTGAGGCCAAAGAGCCGCGAAAACCAAGCGTTGCAGCCTTGTCATTTACTTCTCCCTTGAACTGGGGCGTAAAACCGCCCGGAAATCTCTGGCTCCACCGGAAAATCTCGCCTGAGGGCAGCGTGTATTCCAGAGGATTGCCGTCTCCGTCCACATTTACTCCCTTGCGTGTCTCGGGGTTTCGGAAAAAGAAACCACCTTCGGTTTCCCGTCTGGCTATGTTTCCAAACGCATAGAATTCTAAATGTTCACTTATCTCAATGCCTGAGTTAAGGAAAACTTTTATGTCGCCGTCTATGTCGGGGTCTCCCCATATCTGGGCGTAGGGCTGACGGACGTGGGTGTTTCCGGCAGCGACCAGATGAGCCGCGTCGTCTCTTTGCACGCTGCGAACCGTGGGTCCGGATTCGCGCCATTCGGCGCTGAGATTGGCAAAACCGCTTTCAGTAACGGGTACGCCGATGTTGAAGGCGCCTCGATACTCGGTTCCGTCACCCTCGTACGTTTGTCCCCATTGGGTTTCTATAGTTCCACCGTCCGGACTGTCCTTGAGCACGAAGTTGATTACGCCGGCGATGGCGTCGGAACCGTACTGTGCGGAGGCGCTGTCGCGAAGAACCTCGACGCGATCAAGCGCAATTGCCGGAATGACGCTTACGTCCGGACCCTGCGCTCCCTCAGAAACACCGTTTCCAAGAAAGGTGATGACAGCAGCCCTGTGGCGACGTTTTCCGTTTACAAAAACCAGAGACTGATCGGACGCAAGACCCCGCAGGTTGGCGGGACGAATGAACGTGGCGGCATCGCTGATTGGATTCGGCCCGACATTGTACGAGGGAACGAGGGTACGAAGGAGGTTAGACATGTCTCCAGTTCCCTGATCTGTAAAATCTTCGCCTGATATGACGTCTACGGGAGAAGCGGTGTCAGTGGTTGAGCGAACGGGCCGTCGCGAACCTATCACGTAGATATATGGAAGCAAAGTTGCTTCTGACTCACTCTGCGCCTGCACGTTGCCGGGTAATACGCAAAGAAACAATAGGGCCATTACCGCCCCAACGACAGGGAGAATCTTGTGACTATTGGTATTTTTCTTTAGGTTTTTTAGGTTCATGGCTCCTCCTTTTTTGCCCGATTATACCACAAAGTTTGTAATAATTTTCAACTTAGCGGGCTTCCCAATAAAGACTAAGTACGGTGAACCGAGTAAGGAAGAATGCCAAAGAAACCGAAATTCATAAAGTTGATAGACATAGCAATGGGCAATGCGGTCAAGTCATTTTTTATCAAAAACCCTGGCCCTAAGAACCCTGCAGAAAAAGACAGGAAGAGGGGGATAATACCACCCGTTAAGGTTAGCTGGAATCGTATTTCATCCCCTTAAATATCGAGTTTTTTCCTCTGCCTCCCCGCAACGACGGATAAAACGACAGCCGCTATCACAAGCAGGTTGAGCAAAGCGCTTCCGGACACAGGGGCCGTAGAAGCTATTGCACACCCTTCGTCACCTTCTTCGCAATACTCGGCGTCGTCAAGATAGATTCCCGAGCCGACTATGCGCCAGAGCGGAGGAGTGCCGAGGGTGGCAAGCTCGGGCGGCGTTATGTCTACCACTTCAAAATAGCTTTTCTTTATGGAGAAGCCGGGAATCTCGCCTTTCTCAAGGTAGTTCTGGTTGCCGTCATCGGTGAGCGTCGGATTCTTCCAGTGATATGTGACGAAGCCGCTGTTTCCCTCCGCCAGATCCATGAGATTTCCGCTTCCATTCGTCGCCGCGTTGCGAAAAGCCTCGAGGAGATTCGCTCCATCGCACTGAATCGGATCCGGGTCGGTTAGTGAAACGCTTACTCCGTAGCGGTGAAAGTCAAGCCCGTTTATGACCGCGGTGCCATCCTCGGGAGCGAACATGAAGGCATATATGGAGCCCTCTTTGTAGTCTCCACTACCGAGACAGCTCGTCGTCCCGAGAGATATTCGGACGGACCTCTCCCCAAGCTCTTTCGCGGCCGCTTCCACCTGTTCCGGCGTGCTGTCCGGAACAAGCCCTCCGCCAAGGGCGACAAGCGCGGGATCCTGCTGGAACAGCTGCAGTGCCGTCGCGCCGCTACGCTGCTTGAACTTCTCGGCAACGGCCTTTACATACTCGACAAGGAGCTCTTCTTTCCTCTGCGGGTCCTGCTCACCGTCAACCTGCCCCGCGGTGACGGGAAGGCTATAGAGGGGAACATCGCAGTTGGGGTTGTCTTCTTCGATCAGGTCGTAGTCATCCCTCGCGTGGTGAAACCCCATCAGGTTGATTACGGCGCCACCCGCGGAAAAAACCCTCACGCCCATCGCGCACGCCACCCTGTCTTCTCCGCCGTAGTGGTAATTCACGCATGTCGGAGCCTCGCTCGCAAGCAGGGTTTCCATGGTCCCGGTTGTCATGCCATCGCGGTCCTTGAACTCGAAGGAAGGGAAATACTTCTTGAAATGCAGGTCGGGATAAATCCCGTGGTTCGCTATGTATCCCTCGGGGTTTACAAGCACGAAGTAAACCTCGCCATTGTTGAAGATTCCCCGCTCCCTGGTCCTCTGCCCAAGTATCACGAGCTCCTTTGCCTGCTCCGGCTGGCTCAGGTCCGAAGCCTGGATCAGCTCAATATGCTTTGCCAGGTGAACGGCCATCTTTGTTATGGAAGCCTCATCCGCAACCCCAACGCTCTCCGCACTTATGTCCAGATCCGGATTATGGGAAAAACCCCTGTACTCGTGGGCGAACGCTTGCGTGTGAAGCCCAAGACCAGCGGCAATCGAAAAAAACAGATGGAAAAACACCTTCATAATTCTCTCCTCCTCAGTTCTCAAGCGAGCCTTATTATAGCACGATTGCGGACAGAACTTCAACAGATCTCACCTCCCATGAACAATCAAGAGAAAAGGTCAAGGATTCGGAAGAAAGTTCTTACTCTGAAAAGCACAAAGCCTTGTGCCCCGGTTGGTCAAGACCCTTTATCCCATACAAAAGAAGTCAAGAGGTTCTGGGTAACATTGTATATAGTCCCCTTAAATATCTATAGAACAATCCATCTTTTCTGTGTTACATTTTAAATATGTACGTAAAAAAGGTTAAAGACGTAGAGAGTACGATTATCGGAGCAGGTCAGGGTACTTCAAGGCAGGTTCTCATCAGTCCGGAGGAAGGTCCGAACTTCGCGATGAGAAAGTTTGTTATGCAGCCTGGAGGCGATATCCCCGCTCATACCAACGCCGTTGAGCATGAGCAGTATGTTCTTGGTGGCAGGGCAAAAATTGGAATCGGAGATGATGTGTATAACGTCGAGAAGGATGATGTAGTCTTTATTCCTGCCGGGATTCCTCACTGGTATGAAGTTGAGGGTGACGAACCTTTTGAGTTCCTGTGTCTTGTGCCGAATCTTGAAGACAAGATAGAACTTATAAATAAGTAAGCTTAGAATTTTGGTTAGTATTGCTATCTTGACTGATGTAAACCTTCGGGGTGGTGCCGTTTACGTCTACTCCGTATAACTAGAACTATACATTATCCCTATAATTAGTAATTGAGATTGATTGCTATACGTTTCCTGAGTTTGTAATTGGTACGTAGGACACGGAAGCTTTACAAAGTCTGGAATAATCGTTTACCCAGATACAGTTTTGTCAAAGCTTGTATGAGATCAACAGAGGAGGTTGGAGAAAATAAAGTGGCTATAGAGCAGAAAGAACCAAGGCTTTGGCTTATTCGCTCTGGGAGTCGAGGAGAACGTGAATTAGATGCTCTTGAGCAAAACAAAGCACTAATCGGCTGGAGTGAAATCGGAGACCTAAGTAATAAAGATCGCAGTGAGATTGTTAGGCGACTTGAAGAGATATTTCCCGGTAGTAGTAAGAATCGGATTGCAAATTACGCTTCGCAACTTCACCGGTTTGTGAATATTATTCAGATAGGTGACTTAGTAGTTATGCCCCGCAAGCTTACCGATGGTATTGCAATTGGTGAGGTGACCGGAGATTACAACTATATTGATGACCCTAATGATATTTTTCCCAACTCGCGTTCCATCAAATGGCATAAGGAATCCGTACCTCGCGATAATTTCAAGCAGGACTTGCGTCACTCATTCGGGGCATTTATGACGGTCTGCGAAATCAAACGAAACAGGGCTATTGACCGCGTACTAGCGGTTCTTGAAACTGGAAAAGATCCAGGTCCGCTTCTTAACAAACCAGGACTTATTCCTACTCAGATTGTAGATGATGAATCAGATGTTGAAGACTACGAAGTTGATATTGAAGAAGTAGCTAATCAGCAGATTGTCTCGTTGATCAAATCTCAATTTGCCGGTCATGACTTGGCCAAATTGGTAGCGGAAATACTCGAAACTGAGGGCTACACGACAAAAGTTTCACCTCCGGGACCAGACGGAGGAGTCGATATCCTTGCCGCTGGAGGCACTCTCGGCCTTGGTGAGGATCGTATCTGTGTTCAAGTCAAATCAAGTGATGGTGAAGCCAATCGTGACGTGGTGCTCAAGCTTATAGGTTCTGTTTCTCAAAGTGGGGCACAGACGGGATTGCTTGTAAGTATTGGTGGCGTGAACAAGGCCGCACGGAAGGACCTTGACGACGATTTTTTCAAACTCCGCCTGTGGCAGATGGATGATCTGCTGAAAGCGCTTTTCAAAAACTACGCTGAATTACCTGAGTACATACGTGCTAAACTCCCACTTAGGCAGATCTGGGCTCCTGTTTCGCAAGACGATTTATAACATGATTTTGTTTCCTAAAGCATCCTTGGTGGAGAAAGTCCCCGTTGACATAGCACGGTTTTTATTTATCGTGAAAAATGGCTGAGATATAGTACGCATTATCGGCACGTTCTTTTAAGGCTTTCAACCGTTCTGTCATTTCCGATTCAGGTACTGGCCATATAAACGGAAAACCGAAGCCGCGCTTTTCCATCTCCTCTATATTCAGGCAAATCAACGCCGACGCAAAGCAAAGGAAAATATCTAGATCGCGGTCTGAAAGTACGGAACTCTTATTCCGATTCGACTTTCCTTTTGTGTCCACGTGGAAGTATTTAAAGTCCATATACGAGGAACCGTGTCTTTTGAGACAAGCTATTAACTCATCCTCAGAAACTGGTCTTATGTTTTTGGTTTGACCAAAACCGTTGATTTCTTGAATTATATCTCTAGATATCCCTTCCTCACCTGTATCCCTGTCCTGCAATTCTTTGTAAAGGGTGTGCAGGTCATGATCAGGGTTTCTGGGAAAAATGCGAAAGAGAAGAAGAAAAAGAAGACGTAGAGATTGTTCCACCGATACAAAAATCAGTTCGAAAGAAACAGCGGAAAGAAGTAAGTAATCTACAACATTAAAACGCTCGGGATTAGTAAAACGATTGGCGCGAGCTTTCTCCATACACAAAACTGACGCACGTTTGTGGGTTTGCGCGGCATTCATCAGTAGCCGTACCACATCCTTTATTTCTTCAAAAGTCTTTTCTACCCATTTAATCTCATCCGTTGTTTTTTTGCGTGTACTCATTGTTTTATCTCTCCAACCTGCGAAACCTAGTAATTTTTGGTGTTTTTATACTTGTAATGTGGTAAAGCGTACAAGAGAGAGCCAGCTTCACCAAGAATCCGAAGCTGCGGCGTATGAACACATAAAGAGTATTGTTCTTGAACTCTTCAGAAATGTTTTATTTTCAGGGAGTTATAAATAAAGAATGGCGGAGAGAGTGGGATTCGAACCCACGAGGGAGCGTAAACCCCCTACACGCTTTCCAGGCGTGCACCTTCGGCCACTCGGTCATCTCTCCGTGTATTTTATTCTGACGACGTTGCGAAACTGTTGTTTTTTCAGGAGTTCTATAAACAATTTCCCGCAGTTTGTGAGAAACTCTTTCTAGTTTAACAAGAGAATCGGGTTTATTAAAATACAGAAATGCCGAAAAAATGGAAGCTTAAAAAAAGCACTCCGCTTAACGACTACAGGATTTTCTCGACGAGAAAGAAAAGCGCCGTCTCGCCCGAAGACGGCGCCGTCCACGACTTCTACGTGATGGACGCTCCCGACTGGGTTAACATTATCCCCGTTACGACCTCTGGTGAAATCATTTTGATAAAACAGTTCCGACACGGCACCGGGGAGATCACGCTTGAGATTCCGGGCGGAATGATCGACCCGGGAGAAAGTCCCGTTCAGTGCGCGCGAAGGGAACTGCTTGAGGAAACGGGATTTAGCTCCACTAGGTGGGAGCAGATAGGGTGCGTCAGGCCGAACCCTGCATTCATGTCAAACTCCTGCTATACCTTCCTCGCATCTGACTGTGAGCGGACGTCGGAACCGTCTTTTGACACTACAGAAGACATAGAAACCCTGCTTGTCTCTCCGCAGGAAATAAAACGATACATAAGGAAAGGCACCATAGATCACTGCATAGTGATAGCGGCGTTCGGGTTTTATTTTCTCGGGGAGTGATCCTGTTGATTTCTCCGGGTTTAGCGAGAATAATAGTCCCCTATCTTAAGGGCGGGTGGCGGAATAGGTAGACGCGACGGCCTCAAAAGCCGTTGGGCTTTGGCCCGTGAGGGTTCGATTCCCTCTCCGCCCAGGAAAAAGAGTTTTTCTCCCTCTCCCTGAAACCCCTGATTCTCAGTACCTGGCCATTTCCGAGTCGTACTTCTCAGCCCACTCGTCTATGCCGCCCTTGAGGTTCTTAACCTTGCTGAAACCCTGCTCGACAAGGAAAGTCGCAGCCTTCATGCTTCTCCCGCCGTGGTGGCAGTGAACGACTATGTCGTCCTTGGGGTCAAGTTCGTCCGTTCTGTCCTTGAGTTCGCCCAGGGGAATGAGCCTTGATCCTTCTAGGCTGCATATTTCGTACTCATGGGGCTCCCTCACGTCGATCAGAACGAAGTCGGCCTTGTTTTCCTTGATAGTGCTGAATTCCTCAACGGTTATCTCCTCGACCTTGGGTTTTTCCTCTTCAGGCTCTTCGCCTCGGCCGATGCCGCAGAACTCCTGGTAGTCTATGAGTTCGGTCACGGTTGCGTTCTCGCCGCAGACGGGGCAGTCGGGATCTTTTCTGAGCTTGAGTATCCTCGGCTCCATTTCGAGGACGTCAATGAAAAGAAGCCTTCCTATAAGCGGCGTTCCTTCGCCGATTATGAGCTTTACGACCTCGGACGCCTGTATGGTTCCCACAACTCCGGGCAGTATTCCCAGCACTCCTCCTTCGGCGCAACTAGGCACGAGTCCCGGGGGAGGGGGCTCCGGATAGAGACACCTGTAGCAGGGGCCTCTTTTAGCGTCGAACACGCTTACCTGGCCTTCAAACCTGAAGATGCTTCCGTAGACGTTAGGAATTCCCAGGAAAACGCAGGCGTCGTTTGTGAGATACCTCGTGGCGAAATTGTCCGTTCCGTCAACGACAACGTCGTAGTCTTTCATTATGTCCATGGCGTTGTCCGAATTCAGCATCTCGTTATAGGTAACGATATTGGTATCGGAGTTAAGCTCCAGGAGACGGTCCCTTGCGGATTCCACCTTGGGAGTGCCAACGGTTTTCTCGCTGTGGATCACCTGCCTTTGCAGGTTGCTGAAATCCACAACGTCGAAGTCCAGTATTCCCAGGGTGCCTACCCCCGCGGCCGCGAGGTAGAGAGCAAGCGGAGACCCGAGCCCTCCGGCGCCGATACAGAGGACCCTTGAGTTCTTGAGTTTCTTCTGTCCCTCAATGCCGACTTCGGGCATTATGAGGTGCCTGCTGTACCTTGTTATCTCCTGGTTGCTCAAATCCATCTTAAATACCTTCCTTGCGATCTAAAATGTTCAGACACTAAAGTTAGTACATGATTTGCGTATTTTCAAACCGCAAACGCAACTTTCCCGTCAGTTTGAGGAGCGGGAATTTCCCTGGGAACCAAAATAACCGGATTCTGAATTCCCTTAGGAAGTCTTTATTACGTTTGTTGCGGTGGGTCCTTTTTTACCTTGAACGATCTCAAAGCTTACTTCGTCACCCTCATTGAGAGTCTTGTAACCCTCGCCCTCAATAGCGGTGTAATGAACAAAAACATCATCCTGCACTTCGTCGGATGTTATAAATCCATAGCCTTTGGAGCTATTAAACCATTTTACAGTTCCCTGCATTTATAATACCTACCTCTAAATTAATATTTGCGGGATTATTCCACACCTGTATTGCTTTGTCAAACTGTATTTCCCCCGTTTCCAGAAAATTCTGGATGCGGAGGAAAACATACAGTAGTTCTCAAAGTGTTTCGCTGTATACCTGCGTGGATCTCAAATCCGCGCAAAGCGAATTCTTAGACAGGCACAACGTTTGTTGCGGTGGGTCCTTTCTTGCCTTGAGTGATCTCAAAGCTTACTTCGTCACCCTCATTGAGAGTCTTGTAACCCTCGCCCTCAATAGCGGTGTAATGAACAAAAATATCATCCTGCACTTCGTTGGATGTTATAAATCCATAGCCTTTGGAGCTATTAAACCATTTTACAGTTCCCTGCATTATAATACCTACCTCTAGAAATTTAATATCCGCGGGATTATCCCGGAACTATATTGCTTTGTCAAACAGAATTTTTCCCGGAGAAGGAAAATTCTGGGTTAGGAGTAGTGGTTCTCAGGATTTTTCGCAGTATAATTACGTGCATCTCAAATCCGCGCGAAGCGGATTCTTAAGCAGGTATAAAATAAATGGAAGACAGGAAAAGAAAGAGAATCTACATTTTCTGCATAGTGCTGTTTCTGCTCGGAGGGGGACTTTTCTTTTATAACGTAGTGAAAAGCTTTACCGGTCTCGGCGCGACGCTTAGCGAATACGCTTTTCCGGGAAGCCACTCAATCCGGCTTGAGAAAAAGGGGCTTTATTCAATCTACCACCAGTATGAAAGCGCTTTCGACGAAGGAAAGACAGGCGGGGACTCCGCTGAGCAGGGCTCGATAGTTGTTTACCTGAGAAAAGCTTCCAATGCGCAAAACGTGGAACTCAAGGTGCCTGATTCTCAGAAAAGATACAGCTACATGGGAAGGAGGGGAGTGAAGATATTCGAGTTTGAAAACCCCGGGCCGACAGGTTACGTGATCGAGTCTTTCTCAAGCGCCGCTTCGCAGACACCCCGCTACACCCTGGTTGTTGAACGGGGGTTCGAGATAACAAGGCTTAGGGGAATACTTGTCTCCCAGGCGTTTTTGCTTGTCCCGACCCTTTTCGCGATAATACTTTTCATGCGCACCTACATAAGGAGCTGACCGCGGCGGATGTTCAGAGAAGTAAAATCCCGGGTTCTTGCCTTCGACATAGAATGGGTTCCCGACCCCGAGTCGGGAAAGGCCGCGTACGGACTTCCGGGGGATATGCCCGATCGCGAGGTGATCGAGTTCATGTGGCAGCAGGGCGGGGCGACCGAGGAAGAGCCGATGCCGTTTCTCAAGACGGTCCTCTCGAAAATAGTTTCCATCTCGATGGTATTCCGGGAGGAAGAAAAAGGCGGAACGGTCTCAAGACTCAAGCTTCACTCGATTCCGTCGATTCCGACTTCTGAAGAGGATTGCTCGGAGAGAAGAATCATAGAAGAGTTTTTCAGGATTCTCGACAAGCACCGCCCGCAGCTTGTGGGGTACAACTCCTCGGGTTCCGACATACCGATTCTTGCCCAGAGAATGATCAAGCACGGGCTCGGGGGCGGTTTTTTCACCCAGAGGCCCAACAGGCCTTGGGAAGGAGCCGATTTTTTCGCCCGCGGAAGCGACTGGAACGTCGATCTGATGCGCTGCGTGAGTGCCTGGGGGAAGGGCACCCCGTCTCTTCACGAAATATCGGTCGTAAGCGGAATCCCGGGCAAGATGGAGGGAGTAGACGGGAAGCAGGTCGCTCCAATGTGGCTTGAAGGAAGACTTGACGAGATAGTCGCTTATAACGAGTGCGACGCTCTCACTACCTATCTTCTGTGGCTCAGGATGGCCCGCTCGATAGGACACCTCGATTCGGAGCGCTACACAGAGGAACAGCGCCTGCTTCGCGATATGATAAAACAAGAGGCCGAGAGTCCCGAAAGGCGCCGGCATCTTCTGGCTTACCTCTCAATGTGGGAGAGCCTGAGCGGGGTAGGGGCGGATGAGTAAGCGGCCCGAAAGCCAAGGCGTCGCGGTACTCTCCTTCTACAAGTTCGTTGATCTTGACGACCTCTTGGAAATAAAGAACTCCCTGCTCTCGTTTTGCGGGGAAAACGGCATAAACGGCACCTTCATTCTCGCTTCTGAGGGAATAAACGCCACCGTGGCGGGTCCCCGTGAGGGCGTAGAGGGGCTCATTGCCTGTCTTGAGAGCGACGCGAGGCTCTCGGGCGCGCAGTACAAGCTCAGTTACAACGAGAAAAGCCCCTTTCACAGGCTCAAGGTGAAATTTAAAAAGGAGCTGGTCCCCATGGGTGTAAGCGGCATAAAGCCGCAGCGCCTCTCGGGGCAGCGCGTACCGCCCGAGCAGTGGAACGAGCTTATAAGCCGCCCCGACGTGCTTGTTATAGACACGAGGAACGATTATGAGAACCGTGTTGGAACCTTCAGGGGCGCAGTGAATCCCGAGACGGGGCACTTCAGGGAGTTTCCCGAATACGTGAGAGAAAACCTCGACCCCGCGGAGCACAAGGAAGTTGCGATGTTCTGTACGGGCGGGATAAGGTGCGAGAAAGCGACATCCTATCTTCTTGAGAGGGGGTTTCAGCGCGTGTATCAGCTTGAAGGAGGGGTGCTTTCCTACCTCGAGCGGGTTCCGCGCGAGCAGAGCCTCTGGGAAGGGGAGTGTTTCGTGTTCGATGACCGCACCTCTGTCGGCCACGACCTTTCTAGGGGAATATGGAGTACGTGCAGGAACTGCAGGGCGCCCGTATCTCCGGAGGACAGGGAATCCGAGGGATTCCGCGAGGGGATATCTTGTCCCCGCTGCCACGCAAAGCTTACTCCCGAGAGGATTTCATCGCTTGAGGAAAGGCAGAAGCAGATGAGACTTGCCAGGGAAAGAAACCGCAAACATCTTGGGGCTGTAATAAAAAGAGGGAGCGCTAAACGGGCGCAGGGCTAATCTCGGGCGTCGAGCTCGTCCTTTAATATCTTGTAGTCTATGCTGTCGACAAGAGCCTTCCAGCTCGCTTCCACTATGTTGTCGGAAACCCCCACCGTGCTCCACGTCTTCTCGCCGTCTCCCGATTCCACAAGCACCCTTACCACGGAATCGGTGCCGCCCGACCTTGACACCACTCTTACCCTGTAATCCAGCAGCCGCAGGGTCTTAAGACTCGGGAAGAATTTCTCAAGCGATTTCCGAAGCGCCCCGTCTATCGCGTTTACGGGACCGTTCCCCCTTGACACCGTGTAGTCCGTGACGCCGTTTACCTGGACCTCCGCGGTGGCCTCCGAGAGCGGCTCCTCGTCTCCTTCCCGCTTTTCCACCAGCGTCCGGGTGTTCTTGAGATAAAACCGCTTTTTATAGGTGCCCAGGGTTTTTCTCACCAGCAGTTCAAAGGACGCGTCCGCCCCCTCGAATTCGTAACCCTGGTTCTCGAGAACCTTTAGCTCGTTCAGTATGTCCAGGATTCTTTCGTCCTTGGGGTCTATTTCCACTCCCAGTTCCTGGGCCTTGTAGGCTATGTTGGCCCGGCCGGAGAGGTCAGACACCAGCACCCGCCTCCTGTTGCCGACGCTGCGGGGCTCTACGTGCTCGTAGGTGTCTGAATTCTTCATTACGGCGCTTACGTGAATTCCCCCTTTGTGGGCGAAGGCGCTCTCGCCGACAAAGGCCTGTTTCTTGAGAGGCGGAAGGTTTGTGAGCTCGTGAATGAAATGGGACACCGAATAAAGTTTTTTCAGGTTTTCTTGGGAAATGGAATCCATCCCGAGCTTTAAGGCGATATTCGGTATTATGGCGCAGAGATTGGCGTTTCCGCACCGCTCCCCGTAGCCGTTCATGGTTCCCTGGACCTGGGACGCTCCTCCCCTTACCGCGTAAAGCGTGTTAGCGACTCCGACTTCACTGTCGTTATGGGTGTGTATTCCGAGGCTCGGGTTATCAAACATGCCGTTAACTTCCCTTACGGCGCCCTCGACGTCCCAGGGCATGGAGCCGCCGTTTGTGTCGCAGAGAACGACCGTGTCGACCCCCGCTCCGTAGGCGGTTTCAAGAACCTTCGCCGAGTACTCGGAATTTCTCTTCCAGCCGTCAAAGAAATGCTCGGCGTCGAAAAACACCTTGTCCACGTGGCGTTTCAGGTACTCGATCGAGTCGTGTACTAGCTCGAGGTTCTCTTCAAGCTCTATTTTGAGAGCTTCTGTGACCTGGAAGTCCCAGCTTTTCCCGACAATCGTCACGACCGGGGTTTCAGCCTGCAAAAGCGCCTGTATGCTCGCGTCTTCCTCGCAGCTTTTCCTCGCGCGTCTTGTGCTTCCGAAAGCCGCGACGCTCGCGTTTTTAAGCCCCAGTTTCTTAGCTTCCTCAAAATACCCCTTGTCCCTCTCGTTGGAGCCGGGCCATCCGCCCTCGATGTAATGCACCCCGAGGTCGTCCAGTCTCTGCGTTATCCGGATCTTGTCGTGTATGGAAAAGGATATGTTTTCCCCCTGGGTTCCATCGCGCAGGGTCACGTCGTATATCTCAACGGTTCTAGAGTTACTCATCGGTTTTTCCAAGATTAAAAGCGTTGTGAAGAGTCCTTACGGCAGTCTCCGTGTCTTTTTCCTCAAGCACGCAGGAGATTTTTATTTCCGAAGTGCTTATCATCATAATGTTAATTCCCTCGTTTGCAAGCGTCCTGAACATGCGCGAAGCCACTCCGGAGTGGGTCTTCATCCCCACTCCCACAAGGGATATCTTGGAGATGAGGTTGTCAGAGAGCACCTGCTTTGCCCCTAGCTCCCGGGCCATCTTCTCCGAGAGTTCTATTGATTTTTTGAAATCCGACTTGGGCACGGTAAACGTGAGGTCGGTAAACCCTTCCGTGCTCACGTTCTGAACGATCATGTCGACCACTATGTTCTCGTCGGCAAGCGACGAGAAAAGCCTTGCCGCTATGCCGGGCTGGTCGGGCACCTGCGTCACGGTGATCTTGGCCTGATCCCTGTCGTAGGAGACTCCCGATACCAGAACTTCTTCCATGGATTTCATAACTTTTTCCTCATCCACAACCCACGTCCCCTCTTCCCCGGGCCTTGGAGTTGACTTAACATGTATAGGCACTTTAAATTTTTTTGCAAATTCCACCGCGCGGGCCTGAAGCACCCTGGAGCCCAAAGACGCCATTTCGAGCATCTCGTCATAGGAAATCCGGCTGAGTTTTCTTGCGTCGGGACAGATCCCGGGATCCGTGGTGTAAACCCCGTCCACGTCGTCCTTGTAGAGCTCGCACGCGTCGGCCCCCATCACGGCCGCGAGCGCCACCGCGGTCAGGTCGGAGCCTCCCCGCCCGAGCGTGGTGAGATTCCCGTTCTCGTCGACTCCTTGGAATCCCGCTACTACGACCGCCTTTTTTTCACCCAGGGCAATACGGATGTTTCTGTCGTCAATCGATTTTATCTTCGCCTTGGAGTAAATGTTGTCGGTGGTGATCCTTATCTGGTGTCCCTGGAAAGATATCGCGTCCTGCCCGAGCGATTTTACCGTCATGGCCACAAGGCCGGAAGATACCTGCTCCCCGCTTGAGGTTATCACGTCAAACTCCCTTTCATCGGGGGGATCCATCACCTCTTTTGCGAGGCCGACCAGCCTGTCGGTTTCCCCCGCCATGGCGGAGACCACCGCGATCACGTCGTTTTTCTTCTTTTTCGTTGCTACTATGTGCTCGGCTACGCGCCTTATTTTTTCGATGCTAGCAACGCTTGTTCCGCCGTATTTCTGAACGACAAGAGCCATTTTCCCTTACCTGCAACCTTTATTGTTCTCGATTCCTCGTCCCCTTGGGACGGGAATTGGATATCAATTATAACAGCGTTTCCCGGTAATACATCCCGTACCTTGTCCGCCCATTCCACGACGGAAACTCCGTCTCCGTAGAAAAATTCCTCATAGCCCGTATCCTCGAACTCCGCGCCGCCCGACAGCCTGTAGACATCGAAGTGAAAAAGAGGCACGCTGCCCTCGTAGCAGTTCATTATGACGAATGTGGGGCTGTTGGGTTCCTCCTCTATTCCCAGGCCGCGGGCAAGACCCTTGGCGAAAACCGTTTTTCCCGCGCCGAGATCTCCCGTGAGTCCCACAACCGAGCCCGGGGGTATGAGTTTCCCCATTATCTCGCCGCAAAGCATAGTCTGCTCGGGTTTGCTTACTTCTAGTAGGAATGCGGGGTCCATGGGAACTATCTTACCGTGGCGAAGTGCCTTTCTTTCGTGGATGAGATGACGGAATTTCTTGAAGCGGGGATTTTACGCGATATTTCAGAGGCGGTAAAGCCCGCGGTGCCCGTCTCTTCTAAAAGAAGGTCGGCCGCGTGGCCGTGGAGAAAAACGCCGAGCAGGCAGGACTGAAGGGGGTCGTATCCCTGGGCCGCAAGTCCCCCGATTATTCCCGTAAGCACGTCTCCGGTTCCGGCCGTGGCCATGGCGGAATTTCCGGTCGGGTTTATGAACACTTTCCCGTCGGGGGTGGAGACGACCGTTCTCGCTCCCTTAAGAACAACGTAGCATCCGTATTTTTCGGAAAACCGGGTCGAGATCCCGACGCGGTCATCCTGCACCTGTTTTGTTCTTACGCCGCAGAGCCTTGCCATTTCCCCGGGGTGCGGAGTTATTACCGCGGGGATTTTTGTTTTCCTGAGCATATCGGGGTTCTTTGAAATTATGTTAAGGGCGTCGGCATCAAGCACAACCGGCACTTCGCACCGGGTTATCACTTTTTCAAGAAACTTTCCCGTGCCTTTTGAGGTCGATATCCCCGGGCCGACGGCAAGCGCCGTCTTTTTCCCTTCAAGTTCCCTGAGCACCTCTTCGTGGGCGTCGGGATGGAAAGTCCCGTCCTTTGAGTCTTTAAGCGAAACGGACATCACTTCTGTTGTCTTTTCCTCGACAGCCGAGGATATGCTTTCCGGAACCCCCAAGGTTACGAGTCCGCTTCCGGCGCGAAGCGCCGCCTCGGCGGAGAGGACAGCGGCCCCGCTTTTTCCCGGAGAGCCGGCGAGCACGAGAAGATGTCCGTAGGTTCCCTTGTGTGAATCGGAGGCCCTTTTTTTAATGAGTCCCCGGCATTTTTGAAACGTGAGAAGTTCAAAGGGAAGATTCTCCCAAAGCGTCCTGGGGATTGTTATGTCCGTTACGCAGAGCTTTCCTGTGTAATCCACTCCCGGGTGAACGCACATCCCGAGCTTGGCCGGGGCGAAGGTGACCGTGACGTCTGCCTGCACCGCCGCCCCGAGAGGCCGCCCCGTGTCGGCGTCAAGTCCCGAGGGTATGTCCACGGAAATACGCCGGGCGCTCTGGCGGTTTATGAATTTTATAAGTTTCTCGTAAAATCCTTCCACATCCCTGTCGAGCCCGGTACCGAAGATGGCGTCGACTATGACTTCAGTGTCTTTTATTCTGGGGAGTTTTCCGCCGAGTTCCCTTACGTCGGCTTCGATCTCGAGAAGCGAGTCGAGGTTTGTTTTCGCGTCACCCCTGTAGCGTTCCTTTTTCTCCGTGATGTGGACGCTTACCTCTTTTCCCGAGGAAATAAGATGGCGCGCGATTACAAAACCGTCCCCGGCGTTGTTTCCGGCGCCGCAGACAACCGCCATCTTCTTTGCGGAGGGGCACTCGGCGAGGATGGCCGACGCCACCGCTCTTCCGGCGTTCTCCATCAGCACGACGCCCGGAACTCCGAATTCCTCAATCGTCCTTCGGTCTATTTCCCTTGAGATCTGCTTGGTCGAGAGTTTCATGGTTCTCTGGGGCTGGTTCCCAGGGTTTGCCTATTTCCCCATACCGCCCGCTCCGGTGGGTCTTGTGTCTCCGAGGTCCTCTATATGCGAGTTGATGAATTCCTCTGCGTGATCGAAGCAGAAGTAGTAGGAAAGAAGGGTGCCGCCGCTTCGGTTAACCGTGATCAGCTGGTAGTGGCGACTGCAGATATCCATTCCGCACCTGACGCACTGCTTGATCTGGTTTCTTTCTCCCGAAAGTTCGCATCGCTCCCCTCCGGGACTTACGTGATCACACTGGTAGATTTCAACTTCTATTGTTTTTACCGACAAGTGCTTTACCTCCCCTTGGTTTCTTCATTAATTATACAGTTTTACGTAGGCGTTTGGTAAATCACGCGGATAATTTATAATAGACGGGAAGGATAGAGTTGATGATACATCCAAGACAGGCCCTAAGCGGCACATTAAAATATTTCTACATCAAGGCCACAGGAAGGCCGAAACTCCTCAATCTTGAGATAACAAAGCTTTGCAACGCCCGCTGCGATTTCTGCGACTACTGGCAGACAAAGCACGAGGAGCGTCTTTCCGACTACACTCCGGTAATAAAGAAGATAAACCCCCTCGTTACTGTTATCACGGGCGGGGAACCCATGATCAGAAAGGACCTTCCCGATATCGTGAGACAGATAAAGGGATGCTCGATATTCATTTTCACTTCCATGGTTACCAAGGGAGATTTTCTTAACGAAGAGAAAACCGAAGAGCTTTTCGACGCGGGGATGGACCAGATCGCCGTTTCCCTTGATTTTCCGGGCGAAAAGCACGACACATACAGGGGCATTCCGGGTCTCTGGAAAAAACTGTCGGAAACCCTGCCCGAACTGGCGGAGCGGTTTCCTGACAAAAGCCTCGTGCTCAACACCATAATAATGGAAGACAACCTCGACGAGGTGGTCGAGATAGCGAAGAAGGCCAGGGAGTGGGGAATAGCCATATCCTTCAGTTCCTACTCGGTCATGAAAACCAACAACGAAGACCACTTCGTGAAAAAAGAAGCCCTCTCGAAGGTAAGCGACCTTGTAGAGGAACTGATCGCGCTTCGAAAGGAGTGGAAGGGAACGATACTCTCAACCGAGTACTACCTGAGGGAAATCCCGGGCTATTTCGAGAGGGGAAGCGTTCCCGACTGCCTGGCCGGCCTCAACCAGATACACGTTACCCCGAGCGGGCACCTGAAACGCTGCTCCGAGATGCCCGTCGCCGCCCACTACAGCGAATACAAACCGGACCTTTACGAAAAAACCAAGTGCACTTCCTGCTGGTACAGCTGCAGGGGGGAGACCCAGAGCCCGGCGAACGTCAAAAGGGCCATGGAATACATGGGAATCTATATTTAGCCCGGACGTTTGGGGTCTTTTTCAATACTCTGTGTGTTTAATCTGAACCCGTCTTTGTCGGACTTGGTTGAGTTGCAGGGAAGGATGCGTGATCAACAACCGTTCTATGGTTTTTTTGCCCCTTGCAGCTTCTGGGCGGCTTTATCAAAAGTATAGGAACCGGAAAATGAACCGCCCTGCGCTTTGGCTACCGCGCGGGCCTTATTTATGATCAGAGAATCCGCAAAATCAGTTCCGTCAGATTCTCGATAGTCATTTAAAGCCATCCACACGGCCGGCCCGTCTTCAAAGCGTATGTTCGGTTCCTCAAATAATGCGTGAACCACCGCGGCCAGCTGATTTCTGTTAAGCCGGTACTTCTTCCCGCTTAAGGTCCAGAGGGTTTCTACCAGCACCACATCAGTTATCAAAACCGTATCTGCGCCTTTGATCAGACTGGCCGCTGTATCGGCCTGCGCCGCATCATCATTCAGCAGATAACGCAACAGCACATTGGTATCGACCGCGATCATGAACCCAGGGAGTCTTCCAGAGATTCCTGATCTGTTATTGAAGGATCACCCTTAACGTGTTGCAGCAGGTTCCGGGCGGACCCTTTTACCTTTTTAACTATGGTTAAGCGGCCATCAGCAACAAAGGTTTCAATATCGTCACCAGGCTTAATGCCAAGTTGATTGCACTGGCTGGCCGGGAGCGTGATTTGTCTTTTACCGCTGACTTTTGGCATTTTGCACCTCTTTACAAAGTCGGTAATGGTAAGGATAGCATATTCTTTACCTTATGGCAAAAAGTAAAGAACATGCCGTTTGAGACATTTTGCCGCAAGCCCGGAAATGGTTTTCCAAGAGAAAATTCCAGCTGTTTTCCAGCTCAGACCCCCGCCTCGTACATTCTTGTCATCACGTTGACAATGTCCGGGTCGTTGGTGAGATGCCGGTCCATCGCTATTGCCACCAAGTCATGGGGAATCCCGTGCATAGCTTCGGCAATCGGTCCCGCAATCGCCGCAAGCGTGTCGGAGTCCCCTCCAAGTGAGATTGCGTTTCGAATGGCGTCTTCGAAACTCGTCGATTCAAGCGCGCACGTGATAGCTTCGGGAACGGTTCCTTGGCAGGTCTCATTGAAGGAGTATCCAGGTCGGACCTGGTCGACTGTCCTGAAGAGATCGTATCCGTATTCGCGTTCGATGGTCCGGCGTATGTGCTCCGGTCCATATTCCTGAAAGGCGAGCCAGATGGCGTGCGTGGCGGCCCTAGCTCCCTTTATTCCCTCGGGGTGGTTGTGGGTGATTTCGGTTACCCGGTCGGCGGCCTTAAGAGCCTCTTCAAGCGGACGGCTTCGGTTAAGGAGGGCAGATGGCGACACTCGCATTGCCGCTCCGTTTCCATAGCTGTGATATGGCTCGGGATCAGGGAGCATGATCCAGTTTCTGAACATGCCGCCGTAGCCGCGGTCCGGATGATCCCGGCACCATTGCTGCAGAGTGGGCGCGGCGGGCAGGTTGTCAAGCAGGATCTCAGCGACCGCTGCTGTACACACCGAGTCGTCGGTGTAGAAGCAGTGGTCTGCGAGGAACTGAAACTCCTTCGTCTTGATAGGGTTCCATTCATAGATGGAACCTGCGATGTCTCCAATAATTGCTCCCCAGATAGTTGTTGCCTCCTGTACGTGTTTTTCCCGCTTCGTCCGACTGTGTGCTAGGAGCTTTCACGAAGCAAGAAAAGACGATATTTCTTCATGGAGCAGCGTCAGGACCTCTGCGCTTTCCAGTCGGTTCCGCCCGGGCGGTCTTCAAGCACGATTCCCTTGGAGCTTAGGTAGTCCCTTATTTCATCGGCCTTTTTCCAGTTCTTTTCCTTTCTGGCCGAGTTCCTCTCTTCTATCAGTTTCTCTATCTCAAGGGGGTCTATGTCCGAGAGATTCGCGGCGGACTTTCTTCTCTCCATGTACTCGGCCGGTTCCTCTGAGAGCACTCCGAGCACTCCGCATATCTCCTTTATCTTCTCAAGCGCAAGGGTTGCGCTTTGAGTCTTTCCCACGGAGTCAAGCGACCTGTTAATCGAGCGTATCAGGTCAAAGAGATTTCCCACCACGTCAGCGGTGTTAAAGTTATCGCTCATCGAGGAGTGAAAATCCTCCTCGAATTTTTTGATCGAACCCTCGAGTGCGGGATCGGAACCCTTTGCCTCCCGCGCCTCGGCGGCTCTCAGCAGGGTGAGGTATATCCTCTCAAGCGCCGCCTCGCTGTCGTGCATGCTTTTTTCTGAAAAGTCTGCGGGGTTCTGGTAGTGGTGCGAGAGAAAGAAAAGCCTTATGGCCTCGGGGGACCATCTCTTCGTTGCCTCAGACAGCGTGAAGAAGTTTCCCAGGGACTTTGACATCTTTTCCTTGTTTATTCTTATGAGGCCGTTATGAAGCCAGTACTTTGCGAACGGCTCTCCAGAGGCGGCCTCTGACTGGGCTATTTCGTTTTCGTGATGCGGGAAAATGAGGTCCTTTCCCCCTCCATGTATCTCGAAGTTCGTTCCCAGGTACTCCATGCTCATAACGGAGCACTCTATGTGCCATCCGGGCCTTCCGTCCCCCCACGGGCTCTTCCATGCGGGCTCGCCGGGTTTTGACTCCTTCCAGAGCGCGAAATCAAGAGGGTCTTCCTTTTCTTCGTTAATGTCTATCCTCACGCCTTCAAGCATGTGATCAAGCGACCTGCAGGAGAGCTTTCCGTAGTCCGGGAATTTTCTCACGGAGAAAAATACGTTGTTGCCCGAGCGGTAAGCGAAGCCTTTTTCTATTATCTTCTCTATAAGAGCTATTATCTGCTCCAGATGCTCGGTTACCCGGGGCTCGACGTCAGGAGTCTCAACCCCTATTGAGGCCATGTCCTCTCTGTATTCCTTTATGTATTTCTCGGATATCTCATCGCAGCTTACCCCTTCCTGGTTTGCACGAGTTATTATCTTATCGTCTATGTCGGTGTAGTTCCTTGCGAACAGCACGTCGTAGCCGGCGTATCTAAGGAATCTCTGTATTATGTCAAAAGACACGGCGGAGCGGGCGTGTCCCAGGTGGGCTGAATCATATACCGTGGGGCCGCACACGTACATACGGATCTTGTCTCCCTCAAAGGGAACGAGATCTTCTTTTTTCTGCGAGAGAGAATTATAGATTTTTATCTTGGGAAGTTCTTTTCGCATGTTTTCGGGGAGGTCGCGGCGGGGTTTCCTTGTCCCGCGGTATTTTCGAAGGGAAAATTGTACGTATTCATTCCCTAAATTCAAGAGATGAGTTGGCCTCGGGAACTCTGAATCGGGATTGTGTGTTATATATGGCGATGTCGAGGAAGTTTTTAAAGACTGCGGATGAGAATTTGACATGGCGGCGGTTGTAGCTACAATAATGCTACAGATTTGGGAGGTTCGATATGAGCAACAATACTGTTGTACGTGCTAGAATTAACAGCGATGTCAAAACAGAAGCTATGGAAGTGCTTGAAGCTATGGGTTTGACAATTTCCGATGCGATTCGTCTGTTGTTATTGCGGGTTGCAGAGGAAAAGCAGTTGCCATTTATTGTCAAAGTGCCTAATGCTGCCACGGCCAAAGCCATGAAGGAATTAGAGGCTGGCGGAGGGACGCGCTATAGCAGTGTTGAGGAAATGTTTGAAGATTTCGGCATTTAGTCATGCTCGCACTTGTTCCCTCTAGGAAGTTCAGAAGCGATGTGCGGAGAACAAAGAAGCAGGGGAAAGACTTGGCTAAGCTGCAGGCATTGATAGAATCTCTCCAGCGGCAGGAGCCGTTGCCTGAAAAACATAAGGACCACTCATTGAAAGGGAATTGGAAAGATTATAGAGAGGTTCATATTGAACCGGATTGGCTTCTTATTTACCGCATTGAGGGGAATGAGTTGTATTTGGCCCGTACAGGTTCCCATTCCAGTCTTTTCAAATAGTAATCATTTGCAAAAAAGAACCGGAACATCTCTTTCTGGTTTTTAAAAATAAATTTCAAATAAGCCCTTGCCAAACCGAAACCGTCCGTTAGTATGATGGCTCACTTTCATTTTTTTGTTTGAAGTTGTTCTGTTTTTCTTGTTCTTTTTAAATTGACAATTTCCGGTGGGTGAGTACTATATTCCACCCATTTTGATAACTTGATCTTTGAAAATTTAATAGCAGACGATAGCGGGCGAACTAGAGCAGTATCCGTAAATTCTTTTAAATTCTTATGAAGAGTTTGATCCTGGCTCAGAGCGAACGCTGGCGGCACGCCTAACACATGCAAGTCGAGCGAGAAAGTGACTTCGGTCGCGAGTAAAGCGGCGAACGGGTGAGTACAACGTGGATAATCTACCCTAAGGTCTGGGACAACCCCGAGAAATCGGGGCTAATACCGGATAAGACCACAGTATCCAAGGATACAGCGGTAAAAGATTTATCGCCTTTGGATGAGTCCACGCCCCATCAGGTAGTTGGTAAGGTAAAGGCTTACCAAGCCTAAGACGGGTAGCCGGCCTTAGCGGGTGAACGGCCACATGGGGACTGAGACACGGCCCTGACTCCTACGGGAGGCAGCAGTGGGGAATATTGGGCAATGGGCGAAAGCCTGACCCAGCGATGCCGCGTGAGGGATGAAGGCCTTCGGGTTGTAAACCTCTGTCAGGAGGGACGATGGGACACTTGTGTCTTGACGGTACCTCCAGAGGAAGCCCCGGCTAACTCCGTGCCAGCAGCCGCGGTAATACGGAGGGGGCAAGCGTTGCTCGGAATTACTGGGCGTAAAGGGTCCGCAGGCTGTCAGGCAAGTTGGTTGTGAAAGCTCAAGGCTTAACCTTGGAATTGCATCCAAAACTGCCTGACTAGAGTCCAAGAGAGGTTGGCGGAATTCCCGGTGTAGCGGTGAAATGCATAGATATCGGGAGGAACACCAGAGGCGAAGGCGGCCAACTGGCTTGGTACTGACGCTCAGGGACGAAAGCGTGGGTAGCAAACCGGATTAGATACCCGGGTAGTCCACGCCCTAAACGATGGATGCTAGGTAGGGGGAATTCAATTCTCCCTGCCGTAGTTAACGCATTAAGCATCCCGCCTGGGGAGTACGGTCGCAAGGCTGAAACTCAAAGGAATTGGCGGGGGCCCGCACAAGCGGTGGAGCACGTGGTTTAATTCGATGCTAAGCGAAAAACCTTACCAAGACTTGACATGTTAACTTAAGCCTATACGAAAGTATGTGGTGGTTCCGGGCTTGCCCGGAACAGTTATCACAGGTGCTGCATGGCTGTCGTCAGCTCGTGCCGTGAGGTGTCCGGTTAAGTCCGGTAACGAGCGCAACCCCTATCTTTAGTTGCCATCACTTCGGGTGGGCACTCTGAAGAGACTGCCAGCGACAAGCCGGAGGAAGGTGGGGACGACGTCAAGTCATCATGGCCCTTACGTCTTGGGCTACACACGTGCTACAATGGCTAGTACAATGGGTCGCAAACTCGCGAGAGTGAGCCAATCCCATCAAAGCTAGTCTCAGTTCAGATTGCAGGCTGCAACTCGCCTGCATGAAGTTGGAATCGCTAGTAATCGTGGATCAGCATTGCCACGGTGAATACGTTCCCGGGCCTTGCACACACCGCCCGTCACACCACGAAAGTCGGTTCTGCCCGAAGTAGCCGTGCTAACCTTCGGGAGGCAAGTTCCTAAGGTAGGGCTGGTAATTGGGGTGAAGTCGTAACAAGGTAGCCGTAGGGGAACCTGCGGCTGGATCACCTCCTTTTTCACGGAGATATCTGTCTTTTTTTCGCTCGTCGTCTGCTTTTTTACGAAAAAGTAATTCCTGCGCTTAAAAAGCAACAGGGGGCCTATAGCTCAGCTGGTTAGAGCGCACCCCTGATAAGGGTGAGGTCGTTGGTTCAAATCCAACTAGGCCCACCAATAGGGGGTGTAGCTCAGTTGGGAGAGCGCCTGCTTTGCAAGCAGGAGGTCGACGGTTCGAGCCCGTTCACCTCCATATAAAAAAAAGAATTTCGAATGCTTTTTTGATCTTTGACAATTGAATATAACGCTGAGAAACAGAATTGATCGTGTTGTTAGTATTATCGAGGATTTTCACGCCTCGCAGATAAGATATGTAGAGCAGAAGGTGGATGCCTTGGCAACGGACGGCGATGAAGGACGTAGTAAGTTGCGATAAGCCTCGGGGAGTCGCTTAACAGGCTTTGATCCGAGGATTTCCGAATGGGAAAACCTGACCGAGCAAACCTTGGTCATGCCATTGTGAATATATAGCGATGGCAAGCTAACGGGGGGAAGTGAAACATCTCAGTACCCCCAGGAAAAGAAATCAACCGAGATTCCCTTAGTAGCGGCGAGCGAACGGGGAAGAGCCCAAACCGAAGAGATTTTCTCTTCGGGGTTGTGGGACCTCAGTATGGGACTTTGAGAAGTAGCAGAATAGTCTGGAAAGTCTTGCCACAGAAGGTGATAGCCCTGTACGCGAAACTTTGATGAGCCCTAGAGGGATCCCGAGTACTCCGGCACACGTGGAATGTTGGAGGAATCTGGGTGGACCACCATCCAAGGCTAAATACGTGCCGTTGACCGATAGTGAACCAGTACCGTGAGGGAAAGGTGAAAAGAACCCCAGTGAGGGGAGTGAAATAGAATCTGAAACCATCTGCTTGTAACCAGTGGAAGGGCTATGTCCATTTATGGAAATGCCTGACCGCGTGCCTTTTGCCTAATGAGCCTGCGAGTTATCTTCAGTGGCCTGATTAAGCCGAATAGGTGTAGTCGTAGCGAAAGCGAGTCTGAATAGGGCGCCAGTCACTGGGGATAGACCCGAAGCGAATCGATCTATCCATGGCCAGGGTGAAGCAGAGAGAAAACCTTTGTGGAGGCCCGAACCGGTCAGGGGTGAAAACCTGTCGGATGAGCTGTGGATCGGAGTGAAAGGCTAATCAAGATTCGTGATAGCTGGTTCTCCCCGAAATATATTTAGGTATAGCCTTGTGTGATGACTAGCGGAGGTAGAGCACTGATTGGACTAGGGGGTCGAAAGATCTACCAAACCCAGACAAACTCCGAATGCCGCTGGGTTAGCACAGGAGTCAGTCGGTGGGAGATAAGTCCCATCGGCGAAAGGGAAACAGCCCAGACCGCCGGCTAAGGCCCCTAAATACGAACTAAGTGGTAAAGGATGTGAATTGGCATAGACAGCCAGTAGGTAGGCCCAGAAGCAGCCACCCTTTAAAGAGTGCGTAACAGCTCACTGGTCGATGCGAATTTGCGCCGAAAATGAACCGGGGCTAAGTTCGTTGCCGAAGCCGCGGGTTGCGTACTTGTACGCAGCGGTAGGGGAGCGTTCCCAACGGGTCGAAGGGTTACCGTAAGGAAACCTGGACTGTTGGGAAGTGAGAATGCAGGCATGAGTAGCGATAAAGGTGGTGAGAATCCACCTCGCCGTAAACCCAAGGTTTCCTGGGCAAGGCTCGTCCTCCCAGGGTAAGTCGGGACCTAAGGCGAGGCCGAAAGGCGTAGTCGATGGAAAACGGGTTAATATTCCCGTACCATTCGGTTTGAGTGATGGAGTGACGGAGAAGGATAGGTCATCCGGGTGCTGGATATCCCGGTTCAAGCTTGTAGGAGGAAAAGACAAGTAAAACCTCTTTTCAATACTCTGAGAAGTGAGTACGAGAGGCAATAGCCTCGTAAAGTGATTGAGTCCATGCTTCCAAGAAAAGCTTCTAAACGTTGACGACCGAGTGCCCGTACCGAAACGGACACACGTGGGTGAGTTGAGAATACTAAGGCGCGTGAGAGAACTTTGGCTAAGGAACTCGGCAAATTAACCCCGTAACTTCGGAATAAGGGGTGCCCATATGTACGTGAAAGCCCTCGCGGCTGGAGCGGAAATGGGTCTCAGTAAATTGGCGGTAACGACTGTTTACTAAAAACACAGGGCTCTGCAAACACGCAAGTGGACGTATAGGGTCTGACTCCTGCCCAGTGCCGGACGGTTAAGGGGATGGGTTATCTTCGGAGAAGCTCAGAACCGAAGCCCCGGTAAACGGCGGCCGTAACTATAACGGTCCTAAGGTAGCGAAATTCCTTGTCGGGTAAGTTCCGACCTGCATGAAAGGAGTAACGATTGCCGCACTGTCTCGGCCAAAGACTCAGCGAAATTGTGGTTCCGGTGAAGACGCCGGATACCCGCTACGGGACGGAAAGACCCCGTGCACCTTTACTATAACTTAGCATTGAGTTTTGGTGCTGCATGCGTAGGATAGGTGGGAGCCTGTGAAACTTCGCTTCAGGGCGGAGTGGAGGCAATGGTGAAATACCACCCTTGTAGTTCTGAAATTCTAACTTAGGTCCGTTATCCGGATCAAGGACAATGTTAGGCGGGTAGTTTGACTGGGGCGGTCACCTCCTAAAAGGTAACGGAGGTGTGCAAAGGTTCCCTCAGCTTGATTGGAAACCAAGCGCAGAGTGCAAAGGCATAAGGGAGCTTGACTGTGAGACTGACAGGTCGAGCAGGTGCGAAAGCAGGTCTTAGTGACCCGGTGGTTCTGTGTGGAAAGGCCATCGATCAACGGATAAAAGGTACGCCGGGGATAACAGACTTATCTCCCCCAAGAGTTCACATCGACGGGGAGGTTTGGTACCTCGATGTCGGCTCATCGCATCCTGGGGCTGGAGAAGGTCCCAAGGGTTGGGCTGTTCGCCCATTAAAGCGGTACGCGAGCTGGGTTTAGAACGTCGTGAGACAGTTCGGTCCCTATCTGTAGCGGGCGAAGGAGATTTGAGAGGATCTGCTCATAGTACGAGAGGACCTGAGTGGACGAGCCTCTAGTGTACCAGTTGTCGCGCCAGCGGCAGTGCTGGGTAGCTATGCTCGGAAAGGATAACCGCTGAAAGCATCTAAGCGGGAAACCTGCCTCAAGATTAGATCTCCCGAACGTAAGTTCCTTAAGGTCCCTTGAAGATTACAAGGTTGATAGGCTCAGGGTGTAAGTCCTGCGAGGGATTAAGCTGATGAGTACTAACCGACCGTGAGGCTTACTGCGAGGTTTGAAAATTCTCGATATAAACACACGATTTCTCAAGCGTTATATTCAGTTGCCAGGGATTCTGCAACTTGAGGGTTGCTTCTTTTAAATATGTTTTCTTCATAAAGTTCTTGACATGTTAGAATTTGTTATGGTAGTTTATAGACAAGTTCTTAATGTTTTTTAACTGAAATTATAGAACTTAGAACTGACTTTCCGCTGACCCCATCTTCTGGTTTCCGCTACTTGTTTTTCCATTTCAAATAGTTCCAATCCTTTCTGGTTCCGCTCAACGTAGTAGGTGCTTATTCCCTCGAAGCAAGCAGGGAAAAAAGGAAGGTTGTAGATAGTACTGCTAGATTTGCCAAGATTCTGTTCACCATCTTGAATAAGGAATAAAAGGGAACTATGCATTTTGTTGCCCCAAAAATGAAATTTTAAGAATTCCCTTAAATGTCGGAGGACAGGTTCGCGAAAATTGAAACCAAGATTGAAGATGGAGAACTGCGGCTTTAAAGGAAAGCTTGGACGAAAGAACTAAAGGTTCGGACTAAAATTCTCCGGTCAGGAAAAAAAGAATTGACAAGCTCGGAAAGAAAATCTGGGGGATCTTTGCCGCTATCGCTCCATTGTAAAAGTGGTTGATTTATCATTTGTTCTGCATCCTTACGGTATATAAGGAACCGGAAAGCTCGCTAGGGCTTTTACGAACAGGATACGGGAGGTGCCAAGGACACCGGCTATTCAACCGGCTCCTAAATCAAGGACGCTGGGCAAGAAGTGGGGTGAGTGATGTTGCAGCATCACTCGGGTGTTAGTACTTCTCGTCCGTTAACAAGAAGAGCTCACTCAGCGTCCAGTTTAATCATTTTCTAAGTTTCAATTCAATCTTGTAGTCAGGAAAATGCTCAACGAAAGAAAGGATTTGGCTTATCTCCTCCGAGATTTCCCCCAAATCTTTGTGAGCATAACCTGTGTTTTTTTTTGTGGACTTGACATCTTCCCTCGTGGTCTCAAGCATTTCTTTGATGTTTGCGAGTTTGTCTTTCAACTCAACACGAAACCTGTTAGATGATTCTCGCAGCTTGTGGACTTCTCTTAAAATCTCTTGGTTGGAAGGAGCAGACATCTGATATCTCCAAAAAAAAGGGGCCGGATACTTGATGACGAGTACCCGGCCCCGGAGGATCTTTCACAGTGTTCACTAGACTGCAAAAGAAAAGTTTAGTTCCTTAGTCGATAAACCTCACAAATGTAGAAGGTGCCCTCAAGATTGAAGTAACCGTATTTGCATTTACAGTAGCGTCAGCATTTGTAAAAGTCACCACAACGTCGCCATCTACTGCAATTTGCGCATTCTGACCTGTAACGGCTTCGATATCAGAGCCCGCAGGGAAACCCTTTAAATGGATCATATCAACAGATCCTGACACTCCTGCTGCCGGGAAAGTAAAGTCCGTGATATTGTCAGCACCTTGTCCCATGGCAATAACAAAAATATCGTTGCCTTCGCCACCTGTCAGGTTGTCTGTACCACCACCCCCTATGAGGGTATCGTTTCCGCCTCCACCCATAAGAGTATTGGCTACACCGTTACCGGTAAGGGTATTAGGCATATTATCTCCTGTCAGATTAATACCCGCGAGATCAGCTCCATCTGTACCGGTTCCGGAGGCGGCGAGAAGATTCTCGAAGTTTACAGCAGTACCTGCACTAGGCGCATTAATTGTGGCATCCCCTGTAGTAACAACGACAAAAGTATCAACACCATCTCCTCCATCGACCGTGTTAGCACCAGCACCGCCGGTAATCACGTCATTGCCGCCACGCCCCTCGATTGTGTCGTCGCCGGCACCACCGCTCAGGTTATTATCATTGTCATCGCCCATCAGCGTATCGGCCTCACCGGTTCCAACAAGGTTTTCGATGCTGACATAGGTATCGGAATCGTCGTTGTGAGCCATGCCGAAGTCCGTATAGCCTTCTGCAAGGTCTATGGTTACAGCCTCGCTGTTTCCTGCCATTGAGAAGTTGACCGTATCAACGCCATCGCCACCGATAAAATCATCAGAGCCATCTACGTTGCTAGTTGCGTTTGCGTCTGCTTCTGTTGGGGCAGCGTAATTGACATGGGACCAGAAAACATCATTGCCCGGTCCGCCTTCCATGACGTCGTCCCCCGAACCGCCCGCGATATCATCATTACCCTCTCCACCTCTGATAACATCGTCGTTGTCTCCACCTCTTAACTCGTCTTCACCAGATCCACCGTCCAGGGTGTCATCTCCTGCTTCGCCATGAACAATATCGTTTCCACCCATAGCGAGAACAACGTCATTTCCTCCCCCGGCATATATCCTGTTGCGACTGTCGTCACCACAAATCACATCATCGCCGGTTCCGCCGTCAAACCTGCGTGGTCCTTCAACGAGGTCTTCACAGGCATCTTCACTGACTTCACCATCATCCATGTCCATATCAGAGTCCCCGGAATCTCCCGGAGGTCCTTGTTCACCTGGAGGTCCTTGCGGACCAGCCGGGCCGGTATCTCCTTCACACGAAACACCGAGTATTCCCACTGTCATGCACAACAGCAGGACAAAGAAAAGATTACGTAATCTCATAATAAATCCTCCTTTAAAAATTATAGATTTTAGTCTTGAGTAGCTATCAAAAGGTTTGGAAGCAAAGAAACCCGCACCTCTTTATAATTTTCGATTAACTCCTGTAATTCCTGATTCTCAAAATTATTCATATATCAGAAAAAACTTGTTTTGTTCCGTTCCCTAATTTCAGTTAAGAATCAGAAGCAACGAAGCAACTTGTATCTATCGTTTTTCTTGTATGTCTTTGCGGAGAGGGCCAGTCTTATGTCGCTTGGATGGTGGTAATACGGTGTTTTTTCTCCTCTGAGGAATTACTCAGGCGTTCTGTTAAACTTAAAGTTGAGGGGTTTTTGGAGTTAGGCTTTTCTTGCGAGATGATTGCCGGGATGGGCAGCGAGGCTGCGTTTTAACTCCGGTTTTTCCCGATGTGAAATTTAGCTTCGCAGCTGCCACCCTTCCCGGTCACGCAACGCGTCATCCGCAACCGTAGCGAATGCGAGCGACGGCGTTACTCCCCGCAAGCTGATGCTTGGAGTAGAGGGCAGGCATTTGCGGGGACTGCCAGCGGCCCGCGACCTGCATGTCGACGAGAGTCGCACCGCTGGCTGCCATGCTTTGCGCCGCCCCGACGCGCAGAGAATGACCGCTTACCCCCTCTATTCCTGCCTGCGCGGCTCGAGCTTTGAGAATGCGGCGTATGGACAAGGGGCGTAGAGCCATTTCCCCGACTCGAGAAGTATGAATCTTTCCGCGTGATACTCTGCGAAAAAGCGCCCCGTTATTCACTCTTCCCGCTTCCCGCCACGCGCGAACCCGCACCATCGTCGGGCGGCCAAGATAAAGAACCGCTCCCCTGCCTTCCTGATCCGTCTTTGAGCGCCTGACACTCAGCCGCCCGGAACCGTCGGTTTCTTCCGTGACGTCTGAGACAAGCAGCGCTGCCGCTTCGGAAATTCTCAGCATCGCGTCGGACATGACCGAGATCAAAGCCGCGTCACGGATGCCTGAAAGCGAATCCGGATCTTCGCTCGCCTTAGCTGCCATCGTCTCGGCCTGTGTCCAGCTGACCCCGCGGGCCTGGCCGCGTCCCCGGTTCGCTCCCTTGCGGCGAAATCCCCGCATTACCGCCGCCGTAAGCCTGTTAACCGGTGACTTTATGTCTCTGAGTTTCACCGCGTAGGAAACCGCCGCTATAGCCATTTGAGCCGTGGCGGGGGCCTTGCCCTCGGCTTCGAGTGCCGCAATGTAGCGGGCGAGAGCAACGTCATTGAGCTTTTCAAGCAGCAGGTCTACATCCATTTCTCTCCCGACTTCAATTCCCATGAACGCTCCAAGACGACGCAGCGCCCCGTGGTAGATATTAAGCGTGTTTTCTGACACGGATTCGCTGATAAGCTCTCTAAGGTTCGCTTCCTCTTCTAGCAATTTCATGGAATGTGATTTCTCAAGTGTATTCTGCTCTCCCATAATAAATCCTCCTGCGATTTTTTAGGGAAATGCTTAATGTTTTTTCTCAATAGGAACAACAGGTTGGGGCCAGATAATGCGTAAGCGGCAGGGAGCAGCATGCGAAGCAAGTCTGGAAAGTAAGGTTCCGTAAGGATTACGAGGTTGACAGGTTCGGGACCTAAGTTTTGCGGGGGATTAAGTTGGCGAGTGTTAATCGGCCGTGAAACTTGTCTTGAGGATTGGAGATTCTCACCGACGGTCAGCGTTCGATCGTTCGCCTGTGAAAATTAAGGTGATTACCCTGCAACTAGCCACTTGCCCCATCATATTGTTAGGAAATTATTCTTTTAAGTTGAGATTATCGTAACCTTCGCAGGCTGTGAAGACTGCGTAGAATCTAATAGTAATTCTATCCCTCAGCTTAAACGCTTGTCAAGTGAAAATTAAGTTATTTCAAGGTGATACGGAACATTCAGTCCTAATAGTCCCATCCTGTTCCACTCGGGTGAGTGAAACTCTCAGACCTCCCCAACATCAATTCAGCTGATGAATTGCCTGGATAAGACGGCTCTTGGAATTTAAAGCGCTACACTGAGGGTTAAAAGAGTCGACGCGGGGTTTGGAGGACTTGTAAGCTTAAGTCTGTAACCCCGGTACCTTTCTAAAAGCTTGAATCAATAGATAGGCGAACTCGTTTATAAGAGCAGTTTCGAGTATCAAGGAAACAGATAGTTCGGCTTCGATTATACTACCCCAGTATCCCTGAAAATAGCCGATCATCCAGCTTCATCATCCTCAATGAACGGGATTTTGCGTTTGGACTCTCGGTTATGCGGGATTTCAAGCTCGATTCCCCGTGGCATGTTTTCAAGTAGCCACTGACCCATATGCTTTTTAGGCGGTTCTCTAGTCTCCCACACCTTTTCAGGTACCAGAATGAAGGACTTTCGTACTCCGATACGCTGAGGACCCTCAGTCTCTGCAAGCCTCAGTATTTCAGAAAGTTTCACCTTGGCCTCAGCGACGGTCCAGACGCGTTTAGTTTTCGAAATTTTCATGTCTATTCTTCCTCCGAACAAAATGCAAACTGGTCTGGTACAAGTCTATGTATGTGCCGTTTTTATTGTCAGGCCGAATAGTTTACAATATAAGATCTGCCATGAATATCCCCGACCTGCTTACCCACCTGGGCGTGATTGCCATTGTCGCTATTCCGTTGTTCTACTATCTGACCAGGGAAAAAGGCCAGAGAAAGTCCGCCGAAACCGAGCTGTCCATTATAAGAACCGAACTGAAAGAGTCAAAGAGCAAGGGTGTACTGCTTGAAGGAGAGCTTAAGAAATCGGTCGAGGCCACAAGTGCCCTTAACGCCGAGAAAGCCTCCCTTCAGTCCAGCGTAAAAGAAAAGGAAGCCGCCATTTCGGACCGTGATTCAAGGATTTCCGGGTTCGAAAAACTGGTTAGTGAGCTAGGGTCCGAGGTTGCCAGGAAGGAAAGTGCGCTCTCAGGGCTCAGTGCGACCATAGAGCAGGAAAGAAAGGGTTTCGAGGAAAAACTGGCCATTCTGGATGAAGCGAAAAAAAGACTCGGAGATGAGTTTGAGAACCTCGGAAACAGGATTTTCGAGGATACGACCAAGAAATTCACCGACAAGAACAAGACGGATATGGAGACCCTGCTTAATCCCCTGCGCGAGCAGATAAAGGATTTCGAGAAGAAAGTCACTGATACCCACACGGAGGCGAGCAAAGACAGAGCTTCCCTGCAAACCCACATAGAGAACCTCAAGAAACTGGGCGAGCAGATGAGCCAGGAAGCCCTCAATCTTACCACCGCCCTCAAGGGAGAATCGCAGACCCAGGGCGCCTGGGGCGAAATAGTGCTTGAGAAGGCGCTTGAGATGTCGGGTCTTTCCGAGGGAAGGGAGTATCACTCCCAGTCAAGCTACAAGGGAAGTAACGGCAATACCCTGAGGCCCGACGTGATCGTTCACCTTCCTGAGGGAAAAGATGTTGTAATCGACTCCAAGGTCTCGCTCACTGCTTACGAGAGATACGTCTCCTGCGAGGATGAGGAGGAGAGGGATGATTACCTGAAACAGCACGTTCTTTCCTTTCGAAGCCACATAAAGGAACTCAGCGACAAGAGATACGAGGATATCCCCGAAATAACGAGCCTTAACTACGTTTTGATGTTCGTTCCACTCGAGTCGGCTTTCATGCTGGCCATAGAGACGGAGAGGGATATTTATGCGGAGGCTTTCGAGAAAAACGTTATAATCGTCTGTCCCTCGACTCTTCTCGCGACGCTTAGAACCATACACAGCATCTGGCAGTTTGAGTCCCAGAACGCAAACGCCAGGGAGATAGCCGAAAGCGCCGGCAGGATGTACGACAAGTTCGTGACTTTCGTTGAGCATCTTGAGGAAGTCGGAAAGCGCATAGAACAGTCCGATCAGGCTTATCAAAAGGCGATGGGCAGCCTTCGCGACGGGAGGGGTAACCTCGTGAAAAGAGCTTCGGATCTCAGGGAGTTGGGAATTAAAACCTCGAAAGAGCTTCCCCCGGATATCTCCGAGAAGTCCCGGCTCTCGGGATACGCCGTTTCCCCGGGCGAGGAGACGGACGACGGATCGCCGTAATCTTTCCGGTTTAGAAAAAAGAGGGGGAATCGTGTACGATTCCACTTTCTTAAATTCGATATCTAGAGAGGTAGCGTAGATTGTTTGAGAATTCTATTAAAGGTAGCTGGGCGCTTGTTCTCGGCTCTTCAAGCGGCTTCGGGGAGGCCTGCAGCCTTGAGCTTGCGCGCCGGGGAATGAATATTTTCGGCGTGCACCTTGACCGCAGGGGCACGATGGCGAAGGTGGAGGGCATAGTTGAGGAAATAAAGGCTACGGGAAGCGATGTCAGGTTCTACAACGTGAACGTGGCCGACGCTGAGAAAAGACAGGAAGTTATTGCGGACATGAAGGACGTGGTGGGGCAGGATGAATCCCGGGTGAAGGTGATGATACATTCTGTAGCTTTCGGGACGCTCAAACGCTACGTTGCGGATGAACGCAGGGACGTTCTTAACAGCAGGAACATTGACATGACCCTGGACGTGATGGCCCACAGCATCGTTTACTGGGCCCAGGACCTTGTTATGGAAGGGTTAATGGGCGAGGGCGGGAGAATATTCGCCATGACGAGCTCGGGGAGTCACAGGGTATGGCCTACTTACGGTGCGGTATCGGCCGCCAAGGCGGCCATAGAGGCCCACATACGGCAGCTTGCCGTTGAACTCGCTCCAAACGGCATTACCGCTAATTCAGTAATGGCTGGAGTGACGGACACTCCCGCGCTGAGAAAGATCCCGGGAAACGATAAGCTCATCGGTCACGCTCTCGCGGCAAACCCTTCGGGAAGACTGACGACACCTGAAGACGTGGCAAAAGCCATCGCGCTTCTCTCTCTTGACGAAGCATCCTGGATCACGGGTAACGTGATAGGGGTTGACGGCGGGGAAGATCTTGTCTAATAGGACTGTTCGGTTCGGTTTGTTGAAGGAAACCTTGTCTAACAAATCTTCTTAGTATAGAGTATACGGTATGTTAAGTTACGGCAGAGACAGGGACTGGGATTTAGGAATTTTTCTGCTCAGAGTGGGTTTCGGCTTCTCGATGCTTATTTTTCACGGCTACGGGAAACTGATCGGGGGTCCCGAAAGATGGGCTAAAGTCGGGGGGTCACTGCAGACCTTCGGCATTGATTTTTATCCGGTTTTCTGGGGCTTTATGGCGGCTTTTGCCGAGTCTTTCTGCTCGGCTTTCATAATCGCGGGGATTTTCTTTATGCCTGCGACTTTTCTTCTGTCCGTTAACATGATCGTAGCGGTTCTCTTTCACCTGTATCTTCCGGAGGAGTCACCCGCGGCGGGATGGCAGGGGGCTTCACACGCGATTGAATATCTTTTCGTCTACGTGGTGTTGATGATTTCCGGTCCAGGAAGGTACAGGATAAACCTGGGCTGACGGTCTTCGCTGTAAGCGCTTCGTTGCCTCTCTAAGAGGAAAATCGGCAAGTATCCGCTCTGGATAAAGAAATTAACGGAAAAATCGGCGACACGTTATTCTATGTCGTCCGGTGCCTCTTCGAGGTTCGTTTTTATTACCCGAAGGAAGTTCATTCCCATTATTTTCTCCACAACCCCCCTCGGATATCCCTTCCGACGATTATTTTCTCCACAACCCCCCTCGGATATCCCTTGCCGAGGAGATACTCGGGAAGTGCCGGGAGTTCCGATATGTGTCTCATTTCTTCCGGGAAATCCTTTACCGGCGCTCCGTCCATGTCGGTTCCCACTCCCACGTGGTCCTCGCCGCATGTCGGTTCCCACTCCCACGTGGTCCTCGCCGCAGACGCTTATAATGTGGTCTATGTGAGCGTATATGTCTTCGAGGGTGGCGCATCCTTCCGCCTTTCTTAGAAATTTTCCGTAGAAAACAACCCCGATTACCCCGCCTCTCTCGGAGATGGCGCGAAGCTGCTCGTCACGCAGGTTTCTGGGATGATCAACAAGCGCTCTTGAGTTTGAGTGGGTCGCAACGGGTATGAGCTCGGTTAGCTCCACGCTCTCCCAGAAACATTTCTCGTTAAGGTGGGAGAGATCAAGCGTGATGCCCAAGGCGTTCATCTGCCGCAGAAGCTCCTTTCCCTGATCGGATAGCCCTTTGCTGCTTTCGGGCCCGGAAGCGTAGATGTTCCTGTTGTTCCAGGAAAGGCCGAGGGCTCGGACGCCCCTTTTTTGGTATTCAAGAAGATGCTGCGGGTTCAAGATCGGGTCCGCTCCTTCCATGAGAGTGAAAAATCCGATTTTTTTGCCTTCCAGCAGTCTGTCTATATCCCGTCTGTCTTTTATCTGAAAGACGCTTTCCGAGTGTTCTCTGTATATGCCGTCGTACACGTCAAGCTGGGCCATGGCTTCTGCGACGGAACCCGCGGGTTTGTGCTTCGGGTGTATGAAAACGGTGTTGAAAACAACCCTTGCCCCGCTCTCCTTGAGTCCGGGCAGGGTTATCATGCAGGGAACCTCGGGATTCTCGAAGTCCCTTTTGTAGTGGCGAATGTGAAAGGCTATGTCCTGGTGAGCGTCGATGGTGAAAAAATTAGCCGGGACGGGCTCTCCCCATCCTCCCCCTCCCGGAGTCTCGATTCTCACCGCCTCTCCGGCCTTTACCGAAATAGAGCACTTCGCGGGCAGTTTTTTTTCTTCCCCACCCGAAACAAGCGTGTTTCGCCCGCTCGCTCCGTCTTCTCCGCCTCGGGCTCCCCAGGGCCGCTTCTCCCTTCTCTCGGTTATGAGGGAGAGATGAGAGTCCTCAAGGAACCTGTACTGCCTTATGATTCCGTCCCCGCCCGGGAACCTGCCGGCGCCTCCTGACCCCTTTCTTACGGAGTATGATTCCACCATTACGGGAAGTTCCCTCTCGATTGCCTCAACGGGGGTGTTGAGCGTGTTTGTCATGTGCGTGTGCACTGCGTTTGCTCCTCCCGCGCCCGACCGTCCTCCCATTCCGCCGGCTATGGTTTCGTAGTAGGCGTAGGAGGCATCGGAAGGCGCGTCTTGCGGCGAGCCGAACGCGAGGTTGCTCATTGTTCCCGCGCTTGCCGCCTGTATCGTTTCGGGTATTGCCTCCGCGAGCGCTCCGAACACCACGTCCACTATCCTCTGGGACGTCTCGACGTTTCCGCCGACGACCGCGCTCGGGTACCTGGCGTTAAGAATCGAGTCCTCATCGACTCTGATTTCAATCGGTCTCAGGGTTCCCGAGTTAAGGGGAGTGTCTTCGCCCGAGAGACACTGAAAACAGTAAAGAACCGCGGAGGTGGTTACGCTGAGGGGAGCGTTAAGACATCCTTTTACCTTTTTCGAGCTTCCTCTGAAATCCACTACCGCAGCGTCCCCGCTTATTTCTATCTTTACCTGTATCGGTATATTCCTCGTTCCCGCTCCGTCGTCTTCAAGGTAGTCAGTGAAGACGTAATCGCCGTCCGGTATTTTCTCTATGGCGTTTCTCATGAGCCTCTCCCCGTAGTCAAGAAGCCCGGAAGCGGCCTGGTTTATTTTCGAAAGAGAATATTTTTCGAGCAGTTCCAGCATCCTTCTCTCCCCGGTATCAAGCGAGGCTATCTGCGCCCGAAGATCCCCCTCTCTTTCCTCATGATCCCTGGTCGAGAGGATTATTTCCTGAAGCAGGGTTTCTTTGAGTATTCCCTCTTCCCGTATTCTTGTCGGGGGTATTATGATTCCCTCTTCGTGGATTGTTGTTGAAAGCGGCATGGACCCCGGGGTGTCGCCCCCTATGTCAGCGTGGTGGGCTCGCGAGGCGAGCAGAAACTCGGGCTTCCCGTCGACGAACACGGGCGCTACGCACGTTACGTCCGGAAGATGCGTTCCGCCGCGGAAAGGATCGTTAAGTATGAAAACGTCTCCCGGGGATAAATTCTCCGTCGCTACCGATCTTGCGGCAAACGACATTGATCCCAGGTGTATGGGGATATGGGCGGCCTGGGCGATCATTTCTCCGTCTGAGTTGAATATGGCGCAGGAAAGGTCCCTTCTTTCCTTTATGTTGGGGGAGAATCCCGCCCTTACGAGAACAGAACCCATCTCCTCGGCGATTGTTCCGAGAAGGTTGTTGAAGATCTCGAGTTCGAAAAGTTTTGGTTCCATACGGGCAAAATGATAACCAATTTAAGGATTACCCGCGTGAGGGGCAGGATTCGCAGTGGCGGTCAAGTCTTGGGCGCGTTACGAGATTACGCTTTTAAGCGCTTCTCCCATCTCGGCCGGGCTCTTGCAGGTGGTGACTCCGGCGCGCTCGAGTGCCTGGAACTTGTCCTCGGCGCTTCCCGAACTCCCTGAAATAATGGCTCCCGCGTGGCCCATTCTTTTCCCCTTGGGCGCCGTGGCTCCCGCGATGAATGCGGCTATGGGCTTAGTGAAGTTCCCGCTTATGTATTCGGCCGCCTCTTCTTCGTCGGACCCCCCGATTTCCCCTATCATTATCACCGCGTCTGTGTCGGGATCGTTCTCAAAGAGCGAGAGCGCGTCGATAAACGTGGTTCCGATAACGGGGTCGCCTCCTATGCCGATGCACGTCGACTGCCCTATGTCGAGATTGGTAAGCTGCCAGACGGCTTCGTAGGTGAGGGTTCCGCTTCTTGAGATTATTCCCACTCTTCCGGGTTTATGTATGTACCCGGGCATTATCCCCACCTTGGCCTCCCCGGGGGTTATTACTCCCGGGCAGTTGGGTCCCACAAGTCTTGCTGGAGAGCCCCTCATGTACTCCTTTACTCTCACAACGTCCAGGGTGGGTATTCCCTCGGTTATGCAGATTACGATCTCAATGCCGGAATCAAGGGCCTCAAGCATCGAATCCATCGCAAACGCCGCTGGAACGAACACAAGAGAGACGTCCGCCCCGGTTTCCCGCACGGCTTCATCCATGGTGTCGAAGACCGGGAATCCCTCGACGCTGCTCCCGCCTTTTCCCGGAGTGACGCCGCCAACGACGTTGGTTCCGTATTCGCGGCACTGGGTCGCGTGGAAAAGCCCGGCGCTTCCCGTTATCCCCTGCACGAGGACTTTTGAGTCTTTATTTACAAGAATGCTTATTTTCCCGGTTCTCCCTGGAGGGCTTCATCGTTTTTCAAATGAGGGCGTACTATAACATGCCCGGTTCGTTTTTTCAAAGTCTTCTGTCCCGGGTTTATAGGGACGGCGAAGGATTTTTCACAGTCCCGAAACACTCTCTCGTGAAATCTGCCCGCGGCGGTCCCCAAAGAATTCCCGCTGGGTCCAGGACGGTGGATCGACCGGCAATTTCTAGGACTGACTGTTTCGTATCATATTGAAATTACTTTATAAATTGGAATAATATGCGTCTCCGGCAATCCACCGCACGGAAAGGACGAACCAATTATAAAGGTATATAAAATCAGCTTTCCTGATGGGTCAGCTTACGTTGGTCAAACAAGAAAACCGATTTCCTTCCGGCTCTCGCAGCACCGCAGATTGAGCCCATGCAACTCGATTTTACACAGCAAGCTTCTGATAATGAAGCCGACTGTGGAGATCCTCTCGCACTGTCGCGAGCAGGGGGCTGCCGACCGGGAAGAAAAAGAGCAGATCATGCAGCTTGAAAAACCGATAAACAGATATATTGAGGGGAGGCAGATCAACTTGAATCCCCAGGCGGCGTCGCTGTCTAACAACAGGTGGTCGAAAAAAAGGAACCGGCGGGAGAGACGCAAGTATCCCCGCAAGGCCAGCGGTCATCACGTTTGTTCCTGGTGCTGGCGAAAACTTCCCGTGTCGGAATTCCATTCCGACCCCTGCAGGTCTGTCGGTCTTTGCAGTCGATGCAGGGAATGCGCTCTGGTCCAGGAGAAAGAACGTCGGGAAGCCATAAGAAAAGGAGAGGACACTTCCGCCGCTTACCTGCGAACGAAGCTTGCGCGTCAGGCTCTTCGGAAAACGAAAATCCGACCGGTGGTGAGCGTTTATGAGAAGTAGCGGGCAAACCGGTCTCCGGGCTTTACCGGCCGGCGCCTGTGCTGCGCCCCGTGACAGCAGGTCCGGGCGTGACTCTACTCTATATTCTGAATCTGTTCCCGTATTTTCTCGAGTTCAAGGCGTATGCCTATGGTAAGGTGCGAGATCCCCGCGTCCTTGCATTTTGCTGATATCGTTCCCGCCTCCCTGTTCATTTCCTGAACCAGAAAGTCAAGCTCTTTCCCTACTGGCCCCTTTTTCTTGGCGGTTTTCCTGAACTTCGAGATATGAGCCTCTAGCCTCACGATTTCCTCGTCAATTTCGCTTTTCTCCGTGATTATTGCCGCGGCTTCCTGTGAGAGGATAGGGTCGTCTTTGTGCTTTGAGGAGAAGATCTTCTCGATTTTCTCTTTTGTTTTCTTATCGGATTTCTTTATGAATTCCTTTCTTTTCTTCTTTACGCCGTCAACCGTCTTTTTTATGATCTCAAGCCGCCCGAGTATTGCCTTTTCAAGTTTCTGCCCCTCGACCTCCCGGCTTCTGTTGAACTTTACCAGCACTTTTGCGACCGCTTCCTTGATCCTGGCTTCCGTCTGCCTTGAGACCTCTGGTCCGGTGTGACTTTCAAAGGAGTTCTCCATCATGAGCAGGTGCTCAATCCCTATCTCCGCTTTAAGTCCCAGGGCGGAATTGATTCTTTTAAGGGAGCTGTGGTTTTCCCGGAGAACCTTTTCGGATAACCGCTGTCTTTCCTTTCTGTTTGCCTGCAGGGAAAGCCTGAGGCGAAGCTTTCCCCTCTGAATAGAGTTCTTCAGCCTGTCTTCAATGGCGGTTTCCATGTGGACTAACGATTCGGGAACGCTGGCCTTAACATCAAGGAACCTGTGGTTCTCCGACCGCATGTCCACCATGATCTTTCCGATTTCCGTGTTTACGGATGATTCCGCGAAACCCGTCATGCTTTTCATGATAGTTTTCTCTTTTCTCTGTATCTGTTTTCTTTTTTCCCAAGCAGGATACCCGCAACGGGTTCCAATTCGCAACCGCCGCCATGTGAGGAAAGAAAACCGCGTTGCATGTTCCCGGAACTTCATTTTTCTCATTTAGCTTCTTAGATCATTCAGAGGACCCCCAATTTCCGCTCCATGAGAAAAGCTTATCTTCTCATTCTGCCATTGCTGCTTCTTGTCTCCTGCGCCATTCCTGTGCGCGGAAGTCACAGTTCCCCCGCTTTCGCTGCGGAAACCAAACCCCAAAAAGCGCAAACACCCCTACTTTAGCGCACCCTTCGCTAAATCGGACACCTAGGCAAAGTAATTATCCAGTTCACTTAAAGGTTCGGTTTATGTCTCATCTCATTCTGGGGATTGAGACGTCATGCGATGAAACATCCGCACACAGTAAAATAGTTGGAAATCAATCTTGCTCCAACCAAAAAGGAAACATATGCAATTCTTTTTTAAATAAAAACAGTTTGTTTATTGCAATTAATTAAAAAAGAAATTAATATATTGCTATAACTGTTAAAAGCAGCCTCTTTATCTGCAAAGATAATCTGGAGAAAAAACTGGAATGAGCAGAATACTCAATCAAATTAAAAGTCGCAGAAAAGACCTCAACCTGAAACAAGAAGATATGATGTTGCGCTTCGGCATGTCAAGACAGCAGTATCAGAGGCTGGAGTCAAGGGGCAATCCCCGCCTGGACACCCTTGAACTGGTTGCCAAGGGGCTCAGGATGGAGGTTCTGCTTATCCCGCAGGAAAAACTGCGCATGGTCCGCGACATACTGGAAGGAAAAACCGATATAGGTTCCGGCGTTAAATTCAATGCCGACCTTGCAGTGAAGGAACCGCAGGCTTCTGATGATCCCTGGAAAGGATTACTTGAGGAATGACAATGAGCGGCGCGGAAGAAGTCAACGTCTTAGAGCTCACGCTGCACGGCACGAAGGTCGGATATCTGACAGGCTACAGTGATGGTCGAAATATCCTTGCATTCGCCCCCGAGTTTACGGAGAACAGTTCACGGCCGACTTTCACCCTGACGACGCACCCCGAATTCCCCAACGTCAAAAACGTGCTTGCAAAGCCATGGTCAAGGAGACAACGCCTGCATCCGGTACTCTCCAACCTGCTGCCGGAGGGAGCGTTAAGGGAATTGCTGGCACAGTATCTGAAAATCCATACTGATAACGAATTCAACCTGCTAGCTCGCCTTGGACAGGATCTGCCCGGAGCCCTGATCGTTACCGCCGCAGAGCCTGATGACGTTCCCGGCTACGTATTGGACCCTTGGACAAAAGCCACCAAAACCGAAGTAAAAGATAATCCAGCCCAATTCTCTCTGGCCGGCGTGCAAATGAAATTCTCGATGCGGGAACGGGATGGACGCTACCGGACCGCTGAATCCGGAGATCTCGGGGACTGGATCATTAAAACTCCGTCCACCGTGCACAAGCTTGTTCCCTTAAACGAGTTCACCGCCATGCGGCTTGCGCAGACAGCGGGCATCGATATACCGGACATAAAGCTGGTTGAAATGGATTCCCTGGATAAACTCCCCGTTATCAGTCTCCCCGACGAAGAATTCGCCTTTGCGATACGGCGGTTTGACCGTTCGGGCGGGAAACGCGTTCACTCAGAAGACTTCGCTCAGATCCTGGTAAAGTACCCGCAGCAAAAGTATGATGGTCCGAACTACGAACAGATAGGCAAGATCATTTACCAGTACACAGGCAACGGCCTCGGAGACACCCAGCAGTTCGCCCGACGGCTGCTGGTTAACATTCTTCTGGCCAACGGTGACGCTCATCTGAAAAACTGGTCCCTGGTCTATCCCGACACAGTCACACCGGAGCTCTCTCCCGCCTATGATATCGTGGTTACCCGCGTTTATATGGATGAAGAAAGGGAATACGCGTTAAATTTAAGCAAAAACAAGGACTGGTATAAAGCGACTTTCAGTCATTTTAAAAATTGGGCGGACAAAGCCGGTATTCCATGGAAAGCCATTAAGCCTCACCTTGACGACACGCTTGAGAAAGCGCGTACCCTGTGGCCAAAATCCCTGGAGGACCTGCCCGCATACCATACTCACAAAGAACAGCTGAAAGAACACTGGAAGATGCTGTCTGCGGATTTTCGGATTAGAACCGATAGTTAAACTAAAGCAAAATTCCGGTCAGGCGGGAATCCGAGAGGGAACGCAAGTCAAATGCGGGACGCAAGCCGTGGGAGGAGGTAGCGATGTTTAAGGCGATAGTTCTATTTGCCGCGTTCAGCCTGTTTCTTCTGACTCTTGTTGTCTTCGCGGTGCTTGCGAGAAAAAGAGCGCGTTCAAGCCAAAGCCCGGTTCCCCGCGTAACCGCAGCCCCGAGATCGTTGCGGCGTAAATGCCGGAGCACTTCCCGGTAAAAGCAGCTTCCCCATCTAGCGCAAGATAGCCTTGGTAACCAAAGAAGACCGCGCCGCGTATCGCCGAAACTTGCCTGCGCCATCTTTCTCGTTTAACTTCTTAGTTTATTCAGAGGATATTCAGTTCCCGCTCCATGAGAAAATCCTATCTTTTCGTTCTGCCATTGCTGCTTCTTTTTGCTTCCTGCGCCGTTCCTGTGCGAGGTTCGGACCAGAGGAGGCCGCAGCCGAGAGTCTCAGCCACCAGCGTCGTCAGCTCTTTTCTCGAGGCGCTCAAGGAACGGGACTTTAAATCCGCTTACGACAAGATTCATATATTCAGTTCGGACCGCGAGGGCTACGTGAGCAGGTTCGAGCTTCTTTACGAGCGCTACGACATCAGGATCGTTGACTACAGGGTCCTGGCGACCCAGCTTTTCAAGGACACGGCCATAGTGGTTGCGGAAGTGGAGGTCGACTACAGGGAGCCGGACGAAGACAAGCGTCAGAGGGCCAGATACACGAACCGCTACGATCTTTCCATACCCGAAAAAGAATGGAAGATAATGAAGGACGAGTGTATTGAGAACTGCAGTTACGGGCCGCAAGGCGGAGACGGAGGAGGCTAGAGTGATAAAAGTTGCGGTAGTAGGGGTGTGCGGGCGTATGGGGATGAGCGTGGCTTCGCTTGCGGACTCAGACGGGGATATTGAGCTTGTGGGGGCGACTGAGGCGACGGGACACGTTTCGATTGGCCGGGATCTCGGAGATTTTGTCGCAGGCGCGGGGCCGGGAGTAAGCGTGAGTGACAGTATCGGGGAAGCGGCCCGGGACGCGGATGTCATAATTGACTTTACCGTTCCCGAAGCGACCCTTGCCCACGCCGAATATTCGGTCCGGAACGGAAAATCGATGGTCATAGGGACGACGGGCTTTGAGCAGGAGCAGAGGGGGGAACTCCTTGGGCTGCTTCGGCGGATACCGTGCGTTTTCTCTCCCAACATGAGCGTCGGGGTAAACGTCCTTTTCGAGATATCAAGGCAGGTGGCCTCTCACCTTGGGGAGGGCTACGACGCCGAGATTTTCGAGGCCCATCACAGGGGGAAAGCCGATTCTCCCAGCGGAACGGCAATTGCGCTCGCAGAAGCGGTCGCCGCCGGCCTTGGATCAGAGCTCGAAGACGTGGCGAGATACGAAAGACACGGGCGGATAGGGGCCAGGGGGAAAGGGGAAATAGGCATCCAGACGCTTCGGGGGGGAGACGTGGTGGGGGACCACACCGTCATGTTCCTCGGCGACGGAGAGAGAGTGGAGCTTGCCCACAGGGCGACCAGCAGGGAGAACTTCTCTGCGGGCGCGATTCGCGCGGCGAAATGGCTTCCGGGAAAACCTCCGGGGGTCTACGCCATGAGGGACGTGCTCGGATTCTGACCCCGCAGCGTTTATCCACCATGTACCAGTTCAGGCTTATCGAAAAGGAAAAGGGCGGTTCCGCCAGACTGGGGGAAATCCGCACTTCCCGAGAAACTGTCGAGACTCCGGCATTCATGCCCGTGGCGACCCAGGGAGCGGGCAAGGCCGTAACGCCCCTTGATCTTCGTCGTCTCGGTTTCGGGGTTCTTATCGCAAACGCCTACCATCTCTACCTCAGGCCCGGCACTGACATAATAAGCTCCCTGGGCGGACTTCACCGCTACATGTCGTGGGACGGCGCGATTGTCACCGACAGCGGCGGCTATCAGGTCCTGAGCCTCGCAAAGAGCAGGAAGATAACGGAGGACGGAGTCTCCTTCCGCTCCCACATAGACGGAAGCGAGCACTTTTTCTCCCCCGAGGTCTCTATAGCCGTTCAGGAGGATCTGGGGTCTGACGTCATGATGTGTTTTGACGAGTGTCCGGCCCATGATTCCCCCTACGAGTACATGGAGAAGTCGGTTTCCCTTACGACGCGCTGGGCTGGGCTTTGCAAGCAGGCGCGGCGGGAGCCTTCCAGGGCCCTTTTTGGGATCGTGCAGGGAGGGGTGTACGAGGATCTTCGGGCGCGCTCTGCGGGAGAGCTTGTGGACATAGGGTTTGACGGTTACTCGATAGGCGGCCTCGGGGTCGGGGAGTCAAGCGGGGCCACTTTTGAGATTACGGAACTCTGCACGGGGCTTCTGCCCGAGGACAGGCTCCGCTATCTCATGGGCATCGGGAATCCAGGCGACATAGTGAGGGCGGTAGCTCTCGGAGTCGATCTTTTCGATTGCGTAATCCCGACCCGAAACGCCCGCAACGGCACTCTCTTTACAAGCCGGGGAAAAGTGGTTATAAAAAACTCCCGTTACGCGTACGACGGTTCGCCTCTTGATGAGGATTGCGGCTGCTACACGTGCGAAAATTTTTCAAGGTCGTATCTGAGGCATATATTCATGGCCGGGGAGATTCTCTCTCTTCAGCTGCTGACCCTTCATAACCTCTATTATTACTCCGAACTGATGAGAAAAATAAGAGAATCGATAAAAACCGGCACCTTCAGGCAGTTGTGCTCGGAACTCAGCGATGCTGAGGAGGAACAATAATTGAAAAGATTAGCTTTTGTCGCTACTTCAGCCCTTTTTCTTTTATCATGCATGCCTCCCGGGACCGGGCAGGGAGGATCGGGGGGGACGCCGTTCTCTGCCATACTCCCGTTCGTTCTGATATTCGCCCTTTTTTACTTTCTTATCATAAGACCCCAGCAGCGCCAGAGCCGTGAGCGCAAGAAGATGCTCGCCGAGGTAAAAAGAGGCGACGGCATTGTTACCACCGGGGGCATATACGGCAGGGTGATAAACGTTGACGGGGACGACCTCACGGTCGAGATAGCCAAGGGCATCAACATAAAAATGGTCCGCTCCGGAATCTCGGAGAAGACCGATCCCGGGGCCGCTGAAGGCAAATCCAAAGGGGGCGGCTGATTAGATGAAAGGCGTGTCCCGTCTTTGGATTACCGTTATCGTTCTTTTCTCTTTTCTCTGCGCAATACTCCTTACGCCTACCTTCATGGGCGACAAGCTTCCCTCGTGGTGGGGGAAGGTTTTCTCAAGCAAGGGGATAAGCCTCGGGCTTGATCTTGAGGGAGGGATATTCCTTCTCCTGGGAGTAGAGACCGAAGAGGGCGTGGAGCAGGAAATGCTCATAGTCGAGGAGGCCCTGGTATCGAAATTCAGGGAGGGGAGGATTCTCGTCAAGAGCTCCTCTGTTTCGGACGGAACCCTCACGATCGGTCTTTTCCCGGGCGCGAATATGGACAAGGCGCTTGAGATCGCGCGCGACGAGTTTGAAAAGGTGGCGGATATAGATTCCGACGGCTTCCTGGTCACACTCTCGATAAAATCGTCCTACGTGGACGAGCTTGAGCAAAACTCCATAGAGAGAGTCCGCCACATAATAGAAAACCGCGTTAAGGATTTCGGCCTCGTCGAGCCGAGCATACAGAAATCAGGCGACGACAGGATCCTGGTGCAGGTGCCGGGCGCTTCCAAAAAAGACAGACAGAGAATAGTCAACCTGATCAAAAAGACGGCCGTTTTGGAATTCAAGATCGTAAGGGCCGTCGGGGCGACGCATGAGAACCTGCTTGCTGCCGCCGAAGCCGGGACCGAGAGGCAACTTGCGAAAAAAGGCTTTGCCATACACGAAGGAGACACCGGGAACGAGAACGAGAAGTTCTTTCTGACCGAGAAGCTTGCGAGCGTGACGGGGGAATATATCTCGGATGCTCGGATAACGTTTGACAATTACGGAAACCCGGCGGTCGGATTCACGTTCAGGGGAGAGGGCGCGAGCAAGTTCGGAAAGCTTACCGAGGCTAACATCGGCGAACGTCTGGCGATAGTTCTTGACGGCGTGATAAAGTCAGCGCCCACAATTCAGGACAAGATAACCTACCAGGGCACGATAACCGGCACTTTCACCACGGAGGAGGCAAAAGACCTCGCGCTTATCCTGAGATCAGGCTCCCTTCCGGTTCCCGTGAGGGTTGAGCAGGAAAGGACCGTGGGTCCTTCCCTGGGGCAGGACTCGATAGAGAAGGGGAGATTCTCCATGATCGTCGGCGGCATACTTGTTCTGGCGTTCATGGTCTTTTTCTACAGGCGCCAGGGCGTTATAGCGAATGCCGCGCTTGTGCTCAACATACTTTTCATAATGGGCTTTCTCTCCGCTTTCGGCGTCACGCTTACGCTTCCCGGCATAGCCGGGCTCGTTTTGACGCTCGGCATGGCGGTTGACGGAAACATCATCATATTCGAGAGGATAAAAGAGGAACTCATGGCGGGCAAGACCGCGGTTCACTCGATTGAAACGGGATACGCGAGATCCGTCTGGACCATACTTGACGCGAACGTCACGACGCTTCTTACTGCGCTTATACTTTTCTGGCTGGGCACCGGCCCCGTGAAGGGTTTTGCGGCAACGCTTTCAATCGGAATAGTGTCGACCGTTTTCAGCAACCTGATTGTGGCGAGACTCTTTACGAACATGCTTTACAGGGACAAGAACCTAACGGAAGTAAGTATCTGAGGGTGCGCGAGTGCGAATTATAGGAAAACTGAGTTACGATTTTGTGGACAAGATGGGGGGCGCGATGCGTATTTCCATCGCGCTTGCGGTTATTTCCATCGCTTCCCTTCTGTACCACCAGGGGCCTAACTGGGGAGTGGAGTTCACGGGCGGAACGGAGATACATATAAAGCTCGCAAAGAGCCTTGAGACCGAAGTTCTAAAAGGCGCGCTTGCCGAGAACGGCTTTCCCTCGGAATCGGTTCAGCGCTTCGGCCTTCCGGGCGACAACGAGCACCTGATACAGTTTGCGCCGGAACTCGCGACCTTTGACCAGATAGGTGATTTCCAGAAAAAGCTGGAGGACCTGTTCGCCACGTCAGAAAATTTTGAGGGAGCCTCCATCCAGAGAATAGACTACATAGGTCCCAGGGTGGGGAAGGAACTCATAACCAAGGCCCTTTTATCCATACTGATCGCGTGCGTCGGCATACTTGCCTACCTGGTATTCAGGTTTGAATTCGGTTTTGCCGTGGGGGCGGTTATCGCCCTTATTCACGATACCCTTATAACCGTCGGGGCCATATCGCTCGCGGACAAGGAGTTCACCCTTGCGATCGTGGCCGCGCTTCTGACCGTGATAGGTTATTCGGTTAACGACACGATCGTCATATTCGACAGGATAAGGGAGAACATGGGGAATTTCCCCGAAAAAGGCTTCAGGGAGCTTGTTAACGACGGAATAAGCCAGACGCTCTCCCGTACATTGCTCACGGCCATAACGGTGTTCATAGTGCTCCTGCCGCTCTTTTTCCTTGGCGGCTCGGTAATACACGATTTCGCGTTTACCCTTATGGTAGGGGTCGTTATAGGAACCTACTCGTCGATCTTCGTGGCGAGCGCCTTCGTGGTCTACTGGAGAAAAAGAAAGGAGACCATATAGAAGCCGCGCTTTGGCGGATGCCCCGTCGAAAGCCGGTTCCGCGCTTTGATAATCGATCTCATAACGGTTAAATATTTCCCGTTTTGTTTCTTAAAACACATAACTCGTTCACATTATGCAGGAAGCGCTTGAGCAGATAAGAAACCAGATAGATTCTGACCTTGAGGGGGTCTCTACGGAGGCCGATCTCGTCAGGGTTAAGGCAAGCTACGTCGGGAAGAAAGGGTCCCTCACGCAGCTTCTTAAATCCATGAAGGACCTTCCCGCTTCCGAGCGCCGGGAGGCGGGCATTCTCATAAACGGAACCAAAGGGGAAATCGAGGAACTGATCGAGAGAAAATCAGACGAGATAAAGCGCAGAGCAATGAATGAAAAGCTCCTTGAGGAGGCAACCGACTTCACTCTTCCGGGCCGGGGAATGCCGGTCGGGGCCAAGCATCCCATAACCCAGGTTATGGAGCGCATCGTCTATGATTTTGAGAGGATGGGATTCGAGGTCGCCGAGGGTCCCGAGGTCGAGCTTGACTACTACAATTTCGAGGCGCTTAACATACCGAAGAACCACCCCGCAAGGGACATGCAGGATACTTTCTACATAACAGACGACATGGTCTTAAGAACCCACACCTCGCCGGTGCAGATACGGATCATGCAGACCCAGCAGCCTCCGGTGAAGATCATAGCTCCCGGAAAGGTTTACCGGTGCGACAGCGACGTTTCCCACACCCCTATGTTCCACCAGATAGAGGGTCTTCTCGTTGACAGGGGCATAACCTTCGGAAACCTGAAATCCGTCATAATCCAGTTCGTGAAACTCACTTTCGGCGACAATACGAACGTAAGGTTCCGCCCGAGTTTCTTTCCCTTCACCGAGCCCAGCGCCGAGGTGGACATAGAGTGTCAGATATGCTCCGGCAACGGATGCAGGGTATGCAAGGGTACCGGCTGGCTTGAAATAATGGGATGCGGAATGGTCGATCCCGCGGTTTTCTCAAGCGTTAACTACAACACTGACATCTATTCGGGTTTCGCCTTCGGCATGGGAGTTGAGAGAATCGCCATGCTTAAGTACGGAATAAACGACATAAGGCTTTTCTTTGAGAACGACGTAAGGTTTTTGAGGCAGTTCGTATAGTTTTTTTGCGGGGTCCCGGTCATATGCGAGGCGCCGTTTCTTATGGATCGCTTCATTTTAGTGCATGAAAACCACCGGATTAGACAACGTTTTTGAGTTTAAAATATCTTTATATATCAGAGTAATACGAGCCAGATATTAAACGAGATTCGAGAAAACAGAAAGGAGAACATCAATGGGAATCAAACCTGATCACTGGATAAGGAAAATGGCGCTTGAGCACAAGATGATAGACCCTTTTGTGGAAGGTCAGGTAAGCAAGGGCGTTATATCGTACGGCCTTTCCTCTTACGGCTACGATATAAGGGTAAGCAACGAGTTCAAGGTATTTACCAACCTTCACAGCGCAGTTGTTGACCCGAAGAATTTCGATCCCAACTCCTTTGTGGAGATAGAGAACGATTACTGCATAATTCCCCCAAACTCCTTTGCGCTCGCAAAGACCGTTGAGTATTTCAGGATACCTAGGAGCACGGTCACCGTGTGCGTCGGCAAATCCACTTACGCAAGGTGCGGAATAATCGTGAACGTCACTCCCTTTGAGCCCGAGTGGGAGGGATACGTGACGCTTGAAATATCAAATACAACCCCCATTCCCGCAAAGATTTATTCAAACGAGGGAATCGCTCAGGTGCTCTTTTTTGAAGGTGACGAGGAGTGCCAGATATCCTACGCGGACAAGAAGGGGAAATACCAGAAGCAGACCGGCATCACTCATCCTAAGATTTCGCAGGCTTAACTGGCGGTCGGTGTTTTGCGGCTGATTTTACCATGAGTCAACGTTCCCGGGAAGGTTCTCTTGTATCATCCAGCGACTGTTGCACGGTCCCTTTCTCGGCCCCAAGGGGTCAAGCTTGCGGTAGCCTTTTACAGGCAGTTCCAACAATTCGCTGAATTCGGAAAGATCATAGCCCCAGTATTCCAGAATCCACCCCAAGCGCTTTGCCACCGCGACATTCAGCCGAAGAGCATACTTTACTATTCGCTTCATGTTGAGGTTGTCCCCTATGACATTAAAGGCATGGAGCGCTTCGGCGAAGCCGCCGCAGTACTGAGGACGGCAAAGGCCGTCCAGAAGTGTACGCTCGGGGTCTGTTATCGATACCAGAGTGTTTCCGATCAGTATTTCTTCCGTACCGAAGAAATACTCGGGTTTCACCTGAATAAACCTGTATGAAGTATTCCCGCTCTTATACCCCCTGTAGGACCTTCCTCTGCTTTTAATCCCTCGAACACGCGGGAAGGAGCTTCCCGTGGTTGTCAGGACGAAAATCGTTCTAGGTATCTGATCCGTCAAGCCGTGGTGATTCATGGCCAGCCAGTGAGAAATCGCCGCAGGGCTTGCAAGATTCATTGCGATCTCAAACTCGTGCACGGGAAAACTCCCAGGAACGGACAGCGCGTACAGACCCCTGCGAATGGGGGTTATCCAGCCATTTCGTCGGAGATGGTAAAGAGATTCGTAAAGGTAGGAATCCTTTATACCCGCGCTGGGAGCAAGTTCCCGCGCCCGGTCTATGGTAAATATTCTGTTGTTTTCAGAAGCGAGAAGCCGTACCAGCTCAATTCCGACCATGGATCTCTTTAGATTCTTTTCAGTCTTAATTTGATTCTCTCTAAGTTTTACCTGATATGCTCTTACCATTTGCTACTATCTTAATATAGGTAAATATTGGATAGTATCAAATCTTTACTATATTTAATCTATTTAAGAAAAGCGTAAGCTTATCTTCAAAAGTATTGTTCATGCAATAAGTGGCATCTTCTGGAGAGAAATTCTGATTTTCACTTAAACTGCCGAGAATTACAGACTTTTTTCTTTTTTTCAGGTATTATAATAAACACATTATCTCTGACCGGGAGGTACTTGTTTTGAGCGAGTTTCAAGAATCCGAAATAATGGGTGAATTGCGGCAGGATAACGGTTCCGGCGACGATTACACAGCCGAGCAGATAAAGGTTCTTCCAGGCCTTGAAGCCGTAAGAAAACGCCCTGACATGTACATAGGGGATACCAATTCCCGGGGATTCCACCACCTCGTGTTCGAGGTTCTCGATAACAGCGTGGACGAGTCCCTGGCGGGGTTCTGCGACAATATCTCCGTTACCATGCACGTGGACGAGAGTATCACGGTTGAAGACGACGGAAGGGGAATTCCGGTCGACATCCACGAAGAGACGGGAAAACCGGCCGTTGAGGTCGTGATGACCATGCTCCACGCCGGGGGGAAATTCGACAGCAAGGTCTATCAGGTTTCAGGAGGGCTCCACGGCGTAGGCGTCACGGTGGTAAACGCGCTCTCAGAGAGCCTCTCGATAGAGATCAAAAGGGAAGGGGATGTCTGGTACCAGGAGTATGAGAAGGGAGAGGCGGTAAAAGACCTTAAAAACACCGGGAAAACGAAAAAAAGCGGAACCAAAATTCATTTCAAGCCCGATTCCGGGATATTCGAGGTTAACGAGTTTAATTACGACATCCTGGCCCACAGGATAAGGGAGCTTGCCTTCCTTAACAAGGGTCTTCGTATCACCCTTAACGACGAGAGAACGGACAGGTCCCAGGAGTTTTTCTACGAAGGGGGAATAGTCGCTTTCGTCGAGGAACTTAACCAGAACAGAAAAGCGCTTCATCCCGAGGTGATCTACGTCACTGGCGAGAGGGACTCGACTGTGGTTGAAGTCGCCCTGCAGTACAACGACACTTACAGGGAAACCATATTCTGCTACGCGAACAACATAAACAACATAGAGGGCGGAACCCATCTCTCCGGTTTTCGCACCTCCCTTACGAGAACCATAAACAAGTACGCCGAGGAGAAGAATCTTCTTAAGAACCTCAAGATGGCAATCGCCGGAGAAGACGTGAGAGAGGGCCTGGTGGCCGTCGTGAGCGTAAAGATCCCGGATCCTAAGTTTGAAGGACAGACCAAAACGAAACTTGGAAACACTTCAGTTAGGGGTATTGTTGAATCTCTGCTGAACGAAAAGCTTCGGGTGTTTTTCGAAGAAAATCCCGCCGTGGCAAGACGCATCGTGGAGAAAACCATAGAGGCCGCGAGAGCGAGAAACGCCGCGAGGAAAGCAAAGGAGCTTACCAGGAGAAAAAGCGCACTTGAGTCCGGATCGCTTCCCGGGAAGCTGGCCGACTGCCAGGAGCGCGACCCCGAGAAGAGCGAACTCTACATAGTCGAGGGGGAATCGGCGGGCGGGTCCGCGAAACAGGCGAGAGACCGGCTCAACCAGGCCATTTTGCCACTTAAGGGAAAAATCCTGAATGTCGAGAAGGCCAGGCTTGACAAGATGCTCGCAAACGAGGAGATCCGCACCACTATCACCGTTCTGGGCACCGGAATAGGGGAAGGCGAGGGCGAGTTCGACATATCGAAGATACGCTACCACAAGATAATACTCATGACCGACGCGGATGTTGACGGGTCGCACATAAGAACCCTTCTTCTCACGCTGTTTTACCGCTATTTCGGGGAAGTAATAGAAAGGGGATATCTCTATGTCGCCCAGCCTCCTCTCTACCTCGTGAGAAAGGGAAGAAAGGAAACTTACCTAAAGGACGACCAGGAATATGAGGAGTTCCTAGTCAAGCTCGGGGTTGAAAACCTAGAAGTTGTCTCTGGTGGCACAAACGGTCACGCAAGGCAGATCAAGGGACAGAAGCTTTTCGATCTCGTGCAGAAAGCCATCAGGTACGGAAAACTTCTTGATCGCATGAGCAGGTGGGGGAGGAACAGGGGGATAGTTGACGGTTTCGCCAGAAGAACCGATCTCGGCAAGACCAATCTCAGAATTGGCAACGAAGCCTCTCTGGATGCTCATCTTGTCGGAATAAAGGAGTGGCTCGGGGAGAACTATCCCGACATAGTCGATCTTGACTGGACGCTTGGAGAAGACACGGAACATAATTCAAACAGCATTGAATACGGCTTCAGGGAAAACGGAAGGGTAAGTTCCTGCTTTATTGATTTTAACTTTCTTGCCTCTCCCGATTTCAGGGAGCTCAGGAAGCTTGCCGAATCGCTCAGTCCGCTTTGGGACTCCGCTTGTCATATCGTTGATGACAGCGAAGAAAAAGAGGTTGGAAGCCTTGAGAGATTCGTTGAATTCATCATGGAGAGAGGAAAGAAGGGTCAGTTCATTCAGAGGTATAAGGGTCTCGGGGAGATGAACCCGGAGCAGCTTTGGTCAACGACCATGAATCCCGAGAACAGGGTACTTAAACAGGTACAGGTTGAAGATGCCGTTGAAGCCGACGACATATTCACGAAACTCATGGGTGACCAAGTTGAACCCAGAAAGGAGTTTATTGAATTAAACGCCCTCAGTGTGAGCAATCTTGATATCTGAGGCTCTTGGAGCCGTCCTGCTTCAAATTATCCTTGCAAATTTAAAGTTTATCTTTTAAAATGCAAGGATGATAAAGCGTCACGCATACCATCAGGTGGAGGAGGCTCTCGGTCGGCAGGCCGCAGTAGCGCTGATCGGTCCCCGTCAGGTCGGCAAGACAACTCTTGCGCTTGAGGTTGGCAAAAAGAGGAACGCGCTCTATCTCGACCTTGAAGCCAGCGCGGACCGCAAAAAGCTCGCTGACCCCGCGTTGTTTCTCAAGCCTTACGAAGACCGTCTGGTAATTCTGGACGAGGTTCACCACGTTCCGGAGCTTTTTTCCGAGTTGCGCGGTCTGATTGACCGGGGAAGACGGCGGGGTCACCGCACGGGCCGCTTTCTGGTGCTCGGATCGGCCTCCGTTGATCTGCTGAGACAATCGGGTGAGAGTCTGGCGGGACGGATTGAGCATGTTGAACTGAATCCCCTGAGCGTGCATGAAGCGGCACCCGACGACGATCTGGTGACCTCGCTCTGGGTGCGCGGTGGCTTTCCCGACAGTTTTCTCTCCCGGAACAACAAAAACAGCCTTGCCTTCCGCCTCAACTTTATCCGGACCTATATTGAGCGCGACGTTTCGCAGTTCGGGTGGCGCATCCCGGCCCAGACGCTTGAACGGCTCTGGACCATGCTGGCCCATGGCCAGGGAACCTTGGTTAACGCCTCGAGGATTGCCTCCGGTCTTTCGGTCAGCGCTCCGACTGTAAGCGGATACATAGACCTGCTGGCCGATCTTCTGCTGGTGCGCCGCCTTCCGCCGTTTCACGCCAACGTGCGGAAACGTCTCGTGAAGTCGCCGAAAGTCTATGTGCGGGACAGCGGTCTTGTACACGCCCTGCTCGGCATAGAGGATTACAACTCTCTTGCCGGCCATCCTGTCGTCGGTCCGAGCTGGGAGGGCTTCGTCGTGGAAAATCTCCTGTCTGTCGCGCCGCAAGGGACAAGGGCAAGCTTTTACCGGACTTCCGCGGGCGCGGAGATCGACCTCCTGCTGGAGCTTCCGGGAACCCGGGGTCCGATAGCGATCGAAATCAAGCGCTCTCTCTCCGCTACCTTGTCAAGGGGTTTCCGAAACGCCATTGAAGATATAGGGCCCGTATGCTCATTCGTAGTCACAGCGGGTGCCGACCGGTATCCCCTCGCGAAAAATGTCGAGGCCATCGGTCTTCGGGACATGGCGTCTTTTCTGATGGAAGTGTAAGGATTCCCCGGTGGTACCAAGGGAAATGCGTGTAATCGATCTGTCACTTTCATTGCAACAATACGACGGGTCAAAATCTGTTTTGTCTCAGAAAACCAAGTGGCAGCAAGTAATTGGAAGCCAAATTTGGGGACTTAGTCCAATGGCTTTGCAGAATTCCCCTCAGGAAGCGAAGAGTTATTCCATGGCCTTGAACTCTCCGTACCGCAACGCCAAACGGTCCCTGTCAGGATAATCCTGCCTCCGTTTCGGAAGCCTTAGCTTCTTCCCCCTTAGCTGTTTGAGCGCTTCAAGCGTCGGACCGTCATCCTGATCGAGTAGGCGCCTTGAGACGTGAAGTCCATAGTCAGGATCGATTCCTATCAGGTGACCATCAAACGCCGCGTGGTGGATCTTGGAGAGCAGCAGGCCATTTGATATTACCGGCTGACCGAGTTCAGGGTTCGCGTCGGGGATTATGTGGGCTGCATCAAGCAGGCGTCTTTCGGGAATACCGGACAAGGCACATCGTCCTTTGTAGGCAGCGAGAATTGATTCGCGGAACTGTCCTTGATGAACCCGTTGTTTCACCGTATGTAGTGTGTAACGCCTTTCCTCCGAAGTTTCTGGAGGAGTCATTTCCTTCTGGTTGGATTTGCCGAAGAACACCTTGACCTTCTGGGCATTTTTGTCCCAGCCCCCGATAAAAACGGGTGCTATTGCCTGATATTGACCAGGAGCAATTCCAAGAAAATAGATTATGGGGGTCTGGTTTTCAAATGCTTCGCGAAGCATTTGGTTCTCCTTGGCTTCAGGACCACCCTTTTTCATAAAGTCGTAATTTATGTATTCTGTGCCTTCAAAAATTTTCCTGTGAACGTCTATTTGGTCTTCGTACAGGGGTTTGTGGCCTTTTTTTAGAAATCTTGTTCTGATTGAGAGAAGAGATTTCATCTCTTTAGGTTTGAATATACCGCGTGGGTTTACAAGTGAGATTTTCTCTCTTTTAAACATAAAACCCTTTGAGATTTCTTCTGCTGGTATATGGGTATAGATTGCGCTCAGCTTTTTGACATGGTCAAACGCCGCCATTCGTATGGAACTGTCATGCTCGAGGTGTAAATCCCTCATAAACGCAATTATATACTAAAGGATTCCAAGAATTATAAGAAAACTTACAAGGAGAAGATTAGCTACTGCCAGGGGGAAAAGCCTCTTCCAGCCGAGGCTCATTACCTGATCGTACCTGAACCTTGGCAAAGTCCATCTTACCCAGATAAACAGGAAGAGTAAGAAAAGGACTTTGCCGATAAACACAGCTGGCGGCAGATACCAATGCGTGTTGATATCGATGCCGAACCAGCCCCCAAACGGTAAGGGATACCAACCACCCAAAAACAAACAAGTTATCATGCACGAAGCAACTATCATATGAGTATATTCAGCCATGAAAAACATTGCAAATTTCATGCTGCTGTATTCGGTGTGATAGCCGGCGACTATCTCGGGCTCGGCTTCCGGCATGTCAAACGGAAGCCTGTTAGTCTCGGCAAACGCGGAAACTACGAAAACCACAAAGCCTATAAAGGACGGGATTAAGAACCACATCTTCTCCTGCGCTTCGATTATGTCCCCCAAGCGAAGAGAGCCCGTTATGGCGATCACCCCCAGTATGGAGAGGCCAAGGGCGAGTTCGTAGCTTATCATCTGTGCCGCGGCCCGAAGGCCTCCCAGAAGCGAGTACTTGCTGTTAGAACCCCACCCGCCGAGCACCACGCCGTATACGCTGAGCGAACTTATTCCGAGCACGTAGAGAAGGCCGACGTTTATGTCGGCTATCTGGAACCTTATGAATACGGGATCCTGGAGAAATCCGAAGAGATCCGTGTGAACCCCCTTTCCTATGGGAATCACGGCGAGGGCCGCAAGGGCCGTGACAAGCGCGAACGCCGGGGCCATTACATACATGGTCTTGTTCGCCTTCGGGGGAATGATGTCTTCTTTGAAGATAAACTTTATGCCGTCTGCAAGAGGCTGAAGCAGCCCCGAGGGCCCGACCCTGTTCGGTCCGTAGCGATCCTGTATGAAGGCGCTTAACCTTCTTTCCGCGAAGGTGAGATAGGCGACAACCGTCAGAACGACGAAAAAGACAAGCGCTATCTTTGCGACAGCTATTGATATCAGAAGTGGAGTCATCTGCCCGCGCCGTGTTCAAGAACTTTCCCGACGGTACCTATCCTGTCGTAGCTGATCCCCCCGTATCCGGGGATCTTGAGGCTTATGTCATCCATCACTTCCGACGCGGAGCCGTAGCTGAACAGGGCCTTGTCGAGCCGCTCCCCGATCATGCACAGTATTTCGCATGCGGACTTAGCATTCCCGGGAGGAGGGATGGCCTTTCTTATTCTCTGAACCCGTCCGGCGTCATTCGTGAAAGTCCCGTTCTTTTCATAGGGACTTGCCGCTGGAAGTATTACGTGAGCGTATCTCGCGGTCTCGGTTAGCCTGTAGTCGATAACCGCAAGGAAGCTGATTTTCTCAAGCGCCCTCGAAAGTGCGTATTTCTCGTGGCCCGAAACCATCTCGAACAGGTCGGCTTCGATAACCACCAGTGTATTGATTCTGCCGGCAAGCAGCGAGTCCACCGTAGCTTTCATATCGTTTCCGTTTGCCTGTGTCATGAGATTCCTGGCTCCGGCGCTGTTGGGATAAGGGTCGTTGCTTACAAGGTCGAATTTCTTCTCTATTTTCCCGGTTCCCGTGGCGCAGATTGCCGGGCAGTCCCCAAGGGTGGACGAGAGCTTCGCTGCGAGAAACATCTCCTCGTTTGTAAGCCTGGCCGATACCGCAATCGCGCAGGCACCCGCGTCGCCCGACTTTATTCCCGAGAGCCTGGCCCCGACGCTGTTAATTGCGTTCTCCCAGGAGGCTATCTCGTAGTCCTTATCGCTTTTCATTATGGGGTCCTTAAGTCTGGTCGACTCCTGGACCTCCTTGTAGTCGAACCTTCCCCTGTCGCATATCCAGTGTCCGTTAACTTCCTCGTTTATTCTCGGGCGTATGCGGGAGACCTCTCCTTTTCTCGGATCGACGCCCACGGTAATGTTGCACCCGGTGCTGCAGAGAGAACACACGGAGTCTGTGAATTTCATGTACCAGACCCTCTCCTCGTGAAGCGTGTCTTTGGGGAGCAGGGCACCGACCGGGCAGATGTCAATCACGTTTCCGGCAAGCTCATTATCAAGCGTCTTGCCGGGGAAGACGGAGATCTTCTTCCGAAATCCTCTTCCTGTGGTTCCAAGCTCGTGGGTTTTTGTTACCTCATCCGTGAAACGCACGCATCTGGTGCACATGATGCACCTGTTGGCGTCGTACATTATGCGGTCGCTCAGGTAGCTTTTCTGCCTTACCTTCTTGTTCTCGGGACCGCCGACCCTGCTGTAACCGGGACCGTGATCGAAAGTGGTCATCTGGAGCGGGCATTCTCCGCCCTTGTCGCATATTGGACAGTCAAGCGGGTGGTTTATCAGCGTGAATTCAACGGCCGCCTTCCTGGCCTCAAAAGCTTTTTCGGTGTCCGTCTTGACCACGAGGCCCTCTCTTACGGTCGTGTTGCACGCGGGGAGCACCTTGGGAACGCCTTCCACTTCCACGAGGCATTGCCTGCACTGGGCGACCACGCTCAGCGAAGGGTGATAGCAGAAGTGCGGGATCTCTATCCCGGCCACCGCGGCGGCCTGGATGACGTTCAGTCCGTCGTCCACATCAAGTTCAATTCCGTCGATGGTTATCTTGGGCATAGAGAGGACTCAAGGGAAAAACGATTAGCGTAAATACTATCTGAGAAAGTGCTTTTGACAAGTAAGGATTTCCGCTCTTTTGGGAAGCCTAGGACTTGGTCTTCTCGTCAAAATCGTCTTCAAATTCTATGTTCTTTTTTATATCATCCTTGGCTCTTTGGAGCTCTCTTATTCCCCTGCCGAGAGTTCTTGCGACTTTTGGGAGTTCCTTGGGCCCAAGAACTACAAGGGCGATAAAAAGTATTATCAGTAATTCAGCCGTGCCAAGTCCGAACATGGTTTTTTTCTCCCACTTTCTAATATAACCAAAACCTGGGGGCTAAGTAGCGATTTTGTCAGTTTTTTTTACTGGAGTCTTTATAAGAAGCGTTAACAAGGCCGTTATGAAAGACGCCGCCATCGCCACTACAAGGGAGTTGTAGTAGCTCTGGGTCATGTCGAATAGGAATCCAGAGATGAGAGGACCGCTGATCGCGGCCAGGGAGAACCCGGTGCCGAAAACGCCAAAGATGCTTCCAAGCGACTTAAGTCCGTAGAATCTTCCCAGTATAGTCGGAAACATCGGTACCCATCCGCTGTAGAAAAGGCCGAAGAGAAAGCCGAACAGGTAAAGCGACCATACCTCCACGACCAGCAGAATCAGGATTATTGAACATGCCTGGAGGAAATAGCAGACAAACAGTATGCGCACGTCCTTCAGGATATTGGCTACCACTCCCGAGAAGAAAATCCGTCCGATAATGCTTCCGACCCCTATGAATGCGGGTGCCCCGGCCGCCACAAGCGGCGTTATTCCCGACCCTACCGAGAAGTTAAAAAGGTTAACGACAATAATGAGAAAAGTGTTAAACCCGAAGAAGAAGGCGGCGTACATAAGCCAGAAGCTTGAGTGTGAAAACGCTTGCTTCGGACTCCAGTCGGAAGCCCCCTTCTGTTCCGCCGTATCTTCCGAGTTCTCCCCGTACGCCTTTAGGTTCATGTCTTCTGGGTGGCTTTTCACCAGAAACGCGGAACAGAGTATCACGGTAAAAATTATGGAGAGATAAACAAGGGCGCGCTCGTAACCGAATGATTCTATAAGCCAGGTGGTAAGCGGGTTTACCACCAGCCCGCTTACCGGGACCCCCGCCGTGGCGATCCCTATGGCAAGCGCCCTTTTCTTAACGAACCACCTGCTGATAATTGTAACGGGCAGTATGTAGAGAAATCCGTCTCCTATTCCCACCATTACGCTGTAGGTCAGATAGAGTTCCCAGGTGGTTTGGGCATAAGCGGAGAGAAGAAAGCCGAATGCTCCTACAAGTCCTCCAAAGAAGGTGAGGTACCTCGCGTCGTGGGTGTCTATAAGCCTTCCCGCGAACACGAACGAAAAGGCCATGCAGACGCATCTCAGGGAAAAAAATGACGATCCGGCGGCGTTGGAGAGACCGAAAGCTTCGTTGAGGTAAGGGAGGAATATCCCGAAGGAGTAGAGAACCATCCCGTCAAGCGTTATGAGCAGGTGTCCCGCTATGACTATGATCCATCCGTAAAAAATTTTGTTTCTAAGCATAGACTCTTTGTGTGTTAACGGGATTTCGCCGTCGCGGGCGAATCAGAGAAGTTTCCGGAAATCGCCGTGCCCCCCAAGGTCGGCGAGTTTTTCGAGGGGGAACGACTTTTCCTCTCCGGTTCTCATGTTGCGAAGCGAAAAGACTTTTTTCCGAAGCTCGTCCTCTCCGATAATTACTGAGTACGCCGCCCCGGTCCTGTTCGCTTTTCTCATCTGGCTTTTTAAGCTTTTGTTTTCGTATTCGGTCTCAACCCGCATGCCCTTTTTCCTCAGGCCCTCGGCTATTTTCGCCGCTTCCTCTCTGGCCTCATCACCGATATGGATAACGCACACGAGCTGTTTTTTCCCCGGAGAATTTCTCCGCGTCCCGGTTTTTTCAAGCAGAAGCAGTATCCTCTCAAGCCCGATCGCAAAGCCCACTGCGGGAGTTTCCGGTCCTCCCATCCGCTCCACCAGAAGGTCGTATCTTCCTCCGGCGGCCACGGCGTTCTGGGAACCGAGTTTGTCCGTCGTTACCTCGAAGACGGTGTCTGTGTAGTAATCAAGTCCTCTCACTATCCTGGGGTTGAGTCTGTAGGGTATCGATTTTCCCTCAAGAGAGGATGTAAGAGCTTTCAGATGCTCGCTGCTTTGCTCCGAGAGATAATCTTGGATCGAGAAGGGGATCTGGGAAGTTATCTCGCGGCACGTTCCGGTTTTGCAGTCAAGTATCCGAAGTGGATTCGTGCCGAGTCTGTTCTGGCAGTTCTCGCAAAGAGAGTCCTTGTTCGGGGAAAGAAAGTCCGTAAGGGCTTTTTTGTACCGGTCGCGCTCTTCAGGCTTGCCTATTGAGTTAAGTTCAAGCTCCACGTGATCTGAGAGCCCGAGTTCCGTGATCGCAAGCCAGAGCATCGCGATTATCTCTGAATCCGAAAGGGGGTCCCTGGAACCGAAAAGCTCTGCCCCTATCTGGTTAAAGCTTCTCTGTCTTCCTTCCTGGGGTCTCTCGTGCCTGAACATCTCTCCCGAGTAGTAAAGCTTCGTCACGGGCGACTTTCTGTGAAGGGAATGCTCGATAAAGGCCCTTACAACTCCCGCCGTTCCCTCGGGTCGCATCGAGACCCACTCCCCGCCCTTGGTCTCGAAAGTGTACATCTCCTTCTGGACGATATCGGTGGTGTCGCCGAGCCCCGTTGAGTAGACCCCGGAGAGTTCCAGAATCGGAATGATTATCTCGGAGAAACCGAAGCGCTCGAACACCTCTTTGGTCTTGCTCTCTACGAGCCGCAGTTTTTCCGTTTCGGGGTGGAATATGTCTTTGAATCCGTGAAGACGGGCCGCTTTCATAGTACGTTCTCCCGGGTGAGCAGTTATCCCCGCGGGTTGGTTAAGGTTATACGCTCTTCAATCAAAAATAAAGTTCCTGATACCGAAAAGCGCCCTTCTGGAAGTACATGGGAGGGAAGGTCGGTGAATACTGCTTATGGGCCTGAAAGCTGTGGGAATTTGAGTTTCCGGCCGACCTTCTGAAGCTGTTTTCCCAAGCCCGCGACGAACAATCGCGGGCTTGTTGCCGTAGGGAATTAATTCGTATTCACTTCTACTTCTTCGCCTTGAAAATTAAGATATGTTTTTTCTGGTACACCTTGAGCATCGTATGTATCAAGCACGTAGAGTCCATCCGTTATATCTCCATTGTCATTAAGATCGATCGGACCTGAAATTCCTTCGTAGTCGATATCATCGTTAATCGAGGTTTCATCGGTAAGCGCCGCGGCGCAGGCAGCGTAACTGTGGCACTTTGTTCCTTCTCCGGTGACATCCTGGATTTTGGAAACGTAAACAGAGGGGTCGTCGCTTCCAGCGCTTAAGGCCGCAAGGCGGAGTATGATCACCGCATCGTAGGCCTGCGCGGTATAGTCATTAAAGTTGCCGGCGTCAAACCGTTCCTTGAATTCCTCAAGCCTTTCTCCCGGAGGTGGAGTCGCGCTTACACGCCTGAATCCTTCAATTTCACCGTTTTCCTCATCCACATGCGGAAAGAGGTCATCCTCAAAAATGAGCCCGTCCCCAATGTAATATCCGGTTCCCTCGGGAATCACTGAAGAATCCAGCAGGCCCTTGATTATTTCCCCCCCCTCCGTAAAAGCAAGTATTACTAAAGAACCTACGTCTCCGATTCTTTGCACTGCCGCCTCAACATCTGAAACCACAGAAGCGGCATCTGGAGAAATGGAAGGATAACTAACCACCTCGACCTGTCTGCCGGAAGACATTATTCTTTCCTCGACGATTGCTGCAAGGTTTTCTCCCCATGTGTCATCACGATTCACTATAACAGTATTGCCCTCAGACTGTATCGCCTGGGCCGCCAGTATTGGTCCCTGAAAGAGGTCAGAGGGAGATAATCTGAAGAAAAAAGGCTGATCTCCACTGTCCACAACCTTCTTGTTCTCGTCGGTGAGGGCGGGAGAAGTTGCCGAGGGAGAAATAGCGGGTATTTCATTCTCGCTTAGAAAAGGATGAACCGCGAGAGAGTCTGAAGAGTATGAAGGTGCTACCATGCCGCGAACACCCGCTTCAAGAAGCTCCATCGCGCTTGCGGTCACTTGGGACTTTCCCGCTTCAAAAGAGTTCCCGCTTATGATCTCTGTATTCCCCCCTGCCTTGTTAATGTCGTCTTTAGCAAGCCCGACGGCTGCTATAAGAGGACCGTTAAACACTTCGCCTTCAGCCAGAAGCGTTCCTATGCAGAAAGTTTCCGCACAGTCCACTTCTGCCTCGTCTTCTTCGTCGTGAAAACACCCCGAAGAGAATATTCCCATGGAAACCAAAAGCAGGACAGAACCCAGAATGATTAATTTTTTCACGGCCAGATACCTCCAATTGAAATATGTATCGCCATCACCGAATCTCCGGTCCGTTGACGTATTTTACGATTATACACCACAACGGGAGCAAGCAGTCCAGTTTTTTTACGATGATTTATATACAGATAAAAAGTTTCTTTTCGTTTAATGCCTGGGGGAAGTGAGGCGCTATTCGTTTATCAGTTTTTCTTCGAATTCGCCTATGGGGATTGCGGCAAGGGTTTCTATATGGATTGTGCCCCTTGAACCGAGTTCTATTACTATTTTCGTGATCGTTTCGTTATCCGGGGCTTCTACTATGTTCACAAAGTCGTAAGGACCGAGCGCCGCGTACTGGGCTTCAACCTTGGCGCCCATCTCTTCAAGCTCCCTGTTAACCTCTTTTATCCTCTCGGGCTTCATCTTTATGGTCCTTCTGCCCTCGTCGGTGAGGTTGCTAAGCATTATGTATTTGCCCATCTTTTCGTACCCGTGCCCGGAACGTATCAGTCCAGGGTCTTGTTCAACACTTTTTCTATTTCACTTTTCGGGACGGCGCCGACTATCTGCTCGGCGACCTCGCCGTTTTTAAAAACTATCAGCGTGGGAATGCTTCTTATGCGGAATTTCATTGTCGTCTGGGGGTTTTCATCCACATTCACCTTTCCCACCTTCACGCTGCCTTCGTAGTCATTGGAGATTTCCTCGATTACTGGGGAAAGGGCCCTGCAGGGACCGCACCAGGGAGCCCAGAAGTCTACCAGAACGGGGATTTCGCTTTCCATTACTTCCTTATCGAACACAGAATCTACTACTTCGACTATGTTTGAGGATGCCATTTCAATCTCCTTTGGGGTTTTTATGCCTATATGCTAATACCAATTTGGAATAATACAAGGAGAGAATTGAAGATGTTGCTTGTCTATAGTAGCGGTTGTTCAGTCATGTATAATTTACAGGATTCCGAAACGTATCGGCGCCGTCCTGCGCCTTTAAATACGATGTGCGCGGGTTCTTCGCGGTTACTTTGAACGGAATACTGTTATATATAGAGAGAAGCCTTGTTTATGCGAACAAAAGCCTTGCTGCTTTTTTTATCTGCCTGTCTTTTTCCCGGGCTCTTACTCGCTCAGCCCCCCGACGTGCCGGTGGTTGTGTCCGCGGTCGTCGAGAGGGAGGTAAAGAAACCCCTCAGGCTTGTCGGAGCGACATTTCCCGCCAGAAAATCCGTTATATCAAGCGAGGTCGAAGGAGTCGTCGGGAAAATGAACGCCGAGGAGGGCCAGTACGTAAAGAAGGGCGAGACCCTCGCCGAGATAAAGAACGACAAGATCCGCTTTGCTCTCGAACGGCTTAAAAACGAGAGAAAGGAAGCCCTTGCGAGGGCCGAGCTTTCGGAAAAAGATTTTGCAAGGATGAAAGAGCTTTACGACAAGGGAATTATTTCTGAAGGAGATTTTGACAGGGCGAGGACCCGGAGGGAGTCCGGCCAGGCCGGGCTGCTCAGTCTTGAAAGCCGCATCGAAATGGCCGAATACGATCTTGCGGCGTCGAGAATCGCCGCTCCTTTTAACGGCTACGTGACTAAGCACCACGCCGAAGCGGGGCAGTGGCTGGGTCTCGGGGACAAGGTGGTTTCCTTTGTGGACATAGACACGATAGAGGTAATGGCCGGGATACCCGAGAGGTACATAGATGACATAAGCGAGGGCATGGAGGTCGAGGTCATGCTGCCCTCTCACAATCGGCTCACCATTCCCGCACAAATCTCTTCAGTCATCCCGGACGCGGACCCCAGAACCGTATCCTTTCCGGTAAGGGTGGTGCTTGAGAATCCCGATCATGCGATAAAATCCTCGGCTTCCGCCGTAGTTATGGTAAGGATCGGCGAAACCGAGAAAATAAAGCTCGTGCCGAAAGATTCCATAGTCAGGTCTCCCCAGGGCCCTATGGTTTTTGCCGTGAGGGAAGGCCTCGCGCACCCGGTGCCGGTGGAAGAAAAGGGCTGGTATGAGAGCTTCACTCGCGTCGAAGGGGGAATAAGCGTAGGGGAGAGCGTGGTCGTAAGGGGAAACGAGAGACTCATGCCCATGCAGAAAGTCAGGATCACTGACACCATAGAGCAATGAATCTTGTCGAGACCTCTATAAAGAACCCCGTAACCGTAGCCGTCGGAGTTATATTCCTCGTTATTTTCGGGGTTATCTCGCTTTTCAAAATTCCCGTTCAGCTTACCCCGGACGTCGAGACGCTCAGAGTCACCGTGAGCACTTTCTGGAGGGGGGCAAGCCCCTTTGAGATAGAAAGCGAGGTGGTAAACGAGCAGGAAGACGAGCTCAGGGGAATAACGGGCCTCACAAGGCTTGACAGCGAGAGCTCGGAGAACTCCTCCGAGGTAATACTCGAGTTTGAAGTCGGCGCCGACATCGACTCCAAGGTGGTCAAGGTGTCAAACAGGCTTGACCAGGTAAGGGAATATCCGGACGAGGTCGAGCGGCCCGTGATAACCACCGTCGATCCCAGGGCGAACGCCATGGCGTGGTTTATCCTGAAGCCACTTCCTCATAATCCCACCGATATAAATCTTTACTACGACTTCGCGGACGAGATAATCCGTACCAGGCTTGAGAGGGTCCCCGGAGTCGGGGCTTCAAACGTGTTCGGCGGAAGGGAACGGCTCATAGAGGTTCTTTTCGACCCCGCCGCGCTTGCCAAGAGAAATATCACAATAGCCGAGCTTGCCGCTTCCATTGACAGGGAGAATGAGAACTTCAGCGCCGGTTCCTTTAGCGAAGGTAAAAGGCAGTATCTCGTTCGAACCGTCGGAGAGTACAGAACCACGCGTGATATAGGGAACATAGTAGTGGCTACCGCGCAAAGCGGCCTTCCCGTTTACCTGAGAGACCTTGCCACTGTCCGCCTCGGATACGAGGACCCGGGCTACACGGTAAGGCAGAACGGAGAGCCCTCCATTGCCGTTAACGTGCTTCGCGAGAGCGGGGCGAACTCAATGGAGACTAAAGAGGCCCTCTTTGCGGCCGTTGAGGAACTGAATACGGGCGTCCTCAAGGAAAACGGACTTCACCTCCGCAATGTCTATGAAGAGACCGGGTACATAAAAAACGCGATAAAGCTTGTGAGGAGCAATCTTATTATAGGCGGTGTGCTCGCCATAACGGTTCTCCTTCTTTTCCTGAGAAGCGCGAGCAGCACGATGATTGTGGCAATCGCGATACCGTCAAGCGTCATAGGGACTTTCATAGTTTTCGAGGCGCTCGGGCGCACTATAAACGTGGTCAGTCTCGCGGGAATGAGCTTCGCCGTCGGCATGGTTATAGACAACTCAATCGTGGTTCTTGAAAACGTGTACCGCCACATGCAGATGGGGAAATCGAGGGTCAAGGCGGCCTATGACGGCACGACCGAGGTCTGGGGGGCGGTGCTTGCAAGCACCCTCACCACGGCCGCCGTGTTCATTCCGATCATGTTCATTCAGGAGCAGACCGGACAGCTGTTTCGAGACATAGCCATAGCGATAAGTGTCTCCGTCATACTGAGTCTTCTTGTTTCCATAACCGTCATACCGTCCGCGTCTTCGAAGTACCTCTCCGCGAAGGGCGCGGAATCTCTTGAACGCCTTCGTTTCATGTCGCGGCTGCTTGTCTTCTCGGGAAGGGTCTCCGGCTTTATAAACCGCTTCACCGAGCAGATAATGACAAGCGTCAGGAGAAGAGTGGTTCTCGTGGGTTCCTTCACCCTCCTGTCAATAGTGCTTATAATCGCCGTTTTTCCCAAGACCGAATACCTGCCCACGGGAAACAGGAACTTTCTTTTCGGGATACTTATTCCGCCTCCCGGATACAATGTCGAGGAATATACCGCCATCGGAAAGCAGATCGAGGCGGATCTCGAGCCCTACATAAACGAGAGGACCTCGGCCGAGAGGGACCTTCCCCGGATAAAGAACTTTTTCTACGTCGCGAGGGGAAAACAGATTGTCATGGGCGCGGTCGCCGAGAAAAGAAAGGAACTCAAGGAACTCTTCCCGGTTCTTCAACAGGCCCTATCCAAGGTTCCGGGGACGTTCGGCGTGATAGTCCAGCCCAGCATTTTTAACAGCAACATAGGCGAGGGGAGGGCGATAGACGTTAACGTCACGGGAGATGATCTCGATGAGATACTGAGGGTCGCGAGAAGCGTGTTTTTCATGTCCATGGAGGCCATTCCCGGGGCGCAGGTAAGACCGATTCCGAGCCTTGATCTCGGAAGCCCCGAGGTCAGGATCGTTACTCAGCGGGAGGCGGCTTCCCGGGTCGGGATCACCAACAGCGAGCTCGGGTTTGCCGTGAGATCCCTCATAGACGGCGTCGCGGCAAGCGAGTTTAACCTCGAGGGACAGGAGGTCGACATAGTCTTGCGGGCGGAGCAGGATTTCTCCGAGAGAACCCAGGATATAGAGAACATAATGATCACTTCTCCGAGCGGGCAGGTGGTTACCGTGGGAGCTTTAGCCAGGGTCAGCCTTGAGAGCGGTCCGGAACAGATAAATCACTACGAAAGACAAAGGGTGATAACGATACAGATAACTCCTCCCGAAGAAGTTACGCTTGAGGAGGGGATAGAGATCATTAACGACAATATAATCTCCGTGCTTCGTGAAAGTGGGCAGGTAGGGGAGCGGACCGGTTTTGTCCTTGCCGGGACCGCGGACAAGCTCGCAACGGCAAAAGACGCGCTTCAGCTGAATTTTCTCCTGGCCGTAGTGATATCGTTTCTGCTCATGGCCGCTCTTTTCGGGAGTTTTCTCCATCCACTTGTTATCCTGATCACGGTTCCGTTTGCCTCCCTCGGGGGATTCCTCGGGCTTTTCGCGCTTAACCTGTTCACGTACCAGCCGCTTGATATACTGACGATGCTGGGTTTTGTGATTCTCATAGGAATAGTTATTAACAACGCCATACTCATAGTCCACCAGGCGCTTAACAACATGCGGGCGGGCATGGAGCAGCAGATGGCCATACGCGAATCGGTAAGGGTGAGGGTAAGGCCGATTTTCATGAGCACCCTCACAAGCGTGTTCGGCATGCTTCCCCTTGTGCTTGCTCCGGGAGAAGGCTCCGAGCTTTACAAGGGCCTTGGAAGCGTCGTGGTCGGCGGACTGGTTCTCTCCACGGTCTTCACCCTGTTTCTGATCCCTTCGGTTTTCAGCCTCATGCTTGAGTTCCGGAAAAGAGGCATTTGACTTCCTGATTGTTTGCGTCAGCCGTTGTATCTAATGAAATTACAATCCTCATATATCCCATTGAGGGTGATTTGAAGAAGCGGAAAAATATGCTATCATTGATAGCATATATACATAAGGAGTTGTCTCATGCCTGCAAGTCTGCATGTTCGAAATGTCGATGATGATCTTGTAATTCGTCTCAAACGCCGTGCGGCGCGCCACGGGCGTTCGGCGGAGGCTGAACATCGGGAAATTCTGCGTCAGGCACTTTCCGCCGAGACTGAACCCGCGTTTAAGGAGATTGCGGCCAAACTCCGACGGATGACCAGAGGCCGCAAGCACACCCCCGCGGAAGATCTTTTACGTGAAGGACGCAAGAAGCGGTGAACCGCTACGTTGTGGATGCCAGTGTTGCGGTCAAGTGGGTGGTGGATGAAGAGGGGACTGACGAAGCCCTGACCATTCTTGGGAATGCCCGATTATATGCGCCGGACCTTTTGATTGCGGAATGCGCCAATATCCTGTGGAAAAAAGTAAGGCTGAACGAACTTTCCGAGGACGAAGCCATGGTCGGAGCGCAGGTTCTCGAACAGGGGGAAATTGAACTTCTGCCGACCCGTCACTTGCTTGGTTCCGCAACTGCTCTTGCTGTTGAGCTTGATCATCCCGCGTATGACAGTCTTTATCTGGCGTTAGCCTTGGAAAGAGGCTGGCAATTCATAACCGCCGACAACCATTTTAGGCGCAAGGTGTCTGAGCACCGGTCAGAGCGGTTTTCAAACATGGTATTGTCTCTTCCTGAGGCCGCTGCAGCCTTGGTTAAAGACTGAATTATGGCGAACGCGACAGACTCCATGGGTCGAAATGTCCCGTTCATGCTGATTCTTATCCCCTCCCGCTCCAACGCCTTCCTCGAATATCAGTCCGTCGCCGCCCATGTACATAGCCGAGTCCCCGAATAGCAGCGTGCAGCCTACGACCGCGCGTTGCTCGTGAAGCCGTTTTACTGTCGGTACGGATCGTGTGACTCGGGCATTCGGAAGCGAAAACTGCTGTCCCCCGCAGAAGCCACAACCCCGGAATCGTTACGGCGTAAATGCCTCGAACCCCCTCTCGTCTTATGAAACCGGTTTTGTTTGTGGCATAATAAATCCCTTGACTCAAATTGACAATTATTTGGAGGGAATCTTAAATGGCTAAGACGAAATACAGGGTGGAATCCGACTCGATGGGAAAGATGAAAGTTCCCTCGGACGCTTACTACGGGGCGCAGACGGCAAGGGCGGTTGAGAATTTCCCCATAAGCGGACGCACTCTTCCAAGGGAGTTCATAAGGGCGATGGGTCTTGTGAAGCTGGCCGCCGCGCATACAAACGCAGAACTCGGATATCTGAAGAAGGGCGCGGCGCGGGCCATAGCGAGAGCCGCTCAGGAGGTTGTCGACGGAAAGCTTGACGATCATTTCGTGGTGGACGTCTTCCAGACGGGTTCCGGCACCTCGACCAACATGAACACGAATGAAGTGATAGCCAACAGGGCGACCGAGATGCTCAAGGGAAAGACCCGGGTGCATCCGAACGACCACGTGAACATGGGTCAGTCAAGCAATGACGTGATCCCCACGGCCATGCATGTCTCTTCCCTTGAGGCGATAGAAAAAGACCTCATACCGTCCCTTGAGTACCTTCGAGACGCTCTCTCTAAAAAGGCAAAGGAGTTTGACCGCATAGTGAAGATAGGGCGCACCCACCTTATGGACGCCACCCCGATACGGCTCGGCCAGGAGTTCAGCGGGTACGCGAGCATGGTCGATCACGGAATCTCGAGATTAAAGGGGATAAGAAACGACCTTTCGGAGCTTGCCATAGGCGGAACCGCGGTCGGCACGGGGATAAACACCCACAAGGATTTCGGAAAGAAGGTGGCGGCAAGGATAAGCGAGGCTACGGGGGTTAAGTTCAGGGAGGCGAAAAATCATTTCGAGGCCCAGGCGTCAAAGGACGCGGTTGTCCAGACAAGCGGAGCGCTTAAGACGGTTTCGGTGAGCCTCATTAAGATAGCAAACGACATACGGTGGCTTGGAAGCGGCCCGCGTTGCGGCTTCGGGGAGATTCTTCTGCCCGCGATACAGCCTGGTTCGTCCATTATGCCCGGGAAGGTTAACCCGGTGATCGGGGAGTCGGTTACGCAGGTAGCGGCCCAGGTAATCGGAAACGACGCGGCGATAACTATCGGAGGGCAGTCGGGGAATTTCGAGCTTAACGTGATGATGCCTATGATGGCGGACAACCTCCTTCAGTCGATAAGGCTTCTCTCGAGAGTCTCCACCGTGTTTGTCGACAAGTGCATCTCCGCAATAGAGGCGGACGAGGAGCGCTGTGGGGAGATCATCGAGCAGAGCCTCGCCATGTGCACCAGCCTAGCGCCGATCATAGGTTATGACAACGCGGCTGCGATCGCGAAGGAAGCCTACGCTTCGGGGAGCACCGTAAGGGAAGTTGCCAGGAAAAAGGGAGTGCTTTCAGACGAGGAACTTGACAGGGTCCTTGACCCGCTGTCGATGACGAAGCCGACTTCGTAGCGCCATGGGCCCGGATGGCCGCTTGGTGGTACAGAGTATTTTCGGCGGTTGGAAGAATGAGGAAAATTCTTTTAGTTTTTCTGCTTTTTTTAGCGGTTCCGGTTTCTTCTTACGGAAAAGAAGAGATTTACAAGACCTATACCGATATGGGGGAGCTTGAACCGCCGGCTGTAACCATCTCGCAGGTTCTCTCCTCCCGCGATGAGTTTGACAGGAAAATATTTATCCTTGAGGGGCAGGTGGGTGACCTGCGGTTTAAGAAAATGGCGAACGGAAGAAAGTTCACCCTGTTTCAGTTTTTTGAGAGTGATCCGGAAAGAAGAATAAACATTTACGCCAGAGGGTTCGTGGAAGGCATTGAGAACGGGAGCAGGGTAAGAATCTGGGGTCGCTACAGCAAGCATAAAAGGCATTTTCTTTCCAAGCGCAAGAACATCATGAAGGCGAAGAAGATCCATATTCTTCAGGGGATTCCGGAAAGGCTGGAAAACTTGCCTGTAGAGAAAAATCCTTCTTGAGATGTGCTTATTACAGATTCTGTCTGGAGGGGAACCCATAGCACTATGAAAAACCTATTGACCGCCGAAACCGTTTCATTGAGCGAGCTTAAGGATCCAAAAAAGATGATCAAAAAAGCCGGTCATAAGCCGGTAGCCATCTTGAACGGTGACAAGCTAGAAGGCTATTTTGTGCCTGCATCCGCTGTGCACAAAACCGACTTTAAACTTGCTGATGCCGACGAAGTTGATCCGGCTATTGAGAAGAGCATAGCTAAAAATAAGTCAATCTTGGACTACCTGAAAGACAAATAGACAGGGACTGTTTATTTGTCGAAACTGTAATTGCTATTCATAATCAGGCAATTGGGCTTGATACTGCCATATCTCATATGAATAGAACGATTCTAAGGAGATGCTTGTTTCTTTCTAACGGCAGGTGCTTGCAAAATGTACTTTATTTGGTACAATTAAAATGGCGGACGAGAAACGGCTTCCGGCAAGGTTTTTTGAATCTGATATAGGTAGAGTACCGGTTCGTAAATGGCTTTTGTCTCTCAGTTCCAAGGACCGTAAGGTAATTGGTGACGATATACGCACGGCCGAGTTTGGGTGGCCCATTGGAATGCCGCTATGCCGTTCAATCAAAGGCCACAAGGGGTTATGGGAAATCAGAACGAATCTATCGAATGGTCGTATTGCTCGTGTATTGTTCTGTGTGCATGATGGGGCAATGGTGCTTTTGCATGGGTTCATCAAGAAAACGCAGAAGACGCCCGTTAGCGAACTTGATATTGCGCGGAGGAGGATGAGTGGTCTGAAATGACTAATAAAGTTGAGAAAGGAAAAATTGGTGCCCTGTTTGAGGATTTTCTTAAAGAGCAAGGAACTTATGAAGAAACAACCGAGCAGGCAGTAAAGCGAGTTCTGGCATTCCAGATTGTCCAAATTATGAAGGAACAGAATATCACAAAGGTGGAGATGGCTAGACGGCTCAAAACAAGTCGCTCGCAACTCGACCGGCTTCTTGATCCGGAGAATGACAGGGTAACGCTTGGTGTTTTGTCACGTGCAGCACGAGTTTTAGGACGCTCTTTAAAACTCGAATTGCGGTGAGCGTATTTTTATAGAATAGTGTCGGGGGTTTTTCGAAGCCTGAATTTTGCGAGGGTCTCTGTCTCTTAGAGAGTTTCAGTCGTAAGTTAAGAAGTGGCCTTTCTTACAGGTTTCCAATAACTCTTTCCTAGATGAAACTAATATATCACCCCAAAGAATTCACTTTTAAAAGCCTTTTCAGAAAACATGGGCTTAACCCAAGTGATGAGACAACCCTCTTCCTTCTCCCCGGCATCTCGGTTGTACAGGAAATAGAAGATTATTACTCTAGGGAAGGGGTATGGGGAAAAAACCTGCTTACTTTCAATGAGCTTTCGGATTTTGTAAACGAGGCATCCCCGAACCTAAAAAAGAAAAGGATATCAAGGACCCAGACCTTATCTGTGACCAGAAAAGCAGCGGAATTGGTCTCGGAGGATCTTAAGGTTTTCAGGGAATTCTCGCAGAACCGGGACTTTCTTAACTCCGCAGCTTCCATCCTTTCAAAACTTAAGCAAAGCAAAGTTTCCATGGAGGAGTTTTTGGGGTCCACTAAGAGAATCAAGGCGCGTGCTCTTCGCAAAAAACTCTCGGATATAGGGCTTGTTTACAGAAAATACGAAGCACTCGTGGCGGAAAGAGGCTTTCTCGATGACGCGGATTCTGTCCGTGCCGTTTCAGAAGAGCTGGACGGAGAAGGGCTTGCTCCGTTTTTCCCGTCTGCAAAGAGACTCGTGGTTTTCGGTTTCTCCGATTTTACCCTCTGCGAACTTGACGTGATAAAGAGCCTCTCCTCGGCGGTTTCAGAAACCTTCTTCTTCCTAAGCGATTTCGGCGATCTGGATGAATACAGAGACAGCTTTCTAAACGGACTTCGCGAAGTCTCCATGGCCTATGAAGAAGATTTCACGATGACGGAGGAAATTCCGGGAGGCGAGACAAAAAGGGAGCTCAACGAGTTTCGCGACTCTCACGACGAAATTGAATATGTCTCAAAGACGATCAAGAAGCTCATATTGGATGGGGAGTACAAGGCCTCTGATTTTAAGGTTCTTGTGAGGTCAGCACAGAAGCGCGGCCGATCCATAGTCAATACGTTCGAGAAAAACGGGGTTGCGGTCGATCTCAGGAATTCCGGGACCTTAGCGGGAAGTCTATACGGACGCCTTGCGGGTGATATCCTGCGCCTCAAATCAGGAAATTTTCACAGAAACGATCTGATGGGGCTTCTTCACGACCCGTTTTTTGCCCTCTACCTGGGAGAGTCTGAATCCTCGCACCGTTGCGTTAACATGATAAAGGAGCTCTCCTCCGCGGACCTGAAATACAGGACCGTAAGCGGCATTACGGGCTGGAAGAGGATCTTGGAGCACATAGCGGAGCAGGACGGCCGGATGTCTTCAGTTGCCCGTGATATAGCCTTTGTGCTTGATTCCGTATCGTCGAAATTCGGCAGAAGGAGCTTTGCCGCGATGACCTCTGATCTAAGGGAGATATTCTCGGAACTCAGGGTTTCTGAGAGCTCTGCGTTGCTTATAGAGGAAAATAAAACTACCAGAGAGTGTTTCGATGAGTTTTTCTCTTTTCTGAGGGAGCTTTCCTTTTCTTACGGTGAGTTTGATTTCCGGGTTTCTGACTCCGGAGAATATCTTTTTCTTCTGGATGAGTTTATGGGGGAGAGGACAGTTCCATATAAAACTCCCTGCGATACCGATTCGGAAAGGGTAAGCGTCATTGATTTTTCCGCGGCCCGCGGCATAAACCCCGGGTTTCTTTTCCTTCTGGGTCTTTCGGATGCTTCTTTTCCGTCTCTTCCCGCGGCAGACCCCGTGCTGAAACCCAGGGAGAAAGCGGAGATAAACAGAGCGCTTGGAAAAAGGGTGTTTGACGAAGAAGGTCTCCATTACGAGAAGGAAAAGCATATCTTTTTCACTCTCAGCGTTTCGGCTTCCGAGAAGATGTTTCTCTCCCGCTTCCGCTACGACGAGAGATCAAAGGAGATAGCCCGCTCCGATTTCCTTGAGGGAATGGAGGTTTCTCCTGTAACTCCGCGCTCTGAGGCATTTTCAAGGGAGGATGTTCTGTTTCACTGCTTTTCGCCCTCTGGTGCGGGTTATGGAGACCCGAACATTGCAGATATCCTCAAGCAGCACTATGGTTCCGATATAGTCGCTCATCTCTCCGGCGGTATTTCCGCTGAGAGGCAGAGACTGGAGATCACAGGGGCCTATACAGGCTTTGAAGGGGTTCTCCGCAGCACTCCTCCAAAACGGGATTCTTTCTCGCCCACCGAGCTTGAGGAGTATGGGACGTGCCCATTCAAGTATTTTTCCAAGAGAGTGCTCGGGCTCAAGGCGCTTGGAGATGTCGATGAGCAAAGGGCTTCCCAGCTTGACCTGGGTTCGCTCGCTCACAATATGCTGAAAGAGCTGATGGAAACTGTTTTCGCCGAGGGCTCCGGTTCTGTTGAGGCCGACCGGTTTCTTGACGCTTATGAGGACATAAAAAAGAAACATGAAGCCAAGCCCGGCGTTTTCTCCCATCTTCCGAAAAGCGTTGCGGAAATTGAGAAGAAGAGATTTTTTGAGCGTATCTTGCCGAATTTTATAATGGACGAGGTTTTAAGGATCGAAAAAGATGAGCACGCTCCCCGGTTTTTTGAAAAGGAAGTGGAGTTCCGCATAGCCGACGCGGTAATAAGAGGGAAAGTGGACAGGGTCGACGTTCACAAGCGGAACGTCGCGGTTATTGATTACAAGATCGGAAGGGTGCGGGACAGAAAATATTTTGATTTTGAAAATCTGCAGCTCCCGCTTTACCTGAGAGCGCTGTGCGAGGAGGGCTTTGTTCCCTCTTGGGGCCGCTATCTTTCAATCAGCAGGCCTGCGGACAACAGCTCTTTGCCCAAGGACTCTTCTTTTGATGAGGCGGTTTCACTCAGCCACCATTACATAAAGTGCATAAAAAACGGCTTTTTTCCTCCCTACGTGGGGAAAAAGGAGCTTGACCAGGAGGAACATGCTCTCTACATGTCAAAGAACCGTCCCTGTTCCTACTGCGACTACAGGGATCTTTGCAGGGTTAAAGACGGGGTGACCAGAAAGACCGGCCGCTTGTAAGAACAGACTATGGACAGGATTTCCGAATTTCTAGAACTAAACGAAGAGCAGTCCCGGATACTTCACCCCGCGGGCAAAGTCGCTGTCAGGGCAGGAGCGGGGTCGGGAAAGACCAGGGCCATCATAGCCAAGTATCTTCGTATTCTCGAAAGCGGAGAAGCGGATATTCCTCAGATCGTGGCCGTTACCTTTACGGAAGCGGCCGCGGCGGAACTCAAATCGAGAATAAGCTCTGAAATCACGAGATATATCTCCACCTACGGACCCGAAGGAAACATGACCGAGGGATGGCGCAGGAAGTTCTTTTCCGCCCCCATAGCGACGATTCACGGCTTCTGTACGAAAATACTTAAGGAGAATATCTTCGATTCCAAACTTCCATTCAGTTTTTCCGTGATTGAAGATTCGGACCAGCAGGCCTTTTTCGAACGCAATATCGGGAAATTCCTTCGGACAAAGAGAGAAGAGGGCGACCCCCGCCTTGAGAGACTGCTTGAGATGGAATCCTATGATTACGCCGAGGCTGTAAAGATAATAGGGATGATACTCCAAGAAGCGGCCAAGATGCACCTGGTTCCTCCTTTTCTTCATTACGGAGGCGGTGCGCGCCACGGGGAAGCTTCTGCCGATGAACTCGAAGCAATCGGCGGGAAGCTTCGTCGGCTGATTGAGAAGCATGCCTCCATCCTTCCTGCCGGCTCCAGGAAGAAAAAACTTATCTTGAGCGACCTCGGCGAAAAAACAGATATGACTCTGGGTATTGACCGCAACATCCGCCACCTGCAGGCGGTTTACGAACAGATAAAGGAGGAGAGAAAAACTCCTGAAGTCGAGACATCGAGGCAGGCGCTTTTGAGGTGTGTGTTCTCGGTGGTTGAGCGTTATGACTCTGAGATCAATTCTCTTTACCTTGATTTATCGGGCGAGGCGTATGATTTTCTCGTGGAGACGAAAATCTCCGAGGAGAAAATAGAGTATGAGGACATGATACGCTTCACAATCGATCTTCTCAGAGAAAATCCTGAAATATTAGGCTATTACAGAAACTTTCTAAAGTTTATTATAGTTGATGAGTTCCAGGATACCGACTCTCTTCAGCTGGAGCTTATGGAACTTCTTACGAAGGGAGACCCGGCCGGCAGTCTTATCGTGGTGGGCGATGTTAACCAGTCCGTCTACGGTTTCAGGGGCGCCCAGCCCGAGATATTCGGGAACATACTTGAAGATGAGAATTTCGAGAAGATATCCTTTGCGACCAATTACCGCTCCCGCGGAAGCCTCATACAGTTTTTCAATCTCTTTTTCGCCGGGACCTTTTCCGAAAAATATTATGAAACGATGGAAGCTTCCTCCTCCGACCCCGACCCTGATATATCCGTGGAAATCATTGCCTGCGAAGGTAAAAACGCCAAGGAATCCGCCGAAGCGGAAGCCAAAGCCGCAGCCTTAAAAATAAAAGAACTCCAGAAAACATCCCGAGAAGAGATCGCCCTTCTGTTCAGGAGGTCTTCAAACGTGGTTATATATGAAAACGCCCTGACGGAGGAGGGAATAAGGTTCCAGTCCCTTATGGGACGCGATTTCTACGACCTCCCTGAAGTAAGGGACGTTATGTCCATGTTCAGGTATTTTCTTGATCCCTTTGACCTCATCGCGGAGGCGGCCGTGCTTAGATCTCCCTACTTCGGGGCTTCCGATGACGAGCTTTTCTCCCATTTCCGGGGAGAGAATGAGGACAAAAACGCCGTAAGGATCCGGGAATACCTGAGATTTCTCGATCTGAAAAGAAAGGAATACATTAACGGAGACACTTTCAGCACGGTTGATTTCGTTGTAAACGGACTTGGTTATTCCTCTGCGGTGCGGGCGCTTCCCGGTGGTGAGATAAAGCGTCTTAACCTCAAGAAATTCCTTCTTAAGGCAGAAGATCTTATCTCACAGCAAGGATACGGACTTTACCAGGTGGTGGAGCATCTTGATTCGCTTCGCGGTTCGCAGGAAGAACGGGCGTTTGAGGAAATAAACGACGGCGGAATCGTGAAACTCATGACGGTGCATAAGGCTAAGGGGCTTGAGTTTGACACGGTTTTTCTGTGCCATACGAACTACCAAAAGGTAGTTACGTCCGAGAGGGTTATGGCGGATACCGAAGGAGGAGGATTCATAGTCAGGTACCCGGCATTCTCATCGGACAGCTGGCAGCATCTTAAATCCCGCGCCGAAGCGAAAGAAGCCGAAGAGGAGAAAAGAGCCCTCTATGTGGCCATGACACGGGCCAAGAAAGGACTTTTCATATGCTTAAGCGGCAGCGGCAGGGCCGGAAGAAGGCAGATACGGGTGCAAAGAGACAGCTTCGCGGAACTTGCTGATTCAAAGCTGTCCTTGTCTTCGCGATGTCTTGAGATGCCCCAAGGGTTTACCGACAAAACCTGGGGAATTTCTTTCTCGGGACTCTATGGAGATGAAATTTCAGAGGAACCTGACTCCATCGGGGATGCTCCTTCTTTCGAATCTGGAATTCCTCTGGATTTTAAGTACATGGAACCCATATACGGCAAGGAGGATAAGCCGAAGCGGGTGGAGATCTCCCAGCTTCCCGACCTGTTTTCCCCGACCGACCGCTTAAGGGATCCAGAGAGGGCGGGGAGCATAATGCACAGGTTCCTTGAGACCTGGGATTTCAGGGAGGAAACCGTTGAGAAAGAGATTGAATTTGTTCTGGGGGAATTCCTCGTCTCAAGCCCTAATATGAAACAACTGCTTCTGGAGCTTTCATCGAATTTTCTAGAGTCCGAGCTCTTTTCCTTTATAAGTACGGCTCAGGAAATCAGAAGGGAGCTTAAATTTACCCTCGGTCCCGGTAGGGGTTCTCCGAAAAGAGGCAGGATAGATCTTCTGACGGAAGAGGATGGAGGAATGCGTCTTTTCGACTACAAGTACAGAAAATCGATAAATGACGACGCCAGCAGGGACTACGAAGAGCAGATGGACGGTTACTGCGAGGCAATACGCTCAAGATTCGAAAAACCCCTGCTCTCGCGCCACATAGTCCTTATCCCGCAGGTTGAGCTTGTCTCCATATAAAATCCCATGAAAAAAACGGTCGTAATCATCCCGGCACTGAACGAAGAGCGCTCCATAGGACAGGTGATCGGGGATATTCCCCGGGACCTCGTAACGGAGATAGTGGTTGTCGACAACGGTTCGACGGACTCCACGGCACGTGTTGCTTCGGGCTGTGGAGCCACGGTTGTGAGCGAAGGGAAAAAGGGATACGGACAGGCTTGCCTTGCGGGGATAAGTTACATTAAGAGTTCTTCGTATCTGCCTGATATCATAGTATTTCTGGATGGAGACTATTCTGACTATCCACGGGAAATGAAAACCCTTCTCTCCCCGATAACAGATAGCGGATACGATCTCGTCATAGGATCAAGAACCATCGGCGAAAGACAGAAAGGAGCGCTTTTGCCCCAAGCCCTTGTGGGCAACTACGTGGCGACCAGACTCATAAAGCTGTTTTACGGGGTGAGCTTTACCGACCTTGGTCCCTTCAGGGCTATAAGATACGACAAGCTCCTTTCTCTCGGCATGAGAGACAGGACTTTCGGATGGACGGTTGAGATGCAGGTGAAGGCTGCGAAGAAAGGACTTCGCTGCGCCGAGGTCCCGGTGAGTTACAGAAAGAGAATAGGAACTTCAAAGGTAACCGGAACAATCACGGGAAGTTTTATGGCCGGGGTGAAGATCATCTGGATGATATTCAGGCAGCTTTTTTCGTAGGGTTTCTTGCTGGCGCGTCCCCGGCAGGATTCGAACCTGCGGCCTCAGGATTAGGAATCCTGCGCTCTATCCAACTGAGCTACGGGGACACAGAAGGGAAAATGAGTCTACCCGCTTAGGTTCCCGCTTCAAGGGAAAGCGGAACCGAACTTTATCTCGAAAACCTCGGACCAGTTCTTTCCGGTGATAAGGAAAGTGCGGGAGGAGGATTTCCAGGCGATTCCGTTCAGTACTCCCGCTCTGTCCGGAGAACTCAGCCTTTCTCTGAGTTCCCCCAGGTTTATCCGTCTCTCCACCATGCCGCTGTGGGAATCTACCACCACTATGTCGTCCGAGTGCAGTATGTTGCAGTAGATTTTCCCCTCCACGTATTCAAGCTCGTTAAGCATGGCAACTGCCGACCCATTCTCCTTTACGCTTAAGACTTTCGTTGTCCCGAAGTTCGTGGGGGAAAGAAAATACAGTTTTTCGGTTCCGTCGCTCATTATGAGTTGAGTTCCGTCGTCGGTAAGTCCCCAGCCTTCGGTGAAATAGGTAAACGACCCTTTCTGCCGCAGGCTCTCCTTGTCGTATATGAAACCCTGCCTGGACCTCCAGGTGAGCTGGTATATGCTGTCGCCTATCATGGTAAGACCTTCGCCGAAAAACCTCGCGGGAAGGTCTACCTTGGCAAGCACCTGTCCTGTGACCGGGTTGATTTTTCTAAGAGATGAGTTCCCGTGAAGCCCGGTACTTTCATAAAGGAAACCGTCTCTGTAGACAAATCCCTGAGTGAAGGCGGTCAGATCATGGGGGAAAGAGTAGAGCACATTGAAGGTGGTCCCGCCGGGATAATACCCCTTGTTTTCCGTCGTAAAACATGAGGAAAAAACAAGGAGAAAGAGGCAGACAAGACCTGCCACGGCCGCAAGGGGATTTATTCTTTTATGACACTGCTTCCGCATAGGGCTTATTCTAAGCCATAAATATCTCTTTAGAAACCCCGATTTATTCTTGACAGCGGGTTTGTTTTTGCTAGAATTAAAAACAAATTTAGACAAGGCTAAAATATTTTTTTGCCTGTCTGAATCTCAAGCGGTTTTCGCTGAGATAAAGAGAGAAAAGATGCTTTCACAATCAATAGAGGATTACCTGAAGACCATTTACGAGGTTGAGACTTCCGAAGGAAAGGTTTCGACCAGCGCGCTTTCGGAAAAACTGGGCGTGTCTCCGGCTTCGGTGACGAGCATGATGAAGAAGCTCTCGGAGAAAAAGCTCATAACCCACAAGCGCTACCAGGGGGTGAAGCTTACTCCCGCTGGCAGGAAGATAGCTCTTGAGATAATCAGACATCACCGGCTTATCGAGCTTTACCTCAAGGAGGCGCTCGGTGTTCCCTGGGACCAGGTGCATCAGGAAGCCGAGAAATGGGAACACGTGCTCTCAGAGGATCTTGAAGACAGGATTGACAAGTTCCTGGGTTATCCGGTCACCGACCCGCACGGTTCGCCGATTCCGCGCCGAGACGGCACCATGATTGTGAGGGAGTGCGACGCCCTTGTGGATGTGGAGCCCGACACCTTGGTGAGAGTGGTTGAAGTGAGCGATCATGACCCGGAACTGCTTCGTTACCTGGGCGGGATAGGCCTTTACCCCGAGACCGAGATGACGGTTATCTCGAAGCAGCCTTTTAAGGGTCCCATAATCGTCGAGCTGACCGGTAAGGAACATCCCATAGGGAGAAACGCCGCCAAGTACATACTGGTTGAGAAAGCGAACAACTGAGAGAGGAAGAAATGAAAATGATAACGGGCATAAGGTTCTTTCTGCTTTCTGCGCTGCTGGTGCTCTGCGCGTCCTGCGCCGAAAGCAGCGGAAGCGTAAAAAGGGAAGGCACGATAAAAGTGGTTACGACCACCGCCTTGATCGGGGATCTCGTCAAGAACGTCGCCGGAGAGAAAGCGGAGGTCATCTCCCTCATGGGAACCGGGGTTGACCCGCATCTTTACAAGGCAAGTGCCGGAGACGTGGAAAAGCTTGCCGGAGCCGACATGATTTTTTATAACGGACTTCGCCTTGAGGGAAAGATTACGGATGTTCTTGCGCAGATGAAAAAAAGCGGGGTATTCACCGTGGGCGTCGCGGAGGGAATCGACAAGTCCCTGCTTCTTTCTCCCGAGGAATATGAAGGGTACTACGACCCGCATATCTGGTTTGACGTCACTCTGTGGAAAAAAGCGGCCAAGATTGTCATGGAGGCCTTCTCGCTCTACGACCCGCAAAACGCCGGTACCTACAGGCAGAACGCCGAATCCTATCTCAAGGAACTGAACCTTTTGCAGTCTTACATACAGAAGAAGATAGACTCGTTGCGCCACGAAAGAAGGGTGCTTATAACGGCCCACGACGCATTTAATTACTTCGGAAGAGGTTACGGGTTTGAGGTGATGGGGCTTCAGGGAATAAGTACCGATTCCGAAGCGAGCGTTGCGGATATACAGAATCTCTCAAGGGTGATCACCGAGCGAAAAATTCCGGCAGTTTTCGTCGAAACCTCCATTTCTCCCAGATACATGCGTGCCCTCCGGGCCTCGGTGAAGGCAAGGGGTTTTGATGTCCGGATAGGCGGCAGTCTTTACTCGGACTCAATGGGCAGCCCGGGAACAGAAGAGGGCAGCTACATAGGGATGTTCAGAAGCAATGTGGATACTATCGTTGAGTCTCTCAGCCGCAGCATCGAGGTTGCTGATTCCAAAGCCGAAGCCGTCGGAGATGGGTAATGAGCAGCGGAGAGCAGAATCCGGCCGTTCCGGCTGTCCGTGTGACGGACCTTACCGTCGCTTACGGCGACAAGACCGTTCTCTGGGATATAGATCTTGAGATTCCAACCGGGTCGATGGTCGCCGTCGTGGGACCAAACGGCGCCGGCAAGACAACGCTGATAAAATCCATCCAGGGACTTGTTCCGCGCGTTGCGGGGGTCGTCTCGATCCACGGTAAACCTTACGAAAGACAAAGAAAGGAAGTGAGTTACGTTCCCCAGAGAGGTTCTGTGGACTGGGATTTTCCCACCTCCGTAGTGGATACGGTGAAGATGGGGAGTTACGGAGACCTGGGCTGGATAAGGCGTCCCGGAAAAAGGGAGCATGAAAAGGCGCTCAGCGCTCTTGAAAAAGTCGATATGCTTGAGTTTGCCCAGAGGCAGATAAGCCAGCTCTCCGGAGGACAGCAGCAGAGAGTCTTTCTCGCGAGAGCCCTTGTCCAGAGCGCGTCGGTTTACCTCCTGGATGAACCCTTCCAGGGCGTTGACGCTACTACTGAAAAAGCGATAGTCAGGATACTGAAAGAACTCACTGCCGGGGGAAAGACTGTGCTCGCGGTTCATCACGATCTTAACACCGTTTCCGAGTACTACGAGCGGATTGCCATTCTGAATGTGGGACTTGTGGCCTCGGGGAGGGTGGGTGAGGTCTTTAATTCCGAGAACCTCATGAAGGCTTACGGAGGCAAGACCTCCTTTTTCCCCGAAAGGAAATCGGCCAAAAGGGCGGTGTGATGCTTGAATTCGCGGTTGAGCTTTTCTCTGACTACACGGCCAGGACCATTCTCCTGGGAGCGGCTTCTCTTGGGATTGTAAGCGGCGTGGTCGGCTCTTACGCGGTGCTTAGAAAGCAAAGTCTCGTGGGCGATGTCATGTCGCACGCGGCCCTTCCCGGAATAGTGCTTGCCTTCATAATAATGGGAGTCAAGGAACAGCTGCCGATCTTTATCGGGGCTGCGCTCTCAGCCGTCCTGGCGGTTTTTGTGATCAACCTGATTACGAGCAACTCAAGGATAAAGACCGACAGCGCAATGGGGATGGCGCTTTCTGTCTTTTTCGGGCTTGGGCTTGTTCTTCTTACCTACGCGCAGAAAATGCCGGATGCCAACCAGGCGGGGCTTGACAAGTTCCTTTTCGGTCAGGCGGAGGCGCTTGTCGAAAAAGACGTCCTTGTTATAGGTCTTACGGGGCTTTTCGCCCTTTTGGTCGTGGGACTTTTCTGGAAAGAGTTCAAGCTTCTTTGCTTCGATCCGGATTTCGGAGGCACTATGGGTTTTTCCATGAAGTCTCTGGACCTGCTCGTCACGGCCGTCATAGTTTCGGCGATAGTGATCGGGCTGCAGACAGTAGGGGTCGTGCTTATGAGTTCAATGCTCATTGCCCCCGCGGTTGCGGCCAGACAGTGGACCGGCAGTATGGGCTCGATGGTGATTCTTTCGGCCTCGGTAGCGGCTGTCTCCGGCGTAACCGGTGTTGCGCTGAGTGCCGGGCTTGAGAACGTGCCGACGGGACCCGCGGTTATAGTCTGCGTGAGCGTTATCGCTTTTTTTTCGGTTCTCTTCTCGCCGAACGGATTTTTCACCCTGAGGTTCAAGGACGCCAGGAGCAGAAGGGAGATAAAAAGGGATTACGTCTTAAAAGCCCTGCACGATCTGGCCCTTGAGCATAACGACCCCGGCTACGCGCATTCCGAGAAGCTGCTTGCGCTTGGAAGCGAGAAGGGGTTTAACGTGAGAAAAAGTCTTTTGCAGCTGCAGGCGGCGGGATACGTGGAGAGAGCGGGGGAAGAGAACTGGCGGCTTACCCCAAGCGGCATTCGCGAGATCAGAAGGCTTTCGCCGGTGGGGAGTAACGGATGAGCGCGCATCAGTTTGATATACAGCTGGTAGCCATCATAGTTGCGGCTTCATGCGCCATGCCGGGGGCGTTTCTTGTCCTGAGGAGAATGTCCATGATGACTGACGCGATCAGCCATTCCATTCTGCTCGGCATAATCCTCGCTTTTTTTCTCGTAGGGGACCTTTCGTCGCCGATTCTCATAATAGGAGCTGCCGTAAGCGGGGTGCTTGCGATTTCCCTCATAGAGGCGGTTAACCGGGCAAGGCTGGTAAAAAAGGACGCCTCGATAGGGATAGTCTTCCCGTTTCTTTTCAGCGTGGCGGTCATACTGCTTTCCAAGTACGCGCGAAACGTGCATATTGACACCCACTCGGTGCTTCTCGGGGAGATAGCGTTTGCCCCTTTTCACCGCCTGATTCTCTCGGGTGTGGACCTGGGACCCAAATCGGCTTACGTAATGGGTTCGATTCTTCTTCTGAATCTGCTTTTCATTTGCTTTTTCTACAAGGAGCTCAAGGTGTCAACCTTTGACGAGAGTTTTGCGTCGTCAATAGGATTCCGTCCCCGGCTCATCCACTATCTGCTTATGGCTGTCGTGTCGCTTACATGCGTCGGGGCGTTTGACGCCGTGGGCTCGATACTTGTTATAGCGCTTATAGTGATTCCGCCGTGCTGCGCCTATCTTCTTACGGATTCGCTTTTCAGGATGATTCTCCTGAGCGTGGTCTTTGGGATCTCGGCGGCCGTTTCGGGATTCTGGGTTGCCAACTGGCTTGACGTTAACATAGCCGGTTCAATGGCTTTCGTGTGCGGGCTGTTTTTTCTCGTGGTTTTTCTCCTTGCTCCTCAAAGGGGGCTCTTCGGCATAATGAGAGAAAAAAGGAGACAGAGGATGGATTTTGCCGAGGCTTCGCTCCTCGTGAGTCTTTACAACCAGGAAAGAGGAAATGCGGTAAAGAACCACCCCGACAGCCGAGGCATGTTTCGGTCGGCTGACTTCGCCTCAAAAGTGGTCGAATTTCTAAAGCAGAAAGGAGAAATAGCTGTTGCGGGCGGAGGGCTTTTTCTTACGGATAAAGGCAGGGAAAGAGCGCGTATGACTGTGGAGGGGAGGTAGTTTACGGAGAGCGGCTCAGAGTATTTCAACTAAATCTGCTTCTACGGTCTCGCCTATGCCCAGTTTCCCGTCTACCTTGATTTTGCGTCCCTCGACTATTTCTTCGCACGGGAGATCTTCTTCGTCCCCTCTTTCAATATCGGTTCTTGATGTCAGATTGACCGTTACTTCCGTTTCGTTGCCTTCAGATAATATTTTCACCCTCATGGTTCCGCTTGGCGTGGTGTCGTCGACACAGTTTTTCGAATCTACCTGCCCCTCGAAGCTTATATTGATGTAATCATACCTTGGGACTCTATCCTCAATTATAATATCCGCAATATCGATCGTAGCTCCCGGGAAAACGGGAATTCTTATTGTGCCAAGCGAGGAGTTTCCGTTCTCAAGAAATTCAAGTTCTACTTTTGGATCGAGGTTGTTTTCTATGTGGAAATCATCTCTTACAGATGTCGTATCTTCACAGCAAAATACTGTCTCATCTCTTACTACGCTTGCCCTAACAACGAGGCTGGAATCTCCTATATCCGGAATTACTTCCTCGATAAACCCAGTGATCACCTCGTTTTTTTCCACGTCCTCATTTTCGTTTCCGCCGAACTCGACATCCAGACCACACCCCGAAACTGCGAATAAGGAAATAAAAAGGAAAAACAGGTAAATTTTCACGGCGCTTGCGCAGGTTTTTGTGTGCATTAAGATTCCTTGATTTTTAATTTGCCTGACATAAAAGATAACATGAAATTCGTATTAGTTTATTTTTCTTTTCCACTCTGACACTCCGGGGATTTTACCGCAATATCAGCCAATATGAAAAAAACGAATGTACTTTTCATCAATCACTCGGTAAGGGACGGAGGACCGGGGAGAAGCCTTCTCTACATACTGAAGTACATTGACCGGGATAAGATAAACCCGTTTGTGCTCGTGCCGAAGCACGACATATTCTCTGAGAGCCTGAAATCCGAGGGCATCTTTGAAAACGTCATAGTCGACCCCAGGTTTCCCGAGAACATACAGAAATCAACAATAGTGACGGACACCACATGGGCCCCGGGTCTTATGAGAGTTTTCTCAATAATCGCAAACATAGTGAATATGCTCCGTCTGCTCTTGGGTTCCCCTAAAATAATCAGGGAGAACGCGATCGACATTGTCTACTGCAACGGAACCCTCGCAAAGATCGTGGGCACTCTGATCGGAAAGAGAAACAAGAAACCCGTTATCTGGCACGTAAGGAACATACAGCAGACGCGGTTTATGAAATCTTTGATGGAAACGCTCTCGGGGTTTCAGTGCGTGAAGAAGATAATATGCGTTTCCCGTGCCACGGCCAAGCCGTTTGAGAGAGCGAAGAGCAAGGTTCACGTCGTCTATAACGGCATTGACCCTGCGGATTTCGACAAGGATTCCGTTCGGGGTTCCCTGAGAGAGGAGTTCTCCATCCCACCGGATACGGTGCTTGTCGGAAACACCGGAAGGGTGGTTCCGAGAAAAGGCTACGTGGAGTTCATCGACACTGTAAGTCGACTTGTCTCAGACGGCAATATCAAGGAGAAAACAAAGTTCGTTATAGTCGGAGATACTCCGTGGTTTTTCCCGAGAAACCACCTGCGGGAGCTTGAGGATCACGCGGAGAGCCTGGGGGTGCGGGACAGCTTTATCTTCACAGGATACAGAAAGGACGTAAGGCCTTATCTTAAGGACTTTGACCTCTTCGTTATTCCGTCCAATTATCCGGACCCTTTCCCGAGGTCCGTGATAGAGGCGATGGCGTTCAGCCTTCCCGTCGTGGGGTTTTCAATAGGTGGAATAGCGGAGGCCGTTGAAGACGGAAAGACCGGTTTTCTCTGCACCTCGGGGGATTTTGAGAAGATAGGAGAGAGCGTCTCGATTCTTGCGCGGGACGCTGAGGCCCGGGGTGAAATGGGCCGAAACGCGAGGCGCAGGGTGATGGAAATGTGCTCCGCGTCTGAGAGGACCTCGGACATACAGAAGATAATACTTGAGGTCCGGTGATCTAGACTTCCTTTCCTTCCCTGTCCCGGAACAGAAGCCTGAGGGGAGATCCCTCGAAGTCCGCGTACTCCCTTAACTTGTTCTCAAGAAACCTTCTGTAGTTCTCCGGGATGCCCTTTGCCGAATTCGTGAAGATCGTGAATGTCGGCGGCGCGGTAAAAGGCTGCGAGATGTAGAAAAGCTTGATTTCCTTTCTTCTGTAGACCGGGGGAGGATGGCGTTTTGTAAGGTCCTCAAGGAACCTGTTGAGCTTTCCAGTGGATATCTTTCTTCTGAAATTGTTCTCCACCCGCTCGACGATGTCGAAAATTCTTCCGACTTTCTTGCCGGTAAGAGCTGAGATGGTCAGCACGGGGGCGTAGTCAACCCCGATCAGTTTTTCCTTCGTTACCTCTTCAACCTCTTTGGGGTCCGCTATATCCTCGGGGGCGAGGTCCCATTTGTTAAGCAGTATTATAAGGGCCCTGTTTCTGCCTTTAATCAGCTCCGCGAGGCGCGAGTCGTGGTGGGTCGGGCCTTCCTGACCGTCTATCATCAGCAGCACGATGTGGGCTCTTTCGATGGACCTTATTGCCCGGAAAACGCTGTGTTTTTCAACCGCGGCGTCTATTCTCGACTTTCTTCTTATGCCCGCGGTATCGATAAAGACGTATTTCTTCCCGTCTTTTTCATATACGGAGTCAATGGAATCACGGGTCGTGCCGGGGGTGGAACTTGTTATGAGTCTCTGTTCTCCGAGTATCCTGTTCACCAGCGTGGATTTCCCAACGTTGGGTTTGCCGATAACGGCGATTCTCGTCTCTTCGGATTCTTCCGATTCTTCTTCCGGTTGCCCGGAGGTTTCTATGCAGGAAGCGATCTGCTCAACTAGCTCGTAGATGTTTTTGTTGTGAAGTGCGGAAATCGCCATGAGATCATCCGTGCCCGTACCGTAGAATTCGTATGTTTTCAGCACCTGCTTTATGTTCCCATGGTCTATTTTGTTTACGGCGTAGATGACTTTTTTTTCGGTCTTTCGAAGATACCGCACTATCTCGGAATCCTGGGGCATGACCCCGTCCCTGCCGTCAAAGAGCATCACCACGAGATCCGCTTCCGAGATAGCAGTGTCTATCTGCTCTTTTATGAGGGAGTAGTCCTGGTCGTCTTCGCCGAGGGAAAGCCCTCCGGTGTCAACCAGGGTGAACTCCTTTTCCTTCCACCGGGTGTCTTCATAGACCCTGTCTCTCGTGACGCCGGGGATGTCCTCCACTATCGTCTTGTTCCACCCTATTATTCTGTTAAAAAGGGTGGACTTGCCGACATTTGGTCTTCCGACTATGGCCACTATCGGCTTTTGACCGTTCATTGCGTTTCTCCGTTATCGTTCCTGGCAAGAATATGCCCGAAGTTTGGTCTTTTAAAAATTGAAATTGTAGAAAAAATCGACTCCGGGGTTTTCTCCACCCACCTGGCTCTCAAGCGAGAATCTTCTGTTAAGTCTCCATTCAAGGTTGAGCTTGTTGCGCATCTGCACTGTGTGGTCAAGCGAGATCTTGGAGGGCGATCTCTCGTAACCGACGAAGATATCTCTTGTGACGTAGGAGCCGACCTTCAGGGTGCTGTCCTCAAAACCCCGTTCCCCTTCCTGGATGCTCAGGAGGTCAAGACCGATCTCTGAGCTTAAAAGCTCCGAGATTCCGCCCGCGGCGACCGCGGTCGCGAATTTCCCCACGAAGGCCCTTTGCTGGTTCTGAAGCCTGTTGCTCGAAGCTCCGAAAACTATGTAGGAGATTATGTCGACTTGTTCAAGAGCAGGGTTGCTTGAGAGGGATAGGTCCGGTTCCCTAAGGTCTCCCGTGACGTTTACGTGCACGTCAATATCGCCGGCGTCGTAATAGGCCTTGACGTTGATATCCGGGTTGTTCGATGCCCCCGTAAAATTAAGCGTGGCGTCCTCTATGTCGAAAAGCTTTCCGAAGACCGCGTAATACCCCTCGGATGACACTATGTTCCCCTGCATGTTAAGGTCGCCGCCCGGTTGTTTCTTGAGCCTCAGTTTCCCTCTTGTGTTGAAGTTGGCTTCCTTGGTTTTAATCCACGTGCCCGAGGAGATGTCGACCGAGATATCCATTGCGGTTTTCTCTCTGTAAAAGCCGGTTTCGTTCTGCGCCTCAAGTGAGAACTCATCGGCGAGGCTCTCGCTTTTTTCTATGAAACTGATGTCTTTTATGCTTTTTATCCTGCCCGGATACAGGCGAATTCTTCCCGCGGTGACCTTGGTCTTTCCCGTTACTTTCAAAAATTCGTCTTTTTTCTCTATCTTGAGATCACCGGAGAGATCCGTTTTTATCGAATGAGGATTAAAACGGACTTTCTCCATTTCAAGATCGGCGCGGTAGGTGAAATCGGAGATGTTCATTTTGCCTTTGAGGTAGGCTTTTCCCTTTTTTGAACGGATTTCCGTTCTTGGCAAAGAGAGCTTTGTCCCGCTGAACGAAAGCTTCGCGTGCTCGGTGAACAGACTGTTTCTGAGCTGGGTAAGGGAGAGTCTCATGTCGTTTAGTTCAAGATCGCCTTTTGCACGCGGTTTTGAGAGGGTGCCGCCCACAGAAAGACCGGCGGATGAAAAGTTGCCCTCGATTTTCTCTATCGAATTTGAAAAAATTTTCATGAAACCAAGGCCGTATCCGTCCGACTTCAATTGAAGGTCCATCGAAGTTCCCATTATCGCTTCTAGGGGACTCTGCGCATTTCGCGGAACCAGCAGGTCTCCCCGTAAGCTCAGGCTTTTCCTTTGTCCCGCTGAGGACAGAAGGTCCAGAGAAAATCTTCCTTTCTCCCCACTGAGTCTGATCTTCATATCTCCCGATGCCGGGAACCCGTAAGAGAAGCCTTCCGACCTTATTTCGGCCTGAACTGAAGGAGCGGTAAGAGAACCGCTGGCCCGGACTTTTCCGTCGAGAGTTCCTCCCAGGTCGTGTCTGAGATTCAGAACCTTTGATATTATCAGCGGATTGAAATTTGTTATGTCGGCCCGCAGGTCGATCGTTTTTTCTTTCCTGTCTATTTCTCCCAGAAAGTCGGAGATTTTCCCCTCTCCGTAGGTAAGTTCATCTCCCCGAATACTTGTTCTGTCCGAAGATATATCAAGGAGGATATCTCCTTTGTTTTTAAACAGCTTCTCGTTCAGAAGACCTTCAAGATAGGTCATCCTTAATTTTCTCTCGTGTTCCATGAGGCCGCTGAGGCTGAATTCTGAAGAGGCGTAGGAACCGTTTTCCTTGCTCAAAAGAACTCCCGCGTCAAAGCGAGCTTCCGTTCCCCGAATCTTTGCTTCGATCGTGTCCGAGTAATTGCCGAGAACGCGGGCCCGCTCTCCCTGCAGATGTATGTCAAGCGATACCTTGGGGCTGTTTTTTAAATCAATCCGGGTGCTTGACCGGACGGACATGTCCTGAACTATGAAATCTTCTCTATAGGCGAAGCTCTCCACGCGCGAGTTTGCCTCGATGAGCGGAGTGGAAATGTCTCCGCTGATTTTTCCGCTTGAGTCTATTTTTCCTAAAACCAGGGGAATCCTTTCGTCAATCTCGGAGAGAAAACTCAGGTCCTGCGTTTTGAATTCAAAAACGCAGTCAATACCCCTCTGCGTTACTTTGGTTTTTTCCGCGGACAAGGAAAACTGATCGGACAGGATGTTAAGCCTGTTTACAGTCAGGGTTCCTTTTTGAATGCTGCCGTCTATCCGGGAGTTTATGTTCGTTATTCCGTATAATTCGTCTGTTTTCAGGTCGGCGTCTACGCGCAAGTACTTGTCTTCAAAGAATTTGCCTTTTTTCGGTATCGTTCCCTTAAAAGTCGCGCTTCCGTCAACATAGTTGTCAATTCTGATCTCCGGGAATTCGAGTTTCAGCTTGAACCCTTTTGCCTTTGAGGTGAAATCGAAATCCGTACCGTCGTTTCTGAAGGTCATGTAACCTCCGATCCGAAGGTTGCTTTGCTCGCTGTCTATTACGTCGAGATAATCGGGTTCGACCCGCAGGGAATAGACTTCCCTGCTCGCCCAGCTGCCGCTTGCCCTGAGATTCGAGCTCAGCCTTGAGCCGTCTCCGAACTTAAGCGGGTAGGGCGTGCGGTTAAGTATCTCGGTCAGTTCATCCGTGTCCGCGCCGTTTAGCTCCGCGGTGAAATCGAACCAGTTCTTTTCTCCCCTCGCGAGCCATTTCTTAAAGTCGATGCTGCCCTTCAGGCTTGACTCCCCGAATCCTCCGCCTACCGTCCCTTCTATGAAAGTCTTTGTTCCTTTAATCCTGACCGGCTTGAAGTCCGTCCGAAGCGGCTTTCCGTTGAGAAATGAATCGCGCGTCGAGAGCTCCATCGTGCCGACCATGTTGTCAAGGGAGTGCATCTTGACCTTCGTTTTTGCCTGGAGGTTGACCTTTCCCTTTCCGTTTATTTCAAGTGCGTCGAAATACACGGTCATGTCGAAATCAGGGTTTCTCAGGCCTCTGGCGATCCCGCTTCCCCTGACCGGCACGCCCTCAACCTTGAATCCGGCGTTTTTGAATACGCAGTCCCAGGAGGCTATATCGATTTTTCCCTTGAGATTTCTTATCCTGATTCTGGGGGACACGTAGTCGAAATTTATGTCCTTTGCGTCAAGTTCGATTTTTTTCGTCAGTTCAATGATGTTTATCGAGAACAGAGACTCTTCAGCCAGGTCAAATTCCCAGACCTTGTCTCTGGTGCGGTCAACAATCGTAATGCGGGAATCGCGGATTCTGTTGTTCGCGAAAATGAGGCTTATTCTCTCCCCTTGAGGGTCTTTGGCGGTTTTGTCCTTGTTCTTCAGTTTCTTGAAGTCCCATACCCCCTGGCTGTCCTTCGCAAGAAAAACCCTGAGACCTTGTATCTCCGTGTCGGACAAGTAGAGCTTCTTTCTCGAGATTATTGAGTAAAGAAGGGGAATCGAGTAGTTAGTCGAGAGCCTTTTGATTTTCATGTAGCTCTCTCCGGCTATTTTCACTTCAATATCCTCTATCTCCATTGTGGAGATTATGCTTCCCTCGATATTTCCGAGGCTGATATGGAAATTGGGGATTGAGTTAAGCCTTCGTTCTATGAGGTTTTTTGCGTACTGGCGGCTTTGCTCGGTCTGGGAGAACAGAAAAAGCCCCAAGACAAGAACGCAGACTACTGCGGTGAATATAAAAAAAATCGTTCTTCTACGCACTGTCCTTAGTGAAAAAGCAGGGAATTATCTTCGGTTACGCCGTAAGGATCTGGATTTTCCTAACAAGCCTATTATACTTAAAAGCCGCCAAATAAAAACAGAACCAGATTGAGGTGCCCGGAAGGTCCTTTCCAAAGAAATGTTCTGTTTGCTGCGGGCTTTCCCCGTAAAGCCGGATCGTGCGAGAGGCAGGTTTGAGATTCCCGAGGCGGTGCGGAGACAGGGTTTCTTCCTGGTTCACTTACGCTATCCGGGCTGCTCTTATGATGTGATAAGCGAAGCTGCTGCGGTAATTCGAAGGAGGTTGTCTTAAATGCTGAAAGTATCCGGAAAACAGATTGCGGCTGTTTTTGGGATTGTGTTTCTGATCATTGCTCTCATAAAAGTTATCTCCATGGCCGAGATGAGCCCTCCGGTCATATCCCTTGAGCGGGATATCAAGAGTCTCGGCTTAAAGCCCTTTGAGGTGACGGTGACTGACAAGGGCACCGGGCTTTCCAAGGTGCGCATCTCTCTGCTTGATGCTTACGGGGAATCCGTTCTTGTCGAAAAAGAATACGAGAAGGGAACTAAAAGCGACGTGATAAGCGTGAGCATCAATCCCGAGAAGCTCGGCATAAAAAGCGGCACATCGGAACTTTTAATAGAGGCGACCGACCGTTTCATGAATGGTCTTTTCCCCGGGAAAAAGGCTGTTTTCAGCCAGAGAGTCACCCTGGATTTCATACCTCCCCAGGTACAGGAGCTCTCGCCCGCGCTGTACATAAGACACGGGGGCGCGGGAGTTGTCATTTACAAGGTTTCTGAGGACACGGTCTCAAGCGGCGTCCAGATAAAAGATCTCTTTTTTGAAGGCTACCCCGGGTACTTCGAAGACCCCTCGATACACCTTGCCTTTTTCGCCTACCCGTATAACGCGGACAGGGGTGAGAAGATAGAAATTCTTGCGGCTGACGCGGCCGGCAACGAAGCGAGGGAATCTGTTTATTACCGGCTCCTGCGGGCCTCGTACGTAAAGGATGAGATAGGCCTCTCCGAGTGGTTCCTGAGGAGCAAGGTACTTCCGCTTTTCACCAAAGTTTACGGCTATTCCCCGGTCGGGGATGACGGGACCCCCGATTTACTTAAAGCGTTTCTCAAGATAAACAGCGAGACGAGAAAAGAGAACGACAACAGGATATATGAGATCGGAAGACAGAGCGGGGAGAAGATTCTCTGGAAAGGGAAGTTCAACCAGCTTCGCAATTCCAAGGTGGGCGCGACATTCGCGGACCACAGGAAATACCTGCTGGACGGCAGCGTGGTCGACAATCAGTATCACCTCGGCTATGACCTCTCGGTTACTAAAAAATACCCCGTTCCCGCCTCTAACAGCGGAGTGGTGGTTTTCGCTGAGCACCTCGGCATATACGGCAATACGGTTATCGTCGACCACGGGATGGGGGTTATGAGTCTTTACTCCCACCTGAGCTCGATGGATGTGAGCGTCGGAGACAGCGTGGGGAAAAAAGATATCGTGGGAAGGACGGGCACTACCGGGCTTGCCGTTGGAGATCATCTGCACTTCGGGGTTTACGTTCAGGGAGTTCCGGCGAGGCCGCTTGAGTGGTGGGACGCCAAGTGGATTAAGGACAACATACAGTACAAGATTAACTACGTTAAGAAGAATTTCGGGGTAGGGGAAAGTCCGCGTTGATTGTTTACGGCAAGAACTCAGTCGCCGAGCTTCTCCGCAATTCTCCTCTGGAGATAAAGAAAATCATGGTCTCGGAGAACTTCGACGTCTCCTCTGACCCGAGGATTAACGCCTCGATTAAGAAATTCCGCATAAAACTCACCCGTCTTCCAAGAAACGCGATTACGGACATATGCAAAAGCCCGAACCACCAGGGCATAGCGGCCGAAACCTCTGATTTTACCTACAGCTCCGTCGAAGGGATTCTCGGCGTGGCGAGGGAAAGAGAGGAGAAGGCTTTCCTTCTTGTTCTTGATCACATAGAAGACCCGCAGAATCTCGGCGCCATAATAAGGACCGCGGATTTTCTCGGAGTCCATGGAATCGTAATACCTGCCGACCGGGCGTGCGACGTGAATCCGACGGTGGTGAAAGTTTCTTCCGGGGCTTCGGCCAACATAAAGATCGCCCGGGAGACGAATCTCGGCAGAGTGATCGATACTCTTAAGAAAAAAGGGGTCTGGGTCGCGGGAGCCGACGCGGATTCCGGGGATGCGGTCTGTGACTGCGACTTCGCTTCTCTCGATATAGCCGTTGTGATCGGAAACGAGGGCAGGGGGATGCGAAGCAAGACAAGGCAGAAATGCGATTTTCTGCTTTCCATTCCAAAAGAGGGGAAAGTGGAATCTCTAAACGCCTCTGTCGCCGCGGGAATCTTTCTCTACGAGGTGTACAGGCAGAGGCACGGAACTAAAGCCCTATGAGGCTTTTCAGATGTTCTTCCGTAATGATATCCGTTCCGAGTTCACGGGCCTTTTGAAGTTTCGTGGTTCCCGGGTCCGCTCCTGAAACCAGAAAATCGGTCTTTCTGGATACCGAGTTAACGACTTTTCCGCCGAGTCTCTCTATCTCGCTTTTTATCTGCTCCCGGGGAACCGAAAGAGTGCCTGTCAGGACAAACGTTTTCCCGGCTATCTTTTCGTTCTCCCCTGACCGCTCGGGCTCTTCTTCTATTCTCACCTGACGCAAAAGCGCTTCCACCACGCCCTTTCTCTCGGGATCCCCGAAGAATCTGAGTATGCTCTGCGCCAGCTCCTCGCCTACGCCATCCACGCGGATAAGGTCCTCGGCTGTGGCTCCCGTAAGATTCTCAGGGGTTTTGAATTCGCGAGCTAGCGTCTGCGCAGTCCTGGTGCCCACGTGCTTTATGCTAAGAGAGTTTATGAATCTCTCGAAGCTTATGTTCCTGCTTTTTTCTATTTCCTCGAGGAGCTTTTCAGCGGATTTCTCCGCAAATCCCTCAAGACCGAGAAGCCGCTCCTTGCTGAGAGTGAAAATATCCGCCATGTTTCGAAGGATTCCTTCGCTTATCAGTTGCTCCACCCTCTTTTGCCCGAGCCCCTCTATGTCAAAAGCGTTCCTCGATGCGAAAAGGCTTATCCTTCCCCTGATCTGCGGGGGACAGGCAATATTCGGACACAGATGAAAGGAGCCTTCCCTCTCGATCGTGGCTTCGCAGCGGGGGCAGTCCGGCGGCATGGAGAAAGGCTCTTCTCTCTTTTCCCCCGAGGGAATCACTTCCACCACCTCCGGGATCACGTCTCCCGCTCTCTGAACCACCACGGTGTCGCCGACCCTCACGTCTTTCTCCCTTACGGTGTCCTCCGTGTGAAGAGAGGCCCTTTTTATCTCGATGCCGGATATCTTTACCGGCTCAAGCTCGGCCACCGGGGTAAGGTGTCCCGTCCTTCCGACCTGGATAGTTATATCCCTTACTTTCGTGGTTATCTGCTTGGGAGAGAACTTTATGGCCACGCTCCAGCGGGGGTATTTTGCCGTTGTCCCCATGATTTCCTGAAGCCTTCTGCTTCTTACCTTCACCACGGCCCCGTCGATCTCATAGTCAATGGAATCCCTTTCTCGTTCAAGCTCCCTCGCATACTCAATGGCCTGGTCTATACCTAGGCACTGTCTCGGCTCCTCTACCTGGAACCCCCACTTACGAAAAGCCTCGTATATTTCAAGCTCGTCTCTTAAGTCCATCCCGTCGCAGCCTCCCACTCCCCAGGCGTAAAAGTGCAGGGGGCGTCGCGCCGTCACAGAAGAGTCAAGCTGGCGAAGCGAGCCTGAAGCCGCATTTCTCGGGTTTTTAAACAGCGCTCTCGGGGGCTTCGGTTTTTTGTTTTCTTTCAGGAGAGTTTCGTTTTCTTTTTCAAGTTCTTCATTAAGTTTTTCAAGCTCTTTATTCAGCTTTGCGAACAGGCTTTTCGGGAACATGACCTCTCCCCTTATCTCAACCAGTTTCGGCTTTCGCCCCCGCCCCGAAAGAGCTAGGGGGACGGATCTTACGGTCTTTAGGTTTGCCGTTATTTCCTCTCCCGTTTTCCCGTCTCCTCTCGTGGCGCCGTGGAGCAGCTTCCCTTCAGCGTAGGTAAGCGACGCCGAAACCCCGTCGAACTTGGGCTGCAGGACGTATTCGATCTCTTCATCGGTCTTGAGAAATCTTTTTATCCGCTTGTCAAACTCCCTGGTTTCCTGCTCGTCTACTGCGTTATCGATGCTCATCATTGGAATTACGTGAGAGAATGGGTTGAACTGCTCTGCGACCTCTCCCGCGACCCTCTGCGAGGGGGAGTCCGGGACGGCCAGACCGTGGTCCTGTTCAAGTTCCACGAGCCTTCTCATGAGCTTGTCGTAATCGGCGTCGGGAATCTCGGGGTTGCTCTCCGCGTAGTAGAGATGGTCGTGGCGCCTTATTTCCTCTCTCAGTCGGGATACTTCCTCTCGGGCCTGCTTTTTGGTGAGTCGGGCCATTTTACGAGTCGTGGCTTGCGAGCCATTTAAGGAGTTCGGAAAGACCGTAGGTGTTTACGACGTCTGTCTTTTTTACCCATCCCCGCCTTGCCGTTCCGACCCCGAAAATTATTCTTCCAAGGTGCTCGGTCCTGTGGGCGTCGGTTGAAACCATGATCTTGACCCCGGCCTCAACGGCTTTTCTGGCGTGGGTATCCTTAAGGTCAAGTCGCTTGTAGGACGAGTTTATCTCAAGCGCTTTGTCGTGAGCTCTCGCCGTTTCGATAACGGCGTCTATATCGACTTTATAGGGCTCTCTCTGTGCTATGAGTCTTCCGGTCGGGTGCCCAAGAGCGTCCACGTGGGGATTTTCCAGGGCGCCGCATATCCGTCTTGTCATTTCCTCTTCTTCCATCGAAAAGGAGCTGTGAACCGACGCGACGACGAAATCAAGTTCCCGAAGCACTTCATCTGGATAATCAAGAGAGCCGTCGGGCAGTATGTCGACCTCGGAACCCATGAGTACTCTTACCGCTCCGCCCTCGGAGTTTATTTTCTCCACTTCCTCTTTTTTCTGCCAAAGCCTCTTTATGCTGAGCCCGTTTGCTATTCTAGAAGAGGGCGAGTGGTCGGTCATTGCTATGTATTCGTAGCCGAGAGATGCCGCCTTGTCCGCCATCTGGCGGATGGTTGACGCTCCGTCGCTCCAGGTTGAATGGGCGTGGAGGTCTCCCCTTAGGTCTTCTATCTCGAGCAGCGCGGGAAGCTCCCCTGCGCGCGCCGCCTCGATCTCTCCGCGATCTTCACGCAGCTCGGGGGCAATATAGCCCAGCCCGAGAGATTCGTAGATTTCCTCCTCGGAGACAAAGTATCCATTACCGTTGCGGATACCCATGTGGTCTGTCTCAAGACCCTTTGCCGCCGCGATTTCCCTTATTCTTGCGTTATGGGAACGGGAGCCCGTAAGGTTCTGAAGCGCTGAGCCGTAGCAGCCGGGTTCTGCTACCAGAAGATCGGTGCGCACGCCGCTCTGGGTGAGAATCCGCGCGCTGTTTTCGGTTCTGCCGAGAACTTCCTTGATGAAAGCGAGAGCCGTGAATTTCTCTATGACTCCCGCCCCGTCATCCGCCGAGGCGATTATGTCTATGTTCGCGACGGTTTCCCTCATCCTTCGGAGCGAGCCTGCCAGCTCGGCCCGCAGAACGCCGGGGATTCCCTCTATTTTCTCTTTTACCTCCGTGGCGAGAGCGTGGGCCTTTACAAGCCTCATCCTCTTTTTCCCGCCCTCGAAAACCTCTACCGAGCGCGATATCTGCTCGATTTTCTTTTTTCCTATGCCGTCTAACTCGAGAATTTCCGGGCGGGCGATGGTCTCTTTCAGGCTTTCGATGTCCGTTACCCCGAAGTGTTTTACGAGGGTGCGGAGAAACTTCGGTCCGACTCCTCTTATGTCGAGAAGTTCCGCGAGTTCGTCGGGAACCTGTTTTTTTATCTCCTCGTAGTAGGCGATTTTCCCCGTGAGTCTGTGCTCGATTATTTTCTGGGAAAGATCCTTCCCGACTCCCGGTATCTTCGAGAGTTCCTTTTCTCCGTCGAATTCCTCAAGAGAGTCCGGCATTGAGGAAATATTGCGCGAAGCCTTTCTGTAGGCGTTTATCTTGAAGCCGTTTTCATCCAGGATCTCAAGAGAATCGGCTATCCTTGAGAATATCTTCGCGATCTCATTGTTTACGCTGTCCATAAATACGCGGGGGCCTCAGGAAACTTTCTGGGTCTGCATTGAGTACTTCTTTATTCCCAGAATTATTCCGTTCACTATTCTTTCTATGTAGGCTTCGCTCTTCAGTCTTTTTTCCTCTCTGGGATTTGTTATGAAGGAGGTTTCAACCAGCAGGCTCGGCACGTCCGCGCCGATCAGCACGACAAAAGGCGCCTTTTTCACCCCCTTGTTGTTTACGTACTTGTATTTCACGGAAACGCTCTGGATTATTGATTTCTGCACGTAACCGGCTACCTGCTGGGACTCTTCTTTCTTGGCGCTGAGTATGTATTGCTTGAGCGTGCTTCCAAGCTCATTCAGTCCCTTGGTCGTGGTGGCGTTCTCCCTGGCCGCGAGCTGCAGGGAGGTCTGGTCGTCTGTAAAGCCCAGTATGTAGGTCTCTATCCCGTGCGCCTTTTTCCTTCTTGCCCCGTTGCAGTGTATGGATATGAAAATGTCTGCTTTTCTTTTTCTCGCTATGGCCGTGCGCTCCTCAAGAGGAATGAACCTGTCAGTGCTTCTCGTAAGGTAGACGTTCTCTATGCCGAAACTCTTTCCCTCTTCTATAAGCCTCTCCCTAAGCCTCTTGGCTATCTTGAGGTTTACGTCCTTTTCCCTGAGGCCGCTTGGACCTACGGCGCCCGGATCATGTCCTCCGTGGCCCGGGTCGATCACAATGGTTCTTACCTTGAGTCCGAGGGCCTGCTTAAGGCTTGCTATTTCTCCTTCGGGAACCCTGGATTCAAGAGAGGGTCCCTGCTTGCCGTAAGAAGGAGCGCCGTCCGCGAATATCTTCTCAGGCCGCGCTCCCGCTCCCTTTATGTCCATCACCAGCCGGAAAGAAGGGTTCTGTTCTGATCCCGGCAGGGAGAAAACCTTGTGGCCTTCAAGATCCTTTATGTAGAGCACGACGCGCGACACTCCGGGGCGGTTGCTCGCGAAACTTATCTTCTCGAGAAGTCCCTTCGTGATAGGCTCGATGTTTACCGCGTCCGAAAAGACGGTCTTTTCAAGGTCGACGTAGAGACGGGGAGGGGTTTTGAGTTCCGGGTCGGGACGCAGCATCCTTGATGTGTACTTGACCTGTTTGTCGGTCTCTATCACGACCCGCGTATAATCGTCCGTTGACCAGTGCCTTATTTTGTTTATGACGGCATATCCCTTGGGATGTGGTTTTGATGGAGTTTTCTTCGCCGCGGGCTCTGCTTTCTTTGAAGTCTTTGCTCCCGTGAGTGCCGCCAGTTTCTTCTTGGCTATCTCGTAGGTGTCTGCTTCCTGCATTCCGTAGACGATTCTCTGGTAGGCCGTGACGGCTTCCTTTTTCTTCCCCCTGCGCTCAAGGATCTTTCCCACCCTAAGCCACGAGTCGTCGGCCAGGCTGTCTTTCGGATATCTTTTCAGGAACTCCCGTGAGTACTTAAGCGCTTTTTCAGAGTCCTGCGGCGTTTTGAACCTCAGGGATTTTTTCTCGTAGACCCTGGCGGCGGCGAAGAGACAGAGCGGGGCGTTTTTCCACTCGGGATCCTGCGAGTACAGCTTGTAGAAAGTGCTTCCCACGAGTTCCCATGTGTCGCTTCTTTTGGCTTTTTCGGAATTTGATTCGAGCTGGCGGTAAAGCTTGAAATTCTCTTCGAAGAGGGCCCTGTTTCTCTCATTCGCCGTGGCGAAAGAAAGGGTAAGCAGACAGATAGAAGCTATGAGAAAGGGAAAAAGTTTTGTGCGGCTTTTCACTTTACGCAGAAAGTATATTGGTTGTCACGCCGATGTAAATTTCTTTTCGGAAGATTTGTTATGTATGTTGTTACAACATCAATTCTACCATGTTTGGCGTGTTCTATGAAGGTCAGAGTGCTCGGATGTGCCACTTCAACCGGCGTTCCCGTAGTGGGCTGCCAATGTGACGTATGCACATCGGATAATATTAAGAATAAACGTACTAGGAGTTCCGTGGTTGTTGAGGTGGCCGGGAAGAAAATACTTATCGATACCTCGACCGATCTGAGGGCCCAGGCTCTGAGGGAAGGCATAACCAGGATCGATCTTGTTCTCTACACCCACTCCCACGCGGACCACACACACGGAATAGATGACCTCAAGGCGTTTAACTTCATAAACAGAATGGATATAGACTGTTATGCAAACACGGTTACCCTCGGCGACATAAAGCGGAATTTCGCCTACATATTCGATTCGTTCCCCGCCGCGGGAGGAAAACCCAGGCTTAACTTCAAGGAGATAAACGGGGAGATCAACTTTGAGGGAATCAGGATAGAGCCCATCGACATATATCACCACAACTGGGAGATACTCGGCTACAGGATCGGGTCTTTCGGTTACGTTACAGACTGCAGCGCCATCCCCGAGGAATCCTACGAAAAGCTCTCGGGGCTTGACCTTCTGATACTCGGCGCGTTGAGATACAAGCCCCACAGGGCACACTTCAACATAGAACAGGCGGTAGAGGAAATAGAAAAGCTGGGGCCCAAAAGGGCGCTTCTTACCCATATGGGGCATGAGCTTGAGTACGAAAAGCTCCTCGCGGAACTTCCGGATCATATAGAGCCGGCGTATGACGGAGCCGAAATAGAGCTGAGGGACCCCTGATGTTATCCCCGCCCGGGTGTCGGGCAAGGAAGAAAAATGCAGGATCTTGTATCAAAACTTGTTGAGAAAAATTCCTCGAAGATAGTTCTCTGCGTTCTTGACGGACTCGGGGGGCTTCCGGTTGACGGAAAGACCGAACTCGAGGCGGCACGGACCCCGAATCTTGACCGGCTCTCTTCGGCCGGGTCTCTGGGGCTGCATGTGCCCGTCGAGAGGGGTCTAACTCCGGGAAGCGGCGCCGCGCACCTTGCGCTTTTTGGTTATGACCCCGTCAGAAACGAGATAGGGAGGGGGGTGCTTGAGGCACTTGGCCTCGGCATTGATCTGGGCCCGTCGGACATAGCCGTGAGGGGCAATTTCGCCACCGTGAGATACGAAGGAGACAAGCCGGTCGTTACCGACAGGAGGGCCGGCAGGCTCAGCACCGAGGAGAACCAGAGAGTGATTTCCAGGATATCATCGGTCGTCAAGGAGATATGCGGAGTGAAGGTAAATTTCTATCCGGGTCTTGAGCACAGGTTTGTTGTGGTTCTGTCATTTCTAGCGCAGCTCTCGGAATCAGACGCACTTGTCTGCGACACGGACCCGCAGGCAGAAGGCAAAGCTCCTGTCGTACCCCGCGGGGAGAATAGCAGTTCCCAGAAGACGGCCGAGATCGCAGGAGAGCTGATTGACAAGGCCTGCGAAGTGATAAGGGATGAGCCCGCAGCTAACTACATGCTTCTTAGAGGTTTTTCCGTGAGGCCGAACCTTCCGACCTTTGATGAGGCTTACGGGCTTCGGGCAGGGTGCATTGCCGCCTATCCGATGTACAGGGGAGTATCGAAATTGCTCGGTATGGACGTCCTTGAGGTCTCCGGGGATTCCATAGGTGATGAGATCGAGACACTTTCTCGTAATTTCGATGACTATGACTTTTTCTACCTCCACGTGAAGAAAACGGACAGTTATGGTGAGGACGGAAATTTCGGGGCGAAAGCAGGTGTAATAGAGGAATTCGATTCGCTTCTCCCTCAAATCATGGGGCTCGGGGTTGACGTTCTTGCCGTTACGGGTGACCACTCAACTCCATCGGCTATGAGGTCGCACAGTTGGCACCCGGTGCCTCTTATGATCAGTTCAAAATACTGCAGGGGAGGGGGCGTTGCGGACTTCTCCGAATCGTCCTGCCTATCCGGTGATCTGGGGATCATAAAAGCGACTGAGATAATGCCGCTTCTTCTTGCCCACGCGGGACGGCTTCGCAAATTTGGCGCTTGAAATTTGTCCTTTGCGTGATAGTTTTTACAATCCGATTCTGTGCCGAAGTGGCGGAATAGGCAGACGCGCTATCTTGAGGGGGTAGTGCCCTACGGGCGTGCGGGTTCGACTCCCGCCTTCGGCACCATCATATAAGGGCATAACTGCCTGAAAACAAAAGGGTTTCTAAGGAACAGGGCAACTCAATACCCCTTTATACCCCACTTTAGAGATGGGATCATATCCCTAAACTATAGTTTTGTAGGATGTGTATAACTTCTGTTTATTTACCGAGTTTTATTACAGGCTTTCTCATTAATTCTAAAATACTCAACTAAGAACTCGTCAACCTTTTGTGAAAGTCCTGATAAAATGAAGTTTGCACTTCCGCCGTGTGTACCGGTCGACCCTCTTTCCCAAGAAGCTGCAACACCTAATAATTCGGGAAAGTTCAAGTCCCTGACAGGTTTGTAGAATCCGAGATTTATACTGAATGAGTGTCCAACTACGTTCACACCCACATCTAAGCTATAAGGAAGCAATTCATTATTGAAAATCCGGCCGGAACGTAATCTTGATTCCACAGAGTTTTTAATAGCATTTTCTGTCAAGTTTATTTTCTTAGCATCCGCTGGCAACTCTCTTACGGATAGACCAATTGACGCACAGCCAGTGAAAAGCCCAAATCGCTCAAATGTTTCTTCAATTGGTTCCGCTTGTGCTTTGGGAACTATTGTACAGAATGACAAGAGTAAAATCAGAGAAATTCGTTTCATAGTCTCTCCCCTGTTAATACAATTTGGACATTAAGAGCTTACCTACTCACTGATCTTCCGTCGTCATCAATCCTGACAACATTGCGGCTTTTGTAACATAATCCCGCTGCTAACCACGCTTTGAACAGTTCTCGCTCTCCCGGAAATATCACTTGCCACCAAGCTCTCCGAAGAGAGCGACCCTGGCTTTTTACACAAATATTTGTCTTAGCGGATTGTTTTTATTTTGGTTCTGGGTCAGTTTATAGACCAGCGTCGCTTGGCGTCTCGCTACGAATTTTCTCCGCTTTCTCGGGTTCTCCAGTCTTTTCGTACACAAGACTCAACTGCCTTCTCGCTTGGATGTAGTAAGGGCTCTCACTTCTGTCCACTTCGGAGAAGTATTCTATGCTCTTGTCCCATTTCTCAAGCTCGAAAGCGGACAGCCCGATCACTAGATTTGCGCCATCGCGGAAAATACCGTCTTCGGGATCATCATCGAGGAAAAGCTCAAGATTTTTTATCGCTTCTTCAAAGTTCCCAAGCTGATAATTGATCATTCCTATCTGGTAAAGAGCCAGAACCGACACCTCGGTTCCGGAATGTTCCTCACGCAACGTTTGCAGTTGTGAAAGAGAAGTCTCCATTTCTCCGCTGTTGTAGCTCATAACAGCCTTGCGGAACTGCTTGTTTGCCAAGAGGTCTTTTTCTTCCTGTTGCGAGGAAACAAAGCAGACTGCGAGCAGAGCCACTGCTATGACGCCTATGCCGATAAGTATCTTGTTGAAGTGTTCCGAGAGACCTTCAAGGGATTCCGCCAGGAACTCTCTGAACTTGTCGGGGCGCTTAAGTTCTTTAGTCGTATATTTTATCTTGGGCATGGGCTCTAAATTCTTGCCTTATAGAAAAGCGGCAAGCCTGTGAATTCCGTGTCATTAATGCCGGATTTATCTGCTGTGTTAAAATATTTATTGAGTGAAAATGATACGTTGTTTTTTGAGACAATGTCAAAGGCTCTCGGGGAATTATCAGGGGAATCGGCTGAGGTTTGATTCCCCGGCCCGCAGGTCCAGACGAAAAGGGGTTATGCCGCAAGCGGGCGGAAGTTCGCTTCTGCGCATTTCAGTCTTTTTTCTGATTCTTTCTGCGATTCTGGGTTACCAGGTATCCGCCGCCGACCCGGAAGCTTCTCCCCGGACGGGAGAAATAGTCGAGATCGAGATAAACGGTTCCATAAACCCCTCGACTGTGGACTACATTAAAACCGGTCTCTCAGAAGCGCGGGCCCGCAATGCCACTGCCCTGCTTATTCTCTTGGATACTCCCGGAGGGCTTCTCAATTCCACGAAAGATATAGTGAAGGTCATTCTTAATTCCGAGGTTCCGGTGATAGTCTACGTCTACCCGAGGGGAGCGACGGCTACTTCCGCGGGAGTTTTCATCACGCTATCCGCCCACGTGGCGGCCATGTCTCCCGGAACCAGCATAGGAGCGGCTCATCCCGTGATGCTGGGGGGTGGCCAGAGGGGCCCGGGGAAGCCTGAAAAAAAGAAAGACGATAAGTCTTCTGACGTGATGAACGAAAAAATCGAGAATTTCGCATCGTCTTTTATGGAGAGCATAGCGAAGGAGAGAGGAAGAAACACGGAATGGGCCGTCGATTCAGTAAGAAAAAGCGTTTCGGTGACCGCCGATGAGGCGCTTAGCAAAAACGTGATTGACATCATATCCCCCGATATTCCTTCACTTCTTTCCGAGATAGACGGAAAGGAAGTAAAAGCTAGCGGCCAGAGCGTCCGCCTTGAGACGGCCGGAGCGAAGACGCAGCGCCTTGAGATGAGCCTGCGGCAGAAGGTAGTCAATATTCTCAGCACTCCGGATATAGCGTTTCTGCTTCTCTCCCTGGGTTCGCTCGGAATATTTCTTGAGTTCTACAACCCGGGACTGATTTTCCCCGGAGTCGCCGGACTTATTGCGCTGCTCGTAGGGTTTGTCTCCCTTCAGATTCTTCCTTTTAACTACGCTGGCCTCATACTGCTTTTCGTCGCCATGGCGCTTTTGATATCGGAGGTGTACGTGACGAGTTACGGCCTTTTGAGCCTTGCTGCGCTTGCGTGCCTTGTGTTCGGGGGGCTTCTGCTTTTCGATACGCCGGAATCTGATCTCGGCGTGAGCACGGGGACCATAGCAGCAGTGGCCGTAGCCATTGGATTGCTCTCGGTTTTTATTGTATATTTAGGCGTGAAATCGTTCAAAGTTCCCATTCAGGGCGGTTTCGAGGGGATGGTAGGTCAGAAGGGGGAAGTTGTTTCCTGGTCTCAGAAAAGCGGAAAGGTTTACATCGGGGGAGAGTACTGGGAAGCGACGGGGGAGCGCGAGTTTTCACCCGGGGAAAAAGTAAAGGTAATAGAGAGCACAGGAGATCTCGTCGTCAGGGTTTCAGATTATGACGACAAACAGTGACGCACAATGTCGATAACCGCGATTGTAGTTCTTGTAATTGTTTTTCTAATAGTTATCTCGGGACTTAAGATCCTCTATGAATACGAAAGAGGCGTGATATTCCGTCTCGGAAGGATAGTCGGAGTCAGGGGTCCCGGATTCATAATCGTCATCCCGTTTCTTGAGAGAATGGTGAGGGTAAGTCTGCGGCTTGTAACCATGGACGTGCCTCCTCAGGACGTGATAACCAAGGATAACGTTTCGGTAAAGGTAAACGCGGTTGTCTATTTCAGGGTGGTTGAGCCGAACAGGGCGATCCTTCAGGTTGAAAACTATCTCTACGCCACTTCCCAGCTTGCCCAGACAACCCTGAGGAGCATCCTCGGGCAGGTAGAGCTCGATGAGCTTCTCTCCGAGAGGGAAAAACTTAACGTCAAGCTCCAGGAAGTCCTCGACAAACAGACCGACGCTTGGGGAATCAAGGTTACCATGGTTGAGGTTAAGTACGTTGACCTCCCGCAGGAAATGCAGAGAGCGATGGCCAAGCAGGCGGAGGCCGAGAGGGAGAGAAGGGCGAAGGTTATAAGCGCCGAGGGAGAGTTCCAGGCATCGACCAAGATTGCGGAAGCCTCAGAAATACTGGCCGCAAATCCGGTTTCTCTTCAGCTAAGGTTCCTTCAGACGATAAACGACGTGTCTTCCGAGAAGGCTTCAACCATCATCCTGCCTCTTCCGATTGACATGTTGAAGGCCTTTTCGCCAAAAGACGAAAAGGACTGATTCATAAGCTTTCTGCCGGACCGAAACTCTTTGTAAAAACTTCATGGGAAAATTTCTGCGTCTCTTTGCACTCGCGTTGCTGGTCGCGTCTGCGGGGTTCTTCTCTGCCGGATGCTCCCGGAGCACGGACTGTCAGGATAAAAACGATAACGCCTCACTTACAGGCAATGCTGACCCGAAGGCTTTTTCCGCCGGGGATTTGCTTATAAGGGAACTCGGCGAGGAGCCGGCAACCCTCAACCCCGTTATAGCCACGGATGTTTACGAAGGCATCGTTAACGGCGGAATCTACGAGAGGCTTGTAAGAAGGAATAACGAAACCCTTGAGTTCGAGCCCTTTCTCGCAAGTTCCTGGGAAGTTTCAGAGAACCGGCTTTCCTACACTTTTTACCTCAGAAAAGACGTAAAATGGCATGACGGCACTCCTTTTACCGCCGATGACGTGGTTTTTTCCTATGAATCCATAAGGAATCCGAAAGTCGCCGCCGCTCACCTCCAGAGCTACTATCAGGACGTAAAGTCCTACACCAAGATTGATTCCCATACCGTCAGATGCGAGTACGAAAAACCCTACTTCCGCGCTTTTGAGTTCTGCGGGGGAATTCCCATAGTGCCTAAGCACGTGTTCGGGAAAGGAGATTTCAACACTAATCCCGCCGGCAGAAGACCCGTCGGGACGGGGCCTTACGTCTTTGAGCACTGGGAGACGGGAAGGGAGATCAGGGTCAGGAAAAACCCCGGTTACTGGGGCGAGCCCGCGTTGCTTAGTGAAGTGGTCTACAAGGTAGTGCTTGACCCCACGGTGAAGCTTCAGCTCCTAAAAAAACAGGAGCTTGACTACGGGGGTCTTCTTCCGCTTCAGTGGTCAAAGCAGAGCTGCGGGAAACCGTTTCGGAAAAAGTTCTACAGGTCCTCCTATACGACCCCGGGCTACAACTACATAGGGTGGAATTCGAGGAAGCCTTTTTTCAGCGATAAAAGGGTAAGGCGGGCGATGACCCATTTTGTCGACAGGGAAACCATACTGAGAGAGATTCTGCTGGGTCTCGGAGAAATAGTGACCACGACTTTTTTCGTGAACAGCCCCGAATACCCAAAAGACGTGAAGCCGTACGCCTATGACCCGAAGAGGGCTAGGGCGCTTCTTGACGAGGCGGGGTGGCGCGACAGCGACGGTGATGGAATAAGGGACAAGGACGGCGTTTCTTTCCGTTTCGAGTTTCTGCTGCCCACGGGTTCTGAAACCGGTGAGAAGATAGCGACCATACTGAAAGAGGAGCTCTCCCGCTCCGGCATAGAGATGAGCATAAGAAAGATAGAGTGGGCGGTTTTTATCCAGAGCATAACCGAGCGGAAATTCGATGCCGTGACCCTTGGGTGGAGCTTGGGAGTGGAAAGCGATCCCTACCAGCTCTGGCATTCCTCCCAGGCCGAGGAAGGCTCGAATTTCGTGGGCTTTAAGAACCCCCGTGCGGATGTACTGATTGAGGAGGCGAGAGAGGAGTTCTCAAGGCCGGAGCGAATAAAAAAATACGAGGAATTCTCAAGGATTCTTCACGAGGAACAGCCGTACACGTTTTTGTTCGCGAGAAAATCCACCGTGGCCGTGCACAGAAGGTTCCACAACGTAAGACTCTATCCGCTGGGATTTGACACCAGGGAGTGGTTTGTTCCGGAGGGTTTGCGCAAATACTAGGATTAAGGGTTTTTCTTTAATTCGTTCTTTGTTTGAGTTTTTCAAAGAACAGTTCTTTTCCTTGCGCCACGAATTCTCTTATTAAAGCTCTTCAATTCGTCCGTTAATTTTCTCAAGAGACATTATATATGTTTCTCGTTTCACGGCGAAGCTCTAGTCATTTAAATTACACGCTAATAACAATACATAATTTTTGTCAGTCATTGTCAGTCGGGTACATTGCAAGTTGCACAAAGGCCAGAAACCGGATGGAAGGGAGAAATCGTTCTCAATTTATTGGGCATAGTGTTGACTTACTCCGAGTAAATTTTCATGAAATGTTTTTTGAATGTGTTAACCAGCCCTTTGTCTTTAGTTGACTTACATGTTCTAAGGATTTCACGTCCTAGGAGTAGTTCTATCGTGTATCGGGACTTTTTGATTTTCTTTTGATTGGTATTAAACATCTTCAAGGCTTCTTTGGACAGTGAGCCAGTTGTCCAGAATTCGAAACAGACTTCGAGGTTTCTCCAGTCGGGGTGAGCCTTTATCCATTTGAAAAATATCGGAATGCTGTGGTGAAGCCACCGTTCCAAATATTTGTCAGGTACTTCACTATCAGGATTATATCCCTTGCATTCTACGAAAGTGACCGAACGATTGTCCTTAATGGAGATTACGTCGGCTTCCGCTTCCTTTTCATCGTCCGACTTGAAAATCCGATTCATTAAAATTTGATTCGAACCATTTTTTCTTAGCACATCGGCAACCACATATTCAAAGAGCGTACCCCGCAGTTGACTAGAAGCACCTTCTATCTTGCCAAGTTTATCAAACAGTTGGTCAAATTGCTGGGGATTAATAGCAGTCTCGGCTGCTTTCCGAAGTACTTCTGAAAGCGCAGTTAGGCCTTCCGCTACCTCTTCACCGAACAAGTTGCGGGGTGTGGCAGGGATAATTCCCTTTTGTTTTAGAAGATTGAAGGCATCTTGAGTGTACTTATCCGCAACGAATATCTGCATACAAGCGCCGATATTTTGAAGCGCCCTGAGAGTAACACACTTGTTTATGAATGGCTTTATTCCAGTTGAGTTTACAACATCGCCTAAACATACATCACAGGTGACAAACCCAGGCTTGGTTTTACCGCCTTTACGAGGCTTCGCCATAAAACCGAGGTAGGATGGGGCAGTCAAGTCCCAAACAAACGTTCCGACTTTAGGTTGAGTTTCGATTTCACGTATCTCAACTTTATCGTAGCTGACAATACCCAGCTTTTTCAGCCAATCTTTTATAGCAAGCAGCAAAAATTTCTCGGTAATTAAGCGAGTTCTCGTATAAGCTACTATTGAGTCGTAATTGCTATCGGGTTGTACAAGCAATATACATTCCCCAACACCAGGGAAATCCGTTTTCCATAAAAGACCTGTTTTTTCCAAACGCTGAAAAATTGTATCTGGAGAAAGATGGCGTGCCTGCTTTAATGGTGCACCACACGCTATTGCAAAATGTTTGAGTGGGACCAAGCCCCTGCGCTGCCGAACAGCAGCAATCGCTAACCCATATGCAGAATTCTGTTGTAGCAATACCTCAATTAGTTTCTCCCAGAACAACTGGGAACCGAACTGGTGCCCCAGATAAATAAAATGCGTTCTTTGGGGAAAGGTAATATGTGTAAGGTGGTGTACTTTACCCGTTGTTTTTGCTCGAGAAATGCGTTTTCGTGCTGTTGCCGGTGTAATGTTTTGAGTTCTCACGAGGTGGTTACTTATCTCGCTAGATAGACTCGGACCATGTAATTTTAAATAACTTTCAATGCTGTCGCTCATGAAAAATATCGTGTGTCACACAGCGCATTTAATATAACAGAAAACTCTTCAGTTACCCATTTTGCACACTTGAAGATAACCGACTGAAAAGATTGATAGATTTACAATCCAAAAGCACTTATGTGGACAATAACTCTTGTCACAGTAGACCTATCTGTTAATTACAAAAACCATTTGTACAGTTATAAAATTCTATATAGAAATCATACGCTTTGTACCAAAACCTTTCTTCAAGGAGTCTTACTACTCTCTTGCCACCCGTACCGTTTTCTGCACCTTCTCACAATAATTTCTCTCGCAATTCTAAAATTCCACAGAATGAATATTGTCAGCACCAAACCAAGTCTCAACTGTCCGCATGGCGTCTTCTGATATTTCTTGCGTAAAGAGCAAGGCCAGTCGTTTCTTCGGACGAGAACATGTCACGTAAAAAAGATTGCGATTTCTCTCGAACATATTTTTTTCTGTACCCTGCAAGTCGCCTTTTTGAGCTAAGGCAAGCATTTCCACAAAATTGTACTGGTTCCAGCCCCGGCCTATCACAACTAAAACATTTTCAAATTCTGCACCTTTTACCCCATGTTTCGTTTCAAAGGGGGAATGTCCTTCCAGGTAATCCGTTAATGATACAATTTCCTGGTAATTTACAGGATGAAGTTTAGAAAGCTCTGTAAGCGCTCGTGGCATCTCTTCCCCGCTTTCTTGGTCAAAGGCTTCGAGTTGTTTTTCAAGATGTTCCACGGATTCCGGTAATTGGGGCAACTTAGTTTTACGCAGATGACTCATAACTTCAGCTACTGTGCCTTTTTCACGTAATTCTAATAGCCGGTTCATTGACTTAGCCCACCTGTTTTTGTCCGTGATTTCTAAAATGTATTTCTTGTTAATCCCAAGAGCCTCAAACATTTTGCCATATTTTTTTTCGGTAAAGGCACTGCATGCTGGTTCCAATTGATTAACAAAAAATGCGATATGAGGCTGTTCTTTCTTTGTAAACGAGTCATTATTACGAAAAACGAACGGTAAGGCATTGTAACCCTGCTGAGCAGCCAAAGCGCGATGTGTTAGCATCAGAATTTTAGTCTGTGTTGCGGAAAACCCCCATCCGCATTCAGTCAAACGTTGCTTTACCGAATCCAGCGCAGGACTAACTGCTTCGGCGGGAAGATCACCACCGTGATGTGGTCCAGTTCGGCGTCCCCCCCTCCAGTTGTTTGTGTGGAACACATAGACCTCACCCCTTTCTTTCGGGTCAACAACAAATTGCGGCAGTTCTGGACGCATACGGTTAAGGCAATCGACCACCGCCGAAACCGAACGAAAATTCGCCTCTTTGCCAATTTCTCTAAGAGCAGGATGAATGAGTTGCCCACACCCGTTTCCATATATCTTCTGCCAATGGTCGCCAAAAAATCCGAAAAGAGGTGCATCCTCCTGTCCTAAAAAATGTTCCTTGATGGCATCTATCCAATCAGTATTTGTGTCTTGGTACTCATCGATAAGAATGATTGGGTAACGGTATGTAAAAAGTAAGCGGAATTTTTCGTACGCAAGAAGTTTGATCTTCAAGACCAGAACATCGTCGTGATGTATGGAAATCTTATCATCAGCAATCTCCCTGTAGCCAAGCGAATAGTCGATCTTGCGTATACCCACACCGCCCGCCTCGTTAAGACGCTCTTCCCATTTATCAATTTCTGGTAGTAGGATACGGAGATGTCTTTGAAAACCCGAGATAGTTGACCAGCAGAAACCATGAATCGTGTCACAACAGATAAGCGGATTCCGGTCCGTTCGCGCGTCAATCTGATCTTTGGCAATATTGGTAAATGTGATACAAGCAATACGCTGATTCAATCGCCTCAGAAGGTTTCCCTCGCGTTTGGTTAGAAACTTTAACGCCTCCGCTAGCGAATATGTTTTGCCGGCACCCGCTCCAGCTTCCAGTTTGAAGCTCTGACCTCGTTCAATACTTTTGTACACTTCATCCAAGGCGCGCTCGCTAGCCTCTTCCGCCGGTGAACTTTTAACAGTATCACTCATGAACCTTTGCCCCGTGTGCTAGTATCCTTATCGCCGGAGTTTTCTGTATCGCTACAAAACCCACCTGCAAGCCACTTCAACCCTTCGGTGATATATCTAGGCGTCTTCCATTGTAAATCATCAATCGCATATTGTAGGGCAAATCTGGTCTTCTTGAATTTTTCTGCCTTGTTAAGTGCATCTTGTTCCTGTTCTTTGGGTGTATCGCCGGTTACATCGAATTTTTCTGTATTCGCAAGGATAAACATGTCTTCAAGGGTGCTTCCACATGGACCTCCTTCAACTTCTGGGAATTGATACGCAATCCGGATAAGTCCTTTTACAAGTGCACATTCAGGTTTTTTGATCAGATCATCGGGCACACATGAGTCTCCACCAAAAAACTGCTTAATACAGAGGTTACTTGTTCCTTTAGAATCATGAACGACGCACTTTTTGCCCCCATCTTCTTTAACCGGGTCGAGATCGGTAATGATCAAGCTCTTGAGTTCCAGAAAATTCAAAAGATCAAAAAACTTGTGAGCATAAGCACCCCCAACTTCCATAACTGCCACATACTGACTGAGGAGTCCGGACCCGTCTGTATAATTCTCATCAAGTTTTCGAATCATCTCTGGAATTAGCAAGTGCTCGCTTGTACCTTCGACTAGGATCGCTTTGTCTGCAAAAAACAAATCACATCTTGTCAAGGTCAAGTATTGGTGAAGAAAATCTTTATCTGCTTCAGAAATATCAGTTAAACCTTTGCTTAGATCTTTGATTTCTGTTTTCCAAACGGGTTTTTCATTGTTGACCGAGGAACGGAGAAAGTAACGGATTGTCTCAAAACTTGCTTCGTTCGCAATATGGGAAGAATGAGTTGATACAACAAACTGAACTGGCCACGGTGGTTCTCCAGGGTGTCTTTTATTTAGATCATCAACGATTTTGCCAAGCTGAGAGATGAAAACTTCCTGCATCTGCGGATGCATGTGTGCTTCGGGTTCTTCAATAAAAATCAAGTGTACTCCATGTGACTCAGTCTCTGCACGAAACTCTCTGTGAAAGCTCAGAATTTTAAGAAGAATGAATATTAGATTTCTCATTCCCAAGCCATTATAAGACTCTGGCAGCATAATGCCGTTATATCCTTTGTAGCGAACTTTTGTATGTTCCTTGAGAAGCCTTTCTGCATCCAGAGCAGTTTCTGTAGTGAGTTCCGGGTCTCCCAAACCGGGGTATCCTAATGTTTCCAATGAGGGTATAAGGGTTTCTAACTGCGTTTTAAATTCGCCGTCAATATTCTCCTGAATGCTTGCAACTGCTTCTTCAATCTGTTTGACAATCTCCTGTTCTTTTTGGTCGGCCGATTCCAAGGTAGCCGTGCTAAAAAGCACTTCGAGAATTCTGGCCAGCACATTGCTTTCTTTAGTCGTAATGTCGTTAAGGCCTCGATGTGCATCTATAAAGTCCGTTTTTTGCAGAGACCTTACAGCTTCCTGAGAACTAAGCTTGCGGTTGTCCATATCGTTTGGATCTTCCGCCCAGACATTGATTTTATATAGTCTTGGAATGCGTTCACCAATCACGCGAAAAAAAGCTGTACGTGCGTCATTATCCTCTGGATTTGCTACATTTTGACCTTCGAACAGTAGTTCGATATCCCCACCGGATAACTCAAACCGCATCACGACCAATGCTTCTTTGCAGTTCATATCAAGATCTACAACAAACTCACCCAGCGGACCGAATTGTGTATTTGGGAGATTGTCATATTCAAAGAACATACGTAGCTCAATGTACGGCAACAGTTCTCGTACTTCTTGTTCCTTTTTACCTTCACGTAAAGCTTGGAGTGCCTCGCAAAAAGCGTCGTAGCAACCAATAGAAAAATCCTGAATGCGGAATGCAGACTGGTTTTTACTTAAGAAACGGCGAATAACTTCTGGCATAGAAGTTTTACCAGTGTTATTTCGACCAACAACTAAAGTCGTCTGATCCTCGAGGTTAAGCTCAACATCTTGAAGCAACCGGAAATTCCTAATCTGTACCCGATGTAATTTCACAGTATGCTCCTCCTTCCAATTCGTCTGCGATATCTCGCCTTCACCATCTGGGGTAGTGAGTTCAACAAAGCGGAGATCTCACAATGCTAAAAATGGGAAAGTGATTATGTCAAGTAAATCTTTTTGATTCTATTCAGACATAAAATCTTGTAAAAAAATATAATACACCTCCATGTCGGTATTTTCCAAGGTTAAACAAATCGAAATAAGTGCTGAGGACTCACACGAACACGATGTACTGGACAGAGAAAGAAAATGTCTTTTCCTTCTGGATTTCTTCCAAGAATCCGACACGCCTTTTACGCTTGGATTTGATACTAGGGAGTGGTTTGTTCCGGAGGGCTTGCGCAAATACTAGGATTGAGGGAAGCTGACGCCTGGACGGCTTAGGAAAAGACAACCTGAATATCCGTATATTCCACCAGACCTTCCTCTGCGAATTCGACTCCGAAGCCGGAGCGTTTTACCCCGCCGAACGGGGCGTTGGGCTGGATCATTCCGTGCTTGTTTATCCAGACCGAACCGCATTCCATCCGGTTCGCGATCTCTCTTGCCTTTTCTATGTCCCGGCTCCAGACCGAACCCCCGAGACCGTTCGGATTGTCGTTTGCCTTCTCGATTGCTTCCTCGATCTGGTGATAGCGGATAATCGGCAGAACGGGGCCGAACTGCTCCCGGTCGACCAGAGGGTCTCCGTTTTCCAGGTCAGCTATGATCGTGAGCGGATAAAAATATCCCTTCCCGCCCATTTCTTCCCGTATCTCTCCGGGGTCTCCGCCCAAGAGCACGCGTCCCTTGGACTCCGCGCTTCGAACCAGGTCGGCCACGATATCGTATTGCTTGCGGTTCTGGATCGGACCCAAAACGACATCCTCGTTCGTACCCTCTCCAACTTTCATCTTTCGGGCGAGTTCAACCAGTTCATCGCAGACCTCGTCGTACACGTCATCATGAACGTAGAGCCTTTTTAGCGCCGCGCAGGTCTGGCCGCTATTGATGAACGCGCCCCAGAAAAGCCCTTCGGCGATCTGCTTCGGGTCGACGTCCGGAAGAACGATTCCGGCGTCGTTTCCCCCAAGTTCAAGAGTCAGCCGCTTCATGGTTTCCGCCGAGTTTACCATGATCTTCTGGCCGGTCGCGCAGGAGCCGGTGAAAACGATTTTGCCGATCCCTTCATGCGCCGTCATTGCGGCGCCCAGTCTGTCTTTGCCGGCGATACAGTTGACCACGCCTTCCGGCAGCACCTCGTTCATGAGTTCGACAAGGCGCAGCGTCGACAGGGGGGTAAAGGGAGACGGCTTGCTTACCACCGTGTTGCCAGAGAGAACGGCGGGAACGATATGCCAGACCGCGATCAGAACCGGAAAATTCCAGGGAGTAATCGAGCCCACGACGCCGATCGGCTTGCGGTGAAGCTCGACCCTGCCCTCATCGTTGTCCTGGAGGACCTTCACTGGCAGTGAAAGGCCGGCTGTATAGCGGGTCCAGGCTACCGCGCCGCCGATTTCCCAGCGTGAGCCCAGGCCGTTTAGGGGCTTGCCCTGCTCGGCGGTCAGGATTCGGGCGAGTTCCTCGGCGTTTTCCTCGATTTTGGAGGCGATTTCCATACATGCTGCCTGTCTTTGGGATTCAGGCACTTCGCGCCATTTTCTGAATGCCACTTGGGCGGCTCGCACGGCGTCATCCAGATCTTTTTTCCTTGCCAGCGATGCAAGTCCGGCCACTTTTTCGTTGGCGGGATTCAGCACTTCAAAGCATCGTCCGGTAGGGACCTTCCTGCCGTTTATGATAAGGTGGAATGGTTTCGTTGTTGGATTCATTTGGTTTTTCCTGTAAATTACCGTGATAAATGCCGGCATATCGACCGCAATATCTGATACTGCGATATTCCTAAATATTGATAATGTTTAGATCGAATGTCAAGCGGCATTTGTCCCGTACTGTTTACTGTGCTACGGGAAGGTGCCATAGATCCGGCAGTTGCAAAACTCGCCTGGCTTGTTAGCACCAACTGTTCCGTATTGTCTTGAAACAACTTAATCTTTACTTGACAAACAGTTAAGCGGGAGAATAAGATCACCGTTGGGTTCTATGGAGCTTTCATGGCCTGCGATGTTTAATTAACACGGTAATCTGTTAACTTAAAAGAGATGAGCAAAGCAAAAGGCGGTAATGGCGGGGTTGATGGTGATCTCAGCATGTCACCGGAACAGATGCTCGAACTTGCACGCCAGACGGCAGAGTTGGTGGTGCAGCGCATAGAGAACTTGCCCGGAGAAGGTGCCTGGGAGGGAGAGTTCCGAAGAGAACTTGAGGATCGACTGCTGAAGCCTCCGCCCGAGGAGAGCCGTTCGGCCTCGCAAGTGATCGAGGAGGCCGCACGCGAGATCTTCCCGATCGCACTGCGCTTGGACCACCCGCGTTGTTTTGGATTTATCCCTTCGCAGCCCACCTGGCCCGGAGTGCTGGCTGACTTCATGATTGCCGGATTTAACATCAACCAGTGCTCTTGGCTGACTTCGAGCGGTCCGAGCCAGCTGGAGCTTGTCGTGATCGACTGGTTTCGGCGCTGGATTGGCTATCCGGAGAGTGCGGGCGGACTGTTGACGAGCGGGGGCTCGGCGGCGAACCTTGATGCTCTTGTCGCGGCGCGGGAGGCCGCAAACAACCCGGAACGTGCCAGCGTGTACATGAGCGACCAGAGCCACAGTGCGCTCATAAAAGCGGCCAGGGTTATAGGTATTCGTCCAGAATGCATCCGTATGATCCCGACCGACGGGCGTTTCCGTATGGACATGGATGCGCTTGTCGAGATCGTGGCCGAGGACCGGGCCGCCGGACTCAGTCCCATCGCGGTGTGTGCGAACGCCGGAACGTCAAGCAGCGGAGCCATCGACCCGCTGGAAGCCATGGCGGACTACTGCGAGGCTCAGGGCATATGGCTTCACGTCGACGCCGCGCATGGAGGCTTTGCCATCGTGACCGAGGAAGGCAAGAAGATCTTGAGTGGAATCGAGCGCGCCGATTCAATTGTGCTTGACGCACACAAGTGGTTCTTCCAGCCCTATGAGGTGGGGGGCCTGATGGTGAAGGATGTACGTACGCTCGAGCGGGCGTTCGCCGGCAAGTGCGATATTCTCCAGGACACGATCTGGGGCGCCAACCATCCGAATTTTTCGGACAGGGGTCTGCAGCTAAGCCGCTCAGTCCGGGCGCTCAAGATCTGGATGTCGGTTCAGACCTTCGGGATGGCCGCGTTCCGGCGAGCCGTATCGAATGGGATGGCGCTTACGCACCGGATCGAGGAGTACGTCGAGGAGAGTCCCGTTCTGGAGATGTTGACTCCTGCGACATTGGGGATCGCATGCTTCCGCGTCAACCCCGCAAACACCGACCTTGGCGAGGACGTGCTTGAAGAAATCAACAGGACCGTGCTCGCCCGTATCTTCTGGGAAGACCGCGCGTTCGTATCATCGACGCTTCTTCACGGGGCGTTTGCGCTCAGGATGTGCGTCATCAACTACTCGACGACCTGGAACGACGTACGCGAGACATTGGAAGTCATCTCGAAATTCGGGACGGAGAGCCTAGTCCGAACTGGTTGATTTAGGTTAATCGTGCCGGACCATGTGCACATAATGAGGACTGTTATGTGTATAATTTCCCCCTGAGGTTAAACGGATGCAATGAAAGACTACATCCTGAAAAGACTTCTGCTGATGATTCCCACGCTGTTCGGGATCACCCTTATCACTTTCCTCGTGATACAGCTTGCTCCGGGGAGCCCCGTTGAGAGCAGGATGTCGCTTGATCAGGGAATAAAGAGCGACCAGGTGACCAAGGAGATAGTCGAGCAGACCAAAAAGCTCTACGGTCTTGATAAGCCCGTTCACGAGAGGTATTTCATCTGGCTCCGCCAGATCGCGACGCTTGATTTCGGAAATTCCTACAAGGACCACCGCCCCGTGATAGACAAGATCGCGGAAAGACTCCCGATCACCCTCATACTTAACGCGCTTTCGATTCTCCTCGTTTACCTGATAGCCATACCGATCGGGGCTTGGTCAGCCGTGCGGCAGTGGAGTTTCGCGGAACGGGCCACGACTTTCGTTCTTTTTCTTCTCTACTCGATTCCGAGCTTCTGGATGGCCGTGGTGCTTATCTATTTCTTCGGCGGAGGTGGGGCTCTTGATATCTTCCCCATATACGGCGTGCACTCGAGGGGATACGAGGACCTTCCGTTTTTCGAGAGAACTCTCGATTTTTTGTGGCACCTTGTTCTCCCCGTGTTCTGTCTTACCTACGCCTCCCTTGCGTCGCTTTCTCGCTACCAGAAGGGAAGCCTCCTTGAAGTGCTCCGGGAGGACTACATAAGGACTGCGAGAGCCAAGGGACTTGCTCCGAACAGAGTGCTTTTCAAGCACGCCCTCAGGAACTCGCTCATTCCCATAGTGACGATAATCGCCTCGATTCTTCCCGCAATGATAGGGGGAAGCGTTATCATAGAGACCATATTCTCGATCCCCGGGATAGGAAGGCTGGGCTTTGAGTCGGTGCTTTCAAGGGACTACCCCGTCATAATGGCCGTCGCCACCATATCAGCTTTCCTTACCCTGATCGGCATTCTGATATCGGATTTGACCTACGCCGTGGTTGACCCAAGGATAGGCTTTGAGAGGAAATCATGAAGCAGGGTTCAGGCATCGGATACTGGGACAGGGTATGGATCGAGTTCAAAAAGGATTCCCTTGCGTACGCCTCGTTCTTTTTCATAGTTCTCCTCGCGGTGACGGCGATTTTCGAGAGTTTCCTAGCGGGCAACAGGCCCATAGTCCTCATTGAGGAGGGCAAGTACTACTTTCCCGTGGTTATCGACTATCCCGAGCTTCGCGGAGAGGACCTTCGGGCCATGTATCTTGACGACGCGGATTCGTTCGCGATTTTCCCTCCCGTAAAGTACAGCCCCACGGAAAGCGATTTCTTCTCCGTTCTCGCGGCTCCCGACGGGAATCATTTTCTCGGCACCGACGACAGGGGGAGGGATGTTCTCAGCAGGATGATTCACGGGGCGAGGATATCGCTCTCAATAGGGGTGGTCGCTGTCGGGATAGCCATGGTGATAGGGATAATACTGGGGGCGATTGCGGGTTATTACGGCGGATGGATCGATTTTGCGATCTCAAGGCTGATAGAGGTGATGATCACTTTCCCCGTTTTCTTTCTGATCCTCACCATCCTCGCCTTTACCGAGCCCAGCATTTACAACATCATGATAGTGATAGGCATAACGGGATGGACGGGCGTGGCGAGGCTCGTTCGCGGGGAGTTCCTTAAGCTTCGCCAGACGAACTACGTCGAGGCTGCGTGGGCTCTTGGAAGCGGCGACCGCAGGATTATACTAAAACACATGCTTCCAAACGCTCTTGCGCCCGTTTTGGTGAGCGCCACCTTCGGAGTGGCGGGAGCCATACTGGTTGAATCGAGTCTCAGCTTTCTCGGGTTCGGGGTGACGCCTCCTGAACCCAGCTGGGGAGAGATAATCTCGCAGTCCCAGAAGTACGTGGATTTCGCTTGGTGGCTTGTTCTTTTCCCCGGGCTTGCGATTTTCGTTACGGTTACGGCACTTAATCTGGTGGGGGAAGGATTCAGAAACGCGATAGACCCCAAGCTAAAGGAAAGATAATATTACGTGATGGCAAATTCAGACCTGCTTGAGATAAAAAACCTTAACGTGTCCTTTCCCTCAGAAGGCGGGGAGCTTGAGGTCCTCGGAGACGTGAGCCTCAACATAGGAGAGGGTAGGATAGTCGGGGTCGTGGGAGAAAGCGGTTGCGGGAAAACCCTAACCGCTCTTTCCGTGATGGGGCTTTTACCCGCGCCGCCCGCCAGGGTGAACTCGGGGGAGGTTATATACAAGGGAGAAAACCTCCTTTCGCTCACCGAGCGGGAACTCAGGCATTACCGCGGGAACAGGATCTCCATGATATTCCAGGAACCGATGAGTTCCCTTAATCCCGTTTACACCGTGGGAGACCAGATAGGCGAGGTCATACGGGTTCACGAGAAAGTCTCGAGGAAAGAGGAGAAGAAAAGGGTGATTGATCTGCTCGACACAGTCGGCATTCCCTCTCCCGCCGAGAGATACTCGAGCTACCCGCACGAAATGAGCGGGGGGATGTGCCAGAGGGTAATGATCGCGATGGCCCTTGCCTGCAGCCCCGAGCTGCTGATAGCCGATGAGCCCACGACCGCCCTTGACGTGACCATTCAGGCGGGAATTCTGTCCCTGATAAAAAGCCTTCGGGACAGGCTGGGGATGGCGGTCATGCTTATATCCCATGACCTGGGGGTTATCTCGAACGTCGCTGATGACGTCTATGTCCTTTACGCGGGGAAGGTGGTTGAGTGGGGAAGCGTCGAGCAGCTTTTCTCCGCCCCCGCTCATCCCTACACGATAGGGCTTATAAACTCGATTCCCGGTCAGTCGTCAGGCGAGGAGCTTCACTCGATTAAGGGTACGACCCCCTCTCCGGGCGAGTTCCCCGAGGGGTGCAGGTTCAACAACCGCTGCGAATACGCGGAAGGGAAATGCTTTGAGGCGCAGCCAGATCTGTACAATGTTTCTGATTCTCACAGTTCGGCCTGTTTCCGCTACGAGATGTTTTTGAAAAACGGGTCGGGATACAGGAATACTTAATCTCAAAAGCCAGGAGCATGGAGGTATGAGCGACAGTAGAAAACCCAAAGTCAGTTGGAAGAAGGATGAAAGGTTGCAGAGGATCCTGAAGCAGAATGCGGAGCGGAGGGCGGAGGAATGGCGCAAGCAGAACAAGGGTCTTGACCTAGCGGTTATGACAGTGGTCGGCGTGGGTTTTATAGCAGGCTTGATTGCCATAGTCGCAATAGGAGTAGCTTGGTTCCTTCTCGCAATTGTGGGCATCATTATCGCAGCGTTCGCAGTTGGAATCATGTTCAGGGGTTAGTGAGTTCAAATGAGCGAAAAGAACAAAGAGATGTTACACCGGAGGAGTTAGCAAGGGCGATATGCTTGACTGCGGATAAGAAGTTGGCACAGAAAAGGAAAATCAAAACCTATTGAGGTGTTGTAGAATGATGGAAGTTACGATCAAGGTAAAGGCAATGGACGACAAACGTCCGAAACTGCACACCCGGTTCTCAGAATTAAGTGGGACTGACCCTGTGGACGAAGCACTGAAAGAGGTAGAGGAGCTTCGGAAGTACGTTTCGGATATAGACAAGATCAGGATTGACATAGATTTTCACGCTGATTGTGGGTGTATATCGAATAACCCGCCTAGGAAGGAATGAATCCCAGAAACGGAATGAGGCCCGTGCATCCGGGCGAGATACTTCGCGAGGAAATTGACGCGCTCGGGCTGTCGGCCAACGAGCTATCAAAAGAATTGGGTGTGCCGGTAGATCGGGTCGCTATGATCCTTGACGGCTGTCGGGACGTGAGCGAGGACATGGCGTTGCGATTGGCCGGTTATTTCGGGACGACTCCGCAACTGTGGCTGAATCTGCAGAAGACATGGGAGCTTAGGCGGACATAGGTCAAAGAGGGTTGTGAAATTGCTGAATGCTTTACACTTAGCCAAATGGTGGTGTGACGGAGAATTGATCCATTGCGATCCAGTTATGAACCATGAATGAATCAATAGTAAGCGTAAGGGGACTTAAAAAGTACTTCCCGGTTCGCAAGGGTGTTTTATCAAGGGTTTCAGACTATATACGTGCCGTTGATGAAGTAGAACTTGAAATAAAAAAAGGCAGCACCGTGGGCCTTGTCGGGGAAAGCGGCAGCGGAAAGACTACGCTTGGAAAGACGGTGCTGAGACTCCTTGCCCCGACCGCCGGGAAGATCTTCTTCGAGGGAGAGGACATTACCGAACTTGACTCGGCCCGGCTTCGTTCCCTGAGAAGAGAGATGCAGATGATATTCCAGAACCCCTACGGCTCCCTTAATCCCAGGATGAACGTGGGTTCGCTTGTTTCCGAGGGAATAAGCATCCACAACACGGTAAAGAAAGAAGAGCGCCACGAGTTCGTGACCCGGCTTCTTGGCGAGGTGGGTCTGGGCGCTGACGTTATGAGCCGCTACCCCCACGAGTTCAGCGGGGGACAGCGCCAGAGAATAGCCATAGCGCGCGCGATCTCTCTTCACCCGAAGTTCGTTGTCTGCGATGAGCCCGTCTCGGCGCTTGATGTGTCGGTGCAGGCGCAGATAATAAACCTGCTTAAGGATCTTCAGAAAAAACACGGTCTTTCCTACCTCTTCATATCCCATGACCTGCGCGTCGTAAAGCACGTAAGCGATCTGGTGGCCGTAATGTACCTTGGAAAAATAGTCGAAATCGCTCCCAGCGAGGAGATCTACTCAAACCCCGTGCACCCTTACACCAAGATGCTTATCTCCGCCATTCCCGAGATAAAACGAACCAGGAGCGAAAACGGCAGCGAGGCATCCATATCGGGGGAAATAAAGAGCCTTGCGGATATTCCCTCGGGGTGCAGTTTTCATCCGAGATGCCCTCTTGCGACCGAGGTGTGCTCAAGGGAGACCCCGCGGCTTGAGAAAAAAAGAGCCGACGGGCGAAGCGTCGCCTGTCATAATGTCTGAATGCGATGTGGAAAGCGGTGGCACAAATCCTCGCGGCATTCATGAAAGTCACCCCGTAGCATAAGAATACGTGCGGCAATCAGACTGTAGAATTGAGCCTGACCTTCTCTTTTTGTGTAATTATTCACCTGTCTCGTAAAATGGTTATCGGGGGAGGGGCGATAATCCATAAACCCGAATTCTGTCAGTCAATTTCAACCGAAAGATATGTTTTGCTGTTAGCATTCAGACCAATTTCAATATCAATAAAACCATCCTGCCTGGTCGTCACGCAGTTCCGCTTTTCTGAAGACCCATCATTCCTTTTGTTAACTATCCATCCTTCTGCGTGATAAGAGTAACGCTGACGAGCATCCGTGTCTTGGACAGGACCGTCACTAACGACACACAGATTTGGTTTTCCAGTAAATATCTCGGCGTAGTACCCGGACTCCCGACCATGATGACTAGCCATAAATACGTTAACCCGGTTCATTGCAGTTGCGAAGTCTCGATTTTTCATTAGTTCGTTCCATGACGCTTGCTCATTATCACCGGGAATGACCACTGTCACATCTCGATAGTCAAGAACTGTTACAAAGCTATGATTATTAATGTTTGAAACACCACAAGAACTTGAAGCGTATTGCCTAATAGATACACCTCCGCTGACCGATGGGTTGCCAACGCGTTCACTCTCTTTGATGGGGGCTGTATAACTGTCAGACATTTCAAAGTAAGTATCGAGCTTGCTTTTGTACGACCCCTGATTCTGACTATATACCTCATCTCTCGGGAGCCACCCTGGCCGCCAAAACTGTCTTACTGTGAAACCCATTTTTTCTAGGAGAACAATTTCATCAATGTGATCCCCGTGAGGATGTGTAATGGTCAGAAGGTCTATGGTGCTGGTCTGCCCCCTCAGCCATTCAAGCGGAGAGAAATTTGCCGAGCGACCGAGGTCTATTACGACCGTTTGGCCGACCGGCGTGAACACGTGAACCGCTTGTCCATGTCCGACATTATGAATCAGGATTCTGAGGTTACTCATCTTTAGCAATTTGACCATGAATACTTCTATCTGCCTGATACTTGCTTTTTGCGTGCAGGTACCAAGCGGACAACCCAAATACGATGCTGGCCGTAGCAATGCTGCCACCGCCGGAAACCAAAACCAAATGATCCGTATCCTTGGACTCAAAATAAAGACCAAAAATAGCCAAGCCTACAAATGCTCCTATTTGAAGTGCCACAAAAGCATTGAGCAACGAATGTGCGCTTGACCACTTGAACGCACTGAAAGTCGTGTCGAGATACATCTGATTATTCGTAAATAGTTCAGATACATCCTCGAGGGCAGCTTTTCTTATCGCATTCACTTGCCTTGCCGGGTATACAAAATACAGGCGAACCTGAACCATCACGGTAAAGATGGCAAGCAAACTGATGGCAGTCATAACGGATAGTAAAGACGCGAATTTCCAGAAATGCACAACGGTTGCTCCCCCCAATCCATAAAAAGCCAACAGCAGCGACGGCACGCCGCTTGATAATCCAGACGTAAACTTGACCAAGGATTGATGTCGCTCATCGTAATACTTGAGTAGCATAAGACATTGTTCATACTCTGTTTTAAGAAACTCGTTCATTTATGTTTCTGACCTAAATCTCCCAATAACATTATCGTTCCGGCAAGCATATTCTATATGTGCCCGAATCAAACAACCAAATTCATCAAGAGCTTCTTCAAAAGATTCAACAGAAGTGCCAGTGCGGCTGGAAATAATTAGGTATCCGCTTCCCGAAGCAGTACTTGCGGGTTCCATATCCGCTCAGCGATTTTCCTGTAAAGCTCTTGTCTTGACTCAAGATCAGCTCTTTTGAACTTGAGGTGCGGACGGAATGGCAGTTCCGACTCTCCAAGGAATCGGGAAAAACCGGGGTCGTGTTTGTAAGCTTTCTCATTAAGGCTCCGGGCTAAAAGATTTTCTCCGTAATAGTAATCAAGCTTTTCTGTGTAAGAATTATCTCCGAAACTTGCGTTTACGCTATTTGGCAGCAGTACCAGTCCGCCGATCCGGTTGCGGTACTGATCAAAATCATTGGGGTCATCGAATTCGTCCTCGTGACGCTGGGGATGGTTGGCCCAGATATGTTCTATCTGGTAGCCGCCCTTGCCGCTACGCTTAGCGTAGTCCTCATAGCGGGAATTCTCCCAACCGGAGTGTAGCTCCACATAGTGAGTCATGCGCGCAAGCAGACGATGTACCTGGCTTCTGTTTGCACCATGCAGACGGAAGCCATCGTTGCCCGCAAACGTATTCCCGTCATTCACAAGGCGTTCGTTCAGTATTCCCGTAAGTTCCCCCAAGGAACTGCCACGAATATCGCGCACCAGAAGCTGCATCGCATACTGCATTGTTGAATAGGTTGTCGACTTAAAATTCCAGACTCGCCGGGCAATCAGGATGTCAATGAAAGAAGCGACAAGCTGGAGCTTGAGAAGAATAAGTTTTTCGCTTTCGCCTCGTTTGATCGGTGCCAGCAGAACCTGATACTGGAGCGTGAAATTATTCTGTGCGTTGAAGTAAACGGTTTCCAGTTCTTGGGTTAATGTTTCGGCAGCTCGGCGAACATGTTCATACCAGCGGCTATAAAATTCGAAGTCATTGCTAATAAAACTTCTGAAGTCGGCGCTACGGTTAAGCGAGAGGTCTTTCTCGTGGTTGCGTACCCACCTGTGGAACTCGGTGCCGATAAGATCAAAATCGCCGGGCTGAGCCCCTCGCCTTCGGTCACGTATGGTCTCTGCGTGTTGGCTCCGAAGCCAGTTTTTGATACAGTCTGCGTCTTCTTCCCTGCCTAGTTCCCGAAGCGACTCGATGCGTTCTCTCCACACGCGGTTCGCTTCGTTACGAAGTTGAGCATCGGTGATATTAGCAAGAAGATAGCCTTTAAGCATATCCGTCGGCGTAAGAGAAAGACCGCGATCGTTCATTGTCTCGAAGATCGTATAGGCGTCAGCATCTGAGTATGCGGTTATTTCCACCAAGTATACGTTTTCCATCAGCCAGTCGGCGAAATAGGGAAGAATTTTCGGGTCAAGCAACTCACCGGGAAAGCTGTCGGCAATGTCTTCAAAGCGTGCGACTATGTTTGCCACGGATTCGGGTTTCCCCATTTCGTCAAACGGGTTTCCCGAGAAAAGTCTTTCCATGCACTCGGCGCGCTCATCAATATCAAGGTTAAAAGAACGGGTACCGAATTTTTCAGAAAAGACAAGGTTTGATATCTGCTGCTTCTGGCCGTTGTCTGCATGTCTGTATAGGTGAATTAAAAGCAGGGTTATCGAGGTAAGACGCTGCTGACCGTCGACTATGAATCTCCGATGGTCTTTGTGACTGATAATAACGGAACCGAGAAAATAGCGTCCGTAATTTTCAACTTCGCTACGTTCGTTTCCCTTTTCATGGCTATCGAGAAACTTTTCTGTCAGATCTTCAATCAGCTTGACTACGTGTTTTTTTTCCCACCTGTACTCGCGCTGGTAGTAATCAATGGAAAACTTAGAGTTGCCCAAAAGACTAGATATATTCTTTGCGTCACCCTGTATTTCTTTCATTACGCAGTTCTGTCCATTGCTAAGGTTTTTGAAAAATCCCTACCGGAAAAGCTTGGGGTAAGACGTATAAGTTAGAGAGTGTTGCAGCAGTAACAAATCCCGCAAACAGAAACAACAAAAGCTGTATTAAATCCAACATATTCTCCACTGTCTCAGTCTCTGTTTTAATGGCAAGATATCGATAACTGAACTTGGACTGTCTGTCTAGTCCTAGACCTTTTAAGTACTATGCTAATTCTTATAGAGATAGGTATACATCAAAGCGTTAAGAAGAGAGCGATATTAGAAGGATCTTTCCATTTTTTCTGAATAACTTGCAATAAAGCGATTGTGGTTTATATTAGAACGATTTTAACAGGCGGGGTTTCCGCGCGATGATAGTTAACGTATCGGAAATAGGAGACGGCGGATTAAGCCTTGATCTAAAGAGGGGGCCGGGATGGCTCGGCGGTTCCGAGAAATCAGAGGTCGCGAGCGTGGATTCCGATATAGAGTTTCATATTGATCTTTTACGCACGGCGGGCGAGATAAGCGTGCGGGGGAAAATCGGATTCCTGGCCGCCGCCCGGTGTTCCCGTTGCTTAAGCGACGTAAGCGTTGATACGAATCTTGAGGTAAAACTCATCCTTTCGCCTTCTGAGACGGAAAGGAAGGAGGAAGCGGGCGGGGAGATAGATTATGAAACTTACCGCGGGAGAAAAATAGACCTTAACGATTACATGAGAGAACAGGTGAATCTTTCGCTTCCCTACAAGGTGCTCTGCGCCGAGGACTGCAGGGGACTTTGCAGCGAGTGCGGGCAGAACCTGAACGAGCAGCGCTGCGGATGCGAGACCCACCAGAAAGACTCGCGTTTTGCGGTACTTAAAAATATAAAGATATAGCTTCAAGCCAGGAGATTGAGATGGCATTACCCAAGAGAAAGACTTCCAAATCGAAATCGAGAAAAAGAAGAACCCATTACAGAGTCGCGGTGCCGGGAGCTTCCTTCTGTCCCGAGTGCAACGAGATGAAGCCTCCCCACAGGGCGTGTCCCAGCTGCGGTTACTACAAGGGAAGGAATTTCTTCAGAGAGGCTCCGGATACCGAAGTCCCTGCGGAAGACTAAAAACACACTGAATCCATGATAGCTTTCCTTTTTCCAGGCCAGGGTTCCCAGTACATTGGTATGGGCGCTGACTTCTGCACCGAGTTCGAGGTTGCCAGGCGGACTTTCGAGGAAGCAAGCGACGCTCTCGGAGTTGACATAGCGAAGCTTTGCTTTGAGGGCGAGGCGGCGACCCTAGCCCTTACCGCGAACGCGCAGCCGGCGATACTTACAGCAAGCGTGGCGGCGTTAAGAGTGGTCCTTGAGGAGACGGAGGTAAGGCCGGACCTGGTGGCGGGGCACAGCCTCGGGGAATTTACGGCCCTTGTCGCGTCCGGGTGCCTCGGGTTTGGCGACGCCGTGCGTACCGTGAGAAAAAGAGGGGAGTTCATGCAGGAGGCGGTTCCGGCGGGAGTCGGGAAAATGGCTGCCGTGCTCGGCCTAACGTCAGAGGAAGTAAGCGGGCTCTGCGCCGAGGTTGCGGGGGAGCAGAGCGTGGTTTCCCCGGCCAATTTCAATTCACCCACCCAGACCGTTATCTCGGGAGAAGCCCGGGCCGTCGAGGCCGCATCGGAGCTTGCCAGGGAAAAAGGGGCAAGACGGGTCGTCGAGCTCGAGGTAAGCGCGCCTTTTCACTGCTCCCTCATGGAGCCCGCGGCCGCGCGTCTCGGGGACGTTCTTTCGGAAATAGATTTTCGCCCCATTAAGTATCCCGTAGTCACAAATGTCGGGGCGGAGGCCAACTCCGATTCCACGAGGGTGGCGGACATCCTGGTAGAGCAGGTGGTAAGTCCCGTGAGATGGGCTGAGTCCCTTGAGTTCCTGAAGAACTCCGGGGTTTCCGAGTTTCTCGAGATCGGCCCCTCCAAGGTTCTGAGCGGTCTTGTGAAAAGAACTCTTAAAGGCGTTAGTTGCGCCGGTATTGAAAAACCGGACGAGTTACATCATATTAAAGCACATGAAACTGGAACTGACTAACCAGGTTGCCCTTGTCACGGGCGGATCGCGGGGGATAGGAAAAGACATTGCGAAGAAACTCGCCTCCTGCGGCGCGTACGTGCTGATTAACTACGCGAGCAACCAGGAGGCGGCCGAGGAAACCCTGGGGGAGATAGAGCAGGACGGGGGCAGCGGCAGGGTGGTCGGCTTTGATGTTTCCGATTTTGACGAGGTTCAAAAAATCGTGGGGGAACTCTCAAGCGAGCTTAACGGAATACAGATACTCGTTAACAATGCGGGTATAAGGAATGACGGGCTTTTGATGAGGATGGGGGAGGAGGACTGGGACCGCGTCATGGATATAAACCTCAAGGGAACGTTTAACTGTACCAAGGCGGTTTCAAGGGGCATGTTCAAGAACCGTTACGGAAGAATAGTGAATATCATCTCGGCTGCCGGGGAGGCTGGAAACCCGGGGCAGGCGAATTACGCCGCCTCGAAAGCCGGGGTAATAGGCTTTACGAAATCGACGGCCAAGGAGTTCAGCCCAAGAGGGATAACGGTAAACGCCGTAAGTCCCGGTTTTGTTGAAACGGATATTATCGCCGACCTTAACGAGGACATGAGAAAGAAATATCTGGAAGCCATACCTCTCGGCCGCTTCGGGCGCGTTGAGGATATCTCAAGTGTTGTGTGTTTCCTGATTTCCGAAGGCGCCTCGTATATAACCGGGGAGGTTATAAAGGTTAACGGCGGAATTTACATGTAAAATTTAGTAGGAGGTTTGACTCATATGTCAAAGGATAATGCGGAAATTTTAGCTAAGGTAAAGGAAATGGTCGCGAGCCACCTCGGCAAGTCCGAGGAGGAGATAACTCCCGATTCTTCCTTTATAGAGGATCTCGGAGCCGACTCGCTTGACCTCGTGGAACTCATAATGTCCATGGAGGATGAGTTCGGGCTTGAGATCTCGGATGAAGACGCGGAGAACATAATAACCGTTCAGGACGCGATCAACTTTATCCAGAGTTCAGTTGAATCCGCTTCGGAGGATGGCTGAGGAAATATGTCAAGAAGGGTAGTGGTTACAGGCATAGGGCTAATAACGCCCGTCGGGGTGGGGAACGACGCCACGTGGTCTTCAATCTGCGAAGGGACCCCCGGAGTGAGCAGGGTTTCGTCCTTTGATCCCTCGGATCTTAAAACCCAGATCGCCGGGCAGGTGAAGGATTTCGATCCCACGCTCTACATGGAGCCCAAGGACGCGAAGAGAAACGACAGGTTCATTCAACTCTCCATCGCGTCAACGGCGCTTGCGCTCTCTGACGCGGGGCTTGAGGTTACCGATGATATCTCCGGGCGCACGGGGACTTTTATCGGATCGGGAATCGGCGGGATGAAGACCTTCTACGACACCGTGCTTACGATGGAGAACAAGGGTCCGGGCCGCGTTTCTCCTTTTTTCATACCCAATATAGTGACCAACATGGCTTCGGGATACGTCTCGATAAGGTTCAACGCCAAGGGTCCTAACTGTTCCTCGACGACAGCGTGTTCCGCAAGCGGCCACTCGCTTGCGCTTTCCGCCAAGATAATAAAGGACGGCAAGGCGGACGTTATGATAGCCGGCGGAGCCGAAGCTCCGCTTATACCCCTTACCTTCGCGGCTTTTAACGCCATGAAGGCGCTTTCAACCAGAAACGACGATCCCGAGACCGCTTCAAGGCCTTTTGAGGCGGGGCGCGACGGGTTTATCCTTTCAGAAGGGGCGGGAGTGCTGATTCTTGAAGAGCTTGAGTTCGCGAAAAAAAGGGGCGCCAGGATATACGCCGAGGTGCTGGGCTCCGGAATGAGCGCGGACGCTTTTCACATCACGGCGCCTTCGCTTGAGGGACCGAGCAGCTGCATGAACGCGGCTCTTTCGGATTCGGGCCTTAATCCCGGGGACGTGGACTACATAAACGCCCACGGAACCTCGACGCGTCTTAACGACGTTAACGAGACCAACGCGATCAAGGAAGTGTTCGGCGAGGACGCCCGGCGAATTCCGGTGAGTTCCACGAAATCCATGACCGGCCACCTGCTGGGAGCGGCGGGCGCGGTGGAAGCGGCAATCTGCGTGCTTGCGCTTCGAGACGGCGTTTTGCCGCCGACTATAAACCTCTTTGAGAGCGATCCTGAATGCGATCTGGATTACGTTCCGCACACCGCGAGGGAGAGCGACATAGAGGTGGCGCTCAGCAATTCCTACGGTTTCGGCGGAACGAACGTGAGTGTCGCGCTTCGCAAGTTCAGCTGACGTTCCTAAGTCACAAAAAACCCTCCGTAACTCCGAAATCGCTTAGCTCACGCGCGTTGCGCGGGGAGCGGTTTTATTTTTCCGCTCGTTTTGGTAAAATACCCCGCTAACTCCGCAAATGCGGAACCTTGAAGAGAGAGAGGTACAGTATGGCTTTAACTAATCATCTAGGGGCTCTCTCCGACCTCGCAGTCGGGGACAAAACCTACAAGATATACTCCCTCGCGAAGCTTGAATCGCGCTACGGAGCATCTATTTCTAGACTTCCTTTTTCAATAAGAATACTGCTTGAGAACGTGCTCAGGAACCTTGACGGAGAGACCGTGACGGAGCGGCACGTTGAGTCCCTTGCCAACTGGGATCCCTCGAACGCCGAGGCCAAGGAGATTCCCTACAACCCGGCGAGAGTGATACTTCAGGATTTCACGGGAGTTCCCTGCGTGGTCGACCTTGCCGCGATGAGGTCGGTGGTCGAGAAAAAAGGGGGAGACCCCTCGCTTGTGAATCCCATAGTTCCCGTTGATCTCGTCATAGACCACTCAGTTCAGGTCGACTATTTCGCAAGCGGCGACGCTTTCGGCAAGAACGTGGAAGTCGAGTACGAAAGAAACAGGGAAAGATATACATTTCTTAAGTGGGCCCAGGGGTCTTTTGACAATTTCAGGGTCGTGCCGCCGGGGACCGGAATAGTGCACCAGGTGAACCTTGAGTGCCTTGCGAGCGTGGTTGTCTCAAAGCAGGTCAACTCGGAGTCGGTGGCTTACCCGGACACCCTTGTGGGAACGGATTCCCACACGACCATGATAAACGGCCTAAGCGTCATGGGCTGGGGAGTGGGGGGAATAGAGGCGGAGGCGTGCATGCTCGGGCAGCCGCTTTACATGCTGATACCCGACGTTATCGGATTCAGGCTCACAGGCCGCCTCTCCCAGGGAGTCACCGCAACGGACCTGGTTCTCACGGTGACCGAGATGCTCAGGAAAAAGGGGGTTGTCGGCAAGTTCGTCGAGTTTTTCGGGCCCGGAGTGAGCAATCTCGCGCTCTCTGATCAGGCCACTATAGCGAACATGGCTCCCGAGTACGGAGCCACCATGGGATTTTTCCCGGTGGACGCAGAAACCCTGCGCTATCTCGAGACGACGGGCAGGAATGACGCCGCCACGCTGGTTGAGGCCTACACCAAGGAACAGAAGATGTTCAGAACAGACGACGCCGAGGATCCGGTTTACACCGATACGCTGGAACTTGACATATCAACGGTGGAACCCTCACTTGCGGGCCCGAGCCGCCCGCAGGACAGGATATCGCTCGGCGACATGAAAAGCTCCTACAACGAGAACCTCCAGGCGAGAGGGCTTGCCGCGAACGGAGACGCCACGCGCGCCGCGAACGGAATCTCGGACGGCTCGGTGGTGATAGCCGCCATAACGAGCTGTACCAACACATCTAATCCCTCCGTCATGGTGGGGGCGGGGCTTTTTGCCAAGAAGGCCGTCGAGAGAGGGCTCACCGTTTCGCCTTACGTGAAAACGAGCCTGGCGCCGGGATCGAGGGTGGTAACGGATTACCTAAACGCTGCGGGACTTACCCCGTACCTTGAAGAACTGGGCTTTGACTTGGTCGGGTACGGATGCACGACCTGCATAGGAAACAGCGGCCCGCTTCCAGAAGACGTGGACGCGGCCATAAGGGAGGGCGATCTTACCTGCGCCGCGGTTCTTAGCGGAAACAGGAATTTTGAGGGCAGGGTGCACCCGCTCGTGAAGTTCGCCTACCTGGCGTCGCCTCCGCTTGTAGTGGCGTTCGCGATAGCCGGCAAGGTGGGAATTGATCTCTACACGGAACCCCTAGGGGTCGGAAGCGACGGGGACGAAGTGTACCTAAAGGACATCTGGCCGACGCAGCAGGAGATAATCGACACCGTTTCGCAGTCAATCACCCCCGAGATATTCAACAGCCAGTACTCCCGGGTTTTCGAGGGCGATGAGACCTGGAAGTCTCTTGAGGCCCCGCACTCAGACATTTACGAGTGGGATACGGAATCAACCTACATACAGGAGCCCCCATTTTTCGATGATTTCCCGCTTGAGCCCGAAGATCCCGAGGACATAGAGAACGCGAACGTGCTCGCGCTTCTCGGGGACTCGATAACCACGGACCATATCTCCCCGGCGGGCTCAATCCCCAAGGACGGCCCCGCGGGCGGCTACCTTATCTCGAAGGGCGTTACCCAGAGGAGCTTTAACAGCTTCGGCTCAAGGAGGGGGAACCACGAGGTTATGATCCGCGGGTCGTTTGCTAACATCAGGATAAGGAACAAGATGGTCGGAGGAAAGGAAGGAGGGTTGACCGTGCACGTTCCCACGGGAGAGGAAATGTCGATTTACGAAGCGTCCTCAAGGTACATGAGCGACGGGACGGACCTTGTCGTGATCGGCGGGAAGGAGTACGGGACGGGAAGTTCCCGGGACTGGGCCGCGAAGGGCACCGCTCTTCTGGGCGCAAGGTGCGTCATAGCCGAGAGCTTCGAGCGGATTCACAGAAGCAACCTGGTGGGAATGGGGGTTCTGCCCCTTCAGTTCGAAGAGGGAGAGAGCGCCGAATCCCTCGGCCTTACGGGCTTTGAGACCTTCAGTATAAGCGGGATCTCGGAGGATCTTTATCCGGGCAAACAGATGGCCGTGACCGTGACGGATGCAGATGGCGGGCAGAGGGAATTTCACGCCACGTGCAGGCTCGATACCCCGGTTGAGGTCGAGTATTACCGAAACGGCGGGATACTTCAGACCGTCCTGCGCCAGATGATATCGGGGTAGGTTGAGAGGCGGATTTGAAAAGGGCGGTTTTTTCCATTATATTTTGAGATTTAAATTTTCGTTTAGTTCAAAAAGAGAGGTGTTCAATGACAGTCCCAAGCGGAGAAAAAATACAGATTGACGAGGGAAGCAGAAAGCTTGTAATCCCCGACAACCCCATAATCCCCTTCATAGAAGGCGACGGGATAGGCCCCGACATCTGGTACGCGTCCCAGATAGTGTTTGACGCCGCGGTCGAGAAGGCTTACGGAGGAAAAAAGAAGATAGCGTGGCTTGAGGTGCTGGCCGGCGAGAAGGCGTATGAGGAGACCGGCGAATGGCTCCCCGAGGCGACCACCGAGGCGATAAAGGAGTACATAGTCGCAATCAAGGGCCCGCTTACCACTCCCGTGGGAGGAGGAATAAGGAGTCTTAACGTCGCGCTCCGGCAGATACTTGATCTCTACGCCTGTGTCAGGCCCGTGAGATGGATCAAGGGAACCCCAAACCCTCTTCTTGTTCCCGGCAAGCTCGATGTCGTGATATTCAGGGAGAACACCGAGGACGTGTACGCGGGAATCGAGTGGGAGAGCGGTACCGAGGAAGCGGCCGCCGTAAGGGAGTACCTCGTCGAGAATTACGGGGTTAACATCCGCGAGCTGAGCGGAATAGGAATAAAGCCCATAAGTCCTTTCGGAACCAAGAGGCTCGTCAGAAAGGCGATCGAATACGCAATAGAGTACAAAAGAAAGAGCGTCACCCTCGTTCACAAGGGCAACATAATGAAGTTCACCGAGGGCGCCTTCCGCGAATGGGGCTACGAGCTTGCGAAAGAGGAGTTCCCGGAGGTCACCCTGACCGAGGACGAGCTCTGGGACGATCACGGCGGCAAGCAGCCCGAGGGCAAGATCGTAATAAAGGACCGCATAGCCGACAGCATGTTCCAGCAGGTTCTCACGAGACCGAGCGAATATGACGTGATGGCCATGCCCAACCTAAACGGCGACTACATGTCGGATGCCTGCGCCGCGCAGGTAGGAGGTCTCGGAGTCGCTCCGGGCGGCAACATAGGCGATTACCTGGCGTGTTTCGAAGCCACCCACGGAACCGCTCCCAAGTACACCGGGCAGGACAAGGTTAACCCGGGTTCCGTGATACTCTCGGGAGTCATGATGTTCCAGTACCTCGGATGGCACGAGGCCGCCGAGCTTGTTTTCAGGGCGATGGAGGAGACCGTTTTGCAGAAAACGGTTACCTATGACCTCGAGAGGCAGATGGAGGGGGCGACCCTTCTTAAGTGTTCCGAGTATGGAGAGGCCATCGTGTCAAACATGGACAAGGTAATGGACTAGAGGGGCTCGCGGCACAGCAAATCTTTTCAAAAGGAGTGGGATCTTGAAGAACGGCAGAGCGAAAATTTCTGTGATAGGTGCGGGAAACGTCGGCGCGTCGGCGGCGTTTCGGATTGCACAGCTTGAACTTGCCGACGTGGCTTTGATTGACATAGTGGAGGGAATTCCCGAGGGAAAGGCGCTTGACCTTGCCCAGATGTGCCCGATTACCGGAAGCGACGTAAATCTCGTCGGTTCAACCAACTACGAAGACACGGCAGGTTCGGACGTGGTGATAATCACCTCGGGTATTCCGAGAAAGCCCGGGATGAGCCGTGATGATCTTATCTCGACAAACACCAAGGTAGTAAAGAGCGTTACCGAGCAGGTGGTTGCTCATTCCCCCGACGCGATACTAATACTGGTAACCAACCCGCTTGACGCCATGGTCTACGTGGCGCACAGGGTAAGCGGCCTCTCAGACAGCAAGGTGATGGGAATGGCGGGGGTGCTTGATTCCGCGCGCTTCCGGGCGTTTATCGCGATGGAGCTCGGGGTATCGGTTGAGAACATAAACGCCTCGGTTCTCGGCGGACACGGAGACACGATGGTTCCGCTTCTAAGCAACACCACTGTGTCGGGTATTCCCATAGCGCAGCTTGTCCCAGCCGACAGGCTTGAGGCTATGGTCGACCGCACCAGGAAGGGAGGAGCCGAAATAGTAGCGCTTCTTAAGACCGGAAGCGCCTTTTACGCCCCCGCGGTAGCCGCGGTGGAAATGGCCGAGGCGATCATAAAGGACAAGAAGAAAGTGCTTCCCTGCTGCGTTTACGCGGACGGACATTACGGAGTGGAGGATACGTTCGTGGGTCTTCCCGTAAGGCTCGGCGCGGAAGGGGTCGAGGAGATAATAGGGGTTGAGATCTCCAGCGAGGAGATGGAGGCTCTGCATGTCTCGGCGGGCAAGGTGAAAGAGCTTTGCGAAGTAATTGACGGAATGGGAATCCTTTAGGGTTCCGCTTACGTTCCGCCCCCCGGCGCCGTCTGTAATCTCGGACGGGCGCTCCGGAAATATTTTTTGGAGGTTTCTGCAATATGGCTAACGGTACGGCGAGCAAGGCGCTCACCATGAGAAAAGACGCGTGGTGGGTTGAGCCCCTCATAACCGGGGTGGTGCTCGGGGCTTTTGGAATCTACTCCACGTGGAGGGCTCTTTCGAACCAGTTTTACTACACAGAACCCTACCTTTCGCCTTTTTATTCCCCGCTTCTGCTTCTTGACTGGTGGCCGCTTTCCCCGGCAATACTTATTCTCTGGGCGCCGCTTGGATTCCGGGCGACCTGCTACTACTACAGAAAAGCGTACTACAGGGCGTATTTCTTCTCGCCTCCGGGCTGCGCGGTAAAACCGGTCGGCAAGAGGGGTTCCTACAGCGGAGAGTCGAGCTTTCCGTTCATCCTGCAGAACATCCACAGGTTTTTTCTCTACGCCTCTATCGTCATTCTGCTGTTTTTGTGGATTGACTCCTACGAGGCCTTTTTCTTCCATGACGGGGTCGGAGTGGGCGTCGGGACCATAGTTCTTACCGCAAACGCGTTTCTGCTTACCATGTATTCGTTTTCCTGCCACTCGTTTCGCCACCTGATGGGAGGGAATCTTGACGTGTTCTCAAAGTGTCCGACCCGCTTTCGCCTCTGGGGCGCCATAAGCGTCCAGAACGAAGTACATATGAAATGGGCGTGGACAAGCCTTGTTTTCGTGGCTTTAACCGACCTTTACGTTTTCCTGGTCGCAAACGGAACAATCACTGATCTGAGGTTGATATAGACGTGGAAAAATACGAAACACACACACATGACGTTATAATCATCGGCGCAGGCGGGGCAGGTCTCAGGGCCGCTATCGAGTCTTCCGCAAAAGGCGCCTCGACCGCACTCATATGCAAATCCCTGCTCGGCAAGGCCCACACCGTGATGGCGGAGGGCGGCGTCGCGGCCGCTTTGGCCAACGTCGATACCAAGGACAACTGGGAAACCCACTTCAAGGACACCATGAAGGGCGGAAAGATGCTTAACAACTGGCAGATGGCCCTTTACCATGCGCAGGAGGCTCCCGAGAGGGTGCGCGAGCTTGAATACTGGGGAGCTCTTTTCGACAGAACGAAAGAGGGGAATATAAATCAGAGGGCATTCGGCGGGCACACGTGGAAGAGGCTTGCCCACGTGGGCGACCGGACCGGTCTTGAGATGATAAGGACCCTCCAGGAAAAAGGGATACACTCGGGCATAGACGTCTACATGGAGTGCACCATAACCCATCTCGTAAAGGACGGAGACAGGGTTGTGGGAGCTTTCGGCTACTGGAGGGAAAGCGGCAAGTTCGTTCTTTTCCGCGCAAACGCCATTGTTCTTGCGACGGGCGGGGTAGGAAAGGCCTACAAGTACACTTCTAATTCCTGGGAGTACACGGGCGACGGTCACGCAATGGCGTATGAGGCCGGAGCTGAGCTTATAGACATGGAATTCATACAGTTCCATCCCACCGGGATGGTCTGGCCCCCGAGCGTGAGGGGAATCCTTGTCACGGAGGCTGTGCGCGGAGAGGGAGGCATACTCACAAACAGCGAGGGCGAGCGCTTTATGGAGAGATACGACCCAGAGCGCATGGAGCTCTCGACCCGCGACGTGGTGGCAAGATCCATATACACGGAAGTGGAGCAGGGCCGCGGTTCCCCCCACGGAGGAGCGTTTCTCGACGTCTCCCACAGGGGAGCCGATTACGTGAAGCGCAAGCTTCCGAGCATGTACCACCAGTTCATGGAGTTTGCGGATATAGACATAACGAAAGGCCCGATGGAAGTGTTCCCGACCACACATTACGTAATGGGCGGAGTCAAGGTTGAAGGGGACACCTGCTCGAGCACCGTTCCGGGGCTTTTCGCGGCGGGCGAGGTCGCGGGAGGAATGCACGGCGCGAACCGTCTCGGCGGGAATTCTCTCTCTGATCTTCTCGTTTTCGGGAAAAGGGCGGGAGAAGGAGCCGCCGCTTACGCAAGCGGGAAATCCCACGCGTCGGTATCCGAAGAGCTTATAGAGGGATTCGCAAACGAGCTTAGAGAGCCTTTTAACAACACGCAAGGGGAGAATCCCTACACGATCCATCAGGATCTCCAGGACGTGATGCAGCTCTACATAGGGGTGTTCCGTACCGAGGAGAACATACAAAAGGGCATAGACGAGATAGAGAAGTTAAAGGAGAGGGCCAGGACGCTCAAGATAGAGGGTTCGGTGATGTTTAACCCAGGCTGGCATCTCTGCAGGGACCTTAAGTCGATGCTGATCGTCTCTGAGGCGCTCGCACGTTGCGCGCTTGCGAGAAAGGAGAGCAGGGGGGCCCACAGCAGGGTCGATTTCCCCGAGAGCGATGACGGAACATGGGGCAAGCTTAATTCCATAGTGGCTGTTAAGGGCGGGGCGATGGATCTCGAAACACGGCCGATCATGGAGATGCCCGATGAGCTTTCGAAAATGTTTACGGAGGATAAGTGATGTCGGTAGCCAAGCTAAGAGTTTTTCGCGGTAACGCGCAGGGTGGAGAGGAGAAGGAGTACGAGGTCCCGGTAGATGAGGGAATGGTGGTCCTCGACGCGCTTTTCTACATACAGGCCAACTACGGCGGCGACCTGGCGATAAGATGGAACTGCAAGGCGGCCAAGTGCGGCTCCTGCAGCACCGAGATAAACGGAAAACCGAAGCTTGCCTGCAAAACGCGCATGGACAGTTTCGCCGAGGGCGAAACTATCACCGTTCACCCGATCAAGGCCTTTCCCGTGATAAAGGATCTCGTAACTGACGTGTCGTGGAACTACGAGGTAAGCAAGAAGATTCCTCCGTTTACCCCCGCCGAGGATACCGAGTGGGTCATGTACCAGGAGGACGTCGAGAGGGGACAGGAGTTCCGCAAGTGCATAGAGTGCTTCATGTGCCAGAACGTGTGTCACATACTTCGCGATCACAACCGAAAGGACGCGTTTGCGGGGCCGAGGTTCATGATAAAGATCGCCGAGCGGGAGATGCATCCCCTGGACGTGCTTGACAGGAGGGAGTTCGCGCGCGAGGAGGCGGGAGTCGGCTTCTGCAACATCACGAAATGCTGCACGGAAGTATGCCCCGAGGACATACACATAACGGATAACGGAATCATTCCGCTTAAGGAGAGGGTGGTTGACAAGTATTATGATCCGCTTTCCTGGCTTTTGCGGAAGATCAAGGGAAAGTAGAAGAGGGCTCCAGATTGAACGTACACGAATACCAGGCCAAAAAGCTTCTCTCTGATTTCGGAGTCAGGGTTCCCGGGGGACAGGTTGTTTTCAGCGCGGATGAGGTGTCAGAAGTGCTCGATACTCTTAACTCTGCAAAGTACGTGGTGAAAGCCCAGATTCACGCCGGCGGCCGGGGCAAGGGAGGCGGAATAAAGGTGGTTGACAATTCCCACGACGCCATGGCGGCCGCAGATGAGATAATCGGGATGAACCTGGTCACCCACCAGACGGGCCCCGAGGGCAAGACGGTGGGAAGCGTACTGATCGAGGAAGCCTCGAGCAAAGAAAAAGAGTTCTACCTGGGCATGGTGATTGACCGCTCCCGGGAAAAAGTGGTTGTCATGGGAAGCCCCGAGGGCGGGGTAGAGATCGAGGAGGTGGCGGCCAGGTCTCCAGAGAAGATAATCAAGGAGCACGTTGATATTTCTGTTGGCATTCAGCCCTACCAGTGCCGGAAAATCGCTTATTTCATGGGTCTTTCGGGCGGCGCCGTGAGGCAGGCGGTATCGTTTATCTCATCCCTTTACCGGGTTTTTATCGAAAAGGACTGCTCCCTTGCGGAGATAAACCCGCTTGTTCTTACCTCGGACGGAAACATAGTGGCGCTTGACGCGAAGATCAATTTCGATGACAACGCGCTTTTCCGCCACCGTGACATCGCGGGACTTAGGGACAGGGACGAGGAGGATCCTCTTGAGCTTGAAGCAAGCGACGCGGGGATAAGCTTCGTTAAGCTTGACGGAAACATAGGATGTCTGGTTAACGGCGCGGGGCTTGCCATGGCCACCATGGACATTATAAAGCACCACGGCGGAGAACCCGCGAACTTCCTTGATGTCGGCGGAGGGGCTACTACGGAGCAGGTTACAAAGGCCTTTAAGATGATCCTGAGCGATGAGAACGTAAAAGCCATATTCGTTAATATCTTCGGCGGCATCATGAAGTGCGACACTATCGCCGACGGCATCGTTGAGGCCGCGGGAGAGGTCGGAATAAACGTTCCTTTAGTGGTCAGGCTTGAAGGAACCAACGTTCAGGCCGGAAGGGAAATCTTATCTAATTCGGGTCTTGACATCCAGACCGGGGCCGACATGAAAGAAGCTGCGTCCAAGGTGGTCGAAGCCGCTAAAACTGCCTAATTCCAAGAAGTTACAACCAATATATAATCTGTTTCCTAAGGATATATGTCTCCCTTGATAGAGAGTACATATTATAGAAGGGAGAGCTTCAGCGTAACGGTGGATAAAGTTTTTGGGATTATTTATAGATGACTAGACCGAAAAGAGGAGCGGAACGACGTAAAATGATCTGCTATGTGGCGGTACACAACGACAGCGGGAAACGCTATGTAGGCATTACTAAGCGGAGTCTGAAGGCTCGCAGAAGTCAGCACGAGAGAGATGCGATGAGTAATCGTGGTCGAGTATTTTTCCATCATGCGCTTAGAGAATACGGTAAAGACGCCTTCACATGGAAAGTTGTCGCCGAAGGCGAAGATGAGGTAATCAAGTTGTTGGAAACCGCCTTGATTGCTGCATGGGGTACTGCCTACTTAGGAGGATTTAATTCAACAGGTTTATATGCAGAGGCCCCACTTAGGGACTTGGGATACGAAGAATTCGCCGAACAAATGGATGCCGATGTAAGAGAATTGCATATGATAAATGACCTAGATTCGATTGTTCGTTATTGTGAGGAACATTATTCTGGATCAATCTGTCGGAAAGAACTAACGGAGTTGGCCACGCGGTTATCCAAACGTGTGGATGAACTCAATGGTGTTTAGTTATGTGTATAATTCCCAAATTTTTAAGACGCTATTTCTATGTTTTTACGAGTCAGTTAAAATCAAGTTTGAGGCAAGCCGATCTGCTAGGTTGAGACGGCAAAGCGGTAGAATGAAAAAAACAGAAGAAATTCAGGCCTCTGCCGTTGCTCGCTTATTTTCTTCAACCGTATTGAGAGAGCTAGCACGAAGAGGTCGATCACCATTGTTTGCGCGTCTGCTAAATGAATCGCGCCTGCTTGCACTGTCCAGTGAAGTTGAAAAAGTATTTGATCTTTTTGAACACGCCTTTAGGTTCTTGAAACATAAGAGATACCGCCACGAATATATATACAAAGCCGCATTGACTGAAAAAGTACTACTTGGCATTCATTCACTTCAGACTTCGTCAATGATCAGTGAATTCAGAGTTGGTGGTTGCAAGGCGGACATCGTAATTTTAAATGGGACCAGCACCGTATACGAGATAAAATCGGAGAGGGATTCACTATCGCGGCTCGAAAAACAGATTGCTGCATATATGAATGTGTTTGCCACAGTTAACGTGATTGTTGGCGAAAACCATGTGAAAGCAGTTCTTGATTCTGTGCCTGAAGACATAGGCGTTTTGAAACTCTCAGACAGATATCAAATTTCCAGTATTCGAGAAGGCAACAATATTCCATCTCGAACTAATCCTAAGGCTATTTTTGATTCAATCAGTCTGCGTGAAGCTGAATTAGTACTCATTGACCTTGGTGTTTCGGTGCCAGATGTGCCTAATACCCGTCGCTATCAAGAACTACGTAGGCGTTTCGCCGAACTTGATCCGACCTCTGTGCACACCAGCATGATACAAATCTTAAGGGAAACCAGAGATCTTGCGCCACTTGCCGCACTCATTAACGAGTTGCCAAAGTCCTTGCGGTCGGCAGTATTATCCTTGCGCCTGAGGAAGCAAGACCACACTCGTCTAGTTGAATCGATGAAAACACCAATTAGTGAAGCCGCGGTGTGGGCATAACTTAAAATGTATTATCCTTACTTTCGCGGCAGACTATACGAATTAATCACTATTAGAGAATCCGCACCGATCTTAGCGGCAAAAAGTTTCGTACCAATAATTGAGCCTGTGAAAGAGGAGTTGAATGGCCTAAAAAAAACTCTGGATGAATTATGCGACGAAAATGCTCAGGTAATTTTGGTAATGAATCCGCAGATAGGCGACCATAGTTATGATAACACCGATCTAATAGAGTTTATTGATGAGCATTACCATGAACAGCAGAATCTGATTTGCGGGCTTTTGCTTGCCGAAGAGACTTCCGCTTCTGAGGCTATCGAATTATGCGAAGTATTCGACAACGAGATTGCCCTAATCCACGCTGGCTTTTCAAAGGCTAAGAAGCTTTCCAAAGCAATTGACGACTTTGAAAATGTCAATACCAGTATCTTTTTTGAAGGTCATTGTGGAAAGCTCTACCAGCGCCATTTTGCTGATCATTCGAATCGTATTCTGATCCGAGATGGGTTCGAAAGAAGGCGTAATAGGGATTATCCATCTACAGAGTTTTTTTCCGATCTTCATGCAACATTCGAGCTAGAAAGGATGGATGGTTTTGGGGATTTTTTGATTGTAGGTGATGAATATTCTGAAGACGGTGGACCCGCATACACAGTTGCTATCCATCTTACGTATATCGACTCCGATAAAGATGATGAAATGCATATCCGACATTTTAAATCGGATAGGCAGGACACACCCAAAGACCCGGCAGGTAAGTTTGCTGAAGCATTAGAAAAACTAATTACTGCACTGAACCAAAGCGATAACAAGATCCTCGAAACTCAAGCGATAGTTGAATTTCAAGAGCTTTACGAAAGAGGCCATTACCCCGGTCTTGGATATGTGAAGAAGTTGTCGATGAAGCATCATATTGAGACACTCGCGAAATTTTTCGATGAGTAAAGGCCGCGAGCGAATGTATTGTTGTGCGGAATGTTTCAGCGACAAGGGATTGAAGACGCAAATCATACCTTCTTTGTCTGGCAAAGAAGGTGATTGCTCGTTTTGCAAGACAAAAAAACAGCCACTTATAGAGCCAAATGAACTATCTGAATATTTTGAGGTTTTAATTGGCATTTATCGACCTAAAGAGAATGGAAAGTTATTAATAGAATGGTTGAGAGAAGATTGGTTACTCTTCGACCACACCGAACTTGACGAAGTCCGTGCAAATGCACTTTTAGGCGAGATTCTTGATGACAATGAGATTATCCATCGGAAATTTGTTCCATCTGCACCGGATCAATGTGAATTGAATATGACTTGGAAGCGGCTGACGATGGAATTGATGCATAGCAATCGTTTCTTTCCCGATACAGAATTTGAATACGGCCGTTTGGAAGGGCTTTTCGGAAATCTTGTATTCGATCAAAGCGAGCATTCTTCGAAGTGGTACCGGGCGAGAATTGAAAAGGAAGACAGGTGCTACAAACCTGAGGAGATGGGGGCGCCTCCAAGGCGGGCTGCATCACATGGGAGGGCTAATCCAGCGGGTATTCCCTATTTGTACCTTGGATCAACAGTGGAGACCGTAGCTGCTGAAGTTAGACCGCACCCTGGCGAAATTGTTTGCGTGGCAGAATTTCAGATTGAATCTGAGCTCCAGTTAGTCGACCTGTGTAAACCACGTTTGCTGATTTCGCCGTTTTTACTCAGTGATGAAAGTGCGCTAGCCAAGCTTAGAAGCGGTGATATAAAATTTTTGGAAAACCTTGGACAAGGCTTGGAAGTGCCGGTCATTCCAACTGCAGCGGCCATCGACTACACTGCAAGTCAATATTTGTGCGAGTTTATTAAAAAGTGCGGCTACCAAGGAGTTGTTTATAATAGTTCCGTTAGCAAAGGAATGAATCTCGCCTTATTTGATCCGGATAAAGCAGAAGTAGTAGAAGAAACTATTATGGAACATGAAATCACAGAAGTTTCGGTGGACATGGGTCCATTCTCACGATGACCTACAATAAAAACGGTTATAATGCGTGAACCGATACAAGTAAAGAGGCAAACTTCCAGCCCCGTTCGTGGACTCTAAGCCGCGTTTCTACAGTACTGAGATGTTACTGCGATTACGGATAGTACTTGAAAGAAACAAGCATGAGACAAAAAAAGGGATAGTCCCTAATTTTATATGTTAGCTATTGCAAGTAGGTGGCTTTGTTCCGTTACCCACATATAAACAGTGGGAAAAACCCTTTGGTTCCTTTTCTCTTGTTTGCTATCACTCACCGCCATATTGACTGATTGTTTTGTACATGATAGCTTGAGCCTATGTCGTACTTTCTTAATTTGTTCACACCTGAGACATGGTCCGCTTTTCGCGAGCATGGAGCCGATATCAGTGGATTTCGACACCGGCAACGTCGCGTGGCCCAAGACCATATTAAGGAAGGAGATATTTTTCTCTGTTATATGGTTCGATTGTCCCGATGGTGTGGGGTCCTCCGTATTGTCTCTCCAGCTTTTCAGGATGAAAAACCGATTTTCCAGAAACCTGACCCCTTTGTGATTCGGTTCAAGGTTGAACCAGTGGTCCTTCTAGATCCGGAGTTTTCGCTGCCGATCTTAGACGACAGAATTTGGGATGGTCTCTCCGAAACAAAAGGCATAGACAAAGGTAGTCGAGGCTGGGCCATCAATTTCCGCTCCTCTCTACGTAAAATAGAAGACTCTGACGGCGAATTCTTGTTGTCTCAACTGGAAAAGCAGAAAGAGGAACAGAGTGAATATCCTCTCACGGATAAGGACCGCCGGGAACTGGCGAAAGTTTTCAAAGTCCGGACACCCGGTGGTGAAATATCAGTCGATGTACCGGAGGATGATGAAGATGGTTATGACGATGTCAACACGGATGTTGAAGCTACCACTTCGGAGGGTCGGCAGTCACATCTAATGCAAGCAAAAGTCGCCAAAATTGGAATTAAAATGGGGTTTCAGATATGGGTGCCCCGAAACGACAAAGCTCGAGTACTCGACCATGTTTCGGATGACGAAAAACCGCTTTTTCTAGATATGCTACCCATAAACTACGATGACACGACGCTTCGTACAATTGAACAGATAGACGTAATCTGGTTGAAAGGCCGTTCGATGGCTAGGGCCTTTGAAGTTGAACATACCACAGCCGTGTATTCCGGTTTGCTGCGTATGGCTGACCTCCTTGCGCTCCAACCCAATATGGATATTCGCCTCCATATAGTTGCACCGGATGAAAAACGAGAAAAGGTGCTGCGGGAAATCAGACGTCCCGTATTCTCATTGCTTGAACGAGGTCCGCTATACGAGAAGTGTACTTTTCTATCCTACAACTCCATTAAAAGCCTTGGAGATACTTCTCATCTTGTGCACATGAACGATTCGATTATTGAGGAATACGAGGAGTGGGCCGAGGACTAATTAATCCTGTGTCAGTAGGGCTACTGATGCTCGACATATATAGTCTCCACGTATAATATTGAAAAAATCTACAAGTTCGAAGCAGAAACCGGTCGGCATGCATCAACTACATCGAAGTTGACAGCTAACCCTTTTTGCTTGCGTACGGCAGCCACTCTGCTTGATAGTTCCCGCTGTCTTTTATCCCACTTTTCGCCTTCCCGATATCTTATCGCGAGAAACCACCCAACATTTACTTCATCGCTGTTCATATAGGAGGGAAGTTGGTCCTCAAGACCATTCCAGAATCGACCACTATGCAATTTTTTGACTTCGAGGTGCGCGCGAAATTTATAACCGCTTGAGAATTTAAAGTCTACGGGACCTCTACCAAAATTAACTTCTCGGTCCATTGAAATATTGTTAGCGCGACAATAGTGTTCTCCAATTCCTCTAAAAAGTAGTTGAGCAGCATTCTCTGGTTTTTCCTTATCACTTTGACTATCCCAGAGCAAAGACCATCCGCCTTTCTCCTCAACGAATAGCTTGAACTGTTCAATTATTTTTCTAATTACATCCAGGAATTGTTCTTCCGAACTGATCTTTTTGAAATGAATCGGATGTTGATTCGCAAATTCCTCTGTAGAGCTAACCCACTTAGACACACCCTCTGAATCAGCATCGAAATCGTAGGGCTCGGCGGATTTCTGTTCTTTCTGTTCAATCCATTCTTGGACAGCTTCGGGGTAGGCTTTTGCAGTGGCAACAATTTTGCTCTTGTTGACGTTTCTCATGACTTCATAGTTAAGGTCGGTCCTGAGCCGTTCGTTTTCCCAGTCTTCCCACCAATCGTCTGAATTCAATACAGGCAGCTTTCTCAGAAATCTTCCGGGAACAAGTAATAGGGGATCGGCATTAGTAGGATTTGTTGGCAACTTTACAGTTTCTGTAATCCAGCGCAACCTACACTGGTCAAAACCAGATGCAAAAATCCTGTGTTCATCCAGCGGAACACCATGGCGTTTTGCAATGTCCTGAGTATATTCTATTAACCGTCTCTTAAGGATAGTACAGGCAATATCAGAAATTCGGTCCGCCCCAATCCCAAGTTCGAAGATCCCGAGCTCTTCAAAGTGCCGTAGGTGCATCACTCCCCTGTTAATGGCATTTTCAATTGCTCTCCCGATTTTTTGTGCGAAGCCGCGACCGCTGCCTGCTCCGGCCGTGCCTGATCCTGTATAACCCAAGCACAATTCCTTAGGTTCGCGAAACACAAGTAGATCCAAGGCTTTTCTATAGGCAAGACTTTGCCTCTTCAGGTTTCCTTTGGCTATCAACATAAATGCTTGGTCAAAGTGCTTTATGATAATGTCATGGGCATCGGTCCATGCGCCAGTCTTTTCCTTAAAAATCAGAAATGGGTCAACAAAAAGCTTGGTATCGGCATTGAGGATTGGATCAAACCAATCGTCATCCGGTCCTCTGGTAATTTTGAAATATTGGGAGGCATGCATAATTTTTATGGGTTATGTGTCCTTGCTTTTTCCTCGAGTACGATTCAGGTTAGTCACATCCCAAGTCACCTGTAATTGGCAAAATAGCACCAGCATATCCATCAAGCCTCATTTTGTAATTATAGAAAGAGCCCTGTTCCATAGTTAGAGCATGTTGCTTGTAAGACTTTGGTGCAGAGACCAAAACATCATAGGTCCACGTGAGATCTTTGTGTTTAAATCCGAGAGAAATTTTCCCCCACGCCTCATCCAGATATACCAATTTCCCTGTCCATTCAACACATTTTCCCTTATACTTCTTCCACTCTTCCTTCTTCCGCAGGTTGGTCCAACTGCTATCACTTCCAAACTTGCTATCTACAAATTCAAAACTGATGCTGTTCGCTTTTGCTGGCAAAACACAAACCATCAAACAAAAAGCTAAGGCAATGCAAATCCTATTCATCTTTTGCTCCTTGTATATTGTAGTACCACTACTTTCTTGTGTTTGAACAAGGATTCAGGCCCCATAAGTGTAACACACAACAAGTTTTAAGATCATCCTCATAATAAAGATAGTACTAACAAGTCCTTTCAAGATCAAACGCATCGAACATAGCTATAGTTTGAAAATGATTTGATAATGCAATCATCTTTTGTTTTTTAGAGGATGAAGGGACTCCGACCTTTCAAATGCCTCTGGAAGGAGCAAAATTGCTTATTCCAAGATAAAGGGACACCTGTCCCTTTATCCTCGGAACAGGTGTCCCTTTTCAGTAGGAATATGCAATATACGGAATGACCTAAGTTTACTTGTTTCTTCTTGCCAGGACATAAAAAAGCTTGGCACATGATTAGTCAAAGGAATATTCTCATATGAGCGGACGAACATTTAAATGTGTGGATGAATTCAACGATGCCTAGTTATGTATATAAAGCACTAGCAAAAACAGGAGAAAACACATGAAAGAACGCTTTTCCAAAAAAAGATTGCTTTAGATTATAGTCATTAAAGCGAAGGTGTGCTATAATCGGACGTGTTGGTTCTAATGAGAGCCTGCTCCGTTGGGTTTTTCGCGGAATAAAACACCCATCCGGGAAACAAACGAAACCTCAACATCTCGTTGGAGTCAACAGGACCTGGCACCCACGTGCCCGATGTTCCCGGCGTCACTTAGACCCCCTTACAGGAGAAAGAGATATGAGCGATTCAGAAGTTGATGCGTTATTGGCTGTGTATGCAGGCGGTATATTTTTCTGGTGGATTCTTTGGAACATATTCTTTGTAGGATTGCATGTTGTCATTGCCAATCGGTTCAAGCGAAGCAACTGGAAATGGGCGATACTAGGTTTTTTCTTCGGCGTTTTCTCGCTCGCTTGGCTTATAGCCTTGGGCAAGAAGCACGATTAAAAAAGAAACGTTGCCCCCGCAAAGCGAGCTCTCTGCGCAATTTCCTTGTAATTTCCGGGGTCGTACTCTTGGAACCATGCCTGATAAAAAGGACTGGTGAGGTATGCGTGATATTTCTCCTCCTCTTCCATGGTGGCTTGGTTTCGCTCAATTCTGTTTGCAAGAGCGGCTATCCTCGCGAGACCTAAACGGAGTGATTTCTTCTTAGGTTTTTGCGGATAAAGAGATTGAAAGATTTCCAGCAACTCTTGGCGCCAGAGATATATAGCTATAATGCTGGAAATGATTGCTCCTGCAGTCCGAATTTCTAGAGGCCAATCTGGGAACATTTCTTCTCCGACTCCGATCCAAAAATACTCGGCGATGATGATAAAGGAAGCTCTGGCAAAGTCCATACCCTCGTTCTATATCTAGTGTTCATCTTAGTTAAGTATATTATGCCCTTTTCTCATCGTTGATTCTTTCGTATTGTATATTACTCTATACTCTAGAGTTCAAGAGAATCGATAAGAAAGTTTTAGTTGAAAAAGAAGGAGGAACTACAACTACAATGAGTAAAGACAAATCCCAGTCCCCACAACCAAAAGTGGATACCCCCGGACCTGATATAAACCGTTCAATGAAGCCACAACAAACACCAACCGTAGATAGTGAACCGACGCCAGAACCAACACCAGAGGCACCAAGCGATACAGGTGACAGTTCCGATTAGGTCGGAAGATTTAGAATTACAAACAATAGAATAACTACTACCGCCACAAAAAAAGATGCACCTGTTGCGTAGTTAAGTAGGTCGTTATATCTAACGTATGAAACTTTTCTAGTAAGCGCTCCTCGCACATTGTGCAAATATCCATCCGTTATGTTTCTTCCGGCCTCCTCAAGAGACTTGTTAGCAACCATATAAGCAAACAATGAGCAAAAAATACTAAATACTAACAACACCCAACCGATGACTAAAAGGAATTTGTAAGACGCATACTCTAGTGGGACGATATATTTAATAGCTAGAAGAGAAAACCCTAAGCTGGTAGATGATAAAGTCAGTATTGATTTATCGTAGCTTTGGATATTGTATCTGTACCTTTCGTGATTCTCTTTAATATGTATCTCATAAAGCCACTCTCTTTGTTCTTTTTCTGTTCGCATTATTCCCCCTTCTGTATATTATAGAATGTTGTCACAAGAGGTAAACCCTTAAGGTAGTGAAAGAAAGGTTGTCTAGTTAACTGGATAATTCCGGCTTTTTAAGACTGACGCTCTGCAGGCACTAGGTCTAGGATAGCGAAAGAAACTAATTTATTTTAGGAAACTACGATAATAATCTAATCTGTTTTCTACCTTCATCTTCTATCCCTTTATTTTACTCTGAAACCTTGACATAACCCTTCTGATGATTAGCTTGAGAATTGGAGGTACATGTTAGATGCAAACGGCAGTCGCAACGTGCGATTCTCTTTCAGTTTTCATGCGAGAGATGGAAAAACATCCGCTTCTCTCAAAAGAGGAAGAGCACGCGCTTGCGGTCAGATATTACGAAAACGAAGATCTTGAGGCGGCCAACAAGCTCGTGGTGTCAAACCTAAGGTTCGTGGTGAGAATCGCTTCTGAATACAGATCTTACGGTTTTCCGATGATGGACCTTGTCCAGGAAGGTTCGATAGGGCTCATGCGCGCCGTTCAGAAATTCAATCCCTACAAGGGCTACAGGCTCATATCCTACGCGGTGTGGTGGATCAGGGTAAGGATTCAGAACCACATAATGAAGTTCTGGAGCAACGTGAAGATCGGAACCACGCAGTCCCAGAGAAAGCTTTTCCAGAGAATAGAAGGGGCAAAGCGAAAACTCGGGATAACCGCCGCCTGCATGGAAGATGACGACATAAGCCGTCTTGCCGACCATTTCGGCGTCAAGGAAGAGGAAATTTCCGAGATGCAGGTTCGCGCTTCCAAAAGGGATCTCTCCCTTTCTGAGCGTCCCGCGGGGGATGACTCCTTGGCCACTTACGGAGAGTTGCTCCCTGACCCGTCGGATAACCAGGAGCAAGTGCTCGGTGAACTCGGATTTGACAGCCTTGCTAGGGAGAATCTGAGCGAAGCTCTCAAGACGCTTTCGGAGAGGCAGAGAAAAGTGATAAACGAGAGGTATTTCACTGAACCTCCAAGAAAACTCCACGAAATAGCCCGTGATCTCGGGGTCTCCCAGGAGAGGGTAAGGCAGATACAGGCCGAGTCCATAGGGAAACTCAGGGTACATATGGTCGAAAAACTAGAAATCCATCCGTAACAAGAAGAAAACCCAGGAGGAATTAAATGGCTTCTAAGATAATAGGAATAGACCTTGGAACAACCAATTCATGCGTCGCCATCGTTGAGGGTGGCGAACCGAAAGTGATAATCAACGAGGAAGGCACGAGAACCACCCCGTCGGTGGTCGCTTTTCTAAAGGACGGAGACGAGGTTCTGGTCGGCGGGCCCGCAAAGCGCCAGGCCGTCGCCAATCCCGAAAACACCGTCTACTCTACCAAAAGGCTTATGGGCCGCAGGTTCGAGGAGATATCGAGCGAAGCTGACAGCCTTGCCTACAAGGTAGTGAAATCAGGCAAAGCGGACGCCTGGGTCGAGGTCGAGGGAAAAGAGTACTCTCCCCCGCAGGTCTCAGCGCACGTGCTGACGAAGCTTAAGAAGGCAGCCGAAGATTACCTGGGTTCAGAAGTCCAAGAAGCCGTTATCACCGTTCCCGCGTATTTTAACGACAGCCAGCGCCAGGCCACAAAAGATGCCGGAAAGATAGCCGGCCTTGACGTAAAGCGCATAATAAACGAGCCGACCGCGGCGGCGCTTGCCTACGGGTTTGACAAGAAAAAAGAGGGCATGATAGTGGTCTATGACCTTGGGGGCGGAACTTTTGACGTATCTGTGCTTGAGGTCGGAAACAACGTCATAGAGGTTAAGTCCACAAACGGTGATACCCACCTCGGCGGAGACGATTTTGACAAGAGGGTCATTGACTACATCGTCTCCGAGTTTAAAAAGGATTCCGGAATAGACCTCGGGGCGGACAAGATGGCTGTTCAGAGGCTTAGGGAAGCCGCAGAGAAGGCCAAGATCGAGCTTTCAAACACCGTCGAGACGGAAATAAACCTGCCGTTTATAACGGCCGACGCGAGCGGTCCCAAGCATCTGGTGCTTAAGATAACGCGCTCCAAGTTCGAGCAGCTGATAGAGGATCTCGTAAAAGGCACCCTCAAGCCCTGCGAGCAGGCTCTCAGGGATGCGGGGCTTCGCCCGGGCGAGATAGCCGAGGTGATACTGGTCGGCGGATCGACCAGGATTCCGCTTGTGCAGAAAGTCGTGACTGACTTTTTCGCAAAGGAGCCGAGCAGGGGAATAAACCCAGACGAGGTGGTCGCCATGGGGGCCGCCATACAGGCGGGCGTGCTCGGCGGAGACGTAACCGACGTGCTCCTCCTCGACGTGATACCGCTCTCACTGGGCATAGAAACCCTTGGAGGGGTAATGACCACCATAATCGAGAGAAACACGACCATTCCCACCAAGAAAAGCCAGGTTTTCACAACGGCCGAGGACAACCAGAACTCGGTTGAGATCCACGTGCTGCAGGGAGAACGGCAGATGGCGGCTGATAACAGGACGCTTGCCAGGTTCATCCTGTCGGGAATTCCCGCGGCGGCAAGGGGAATCCCGCAGATAGAGGTCACTTTCGACACTGACGCCGACGGAATACTCCATGTTTCCGCGAAGGATAACGCGACTCAGAAGGAACAAAAGGTCAAGGTTGAAGCTTCAAGCGGGTTAAGCAGCGACGAGATCGACTCCATGGTAGATGAAGCCGAGAAGATGTCTGAGAAAGACAAGGAGAAAAGCGAGCAGGTTCAGAAGAGAAACCAGCTTGACGAGCTTGTCTACAGAACCGACAAGAGTTTCCAGGAGCTTGGCGATGGTCTCTCCGATGATGAGAAGAAAGAGCTTGAGCAGGCCCTTGAAGAGGGAAGGGAAGCCCTTAAGTCGGATGATTCGGGCAAAATTGATCAGGCGACGGAGAAAATAACCGCCGTTTCCCACAAGCTTGCGGAACTGATGTACAAGAAACAGCAGGAAGAAGCCGCCGCGGGTGCCGGGGAGGGTGGAGAGGAAAGTCCAGAGCCAGAGCAGGGAAATTCCACCTCGGGCGATGACGTGATAGACGCCGAGTTTACTGAACAGAAATAATTGTGGGGGATTGGGGAACCCGTTTATTAAGTTTGGAATTGTTTAAGATCACGAACTTTCCTTAGCCATAATAATTCCAAACTTAAATAATATTGCCTACAGCGAGTCGGCGTTTAGGAGACTAACAGTTAGGTAAGTCGTCTAGGTTGTTTTTGGATGTTCCATCGTGATTCGTGCGCAGATACTTGCCGTTTGGTCCGTTTACCACTCTAATCTCCGTTCTAAATTGTCTGCGACCACTAATCCAAGGCACATAATAGGTGTGGTTTCCCGATTCTATGTCGTCAATAGCATCTTGTTTTGATCTGGGCGACCAGAATTCCCCTGGATTGCATAGCTTAGTTATATCTCCGTCTGCATCTTTACCGGTTTGTGTTACAGCTCTATCAGCCATAATTTATTATCTCCTTGAGGTTTTTTATTGATATTAACGATCTATTTCGGATATTTTTCAGAACTTACCGCTCATACTGAAATTTGTCAAGACGCATGTAGGAAGTCCGGGCATATAACGTACTCTCTACACCCTCATTTTTAACAGGGAGAGATTTAAGCTAATAGCTTAGCTTTCTGAGCGGAGAATTCTTCGTCGGTAATAATTCCTCTGTCACGCAATCCTGCAAGTTTCTCTAGTTCGTCTGCTACGGATATTGTTAATGATGGGTTTTCAACAGCGCCGGAGGTAGCCGGTGAGGATTGCGAGTTTTTAGTAGATATCTTGGCTCTCAGGAAGTCGGCGAATCCCCTGAGTAATCCCTTGTCGGCGTATTCGAACTTCTCTTTGTTCCCAGAAGCGTAAATAGTCAGACTACCAAACACCATTCCGGTTTTGGACTCTATTGATGTGATTTTATCATAGGAAAAGTCCTCAACCTTGAGAGATAACATCCCTTTATCGATAAAAATTAGTCGCCGATTAGTTGCAACCAATATCCCCCATCCATTGTTATATTGCCCTGAGATTAATTTCTCAGGGAGTTCATTTTCCCACAATATTGAAGGGAGTTCTTTAATCTCCCACCGATTAATCCATTTATCTACGTTGTTTATTTTCTGCAGCACCAAGTGTAGGGCTTCATCCTTGGTCTCCTGCATTTGAAACCCTATTGTTGTATGGGGTGGTGTTTTCTGTTCCGACATCTCAAGATAAAGATAACACGCGAGCAAAACAAACCAAAAAGTTTGGAAGGAGTGTACCTAGGGTCCTGTATGGGACTCTATGCAGGTATGTTCTGATGCGGCCGAGTACATCTGGGAGAAGGAAGTTGAAAAGATAATTGAAGGAGGTCGGGGTTATTGGCGGATAAGTTTTAGGCTTAATTTCTGTAAGAACTTAGAATCCTATCCTATTATCTCAGACTACTTCTAGAAACTCCTGACAGATGCATTGCATGAAACTCAATTGAGAAATCGAAAATTCCCTCTTGAAAATTCTCCTTCAAGATGCACATTATATAGTGTGAGGTGGAGATTCAAGCACAAAATATGAGGAGGATTTAATTCGATGAAGACCTACAATCTTTTTATCAGTCACTCTTGGGGATACAGTGATACCTATCAACGTCTTGTTAATCTCCTTGATAACCGATCCTATTTTAGTTATCGGAACTACTCGGTTCCCAAGGATGATCCGGTTCATACGCGTGGAACTGATCGAGAACTCCGTGAAGCAATAAAAAGACAGATGTCATATGCGCATGTCATAGTGATTTTGGCTGGAGTCTATGCTACCTACAGCAAGTGGATCAACAATGAGATCAGAATCGCGCAGAGGGGGTTTCAAAGTCCAAAACCTATTCTTGCGATTCAGCCGCGGGGGTCGGAGAGAATTTCAACGGTCGTGCAAGACGCTGCCGACATAATCGTGGGATGGAATACGGAGTCAATCGTCGGCGCTATACGCGAGCTTGGGTAAAAACATGGGTATTCGAGAAAAACTTATTGTCCAAGATAAGTCTTCATATGGCGAGAAATATCAGGATCATTGCCTTGAGATATACAAGATATGTGTTGAGATGGCTGACAATATCAGTGCCCGCAGGCAGTCAGCCAATATTTTCTTTCTAATAGTTAATACGTCTATTCTTGGTATTGCAGGGTACATCGAGCGGGTTAACAGCAACTGGGTTCTTGCAGTTAATTTGGCAGCTATTTTTATTTGTTACTTCTGGTATCGGATTATACGGTCATACAAGGATCTAAACTCTGGCAAATTCAAGGTGATTCACGAGATTGAGAAGGAGTTGCCGCTTTCACCTTACGATGCGGAATGGGAAGCAATTGGAAGAGGAGAGAATCCGAAATTGTATCTGCCGTTTACGGACATAGAAACTCGAGTTCCTTGGGCATTTATGGCTCTTCATCTTATAGCTTTTTGCCTGTTATTTCCGTGGAAAAACGCAATGTGTTTTTTCCCTGATTGAAGGGGGTTGGTTTAGGTTTCGGTGTGAGATGTGTTGCTGGGTTCATGAAGAAACATTCGCTTTTTAGAAAAAAGAGTTTTTCAAAACCTTGAATAGATCATGGGTATGGGCTATCTGAAATTCATCGCGTCGATCATCGACTCTCTTGCTTGGCCAGTTGCAGTTTTGTTGCTGGTGCTTATTCTTCGGGGACCATTGCGAGTTCTTCTTGGAAGTCTCACACAATTTCGATATGGTGATGTAGAAATCAATTTCGGCCGGGAGGTACTAGAACTCAGAAATAAGGCCAAAGCCGCAGGCTTGGATATTTCGAAAGATGTGTCTCGGGAAAAACCGGACATACAGGATTCGGCGCAGATTATTGCCGACGCAATGCGCCTCGCATCCGAACTTCAGGGGTCTGCCATCATTTTAGCTTGGACGGCGGTGGAGCAAGAATTGATGCAAGCCGTAATGAGGTTAGCCATCTCGCCGGATTACCCTCCGTACAATTCAGCAATCAAGAACACCCAACTCCTTCACAAGGAGGGATATCTTGATGCTGACAACTGTGGTCTACTCGAACGAATGCGGCGTCTGAGGAATGCAGCCGCTCATCCTTCAAGAGAAATTACTGAGATATCAGCTGATGATGCACGCAAGTTTGTTGCGTTGACTGAGGCAATCACCGATAAGATCAAGAGTCTAAATCGGTGAGAAGTTCTTGTGATTTCTTGGAATTAGGGCAATGGACTTCACAGGCTGAAGACACACAGCAAGTTCCGACATCACATAGTTGATCAGGTCATAGTAGCGACCGTCTAATGTGGTTTTTCATGTTGCAGTTCCTCCGCAGCCCCGCTTCGTTGCGTTTTATACGTATAATGGAAGAAGATCCTCAAGTATCGGAAGAAGAAGCTGAAAACCGGGAGTGGATCGAATCGCTTGAATACGTGATTGAGAACTCTGGGCGCGAGAGGGTAGCCGAACTGCTCTGAAAGCTCAGGATATACTCCCAGAAAAAAAGGAGTTGATATTCCCTACGCCGCGAACACCATTTCCCTGAAGGACCAGCTTCCTTGCCCGGGCAACTCTTTACTCAATAAACAGGACTTGGGATAGCGCTCCGAGTTCTTTGCAGATTCAAGTCCGCAAAGACAGGTCCCTTATTTCTCCATCAATCCCAGGACATCAAGGATTTTAATAGCGCTTGACAGCTGAATATCTTGCTTTTGCTGCTCAAAGCGCGAGACCGTCGGTTAACTTACCTCAGCTATAGTGGCCAAGCGGCGCTGGGAGATTTTTCGTTCCTGCAAATTGCCAATTGATTTTGTTGGTGTAGGAACAATATACTGTCGATGCGTTTTCCTGGAGAAACAGTGATTGACTTTATTGACCGAGACAATTGAAAATGCTTGATATGGAAATTGCGGGCTACATGACCGCATGGTTTCTTCATAATGTTTTCCGGTAGGGCATAAAGAGAGAACGAAATGAGTTTATTGGAAACGGAGAACTGGGAATCGGGGAAGGTTTATCGTGCCGTTTCCGGCGATATGGTTCGGAGCAAGCAAGAGAGGTTTATTGCCAATCTTCTTACTTCGGAGGGTGTTTCCTTCGAGTATGAAAGGGAACTGTCTAGCTGGGATGGTTCTTTCCGCTACCCAGACTTTACTCTCTTTATCAATGGCGAACAGTATTACTGGGAACACTGGGGAATGGTTGATGATTACTCTTACCGACAATACATTGCCAAGAAGATCAGATGGTATCGTGAGCATGGCTACTATGACCACTTGATTCAGACATGGGGAGGGGGCGACAGAGACTTGAGAGGGCAGGTTCTGGCCGAGTTATCCAAGTTTAGGAAACGTAAACGCAGGAAAATAGGCTACAAGCGTGTTTTCAAGTTGAGGAAACCCAGACTCAGAAAAAAGGGGTGGGTCATATTCCTTGCTATAGTCTTAGCACTTTTTCTTTTCGTTGCTTTCTTTAGTTCTAAAGAGGTGCCTACACCTGTTACTATGTCGGAAGTACCGAAAGCCGTTTTACAAAAGCGAGAACCGGAAAAAGAAATTCTCGCTGGGGAGTCGGCAACGGAAAAGAAAGAAAAGACGGAAGTGTTTTATATGGGAATCAAGATATCTCAATGAAAATCTAAGAGTTTTTCCTTCTCCAATCCCAAAATTCCCGTTTTCACCGTTTTTCCCGTCTCTTTTATTCCTCTAAATCTCTTCCAAATACTCCTTTTTTAGAAATCTTCCCCGTGAAACCCTCAATTATTTCTAAGTCGTCTTCCGATATATGGTTCTTATATTCTCCATCCACAATTACGTTCTTAAGTTCAAACGGTGTACATATTTTTGCTAAGTTCGCTTTTCTCTCGCGGTTCGGTATTTGCGAGAAAACAGAAAGTGCAGCTTCGCAAAGCCTACGCTTCTGACCATCTGAGGTCAGCAGTCGGTCTGCGACGTTCCCAATTGATCTCACTACCACATCCGCTGTCTTTTCTCTGCCGTCCGCTGTAGAAAGGGTCCCCCTGAGAATTTCGAAGAAGTGCTCATCGGAGATATGCTCCAAATTATTTAAGACGTGGTTATAGAGGTGGGCAGCCTGATCATCATTAATGTATTCGTTGCTGACGAGTGTATCGACCAGTATTTGAGGATCAAGGCGTGACACCGCGGCAACCCATAACGCAAGGACTGGATCCGGCGAATCATCGATTTCCTGCGGTCGCTCCGAAAGAAGCCTAGTTGTCACCTCTTGGATATCTTCCGCGTCGGCGTGACCGACTTCACAAACGAGGAATTCCAGTAATTGCTCCCTATTGTCACCGTCACCTGTGCTGATCTCGGAAACCTGCTCTGCCAAGCCTGAGAGCAGTTCAGGTGTACGCCTTGCGTCAGGGTATTGGCCGACAATATTCTCGGCGGTCTCTGGAGCGTATGACCAAAACCCACAGGCTCTATGGACAAGATTATTCTGGTTATCTTCTTGATCCAAACGTGCACGCCGATGCAGGCTATCAAGACTTTTTAAAAGTTGTACAGCCTCTTCAGATTGCTCTAAATTATCAAATGCGTTTATACCTGCATCGAAGAGATTCTGAGCCGCAAAGTCGATACCACCTTCCGATGCTGGCATAGGCCATTTCTCGCTAAATTCTTTATACACGCTGGGGATAATATCCCACACTATGTTGCTCAAGGAATCGAGCAGTTGATGTGCTTTCTCGACGGGCAACTTATCCAAGTTATCTCCAAGAGTTCGAACCTTCAAGATAGCGGAGCTATCCGGACTTTGCGTTATTAGACTTATCGTGTCATTAATGAACTCTTCAATCTGTTCGGCAAACGGGCTGGCGTGCAGTAAGGATTTGTCGAGTAAGTGAAGTATCCGCGAAAGCGACGCAATTTTGTGGTTGTCAAACTCAATTGGACCGCGTAGGGATGCAATACTGGAAGCCAATTCCATACGCAGTTCCTCTGACGCATCTTCTTGATTGGCGGCGGCGATCAGTACTTTCTGGCATGCTTCCGGCAAATCCGCAAACAGCCTCCCCGTCCACTGCGTGTTCAGGGTCGCCCACTGGTCAGGGTCAACTTCCTCAATGACGGAATAAATCCGTGCTGCGCTCCCGGACCGTACAGGTGTGTTCGACCAGTCCTGCGCCAGACGAACCATGTTAGATACACCATTGTCACTGAACGGCTCCAGTGCCTCCGCAAGGTCAACGAATATGTCGCGGAGTGTCTCTTCCTCATTGTCAAGTGGCCATGTGTCAGCATCTTCCTCATTTTTGATAAGACGTGTGCCCAGAACCTCAAAAATTTCATCTGCGGGGCCCTCGTCAACATCGTCACGCCATTGGGCAAACTTCGAGGAAGCAAGAGCTACTAACGATGACTGACGAAGACTAGCAAAACTCTTTAGGTAGTCCCACAGTTTTACCCGTGTTTGCGCTCCTTGCTCAAAGAAGTAGTCAAACACCCTGCCTACACGATCAGTTATAACGGCCAAGTCAAGTTGTTCTGGTTGCTCCCGGCTGAGTTCTTCCGCAATAATGCGTGGATAATCGTTGCGGATCATCGGAAGCACAATATTTTCGTGCGCCAGCAGTTTTTCCTCAAGCCAAGTTAATGGAATCTGGTCTGATTGCCCCGAAATTTTGACCGCCCTGTCTAACAGCCAATCAGCCAATTGTTGACTAGTTAACGGGAGCAGTTCGGTCTTTTCCATGATTTCCAGAATCATCGAGGCAGTGGTTTCGGTCAAATTTCGGCCTTCGCGCAAGTTAGGACGCTCCAAACTTGGAAGAAGTACTTTTGTTTCGTCCGAGGCAATATCCTCGATCAGCGAACGTCCGAGCACTTGCAATTCCTCTTTTTCCGCATATGAGGCAAGGGTTTGCAACTTGGACGGTCCTACGCGCCAGCGTAAATCTTCGCTGTCTCCGGCGCGGCGTATGACAAACCCGAGGATGCGCCGCTTGTCCTTCTCTGGAATCCTCTGGTCAAGTTGTGCAACCGTAAAGGCAACATTGTCTTGGATAGTCGGTGTCTCGGTCCTCAGGTCGTCAATGAGATCAGCAAGCAAAGTTCCAAAATCAGAAGGTAGTGGCTCAGCACTGCCAGTTAGTCCAACCGCATCCAAAAGTGCTATAGAATCCGAGGTTCTAAGGGCCTCTTCAATAGGTACCGCCTTGTCCCCATGTTTTCTGGATACCGAGTCTTGTGATAATGCCAGAAATGGTTGAAGACTATACGGACGACGAACGTCTTGTGTGTACGACATGAATTGTCGAAGCCCACGATGCTGTGGTTTTACCTCCCAACGACCTTCCTTGGGCTGCTCATCTGGAAAATCTGCAAAGACTGCTAACTCTTCGTGGATCTCTGCAGGAAGTGCTTGCAGTGGTTCAGGACGAATAAATCTGTCAATGAAATAATCAAAGATGCGCGGATTCCTTTGGAGTGCCTGATGAAAGTCTGGAAAATCTGTTCTGATAACGCAGACAATGGCAAGAGTGAGTGGGTGACTTGTGATAACGCCTTCCCCAAGGCCACCAGGATTTTCAGAGCCTACAGCCTTGTATTCACGCAAGACACCAAGCCACCAACTTTGGGCAAACAGGTTGAGTATCTGAATGGCGTTACGAGGACTTCGAACCGCAGGATGAATCATCCTGTCCACTAATTCTGTGTTATCAATTTTTCTTTGCTCAAAGTCAGCCTGCAATGCGGGATATTCCGTTTCTACTAAGCTCAGCACAAAATTTCGCATATCCCGTTTTGGAAACGGCGGAATTTCCAGACGAAACTGGAAAATGCGGTCCAGGTAGCGTCGCGCATCCTGAATGTTCGATACGTTAGCTGAAAGTTCACCATAAGCACGGCGCTTGCTTAACACATCAGCCACACGTTCTTCGTCACATGAGATAACAAAAACTATGCCGGTATCATCAGGCATTTCATGTGAAGCCATCTCGATGAGGCTGCGGATACCATCAAGGCCACTCACCATCTCGTCGGCCGTAAGGCGGTCAAGGTCATCAACGAAGACAACGATTCGTTGGACATTCTTGCCCTTATTGGAACAAATGCCCCCTTTTTTAAATTTTTTCATCTGAGCAAGAAAAAGGCTTTCTAGTTCCTCAATAGTCTGACTTGGAGGAGAAGTTATATGCATAGGTTTGCGTGCCGACAATAGCATAAGGTTTGAAAAGAATTTCTGGACTAGCAAAGCTACAATGCCAGCAGATGACACAAGGGCGACAGATGCAGTAATCGGATCTTCATATCCGAAAGCCCATGCCATTAGGGTCACTAGGGCGGAGAACAGTAAAACGAAGAAACCGACAATTAGAAGCCCTGGTACGTGATCAGTAAATTCGGTACATATTTCGCTGAAGGACTTTTTTTGGAACTCTGTTGACTTTACGGTCTTAAACAGATACCGATCGACTTCCTCATGCTTACCGCCAATATTTAGGAATATGTGGCGGAAAAGAGATTTCCTGATATCAGTTTCGCCGCCATACTTCCATGCATTAAATGTGATCGTATAGACGCGGTCCCGGCGCTTGATACCATCCCCATTTTTGATTTCGTCATTTTTCAGATCATGGAGATATATTTCTTTAACAGTGGATTTGCCAGTTCCCCATTTGCCAAGCAGCCCAACCGAATAGGGTGGGCGGTGTTTCTCATTCTCAATGAGTCCACGGAGTGCATCTGCAAGATGTGTGTGGCCAAACTTGTCCCGATCTGCTGAGGATACCTCTTTGTCGAGGTAGGCAGGCATTTCCTCTTTGTGGATGCGAATCTTATCCAAAGTACACCGCCATACGGTAGGAGTTATAAGGCTTCATTGGATTTTGACACTCCTTTTTGTCTTGCAGAAAATTTAGCAGAGCGTATTATCAGTTTACGGGTAGTTCTAGAGTAATATAAACCTAATATTATACGGGAAAAGACCGTAGTACTCAAAAGTCGGCACTAGCAATTTTTTCGCAAATTTGAGTTTAAGAATTTTTATGTCCTCGAAACCCTAATCTTTTCTTCCTCATTAATCTTATTTCTGGAATTTCTTCTATTTTTCGGTAATTAGTAGTTTCTTCTACAGAAGGGAAGTAAGCGGAGATATAAGCACTTGGGAGATGATTCTTATAGGATTTGCCTTCTTAATTTTTGGTGAAAGTTTCTTCACAAACCAACCCCACGTTTTATGTATATTTGTCTAGTTATCTATATAATTCCCGCTGTATTATACTGGTGCTAGCGTGTATCTACCCCTTCTCGCCATGAAGATAACATAACAAGAGTATTTAATGATTTTTTCTATTGCCTCTACGTAGTTCTTTTTAAGAAATGTCTAGGATAAGGTTTGCTCAATGAATTCAATAATTTATTTAGCTGTTGGAGATTTAGAAATCGATTGTGGGGAAGATGATCTTTTTATGATGCATGGATGCCTGTTTCAAAGGGGTGATTTGGCTCAGATAGCCTACGAATATGCTGACAACGAAGGTGAAATCATCACCCAGATGAAAGAAGGGGTAACACGACCTCTGTCCAAGATTGTTGGCAGATTGGAGTTGATGGGCTACACGTTGTGTGCAGCAATGAGACTAATTAAATCGCTTGCGATCAGAGAAGGAATGGAAGTTTCATTATTTGAAGTTTTTGCCGAAATCCTAAAAAGAGCAGACATTGAACACCTGACTAATATCTGCTACGGCGACTTTGATCCTGAAGAATCCTTTTTCGAACAAATCGTAAACCATCTGGAACTGCAATTTCCTGATTGTGACGTCCCCTCTGCTTATCACTATTTCATGGAGTTTATTGGGAACTTACACCCGTATGTAAAACTGAGATTGCTTGCTGAAAATGCAGATACTGCGACTCGCGATGTAAGTTGGGCATTCACCGGTGTTGTCGAGAGTGAATGGGTAGAACGTGAAAATATTATCAACAACCTAGGAACCACCAATCGTAAATTTCTGATTGTTACTGAGGGCAGTTCGGATGCCAGAGTGATTCGACATGCATTTAATTTACTAAGACCGGAAGTCGCAGATTTTTTCTACTTTGTTGACATGGAGGAAGGGTATCCGTTTACTGGCACAGGAAACTTATATCGCTTCTGTCAGGGTTTAGTGAGCATAGAAATCGAAAACAATATTATTGTGATCTACGACAACGACGCCGAAGGGGTAGAAAATTACGAAAGGACTTCCAGACTCGACATTCCGAAGAATATGAGAATATTAAAGCTCCCTGATTGTGAGTCGCTAAGGGAGTTTAATACGATTGGTCCATGCGGCAAATGGAAGGCGGATATTAATGGATGCGCTGCAGCTATTGAGTGTTATCTAGACTTGCATTGGAAGCAAGACAACCCTCCGATTGTGGACTGGAAAAACTACAAAGACTCGACGAAATCGTATCAAGGAAAATTGCTGCATAAGGATTCCTACAAGCGAAAATTTCTAAGCCTGAGGAGACGAGAACCCGAATACGATTACTCTAAAATTGAAATGGTTTTGGATTCCCTTATTTCGACCTCGATCGAAATTGCGGATCTGGTACAAGAGCCTGTACTTTACTCTGACCAAGAACGTTATCCTTATTTCTAAAGCGACGATCAAGACAACACGAGGAGGAAGGAAAATATGGTTCGAGTCCCATTGATTTTAGTGACCTTGAATCCAGAACAGATCGCAAAGGCCAAAGAGGTAAACGGCAAGCGCAAACGGATTACTCATGCTCTTCTGTGTGGTCATTATGGACAGATTTTCGGAACGGAAAAGCAGTGCTTCAAGTACTATGTAGGATGGAAGCAAAATTTCCCCACATTGTTTTCCAAGGCAAAACGAACAGATCGGTATGAAATTCTCAATTTTGAGACGACATTCAATTTAGTAACCAAGTTCATTGATGCCGAGGATGCACAAAAGAGCACTAGGCGGAGATCAGAAAACAAAAGTAAAAGCCTTCCAGAAAACCCGAGATTAGAATACAAGAATGCTGGTAAGTCGGGATGTCTCGTGCTTATGTTTGCCGTTCTGTTTTTTGTGATTTTTATAACAATGAGCACACTTTAAACTGGAAAACTGATTATACATTTACAACTGACATAATACAAAGTGAGGCTAAACAATTGCAGGAAAGGAGACCATACTCTCAAAAAATATAGCACCAGAAATTTTCTGTGAACCAGGCCGAAAAAACCTTCACTCCACCTCAAGAATTGCGCTTCTCGTAGCGCTTCAGAATTGCCTCGGCGGCCGTATCAAGACCTGGGAAAAGAACTTCGCGTGTTATGTTCAGAAATTTTAACTCATCTAAAATCTTATCCTTTCTATCAACAGGCACATTTACTTTGTAGTGATGGTACACAGGTGTATTTTTATTAAATTTTAGAATTTCCTCTGTTTCAAACCGTTCGTGGAACGCGGAAAGAAGGAAAGCGCCAGATTGTACTCTGATCCGTTCAAACGATTGTTGAGGCTCCACAACGAAAACACGGAAAAAATCTTTTATGTCAATTTGTTCCCTAAAGTGCGGTTTTTCCTGCCTGATATAGTGGTAAAGACGGTCCATAATATGGAAATATTTGTTTGTGCGGTCAAAAACAATCTTCTCAGGGGTAAGTTCGCTAGACTCTACCCGTTGACCCATAAGCCTGTCTTGTTGAGAACGTGGAAGCTTTGCCAAATTCGTAACAACGCTGATCGCGTCGCTGTCAAATGTTTTTACGATATTTTTCGGTACCACGAAGACATGTAATATACCGTCAACATGTAATATCTTGCCACTTGAATCTAAGGGATGTTCACAAGCGTGGAACAATGCCACAAGAGGGTTTCGTGTAATGTCAAGGAGCCGGGTTTTAAATCCATGATGTTGTGCTATAACCCATTGTGAAAGAGCCGAAGTTGCTCCGATGAAATCCTCTGGCCTTTGTGACATCAGATCAAGTAACATCTCACCTTCCTTGTTGCGTAAGACAGTTTTTTCTTCTCGCATTATATAGGGACTAAGTTTCCAAGAATGGTTGCCTTCTCCGCGGAAATAAAACATGTATCCATCATTGAAAGAAATTCCCTTCATGCTGTTTTTGTAATGATCCTCGAAAGATTGACGGATAATGGCCAAGTCTCCAATTTTTTTAACTTCTTTTGGATAGTCAGGAGCTGTTACCGGGCCTTGTGGGTCAGGAAAGAGAATGGATGTCCAAGGTTGCGCACCAGTAAGATCTGTACTATCTAGAATTGCTTTTCTAAGGTTAGCGCCTCTAAGATCTACTCCCACAAGCTTGGCACGAGTAAAATTAGCACCGGTAAGATCAGTGCCCTGCAGATTCGCATCCATAAAGAACGCATCGGTAAAATTAGCACCCTGCAGATTCGCATTACTAAAGTCAGTGGACGAGAGCAAAGCTTTTTCAAACCGGGCCATTTCAAAGTTAGCTCCCCTGAAACTAAAGTATGGTAGTTGGGCGTCTCGAAAAAATCCGCTGTTTAGGTTGATACCATCAAGGATAAAACCTTCGCCAGAAGGAAGCACTTTCCTTACCTTATAGCCTGCTCCTTGAAGTAGAAGAAGAAGGTTTGCTCCGATGAAATCAGGGAAGAAAAAATTGGGATGAGAGAAGAACTTGGCTGGCAGACGTCTAGCATTCCAAGAATCAACACCTTCTCGAAGCCATTGTATGTGTTGTTGATCAGCCATGAAATCCTTTGCGCATCTGATCAAAGCCTATTTAGAGTTGCAAATTGTAGAATGGGCTTATGAATGCTTTAGTTATCTTGACATTCTACGTGAATTTAGCCCCGAAACACAATAGAGAGAAGGGCCAAGCTGCAATAATATTGGGACAAGACAAAAAAACAAATGAGAAACAAGGGGAGTTTTTCCTTTTCCAAACTATTACTGCAGATATTGCTCCATCTAGTTAAATAACAATAGTTCTCTATCTAAAAGTTCGCAACTCAATTATTGCTTCCGAATTAAGTTGCTCTTCAGCGGGTCGCAACGAATATCATTTCTTCTTGCGTTTATATTGTTAATGACCATAAAAGAAGTGCCGAGATAGTTTCGCTCCAGTAGTGATATTTTTCCCTCTGCGGTTAAAATGATTTTCCGAATCCGGGTTTCCGCTTCAGGCACAAACCACCGTTTTGAGCGTTTGAGTCCGGGTTCCAGATTACAAGGACAACATGGTTTTTCCACGTTGCAAATTCCCTCGCGGCCCCGCTTCGCCGCGTTTTGTACGGACAATGGAAGAAGATCCTCGAATATCGGAAGAAGAAGCAGAAGACCGGGAATGGATCGAATCGCTTGAATACGTGATCGAGAACTCCGGGCGGGAGAGGGCAGCCGAACTGCTCCGAAAGCTCAGAATTTACTCCCAGAAAAAAGGCGTGCAGATCCCCTACACGTCGAACACTCCTTACGTGAACACTATATCCGTGGAGGACCAGCCTCCGTACCCCGGCAACTACGAAATAGAGCGCAACATAAGAAGCATAATAAGGTGGAACGCCATGGCCATGGTCGTGCGCGCAAACAGGATAAGCGACGGCATCGGCGGACACATCTCCACCTACGCCTCGGCCGCCACGCTCTACGAAATAGGCTTTCACCATTTCTTCAGGGCGGGCGACGAGAACAGGGAAGGGGACATGATCTACTTCCAGGGACACGCCTCGCCGGGCATATACGCAAGGGCGTTTCTCGAAGGCACGGTCTCGATCGAGCAGATGCGCAACTTCAGGAGGGAACTCAGCGGAGACGGCCTCACCTCCTATCCGCATCCCTGGCTCATGCCGGGCTTCTGGGAGTTCCCTACGGTCTCGATGGGCCTTTCTCCCATAATGGCGATTTACCAGGCCCGCTTCAACAGGTACCTCGAGGACAGGGGTCTTAAGCCCCGCACCGACGCCAAGGTGTGGGCCTTTATCGGGGACGGGGAAACGGACGAGCCCGAAACCCTGGGAGCCATCACGCTTGCGTCAAGAGAGAAACTCGACAACCTGATATTCGTGGTCAACTGCAACCTCCAGCGCCTTGACGGTCCCGTGAGGGGAAACGGCAAGATAATACAGGAGCTAGAAAGAATCTTCAGGGGGGCCGGCTGGAACGTGATAAAGGTCATCTGGGGGGCGACATGGGACCCGCTTTTGGCCCAGGATAAAGACGGTTTTCTTGTCGAGAGGATGGAGGCGGCCCTTGACGGCGATTACCAGAGGTACACCATCTCTCCCGGAAAGTACATAAGGGAGCATTTCTTCGGCACCCGCCCTGAAATCCGAAAGATGGTCGAGAAGCACTCAGACGAGCAGCTTGAGAAACTCGCGAGGGGAGGCCATGACTCAGAGAAGGTCTACGCCGCCTACAAAGCCGCGGTCGAGAACACCGGCTCCCCCACCGTGATTCTCGCAAAGACCATAAAGGGCTACGGCCTCGGGGAAGCGGGGGAGGGCAAGAACATTACCCACCAGCAGAAAAAGCTTAACGAGGAGGAACTGAAACGCTTCCGCTCCCGATTCTACATACCGCTAACGGACCAAGAGGTGAGAAGAGCTCCCTTCTACAGGCCCGCTCCCGAGAGCCCCGAGATGAGGTATCTGCGCGAGAGAAGGGAGGCCCTCGGCGGACCCGTCCCGAAGCGGGTCGTACGCGCAAAGCCCCTTGAAAAGATCCCCGAGAAAGTATTCGAGGAGTTCAAAAAGGCCTCGGGCTCCAAGAGAAAGGTGGCTACTACCATGGTGATCGTCCACATGCTCTCAAGGCTCATGCGGGACAGGAACATAGGAGACCTTATAGTCCCCATAGTCCCCGATGAGGCGAGAACTTTCGGTATGGAGGCGCTTTTCCGCCAGGTGGGCATCTACTCAAGCGTGGGACAGCTCTACGAACCTGTCGACGCGGACACCCTCCTTTACTACAAGGAGGAAAAGGACGGCCAGATCCTTGAAGAAGGCATAACCGAGGCTGGCAGCATGTCCTCCTTCATCGCGGCCGGCACGGCCTACTCGACCCACGGCATAAACACCATCCCGTTTTTCATCTACTACTCCATGTTCGGCTTTCAGAGGATAGGAGACCTTATCTGGGCCGCAGCCGACATGAAATGCAGGGGCTTCATGGTGGGGGGCACCGCCGGGCGCACCACCCTTGCGGGCGAGGGCCTTCAGCACCAGGACGGAAACAGCCATCATTTCGCCTACGCCTATCCCAACCTGCGGGCCTACGACCCGGCCTTTTCCTACGAGATAGCGGTGATAGTCAGGGACGGGATAAAGAGGATGTACCAGGACGGAGAGGAGATATTCTACTACATAACGGTGATGAACGAGCGCTACACGCAGCCCGCCATGCCCGAGGGGGTCGAGGAAGGTATAATAAAAGGGATGTACAAGTTCGCCCCTTCGCAGATAGAGGACTCGGGGAAAAAGGTCCATCTCCTCGGAAGCGGGGCGATCATGAACGAGGTTCTCTGGGCAAAGGAGGTCCTTGAGAGCGGCTACGGCGTCCCGACCGACGTCTGGAGCGTAACGAGCTACAAGGCGCTTTACGATGACGCGAAGGAGACGGAGAGGTGGAACCGTCTCAATCCCGGGGAGAAGAGAAAAAAGAACTACATTTCAGAGTGCATGGAAGGAGAAGACGGGGTATTTATCGCGGCGACCGACTACCTAAAAAGCCTTCCGGAGTCTGTCTCCGCCCACTTCCCAAGGCCCCTTGTTTCCCTTGGAACTGACGGGTTCGGAAGAAGCGACACCCGCGAGGCGCTTCGCGACTTTTTCGAGGTCGACTACCGCCACATCGCGATCGCGGCGCTTTACGAGCTTACGAGGGAAGGCAGGATTGATGAGAAAATCCTAAACGAGGCGATAAGCGAATTTGGAATTGACCGGGGAAAGCCAAGCCCTTCGGTCACATGACGAGGAACGTGAATTGATAGAGTTCAGGCTTCCCGAACTTGGAGAAGGAATTGAATCCGGGCAGGTGATAGAGGTTCTCGTCGCGCCCGGAGACAGGGTCTTGTTTGAGCAGCCCCTGCTTGAAGTGGAAACGGACAAGGCCGCGGTTGAGATCCCTTCCCCCGCAGACGGAACGGTTACGGACGTCCTGGTAAGCGCCGGGGACACCGTGGCGATAAACGAGGTCCTTGTAAGGATAGACGGCGACTCGGAGGGCAAAGAGCCCGCATCAGCGGAACCCGACGCTTCGGCCGCGGTGGATGAGACAGAAAAGAAAACTCCTGCCGCAGCTGAAAAACCCGCTCCAGAGATAAAACTCGCGGAGGAAGAAAAACATTCTCCGGAGAGAACCCCGCGTACAGACGACATGGCACCGTCTGGACCCCTCAAGGTGGCCGCGGCGCCTTCCGTGAGGCGTCTTGCGAGGGAGCTTGGCGTTTCGCTCGGCTCCGTTTCGGGAACAGGCCCACGCGGGAGAATCCTTGAAAAAGACGTGAAGGCCCACGCAAAGGCCATAATAAGATCCGCTGCCTCGGCCCAGGCGGCTGCGCCTGCGGAACCCGATCTTCCCGATTTTTCAAGATGGGGGGAGACGGTTACCGAGAGTTTCTCGACCGTGAGGAAGCTTACAGCCGAGCGCCTCACCCGGGCGTGGGCGGCCCCGCACGTAACGCAGTTTGACAAGGCGGACGCCACCCGGCTTGAGGAGCTTAGAGGACTCAACAGGGAGAGGGTGGCCGAAGCAGGGGGGAACCTTACAGTAACCGCGATCCTGGTAAAGGCCCTTTCCCGGGCGCTCTCCGAGTTTCCGAAATTCAATTCAAGCATACATATGGGCAGCCGCACGATCGTTTACAAAAAATACATAAACATAGGGGTCGCGGTGGATACAGAAAGGGGGCTTCTTGTCCCGGTGATAAGGGATGTCGACAAAAAGGACATAACGCAGATATCTGTTGAGTTAACCGATATCTCTTCCCGGGCTAGGGAGAAGAGGCTTTCAGCCGACAGGCTCCAGGGGGGCTCCTTCACCATAACCAACCTGGGGGGAATAGGGGGAACATTCTTCACTCCGATTCTCAATCCACCCGAGGTGGCCATACTGGGAGTATCGAGATCCTCCTTTGAGCCCGCGTACGCAGACGGGGAATTCGTGCCGAGATTCATGCTTCCGCTTTCGCTTTCCTACGATCACAGGATTATAGACGGGGCGGAAGCGGCCAGGTTCCTCCGGTGGCTCTGCGAAATGCTTGAGCGCTCTCCCGAGAGCATATTTGAGCAGGCGGTGTAGCAGACGATGGAGAGAATAACGACTGAAGTGGCGGTAATAGGGGCTGGCCCCGGGGGATATCCCGCAGCGTTTGCCCTTGCAGACAAGGGAAAGAAAGTAACGCTTATAGATCCCGAGCTTAACCCCGGAGGGGTCTGTCTCTACAGGGGATGCATACCTTCAAAGGCCCTTCTTCACGCGGCGAAGGTGGCCGAGGAGGCAAGGGACGCGGCGGATTTCGGTCTTAGCTACGGGGAACCGGAGATAGACCCCGGGAAGCTTTTTTCATGGAAAGACGAGGTGGTCTCCAAGCTCACGGGCGGGCTTCGCACGCTTGTTAAGGCAAGGAAGGTAGATTACGTGCGGGGAAGGGCGTCTTTTACATCTTCAAGCACCCTTCGCGTCGTAACGGCCTCCGGCGAGGAGCGGGAAGTCCTGTTTGAGAATGCTATTATCTCAACGGGTTCTGTTTCGAGGAGGATCCCGGGAGTGGATTTCGGTTCCCCGAACGTGGTCGATTCCGACGGCGCTCTCTCCATGGGAGAGATTCCCAAGAGCCTGCTTGTGGTGGGCGGGGGCTACATAGGCCTTGAGCTTGGAACGTTTTTCTCTTCCCTGGGCACCGAGGTGACGGTTGTTGAGATGCTCCCCGGGCTCGTCCAGGGGGTTGACAGGGACCTTGCGAAAGTCCTTAAAAAGAGGCTCGACCAGAAATTCCGCTCCATAATGCTTGAAACAAAATTGATTTCTATAAGTGAGTTAGACAACGAAGTTCAAGTTTCATTTGAAGCCGATGGGAAAAACTTTCAGGAGAAATACGAAAAGGTTCTGATCTCGGTCGGAAGGGTGCCTTACACAGAAGGTCTCGGTCTTGAGAACACCCGGGTGGCGGTGGACGAAAAGGGCTTTATAGAGACCGATTCCCAGAGAAGGACGGCCGATCCGGCGATTTTCGCGATCGGAGACGTTGCAGGGGAACCCATGCTTGCCCACAAGGCTACGTATGAAGCCAAGATCGTGGCAGAGGTCATAACCGGATCCAAAACCCAGTATGACCCAAGAGCCGTTCCGGCGGTCATTTTTACCGACCCCGAAATCGCCTGGTGCGGGGTTACCGAAAGCGAGGCCAGGGAGGCGGGGATGGAAGTGGACGTGTCTAAGTTTCCATGGGCGGCCTCGGGCAGGGCGCTTACGCTTAACAGGACCGACGGTCTAACGAAGCTGATAACCCATAAGGGAACCGGGAGAGTGATCGGTGTCGGAATTGTCGGACCGCAGGCGGGGGAACTCATATCGGAATCCGTACTGGCAATTGAAATGGGTGCGACTGCTGAGGATATAGCCTTTTCCATACATCCTCATCCGACTCTGACCGAGACCCTTATGGAAGCGGCGGAAGGCATATACGGAGCAAGCACGCACATTATGAAAAGACGTCCGGGCAAACCTTCACAGAAGTGACGGAGCAATATCCGCACTGCTTAAAGCTCCTTTTGCTTCTGGATTCATCTCTATAACAATACCTTGGAAAGCAGGAATTTCATCCCGAACCTGTATCGCGGGAAATCGGTGACGCATTCTGTCTGAATCGAGCCGAATTCCCGTCGATTTGCCAGGATACGGGCTGATGCCGCACCGCGTCCGCCATCCTTACGAAAACCTGAGCCCCAAAATCTTATTGACAACGACCGGTCCGATTTATGATAATATAGTACTAACTATCTGGTGCTATACTTAATCATCTGAAAAACGGAGGCCCGAAATCATGAAACGTACAATTCCCTTCATGAGTAAAAAATGGGGGGGGGGGTATGAGGGTTTGCGGGCTGTTCTCCTTTCTCGCGGCCGGGTTAAGGAAATTCCTTCCCCGACAAGGGTCGGCACCTGCGGAATCGAATGACTGCCTGAACCCTCCGTCTCGGCCGTCCCGCTTCCATAATTCCGCCAGGCGGCATGTCTGCGCCCTGGCCGTTCTCATTCTCGCGACGGCCGCTCTCGGCGCCGCTCCGGGCGCCGCCAGCGCCGACGTGCTGGTCAGCAATTTCGGCCGGGCGGTAGCTCAGTCTAGTCCCGTGCCTGGTTCCGGCCTGCATCAGGTCTTCACGACCGGAGGCTGGCCGCTGGGTTATGTCCTCGAAAGCGTTAGTATCCGCGCTTCCACTGCCGACAGTGTCGTCAGAATGACGGCACAGATTCGCGAGGGGTCAACCGTGGTTGCCACCCTGACCAATCCGGCCCCTCCAGGTGGGACGCACATTGTTACCCATACGCTCACCTTCACGGCGCCCGGGGGAACGATACTTGCCGCCAACACGACCTATAATCTGAGGTTTACGTGCTCCACCCTAAGCTGTGTCAGATGGACTAGGGCCCATTCCGGTCAAGACGCGGGCGCGGCATCGGGATGGAGCATCGGGACCCAGCCAATACAGCGGACGATCCGCGTAAACGGCAGTAGTGCCCAGGGTATGGCCTTGACGCCTGTAAGCGGCGGCCTTCGGGCCGACTGGAGCACGGTTCCGGGCGCCGCCAGTTACAACGTGCGTTGGGAGCGGCCTGGGCAGCCTGATCCCGGATATTGGTTTGTTTTAGGGATCACGGGCAATTCCTACACCATCACCCAGGAGGACGCTAGTGGAAACCCGATGTTGTGGCTCACCCATTACACGGTGCGTGTGAAGGCGATTGACTCAGACGGCGACGAAGTTCCGGATTCTTCGGCCGAAGATACCAGTCTGATCGGACCCGCCCTGACGGTGGACCGGAAATGGTCGTCAGGGGCGTTTATGACGTTACCATACGTCGGCACCTATTACTGGAGGTACCGGCAGACCTCGCCGGCCCCGGGCCCCTGCACCTCGGGCGGCCCCGTTTCGGAGCCCATACCCCTAACGGGACTGGAACGCGACACGAGCTATACCTGGGAGGCCTATAGTGGTACGTGCACGGATAATGCGATTGCCAGCGTGACGTTCACCACGGAGGATGCCAACCCGCCCGCCCTGACTGTCATGAGTATCTCTGAAAACGGGGCTACAGTGCAGCTCAGCAATTTCTTCCACAAGCCCTGGTACTACACGGGGCCGTTGTCGGGTTCCTGCGAGGAGGATAATGACAGCGCCGTCAGTTTCACCGGCCTGACCCCCGGGACGAATTACTCCTTGAGGGCGTACGCGGACAGCAGCTGCTCGGTGGAGCTCACGAGCCGGACGTTCCGGACTGAGGGGGATACTCCGGGGATCACGGTTACGCCCTCTGCCCTGACGGTGGCGGAGGCCGGAGGCACTAAGAACTTCAGCGTGAAGCTTAACAGGGAGCCGACCGCCGACGTAACGGTTACGCTCGCATCCTCCGACCAGTCGGTCGCGACGATCGACCCGACCTCGCTTACGTTCACGACCGGCAACTGGAACATGCCGCAGACGGTGACGGTGAGAGGGGTGAAGGACAGGTTCGACAATTCCCCAGAAGGCCAACGCGTGACGACCATCCGGATGACGTCCTCCAGCTCGCAGGATTCCTACTACTCCACGTTACAGGCCCGGGTGACGGTGAACGTGACCGACGATGACGCGCCACGTAACGACGCACCACGTAACGACGCGCCGACGGGACCGATCGGGCCGGGACCCGGAGGCGGCGGAGGCGGCGGTGGCGGTGGAGGCGGAGGCGGTGGTGGTTCGCCTCCGGCGCAGCAGGAAACGGAAGAAGAAATGTGCTCGGTTTCCGGCCCCATCGGTAATTTCGTTGAGTGCGCCGCGGAGGAAATCGCCGGCAAGGAGAGCTTCGGCGATACCCTGGCGCTCCTTGAGGATTTCAGGGACGAAGATGGAAGCTGGAGGGACGGCAGAACGTACCTCGTTCTTCTCACCGGACAAGGAGGGGTGTACTTCCACGCGGAAGACAGGGAAGCTGAAGATCTAAACTGGTCTGGGATTCTCTGCGACGATGAAGAACCCGTTATTGATCTCGGCAGTGATCGGGGATGCGTGATAGATGGAGGAGGTTACGCTCACCGGTTTACCGCCTCCCAAGTTCCCCTTACAAACGGAGAGGAAGAGTTCATACTGCTAGGAGGTTACGACGGGTCTCCCGAGAGCAGTGATTTCCCCGGGAACCCGGATATCGGAGATCCCACTCCCGAAGCCGGGGATGTAGACACCGACAGTGAATTAATTGACTTTGTCGGGGACGCGGAAACATCCATCGGGCAGGCCATCGAGGATGATACGGATCCCGCGCAGCTTCGCGGGATACTGAGGATGGAGCCGTGGAGAGATGGGGACGTCTACATCTACATCATGGATGAGACGGGAAGAGTGATATTCCACGGAGGGGACAGGAGCAGGGAGCAGGCAAGCGAATACGGAAAGTCGCACGTAAGGAATCTTATTATAGGGAAGGCCGGAGAAGAGGTCGTCCAGTATACAGAGGACGGTTCTCTCATAAGGGGTTACTCCGTGAGGGTGGAGATTGCTTCGGATGATGGAGACCGCGTATACATAGTGGGTTCCGGCTACCAGGTGGACCCGGGTGGAAGCGGCGGCGGAGGCTGCGCCGTCGGAGGAAATGCGGGCGGCAGTGCGTTCGGCCTGTTTCTCGCTGTGTTCGCGCTTCTTGCGGCCGTCTTGATTAAAAGACGCTCTTCGGAGAAACCGGCACTCTGAAAAATCAGGTTTTCCATAGGGCCCGGCGACCCCTTGAGGCGTTCGCGCTGTGCGGGGGAACTCATATCGGAGGCCGTCTTGACAATTGAAATGGGTGCGACGACCGGGGACATATCTTTCTCAATACATCCGCACCCGACTCTGACCGAGACCATTATGGAAACCGCCGAAGGCATATACGGAGCAAGCACCCACATTATGAAAAGACGTCCGGGCAAAGCTTCACGGAAGTGACGGAGTAATATCTGGACTGATTGAAACTTCCTTCGTCTTTGCATTCATCTCTATAGAAATACCCTCTTAAAGTTTGGCCGCGGGGATTGTGGGTAGCAGAGAGTGTTAATCAAGACCATGAAACGCTAGCCGAGAACAAGTTGTTTCCCTGCTTCTCTATGATATAGTTATAACTTTCAATGGCTGGAAAACCCCGTCCTCTTGCTTCTGAAAAGCTGGTTGCCGTATATAATCTCCGTAGCAATTGACCGATAGTTATTAAATACGAGGTGTTCTGATAAAGGAATCATCATTCAAGTTTCAAACCGAGCAGATAGAAGGAGTTCTCGTGATAAGTTTATCCGGCGGGATTCGCGGTCTTGAGGCGCGGGAATTTCACAAGAAGCTGTGGGGAGCGACTGGCGGTCCCGACAAGTTCACGCTTCTTGACCTTGAGGGGCTCACCTACATCAACAGTGCGGGGTTACGTTCAATCCTGATGGTTGCGAAAAGGTTGCAGGAAAGCAAAGCGAAGTTTGCGGTGTGTTCTCTGTCCGGGGCGACAAATAAAATCTTCAGGATGGTGGCTTTCGACAAGGTAATTGAAGTGTTCGAGTCCCGTTCCGAAGCCATAGAAGCAATAAAAGAAGGGGGGTAGGCCACGGCAGAACCACTTTCCAATCAGTGTTTGTCCAGGATGCCGATCTCTTTTTTTCACCCCCTCCAAAGCGTACCGCAACTCACCGCAGTCCTTGCGGACTCCTGGGCTTTGGCTGACATTGCGTATCATCCCCTTCAGTTCATATTGACAATGCAGGGAGAAGATGTAGACTTAGACGCTCATTTGTAAACCCCGGAGGATTTCTATGGGTCTTAGAACGAAATCGGCGCAGAAAAAGCATCGCCAGAACCTGAAAAGACGGGAGAGAAACAAGTTTGTAACGTCCACTCTTAAAACCAAGATCAAGCGTTACTCAGAAGCTGTTGGGAACGAGGATATCGAACAGTCGCAGGCTCTCCTGAAGGAACTGGTTTCCCTTACGGACAAGGCCGCCACTAAAGGGGTTATGCACAGGAAAAAAGCCTCAAGATACGTATCGAGGTTCTCAAAGAAGCTTTCGGACCTCAGCCAGGGCGCCGGCTCCTAGGTTTCCCGCGAGCAGATTCCCAGAAGAAGTTTTTCAAGAAGTATGTAATTGTTCCCGGAACTGTTTTTCATTCCGAAGTCCGTTTCCTCTATAAGCCCAAGTATCCTGCCAAGATCGTTTTCCCTGAAGTTCCGCACGCTTTTTTTAAGGTAAAAGACTGCCCCGCGGGATGTTTTTATGGCCTTTGCGATCCCTTCATCGGATTTTCCTTCCCGAAGAAACTGCGAGACCTTGAATATCTGGCGGAATCTCCAGGCAATCATGTAGAGTATGGAGAGGGGGTCCTCCCTGTTTTTCTCAAGCTCCCGCAGTATCCTGAGAGACCCCTTGAGGTCCCTGTTTGAAAGCGCGGTTGAGAGGGAAAACACGTTCTCGGTGCTCCGTTTCTCCATAAGCCCCCTTAATTCCTTCTCGCCTATGGCCTTTTCCCTGTCCACATAAAGGGATATCTTCTCAAGTTCGTTCCTTACGAGGTTCATGTCTTCGCCGAGCATGGCTTTTATGAAACCGACGGCTCCGGGGGCAAGAGACATTCCGAGTTTTTCCGCCAGGCGTTCTATTTCCCGCTCGGGGCTGCTTCCTCTGTCAAGGTCGACGAGCCTTATGCCGCTTGCGGGTTTTGCTTTTCTTTTCTTGGAAGCCCCGGAGAGCAGGACCAGCACGGAGGAAGAGGCCGGGGCCCCGGCGTATTGGTTAAGCAGATCAAGATCGTCCTTTCCCAGGCCGTCGTATCCCTTCACCACGATCAGTTTTTTCTCGTGAAACATGGGCAGGGTCCGCGCGTCCTCGAGTATTTCCGGGAGGGGCGCGTCGTCCAGGTTTCTGCTTTCAACCAGCAATTTGGGAGAGCTCGTCGAGAGTTCCTTTTTCAGTTCCTCGATAAAATCCTCAATCAGAAGGGGCTGGGTGCTTTTAAGTACGGTGACCGGATGAATGTCGATGCTTTTCTCAGAAGGCACGACCTGCTTTTTCTCCCTGGCCGAGGTGGTCTGCGGGCGGGACCCTATCGGCTGTTTATTTCAAGCTCGCTGAAGAAATATCCTATCTCGTAGGCGGCCGATTCCGGAGAATCCGACCCGTGCACTATGTTCTTTTCTATGCCGGAGGCGAAATCCTTTCTTATGGTCCCGGGATCCGCTTCCTCCGGGTTCGTGGCGCCCATGATCGCTCTTACCCTTGAGATGGCCTCCTCTCCCTCAAGAACCATTACCACGCACGGTCCCGAGGACATGAAGTCCGTCAGGCTTGAGAAAAAGGGTCTTTCCCTGTGCACGTGGTAGAATCCCTCGGCCTGTTTCTTTGAAAGGTGTATCATCCTGAGCGCGACGACGCTAATCCCCGTCTCCTCGAACCTCCTGAGAACCTCGCCGATCAGGTTCGCTCCGACTCCGTCGGGTTTTACTATTGACAACGTTCTTTCCATCTTTTGCCTCCGTGTTTATGTGATTGAAATGACTGTCTGACTGTCAGTTTTGCGGCGGGAGCTAAAACGGGATGCGCCGCTTCAGGGGGACTCGGTGCCGTGTATCTAGTATTCCTTCTCAAGCTTCCCTACCAGGTTTTTCCTTCTCCTCCGGCTTTTTATTCTTAGATACACCTTGTGCTTTAGATCAAGGGTGATCGGCAGGTCAAACTCCCTGCTTACCATTTCACAGAGTTCTTTCCCTTTAATGCCGGGTTTGCGGGAGATCGCGTCGTTTATGAAAGACCTTATTCTTCTTTTCCGGGTGCCTTCCGCCTTGTCAAGAATCTCGTCTCTTTCCGAGGCGCTCAGGTTCTTCAGGTAAACGATTACATCGGACCTGGTAGGCTCATTGCCGTCCTCTCGGGTCTTTTCTATCGCTATTCTTATAAATTCGCTTGAGCTTATGTCCTTGCTGGCGGCGTTGGAACACACGTAGTCATAGTCACTTTCGGGAATTCTGAAACTCACAAGCTTGTCTTTGACTTCGGAAGCCATAAATCACTCCGGAAAACCAGATTCCGGTCGTTAAGCGGAATCTGTAACAGGCAATCCCGCCCCCGGTTTCGGAACTAGATTCTAATTATTACGGTATGAAGAATCAAGTTTTATATGGTTTTCATTTCGTGTTCGCGACCGCGCTCTGGAATGGGCCGGTTTTCTAGGTTATTCTGGTAGCGCCTGGTCCTACTGGTTATGAAGGTGAACTCGAAACCACACGTCATTAAGAAAAGCGAAGTGAATAATTTTTCCATCGGGCTTCTTTTTTTTCTGCTGACCGTTTTTCCCGCGGTTTCCCATAGCGGCGCGGTTACGATCAAGGCGATATACACTGACGTTCCCGGAATCGGGTTTAATGATGCGACCGGGTTGGCGGATGAGGAAAGGGCGCTGCTCGGCGATAACGGCAATAACGCGGGCACGCTCGGGGAAGCGAGGAGAAACGCCTTTGAGCACGCCGCCAGCTTGCTTGAGCGGAAATTGCCGGGTCCGAACACAATCCGGGTCGAGGTGTCGTTCAGATTCTTTGAGGATGAAGCCACGGTCGCCAAAGCTTATGCGGGGAAAGCTATAAGTTTCGGCCCGGAAGAACTGCTGCACATAGCCTACCCCCCGGCGCTTGCGGAGAAAATCGCAGGGAGAACTTTAATAGACGAATCGGCGCCTCATCTCGTTGTGGAATTCTCAAGGAGCCTTGAGTTCTATTACGGTTTTCGCGGGGAAGTGCCGCCGTTTTCAATAGATTTCGTTGCCCTTTCCATGCACGAGATCATTCACGGGCTCGGGTTTCATTCATCCCTTGAGGAAGATGGTTCTTTTCCCAGTGCGACCCTTGATGTGACTGGCCCGACCCAGAGTTTTTCACTTGATGTGCCGGAGTGGCAGAGAATCTACGACGTGCAGATGTACTCGGAGGAGGACCGTGAATTTATCGTCAATCTTGAGCCACAGGACAGGGAGCGGGCCATTACTTCTGACACCGGTCTTCTGTGGGCCGGAACCGCGCGGCCAGGGGAGGAAAATTCGTGCAGTTACGGACAGCGCATGGCCGAGCTTAAATCCGCCGGCGTAGCTCCGGACGGAAAACCCCAACTCCACGCTCCCCCGACTTTTGAGGAGGGCAGTTCCATAACCCATGTTCATACTGAAACAGACGATATCATGGAATATCTCTACCCCTTTCCCGTGGACATGGATCTGAGTCTTGCCATGCTCAGGGACATGGGCTGGGAAATAAACGACGAAGGCTTTCCGCCTTCCTGCGTGGCGACCGGAATAAGCGTCACGCCGACTTCGGGGCTTGTGACCACGGAGGGGGGCGGGGCGGCTGTGTTCCAGGTGAAACTTGAATCAGAGCCGATAAGCGACGTCATAATTCCGCTTCGCAGCAGCGATCCGTCTGAGGGAAGGGCCGACACCCGGGCGCTTGAGTTCACTCCCGATGACTGGGAGGTTGCGAAGACCGTGACGGTAACCGGCATGAACGACAGTGATGAGGATGGTGCCAGACGCTACGCTATCGTGCTTGAGCGGGCGCAGAGCCGGGACAGGTTCTATCATGGCTTTGACCCTGCTGACGTGTCGTTAACCAACCGGGATAATGATCCGGAACCAGGTATCCCTCCGCCGGACTCCGTGTCGCCGCCGGGGGAGGAGACAGGAGGAGGCGGCCTCGGATGCGCAGTTGCCGCAGAGCAGCAGGCGCAGAATACATCTCGAAGCGGGATGCTTGCCCAGTTTTTGCTCGCTGCGCTGCTCCTTTTCGCAGTTTCGGCCAGAGGCTTGCGAAGAGAAAAGCGGCACCTAATCCGGAAGGATTTTCTCTCTGGTTAAGCGAATCCCCGTTAGTGTGGACAACCCTTGTTTCCGTGCTGTATAATGTTGCCCCAAGAGCTTTGGGAAGAAAGAGGAATTAGCACGAAAAGCTTGACAGTCTTACTCTGTTTTTCCTTCTCTTTTTTAAATCATATCCGCATCTTACAATCTTGGAGGCAACATAAATGGAAAGGTTTGTTATTCCCCATCAGCATGAAATCACTAAAGAGGACAGAAGAAGGCTAAACGGCCACGGTTCTTTGATTCTATGGTTCACCGGACTTCCGAGTTCCGGAAAATCCACTCTTGCCAATGAAATCGAAAAAGAACTTATACAGCGAAACCACCGCACCTACATACTGGACGGAGACAACGTGAGGATGGGTCTCTGCAAGGATCTCGGTTTTTCCGCAGAGGACCGCGAGGAGAATATAAGGAGAATAGGGGAGGTGTCCAAGCTTTTCATGGACGCGGGAGTTCTTGTTCTCTCCGCTTTCGTTTCCCCCTACCGCGCCGACCGTGACGCGATAAGGGAGCTTGTTGAGGAAGGGGAATTCGTCGAGGTATTCGTCGACTGCTCCGTTGAGCAGTGCGAGCAGCGGGACGTAAAGGGGCTTTACAAGAAGGCCAGAGAGGGGGTTATAAAGGGATTTACGGGCATTGACGATCCGTACGAGGAGCCCTCAAGCCCCGAAATCGTGGTTGATACGGAGAAGCACTCTATCGAGGAGTGCAAGCAGCAGATACTCGATTACCTGCGTGCGCGCGACGTGGTGAGCATGGGATAAGGGGGGCCTGGGGGCCGTCTCTTCGAAGCCGCTTCTTTTATTCGCGTTTATAGATCATAATAATTAGGATTGCGTTAAAGTTTTTCTCGGAAACACGGATGTCTGCTTCAAACAATGAATCGGGGGCTTCTGACTCAATGAGCCCAGCTCAGCTGATCAGCGGTATCGCCGAGAATTCAAGGGAAGCCTCAAGAACCTTGGCTTCCGCCCCGTCTTCCCAGAAAAACGACTTCCTTTTGCGCTTCGCGGACCTTCTGGTAAGGGAAACCGGCAATCTGCTCTCGGAAAACTCAAAGGACGTTTCTGACGCCGAGGAAAAAGGTCTCTCAGGCGCCCTTGTGGACCGCCTGAGGCTTAACCCCTCGAGGGTAAGTTCCCTGGCCGACGGACTGCGGGAGATAGCGGAGCTTCCAGACCCCGTGGGCAAGATATCGGCAAAGTGGGATAGGCCGAACGGGCTTTCCGTTGAGAAAAAAAGAATTCCCCTGGGAGTCATAGGGATTATTTATGAGTCAAGGCCGGGTGTTACGGCCGACGCCGCGGGACTCTGCGTTAAATCGGGCAATTGCGTAATTCTCCGTGGCGGTTCGGAAACGATAAGATCGAACCTCGCCATCTCCAGACTTATGGCCGATTCCCTTTCCCAAAGCGGTCTTTCGCCGTACACGGCCCAGGTCGTTCCGGTTGCCGACAGAGAGGTCGTGACCGAAATGCTCAAGCTCGAGGACAAAATAGATCTCATTATCCCAAGAGGAGGGGAGGGGCTTATAAGGTTTGTCGCGGAGAACTCAAGGATTCCGGTTCTTAAGCACTACAAGGGGGTCTGCCACGTTTACGTGGATGAGCATGCGGATCTCGGGATGGCCGAGGAAATCTGCCGGAACGCGAAAGTCCAGAGACCCGGAGTGTGTAACTCCATGGAGACAATGCTCGTGCACTCCTCTGTGGCGAGTGATTTCCTGCCGGCCACAATAGAGGGGCTTGAGGGAGAGGGAGTAAGCATAAAGGGCTGCGAGAACACTAGGAAGCTTGTTCCCCACGTGGCCCCGGCGGCAGAAGAGGACTGGTACGAGGAGTATCTTGACCTTGTCCTTAACGTAAGGGTCGTTTCGACGATTGACGAGGCTATAAGCCATATACAGACTTACGGCTCCATGCATACTGACGCCATAGTTACGAAAGACGCTGAAAACTCTGAGAAATTCATAAAAGAAGTGGATTCCTCCGCGGTCATGGTGAATACGTCGACCAGGTTCAATGACGGTTTCCAGTTGGGTCTTGGCGCTGAAATAGGCATAAGCACTTCAAAACTGCACGCGTTTGGCCCGATGGGGCTTGAGGAGCTGACCACTTCGAAGTTCGTGGTAACGGGAACTGGTCAGGTAAGGAGCTGAACCTTTCGGGGGCTCGGGGGGATTTTCGCGGAACTGCCGGTTCCGCGAAGGTATGGCAGGGGGCTTTAAAAACAGATGCTTGTTGAACTCAGGCTTAAGAATTTCGCCATAATAGATGAGATTTCCATCAGTTTCGGGGCAAACCTGAACATAATTACCGGGGAGACGGGTACGGGAAAATCCCTGATTGTTGACGCCATAAACATAATCCTCGGTGACAAGTTTACGGCGGACCACGTTAAATCAGCCGACAGGCAGACATCGGTAGAAGCTTTTTTCGAAATTCCGGGCGACTGCGGTATCGGGGAGAAACTCGAGCAGTTCGGTATCGGGGAGGGAGAAGGCGAGCTTGTCATAAAAAGGGTCTTTAACCCGGGCGGGAAGAACAGGATTTATATAAACGGTTCGATGGCGACGCTCGGGACTCTCTCCGGGGTGACCGACGGACTTGTTAACATGTTCGGTCAGCATGAACACCAGAGCCTTCTTAAGAAAAGCAATTATTTAAGTTATATAGACGCTTTTTCTCAACTTGAACATGAAGTCTCCGGATACAAGGCCTCCTACGCCGAGCTCGTGCGCGCGGAGAATGAGCTTGAGGCTCTGAGGAAAAAAGAGCAGGAGGGGGCGGAAAAAGAGGATTATCTCAGATTCCAGGCTGAAGAGATAAAAAAAGTCTCCCCTGCGCCGAATGAGGATTCCGAGCTTGAGGCGGAGAGGGTGAGGCTTGAGAACTCAGAGAGGTTCTCATCTTCTCTCACAAGCGCGACCGGGTGTGTGTACGAGGGGGAGAGCTCGGCGATGGGCTTTCTGAAACAGGCTCTCTCGCACCTTGAGGAGGTTTCTGACCTTGATTCATCTCTCGGGGAACTTCGTGACAGAATAGCGGCCATACTCATAGAAACCGAGGATGTTTTCTACGGTCTGAGTGAATTCGCGGGAAAGGTAGAACACAACCCCCAGAGACTTGAAGAGGTGCTCTCGAGGCTTGAAGAGATAGGGAGGCTCAAGAGAAAGCACGGGGATTCAATCGAGGAGATAATAAAAAAGCAGCACGAGATCGAATCCGAGCTTGAAGGCCTTGAGAATTCGGCCGGGATGCTTGAGGAAATCGAGCGGAAAAGGGATTCCCTGCGGGAGACGGTTTCCGCTCTTGCTTCTTCGATTTCGGCCGCAAGAAAAGCGGGAGCCAAGCGGCTTCAGGATCTTTTCTCCGGGCAGGCAGAGTCCGTGGGGCTTAAAAACGCCCGTTTCGAGGTGGAGTTTTCTGAAAAGGATCTCTCGGGAGACGGCCGCGACAGCGTGCAGTTTCTTTTCTCCGCCAACCCGGGCCAGGCTCCGAGGCCCGTTAACAGGGTCGCTTCCGGCGGAGAACTCTCAAGAATAATGCTTTTGCTTAAAAGCTTCGTTTCCACCGGCGATTCAGGCTCGATCTTCATATTCGACGAAGTGGATGCCGGGATAGGGGGAGTTGTGGCCGAGAGCATAGGGAGGAAAATAAAGGACCTCTCGGACCAGAGCCAGGTAGTGTGCATAACGCACCTCCCTCAGGTTGCTAAGTTCGCAAACACCCATCTGCTGGTTGCGAAGGAATCAAGCGAAAGTGAAACGGATGTCTCGGTGGATGCCCTCGGTGAAGAGGAGAGGGTAGAGGAACTTGCCAGGATGCTTGCCGGAAAAAGCGTGTCTGAAAAAACTTTTGAAGTCGCCCGCGAGCTTATAAAAGGAGCCACTCGAGCTGATCTGCCGTAGGGCGGTATGGAAAAGCCGGCCTGAACTCAAAGCCTCACTCTTGGTCGAAACCGGCGAACCCCTCCGCCACCATCGCTTCAAGTGAGGCAATCTCTTTTTCAGCAAGCTTGGCGAATTCTTTCTTGCGGCGTTTCCTGGGAAAAATGCCCCCATTGCGACGAATGAGCATGATTATGTCTTCCGCTGTCCGACCCGGCATTTCAAAGGCGTTTATGATCCGTTTCACGACAGCGTCGTGGCGCTTGAGGTAGTCGATTTCGCGCGGCAGGTCGAATTCTGTCGTCTGCAGAATGCAGTCGTAGAGAAATTCCGCTTCGTTCGTGCAGTCGTAATAGCGGTAGAGGTCCGAGGTATCGTTTGTGATCTCCACATTGCCGTCCGGCAGTGCCCTCCAGGCTATGAACTGCATCAGCGGACCGGAATGCGCCCGCAATGTGGCTCCGTAGTCATCTATGCGGGTCAGCATTACGGATGAAACGGGAAATACCATCTCCGGGGGCGTGAATTTGCGCTCCGCCAGTATCTGGTGAATCAGGCAGCGGTGCAGACGCCCGTTTCCGTCGGTAAACGGATGGATATATACGAACCCGAACGCCACGCAGGCGGCGTGGAGAACGGGGTCGACGCCTGAGTGGCGCAGGCGGTCGCCGCATTCGTCAAGCGCGGTCATGAGATGCGTAACATCACCCTGGGGCGCTCCTATAAACTCGGGCAGGGGCTCATAATTGCGGTTGCGAGGGCCGAGAAACACCTCTTCTGTCCTGTATCCTGTGGTTCTGAAACGATCGTCACCCATCAGGACGCTGTGAAGACGATAAATTTCCGATTGGCGCAGGGGTCTTTTCCCAGCTTCCATAACCGCGCGCCCCCACCGCTCGAGCCGGTTAACCGGCGGACGTTCCCCCTCGATCTCAAAACTCGCCCGGCTGTCTTCGAGCAGCGCGAAGCTCGCGGCGCGCGCTATGAGTTGCGCACCGGCTTTTCCGATTGTATCCCGCGTCTTTGCCGGGAGATCAAGAGCAATCATTTTCTCGAGTTTCGGGGTTCGTCTTATAATGGGACACAGGCTCCCGTTACCCAGAAGGTTGTTGCGGACCCGGTGTCGCGGTGAAATCATCCGTTCGCCTGTATAGTAATGGTTCGGATCAAGGGCATCGACGGCCGTGGCCGCCGGGGCGTCTGCAATGTCGAGGCGCTTGCCGGTCAGAGTCTCAAAGAAGAACCATATCCTCCGCGTCGTGGTCCCCCTCGGCTTGGCGCGGATCATTTCGACAAGCGCGGTCTCGGGAACCGCCTGGAGAATTCTTTTGAGGACCAGAAGATCGATCGTTTCATGACGCATTGCGAAGGTCAGGTGTCCTTCGAGCGTCGACTCCGGGCGGTACCTCTTGTCATAGATATTCCAGGTGCCGTCGCTTCGCTTGCCTCCGCGAACATGCCTTTGCGAAACGCAGGAGAGATTGCGGACTGGCGCGGCAACGTCAAGCGAGTGGGCCAGGGCGGACCAGCCGACCAGCTCTGC